>NZ_QNUL01000036.1 GCF_003383615.1 Dyadobacter luteus
TACGAGGCCCGTACGCACGGTGGTGTGAGAGGACGGAAAATGAAAGGAGGAAAACTTTCATTTTCCTCCTACTCGATTTTGTTGGCATGATTTTCTGTTCAACCGAATAAAACAAAAAGGAATACATATGGAAACGCAGGTATATCAGCAAAAGGCTCAAAAGCTTGTAGCTGACATGAAAGAAATAATAGATGTAAAAGGTATTGATCTGTCATCTGCCTTAAAAAATTCCGGAGTATCTGAGGCTGATGCTAAGAAGATCCTGGAAGGTAAAAAGCTGCCGGCATTGGAAGAGTTTTTAGCGCTTTGCGAGATATCGGGAATTACATTTAGCATTCCCTCAGTTGAAACTCCGCCAAATCCGATGTAATCGCGAAGACTATTCCACTTCAAAGTTGAAGTCTCCATTCATCACCAGCCGGGCACTCACAGGTTCAGGATTGCCCGGCATTTGTAATCCTTTTATTTTTGCCGTTTTACCTTTGCTTAGCAGTTCATACACGTGTTTATCTGTTAGCTTTTTACCCAGAAATTCAAACGGAATTTTAAAGCCGCATTCCTGAAAATTAGCACAGCCATAGGCGGTACGGCCTTTTTTCAGAAGATGCTGTTTACATTTCGGGCAGGTGAGTGTTTCTATGGAAATATCTCCCTTGGGCTCTTTGGGTTTAGCAATCCGTTTCGGTTTCTCTGCAGGCTCCTCTGGTTTGTCTTCTGTTATGGCTATAGATTTGCCGGTGTTCATTTTCACTTCCCTTGTCAGGTCGACCACCATTTGAATCAATTCCTGTTTGAAGGTTTCCATCTGGTATTCACCTTTCTCAATAAGTCTCAGCTTCCTTTCCCACACACCGGTAAGCTCCGCGCTTTTGAGTAATTCATTGCTGATGGTATCAATAAGATCCATTCCCGTTTGGGTAGCGAAAATGTTCTTTTTCTTCTTCTCTATATATTTCCTCTTGAAGAGTGTTTCAATAATATTGGCACGTGTTGAAGGTCTGCCAATACCATTGTCTTTCAGTAACTCTCTAACTTCTTCATCCTCTACCTGCTTTCCGGCCGTTTCCATTGCCCTGAGCAAAGTAGCTTCTGTATAAGGTTTGGGAGGCGACGTTTTTCCCTGATGTACCCACGGCTCATGCGGACCACTTTCCCCGACTTCAAAGTTGGGCATTACCTTTTCCTCGTCAGCACCTTCTTTCTTTTCAGTCTTATCATTGGCATATACGATACGCCAACCAGGATCCAGGATTTGTTTCCCTGTTGCTTTAAATTCCACCTTTCCTACCATTCCCAACACGGTTGTGTTTGAGACACGACATTCAGGATAAAATACAGCAAGAAATCTTCTGACAATCATATCATAGATCCGTTTTTCATCCTGACTTACATGAACCGGCAACACACCAGTAGGTATAATCGCATGGTGATCTGTTACTTTTTTGTCATCAAATACCGTCTTTAGTTTCGGTATCGGATTGGCAAGTAATACTTCTGTATACTCTTTATAATAGGTCAGGTCTCTCATGATACCTTCAATCTTGGGATGAAGATCCTCCGAAAGATAGGTGGTATCTACTCTGGGGTAGGTCACAAACTTCTTCTCATACAGGTTCTGAATATGCTTCAGCGTTTCTTCCGCAGAATATCCGTACTTTTTGTTGGATTCCACCTGCAACGATGTAAGGTCGAATAGCTTGGGATTTCCTTCTTTACCTTCCTTTTTCTCAAATGAGGTTACTTCAAACGGAAATTCCAGAAGATAAGCCAGGCCTTTATTTGCCTTCTCCTGAAGTTTGATTCTATCAATGGTTGCGGTAAATTCTGTTTCCCGGTAAAGGGTTTTAAGCTCAAAATATTCCTCGACAACGAAAGCATTAATCTCTTTCTGTCGCTGGACGATCAGTGCAAGGGTAGGGGTTTGCACGCGACCGATAGACAGTACAACTTTTCCCTGCCCGAATTTTTTGGTGAACAGCCGGGTTGCATTCATGCCCAGCAGCCAATCACCTATTGCTCGCGCGCTACCGGCAGCATATAAATTATCGTATTGCTCACTTTCGCGCAACTTGTTAAATCCTTCTTTGATTGCCTGTTCAGTAAGAGAAGAAATCCATAGTCTTTTGACGGGAGCCTTGTTTTTGGCTTTTAGCAAAACCCAACGCTGAATCAGTTCACCTTCCTGGCCGGCATCACCACAATTAATCACCTGCTCAGAGTCGCGCACCAGATTTTCAATTACACCGAATTGTTTGAGGGCGCCTGCATTGTCAATCAGCTTAATACCGAAGCTGGACGGAATCATGGGCAGATCTTCCAGTCGCCAGGACTTCCACCTGTCGGTATAGTCATGAGGCTCCTTCAGCGTACAAAAGTGCCCGAAGGTCCAGGTAACCTGGTACCCATTACCCTCGAAGTATCCGTCCTTCCTCTGGCTGGCTCCCAGCACGGCAGCTATATCTTTGGCTACACTGGGTTTTTCAGCTATACAAACTTTCATGTGCGTGAACTCAGGACTATCTGATGTCCTATTGGTAAAATGGGAAGCAAAGTTTAACAATTAAATTGATTTTCTCGCCTCGCACGATAGAGAGTATAGCCTTTTTAATCATAGAAATAAGATTCACAATCCTTGAAATACAGAGCTATGGTGAGGTTTTAGAAAAAAAATAAAAAATAATTTAAATTTTTTTTCGGCTGTAATAATGTCAGGCAACCAAATTCTGGAGAAATCTGCCATTGGTAAAATCCACTCCGAATAATATTTGGTTTTAGGCTGACTGTAGCACATTTTCAATATGCAGTTACATACGCTGAAATACAAGTAAAATCGTATTAGGCAAGGTTCAAAATAAGCTTAGGCTTAAAAGTACCGGAATTTTCAGATTTTAACTTTCTGATATTTGAATAGTTATATTTTTTAAAACACTCACATCTGGTATAATGATGTAAAGTTCAGAATATAATTCTGTTTCTTCCATTGTATTATGCTTTCATTCAAAATATTGTATTATCTTTGTATCACAATTAGAAAGAAAGACAACGAGATACACAACAATTATAGGAACGATGAAAAATACAAAAAATATATTCGCGGCTGCCCTAATGGCAATGACAGTAGTTACTTTTGCTAATGCTGCTGATGAAAAAGCAAAAACAGCTGTAGTAGTTAACACACTACCTGCAAACGTACCAGCTCTTGAAACACCTGCACCACAGGTTGCAAAAAATACAACTGAGATCAACAACAAATACAATGCAAATCAGAAAGCAGCTATCGTAGAGCTTACTTTCAAAAAGTAAGTTTGAGAAGCAAGAAATTAAACCCCAGGTTAGGCGGGGTTTTGGATTGAGAATGAGATTGGTTAAAGAGAGCGGATATTTATCTGCTCTCTTTTTTTGTACCCGTTTTTATAGAAGCCAGATTTCTGGTTTTTAATCTTTCATAAGTACTTATCAGGATATCGTAATCGTCTTTAACCCAATTGCCCGTAGCCTCACCTTTGTAAGTGGTTGTCATGAAGAAGTCTTCCAGAATTGTATGTGCAAGTAATGCATCTTCTTCGGAATGGAAGTAGCTTATCCATTCTCCGGGAACGGACTTCTGTTTTACCACACCTATTCCGCTCCGGTATATTTTCAGTATGCCTTTGGAGAATTCCCAGGAAATAATGGATTGCTTACGTGTATCGGCAGCTTTGAATAAATAAGCGCTGTGCAATAGATATCCCCGTAGCCGGCTCAGAACTTCCTGTTTGCATTCCGCTTTGGCAGGCCTGTTTCTCCAGGTGTTGTTTGCAGGGTAAAATGGATCTTCTTTGTATACATCCAGTTTCTTTCCAAAAGCTCCAAGCTCCAGCGAACTGTTATCTGGTTGGGTTAACATCAGTACTTTAACACCATCACCATCACGACCTGCCCACACATGATAAGTAAGGGTTATTTTTTCTTTTTTAATGGTCAGACTGCTATCGACCTTGTTATAGCTCCATGCGCCGGCTGCAAACTCCCCACTACTCTTTACTTCCGAAAAAGTACTGTCGGGGAAGAAAGAGTATAGCGTTGCAGCGCTTAATGGATTTTCTTCGGGTAATTCACCATTCATATCGCTGAGCCGCCAGGTACCTTCCGGATTTATCTCAGGAGCCTTATACACAACTTCCTTCTCTGGTAAAGGGGCAGGTCGCCTGATAATGCCGCAACGGTCGAGTAATGCAATGATCAGTACAAAAATGATCTTAATATAGGTCATGGGACTAGAGAATATTGATGAACGTAACAATAAAAAAAGAAAGAAAATTTGTAAGATTCAATTGATAGCAGATAACATAACAGTGATTTGATCCTACAGGCATTAAATAATGGCAAAATGGATGTGATATAACTGCACCATTTGTTAACTTGAAATCGGGTCATGCTCTGCGTTGCAAATGACTTAGGCACATTTGAAACTTTCAACTCTATGAAATACCTCTTACTAACTGCTTCTCTTAGCTTAACTGCTTCGGGATTTTATATTTTTTCAAACAAGATTGCCAAATCAAATGCTAATGATGTAGCAACGGCTATCACGATGTGCGGTCCTGCGGCAGCGGGAGAAGTGGTTCCTGCTTTTAATGGTAAATATATCGGCGTGCTGCCGGGATGGGGAAATTATGAGTATGCAGTTTCAACTCAGGTGGATAGCGCACAATACTATTTCAATCAGGGGCTGAGTATGTATTACAGCTACCATATGAAAGAGGCGACTGCTTCATTCAAAGAAGCTGCGCGGCTGGATCCGTCACTTGCAATGGCATACTGGGGAGAAGCGCTGACGCTCGGCCCTTACTACAATGCGGCGCATACCTACACCAAACCTGCTTCTATAGGTGAAGTTTTGGCACGCATGAATCAATACAGCACCGGCGCATCTGAAAAGGAAAAACATCTGATTGCGGCCATGAATATCAGATACAATCCTGAACTGGGCGGCGGAGAGTTGAAAACGTCAGAAGACGCTTACGCAAAAAAACTAAAAGAGCTGATTGAATTGTATCCGGGCGATCAGGACATACGAATTTTATATGTTGATGCAATTATGCTCATGCATGCCTGGGATTTTTGGGATCAATCCGGAAATGCCAAAGCCTGGACGCCGGAAGTCGTCGCCATTTGCGAACAGGTTTTGAAAGAGAACCCCGAACATCCTGCCGCCCTGCACTATCACATTCACCTCACTGAGGCATCGGATCATCCTCAGGTAGCACTACCCAATGCCGATGCGCTCGCGAAATTACTTCCAGGCGTGCCGCATATGGTTCATATGGCTAGTCATGAATACCAACGCAACGGTCTGTATACAAAGGGAGTAAGGGTCAATAACCTGGCGGATGATAATCTGTTGGTCTATAAGAACCTGGCCGAAAATCTGAATCTCAACAGGCATTCGTCACATTACTTTGCCGTACAAACCTACTGCGCGCTAAGTGGAGGCATGTATACGACTGCGATGAACAGCGCATTGAAGGCACGTCAGAGTGTTGCCCCATCTGCACAGGCTACGTATGACCAATATCTTTTTATGTTGCCCGTTCTTACAAATGTCCGCCTTGGAAAGTGGGATGAGATTTTGAATGATACTACTGTGATTGAGAAAGATTGGATCTATGCAGGACTGATTCAGAATTTTGCTAAAGGTATGGCTCATGTCAACAAAGGCAATTCTAGAGCAGCAAAGGAGCAATTAAGCCAATTGAGATCAAAAATGAACGATAAAAGTTTAATTAAAAGTCGCGTTCCATTTAACGCACCAGTTGATATAGTAGAAATACCGGAACAAATACTCAATTCAGCAATTTTGTTTAATGGTAAAAAATACTTTGAAAGTAACCTGGCTCTGGGAAAAGCCATTGTTACTGAAGATAAGCTGATCTACACCGAGCCAAACGACTGGCCTCTTCCAGTACGACAATATTTGGGTGCTCAGTTACTTAAATTAAAGGAGTATGAAACGGCTGAAGCAGTGTTTCGGCAGGATCTTGCCAAAAATCCGGGTAACGGATGGTCTAACCTGGGATTGTATAAGAGCCTGCAGGCACAAAAAAAGGAGGCCGACTCCTATAAACAGGAATATTTAAGAGCATTTTCTGATGCGGAATCAATTCCCTCTGGTTCTGTTGTTATGAATTGGTAAGTAAGATTTTGTGATTTTCAACAAACCGTGTCTGGCTATGAATAAAAGTTTCAATGCATTGTATGTGACAAACACAGATCAGGGTTTTAAATCAGAAATTAAAACTCTGTTTTTAAATAATCTACCTGAAAATGAGGTTCTGATCAGGGTTCAATATTCGTCGTTGAATTACAAGGATGCCTTGTCCGCATCCGGGAATAAAGGTGTGACACGGAAATTTCCCCATGTTCCTGGCATTGATGCTGCAGGAATCGTCGAGAGCTCAACAAATATATCCTTCAAAAACGGAGACAAGGTGCTGGTCACAGGCTACGACCTTGGCATGAATACCTGGGGTGGTTTTGGTGAATACATCAGCGTGCCTGCGTCATGGATAGTACCTTTGCCCGAAAACCTAACGCTGTTAGAAGCTATGAGTTTTGGCACTGCCGGATTTACCGCCGGTCTTTCTATAGAGAAGATTGTGAATGCAGGTATTCTGCCCGGGTCCGGAACGGTTGTGGTGAGTGGAGCTACCGGAGGTGTGGGGAGCACGGCCATTGCAATATTAAGTACAATCGGTTATCAGGTTGCGGCGGTTTCAGGCAAAACGTCAAATTCCTTTCTTACAGATGTGGCTGGCGCTACCCGAATCATTGACAGGAACCATTTTGTAGATCAATACGATACTAAACCGCTGTCAGGAGCGGATTTTTCCGCAGGTATAGACAATGTCGGAGGGGCGATCCTTTCCGGTATATTAAAGTCAGTAATGCCTGGTGGCGTAGTGACGAGCTGTGGCAATGTGGCATCGGCTTCATTAAATACTTCTGTTTTTCCATTCATTCTGAGAGGGATAACTCTTCATGGTATAGACTCGGCGGAGGTTGCCATGTCTTTACGGTTAAAGGTTTGGGAGCAATTGGCCAACAACTGGAAACCTCAACAACTCAGCGATCTTGTTAAAGTTATTCATCCTGAAGATTTGCAGGATAAATTGCAGGAGTTGCTGGACGGCAAAGCACAGGGGAGATATGTATTGAAACACAGGGATTAATTTAATTAAACAACTTTAACGAAACTGTTGCGTGGTGGATAAACCAGACATGCAGCAGTTTTTTTTGTTTATAATCAGTCGTTTACCAAAATGAGGTGTGGTTACTCAAAGATTATTTTAAATAATTTATACTAAAATAAATCCTAAATATTTGTTCGTACGAAATATTTCCTACCTTTGGATCGATATCAGAATACATACGTATGGAACCTACAAAATCAGAACTGGAAATATTACAGGTGCTTTGGCAAAACGGGCCGTCGACAGTCCGGTTTGTAAATGACAAATTGAACGAAGAAAAAAGGGCGGTGCAGTATTCGTCAACTTTGAAGCTGATGCAGATTATGGCCGAGAAGGGAATTGTTACAAGGGATGAAAGCAGCATGAAGCATGTGTATAGTCCTGCGGAAGCTGAGCAAAAGACCAAAACGAAATTACTGGAACGTTTCGTAGATTCGATGTACAACGGATCGGCGAGCAGTCTTGTGATGCAACTTTTTGGTAATAAGAAAACCAGCAGAGAAGAGCTGGATGAAATAAAGGAATTTCTGAATAAGCTGGATTGATTAAAGTACTTTAAGATCTATTAGCCATGATTATGAAAAATATCAATCTGTTTGCATGGAATTCTGACTTCATTCAGGCCTTCAGCTGGACGCTCATTCACTCGTTATGGCAAGGAATTATTCTGGCAGTTTTGGCTGGGATCTTACTGCTTTCTACACGAAATGTGAGGCCAGCCATTCGCTATAACATCCTTTCAGGGCTGATGCTTTGCTTTGTTCTCGCTAACTGTGTTACGTTTTTTATGCAGTACAACGGTGGAAAGGTAATCCATTCAAGTGCAACGATTTCAGCAGGCATCCCGCAACAAATTCGATTCCATCAGGTTGGTGTTGAGAATATCTCCACGGGTTTTCTGACAAAGGTCCTTGCCGTTGCTTCGGAAAATGCGACGATCATTGTGGGCATCTGGTTTTTGATTTTTCTGGGTAAAAGTTTAAAAACATGCACAGGTCTCGCTCGTATACATCGTCTGCGCACATCGCATTCAACACCGGTAGACAGACAATGGGAAAACAGGGTCGTACAGCTGGCTTCTTTGTTGAAATTCAAAGGAGCGGTGATGCTTCGGCAATCAGAGCGGATTGTAACTCCTATAGTTACGGGCGTACTGAAGCCCATGATTATTGTACCCGCCGGATTCTTCATTCAATTACCACAGGCTGAGATTGAAGCTATTCTGCTTCACGAGCTGGCACATGCCAGACGGCAGGATTTTCTGGTCAATCTGATCCAGAATTTTGCAGAAAGTATATATTTCTTCAATCCCGGTCTTTTGTGGGTTTCTTATCTGATCCGCCAGGAAAGGGAACACTGTTGTGACGACCTCGCCATATCAGCAGTTTCGGATAAGAAAGTTTTTGTCAATGCACTTGTAGTTTACCAGGAATACAAATTAAATGATTCTGTTCAGTTGGTTGCGTTTGCAGGCAAGCGTAATCATTTGCTGTCCCGAATCAAACGTATCATTCATAACTACAATAAACCTTTAGATGCCATGGAAAAATTATTTGTAACGGTTAGTCTTTTAAGCGGAGCTGCGCTTTTGGCAGCATTTCAAAAACAGGAAATTCCAGCTCCTCCTCCGCCGCCGCCTGTGAATGTAGTTGCTCCCATAGCTCCACCTGCGCCACCAACCCCACCGGCACCGTTTTCTGATACTTTACCAGTACCGCCAGCACCTGGTGTTGCTGGTTCTGGGGAAGATATATCCACTTATCATATTACAAGAGATAAAAAAAGGTATGAGATTACAGAAATTGATGGCGAAATCACCGGACTTACAATCAATGGAAAGGTCATTACGTCAGATCAAATCCCGTCGTATCAGGCTGAGCTTGAACCTGTATTGAAGGAGCTCAGGGAACAAGAAGAACAGGCACAGGAACTTAGAGAGCAATCTGACGAACTGAGACTGGAAGCTGAGCAACTAAGAAAAGAAGCTATTGAACTTAAAAAAGAGGCTGAATTAATGCGGGTCCATTCTTTGAATGCAAAGGAAATGGCTTACCTCGATAAAAACGAGATGAAGGCACTGGCGCGTGAAGCACAAATTATTGCTGCCGAAGCGAAAGAACTGGCAGGTATTCATGGTGAGACAACAAAAGCTCTTGTACGTGAATCACAAGTACTGGCGGCAGAAGCAAAAGAACTGGCCCGAATAGACACCGAGGAATTGCGGAAGAACAGCGAAGAGCTGAGAAAGCAGTCGCTTGTGTTAAAGAGGGAAGCAGAAGTGCTCAGAGCACATGCTGAGGTGGAACGCGTACGTTCAGAAGAACTCAGGACAAAGTTTGAAAAACTTCAGCAGGAGTTTATTTCAGAACTGAAAAAAGATGGAATCATCACTGGCAAGGACGGGCTTAGCTACAGACTTACCGATTCGGAATTTGAAGTTAACGGCGTTAAGCAATCTTCCTTTGTTCATTCGAAATACAGAAAGCGATTTTTACAGACCAAAGGTTCAGAAATGGTTTATAACTGGAAGGATGTATCCGGGCATACTATTACGGGTTCGATTCAGAGAAAATGATTTAAAACGGTATGGATTTGGAAATGCTCCGGTGACTTGTCGCCGGAGCATCTTTCTTTGTAGGGGTAGCTATTTTTTATGATCAGTTGTACCTTAAGTCACATAATTTGTCTGTTCGTATAGTAGAAACGTGCGTGTCATGTCTATATAAAGGAATACATAAAATATTCACGATGGTTCGTACTCTTCTCCTTCTATTTTTTTTTATTCCGGGTGCATCGTTTGCACAGGTCAGTCTGGCCCGTATTTTTTCTGATCATGTGGTTTTACAGAGAGAAAAACCCATTCCGGTGTGGGGCTGGGCCAAGCCTGGCGAAAAGGTAACAATTACACTGGCAGGCCAAAATCAGACTGTTAAAGCAGCTGGTGACGGGAAATGGGTAGTACGATTTAAACCGTTGAAAGCAGGTGGTCCACATACCATTTCGGTCAACGCAAAATCGGGAATTGCTAAGGTTCAGGATGTATTAATCGGTGAAGTATGGTTATGCTCAGGGCAGTCTAACATGGAATGGCCGGTTTCCAGAGCCGATAATTATGAGACTGAACGTAAAAACGCAGATTTTCCTCAAATAAGACATTTTAAGGTGGAGCACGTTGTGACTCTGGCAACCGAAAAGGACCTCAAATCAGGAAAATGGAAGCAGGCATCTTCTGAAACAGTTGGTGACTTTACAGCCGTGGGATTCTTTTTTGCCCGTGAATTATATCAAAAATTGAAGGTACCAATCGGGATACTACACTCTTCGTGGGGAGGATCTCAGATTGAGGGCTGGATCAGCAAAGAAGCGATGGCCGGAAGTGATGAATTCAGAGATTACGCACAAAACTTGCCTCAGACGTGGGAGCAGGCAGACCTGATTATGGACCGGAAGTTGCGAACGCAACTTTTCAAAAGTTCAGATTACACTCCTTTAGAATCAGATGAAAGCAAATACATCAGTGGATCTGCTGATTTCAGTAAATGGCAATCTGCTCCGGATCCCGTTGGACAATGGGACTGGAAAGGGCTCATGGGATTTCGTGGTGATGGATTCATGGCCAAAACAGTAGTATTACCGGATGAAATGAATGAAAAACCTACCACACTTTCGCTCGCCGAAAATGATAATAAGGTAGAAGTTTACATTAATGGCAGGTTAGTAAGCTCGGATGCTGTTAAAGGTTCCCGTAAAATAGCTCTGCCTGTAAATACCTGGAAAGTAGGAGATAATCAGCTTGTCATTAAAGTGGGTAAAGTTCTTAGCACGTCCTGGTTCGGTCCGGGACTTATGGGCAGCAATTCGGATATGTATGTAGAAGCGGGTCAACAAAAGGTGAGTCTCGCAAGCGATTGGAAACTTATGCCATCATTTGCAGGTAAGCATGAATATGCGCATCTGATGAATAATGTGGGCACTACCATTTACAACGCAATGATAGCACCGCTTGTGCCGTTTGCCATCCGGGGTACGCTATGGTACCAGGGTGAGAGCAATGCCGGAAGAGCTTATCAATACCGGAGAGCGTTCCCGTTGCTGATTGATAACTGGAGAAAGTTGTGGCAAGATCCGTTTTCCTTTTACTGGGTGCAGCTATCAAGTTTTGGCAGGGATGTCAACAGTAACGAAGGAAGTACATGGGCGGAACTGCGTGAAGCACAAAACATGACGTTAGCATTGCCGGGCACCGGAATGGTGGTTACCACGGATATAGGTAATCCAAAAGACATTCATCCGACTAATAAACAAGATGTTGGCAAACGGCTTGCAGCCAAGGCATTGAATAAGGATTATGGTATGCCCAACATGCCGGAATCTCCGGTCTTCGATAAAATGGAAACTGAAGGGAGTAAAGCCATTATTTCAGTGAAATATGCGGATGACGGTTTACAGGTGAAAAATCGTTATGGCTATGTGACCGGCTTTGAGATAGCTGGAGAAGACAAGGTTTTTCATTATGCACAAGCGCTGATCCATAATGGTAAAATCGAGATATCTAACACTAAGATCAATAAGCCTGTCGCAGTAAGATATAACTGGAGCGACGCTACCGAGGATGGGCAAATTTTTAATCTTGCAGGTTTCCCGCTGGCACCTTTCCGTACAGATTCATGGACCGGACTTACTGAAGAAAACAAGTTTAACTAATCGATGAAATTACGATTTGCTTTGATAGTTGCCGCAGCCGGAGTGTTTCTGATCGCTGCAAGGAAACTTACGATGTTGGCAGGTAATGCAGTACATGCGGACTGGACTGAATATCTGGGAGGCCCCGACCGTAATCATTATTCTGCATTGACCCAGATTAATCCTGACAATGTAACTAAACTCCAGCCAGTCTGGTCTTACAGTGCACCAGATTCGGGCCAGATGCAGATGAACCCGATCATTGTGAATGAGGTATTGTACGGAGTAACCGCTGGTGTGCGGGCATTTGCACTGGATGCCGCCACCGGTAAGGAAATCTGGACGTTTGGAAGTAAATCTACTGTTGGGTCAAACACAAGCAGGGGTGTTGCCTATTGGGAAAAGGGAAGTGATAAACGTATTCTTCATTCGATAGGATCTTACCTGTATGCCTTGAATGCTGAGAATGGTAAACCGATTGAAAGTTTCGGAGATAAAGGACGTATTGACCTTCACGACGGACTTCCGGAAACTGCCAGGGATAAATATCTTGTTTCCAATACACCGGGAACTATTTTCAACGATTTGATCATCATGCCGGTTCGTCTATCGGAAGACACCGACGCAGCACCGGGAGATATCAGAGCCTTTAATGTGCTTACAGGAAAAGTAGCCTGGACTTTTCATACCATTCCGTATCCTGGTGAATACGGCTATGAGACTTTCCCTAAAGATGCCTATAAAAACACCTATACCGGAGGAGGAAATAACTGGGCAGGTATGGCAATTGACCGTAAGCGGGGTATCATCTATATACCCACTGGCTCTGCAGGATATGATTTTTTTGGTGGATTGAGAAAGGGGAAAAATTTGTTTGCCAACTGTTTGCTTGCGTTGGATGCACGTACGGGTAAACGTATCTGGCACTTCCAGACAATGCATCACGATCTTTGGGACAGAGACTTACCTGCTCCTCCTAACCTCATCACTGTTACACATAACGGTCGCAGGGTAGATGCAGTAGCGCAAGTAAGCAAGCAGGGGTATGTTTTCATTTTTGATCGTACCAACGGTACTCCGCTCTTCCCGATTCATGAGGTAAGTGCCCCGACCAATACTTTATCCGGTGAGTTTCCTTGGCCTACACAGCCGGTGCCCCAAAAGCCTGAACCGTTTGCAAGAGAATCTTATAAACTCACAGAACAAGATATTAGTATTCATGCGCCGGACCGGGATACGCTGGTGGCACGCTTCAGAACTTACCGGAAGGATCGTTTCTCGACGCCTTCAAAAGAGGGGACGATTATTCTTCCGGGATTTGACGGAGGAGCCGAATGGGGCGGAGCGGCGGCGGACCCCACAAAAGGAATACTTTATGTGAATAGTAATGAAATGCCATGGATACTAACCATGAAGGAGACACCGAAGGAAAGTGAGATGTCGGCGATGAGCCAGGGAGAAAAGGTCTATACCACCTACTGTTCAGCCTGTCATGGGCAGAACAGGGCCGGCAATGCCAAGAGCGGATATCCATCACTAGTGAACATAGGAGTACGTCGTGATAAGGCTTTTGTGAGCACGATTATTACTTCCGGCAAAGGGATGATGCCCGGATTTACAATGATTAGTTCAGACGAGAAACAGGCTTTGGTTTCCTTCCTTTTTGGTGATGAGAAAAAGGAGGCGGGAGAAGTTGCGATATCGTCCAAAAAAGTAAGAGTACCTTTCCAGAGTACAGGCTACAACAAGTTTCTGGATGCAAACGGTCACCCTGCTATTCAGCCTCCATGGGGGACGTTAAATGCAATTGATATGAATACGGGGGAATATCTCTGGAAAATTCCTTTGGGCGAAGAACAATCTTTGAAAGCGAAGGGAGTTCACAATACCGGAATAGAAAATTACGGCGGACCCGTAGTAACAGCCAGCGGGCTTCTGTTTATAGCTGCTACAAAGGATGGGAAGTTCAGGGCATTTGATAAAGCTTCGGGAAAACTATTGTGGGAGACCACATTACCCGCTGCCGGATTTGCAACTCCATCAACCTATCAAATCAATGGAAAGCAATATATCGTTATAGCTTGCGGGGGTACAAAATTAGGAACCGCCAAGGGAAATCAGATCGTTGCATTTGCTCTTCCATAAATTACAAAGTGTTTCTAAAAGTATATACAGAATCGTAAAAGTTCACCGATTTTTCAGAAGGACAGATTTTTTCTGTCCTTCGCTATTTAAATTGAACATCTGGCACAATTTTATCGTATATAACCATATCTAAACAAATATTTCAGCGGGTTATCCCATGATTCGAGTAACACCATTTTATACCAGGCTTGCACACATTCTGATCAGCCTGATATGCCTTTGCTACATTGCCATCGTCGGGCGCACGCTGCTGGCTCCGCTTATCTTTGCATTATTATTTTCCATGCTACTATTGCCTTTTGCCGGCTACATGGAAAGGAAGTTCCGGTTTCCAAGATCGGTTTCGTCCATGATTGCGCTTCTTTCTCTTGTATTAGGAATTGTGGCGATCATTACTATTTTGGGTACACAAATAACCCAATTAGCTCAGGACTGGCCTGCTTTTAAGCAACAGGTAATTACTGCAACGGCGGATCTCCAAAAATGGATTGCACTCACCTTTCATGTGAATGCTGACGAACAGATTAACTATCTGAGTGATTCTGCAACGAAAGCATTGGATACCGGAACTTCTCTGATTGGACACACACTGTTATCCGTTTCGTCTGTATTGCTGTTTCTGCTTTTTATATTTCTGTATACATTTTTCATATTGCTTCATAGAAGGTTACTGCTACGATTTATCGTTTCCCTGTTCAGTGAGCAGCACGCAGTTATAGTTTATGATATTGTAGCTCAGGTTCAGTATATCGTTAAAAAATATATTGTTGGATTGTTTCTTCAAATGCTGATTGTAACGTTGTTATCCTGTATAGCCTTTTGGATTATCGGAGTAAAATACGCGTTTCTGTTAGGACTGATTACGGGGATTTTTAATCTCATTCCATACATCGGAATCGTAACGGCATTACTTTTAACTGTCCTGATTACCTTCGCAACAGCCTCCACAACTAAAATTCTGATGGTATTAATCGCGGTGATTGCGATACATCTCGTGGATAGTAATTACGTTATGCCGAAAATTGTAGGTTCCAAAGTGAAGATCAACACGTTGGTAGCTCTGCTCGGACTGGTGTTAGGTGAGATGATCTGGGGAATTACCGGTATGTTTCTTTCGATTCCGGTTATAGCTGTTATTAAAGTTATTTTTGATCGTGTGGATGGACTGAAGCCTTGGGGAATGGTGCTCGGCGACGACGACAGCAGCCCGGAAAGTAAAACAGCCGTTTCAGAAGTTTTAGAGGATCAGTCAAGATTAGAATAGTTATTCCTTATAGCTATATATCCCAACCGCACCAATCTGTGCGGTTTTTTTTGTCGTAGGTTAAACTGTAAATCAGTTGTTAACCAATAGAGTGAAGAATGACAAATTATGGGTGTGAGAGCCTTTTTTTGACAGCTATGGATGAAAAAAGGATTGTATGCTATGAGAACAGGGGGAGCAAGGATCATTACCATATCCATGCATACAGGCGAACGGGAGACAGCGTCAGATTCTTTTGCCTTGTTGAATCATTTTTTCGGTCACAGGATGATTCCAGATGGCTCGAAGGATCCATCAGGGCGTTTCATGAATTCAGTGAAGTATTGGGAGCAACCGCAGCATCGCTGGTATTGACAGACGAAAGTTTTGAGGTTGAAACAGATTACCGGCTACAATTGCCAATCCTGTCGGAAGCTGATGAGAAGTGGATTACGGTTGATTAAACCATGTTGTTATCTCGCAGTTTCAGTTGGTGTTAAACTGAAACTACGAGTTTTTATAAATTATTCTACGCTGGCCAGATCCTGTTCTCCAAATAACCGTCTCGCCATTTTTTTATCGTGTCCGTATACATCTTTACGGAAATTGAGCTTTCCTTCCGAATCAACCCATGCAGTGAAGTAACCGATGTACACGGGGATTTCATTTTCACCACGCAGACGCACATACTTTTCTTTTCCGGCATTCATCGCCTGACCAATCTTTTCGCTTGTCCATGTACTATCTCTTCTCAACAGGAATTCAGCCAGTTTTTTTGGCTCGGATAAACGAATACATCCATGGCTGAAAGCCCTTTGTGATTCCCCAAACAAACTTTTGGACGGAGTGTCGTGGAGGTAAATGTTATAGCTGTTTGGAAATAGAAACTTAACAAGTCCCAGTGAATTGGATTTACCCGGTTTTTGTCTCACTGAACCGCCGTTCCATTCCATATTATGTCTGGCCAGATAATTAGGGTTTCGTTTGATGCCTGGCAGAATTTCCTTCTTAAGAATACTTGCCGGTACATTCCAATAGGGACTAAAAACAACCTGATTGAGCGTTCCTGAGAATATGACAGTGCTATTCGCTTCAGAGCCGACAACCACATTCATCTCAAAAGACAGTTTTCCTTTTTCATAAACGTGAAGCATAAACTCGGGGATGTTCACAAGAAGGTAATCCGTTGTCGGGGAGGCTGGCATCCATCTGATCCGTTCCATGTTAATCAGCATCTGATGAATACGGTCAGTGGGGGATACACTCAATTCCCTGAAAAATGCCGGTCCTGTTTCTCCCGAAGGTTTTAAGCCGACACGACGCTGAAACTGCTTTACTGCAGTGGTTAAAGTAGAGTCAAATACATTTGTGCTGTCTGTTTCCTGCAAGTCGCCTAGTAAAACCAGACGTTCCTTCAAAAGTCCGACGAGCGTATCAGAACTTCCTTTTTTGAGTTTTTTCGAAGATTCAATCGCAGTCCACGGATAATCCTTCTGAATCTGATAATACTGCAGCAGGTATTTTTTAAGCAAATTATACTGACGATTTACTGGCTCGTAAGAAGCCAGATTCTGCCCCTTGTTCTTCACCAATGAGTCAAGAAATGATACAGCGTCCAGTTTGCGTCTCGGAATAAACCAATCCAGTTCCTGTGTATTCAATTTGCTGTCGCCGGAATAGGCCAGGTTAGAATAAAGAAGAAATTGTCTGGTCAACTGTAATTCAGTTTTAATAACCAGCGGGTCATTGGGATTAATCTTTTTCACCTTCGCGAGGGAATCAACCGCTGAGATAAGTGGAGCGTTATACAGCGAACTGTCGCCGGCGTAATGTATATAGTCGTTTTGTAAACTCAGGAAAGTGGGAACAAATTCTGCCATGCCATCAGGAAAAAACCAGGCAAACTGGAAGTTTCGCTGGTTATAGAAACTTCGCATGCGGTTGGCTGTACTGTCGTCGTGGGGAACCGTCTCCAGAAATTTCAGCAACGCAGAAGAATCAACAAACAATTCAGTAAAAGAATTTTCAACAGTTATGGTCGTGTCGCGTACAGCAATTTCTTTAGTTTTTTCTGTTTTGTCCCGGCAACTGAAGAAAGCTAAAGACAGGAGGAGAGCAATGCATATTTTGTGTGTCATAGATGTAGTTGAATTAGGTTATTGCTGCTAATATTACATCATTTTTGCTAAACATCATGAAACGGTTACAATAAGATTTATGCACCTATGATTCCCACTCTATACTTTTTTGGGATGGTATAGTATTTTTTCTAATGATACTGATCATCAGACTAAAGCCATGAAAAAGTACATCATATGCCATTACAAAAATGGATCTCTCATTTTCTCAACCATATCAGCCTATGAAAAGACATCGGCTGATCAGATTGTAGATATATTTCGAAAGTATAAGCTCACCACCGCTTCCAGACCGTTCCAAAATGATCAGTTTAAGGTAACAGGTCGCATCAATCTGCATTACGATCCTTTCAGCAGCAGCGAACTGCAATGGGATGAAGTTGTAAAGCAAATGACGCTCACGCTCAATGTGCTTGAAAGTGAACTCCAAAAGATGTTCCCTGTGAGTAACAATTTACCCACAGGTTCAGGTTAAATCAGTGTAATTAAGACCGTCATATAAATATTTCAAAATATCTAAGCCAAATGCGGCGGCAGGGGCAATTCCTTACTCGACTCGTCGGGAATGGGAGCCAGCCTTCCGCCGGGCAGCGGTATAAGTCCGGACCAAATTGGAAGCTCTTTGTCTTCCAATTCGTCATTGGGCATACCTGTGCGTATTTTAGCTGAAGCCTTATCAAGAGAAAAAGCAAGCGCCGTAGTCTTACGAACTTCTTTTTCTGTCATAGGTCTCAGGTAATCCCAACTATTCGGGACAATTTTTTCCGTAAGCCATTTGAATGCCTCATATTTGGTTTCATAATCTTCGATTTTCTCTGCTTCTGCAAAAATGACTACGGATCTGTAGTTGACAGAATGACTAAATGCAGATTTGGCCACTACAAGATCATCAACAAGCATGACGGTGATACAAACCGGAATACCTTTTTCAATTTCCCTGATAAAATGGCTCCCAACTGATCCGTGAATGTAAATTTTGTCGGCATAGCGGACGAACGAAGTCGGTATAGAAAATGGTTGGTTGTTGACCGAATAGCTGATCGTACAGAACAATGCTTCATCCAATATCGGATAAATTTCGTCTGGTTGGTAGTGAGCCCGCTTGGCCGCACGGCTGGGTGTGAGATGATCTTCTGGCTTTTTCATGATACTTGTTTTTTTAACAAATATCCCTTAAGATTGGATTGTGGTAACCGTCCAATTTTCAAAATTGCAATAGTCCAATTATGCTTTCCGTAACATCATTCATTACCGTTGACCGTACACACTCAGAAGCTATCTACATACAAATTGCCAATCAACTGGCACAGCTTATCCGAAAAGGGGTAATGTCGGCAGGTTTTCAGTTACCAAGTTCCAGGGTGATGGCCAAAGAGCTTGGCGTTCACCGGAAGACGGTAACCGAAGCATATGATGAGTTACTCTCACAGGGATGGCTGGAAGGCCGGCAGGGAAGCGGGACTTTTGTTGCGCAAAACATTCCCGTTATTAAGCCGGTTTCCATTGGCAGGGAAGAAGGATTAATCTCCCGAAAAGTGAGTGGCTTTACTTTGAAAGAACTAAACTACCCAAACAGACCTGTTACCAAATATCCCGAACCACTACACCTTGATGATGGATTTCCGGATGTCCGATTGGCACCACTGGGGGATTTGGCGAAAGCATATCGTAATCAGCTTATCAACGGAAACGGCTACAGCAGACTCGGCTATTCTGATCCGGAAGGGTCGCTCTGGTTACGGCAGGAGCTGGCTATATATCTGAATCAAACCCGCGGAATGGGTGTGTCTGTAGAGAACATCATGATCACTCGTGGCACAACAATGGGCTTACACCTGGCAGCATCTTCAATAATTTCAGACGGAGATATCGTAGTGACGGGCAATACTTGTTGGGCCGGCGCAAAGTATAACCTGCAACAGGCTGGCGGAAAAATTTTAACTGTCACAGTGGACGAGAACGGTATGGATACCGATGAACTGGAGCTACTTTGTGAAAAAATGCCTGTCAGGATGGTTTACGTTACTTCTCATCACCATTATCCCACCACGGTTACGCTTCGTGCAGACAGGCGGCTAAAACTACTGAATCTGGCAGAGCGATACGGATTCGCAATATTTGAAGACGATTATGATTACGATTTTCATTACATGAGCAAACCGCTTCTTCCGTTGGCTGCCAGTGATCCCAAAGGTATGGTGTTGTATTGCGGATCATTTACCAAGTCAATCGCACCGGCATTCAGGGTAGGCTATGTTATTGCCGCTGGGAATGTAATCGAAAGGCTGACACAATTACGAAGAATTATTGACAGGCAAGGCGATGTAGCCCTTGAAAATGCAATTGCTGATCTATTGCATAATGGTATTATTCAAAGGCATTTACGGAAATCATTACGGGAATACCGGCAACGGCGAGATGTTTTCTGTGAGTTGCTGACTACCGAACTTCCAGACAAAGTAAGTTTTGTAAAACCAGATGGAGGACTGGCAGTTTGGACCAGATTCGCCCCCACTTACAACATGACCCTCATTGCTCAACAGGCATCTAAAAGAGGGCTGTCTTTCTCCAATGGCCTGCTGCATGATTTACCAGGCGGAGGATTTACCCGGCTGGGTTTTGCATCCTCTACCACTGAAGAACTTGTTGGTACCATCGAAGTTTTGAAGGAAATTTTGTAGCGTTTAAAATTTAAAATATTAACCATTATCCTTGTTGAGTTTGTTCAATTTGTCGATCAGGTAAATCAGCTCCTGTTCTGATCTGCTCAATTCTTTCAATTCGGAAGATTCAATAACATTTCCTTCCGGGTCGTGAAAGTTCTTGAATTCCTCGCTGGCTTCGGGATCCTGTGTATTATCCGGGTCCGATAATTTGCTTTCCGTAATACTTTGCTTTTCGAATTCGACCTGTTGCCGTTTTGCCAGAATCTTTTCCTGAAGGTCTTTTTTCTGCTGTTCAATTTGATCCATAGTACTATGCTGTTTCAGGAATAAAACACAAAAATTAAGCCAATTGCGTCATGCTAACAGAATTTGTCAGGAAATGTAGTGTTGCTGACTTTCGTCATGAATTAACATTACTGATGTCATTTATTAGCTGCTCATCCCGAAGGATTTTTGTATTGAAAATTTCAGGATTGATATAGATCAATTTCTGAAAAATGATCTAACTTTCTATACAAATAAGTCTATGGATATCCCCAAATATACAACTGCTGAAGAGGCCGTTAAGCACGTTCAATCAGGCAACAGAGTCTTCATTCATGGTAGTGCCGCCACTCCGATTCACCTGGTGCAGGCATTACAAAAGAGACATTGGGAACTAAAGAATGTTGAATTTATCAGTATTACCACGTTGGGAGATGTGAATTTCAATGATCCTGTCCACCACAACAGTTTTTTCTTTAATTCTCTTTTTGTTTCTGCAAATACACGTTCAGTGGTAAACAGCGACTACGGAGATTATGTACCCATTTTTTTGAGCCAGATTCCGCAACTTGTCAAGAGCGACAAACTGCCTGTGGATGTGGCGATGATTCAGGTTTCCCCTCCGGATGCTCATGGTTTCTGTTCATTGGGTACATCAGTAGATATTGCCCGCGCTGTGGTTGACTCAGCTAAACATGTGATAGCCCAGGTGAATCCATCCATGCCAAGAACACACGGCGACGGGTTTGTACACATTGGCAAAATTGATTCACTCGTATGGCATCAGGCAGATCTTCCGGAAATCGATTATTCTTTAAATGCCAAACCGGCGATGGTACAAATCGGTGAGAATGTGGCTTCACTCATTGAGGATGGTGCTACCATTCAGGTTGGGATTGGTGCCATACCGGATCAGGTGCTGAGGAATCTGAAACATCACAAGAATCTTGGCCTGCATACCGAAATGCTGTCAGATGGTGTAATTCCCCTGATTGAAAGCGGAGTAATCAACAATAGTCTGAAAAAACTCAACCGTGGTAAGTCTGTGACCTCATTTATGGTGGGTACCAGAAAGCTTTACGATTTCGTGAACGACAATCCGGCGATTCGTGTGATGGATATCGCCTATGTGAATGACACAAGCATCATTCGCCAAAATCAAAAAGCGACAGCAATTAATTCCGCACTTGAACTCGATCTTACGGGCCAGGTTTGCGCAGATTCACTTGGCACTTATCAGTATTCTGGTATAGGAGGACAAATGGATTTCATCCGGGGGGCATCTTTGTCTGACGGAGGAATTCCAATTATTGCACTTCCATCTGTGACTTCCAGAGGTGAATCACGCATCGTGCCGTTTCTGAAAGAAGGAGCAGGAGTAGTGACGACCCGGGGACATATTCACTGGGTTGTAACCGAATATGGTATGGTTGATTTGTTTGGAAAAAGCTTAAAGCAGAGAGCCCGCGCATTGATCAGTATTGCGCATCCTAATCATAGAGAGGATCTGGAGAGGGCATTTTGTGAACGTTTTGGCAGTTATCAGCGACCGGCGGTAACGAGCCTCTCTGATAGGGTATTTTGTCCGTAAGCCACCTCATAAATTCTGCATGCGGCCGGGTGTAATAGCCCGGCCGTATTGTTTTCAGGTAATCACAACTAGATCCGGCTCAGTATGCTCACCTTTGGCTGAAGTAGAATAAGCAAGCTGGATTTTCCGCCCCTTTGCATATGCTTCTTCCAATTTTCTGAAAACTGTAGCTTCTCCTTCCAGCTTCATAGCTTCAAACAGCACATTCCCATAGCTGAATTCTGCAGAGCCGAATCCGTTGCGTAATGCTGCTGCCTGATAATGATCGAATAGCTCTTTGCCTGTCATGCAAGTCATTTTTTTCCGTGGCTAATATGAACCAAAGATGCTCAGTCGTTACTGAAAGTTGCATAAGGGCGATATTTATTTTGAGATTCGGTGACATCAGTTGATGACAACCTTTGTATCACCTTCTTTAATCAGGATGTGACAGCAATCATGTGCGACCAGATAATCCTTCGAAATAACCTCTTTTCCATCTTTCCACCCGGTGAAACGAAATAATTTTCCACATTTATCTGTCAAAGATTGGTGCCCGTCCCCGACAAAAAGATATTTACCAAGTGATTGGAGGATGGCTGTATACTCATCGGTTTTTATAATAATCTCCCGTCCATCTTCTGCTCTTGTGACTTTGTATTTGTCTAATAAATATGGTTTTCCATTTTTATCTGTAATTTCGATAGTGATGTTACGATATTCTAATGTACAATTGATGGAACCTGCACAGCCACAAGGATCGACCTCTTTACGCTTATCCTTGCAGGCTGATAATGTAAAAATCAAAATGAGAGAAAAAAATGTGTTTTTCATAGCGAAACAGGATCAGAATCTAAAAAGGGCTTATCATTTACAATGAGCAGGTTGAGCCTCTAATGGTTGGAAAGTAAGGTTGGAATATTTATCCGTCATAATTTCCACGGAACCCTTTATAAAATTTCTATAATTCCTGTACTTTTGCATCATGAATATGCAAATCGTCTATCGCTCCATTCGCAACTGGTCATCAAAGGATGTCTGGCGTGAGTAGCTATAAGATGGTTTCAATAAAACATTAGCGATCCGCCCGATATCATTTCAGGGCGGATTTTTTATTTTCAGACCTATGATAAAAAAAATTACACAAGGTTATCGTGAATCATACAGCAGTTTAAGCCGGGAGACCTGGCTGTTAAGTATGGTAGTGCTGATCAATCGTTGCGGCTACATGGCAGTGCCGTTTATGAGTATGTATATCACTCAGAATCTGCACCGCAGCATAGCAGATGCAGGGCTGATCATTACTCTTTTTGGTGCGGGTTCGGTACTCGGTGCTATTGCCGGAGGATATTTGTCGGACAAAGTGGGCTTTCGTTCTGTTCAGATCGTTAGCCTGCTGATTAGTGGGATACTTTTTATACTTTTCTCTCAGGTCAATACTTTTGATCATTTGTGCCTGCTGACAGTCATTCTAGGTTTTTTTGTAGAAGCATTCAAACCAGCCAATAATTCAGCAATTGCCTTTTATTCGACGCCGGAAAATCTGACGAGATCTTATGCACTCAACCGCTTGGCAACCAACCTCGGTTTTGGGTTTGGTACTTCCGTAGGAGGAATACTTGCGGCTATTAATTATGATTTACTCTTTTGGGTGGATGGCATTGTTTATACGCTTGCTGGTGCTTTGATACTGATACTATTGCCGGAAGGTAAGATCAACCCTGCATCAGAAGAGGAGGGGGAAACATTGGTAACTTCTAAATCTCCCTGGTCAGATCTGTTTTTTATAAGATTTATCGCAATGGTGACATTATATATGATTGCGTTTATTATGATCTTCAGGATCTTGCCGGTATTCTGGAAAGAGCAAATGCATATCGGAGAAGCAACAATAGGTATACTGATGGCGATGAACGGAATTGTAATCGCTGTGTTTGAAATGGTATTCATTCAGGTGCTGAGAAACAGACATTCGGACTATCACTACATTATTTCCGGTGTACTTTGTACTGTATTCGCATTCTTCGCTTTGCTGATTCCTGGTTTACCAGCGATCATTGCGGGTATACTGGCCGTTTTTTCATTCACGATCGGGGAAATGCTTACATTGCCGTACATCAGTACGATTGTCATTAACAGAGCAAGTGAGCAAAGCCGTGGGAAGTATTCCGCAGTATACTCATTATCATGGGCAGTTGCGCAGGTAGTGGGACCCGCGGCAGGAGGATTTATAGCAGCAGGATGGGGCTATGATGCATTGTGGGTCACTTTGATAGTGCTGTGCCTGTTGTCTGCTTTCGGTTTCCATCAACTTTACCGAAGCAGGTTGAGCCTGGTCTGATAAAAACGTCAACGTCTGCCAAATGAAGCAGACGTTGACGTTTTTATTAAATCTGTCTTTTGAAAAAATCCCAGGCAGCTGAAAAGAAATCCATATCGCTTTGAAACTCATGTTTCCCATTGTTAACTTTCAATAGAGTTACTTCCGGTTTACGCTTCTCTTTGAAAGTATATTTTTCGATGGTTATATTGTTTGTTTTATCCGGATCAGGCACCAGTTGCTTGTCAGGTTTGCCTTTATATCCTGCCAGCCTGGCCCAGTAGTTAAACGATTGATCAGTAGACTGTACGTTACCCAAAGTTAGTCCCGCCGATTTCATTTCTCCTCCTTCATAAGGATTCACCGGATCTGCAGTACCGTTTATAATCATGGTGGCTATCGGTTTTTTGCTTTCAATACAATCCATATTTTCTGCGGTTGGCATGTTCGCAACCATGGCACAGATTGCCTTAAAAGTTTCGGGCATGGTGATTCCCATTTTATACGCCATCTGTCCGCCACCTGAGAAGCCTGAGGCGAAAACATTCCTTTTGTTGATCGCATATTTATCACCGAAATAATTGATCATCCCCTGAAAAAATGCCTGTTCATCAATATCTATTTTATTAGCTTCTGCTTCGGAATGCTTCCTGCACTCATTCCAGAACGATTTATATCCCTGTGGGTACACAACAATGAAGTTTTCACTTTCGGCTCTCTTTTCCAATTGTTGCGCATTCTTCATAAAATTGGCTGCATTGCCTCCCGACCCGTGAATAGCAAACATAAGGCTGCCGTTCGTTCTGTTGGTCTGAGGTTTATTGAAGTAAAATACACGGTAATGATTTCCAACCAGGATAGAGTCTGCAACGGGCTGTGCTATGGAAGGTGCTGCAGTTAATAACAGACTGGCCAGACAAAGTTTTTTTAGCATGGGATTTAAAAGGAATAATAATTTAAACAGTATTGCAGTAAAACTAACAGAAATTGTCTTGTTTTGAGAAGCAGACAGGAATATTCTGTTAAAACAGATTGAAAATAAAAATTGAAATTATGGCAGAGGTTAAACTACAGTTGGCGGAAAGAGGCCGAGGCGCTTTCTATCTTTATGAAGAGGGTGAGAAAGCAGGTGAAATGGTGGTTGGCATATCCGGCACAACGCTGACGGTCTATCACACCGAGGTGGATCCCAGGTTTGAAGGACGCGGTCTTGCCAAACTCATGTTAGAGGAAATGGTGGCTTACGCCAGAACAAATAAGCTGACAGTAATGCCGTTGTGTCCGTATGTTCACGCACAGTTCAAACGACATCCGGAACTTTACAACGATATCTGGAAACAATAGTAATGCATTCCGAATTAGCCCGCCATCGGCAGATAAATCAGGAAAACAGCGCCTTTTCCTGGCTTGCTGTGGGCTGTGATGTAACCATTGTGATTTTGCACTACCTTTTTACATAGTGCCAGCCCGATTCCTGAACCGCTGTATTCTCCTTTTCCATGCAGTCGTTGAAACATCTGAAAAATGCGGTCAAGGTGCTTTTCGTCAAAACCAATACCATTGTCTGCGATGGATACCGCTACGTAACTGATGTCCTTAAACAGATAAGGGATACCAGCTATCTCATCAGGTTCAGCTATCCGTCCGGTGATGGTAATTTGCGGATGTTGATTCGGGATTTTATATTTTACTGCATTACTGATCAGGTTCTGCATGAGCTGTACCAGCTGAGACGGGTTGCCCAGA
Organism: Dyadobacter luteus; assembly: GCF_003383615.1. Taxonomy (GTDB): domain Bacteria; phylum Bacteroidota; class Bacteroidia; order Cytophagales; family Spirosomataceae; genus Dyadobacter; species Dyadobacter luteus. The sequence goes on from NZ_QNUL01000036.1 coordinate 26,008, forward strand.
ATAGGCGGAATTTTATCCACTTCTATCTCTGCTTGCTGTTCTTCTATGCCTATTTCAAGGTCTGAAATAATTTGGTTGATCACCTTATTCAAATCTACCGGCAGAAACTCTGTATTTTCGTTACTGCTAAGTCTTGAATACGCAAGGAGATCATCGATCATCAATGACATCCGGTGTGCGGCATCCTGCATTCTGTTGAGCATGTATATCCCGTTTTCATCCAGCTGTTTAGCATACGAGGATTGCAATCTTGAACTGAATGACTGGATTTTACGCAACGGTTCCTGCATGTCATGACTTGCCGCATAGGCAAATTGCTGGAGGTTATTATTAGAATTGACCAGTTCCTGATTCGCCAGCTTCAGTTCATCAGTTCGCTGCACAACGCGGGCTTCAAGCTCGTCGGCCAATTGACGATACCTCTCTTCACTTGCCTTCAACTCCTGTGCTGCTATAATTTGGGGTGTTACATCTACCGCCATATCTATGATCGCATACACAGCTCCGGTTTCATCCAATAATGGCTTGTATGTAAAATCAAAATACATTGTTTGTAACTCACCATTAATCATTAGTTGTGCCTCTGTGCCATATGCATGGTACGCAATGCCCGATTGATACACTTTATCAAGAAGGTCAAGAAAAGGCTGACCGACAAGTTCGGGAACTGCCTCACGCAATGGCTTCCCGATAACACTACTATTTTTCCCCCACATCTTCAGCATAGGTTCATTCGGGATCTCTACAACCATATCAGGTCCTACAAACAGAGCGGTAGCGACAGGCGCCTGCTCAATCAAACTTCTGAAATGGCTCTCACTTTCTCTTACCTTTTGCTCTGCTTCAACCCGCTCGGTGATATCCACCAATATTCCGGAAAGTGAAATCACCTTACCGGACTTGTCATACAAATAGCGGCCAATGGCCTTTGCCCAGTGTACTGAACCGTCCTTCCATATAAAACGAGCCTCGTAATCGAGCTCTCCCGTCTCCATTGCCTTTTTGTAGGCTTGATTTCTCAACCCAATATCATCGGGATGCAGATGCTCTACGAATATTTTTCTGGACAAAGAATCAGAAACTTCACCGGTAATGATCTTACAGAGGGTAGCAGAATACACGATTTCATTAGTCGCCATATCTACCAGAAAAGAACCGGCTCCTGTACCTTCTATGGTCATGGTAGCCTGCTGATCGGCGTAAAATGCCCTTTCCTGATTGTTAATAAGATCGGTTATATCCTGGGCTATACCGGAAAAACGATAGGCCTCGTCATTTTTAAAATAGGCTTGCCCTTTGCAATGCAGCCAGCGTAATGTAACTCCATCTGCCCCAATGGTGCGAAATTGAATGTTATAATATCCTCCCAATTCCTTTTGTAGCGACTGCGACACAGACTGTTCTACCCTGAATCTGTCTTCGGGATGAATTCTTTTAAGAATGCTGTCGTAGGCAATACTTTCCTGGCCGCGAACGCCGAACAACTCTCTGCATCTTTCATCCCATTCAACAAGATTCGTTTCGGGATTCAGATTCCAGGTTCCTAGCTGAGCGGATTGAAGCGCAAAATTCAGACGCTGTTCACTCTCTTCCAGAGCCCGCTGATGCTGTAGCTCCTGTGTTACGTCCTGCATGGCGCCAACCATCCTGACAGCACTGCCATTTTCGTGAATGGTATAACCCCGATCGTGGACATAGGCGTACGTACCATCAGCGCGCAGAAACCGGTAGTCATCAGTCCAGCGGGAGCCGCCTGCATCTATTATATCATGTATATGCTGAATGACTCTGTTTTTGTCGGCAGGATGGATTCTGTTGTACCAGGATTCCGGACCAGGTTCGAGCTCGGTATAGCCAAATAATTCCTGCATCCCTTCATTCCACCAAAGGGTATTACTCACCAAATCCCAATCCCAGATAATATCATGTGTCGCTTTTGCGACAAGCTCAAACCTTTCACTGTCGCGCCTTAGATGGTCATCGGAATGCATTTTACTATTGGTCATTGCTACTGCCGCTTGAAAGCCGGCTTTTGGTGGAATGTTTAATCTTGATCCGCTGTAAGTGATTTCGGTAAATCAATTGTACAGATAAAAAAAGTATAGTAAATATGATCATTTACCACTTATAATTAATAATTTTTAAGAAAAATACGCCTTAGCAATATGAAGAAGATTTCGAATAGAAGCGGACGTTTTCTGACGAAGGTGTTCCGGGTCACTGGTTTATGCGTAGGAATGGGGCTCTTCATTCATTGTATGTCTGCGCCTGAAGGAAAAGTAATCAGCCTGTTTAACGGAAAGGATTTTCAGGGATGGGAGGGAGACACAGTAAAAACATGGCATCTTGCAGGCGGAGCCATCGTGGGTGGGTCGCTTGATGAAGAAGTGCCTCACAATGAATTTCTAAGCACCAGAAAAAACTACAAAAACTTCACACTCAGATTGAAATTCAAGCTCACTGGTGCGGAAGGATTTATCAATTCAGGCGTACAATTTCATAGCAAGAGAATTGTAAAACCTGCGTATGAAATGATTGGATACCAGGCCGACCTGGGGGATAAATTTTGGGCGAGTCTTTATGACGAGTCAAGAAGGAATAAAACGCTCGCTGCGCCTACACCTGAATTGGTTGCTCAATTACTAAAACCAGGCGAGTGGAACGATTACCAGGTGCGCAGTGAAAATGGTCGCATACGGATTTATCTCAACAACAAACTTACTGTAGACTATAAAGAAACAGATAAGAGCATTCCGCAGTCAGGGTTAATCGCATTGCAAATACATGGAGGAGGGAAAGCGCGTGTGGCATTTATGGATATTTTTATTGAAGAATTATAAAAGGCATCAATTGTACATTTTCTTTAACCTGATATTCCTATTATGAATAGTAACAGAAGAGTTTTTCTTAGGAATCTTACGGCTGTGTCTGCGCTCGCCGCTACCGACAGCTTTGCCAAACCTTTTAACATCATCCGTGATCTGAAGAAGATTAGTCCGAACGATAAAATCCGCTTTGCGACAATCGGAATGGGTATTCAGGGACATCAGGACACCAAGGCTGCCTTACGATCCGGAGGAACGGAGTTTGTTGCTGCTGCGGATTTGTATGACGGACGGTTGCAGCGCGTCAAAGAAGTATATGGCAACGAGGTTTTCACAACCCGCGATTACAGAAATATTCTGGAAAGAAAAGATATAGATGCGGTTCTCGTGGTCACACCCGATCACTGGCATGACCATATCACCAAAGCATCTCTTGCAGCAGGAAAACATGTGTATTGTGAAAAACCAATGGTACATCATATCAATGAAGGCTTGTCTGTCATTGAGGCATGGAAGAAGTCAGGCAAAACGATGCAAATTGGTAGTCAGCGTATTAGTTCGGCGTCCTTCAGAGAGGCTAAAAGGCTGTTTCAGGCTGGTGATATCGGGGATATTAATTATGTTGAATCCAACAACGACCGATTCAATGCGATAGGAGCCTGGAACTACTCTATTCCTACAGATGCATCGGTTAGCACACTTGACTGGGATACATTTCTTGGTGATGCCCCCAAAACTGCCTTCGATTCCAAAAGGTTTTTCAGGTGGAGAAACTACAAAGATTATGGTACAGGAGTGGCAGGAGATTTGTTTGTTCACCTGATAACCGGTGTACATTTTGTTACCAATACGTTAGGTCCTGAAAGGATTTTTTCATCCGGACAGCTCAGTTATTGGAAAGATGGCCGTGATGTTCCTGATGTGATGGTTTCAATTCTGGAATATCCCAAAACAGATATACACAGTAATTTTCAAATGGTATTACGCGTCAATTTTGCCAATGCAGGTGCCATTGCAAACAATACCCGTATTATCGGAACGGAGGGGCAGATCGAGTTTACTGAGAATAATCTATTACTGACAAGAAAGAAACTCCCAAAAGCACCTGGCTATGGTGGATATGACAGTTACAATACTTTTTCAGAAAAAGAACAAGCCGAATTCAAAAAGCAATACGATGCACAATTTCCTGAAGATACTCGCAAAGCAGAACCTGTCAAAGAAGTGAAGTTTACTGCACCCAAAGAAGATGACGCACATATGGCTCATTTTAAGGACTTCTTTGATAATATCAGAAAAGGAAGCCTGGGAACGGTGGAAGATCCGGTATTCGGATTCAGGGCAGCAGCACCTGTACTTGCCTGCAACAGCAGCTACTTTGAGAACAAGGTGATCCACTGGGATCCGGTGAAGATGAAATTGAAAAAAGGATAAGAAGCATCATGGCGAACCGGGTGTTATCGGTTCGCCATTAATTTACTATTCTTCGTTTGTCACAACCTTTTTGATTGATTCTCCCAACTTCCTGATCATCTCATAGGAGTGAGCTGTATTGGCCGACTTGTCAAAAACGATTTCCAGATCGCCCGGCGAGGAATCCAGATGAAAGGTTGTCCCGTCTACAAGTTTGATTTCTTTATCAATATCATCTTCATGATCAACGAAAATCCTGTTTGGCTTGATCGCTCTATTGATCATCTGCTGGGTAGCAACTGTTCTTGACTTGTCATAATGAGCGGTGAACCTATACTCGTCATCAGAATCTTTCACCGCCACTTTAAGATCACCTGATGAAGAACAAGCAACGGCAATCAGTGGGAAGCATAAGCAAACATTCTTTATCCAACTTTTCATAGCTAATATATGTTTAACAAGGTACTGTGTTATATATAGTAGCAAATCTAGGATAAATTTAACAATGTTACCTCATAACCGCGCGATTATCTCGAATAGCGATTTGAGATAAATAGGATATTACTGTTACGCCTCGCACCCCGGCACATTTTTGGTTATGCTTATCTACATCATTCAAACTATTTTACTTATGAAAATCATGATCCCATATCTCCTTGCGCTACCGATTCTGGGGATATCAATTAATAGCTCTGGCGCAAACTCACCTTCTGTGAATGTAACCCAGCAGACAACGCAGGAACAACAGCGGGTACAGGTCGATATTGATGATCTTCCCGAGAAAGTGAAAGCTTCTGTAGGGCACAACACTGAACTTGCCTGGAAGATCTTGAAGGCATACCTGGTAACAAATCCTGATCAGACAACTTTTTATGACCTGTACGTTCAGAAACCTGATGGGGAAACATGGATGAAGGTGGATAAGGAGGGAAAAGTACTCAACTAACAATTATTGTTTCGAGGACTTTCACCACAAAGCGGGGAGCATACTGAACAAAAAAAGAAATAGAATAATTTTTTAAATACATGATTATCAGGATATTAATTGTTTTGGCAAAATTGTTTAGCTAATGTTTGTATCGGGTGGCAACCCAATTGAAGAACATTCTAAATCAAAAACTAAACGGATTATGAAAAAGCTAATAGTATCGGCTCTTGCCCTGACTCTTGTTTCATTTGCCTCAGTGCAGGCTGGTAACTTCACAACAACTAACGGTGGTGTAACTACCGAAATCACTGCTCAGGAAAAGGTAAGTGTCAAAGCCGAAAATTTACCTGACGGTGTTAAAAACACAATTAAAAGTGATGCATTTGAGGGTTGGAAAGTAGTTTCTGCCTTTCTGATCACTAATGCAGATAAAACTCAGTATTACGAGCTCAACGTAAAAAATGGCTCTGAGACCGCGAGGGTAAAACTAGATAAAGACGGTAACAACGTCGAATAATATAAGTCAGTGTTAGTACAAACAGCCTGCAGTAGTGCATCAAAATATGCAACTGCAGGCTGTTTTGCATTGTAGAATATGGCTTATCTGAACTTGTTCTGGCTGTCGTAGGCCAGCCCAAGTCCGACGCTGGATAACTTATTTTCATCTGCTATTGAGGCATTGGGGAACAGACTTCTGAATTCTGCCTGTACTGCAGGAACTTCAGTTGTTCCGCCGGTAAGGATTACCAGTTCGATTTGCTCAGCTTTCACGTGCGCGTCTGCCAGACATTGCCTCGCTGCAACCGCTACTTTCTCAATCTGTTGAGAAATAGCGATATCAAATTGTTCACGGGTTACCTGGGTTGACAAGCCCTCTTCGATAAATTCAAATGGGGTGTCATAGCTTGGAGAATCCGTAAGCGCGATTTTCGTTTCCTCAGTTACAGCCAGCAACGCATGACCTGTTTCCTGTTCCAGCACTTGCAGTAAACGCCCGTAGCGCACTTTGTCGTGTGATTCGAACAAAAGCTGACGGGTTTGAGAAATGATTTTCGGAGTATAAAGAAAGTTTACCTTACTCCATTCAGATAAATCGTAGTAATGGCGAAGAGGGACCTCAAGATTTTTGGTGCCGTAAGTTGTCTTAAAGCCAATCTCAGGCATGATTGCTGAAAGACTTAAATCTTTATCGAAATCGTTTCCGCCAATTCTCACACCTGTATTTGCCAGGATATCTTCGGTGCGATCCGGCTTGCCTATATTTTTGGCAGATAGCTTTATCACCGTAAAGTCAGATGTTCCACCGCCCAAGTCCGCTACCAGAGCCAGTTTTTCTCCGCTTACGTTCACCTCATGTGCGAAAGCCGCAGCAATGGGTTCATATTGGAAATCTATATTTTTGAACCCGAGCAAACGAGCCACCTTTGCTAATTCATCCTGAGCACGAAGATTGGCTTCCGGATCATTGTCGATAAAATTTACAGGGCGTCCCATCACAACATTTTCGATCTCTGTGCCTGCCTGAAAGTCAGCTTTCTCTTTTAAATTCTGAAGAAAGGTGGCAATGATCTGATCAAACTTCATATGCTCACCATTCACCATCGTTCCCTGCTTCATAATGGGAGTTCCCAGTACACGTTTGAGGCTTCGCATCAATCGGCCCGGTTGGCGGGTAAGAAATTGATGCATCGCTTCCCGTCCGTAGAACGGTACATTTCCTTTTCTTAGAAAGAACATCGCACTTGGTGTAGTAACGCTGGTTCCTTCTACCGGTACGAGGGATATATTTGAATTGTTAGCAACAGCTATACTAGAGTTAGAGGTACCGAAGTCAATGCCGCAGGATACTGATGTCATGGTGATTTTTAAATTTGGGCGCGCAAGTTCGGATTATTCGGTGTGAATAGCAATTAGTATCATTCGTTATCTAAGATTATTCAAAGTAAATAAGGGATTAATGCCTATCCAGTATATATTTATTGAAAATAAAACATGTATTACAACCATAATGGTTAACGTTGTATCTAGTAGTTATAGCGTGTGCAAGTCGCACCCTGGATAAAAACAAGGCGAAACGATTGCAATAGATGATCTCAGTAATTATATGCTCCGCAAATGCGGAAGACCTTAGCGATGTCAGTAACAGTATCGCTCTGACCATAGGTGTCGAATATGAAATTATTGCCATTGATAATTCTAATGGCGAAAAAGGGATAAGCGAGGTATATAACACCGGCGCGGGTGCCGCCAAATATCCTGTTTTATGCTTTATGCATGAAGACATTGAAATGAAATCGCCAGATTGGGGAAAGCTTGTAACGGCACTGTTTTCCCGCGACCCAAATATTGGGCTGGTTGGTGTTGCTGGTGGAGGTTACAAGTCTCTTACGCCTTCTGGTTGGTACAACTATACAATCGAAAGAAACGGAGGAGCCTATAGTAATGTACTCCAAGGTTATAAGCACGCTGGTAAAGAAGAAGGATACGACTACAACAATCCCAAGTATCAGCTTTACTCCAAAGTAGCATGTATTGATGGATGTTGGATGTGTATGCCAAAATCAGTTTGGGAAAAATATCCCTTCGACAGTAAAAACTTCAGAAAATTTCACGGTTACGATCTTGATATATCATTGTCCGTAAACCAAAGCTATGATGTGGTGGTAACATTCGATATACTACTCCGGCACTTCTCTGAAGGGAAGTTCGATCGTGTATGGTTTAAGGAAATGCTTAGGGTGCATCGGAAATGGAGTCATGTGCTACCTTTTGATGCAGACAAGCTAATTGGAGATGACCTTTTTCAAACGGAAAAGTGGGCATATCGGAGATTTCTTCAAGATGCAATTGATATTGGATTTTCAAAGTTCCTATTGCTTCGTACAGTTTGGAGTTCGCGAAAATCCTCTTTGTTTGGTTTTGGCGTGATGGTCAGCCTGGCTTTTGCACTTATGAAAATGAAGCGGAGAGAAGGAAATGAAAATTGGACTAACAGCACACTTTTACAAATTATTCAATGATATCAGTAATTATATGTTCTATAAACCCCCAGGATTTGGAAGCAGTCACAAAAAATATCACTGCTACAATTGGTGTAGAGCATGAAATAATTTCCTTTGATAATAGAAAAGAAAAGAAAGGAATCTGCAGCGTTTATAATGAAGGTATTAAGAAAGCGAAATATGGAATCATGTGTTTTATGCATGAAGACGTTACCATATTCACTGAGAAGTGGGGCATTCATGTTCTGTCCACATTTGACGGGGACAACAGGATTGGTGTAATAGGTGTAGCAGGTGGAGGATATAAGGCGCTGGCTCCTTCGGGATGGTATTGTCTTGAATTTCAAAACCCCCATATCTCCTTTCAGAATATTGTTCAGGGATACAAAAGGCATGATAAAGAGGATGTGCATGCGTTTCATAATCCTTACAAGGAAAAGATTAGTGAGGTCGTCTGCGTAGATGGAGTGTGGTTTTGTGCAAAGAAAGAAATTGCACAGCTACATGGATTCGATGAGAAGCTACTCTATGGGTTCCATGGCTATGATCTTGACTTTTGTCTGAGTATTTTCGGTAACCATAAAATTGTTGTAACCTATGACGTCCTTATGCGACATGAATCGGAGGGGAATTTTGATAAAACATGGCTCAGTCAGATACTTAAGATACATGAAAAGTGGAACAAAGTTCTGCCTTTAACCACAGCAAAACTAAGCAGACAGGAGATTTACTTCACTGAAAAACGGGCTATAAAAAAACAGATTGAGCAGATGTTGGAGTGGAATTATTCATTTGCAGAAATACACCGAATGCTCATTCAAAGTCTGGCTTCAAAATGGATGCCGATGCGGCTTTTTCTTAAAGCATATCTCCATTTTTTTAAACTAAAATGGAAGTCATGATTTTTTGGCAAATAGATCTGCCCATATAGTTTTCGCTTTGAGTCCCCACATTTGCCGGTAAATGAACCCAATCCTGCTCGATTTGTGCAATTTTTTATTATGGTAGAGAATATCAAAGTGTTTGCCAATCAGTATTGCGTACCGGAATGAGAACAAGGATGTGATTCGCTGTTCAAACAGTTTTACAAAGTGGTTTATGAAAGCTCGATCCTTATTTTTTTCGTAACTCAGGCAATGTTTTAACCATTTCAGTTCACGCTTCAGTTTGGTCACGTCACGATTCTCATGATACGTCTTATCAAGTTTTTTTCTGGTGTTGAGAATGTCTGTTGAAGTTGATGTGTGTTGGCGATAATTGACCAGGCATTGAGGAATGAAATCAATACTACCTCTATTAGTCGCAACATATGCGATCCAGTGGTCGTGAAAAAAGTCAGGGTGAAGAGGTAAAATTTCAGCAAGCAATTCCCTCCTGAACATAATACTATGTCCCGATACGCTATTTATTAACAGAAAAGCTTCTGGTTGATTGCCCTTATACAAATGGAGTACGTCGGACATCTTTCTATGCATATCCTGTCCCTGCTCATCAATAAATCTTGAATCATGGTAAATCAATTGATTGTCTGCCAAATGCGCGACCTGCAGATTTATTTTATTTAAGTCCCATAAGTCATCCTGATCACAAAGTGCGATCAGGTCTCCCGTACAGAGTTGCATCGCTTTTTCAAAATTCTTCACATAACCGAGATTCTGGTCATTCTTATAAATTTTAATTTGCTCAAATCTCTTACTGTAGTCTTCCAGTATCTTTACCGACGCATCCGTACTACAATCATCAACTGCAATAATTTCAATCTGGCTATAAGTTTGACCCACGAGCGAGTCTAACTGCTCCGTCAAAAAACGTTCACCATTGTAGACGCATAGAGCAATCGACACCAGAGGGTTGTTGTTTTCCTTAGACATGAGCTTAAAATTATCGTACTATTGATTGGTCAATGTAAAAATCGAATTTTTTAAAGTAAGCCTTCCAGAATTCTATATGCAAATCCCATGCATGGCAGCCGAAGGGTAGCTTGTTATCATTCAATTGAAGACACCTTTCCGGATAGTTTTCAAATGCGAACTGAACGGCAGTCCTGTAATCGGGAATACGAAGCCTGGTTTTTCGACGGTTCACCTCTATACTCCAGAATACATCTTCATGAAATTTAAACTCTGTTCGTTCTACATAAGGTCGCATTTTAGACTTGCAGCTGGTAGCAAGTTTATAAAATCTTTCCACGCGTCTTAGCGAAAATCCCCCGTTGCCTACCACATTATCAAATTGACGGTCACTGGGAACCCCGTACTTCGAAATGTTAAAAAAGGTATAAAACCACGTTTTAAAAGTCGCAGTAACTTCATTTAATCCATTTACCTCTATTCGTTTCAACCAGGGGGCTCCAACATAGTCCAAATCAGTATTGCACCAATCTGCAAGCTGGTCAGAGAATACAAAAGCATCCAGCTGATGAATAAGAATGAATTCATAATTGAGAAACCTTTCGTAAAAGTGCGGTGAAAGCATGAGTGCATTGTAATGTTGTACACTCTCGAAAAAGCTATCATCGAACCTCTCAATCGTCTCAAATCGCCCGTATTTCCATATATTTGAAAGGTCCAGTGATTGCGGGGCAATAGCTACTACTGGATATTTATGAAGCGTAAGAAAACACTGCTTTAGTGAGATATCTTCTAAAAGATTCAAGTCCGCTTTATAGATCGGAATAACAATTGCTACTTCTCGTTTTGCATTCATTCTCTATCTATCTTTTCCTCCGACAAGCCTTGAAATAATGGATTCCAGATGATCCTGAAAGAAGAAATCATGACCATTTTCTCCTTCCGGAACTACATTAATTATTTGAAAAGAAGTTTCCAATACACGGGTAACTTTCAACCCCTCAGCCACGGAAAATGGGAATGACTGATTGCCGATAAACAGTTTTGCACCTGCAATAATAGATGCCATTTGCAGAAAGTCGTTCACCTTAACCCATTTAACATGAGGAATTATCTTTTTAATATCGTCATATTCGGATTCTATTCCGATAAATACAATCTCAGGGTATTGCTTCAAAAAGGAATAGCTGATCCCATGATTCCTGTATCGCTCACTACGGCCCATTACAATGGTTTGGGTGTAATCCAAATCAGGATTCACCTCTATCCAAGGCTTCCAGAGCTGCGGGCTAACCCCCATTACATAACTACACCAACGGGCGATATTCCCGCTTTGTAGCGGAATGTTTCCAGAATGAAAATAATCAAGGTCAATATGTATATCTTCTGCGTCATGAACCTGACAGGACGCGATGTAGCTCTGACTGCTTATCAAAGGAATGAGCATATCCGCCATCTTCTGATTAATTTTTACATTACCCATCGGATGGTTTTTATATCCCGAAAGAATTAACGGTTTACCCAATCTTAGGTAAAAATGAATAGGCGCCCCGGTAATTTCGTAGATCCTTTTCAGACTTGGAAGCGAATAAATAATGTCACCTGCATTGCCGCTGTGGCAGACGGCAAGGAAGCCATGTTTCTCAACAAATTGCTGGATTTTGTCAAGAGAGGTTAGCCTTTCAGTGCCGGTAATGAATGAATTAAATTCTTGTTGCTTATAGTTCGCCAGCTCCCATTTATAGTCTTTGTATGCAGCTCTGTTGGAATGTTTGAGCCATAATTTCTGTAAAATATTGAGCTTTTTAAACATACTGGCTGATACTGGTAATTAAGATTCATTAAAAGTCTGCATATCAATTAGTCTGCGATAAAGACCGTTATGCGAGATGAGTTCCTGATGCGTTCCCTGTTCAATAATTTTTCCCTCTTCCAGAACCACGATGAGATCCGCATTTTGAATCGTGCTTAGTCTGTGGGCAATCACCAGAGACGTACGATTTTTCATCAGATTGTTAAGTGCTTCCTGAACCAGTTTTTCAGATTCTGTATCCAGTGCTGAAGTGGCTTCATCCAGCATCATCACAGGAGGATTTTTCAAAACGGCTCTGGCAATACAAATACGCTGTTTCTGTCCTCCGGATAACTTCATCCCACGATCACCGATATTGCTGTCATAACCGTTTTCTGTTTGCAGAATAAAATCATGTGCATTGGCAATGCGCGCAGCATGTTCTACCTGTTCAACAGTAGCATCAGGTACTCCGAACGCAATGTTATTAAAAATGGTGTCATTAAAAAGTAAAGATTCCTGATTCACTACACCAATAAGCGACCAAAGCGATTCCTGTGTAATCTTTTTTACGTCCAGTCCATCTACAGTGACACTTCCACTTTCCGCATCAATGAAACGTGGAATCAGGTCCATCAAAGTTGATTTGCCGCCCCCCGAAGGTCCTACCAATGCAATGGTTTTTCCTTTGGGGATTGTGAGATTAATGTTATTAAGAACCCTACGACCAGGATAGGAGAAGGAGAGGTCTTCCAGTTTAATTGCCTCATTGAAGCTGTTAACTGCAATTGCATCAGGGGCATCAGTAATTTCTGGCTTTTCATCGATCAATTCCAGTACACGCTCACCTGCCGCAATACCTGCATGAATAGTGCTGAAAGATTCCGTGATGGCTTTGGCAGGTCGCATTACCTGTGAAAAAATAGCAATGTAAGCTACAAAGTCAGCGCCAGAAAGATCAGATTGTCCATTCAGAATCAGCCAGCCACCATATAACACGATGGAACTGACCATTGCCACACCCAGGAATTCTGATACCGGAGATCCCAGCTGCTGCCTACGCGCCATTTTCCTTCCCAAATCCGAGAAACGCACGTTTTCAGCGTGAAACTTATCTTTGATAGCCTGAGTAGCGTTGAAAGACTTGATAATTTTGATACCGCCCAGAGCTTCGTCCAGATAGCTGATCATCAGGCCAAATAGATGCTGTGCCTCCGCTGCCTGTTCCTTAAGCCTCTTTACGATTTTAGAAATAAGAAATGCCGAAATTGGAATAACCAAAATAGCAAAGAAAGTCAGCTTGAAGGAAATGCTGAAGAGTACGAATACATAAGCTAACAATTGCAACGGCTCTTTGAAAACAACTTGTAGTGTTCCAGTTACTGAGAACTGGACTACGCCTACATCAGATGCGATTTTAGCAATAATATCACCCTTCCTTTGATTGCTAAAATAGCCTGTATGAAGGCTCATTACATTGTCAAATACAGCTTTACGGATATTCAACAGAGTATGAATCCTGAGATTCTCCATAATCCTTTGTGAGAAGTATTTAAAAAGGTTACCCAGGAACACGGACATCACTGTAATCCCGCAGACAAGTTTTAATGCCTCAAAAGGACCTTCTTCAATACTTACTTGTTGAGCATAATAATTGAGATAACCTGTAACGTTGATCCAAGTGTCTGGCTTTGTTAAAGGTACAGCAGAACTTCCCTTTACGAAAAGTGTATCCATCAATGGAGCAAGTAATACCAGCTGCATTGTGGTAAAAAATACACCTAACAAGGTAAGGAGAATGTAGGGAATTGCAAATTTCTCAATCGGTTTAGCGAAAGAGAGTAATCGAAAATAGATCTTCATTTTATAAAGTAATGGTCTGCGTGTACAGACCGTGAATCTTTGTAAATGCTGTAAAGCAAATACAAAGATTGCCTATTCATGGGGTTGAATATTAACAAGTGAGTTAAAAAAAACTTAAAGTTTAATTACCTGCTTGTATTTCAGCATGATGTGAATTTTTTGAATTACATCGAGGATGCCCATATCCGAGTCATATCGTTTCATCTGGCGGTTGAAAGAGTTTTTCTTTCTTCTCAATCCTTTCAGGTTTTTTAAAAAGTCCAGATAAGCTTCGGCTTTATAGAACTGGAGTGTAAGTATACCAAGCAGCACATCGCAAAGTAATATCTGAATATGCCAGAATAGCAAATCACTCCCGTACAAATGCAGAAAATGTACATAGTAACGGTTACGGAAGTGTATTCTTTTAATAGCTCTTTTATGGTTGTGCGTCTTGGTACTGGCGGATACTTCATGGCGGCACACGGCATTATGCTCATAATAGCATTTCCATCCCAGTCGCCACGCACGGATAGAAAGTTCCTGATCTTCTCCGTAGTAAGGATTAAACATTTCGTTAAATCCATTAATTGCCTTTAGTTTCTGAGTATCCATCAAAGCAATGGCTCCAGATAAATAGAACGTAGGTGTAAATGACTCCATATCATCAAGATGGAAGAAATCTCCTGACTTGATCTTGCGTCCCATGATTTTAGGAGAGCGGGCTGCTTCACGGATTAGGTCATCATCCATACCAATAATTCTTCCCATTACCCCGAATGTATCGTCGCGTTCGAAGTATTTATATAATTTCTCGAAGTAGCCTTTTTCAAGGGTCACATCAGTATTTAGTAGGAAGATCAGTTCATTGGTTGCCTCTTTGATACCCAGGTTACAAGTATTGGAAAACCCTGAATTTACCTCTTTCTCAATAAGTGTAATATGATTACCATAATGCTCCTTGAGATAGGCTACCGAGTCGTCCTTAGATGCGTCATCAATAACGATGATCTGCACACTGGTACCAAGTTCGCTCAGGATATTCAGGTTATGTTCGAAATATTTTTCGAACAAATGTTTTCCGTTATAGTTCGGAATCACCACAGAGATGCTTCTCATTAATTTGCCAGTTTATGTGTTATTGTAAAGTCCACACTACGGACTTTTCTACAATTTTTAAAGGTTCAAATATTTCTCATCCTTTAATCGTCGAAAGCCTTTTCTTCTGGCTGCCATGAGATCGTTTTGGCAAAAATTACACCAAGACACTCAATAACCCATAAGCTCATACGCATAAAGGTTGCGGGTTGTGACATAACAACCAATAATTCGATTCTTAATTTTTAAGGAAGAGTAGGGTGGGTTAAGGTCATGATTCCTGGTCGACATGCACCGAACTGATATATAACTCTCTTTGAGTAGTTATAATATAATTTTTTACCGGAATCTTTTTAATACTGTTCATTTTATTGTTGTGTCATGATAAATAATCGCAACTGACGTTACGGAATTGGTTTCAAGTTAATTGTAGAAATTAACATTTCCGCAAATCTTTACGCTTCTCTCGTCAATCGAGAGACTGGTATTAAGACTGAGAAACGATTAAAATGGTTGTAGAGGAGTTGAAAAAAACATAAATTAATTTCTTCGCGTCGGATTAGGGTATTGGTAATCAAGTGAGTGTAGATTGTAAAAAATGAACGTTTTATAGCCATAGTGTGTAAAAATATTCTCATTTTCGAAAATAAAGACAGTACTTGTGTTGGCAACATTAAGGTCAATCTCAACTTTTTCTCAACGTCAGTTGTTCTCAGAAAAGTGACGGTTCTGATCACAGAATTTTATTCCTGATATCCCAAATGAATATTGATAGAACACCTATAGATAGCTACTTTCCTGACATGCAGAGCGCGTACAAAGCTGCTCGTTCGGTGTCGCAAGCGGTAAGCGATCATTTTTACAAACATCACCGGGATGTATTTTTGCATCCTGAGCCATTATTAGCTTCACCTCCCTCACCACAGGTTATTGAGGCAATTATTGATACAACATTCTGGACAAGTCTGCGAAAGGAGGAGGGGAGATCTCCTAAAATATCGATCGCATATCTGTCGCCGGATCAGGCCGACAATCCGCTTGTATTCGGAGAAATGCTGCCATTTAATGCTAATTCGCTCACCAAGCTGGCTCCTGCAGTGGAACGTTCAGGGATTCATCTGGGGGTGTGGGCATATGACAATGAGCTTTATGTATGGGGTACAACCCGCCAAATTCCTGCATTGTGTTTCGTTCTGGAAGTAATTGAACCGGGTATGCTGGTGATTAAGCACCGGCGAATCGATGGATTCGGGAAGTTTGTAAACGTGGCCGTGCTTAAAGGAGATCAGGTAAAAATCATTGATGAAAACAGTGGACGGGTGCCGGCATGCCCGAACGTGGTCAATTCCATGATGGGTTTTAATTCGGCTACAATCTGGAATGATTCCCTGAATGTGCTGGTGCAGCTGGCGGTTTCTATGCGGGATCATGGGAGAGGGGGAATACTGCTTGTGGTACCTTCCGGCTCAGACTCCTGGCGTGAATCGATTATTCATCCTATTTCTTACGCAGTTGAGCCTGCCTATTCGGAACTTGCCGGATTACGGGATCAGGTTTCTAATAACACCAAAAGTGGTATCTGGCAGTCCAAATTAACCGCAGCTATTCACAATTTGGCGGGATTAACCGCAGTAGACGGCGCGACTATTATTAATGAGAATTACGAATTACTAGCATTCGGTGCCAAAATAGGACGGTCGGCCAAAGGTTCTCCGGTAGAGGAAATGCTTGTAACGGAGCCGATTATCGGAAACGAGGGCAAGATCATACATCCTGTTCAGAACGGCGGAACACGACATTTATCTGCGGCTCAATTCATTCATGATCAGCACGATGCAACTGCGCTGGTAGCCTCTCAGGATGGTAAGTTTACTATTTTCTCATGGACTCCCTACAAGCAAAAGGTTCAGGCACATAGGGTAGATGCGTTACTTTTGTAAGCAGGACTCACCTGTCAGTATCAAAGAGGTCAAGCTGGTCGGGGTCTTTGGGTTTGCGCCCTTTCGGTATTATTTCCCCGAAGTTGGAGAGAGAGATACCGAGTAACCTGACTGTCTTGTGCTCCAGGTCAGTCTTGTCCAGTAGCGTAATAGCAGTGTTATAAATGCTGTCATAGTCACTGACGGGATGCATGAAAGAATGGTTTCTGGTAATTTGTGTAAAATCACTGTACTTGATTTTCAGTGTAACCGTGCGGCCTGAAAGCTGCTTTCTTGCTAAACGATCAAACACAGTGACAGCTATTCTTTCAAGTTCCTTGTGCATTTCTTCTCTGGTTGCCAGGTCGTACATAAATGTGTCCTCAGCTCCGAGCGATTTTGTTTCCCGATGAGGTTGAACCTGCCTGTTATCAATCCCTCTGGCTATGTTATAGTAAAAATGGCCGCTCTTGCCAAAGTGTTTTACTAATTCTTCTTCCGATAACTGATAAAGATCCGCACCTGTAAAGAGATCCATACTATTCATCTTTTCGGCAGTTACCTTACCCACGCCGAAGAATTTTCCGACCGGAAGTTCATGTATAAATTTCCGGATTTTGGAAGGTCCAATAAAGGTGAGTCCATCAGGCTTGTTGATATCAGAAGCTATTTTAGCCACAAATTTGTTGGTGGATATGCCTGCGGAAGCAGTCAGATTTAATTCGTTAAAAATAGCCACCTTAATTTCCTTTGCAATTTCCAGCGCAGAGCCAATACCGGCTTTGTCGTTCGTAACATCCAAAAAAGCTTCATCCAGGGATAAGGGCTCTATGATGTCTGTATACCGCTCAAATATCTCCCTGATACTTCGTGAAACAGCCTTGTAGACATCAAAACGGGGATATACAAAAATGATGTGCGGGCATAATTGCATCGCCGTCCGGGAAGGCATAGCGGAGCGTACCCCAAATTTCCTCGCCTCATAGCTTGCCGTAGCTACAACGCCCCGTCCGGTTGGGGATCCACCCACTGCAATAGCTTTCCCACGCAGATCAGGATTGTCCCGCTGCTCCACAGATGCGTAGAATGCATCCATGTCCACATGGATTATCTTACGGATCGGGGAGGCAATTTCATTCATTTCTCTTTTAGCGGTTGAGCAAAGTTTGTGATAATATTTTTATTAAATATTTGGATAAACAGATACCTCAGTAGAATTCTTTCTAGTTTTAACTCTGATTCAAGACAACCCATTTATTTTTTAAAAGGTCGCATCAACAATCCTTTTTTTTTCGTAAATGTATGTAGAGACTTCCAAAGCAAAAAAGTCCTGATACGCTATAGTTTTAGTAAGATCCCATAATTTAAGTATAAATGAATTTAAGATTACGCATCACTGCCCTGATTGCTCACTTCATCACGCTGCTGCTATTGGTCTCAACTTCCGGATATGCTCAGGAAAGATGTGGAACCATGGAAGCGCTCCACAATCATTTCCTGAATAATCCCGCTCAAAAGATCAGTTTCGAGAACAGAGAGGTGGAGTTACAAAGGATCATCAATCAAAGAGTGGCTTCAGGAAAGACGATGAGAACAACAGGGACAGTTACGATACCAGTTGTTTTTCATATTGTAATGCGCAGACCAACCTCAGTCACTGACAGCCAAATTCTGGCTCAGTTGGATACTGTCAACAGAGATTATGCGGGGCTTAACCAGAGTAATGCAAGAATTTTGGCGGCTTTCAGGGATGTATATGGTTCTTCGGGAATTGAGTTTTGCCTTGCACAACGTACACCTGATGATCAGCCTACAACGGGAATTGTAAGATATACAACCACCCAGACGGGATTCACTGATGTCACCGGGATTCAGTCAGGAAGTGTTAAACACGCAAGCACAGGTGGGGCTGATTCATGGGATCCGACACGATATCTTAATATATGGGTTTGTGATTTTACCAACAACCTGCTTGGCTATGCTACTTTTCCGAATACCGGAAGAGCCGATGAACAGGGAGTGGTTATCAATCAGAGAAGTTTGCCGGGAGGATCCGCTGCCAGTTACAATTATGGAAAAACGCTTACCCACGAGTTAGGCCATTTTTTTAACCTCTATCATATATGGGGAGATGATAACGGTAGTTGTGCAGGTACCGATTACATTGATGACACGCCGAATCAGGGGAAGGAAACAGAAGGTCTTCCAACAGGAATAGTTACAGACTATTGCTCTCCTTCCGCTCCGGGAATCATGTATCAGAACTACATGGATTATACCTATGATGCCGGATTACTTATGTTTACCAAATTGCAGGTTGCACGGATGGAAGCGGCATTCAGCACGTACCGGTCTTCCCTGGGAGCTTCCAATGCCTGTGTTCCCATAACTATTAACCGTAATGACGCCCAGCTTAAATTCATTAACAGCCCTGATCAACGTTTGTGCGAAGCTTCGTTCACACCTCAAATCACAATTGAAAACCGGGGTAGCCAAACCCTGACCTCTCTGATTATTGAAGCTAAAATCGATGATGGAACCGTTGTAAGGTCAACATGGACAGGTTCTGTACCAACTTATCAGCAGGCACTCATCAGCCTGCCAGAGATGCAGACAGCTGAAGGGAATCATGCAATTACAATTACAATCTCCAGCCCTAATGGAGTAGCGGATGAAGATATTTCTACCGACGTACTAACCAAAGAGTTCATGTACTACGAGCCGGTGGAAGCTCCGGTGAGAGAAGGGTTTGAGAATTCCTTTCTGCCGGTAGCCTGGGATATTGTTAACGAGGATGCAGGCATTACGTGGGAACGAACCAACCGATCCGCTAAAACCGGCACCTATTCTGTCCGGATTAATAATATGGACAATGTGGAAACCGGACAAAAGGATTATCTCCGTAGCCCGACGGTGAATATTGCCAATGTGGATTCTGCATTCGTCTCATTTCAGGTAGCAGCTGCCAGCTATGCAAATTCATCAGCACAGACAACTATGTGGGATACATTACAGGTGCTTATTAGTACAGATTGCGGAAAAACGTACACTTCTGTATACAAAAAGTGGGGTGCTTCTCTGGTGACTCGTACGGGCGCTACACGCACCGAATTCGTTCCGGGAAGTTCAGAATGGCGCAGAGAAGAGATTAATCTCGGACGCTTCATCTCCAATGGAGAAGTACTTGTAGCCTTTCAGAATATTACCGGAAATGGAAATAATATCTATCTCGACGACATCAATATCAGAACTGTAACAGTAAATCCGAACCTCAAAGAAGAAGGTTTTCTGGTAACGCCTAATCCTACTGATGGAGCGATATCCGTTCAGTTTTACCCTCATCCAGCTACACTTAAGGCCATTCAGATTTACAATGTTTCCGGACAGCTCATGGTAGAAAGAGAAATTGTGAACGGTCAGGTTCCTGGTAATATTTACGATTTTATGCTTACAAACTGTAACGCCGGATTGTACGTGGTAAGGGCAGTATTTGAAGATAAGGTATTGACGAAAAAGTTTGTTAAAGTAAAATGAAATGAAAAAGTAAACGCCGGCAAATCTGCCGGCGTTTACTTTTTCATCTTAAAGAATTCGTTTCACTACAACTTTGCTATTTGTCTGAGATATAGCGTAGTCCTTGGCATGTTCATTATTAGGTAGCAGGAATATCTGCTTCTTTTTCTTCCCATCCGTCGAAACCCAATTTGCTGAATAAATCTCAGGAAGTGGACCTGCAAGTATGGGACGGTTATCAGAGTGGTAAAACACCTCTTCTTCCTCGTAGGCAAGTTCAAGATCACTGCCTTCAATGACATCACATATTATTTTAAGCTTACCGAAGTCGTCATCAGCTAATCCTCTTATTCTTGCTTTTCCGTAAAATGGATCCTCTTCAAAATCCCATTTGATATAATATTCGATTACATTTCCTATTTGAGAATCTATGTAGTCGGCCGTAAGCAGTTGTTCCTGACGCATGGTGATGTATTTTATTTACTAACTGGTATTTCTAAATGCGAACTTTCAACACTGAGGATAGGAGCATTTCGACAAATGTAATCGGTAAGTACTTTTTTCCAAAAATTAAAACTTCTCTTTATCATTTTTTCTGAAAAAAAATTCTTATTGCAATCCACTTCCGGCATAATATGCTCTGTTGCAAACCTCTGAGCGCGGGTCCAGCGGGGCGCCAATTTTTGTAACGACAGGCTACTAAGGTATGGTTTTTGTTTGGTGACGCCTTGAATATCACTATACGGAATAAAAATTCCATCACTTAGCCACAGCTCACATGAAAAAAGCTCAACGACCGAATGAGGTTGGTTGCGTTCCCTGGCAGAATAGGTTCAGGTTAACGCTAGCCGGTACTCTGATCATTTTAGGGGTCTGCACCAGAACAATTGCTCAACAAACACCAGTTGATACTATTCCCAAGCCCAAGGCTGACACACTTGCTAAACCCGCAGCCAAGCCCGATACAATTAGCAAGCCCAAAGCCGTCGGGGACTCGCTTGTCAGACCAACCCAGAAATTCGATCCGTTAGTAAAACCTCAGACAAGTTCAGATACCACAAAAAAGTCTGCAACGCCTGCTGGAACTCAAAACAATGAAGCACTTTCGGATAGTGCGGCCATGAGCCGGATTCCGGGCAACGTGAATAAGACTATTGCCAGTGACTCGACCCGGACCCCATCGGATACGACAGCTGCTGTTCCTACAGTAGCACAGGATAGTATTCCGGATCTTGGTGCCGGAGCCAGAGCTATTAAAGGGCTCGTTGTAGATGAAAACGGAACAGGACTTCCGGGCGTAAGTGTAATTGTTAAAAATACTAAAATACAAATTGTCACAACCCCCGAAGGAACTTTTGATATGAAGGTTCCATCCGAAAGAGCTGTATTGGTATTTTCCTACGTGGGATTTACGACGAAGGAAGTACCAGTGAGAAAGCAAACCACTTACAACGTACAACTTAATCCGGAAGCCAAGGCACTGAAAGAAGTAGTAGTGGTTGGATATGGAGCGCAAAGTAAGCGGGATCTGGCGAGTTCGACTGCGCGTGTATCGGGTACCGAATACAAATCCGCAGTCGTGAATACGGTGGATCAGGCATTACAGGGAAGAACAACCGGTGTGCAGGTTGTAGAAACGTCCGGTGAGCCAGGAGCTGCTGCAGTGGTCAGAATAAGAGGAAACAACTCATTGAGTGGAAATAACGAGCCCTTGTATGTTATAGATGGATTTCCAATGCCACCGTACCGGGAAGCAGGAGCCAACTTTGCCGGAGCTTACAGCCAAAATGGATTATACGGAATTAATCCGAATGACATAGAAAGCATGGAGGTTTTGAAAGATGCATCTGCCACGGCTATATATGGTTCCAGGGGTGCCAATGGTGTAATTTTGATTACTACCAAAGCGGGTAAACGAGGAACGGGTAGAGTAGAGCTGGTTAATAAAACCTCGTTCGGAACAATTTCGAACCCAATCAAAATGATGAATTCCCGCCAGTATGCTGAAATAATCAATGAAAGTTTCCGTCTCACGGACCGGGAAGAGCCTTTTGAAAATCCTAACAACGTTCCTGTTAATACGAACTGGGTCGATGAGATAACTCAGCCCAGTTTTCGTCAGGATGTAACCCTGAGCGTTTCCGGGGGTAGTGCAAAATCGTCCTACTATATTTCAGGTAATTATCTTTTTGATAAAGGAACGATTATAAATTCAGATAACTCACGGGGAAGTATCCGCGCCAACCTGAACAACGAAGTGAATGACTGGTATACACTGAAAGGGCAATTGGCCTACACCCGCCAAAAATCAAACAGAGCTGTTACAGCGTCCCGCGCCTGGCCGTTTTCGGGAGGTTTGATGGATGGATTGAGGGCAGCACCTACTTTGGAGCGCGACTACCTTGGCTTCAATAGTTTGGGTATTCCGGGTTACCAGGGCTACTATTTTGCAAATCCATACAACGAATTGATGGCAAAGTCTGATGTTACACAGAATGACTACTCGATCATTAATCTGGAGAATTACTTTAAGCTTGCTCCGGGACTTCAGTTTGTCGTATCGTTAGGAAGTAATCAGAACCTAACCAGAAGGAGCGTTTTCCTGCCACCAAGTACAGCCGAAGGGAACCAGTCACGCGGGCGCGGAAGTAATAACACCTCCAATACCTATTCTTACAATGTAAATGCGTTCCTTCAGTACGAAAATACAATTAATAAGAACCATTATCTGAACGTCACCGCTGGTGTAGAATATAACGACCAGGTTGTTGAATTCGTCAACACCAATTCTTCAGGTTTTGATATTCCCTATTTCGGTACAGATAATATTGGAAGTGCACAATCTCAGGCCATTGGCTCATTTAAAGAGAAGCGTATTCTCCAGTCGGCATTCGGCCGTATTAATTATTCCTTTAAAGGGAGATACGTACTGAATACCTCATTGAGGATGGATGGCGCATCTGCTTTTGCAGAGAATAATAAATATGGGCTGTTCCCTTCTGTAGCCTTAGCCTGGAATCTGGATCAGGAAGAGTTTATGAAAAATGTGAAATTCGTATCCAATACCAAATTCAGAGCATCTTATGGAGAAACGGGAAGTCAGGCGATCAGCCCTTATTCTTCATTGATGCAGTTCAGCAGTGGGTTCTATCAGCTTGGTGACGGAGAAGGAATCATTAATACCGGCATTTTTCCTACCACCCTTGCTAATCCTAACCTTACCTGGGAACGTACAAGACAATTTAATGCAGGGATTGACTTTAATACGGCCAGGGATCGGATCGTAATCAGCGCAGATTACTATAACAAAGTTACTTCCGACCTGCTGCAACAACGAGTACTGCCTACGCAATCAGGCGTTAATTCGATCCTTGATAATTACGGAACAATGCGCAACCGAGGTGTGGAGGTAAGTTTACTGGCCAATATTGTACAGCGCAAAAATGTAACACTCTCGTCCAGAATCAATTTCTCGAAAAATGTTACCACACTCGTAGATTTGGGTGAAAGGACGCAACCCGACTATGTTTCGATTAACGGAAATTTGCTGGGAGGCGTTTCGGGTATCCTGCAGCCGGGCCAGGAGGTAGGACGGTTTTTCGGGTACAGAGTAGCCGGTTTGACTCAGGTGTCTGATTTTGATGCAAATGGTAATCCTTTGTTCACCACATTTGAAGGGCCTCGTCCTCCGGGTTCAACAGGAACACCTGTTTACGGTTCCTGGATTTATGCGAATACCAATGGGGATGATATCATCGATGACAAAGACCGTGTAGTTCTGGGCAAGTCCAACCCGGATTTTACATTCGGCTGGAACACGGATTTCACCTGGAAGAACTTTTCGATGAATGCTTTATTCACAGGTTCAGTAGGCAACGATGTCCTAAATCTTACCAGTTTCTACGTGAACAATGGTGTGGTAGATTATGGAGGTGTAGGGTTTAACCAATCTGAAGAATGGTACAATCGCCGTTATACTGAAAATAATCAGCATAATGATCCGAAATATCCAGGCATCCAGCGTGGTATAGCTTCGGGAGATATCAACTCCACGATGGTGGAAGATGGTAGCTTTGTCAGATTAAAAATGCTGGCGTTGTCCTATACCTTCCCGAAACTCGGACCTATTCAAAGCCCTAAAATCTTTGTAACTGGTACCAACCTATGGACACTGACCAAATATACCGGTTACGATCCGGAGGTAAGTTCGTATGCACAATCATTACTTCAGCAAGGGATTGACTACGGCGCGTATCCTATGCAGCGTTCCTACACCATTGGTTTTTCATGTAATTTTTAATGTCACAGTCATGAAAGGATATAACATACTATTACCGGCTTTGCTATTGTTTGGAGCCGTCTCCTGTAAGGATAATCTCGATGAAAAACCGTTTTCTTCACTGAGTAAAGACGTGGTTTTTGAGAACGAGGAAGGGCTTAACCAGGCCACGATAGGAGTTTACCAAACTTACACCGCCCCTGATTTTAACGATATCAGTGCCCGATTTACCTTAACAGAAACGGGGCACCGCTACGCTACAGCAGGAATTGGAATTGGGGGAGACCCGTATTACCGCTTCGGTCATTTACCCAATTCCGGTGCTTTTTCAGCTGTTTGGGCAAGATTCTATAAAATTATTTTCAGAGCTAATATCGTAATTGCCAATGCAAAACTGGCAGTTCCGGGTGAGGAGGCAGAGGCTGATCCATACATTGCCGAAGCGCGGTTCCTACGCGGTTATGCTTACTTTAATCTTGTCAGGCTATTTGGGGATGTGCCGATTATCCTGGAACCCATCAATTCATTGAAAGATACTGATTTGATTTTTGGGGCTAAAAAAACAGCTGACGAGGTGTATCAGGTGGTGCTTGATGATTTTGCCTTTGCTGAAACTCATCTGCCCGATGCTCGTAGCGGAGCTGAACTGGGTCGTGTGACTGCCGGAACAGTTAAAGCAATGCTTGGCAAGGTGTATCTGACCATGGCCGGGAAACCATTAGCCAAAACAGAGAATTACCAGAAGGCTGTTGACAAACTAAAAGAGGTGACCGGAGCTGCTAATGAAGCAAAATATGGTTTTGAATTATTGGCCGACTTCCCATCTATCTTTTCTCTGACAAATGAACGAAATGCTGAAATCGTATTGTCTTTTGGCTACTTTATCAATTCGTCTAATCCTAACGGAAATATTCTTCCATTCAACCTCTTTCCTCCCGGACTTGTGAATGGTGATGAGCAAACCAACTACGGGCTGACATATGACTTCTTTAAGCTGTTTGAACCAACAGATGTACGCCGGGATTTTACGGTGGTCAGCAAATATGTTTTCAAAGGAACGGCGCGGGGTGAGGTGCAACCAGGCGACAGCATTGTGTATGATACTCTGAAGGCCAATTACATCAATCAGAGAACAAAAGCATCTGTAGGAACCGGAAATTACAGATACGGAATTTCATTTGGAAAACTGGCGCGTGTACCGCGTCCTGCCGGAGCTGCTGTCCAGGGCTATTCGTCTGATCTGATCGAATTGAGATTCTCGGACGTGCTGCTGTGCCTTGCAGAAGCATTGGTAGAAACAGGTAAACCCGCAGAAGCCTTGCCGCTATTGAACCGGGTTCGGGCGCGCGCCAAAGCGACTGCTTCCAAGGCTACAAGCGTGGCTGATCTGAGAGTTGCTATCCGAAAGGAGCGACGCCTGGAATTATCAGGCGAGTTCAATACGGTATTTGATATCCGAAGATGGGGGACGCTGAGCGAGGAAATCGCCGCCATGTCGCCCGATCAGATTGTAGATAACATTTTGCTTCCTTATACGGCCAAACTGGAACTTTATCCGATTCCTCAGTCTCAGATAGATGCTAATCCTAATCTGGTACAACATCCACTCTGGTAGCAGTGATTATAATAAGAGCTAAGAGGCTGTCTCAAAAGGGCAGCCTCTTTTTGCTTTTATTGGGTTGTTTATTTTTTCGAAATTGATTATCTTTAGAT
>NZ_QNUL01000037.1 GCF_003383615.1 Dyadobacter luteus
ATCTAAAGATAATCAATTTCGAAAAAATAAACAACCCAATAAAAGCAAAAAGAGGCTGCCCTTTTGAGACAGCCTCTTTTCGCGTTATATCGTTCTAATGTTCAATCGTGATAGAAATTAGATTTGCCTGGCTACTTCTATTGCGCCGTGAAGGAAGGGAGAACCAGGAAGTTCCGGATCAAGCAGAATTCTTGGGGGGAGAGCTAGGCATATATTTTAGCTAATCTGAACATGAAGAAAGGGATGCCTCTAACACCTCTAAACTGGCTTCTTAGCGCTTTGATCTTAGCATTGAAGGATTCTGCTGAAGCATTCGTGGCCCTGTTATCGAAAAAATTCAGGATGGTCTGGTAGTGATTCTGAATAGTCCTGGCCAGTGTTCGAAAAGACTTCAATCCTGCGATTTCCACCTGATTGTACCATTGTGCCAATCGGGTAAATGCAACTCCTTTGTCTTTGGTGGAAGTAAAAATATGCGACAATTTCCTGCTTAGCTCGTAAGCCGTCTCCAGGGTTGGATACAACCGGAAGAGGATTTCAGCCCGGTGTTGTTGAGAAGGCGTCCATTTGGATTCGTCTTTAAACAGCAAGTGCCTACTTCTGGCAAGCAATTGTTTAAGAGAGTCTCCATTAGTCAATACTTCCGGAATGTATTGATTTCCAGTTTCTTTGGCCAGTTCTATTTCCTGATTCTCCCGCTCGATGGCTTCCCAGCGGTACTCGATCCGGATCTGCTGGACAGCGTCTGAGGCCAATTGCTGGACATGGAACCGATCAGAGACCAATCTGGCTTTAGGAAAGCAACGCCTGGCAATCCGCTCCATAGTCGCGGCAAGGTCCAAGGTGACCTCTTTTACCTTCTTACGCCTGGCGCCCCCAATCTTACTCAACACGTTAATCACTTTTTCACTCTCTACGCCCTTGACCATTGCTACCAATGCCCCCTTTTTACCCTTTGCCTCTTTATTGGTGATTACTGTGTAAAGCTCTCCGTGTGACAGGCTCGTTTCATCAATGCTTAAGTAGGGACCTATATTGTCCGGAAAAAGAATCCAATCCTGAGCATGGCCGAACTGATCCCATTGCCGAAAACCACTCAGATGGCCAACATATTGTTCTTCAAGCAGTTTACCGTCTAACTGGTAAAAAAGGCCCACGGTCTTACAGCTAACCGGGTAGCTGTCGACCAATATCTTTTAAAAAAGTGGCGAACTCCTTGGTCATCCGAGTCCCCTTTGCCACTTCATCCCATTCATGAAAAACGATTTGCCCCGTATCATGATTCAACCATTTACGGCGCCTCAGATGAAGAAAACAGGCCCGGCCCCGTAGCGGAAAGTCGCGGATCGTAATCGACTCAAAAAAACCTTTTGATTCTAATTTATGCCCTTCAAGGTCGTTAGGAGGGATATTTTTCTGAAATAAATACAAGTGATAGCCGTCTGGCAGGGTTTCTACCTTCTCCAATTCAAACAATTCTACTAGACCCGATGGCAACAATAATGAGAGTAATTCTTTTTCCAAAACCTTCTGTTTGGAAACAAAGCTAATCCTTTAATTTGCTCCCCCCAAGAATTCCGCTTGATCCGAAGTTCCTGAAGACTGATACGTGCGCGAAATTAGGGTTCTGATAAATTTATCAATAAGCCGTGCTATCCTGGTGGGATCAGATATTCAACTAAGAGAGGATATCTGTAATGTATTTAACGTAATAAAATTTTAAACAGCCAGATTCTGGTTTTGATCAGGCAAATACATGGCTGCCCATTGTAAATCCTCCGGTGTGGTGATTTTGATGTTTTCATAGGATCCGTCTATTAGTTTAAGCGACGTATATAAGTTGCGTTCTTCTATATATCGTCAATCATGTTTTATATACTGCATATGATGAGAAGTAGCAGTTTGTAATTACTTCGCTGAGATACAACAGGATTATTGGGGAGCATATCGTATTTTCTTGTACGGTTCAGGTTATACGTATTCAGTTTGCATCACTTGTTTGGACAAGTTTTTATTTAAAACATTATATTGCTGCCACTTTTGTTGCGCTTTATGCGTAATGGGAATAATTGACTTCGACTTGCAAGGAGACTTAGTTGCTCAAAAAGTATATCTGATAATATTAAATTGTAAAATTTTATAAAAAATCGTAGGATTGTATAACCTAACTTTAACGATCGAAACTTCTTTACTTTAAATGCTCCCTCATTCTGACCCTTCAATGGACGACTCTGAACAATGGAATGCCTTTCGTGCAGGGAGCGATGTGGCTTTTGGAGCAATTGCACGCCATTACTATCGCAGCCTGTTCAGTTATGGCCTTAAGTTTTCCAAGGACAGAGAATTTGTAAAGGACTGCATTCAGGATTTATTTCTTGAATTATGGGCTAAGCGCGAAACGCTTGGGGATACTTCTTTTGTCAAGTTTTATCTTCTAAAATCTCTACGGCGAAAGATACACCGTGAAAGTATGAAGCGTAACTGGATGGCTGATGAAGAAGAGTTGGATTTTGAATCGGAAATGACTGGTGAAACTTCCATCGAACAGCAGATCATAGAATGGGAGACATCGGAAGAGTTACTCGGAACACTGAATCAGCAAATTGTGCTGCTTACTAAGCGTCAGCAGGAAATTATATATCTGCGCTTTTTTGAGAATATGGACAACGAGTCTATTGCGCAGGTAATGTCGATTTCCAAACAGGCTGTTGCCAATCTTCTCTACCGCACTATTCAGGAGTTAAAAGATCGATTATAACTTTTTGAAGCCTCAAAAATCACTTTTCTAAGATTTTAAAATAAAAGTGAAATATTTTGATTATTTCATGTTTGGCACTGCCTATGTATAGGTAGAAACCAATTTAAACATGAATCAATACAAAGAATACGCGCTTGAAGATTTTGTATTGGATGCCCGATTTCAAAGTTGGGTACGCTATCAGAGGCAGCCGGATGTAATCTTCTGGCAAAACTTCGTGAAAGAAAACCCCTTTCAGAAAAGTGATGTCGTGCAAGCTCGTGCACTGCTTGAAAGTGTGTACCTACATTACAAAACCGATATTGATGAAGCTGAGTTGGATGAAGAAATTCAGGAGTTGCTGAATAAAGTGCGCAGTCAGAAAGCAGACGAGGTGGCTTCTCAAAGTAGGGATGATTATAATTTTTGGAAAAAATCCATTTTTTCTAACCTGTCTGCCTATCGTATTGCGGCTGTGATAGCTGTGGTCATGGGATTTGGTTTCTTATACCATCACTATAACTTTCGCAATAGTAGCTATCAGAGGCTGGTAGCCGGTAAAGAATTGGAGGAGATAAGAAATGATACAAGGACCGACAAACTGGTAAGCCTGTCGGATGGAAGTAAAGTGACACTCCGGCCAGGTTCTATGCTGAGTTATCCTGAGAGCTTCGTGGCGGATAAGCGGGAAGTGTATCTTTCGGGGGAAGCATTCTTTCAGGTTTCCAAAGATTCAAAGCGTCCATTTTTGGTATATGCTAATGAATTGATCACCAAAGTACTGGGTACAAGCTTTACGGTGAACGCAGCACGTGTGAATTCCAAAACTACAGTGGAGGTACAGGAGGGGAAAGTATCTGTTTTCAAGCAACATGATTTTCAGGCTTCGGACTTGAAAAAAACCTTTCAGACGAAAGGACTTGTGTTAACGGCAAATCAAAAGATGGTTTTGGAGAGAGAGAACGCGGAAATGCTGAAAACACTTAGTGACAAACCAGAAATTGTAATAAAAGGAGCGAATGCGGGTGTATTTGAATTTACTAATACGCCTGCCTCTCAGGTGTTGACTGACCTGAAAAGTGCCTACCAGATTGATATTATTTTTGATAAAGAATTGCTTTCAGAATGTCCTGTTACTGCGCTACTCAACAGGCAGTCACTATTTGAAAAGCTTGATATTATTTGTGAAGTGATAGAAGCCCGGTACGAGATTATCGATGGGCAGATTGTGGTGTATAGCAAAGGCTGTAAAAGTTAATCAATTATTCAATCCATAAATAAGTTTACTTAAAAACCAGAAAGCTTACCATAACTGCAAAAAAAGAGTCGGATAATGCTACCAACATCTCCGACCCCTGTTACCCCCTAATGTTGCCTTCGAACTCAACGCACATCCATTCTTTCAGAAAATGGATGCAGGGGATTGTTTTACCAAATCTAACCTTAATAAAACGTATCAAATGTATGAAAAAAGGGTACAATTATCAATTACTGTTACGGCTCATGCGCATCTCGCTGTTTCAATTAGTAATCGCTGCCTCAATAATGGGCACATCCTGGGCAAGGGAGGGCAATGCTCAAACTTTGCTTGCAAAAAAGATCACCCTGAATGTTCAGAATATTGAAGTAGGCGAATTTCTGAAAAAAGTAGAAAAGCTTACCAATGCCCGCTTCGTATATAGTGCAAGGGTGATTCAGTCCAATCGGAAAATAAGCATTTCTGCAGATCAGCAGACTGTTTCCAGAGTATTGGATGAAGCGCTTATACCACTTAATCTTAAATACAGGATTTCCGACGACCTGATCATTATAAGCCGTGTGCAAAAGGACGATCCTATTCAGGGAATCGATAATCCGGCATCTGTACAAATGAACCCGGCTTACAAGGGAAAGTCCCTGGCAGAGCGAACCGTTACTGGTACCGTAAAAGGCGACAATAACGATGCGCTCCCAGGTGTGAGTGTTGTATTAAAAGGTACACAGAAAGGGACGACGACAGATGTGGATGGTAAGTATTCCCTTGCTATTCCTGATGGTGGAGACGCAATACTTGTATTTTCTTTTGTAGGTTCTACTACGAAAGAGGTTTCCGTAGGTAGCAAAACAGTACTGGACGTGGTACTTGAATCCGATACAAAGGCATTGAACGAAGTAGTAGTTGTAGGTTATGGAACAGCGAAAAAGAAAGATCTTACGGGTGCTGTAGCGATCGTAAATGTTTCTGAGTTGCAACAGCAGCCAACTGCTCAGATCACAAGTCAGCTACAAGGCCGTGCGTCAGGTGTTACAGTTTTGGGCTCTGGGCAGCCTGGAGAAGCGCCACAAATCCGTATCCGTGGTATCAACACTTTTGGAAACAACGCTCCTCTTTACGTAGTGGATGGAGTCCCAACACAGAATATTAACGATATCAACCCGAATGACGTCGCGACCATGCAGGTATTGAAAGATGCAGGTTCGGCTTCTATTTATGGTTCACGTGCTGCAAACGGTGTAATCATTATCACTACCAAACGCGGAAATGGTAAGATCAAAGTACAGTACGATACTTACGTGGGAACGCAACGTCCACAGGGGGGAAATGTTTGGAACTTGTTAAATCCACAGGAAACTGCCCAGCTGAAATTTAATGCAATCAGAAATGTAAATCCTAACGCAACAATTGCTGATCCTTTGTACGGCAGTGGCCAAACTCCCGTACTCCCGGACTACATTACTCCTCAGGGGTTGAGCGAAGGAGATCCTCGGGTTGCTGAAGCACTTTATAATGTTAATCCTAATTATACCAGTACAGACTCATATAACAACTTTTACAGAATAGTACGTGCCAACAAAAGTGGTACAGACTGGTTTCATGAAATTTTCAAACCAGCATCAATCCAGAGCCATAACCTGGCTGTAAGTGGTGGAGGAAATCAGGGAAATTATCTTGTTTCTTTCAACTATTTCAACCAGCAGGGTACATTGCTAAATACATATCTTAAGCGATACACGATCCGTTCCAACAGCCAGTTTAATGTAAGCGAGAAGATTCGTGTAGGAGAGAATATTTCTTTCTCGGTAACGGATAACCCGCGTGTTAACTCTTCTACTGAGGGTAGCGCCATTGGTATGGCATTCCGTCAGCAGACAATCATCCCGGTATACGATATCATGGGTAATTTTGCAGGAGGTTACGGGCAAGGGCTTGGAAATGCTAAAAACCCGGTTGCAATTCAGAATCGTACCAGAAATAATACAGGACAGAGCAACCGTCTTTTTGGTAACATGTATGCAGAAATCGACTTCCTGAAAGACTTTACTTTCAGAACCAGTTTCGGTGGAGAATTATTCTCTTCTGCCTACCGCTCGTTTGCTTATCCTGAATATGAAAACCAGGAAAACCTTACTGTGAATTCATATACTGAAAATACCATCAATGGTTTTAACTGGACATGGAGTAACACTGTGAATTATCAGCATACATTCAATGATATTCATGATCTGAAAGTACTTGTTGGTGTAGAAAACTATAAAAACAGAGGTAGCATTCTTGGAGGAACCACCACAGGCTATTTCACTTTTGATCCTGATTTTACGACGCTTACGACAGGTTCAGGAACGCCTACGAACTACAGTGCAAGATTTAAGGATGGTCTGGCTTCGCTGATTGGTCGTGTAGATTATTCTTTGATGGACAAATACCTTTTGGGAGCGATTATTCGTCGTGATGGTTCTTCACGTTTCAGTACTTACCGTTATGGATGGTTCCCTGCTGTAAGTCTTGGATGGAGAGTTTCAAAAGAGCGTTTTATGGAAGATGTTACGTGGATCAACGATCTTAAATTCCGTGGAGGTTACGGGGTGATGGGAAATCAGATGAACGTAGATCCGGCAAATGCTTTCACTACTTTCGGACAAAATCGTACATCTTCTTTCTACGATATTACAGGTTCTAACTCTTCTACGATCATGGGACTTCAAAGAACCAGAATCGGGAATGCTAATGCGAAGTGGGAAAGAAACATCAACAGCAACATTGGTATTGATGCGTCGCTTTTCAAAGGCAAACTTGATCTGACTGTAGATTATTACAGAAAAGAAGTTAGAGATTTGCTTTACAATCCTGAGATCGCTGCAGCGGCTGGTTTAGGTGAGGTACCTTATATCAACATTGCAAAAATGAGAAACCAGGGTATTGACCTTGCAGCTTCTACCAATATTGACGTAACGAACGATCTTAAATTCAACGCTACTTTAACATTCACAACCTATAACAACAAGATTGTGAACCTGGCTGACGGCGTAGATTACTTCGATCAGGAAGGTCGCCGGTTCAACGGGAGTTATGTTGTACGTAATTCAGTAGGGCATTCAATCGGTCAGTTCTTCGGATACAAAGTTGATGGTTTCTGGAATTCACAGGAAGAAATTAACACAGCTAATACGCAGGCAAGACAAGCTACCGGAAACTCTTCGGCACTTTATCAGGCAGATGTAGCTGTAGGTAGATTCCGGTATGCAGATACAAACGGAGATGGTATCATCACTGCTGACGACAGAACTTACATCGGAAATCCTAATCCGAAGTTCAGCTACGGTATCAACCTGGGTGCAAACTACAAAGCGTTTGATGCAAGTATATTCCTGTACGGTTCACAAGGAAACGATATCTGGAACAATGTGAAATGGTGGACAGATTTCAATTCTAACTTCCAGGGAGCAAAAAGCCATACAGCGCTGTATGATTCATGGACACCGGAAAACCATAACGCAACAGCTCCTATCCAGGAAACTGTGGGTTCATTCAGTACATCCAATGTTCCTAACTCTTACTTCGTAGAAAAAGGATCTTACCTGCGTGCTAAGAATGCACAGATTGGCTACACGTTGCCAGCCGGATTGCTTAAAAAGGTGAGAATTGAAAAGATGCGCGTGTATGTACAGGCGGCCAACCTTTTCACTATTACCAAGTACTCTGGTCTGGATCCTGAAATTGGTACAACATCGAATACCAACAACAACGGCGGAGGAAGCTCAAACCAATCCTTCTCTTCCGGAACTTCATTCGGTATTGACGAAGGTGTTTACCCTAATCAGCGCCAGTTTTTGTTAGGACTTAATTTGACATTCTAATTCTTGATAGATATGAAATTTAAAGGTTATATACTGGCATTGTCGTTGCTGGCGACAGGTGCCATTCTGGAATCATGCAGTGACAGTCTTCTGGATATTAATGCACAAGGTGCTTTGAGTGAACAGCAGGCTTACAGCCGCGCTGGTGTGGATGCGCTTCTGGTAGGAGCTTATGCAGCATTAGATGGGCAGCAATTTGTAAACGGAGGTGCTCAGAACCTAAGCGGTACAAGTGGTTGGGAAGCAGCACCAGACAACTGGACTTTGGGAAGTATTGCCGGTGGTGATGCACATAAAGGTAGTGATGGTAGTGACCAGCCTGCTATTGATGCGATTGCTAAGTTTTCAGCTGACCCAAGTAACGGGTATTTCAACAGTAAGTGGAGAACTGTTTATGAAGGGATTAACCGCGCGAATACAGTGATCAGAGTATTGGCGCTGGTTCCTGAAATATCAGATGCCGACCGTTCTAAATTGAATGCAGAGGCTCGCTTCCTGCGCGGCCATTATTACTTCGAACTGAAGAAAATATTCAATAATGTTCCATGGGTAGATGAAACTATAGCAACTGTTGACGCTGCTAAAGTGCAGAACAACGTAGATATCTGGCCTAAAATTCAGGCTGATTTCGAATTTGCCTATGCGAATCTGCCTGCTACACAGCCATCAGTTGGTAAAGCAAACAAATGGGCAGCTGGTAGCTATCTTGCTAAAGCGCTGTTGTACCAAAAGAAATACACTGAGGCAAAAACCGTTTTCGATGCGGTGATTGCACAAGGGGTAACCAGCAATGGACTGAAATATGCACTGACGCAGAAATTCAAAGATAACTTTGATGCTGCTACGGAAAATAATTCAGAGTCGGTGTTTGCGATTCAGATGGCTGCGAATGACGGAACCAACAATATTGCGAATGCGAATCAGGGCAGTATGCTAAACTTCCCTTACGGAGACAGCCCATTCCGTTGCTGCGGATTTTTCCAACCTGCGCAGGATCTGGTGAATTCTTACCGTACCAATGCAACTGGTTTGCCACTTGTAGATGCTTATAACAATGCTGCAAACGTAGTAAAGAGTGATCAGGGAATTGCTTCCAATCAACCGTTTACTCCTGATGCAGGAACTTTGGATCCTCGTTTGGACTGGACCGTTGGTCGTCGTGGCTTGCCTTATCATGACTGGGGATACCACCCTGGCGCATCATGGATCCGTAGCCCGGGACAATCTTATGCTGGTCCTTATTCTCCGAAGAAAAATATCTACTGGCAGGCAACTCAGGACATCTACTCTGATCAGAGTTCATGGGCGCCTGGTACCGCGATTAACCTGAATGTGATCCGTTTTGCTGATGTAATTTTGATGGCAGCTGAAGTTGAAGCACAATTGAACAACCTCGCGCAAGCGCAGACTTACGTGAACCTTGTTCGTGCAAGAGCTGCTGAGCCAACTGGTTTCTTGCACAAGTATGCAAATGATGCCACTCCGGTTGCAGGTTTCTCTGCAACTCCAGCTGCTAATTACAAAATAGCAGTATATCCTGCCGGTACTTTTGCTGGTTTGGGTAAAGACGGAGCTTTGAAAGCAATTTATTTCGAGCGTAAAATAGAATTGGCAATGGAAGGGCACCGCTTCTTTGACCTGGTACGCTGGGGTATTGCTCAAACTACGCTAAACGCCTTCTTCGCTTACGAAGGAACTGTTACCAGCGATATTCGCGGAGGAAACTTTGTAGCTCCTAAAAACGAATATTACCCGATTCCACAACGTCAGATTGACCTGAGCACGCAAGGTGGAACTTCTGCACTGAAACAAAATTCCGGTTACTAATCACCGGATCTGAGAATTTAAATACTGATGGATGATTGTTGAGAGAGCCGGGTAACTTTACCCGGCAACTCTTTTTAACAGCCCATTTGTTGCGAATATTTCTCCTACTGTTAACCCGATACTGCACGATGAAAAAGAATAATCTTATTTCTACTATCAGTCGCAGCACCTTGTCTTTTACTTCATTCATTTTCATAGGATTTTTACTGGCTTTTACTATTCAGGATGAGCCACAAAAACCAGACGAAAGTCGTTTCACTCCCGTGGTGATGGCTGACGATCTGGACGAACCTATGGTGTTTGAGGTACTCAAAGACGGGTCTGTATACATTGCCGAAAGAAAGGGAGCTGTGAAAAAGTACAACCCTTCTACTAAAACAACCGATTTGATCGCTACCATTCCTGTTAATACCAAATACACCAGTGCTGAGGGTGTAGTAAGGGAAGCAGAGGAAGGACTGATGGGATTGACCTTCGATCCGAACTTTGAAAAAAATCACTGGATTTATCTGTATTACGCGCATCCGACTGAAAAGAAACATATTCTTTCCCGTTGGGATTTGGTGGATGACCAATTGGTTGAAGCTTCGAAGAAAGATATTATTGAAGTGGAAACCCAGCGCGAAGTATGCTGCCACACAGGCGGTGGTATGGTTTGGGATAAAGCAGGTAATCTGTTCCTGACTGTTGGAAACAATACAGGAAACCAACAGGCAGCACAAACAGATGAACGGCCCGGACGTGCAAGCTGGGATGACCAGGGACATGCAGGTAACACCAATGATCTGAGAGGTAAAATCCTGAGAATTCATCCTGAAGCAGATGGCTCTTATACCATTCCGGAGGGTAATCTTTATCCGAAAGGAACGGCTAAAACAAGACCGGAAATCTATTCAATGGGGCATCGTAATCCGTGGAGGATTTCGGTAGACAGTAAAACAGATTTTATCTACTGGGGCGAAGTAGGTCCTGATGCAGGAGAGGATTCTGAGATCGGTCCAAAAGGATATGATGAATTGAATCAGGCCCGGAAGCCAGGTAACTTTGGCTGGCCATGGTTTGTGGCAGATGATCAGGCATTCCCTGTTTTTGATTATGCCAATGACAAGCCTCTCGCTAAAAAAGATCCGAAAAACCTGATCAATAATTCTCCGAACAATACCGGACTGGAAAAGCTGTTACCTACCGAACCGACCTTTATTTATTATCCCTATGGAGTTTCTGAAAAGTTTCCGTTGGTGGGATCCGGTTCAAGAAGTGCAACAGGTGGGCCTGTTTATCATCGTTCTGATTTCAAAAATCCTAAACGTCCCTGGCCGGCTTATTACGAAAACAAATGGATCGCTGCTGATTTCTCCCGTGGCTGGATCATGGCCATTTCAATGAAAGAAAATGGTGATTACGAGTCTATGGAGCGCGTATTGCCGGGTTACCATCCGGTTCAGCCTATTGATATCAAATTCGGTCCGGATGGTGATTTGTACATCCTGGAATACGGTAGTAACTGGTTCCGTAAAAGTGATAACTCCCGACTAGTCAGGATTGAGTACAATGGTGGCAACAGGAAACCTGTCGTGTCTGTAGCTACTGATAAAAAGGGTGGAACTGTTCCTTTTAAAGCCAGTTTATCATCTGCAGGAACGAGAGATTTTGACGGTGATGCGCTAAAATACAGCTGGAAAGTGACCGGATCGGGTACAGCTGCTCAAACATTTACTGTTGCAAATCCTTCGGTAAGTTTCAATAAGCCTGGTGTGTACACTGCCACTTTAACGGTAACCGATTCGAAAGGGGCGAGTAATGCGCAGTCTGTTAAAATTATAGCTGGCAATGAACCTCCGAAAGTAAGTCTGGATCTCGCCGGAAATAAAACTTTCTTCTTCACTGAAAAGCCGATTGAATACAGTGTTGCGGTGAGTGACAAGGAAGATGGAAGTCTGGCAGACGGGAAGATCAAACCGGAACAAGTAGCGGTGAGTATAGATTATACTGCCGAGGGTTTTGATTATGCCGAGGTTATTCAAAGTCAGCGTAGTGTGGATGCTTCAACCCAGTTTGCTGTTGCACAAATTCTGATGAGTAAAAGTGATTGCAAGGTTTGTCATCAGCCCAATACAAAATCTGTAGGACCGTCGTTTGCTGAGATTTCCAACAAATACAAAGGACAGGCGGGTGCATTGGATTTACTGGTTCAGAAAGTACTTAAAGGAGGATCCGGTGTTTGGGGCGAGGTAGCCATGGCGGCTCACCCATCACTGCCGGTGGCAGATGCCGAAGTGATTGTGAAGTATATTTTACATAGTACAGATAAAACATTGAGCTCACTTCCCGTACAAGGGAAATATACGCCTGAAATTCCCAAGGGAGATAATGGTCATGGCTCATTGATTATCCGCGCTGCGTTTACAGACAGAGCAGTAAGTGGGAATAAAGCTATTCCTGCGCAGACTTCCGAAGAGATGATCGTATTGCGTAGTCCGGAAGTAAACGCAGCAGAAGCGCCGATTGTGAAAGGTGCCGAATTAAAGGCTCTTGGTGTAGCAGGACTTGGTTTCAGTGTGGTTGCCTATGCCAATAATCATTTGGGTTGGAAGCAAATTGACCTTGCCGGTATTTCTCAGATTGAACTGAATGCTTCTGCTCAGAAAAGAGAAGGAAGTGTAGGAGGAAAAATTGAGATCAGGCTGGACTCTCCAACAGGACAACTCATTGGTGAACAACAGGTGGAAATGGCACCGGAAGTGGATATTGCCAAAGTGATGGCTGAAATGGAAAGTGAAAAGAAAAATGCAAAACCTGGTGAGGTTGTAAAGCCGCGTAATCCGTTTGCCCGTCCGCCTGTGTTTGTAAAAATCAAAAGTACAGCCGGTAAGCGCGATGTGTATTTTGTATTTAAAAATGACAATGCAAAGGCCATTCAGCCGCTGATGTCATTCTCCAAAGTTAAATTTATTCAGTAGTCTTAATTCAATTTCTCAAACCTAATTCGAGCGAAACAATGAACACAGACAGAAGACATTTTCTAAAGCAGGCCGGAGCTGTTATGGCAGGAGGCCTTATGTTGCCAGCTATATCCAAAGCGGCTTTTCTGACAGGAGAGACGGCGGAAGCATGGCCGGTAGGGATACAGTTGTTTACGGTGTTCAAGCAGATGAATGAGGATCCGGAAGGAACGCTGAAGAAACTGGCATCAATAGGAATTAAAGAAGTAGAATCCGCTTTCAGTACACGCGGAGGCTATTACGGATATAAACCGAAGGAATTCAAAAAGGTGGTAGAAGGTGTAGGTTTGAAATGGCGTGCGCACCATGCTACCGGCGCACCTTTCAAAATGCCTCCTCCTGATAAAATGCCGAAAGGTGCAGATGGGAAGCCAATTTCTATACCAAAAATGCCTGCTATGCTGAATTTGAGAGACAACTATCAGCAGTTGTTGGATGATGCAGCAGAGGCCGGTTTGAGTTATCTGGTGTGTGCAAGTACCCCTGTAGGTAATCTGGATGAGATCAAAAATTCTATAGAGGTCTTTCAGAAAACCGGTGAAGCCGCTAAAAAGGCAGGAATTGGTTTTGCTTACCATAATCACGCAACAGAATTCGATGCGGTTGAAGGTGGAAAAACGCCTTATGAACTTGTGTTGTCACAAACAGATAAAGACCTGGTGAAAATGGAGCTCGATCTGGCATGGGCAACTAAAGCGGGTAAGGATCCTGTAGCACTTTTCAAGGAACATCCGGGCCGGTTCCCGCTGTGGCATGTGAAGGATATCAAAAGTGATCTGCAAACGATAACGGAAGTGGGTAATGGTGTGGTAGAATTCAAAAGGATTTTTGAGGCAGCTAAGATTGCAGGGCTGAAGTATTTCTTTATTGAGCAGGATATGGTTCCATCTATTGATAGCGTGGATATCGGTTACAAAAATTTAGTAAAAGTGATCGGTTAAGTATAGCCCGTTATATTCTGATTTTCTGTTTCGATTAGAATAAAATTAGAATTCTGATAAGTGCTTTTACCCTTGTAAAATAGGTATACATTGCATCAAAAAGTTTGGTTGAAACAAATCAGAGGGTTCCTTACCCGGTTTACCTCATTTGTAGGGTGATATGCACAAATGGCATCGGAAGTCAGCTTCCGATGCCATTTGTCTTTGTGCTGTATCTGATTCAAATCACGAAACCACACTCCTCGGATTCCCCTCCTGAAAAGCTTTCAGATTATCCGCTACCATTTGCAGCAAACGTGCTCTTGCTTCCAGTGTTGCCCAGGCTACGTGCGGTGTGATGACTCAGTTGGGTGCAGAGAGCAGGGGATTGTCTGCCTTCGG
Source organism: Dyadobacter luteus (assembly GCF_003383615.1). GTDB lineage: Bacteria > Bacteroidota > Bacteroidia > Cytophagales > Spirosomataceae > Dyadobacter > Dyadobacter luteus. Next base: position 14,004 of record NZ_QNUL01000037.1, read on the forward strand.
TGGTTCTGCGGAAAGTACATCTAATCCCGCTCCTCCAATGCGCTTCTCCTTCAAAGCGGCCGCGAGGTCTGCTTCGTTAATCAGCGGTCCACGGCCTGTATTGATCAGGATGGCGGAAGGCTTCATCCATGCAATTGTATCAGCATTGATCAGATCCTTTGTTTCATCCGTCAGCGGACAATGCAGACTGATTACGTCGCTGTTTTTGAAAACTGATTCCAGGGTTACCATCGTAATATCCGGATTGATGGTCTGCGCCGGGTTCTTACGGTAGGCAATTACTTTCATGCCTAATGCAACTGCAATTTTGGCTACCTGTGATCCTATATCACCTAGCCCCACCAGTCCCATTGTTTTTCCTGCCAGTTCGGTAAGGGGTGTTTTCCAGTAGGCAAAATCCGGAGATGCGACCCAATCTCCTTTCGCTACACTCTGGCTGTGTGTTTCGATACGGTTAACCAGCGCCAGCAATAACGCAAACGTATGCTGGGCAACGGATGCCGGGCCATACGCTTTTACGTTGGTGACAATGATATTTCGCTTTTGGGCTGCTTCAATATCGATATTGTTAAAACCTGTCGCCTCCACACCGATATACCGAAGCTTGGGAAGTTGCTCTAATATAGCTTCGGTCAGCACTACTTTATTAACAAGCAAGGCATCTGCATCTTTTGCCCGGTCAACAATTTCATCGGGAGCAGAGCGATCATATTTGGTGACATTTCCAAGTGCCTCTATAGGAGCCCAGTCGAGGTCACCGGGATTCAGGGTATAGCCGTCAAGAATTACAATATTCATACTAATCATTTTTAGGACTTGCTCCGATTTTTCCTGCACCTTCTGTTTGCATAGGGTTGGTCGGACGGGCACTTTGTTGCTGTTTGAAAATCTGGAAACGGGTTGGTTTCGGTTTTCTCGGGAAGGAATTATTCTCTGTATCAATATCAGCGATCTGGAAATAGGGATCCAGCGTCCATTGTACGACTTTCTTTTTTGTCAATACGACTTTACTGAACTGTGCATCATTAAATCTCCAGATTTCCGCCGGATAAGTTACAGTAGAATCCGTTCCGTCTTCAAATTCCATTTTGACAATCACAGGCATTACCAGCCCACCTTTGTTTTTCACGGAAAGCGTATAGAAATTGGTATTTGCTCTTACGAGTTGTCTCTCATTTTCAGATAGCCCCGACAGGTACTGCTCATATTTACTGCGATCTTTTTCTGTAACCTTGTATGGATCATACGTGTTGTAGAAATCTGCCATTGTGGAATCCTGCGCTACAACAGTCTGTCCTTTTGCAGCAAGGTCACGCTGTTTGCTGATTGTGTTCTTTTTTAGGGCAGCATCTTTTCTTGCTATCTCTTTTTCGATTTCCGGGTTTTGTGTATCAACGCTGAACCAATCCACAGACACCAAATCCTGATCTACCGGATCAGTCGTGTAAAACCATCCCTTCCAGAACCAATCCAGGTCAACTCCTGATGCATCTTCCATCGTTCTGAAAAAATCGGACGGAGTGGGACTTTTGAAACGCCATCTGTTGGAGTATTCTTTAAAGGCATGGTCAAACAGCTCTCTTCCCATCACGGTTTCGCGAAGTATATTGAGCGCTGTAGCAGGTTTGGAATAAGCATTCGGCCCGAGACCAATTACGTTTTCCGCAGAGCTCATCACCGGCGAAAGTACCGATGGGTCAGAAGACATGTATTCTACGATCTGACTCGGTTCTCCGCGACGTGTAGGGTAGTTGTAATCCCATTCTTTCTCTGCCAGGTACTGGCAAAATGAATTCAGACCCTCATCCATCCACGCCCATTGTCTTTCATCCGAATTCACGATCATCGGAAAGAAGTTGTGACCTACTTCATGTATAATCACGCCGATCATTCCGTATTTGGTCGCCTCCGAATACGTACCATCTTCTTCCGGACGACCACCGTTGAAACTGATCATCGGATATTCCATTCCGCCGCCTGAAGTTGCATGGCAGGAAATAGCAACCGGATAAGGATATTCAAATGTGCGGCTTCCGTAAGACTTCAGCGTGTGCTCAACGGCTCTTGTAGAGTATTGCTCCCAAAGCGGATTTCCCTCTTTAGGATATACCGACATACACCATATTTTTTTCCCGTTTTTGTAAACATCACTTTGCATTGCATCCCAGATAAACTTCCGGCTGCTGGCAAAGGCAAAGTCGCGTACATTGTCTGCTTTGTAAATCCAGGTCTTTTTGCCTGCATTTTTATTCTCTCTTTTCTCAGCTTTTTCCGCTTCAGCCTGTGTTACGATTAGTACAGGATTTTTGGAAGTTTCAGCCTTTTTTAAACGTTGTTTCTGAGCAGCAGACAGTACCTGCGCATAGTTCTGGCACTCTCCGGTAGCAGCTACAATATGATCTGCAGGAGTGGTAATGGCCACTTTGTAGTTACCGAAGATCAGAGCAAATTCACCCTGTCCCAAAAACTGTTTGTGGTTCCAGCCATTCACATCGTCGTATGGAGCGAGGCGAGGAAACCAATGTGCGATGAAATAGTTGAAATTACCATCTTTTGGAAAATACTCATATCCGCTGCGGCCGTAGTAAGGCGTAATGTTATAGGCCCAGTCAACGCTGAATACCAGATTGGTTCCCGGCTTCAGAGAGACTGGCAAGTCAATACGCATCATGGTATTGTTGATGGTATAAGGAAGTGCTTTACCTGCCTTGTCTTTTACTGAAGCAATTTCGTAACCATATTTCTTGTCAGGATCGAGAGCAAGATTCTGGCCCGTAGTAAACGTCTGTATCTGCGCAGAACTCATTCCTCTGCTATTGACTGTACCTGTTTTGGAACTCGCACCGATCGCATCATTTTTGAAAAGATTCTGATCCAGCTGCATCCAGATATACCGGAGCTCATCAGGGGAATTGTTGTAGAAAGTGATCGTTTCAGAACCTATAATACGGCGTTTGTCGTCGTCCAGTTCCGCTTTGATATCGTAGTCAGCTCTTTGCTGCCAATATTCCTTTCCCGGAGCGCCGGATGCAGTACGATACGTGTTCGGTGTGGGCAGGGTGGTGCCCAATTGTTCAAATCTGTCATTGGCTTTTAGCGCAGGAGACTGAGCCAATGAAGCCGTTGAATACAAAAAGATGATAAAGTGAAGGAGTCGTTTCATTGTAGCGAATACAGAATAATTGGTGGTCGAGAGGAATAACATTAAATGATGGTTGATAAAAATTCATTGTTGATGATCAGAGACAAGGCCATGCCGGCGATGATCCCCGAAAGGATATGTACCCAGCTGACTCTCGCTACACGAACAATTTCAACCAGTACAAAAGCGATGGTGAGTACTATAAAAACAATGATCAATTGCCCCAGTTCCAGACCGATATTAAAGCCTAATAACGGATTGACAATATCGGCTTCCTTGCCCAGCAGCGCGCGGAGGTAATTGGAAAATCCCAGCCCATGAATAAGACCGAATAGCAAAGCCAGAAAATAGCGGCCATTTACACCTTGTGATGCATTCCGGTTTCTGCTTTTTATGTCTTTATAGCTAAAATTGATAGCTGCCGTAATCACAATAGTAATTGGTATCAGCAGTTCGATAACATCCGGATTGACGCTTACAAAACCTAATGTAGCAAGAGCGAGTGTCACTGAATGCCCTAGTGTGAAGGCGGTAACCAATATGATGACCTTTTTCCAGTCTACCAATGTGTAAACCGTACAGAGGGCCATGATGAAAAGAATGTGATCGTATCCTTTGGAATCGGTAATGTGTTCAAAACCCAGTTGGAGGTAAGCCAGAAACTCGGACATGTCAGGAATTTAGGAGTAGAATATTACTTGTCAGGACAAAGATTGATTACCCGAAGATATTGCATTCCGTTTAGTAATGCAACCGAAGGTTAGATACATAAAAAATATACTTCCGGTTTTTAACCGTTAGAGGAGAGGGGATTGTTTTTGTAAATTGTCTTAAGTAATATCTATCAAAAACATCTATGAAAAGAACATTTCTGCTCATTGCATTACTTACATCCAGTATTCTTTCCTTTGGTCAGGTGATTGTTGGGGAAGTGGATATTAATCAGATTGATGACCTCGAAGTCATAGAAGTTCTGGTTGACAACCGATCTCTGATCAGATCAGTAGACGTTATGGTGGATTACGGACATTTGCAAAATGAAGTGAACGCTTGGGGGAAAAGGTTGGAATCAAGGATTACAGATCCTGATACCAAAGAAAGGATGGTATTTAAGTCTTCTGCCCATGTGATCAATTTTTTGGAAAAACGTGGCTGGAAGAATTATAGTGTAGTCACAAGAGAAGGCGTTTTTTACTATTATTTCAGATGGAACAAGGAGTAATTCTCTAAATCGGACAGTGAAGAAATAAAAAAAAACCGGAAGCATGTGCTTCCGGCTTTTCTGAATTCTGACACCAATTATAAGATTTTTATATCTCTCCTTATTAGTTGTAAGGAGTATTTTGAGGATCGAAGTTAGTCCAGCCTGTAGTCCAGTCTGTAGTTCCGAATGCACCTCTGAAAGTTTCTTTCGTGAAGAATGCATCAGCTCCTTTTCCTTCCCATACTGCATCTTTCAACAATGGTGAAGTTGCTTGTGGCAAGAACTTAGGACCAGCCAATTTGAAGTTATCAGCATTCAATAGAAGCGTTGAAACATCTGTAAGGATTGTATTCTTACGAGCTGTTGCACCGAAGTAAGCCTGAGCTTGCGCATCAGAAACTCCTGTTGCTCCTCTGTCGCCACGTACTGGAATAGTCGTGTTAGCAAGTACAATGCCTTTCAAATCCAAAGTACCCGCAGTTGCGTGTGCCAAAGTATTTGCACCATCCAAACGAAGTCCTTCAGGGTATCCTGCAAATACAGAGTTGAAGATTGAAATGTCTGTATTACGACGAAGGTGCATTGCTGATTGATATGGTCCGCTACCTGAGATTGTATTTGTGTGAGGCGTTCCTGTGAATGCGAAGTTACTCACGTTTGCAAATACCGGAGCTGTCAAAGGCAATCCGTTGTTAGGACCTGTAGCAGGTTCTCCTGAACCACTGAAGTTGTCTGACTCGAATCCGTTTGATCCTGACTGATCTGCAAAATCCGGGTCACGAAGTGAAACTGCATACTGTACTTTACCAGTATATCCCCAGTCTGTATCCCAGTCATCATCCCATCCGCGGAAAGCCACAAGGTGTTTTGCATTTACAGTTCCACCGAACCATTCGAAAGAGTCATCACCACTGTAAGAAACCTGAACGTTGTCTACTACTGTACCTGAACCTACTGCATAGAATGTAATACCGTTGATCTCGTTACCAGCTGTCAATGCAATACCTGGGAATTCGATACGTACATATTTAAGAATACCTGAGTTATCGTCTGCGATATTATCAGCACCCAATTGACCTGAAATACCACCTTCAGCACCTTGGCTGGCCAAACGGTTGTGAGGAGCTTTACCCATGATCACAACACCACCCCAGTCACCATGCTTACGTGCACCAGGAGCTGCGTTAGATGTGAAGACGATTGGCTCAGTAGCAGTACCTTCTGCGATTATTTTTGCACCAGCGTTGATGATCAAAGTTCCGCCTTTGCCAAGTCCGCTTGGATCCAAGGCAACACCGCCTCCTTTAATGATTGTTCCAGGTTCAATTGTCAACGTAGCACCTGATGTTACGTATACAAAACCTTTAAGAAGATAGATTTTATCCTTCGTCCATTTTTCACTTGCAGATATGTTACCTTGTTTTTCAATAACTGCACGAGCTGACAAATCAAAGTTAGCAGCACTCTTTACAGTTTTACCACCAACTGTTACTGAGATTAAACCAGAAGTTGCTCCAGCAGGAACAGTTACCTCAAGAGTTGTAGCAGTTGCTGCGCTTACTACTGCCGGAGTTGTATTAAATAATACGGTGTTGTTAGCAGGAGTTGTATCAAACTTTGTACCTGTGATCACAACTTTGGTACCTACAGGACCAGATGCAGGTGCAACTGTTTTAACAGCAAGTACTTCTTCAATTGGAGTTGGTTTCTCTTCGTTGTCACAAGAGGTAGTGGCAGCGAAAAGCCCTCCCAGAATGAATAGGTAATACAACCGTTTTTTTAGGATATTCATAGCGAATTTAAATTGGTTTGCAAAAGGGGATAATTGTGGAAATATTTAAGTACTCGTGTTGATTTAAGGTATTACTGTTCTTCTTCCGAATGTATAGGCGGCAGTCAGGGTGAAGTAGCTGCCACGTCTGAACTTGCGAATGTCCTGATCAGCGTTAGCAGAGAGAGACGTTACGTCTTTTCCAATTTTACCGTCGCGGTTGAAGTCCTGAGCAAAACGAACCGGTTGGTTCAGGATATCCTGAATCCCTAATCTGATTTCCAGGTTCTGTTTGATTTTTTTGCTGATGTTCAGATCAATTACGTTTCTTGGAGTTTCATATACAGTTGGATTGTTCTGGTTTCCTACTGCAAATATTCTCTGACCAAACACGTTATAAAGCAAGTTCCACTGCCATCCTGATACCGGATCAGCATAATATACTCCGGCATTGATCAAGTAAGGAGACTGGTTAGCCATAGGACGTTTTTTGTCTGTTAAGCCAGTCAGGTCGTAGTTTTGAATTTCTCCACCCAAGTCAGGGCCCTGTACAAAATCTCCCAGATTTACAGTACTCTTAATCACAGATACGTTACCAACCAGCGTAAGGTTTTGGATGAAAGGACTCACAGAGTTAGCAAAGCCTTTACGGATTTCCATTTCAACTCCATAGTTCTGTGCTGTTCCTGCATTGATGAATGTGTAAGCAAGTCCGTTACCACCCACTGGCAGAAGGAATGATTCAATCGGGTTTTTAAAATGTTTGTAAAATCCTGTTACCGATATCAACTCATTAGCAGTTGGATAAAACTCCCATTTCGCATCAAGGTTCTGAATTTTTGCGGTTTTCAAAGTGGTGTTACCTCTGATGTCAGCCTGCAGGTTGAAGTCATAATAGGCGTAAGGAGCAAGCTCGCGGAACTCAGGACGGTTAAGCGTCGACGAGAAAGCAAGTCTGAAATTCTGCTTTTCGGATACTTTGTAAGTGAAGTTGATAGAAGGAAGAGGGATAAAGATTTTGTTGTTTACCAACTCTCTTTTCTGATTAACTACTACTGAGTGAAGTTGCTGATTGTTGTATTCTCCACGAAAGCCAATTGTCATAACTGCTTTTCTGCCGAAATTCAAGTCTCCGCTCAGGTACGCAGCTGTATAATTGTTGATACCTTGGTACGAGTCCAGATCTCGCGTTCCATCTCTCATAGTCAATCCCCCAGTTTGTCCGTTTATATTTTCAGGATTAAAAATGGAGCCAATGCCTTGTGTCAATATTGCACTTGCATTCCCGATATTATTGTATCCGTAGAAATGAGCCTCATAATCACGATCCTTTCTTTCTCCGTAAACTCCGAAGCGGATACGGTTTGGTTCACGGTCTGAAGGGTTGCCAAAAGCATGTTCACCATTTACAGAAAGTGTAAGTACGCGTTCACCCAATTTTGAGAAGAAGTGACCTACTTCATTTGCTGTTGGATCGTTAGGTGTTACAGCCTGGAAAGGTGCAGGTTGTCCATCGGCCCCTACCGCATCGGTCAGGCGTTGGAAGCGAATTCTTTTCCAATCAGGTTCCCAACGACCCGTGTATCCGAATCCTGTAATCCAGTTCAATTTTGTAAGTTCTCCGAACTTGTGATCACCTGAAACCTGCGTGGTTACAATCGTTCTGTTTTCAAATCTCTGAGAGTAGCTAAGAGCATCGTATCCGTCAACTACTTTTTGTCCGTTACGAACTACCGTTTCAGTATTTCCAAGTTGATTAAACAATGTTTTCCATTCCATTGTAAAATCCGGGTTGAAGCGTAGTGTCCAGTTATGAAGTACGCCTATTCTTGACTGACGTTGGTAGTTTGAGTCTGTATATTTTTCGAATATTTCGTTCGCCAATACACCGTTTTGGTAAAGTTTCAGATCTACATCTGCAAGTTGGTTTGTTAGCGAGTAGTTGACGTTTGTGATGTTACTTACATCGATATTACCGATGTTAAAACGTTTCCCCATGTTGAATGCAAGACGCATATCAGGAGCAATGTTAATGTCTTTCAATGCCCAACTGTTTGGGAAAAGTCTTGCGAATGAAGCTCTTTCCTGATTATTCAGAACGTTGAAATCTGCTGAACGTGTAGGGAATGCACTTGAACGCATCTGATCCTTTCCCCAAAGTCCAAGGAAATTTGCGCCGCTTCTGGTGTGGGTCTGGGCACTCTGTAGAGTAGTATTTTGACGGTAACCTATGGTTGCGGCCGCATCAAAGAAGTTTTGGTCAGGACGACGTTTTGTATAAATCTTGATAATACCTCCTGCAAAGTCACCAGGCGATTCAGCAGATCCGGATTTGTAAACAATCATTCGGTCAATGATATTGCTTGGTACAAGATCAAATGAGAATGAACGGGTATCTACTTCCGAAGAAGGAGTAATTACATCATTAATCAAAACCGCATTGTATCGTGAACCTAGTCCACGAATCATCACGAAGCGGTTGTCTACAATGCTTACACCTGGTACACGACGAATTGCCGCAGCTGCATCACGATCCTGTGATTTCTGAATTTGTTGTGCTGAAATACCTACCGCAATTGGCTTAAGTTGCTTTATTTCACTGATAACAGCTACCTCTGTGTTGGTTGCGCGAGCACCCCGTACAACTACTTCCTGGAGTGCAGTTCCTTCTTCATCCATCTCAGTATCAATTACTGTAATGTTTCCGGACTCTACTCTGACATTTGGTATTTCCTTGGTTTTGTAGGAAACAAATGAAATGATAATCTTGTGTGATCCTGATGGTACCGCAGCTAAGCTAAAACTTCCGTCAACGTCAGCAGCTGCACCAATTTGAGTTCCTTCTACGAGAACTGTGGCACCGATAAGTGCATCTTTAGTTTTTGCGTCTTTGATAAAACCGCGGATTGTACCCGTCTGAGCAAAAGCAAACGACGCGGAGAGGAAAAACAAGAGGAGTGTGGTAATTCTGGTTTGCATACTTTTTTTAAGGTGTCATTTTGATGACACAAAAGTAGACTGCCAATATTACCTCAATGTTAACTGTATGTTACGTATCGATTATTAAAGTTCTATGTTTTTTATTGAAAATCAGTGCTTTATATTTTTGTCCTTAAAAGTATATGTACCTTATATGGCCTGAAACGCTTGTCAGGCCGTATTTGAGGGTTTTTGTACTATTCAATTATCCCATTCCCTTCTCCGCTTTTGAAATTATCCAGATCATAAACAAATCCATTAATAATAGCATACCTCACTTTCCCTCCCTTTTTCAGGATAAAAGTAGCTGTATTGCCTAAGCCTGGTGTGCCGGAAGGAGCTGCCTGGCCGTTCCGGAGAATATGAAGAGGGGAGGTGGTGAAGTAGAGCCCCAGTGACCTTGTATTGCTATCCGGTGTTAGTCGTACATAAGTGTAGCCTTCCTTTAAAAGGTTGAGCGCATTAAGCTTACTGATTTCGCTGACATTCTTATAGGTTGTGGGATATACCTTTCCTTTTTCAATGGTAAAGCCCTGTGCATCCAGCTCCTGACTGCCGAATTGTGGATGCAGGTCGCCGAAATCTTCAATCTTGCTGTAGTAAAAAAATTTGCTTGCGTTGGAATAACTCACTTCATTGCGGTTGATTCCCAAGTCGGCAGTAAAGGATTTGCCTGCTTGCTTCACAGTAGCGTTACGTACTACCAAATCATACAACCATTTTCCGTTTTCCGGTATTTTGTAATAATCGTCGCGATTCTCTTTGGTAAGAGAGTTGTCGGCGATTACATCCAGTGCCGACAGTATAGACATGAAATTGAGCTGACGTATATATTGTTTTTCAGGATCCCCCACATATCCTCCCGATTCAATCAGTACCAGCGTTGTTCCCCATTTCTGAACATTGTCTCCGAATCCGCGTGGTTCGTGGTCGTCGCTGTAACGCGCTACCTGGCCGGGAATATACTTTTGCAGGATTTTATTCATTCCTACAATAAGCTGCATAGAGCGCTCACGCACCGGATTGATTGATAATTCGTAATCATAGGATGTAGCTAGGAAAGAGATCGTTGCGACTTTTGCACTACGTCCTGCAGAGTAGCGCGGACTCTGGTCGTGGAGGTTAAAGCCATAGTCCGGCTTCAGTTTATCTACCAATCCTTTTAATATTTGTGCTTCGGGTGTTTGTCTGGCGGCAGCATCTCTGTTCATATCAATGCCTTGCATAGTTCGGCGCTGGTAGCGTTCAGCTCCGTCAGGGTTCAGCATAGGGACAAAATACAGGGTTGTATTATCCAGAATCTTTTTGCGCAAAGCATCAAATCCATCATTTTTGCCTTCAAAAAAATTGAACATATCAAAGCTTGCCATGGTGGCGGTTGGTTCGTCTCCATGCATCTGGGTCCAGAGAAGTACTTTTTTAGAACCTTTCCCCAACTTAAGCATCTGAATATTTCTGCCTTCAAAGGATTGCCCTGCGCTTTCTACACTGTACAGGGAATTGCTTTTTCTCTTTTCAATCAATGGAAGTATATCCTTTTGTTTAAAGCGGCGCTGCGTCAATGTGGCTTCCTTGTAATTTTTGTGTGCATCAAAAAGACGTTTTGCCTGGTCGGCAGACTGTGCAGAAGAATCGATGGTTGTCAAGGCTGTAATGAAAAAAATGAACGGCTTTATGGATAATTTCATAGTATGAGTATTAGGTCGCTGTGATCGGCGCACTTACATATTAATAAAAAACAAAGCTTACTTCAGTTTGTAACGATCATGAATGCAATTTACACATCAGAAGGATGGTTAGGATACTTTTCAGGTGTTTTCTTATGTGCATACTTACACCACATAAGAGAATGCGCTTATACATTCTAACGAAATTTTAATATTATATTTAAGTAAACGGCTTTAATCTGAGTCAAAAAATGTATACATTTGCCTCATGATAATAGCTAAAACACATCATCAATCTCATCATAGCCATATGGCTTTCGGACGTCTTGGATGATATGTTTTTGCAAGTAGTGTTGTAATAAGGTTGAATACATAGTATCCCAGAAGCCCGATTTTTAAAAATCGGGCTTTTTTTGTTAACATTCGTCAGAGGTGCTGCCGGATTGCATGGTGAATACCTCTTTTTGTCGTCCATTTTCTAACATGAAAACTGTAATAATTAAATACAACGCGGGAAATGTACAGTCGGTGATGTACGCGCTTGACCGTATAGGAGCCAGTTACATTTACACGGATGATGAGTCTGAAATACGCTCGGCCGACAAAGTGATTTTTCCGGGAGTAGGTGAAGCCAGTACAACAATGGCTTATCTGAGAAAAACAGGGTTGGATAAAATTATTCCCTCCTTAAAGCAACCGGTTTTTGGGACCTGTGTGGGTATGCAGCTGATGTGCCGGTTTTCGGAGGAGAACGATACAACATGTATGGGTATTTTCGACGTGGACGTGAAACGTTTTCCCGCTACGCCCGGCTTCAAAGTGCCACATATGGGATGGAACAATATCTCAGATTATAAGGGAGCTTTGACTGAAGGATTAGCTGACCAGACCTATATGTATTTTGTACATAGCTATGCAGCAGGAATATGCGACTATACAGTGGCCAGCTGTGACTACGTTCTGCCTTTCAGTGCCATGTTACATAAGGATAATTTCTATGCAGCTCAGTTTCACTGCGAGATCAGTGGCAATGCAGGGCAACGGATTATCGAGAATTTTCTAAAAATCTAATTTGGTCTGACAGACTATATACTTCTAAACCCGGTACCATTTGCCGGAACAATATGATCGAAATTATACCTGCTATCGACATGATCGAAGGGAAATGCGTAAGGCTGACCCAGGGGGATTATGGAAAGAAAACAATATATAATGAAAATCCGCTTGAAGTAGCACTGGAATTTGAAGATGCCGGTCTTAAAAGATTACATCTTGTAGATCTTGACGGGGCAAAGGCCAAGAAGGTGATCAACTGGAAAGTGTTGGAAAAAATTGCTTCAAAAACCAGTTTACATATTGATTTTGGTGGAGGTGTACAGTCGGAAGAAGACATACGTATTGTATTCGATAGTGGAGCAAAGCAGGTAACTGGTGGAAGTATTGCTGTGAAACAACCGGATTTGTTCAAGGAGTGGTTGTCGGTATATGGAGGAGAAAAGATCATTTTGGGAGCTGATGCCAAGAATGAAAAGGTTGCTGTGAGTGGTTGGGAAGAAGGAACGCAACTGTGGGTCTATGATTTTGTTGAGCAATACGTGGAGCTGGGGGTAAAATATACGATCAGTACAGACGTGGCCAAAGACGGACTTTTGCAAGGGCCTTCTTTTGATCTGTATAAAAACTTGCAGGATAAATGTCCGGACCTGAAAATTATCGCAAGTGGCGGAGTAAGTGGTATGGGTGATGTAGAAAAGCTGGCTGAAATGAATATATATGGCGTGATCATCGGAAAGGCGATTTACGAGAATCGGATCACACTCCAGGATTTAAAGAAATTTGTAGCCTGATGCATATCGGCTCTTTATTAGATATACCTGAAAGCTGTTTATCAGCAGTATTGCTAACCTCAGAATAAAAATGCTTACAAAACGCATTATCCCTTGTCTGGATGTAAAAGAAGGGCGGACTGTGAAGGGAGTTAATTTTGTCAATCTTCGTGACGCCGGGGACGCTGTTGAACTTGGCGCGATGTACGCAGCTCAGGGAGCCGACGAACTGGTATATCTGGATATTACTGCGACAGTAGAGGGGCGCTCTACTTTTATTGATCTGGTAAGAAGGGTTGCTCAAACGATCAATATTCCTTTTACAGTGGGCGGCGGGATTTCATCCATTGCAGATGTATCGGCGCTTTTGCACGCAGGTGCTGACAAAGTTTCTATTAACTCGGCCGCTGTACGTAATCCTGACCTGATCAATGAGCTTTCACTTGAATTTGGTAGTCAGTGTATTGTCGTCGCAATTGATACAAGGTATGTGGAGACTTCCAATGGAATGCAGCATATTGTGCATACACACGGAGGACGAAAACCAACCGAAATACAAACGCTGGCCTGGGCAAAGGAAGTGGAAGAACGCGGTGCAGGTGAAATCCTTTTGACATCTATGGATGCGGACGGGACCAAGAACGGGTTTGCACTGGAACTTACAGCTCAGATTTCGGGAGCAGCAAATATTCCTGTGATTGCTTCAGGAGGAGCCGGAACAATGGAGCATTTTTACGATGTATTTACAACGGGGAAAGCGGATGCCGGTCTGGCAGCAAGTATTTTCCATTTCAGGGAAATTGATATACCTGATTTAAAACAATATCTGGCGGGTAAAAATCTGCCAGTCAGGATTTTGTAGATTTAAGGCAAAATTTTAGAACCGGGACTTCTTACAAACACAAAAAATGAGCGATTTTAAAACTGAAGATATAATTGACACACCAGATTTTTCTAAATCTGCTGACGGACTCATCCCTGCGATTATCCAGGATGATCATTCGGGTAAAGTATTAATGCTGGGTTATATGAATGCCGAAGCATTGACAAAAACACAGGAGGAAGGCACTGTCACTTTTTACAGCCGTAGTAAACAACGCCTTTGGACAAAAGGGGAAACGTCGAATAACTTCCTGTTTGTGAAGGATATCTTGGTGGATTGCGATAAAGATACGATCCTGATCAAAGCTACTCCGGCAGGACCTACATGCCATACCGGAGACGACACTTGCTTTGGGGAAAAAATTGGCCAGGATTCACGAATCGGGGAAGCGGCTTTCCTTAATTATCTGCAAAAGCAGGTGATCCGTGAAAGGAAGTTAAATCCTTCAGAATCGTCTTATACAAGCAGCCTTTTCAAGAGTGGTATCAATAAAATAGCTCAGAAAGTAGGTGAGGAAGCAATTGAAGTCGTAATTGAAGCGAAGGATAACGATGACGATCTGTTTAAAAATGAAGTTTCGGACATGCTCTTTCACTTGCTAGTCCTTTTAGAGCAAAAAAACATTGACTTAGATGATGTAATTAGCGTACTTCGTAGCAGACACTCTTAAAACCATAAAGAATATGAAGTTAATAATACGTCTGCTAATCAGTACATTAGCAATACTTGTTGCTGCCAATATTATTCCCGGTGTGCAGGTTGTGGATACAACCACTGCCATTATCCTGGCCATTGTATTGGGTATATTGAATACATTTCTGAAGCCCGTATTACAGATTCTTGCTCTTCCGATCACAATTCTGACACTTGGGCTGTTCTATTTCGTTATCAACGTATTTATTATCTTTTTTGCTGAATATCTTGTCCAGGGCTTCTCGGTCGACGGGTTTATTCCTGCTTTGCTTTTTGGTCTGGTAGTTTCAGTTGTATCCGGTATCCTTGGTATGTTTTTAGATTAGTGTTAATCGAAAGTCAGTCGGAGATTGAAGGAAATTACACATGAATTGAAAACTACAGGACATGATAAGTCAACTCGAAGAAATAAAAGATACGCTCTTCAAGTATTTTGAAACCCGAATCGATTTATTTAAAATCGAGATCAGAGATAAAGTAGAGCGTACGGTTGTAACAGCATTGTATGGAGGGGTACTGGTATGTATTGCACTTGTTATTCTGATACTGCTTGTAATTTTACTAGGAACATTCCTGAATAAATGGTTGGAAAGCGATTACCTGGGATATGTAATTCTACTTGGTTTTTTTGTGCTTCAGCTTGTTTTATGGCTTGTTTTTAAAGAAAAACTGATCGGAGCAATCCGCAAATTCATAGTGAAGTTTGTGAGCGCCAGACAGGATTAATGCTTTGGAAGTGCCATTTTTTAAATAAATTTCCCGTAAATTGTTATTTTTGGGGCCTATAAGGTTCGCTACGGGCACACTTAAACAGGAGTAAAAATGAGTCAATTGCCAGATTCGTCGATAAAACTGTCAAGACCCTTTTCGTCTGATACAGATGAAGAATTGCAGGTGCTGATGCATGACGCGAGTGTTTATCGCGAAAAGCTGGAAGGCCAATGGGATGACCTGAAAACGGATGCCAAAGAATACGGAAAACAGGCATTGATTATAGGTGGGGTTGTTACTACCACTTTTTTGGTGCTGAATGCTTTACTGCCCGATACAGGTAAGAAAAAGAAAGTCGTTAAGCTAGCCGAACCGGAACCGGAGGTTAAAAAGATAAAGTATAAAAGTCAAAATACGGTGGTGAGTGCCGTTCAAAGCTTAGCCTGGACACTGGCAATGGGATGGGCGCGAAATAAGCTTAAGAATTATATTGCAGATGACCGTAAATCGAATGAAAGCAGCGAATCATAAAATTGCAGAACTTCTTTCAGTAAGAAGTGTTGACAAAATAAAGTCATTTGCTGTACTTATTGATCCTGATAAAGTTAATTTCGACACATTTCCCGCATTTCTGAAATCTGCGGAGCAACATGGTGTA
Organism: Dyadobacter luteus; assembly: GCF_003383615.1. Lineage (GTDB taxonomy): Bacteria > Bacteroidota > Bacteroidia > Cytophagales > Spirosomataceae > Dyadobacter > Dyadobacter luteus. The sequence goes on from NZ_QNUL01000037.1 coordinate 29,538, forward strand.
GACTTTTTTTTCGTAGGCGGAAGCCTCATTACTGATTATTCGATCAGGGAACTTGTTGCAGCCATCCACGATCATACCAATATTCCTGCTATTCTGTTTCCGGGAAGCAGCCTTCATATTGATTCCTCAGCAGATGCCATCCTGTTTTTATCACTGATTTCGGGAAGAAATCCTGATTTTTTGATCGGCCAGCAGGTTGTTGCAGCTCCATTATTAAGACAAAGCGGAATAGAAATATTACCTACAGGTTATATGCTGATAGAAAGTGGGCGTATGACCACGGTTTCATATATCAGTAATACTACACCTATTCCACGTAATAAGCCGGGAATTGCCGCATGTACTGCACTTGCCGGTGAAATGCTTGGATTGCGTAACATATTTCTGGATGCTGGTAGCGGGGCGGAATATCCTGTCCCTGGTCCTGTAATTGCCGCTGTGCGGCAGACGGTTACTACGCCTATCATCGTTGGTGGAGGTATCGATTCCTACGAAAAAGCTTTTGCCGCACTGGAAGCGGGAGCAGATGTGGTGGTGGTAGGTAATGGAATAGAACAAAATCCCGAACTTCTTCCGGAAATTGCTGCGAGCGTAAAGACTTTCAATAGTCAATTGTTGAAAGCTTAGGAGAGATATAGAAGAATATATTGTACTTATTAAAGGGTTTGAGGTAATTTCTAAGGAAATTTTAAGTTCTTAGAAAAATACAATCCAAAAAGTTGGGATTATTGATATCTATCATATTACCTTTGCATCGAACCTTAATTACACCCAAGAAATGAAAAAAATATTTGCTCTTGCGTTTGTTGCCGGGATGGTAGCTTTCGCTTCTTGCACAAGCAAGCCAGCTGAAGAATCTGCTGATACTACTGCTGTAACTGTTGAAACTCCAGTTGATACAATCGCTGTTGATACTGTTGCTGCTGATACTGCTGCAGTTGATACTGCTGCTGTGAAGTAATTCACCAGAGACTTGTAAAAGTTTTGAAAAGCCCTATGAAAATAGGGCTTTTCTGTTTTTATTTAAAAATGAAACATAGCGTAACTTTTGAATCTTATGTTCCCAAGGCCTCCGTTGCCTGGTGTCAACATCTGTTTGAAAACAGCGACTTTGATTTTTTTCTTGCTCGTCCACGTAGAACAAGACTTGGAGATTTTACTATAAAAAGAGGATTCAGGCCACGTATTACAGTCAATGTAAATCTGAACGCCTACAATTTCCTGATTACTTATCTCCACGAGGTTGCACACTACATTGTGTATAAAAAATATAAAAGTACTTCCCGCAACAGAATTGCACCTCACGGGGTCGAATGGAAGAGGGAGTTCAGAGCACTTCTCTTGCCGGTAATGAATGAGGGTATTTTTCCGTCTGATGTATTGGTTCCTTTGTTAAAATATGCAGTAAGTCCCAAAGCCTCTACCGGTGCAGATCAGGATTTGTATAATGCATTAAAAAAACATGACGACCCATCCATTACTTTAAATAAAACGGCACTGATTCACCTCGCCGATGGCGCCGACTTCGTTTTTCAAAATAGATTGTTCATCAAAGGAGAGGTGCGCCGTACGCGTGTACTCTGCATTGATAAAGTTTCCCAAAGACGTTATACAATTCCTGCCCATGCGCTGGTTGAAGCATGCTGACATAGTAAGAATTCTTTCGTTATGGTGTATTTTGGCTCATGTCGTTTTCATGACGAAAGCCTATGCCCAACCGACAGCACTTTTTCCATCAGGACAGGTATTTAAAATCGGTATTACCCAAACTGGTGTCCACAAAATCGATCAGGGTTTCCTGAGAAAAATGGGCGTGGATTTGACCGGGATAAATCCTGACCAAATCCGGCTGTTTGGCAATGGTGGCTCCATGCTTCCTCAAAAGAACTCAGAATATCGTCCCAATGGACCGCTGGAAAACGCAATATGGATTCAGGGAGGAGAGGATGGAAGGTTCGATGCAGGAGATGGAATTTTCTTTTATGCTGAAGGGCCACATGTCATTACACAGGATACTGCTGCACGCCGACTTCGTCATCAGATCAATTATTATTCGGATACTACTTTCTATTACTTATCAATAGGTGCAGAAAATGGGTTGCGGGTCAAAAACTCACCGCTTATTGTTGCCGGAAAGACCGGAAGTATTGTGTCCGGTTTCTCTGACTATTGGTTTCATGAAAGTGAACTTGTAAATCTCCTGAAATCCGGACGGGAATGGTGGGGAGAGTATATTTCAGGTTCGGCTCCATTTTCAGTACAGACTTCGTTACCAGGTGTAATACCTGGTTCTGATATGTATTTTTCAGGTTCGGCGCTCGGTGCTGCACAAGTTGCCACCAAATTTTTATGGCAGGTCAACGGGCAACTACTTGGAGAAAGTCAGGTGAGAGCTGTGGGCGCTGGTACGTACGATATTAAAGGGCAGCGAAGCGATGCGGGTTATAAGGCTACAGCAGCTGTGAATAGCTCAACCGTTACTTTGGGCGTAAGCTACGATAGAAACGGACAGTCCTCTGCACTGGGATATCTCAATTATCTGGCCATACAAACACAACGGGAACTTGCAGGATATACACAACAACAGGTGTATCACTTCTTCCCTGATGCGCAGGATACGGTTACTTATCAATTCAAAAATATTCCAGCTGACTTTTTAGTGTGGGATATTACAAATAAGCTGGAACCTGCTTTACTTCCGCTAACCAACGCAGAGGTTTCGGTTTCAAAAGGTAGGACTTACAGAAGATTAACTGGTTTTAGTCCGGCGCAGGCTTATGTTCCCGACTCCTGGCAAAATGTACCGCCGCAGGTTCTTGCTCAGTCTGCAGCTCCGGATTTACTGATTGTTACCGGAGAAGCCTGGAAAAAACAGGCGCTGCAATTGGCATCTTTCCGTGAAGAAAATAATGGGCTGGCCACACTTGTAGTTACACTTCAGGAGATTTACAACGAATATTCGTCAGGCAAACCGGATGTGTCTGCTATCCGCGATTTTGCCAAAAAACTTTACGACAAAGAGAAAGGTAAGCTCAAATACCTGCTTCTGTTCGGAGATGCATCTTACGATTATCGTAATATACTGAAAAGCCAGTCTGCATCTACCCAGCAAAATCTGATTCCCGTATATGAAAGCAGAGAATCCTTAGATCCGGTATATACCTATTCTTCCGATGATTATTTTGGTTTTATGGAAGCCAATGAAGGTGAATGGATTGAAAGCGGTGCAGGTAACCATAGTTTGGATATAGGTGTGGGCCGGTTGCCGGTTAAGTCAGTTTCAGAAGCACAAACCGTGGTTGACAAACTGATCAGGTATGGTTCGGATACATATGGAAAAGGTTTGTGGAGGAATAAAATCGCATTTGTGGCGGATGATGGTGATGGGAATATACATCAACGGGATGCAGACTCACTTGCAAGCATGTCATCAGGTTCGTTTTTTACTTCGAGAATATTCCTGGATGCTTATCCTCAATCGGTAAGCGAATTGGGACAGCGGGTGCCAGCTGTAAATGAGCAAATACGTAGAAACATTAATGAAGGTGTACTTGTACTAAATTATACAGGTCATGGCGGTACCAGTGGCTGGGCTGAGGAGCAGGTACTCACAATTGGTGATATGCAGTCGGTACGGGGTATGGACAATTTACCTTTACTCTTAACAGCAACCTGTGATTTTGGCCGGTACGATGATCCTTCCGTGGTGTCCGGAGCCGAATTAATGGTGCTCAGTCCACGGGGAGGCGCAATTGGTGCAATCAGTACAACCCGACCGGTATACTCCAGCACAAATTTCAGGATCAATAAATCATTTTATGATGCGCTGAACGCATCCGTCCCGTCAACAAAAATTGGTTCGATATTCAGGGGTACAAAAAATAATGGTCTATTCGAAGTCCTAAACAGGAATTTTACACTTCTGGGCGATCCCTCAATGCAACTGGCGGTAGCAAAAAAGAAAATCCGGTTTAAAACTGCACCGGATACATTGCGTGCATTGGACAAGGTGAGTTTAGAAATGGAAGTTTTTGATGTAGAAACAAAGCAAACAGATAGTAACTTCAATGGCGTCGCACGGGTTGTGATTTATGACAAGGAAATCACTTTCAGAACATTGGGTAATCAGGATGATCCTGAAAACTACAGTGAATTCAGAAGTAAGCTTTTTGAAGGAGATGTTACCGTTCGTAACGGAAGATTAACCTGTGCATTCAATATGCCAAAAGATATGGACTACCGTATTGGTTTAGGAAAAGTGAATGTATATGCTTCTCAGCATGACGGCCTTTCTGATGCGGGAAGTCAGCTAAGCATTGTCACTGGCGGAAGTGCGGCTATGAATATTGATCAGACTCCACCTAAGATTGAAGCATGGCTTAATGACGAAATGTTCAGATCTGGTGACGTAGTGGGTAGTTCTTCCGTATTAAAAGTAAAATTAAGTGATGAAAGCGGAATAAATGTATCCAGAGCAGGAATAGGACATGATATTACACTTACTGTCAATGATACATTGGTGCTGACATTAAATGATTATTACGTAGCCGATCTTGACAGTTACCAATCAGGAAGTATTACTTACCCATTTGAAAATCTTGCACCAGGTTCGTATCAGATAAAGATAAAAGTATGGGACATATATACTAACTCATCGGAAATAGCGTTCGGTTTTCAGGTGCGAGCTTCTGATGGCATCAAATTGCAGGAGCTAAAGGTTTTTCCTAATCCATTTCAAAAGGATTTATCTTTTGAACTTTCGCATAACAGACCTGATGAAGATATTGAAATTTTTTTCAGGTTATTTACGCAGAACGGGCAGAAATTGGGAGAACTTAATTGGCGATATTATTCAGGAGAACAGCGTATCCTTCAGTCACTGATGAATACGAGCCTGGATGGTTTTTTACAAAAATTGACAGCATATATGTATTCAATTGAAGTCAGATCACTGAAAGACAACTCGGTGGATAAACGGGGCGGCAGGATCTTCCGTTCTCCATAGATTTAATAAAACTTATTATTTATTTTACGATTAATTATCTTTCATTGTACTTTTGACCCTATAAAGAAGCTGACACAAGGCACTTCCTATCGCAAATCCAATTTCTATGAGACTTTTTTTTCTAAGTTTATCCTCATTACTAGTATTAACAAGCGGGGTTTTAAAAGCCCAGTCAGACACACTAAGAATCCCACACTCTCCACTATCCTTTTTAACATTTGCCCCTGATGCAAGAAGTGCTGCAATGGGTGAAGCAGGGGTAGCATTGAGTCCTGACGCCAACTCAACGTATTGGAATGCTGCCAAGCTTCCGTACAATTCAAAAGATTTCGGAGTTACTGCTTCGTACACTCCCTGGTTAAGAAACGTTGTTGACGATATGTGGCTGGGTTACTTATCAGCTTACAAAAAAATCGGAGACAAACAGGCTGTTGCTGCTTCGATCAACTATTTCAACAACGGAGAGCTTGACCTTCGTGATGCTGTTGGTAATAGTCTTGGTTATTTCTCTTCAAGAGAATTTGCTTTAAACGGTACTTATTCACGTCAATTGAGCAAGAACTTCTCGCTTGGTTTGACTTTGAAATATATCTCTTCTAACCTGGCTGGAAACGCCGTTATCAATGGTGTATCTCTTAAAACGGCCCGCACTGCTGCCGGTGACATCAGTGCATTCTATAGAAAGGAATTAAGAAATGAAGATACAGGAGGTGAGTTTACCTGGTCTCTTGGCGCTGTGCTTTCTAACCTGGGTGGTAAAATCAACTATGGTGCAGGTACAGAAACAGAAAACTACATACCTACAACTTTGAAAGTAGGTGGCGGACTTACATTCTCTGCTGACGGTCGTAATAAATTTAATGTTATTGCCGATTTGAGTAAACTGATGGTTCCTACTCCTGATGGCGTAACAAGAATCAACACAAGTAAAGGTTCTCTAGGCGCTGCATTCGGTTCATTCTCTGATGCTCCTGGCGGATTCCGTGAAGAAGTTCAGGAAGTAGCGATTGCTGTGGGTGCTGAGTACTGGTACAATGATATTTTTGCAATTCGTGGTGGATACTTCGGAGAAAACAAAAATAAAAGTGGTCGTAAATTCTTCACAGCAGGTGCTGGTATCCGTTTCGCAGACCGTTATGCTGTAGACTTCGCATATATGTTCCCTGTTGCACAAAACAGCCCGCTTGCACAAACACTTCGTATCTCTCTTGGACTTTATCTGAACAAAGCTGAGAAACTTGATTTGAGTGACGAAAACTAAGATATAGTATTAGTAAAAATATGGAAGCGAATGGCGTTATTGCAACACCATTCGCTTTTTTGATTTAATCAGTTATGCCTCTAGACCGAACCATTGCTCCCGCTTTTAAAGTTATCAAATCAATACATTTGCCCGAAACCCAGACTCAGCTTCTGGATAATGGTATTCAGTTACACGTCATCAATATTGGTGAACAACCTGTGGTAAGGCTGGAGTGTATTTTTGAAGCCGGAAGCTGGCAAGAGCACGTAGCGGGTGCATCTTCTTTCTCAATCAAGATGCTTGCGGAAGGAACGGTTAAGTATTCGTCTTCGGAAATCAGTGAGGCATTTGACCGTATAGGAGCATTTACAGACTTTACGCATACTGCTGATCGTGTAGGGATTACAGTATATTGCTTGTCAAAGTTCTTGCCGGAAGTTTTGCCTCTGGTGCAGGAAATGATGCAGCATGCCGTTTTCCCGGAGAAGGAGCTGGAGAAATTGCGAAACATCACACTTCAGAATCTGAGGGTGAACAAGGAAAAGACTTCTTATCTGGCTACAGTTGCTTTCAGAGAAGGGCTTTATGGTAACAAACATCCCTACGGGCAAAGTCAGAATGAAGATGCTATTGAATCGTTGCAACAGCAGGATATTATCGATCATTATAGCAAGTTTGTGAAAAATGGTAAACATACAGTCATACTGGCGGGGCAAGTAAATGATGCAGATATTGCGGCAGTGAGGGAGCATCTTGGTATTAATACCAGTTTTAATGAACCGTCTGTTGCGTTGCGTGGTGGAGAAGAAAACTATCAGGGCAGAGCGGTATTGCTAGAAAAAGCAGATGGTTTGCAGTCGAGTATACGGATCGGCCGCCGGTTATTCACTCGTCATCATCCTGATTATTTCAAAATGCTGGTTACCAATGAAATCCTGGGTGGATATTTCGGCTCTCGGCTCATGAAGAATATTCGTGAAGAAAAGGGGCTTACCTATGGAATATCATCTCATTTGGTAACGCTTCGTAATGATGGCTATTTTATGATCGGGACTGACGTGAAAAAAGAGTTCACGCAACAAACCATCGATGAAATAAAAAAGGAAATTACATTACTTCAGACTGAACCTGTTGGTGCAGAAGAACTTCAGACTGTAAAGAACTTTATGTCAGGAGAATTTGCAGGATCTCTGAATACAGCCTTTGAAGTTGCCGACAGACGTAAGATATTATTACTGGATGGGCTGCCTGCGGATTTCTTTAATCAATACATTGATCAGATACATGCTACGACCAGTGAAGATATCATGAAAATGGCTAAAGCCTATCTTAATCCGGCCGATATGCTGGAAGTCGTAGTAGGAGGGAAGTAACATGATTAATATTGGGATTGAGAGAAATAAGCATCTCTCAATCTTTGTTTAAAGCGGTTTTATATGCCTTCAAACACCTCTCTCTGGCGAACTTATGCTCAACGATAGGAGTCGGGTAATCAAGACTGTTTAATTCAGGAACCCATTTTTTGATATAGACTCCTTTGGAATCGAATTTTTCTGCCTGGGATGTTGGGTTGAATATTCTGAAATAAGGAGCAGCATCTGTACCGGATCCTGCCGCCCACTGCCATCCGCCATTGTTCGCAGCCAGATCATAATCCAGAAGTTTCTCCGCGAAATAAGCCTCTCCCCAGCGCCAGTCGATCAGAAGATGTTTGGTCAGAAAACTGGCCGTCACCATCCTGACTCTGTTATGCATGAAACCGGTTTCATTGAGTTCATGCATGCCGGCGTCCACCAGAGGATAGCCTGTTTTACCTTCACACCAGGCTTTGAATTCCTTCTCGTTGTTGCGCCATTTAATATTATCGTATTCTGCGCGAAATGCCTGTCCCTTGCCCACCTTCGGAAAGTTCCAGAGTATCTGATGGTAAAAGTCCCGCCAGATGAGTTCGTTCAACCAGGTTTCGCTATGTTCATAAGCTTTTCGTGCCATTTCACGAATACTTACGGTTCCAAAGCGCAAATGTATGCCGATGTGTGTAGTGCCTTCGATAGCTGGGTAGTCACGCTGGTCTTCATATTTTTCAAGTAATTCTTTTCGTACAGTTGAAGACGGAGCCGGCTCATCAGTAATGTTGAAGCCCATTTCTTTGAGAGAAGGTACTGCCGTAATTTTCTTCTGCAGGAAGTTTTTAAAATACTTTTTCGTCGGGTAAGACGAGAGAAAAAATTCATTTGCTTTTGCTTTCCATGCTCTGCTATATGGAGTGAAAACTGTATAAGGGGTATTTTGCCCTGTCAGAATCTCATTTTTTTCAAAAATTACCTGATCCTTAAACGTTTTGAAAAGGATTTCCTTTTTGGCAAAAATTTCACCTAAAGCACCATCACGCTCAGTAGCGTAAGGTTCATAGTCATGATTGGTATAAACTTCGGCAATCTCATATTCATTCAGTATCTTATCCCATACCGTCTGTGGTGTTCCATATTCGACTAGCATTCCTGATCCCAGCTCATTAAAAGCTCCCTGCAGCTCAGAAATAGTCTGGTGAATGAAGTTAACGCGCCGGTCATGTTTGTTTTCGAGTGCATCCAGGATTTTTTTGTCAAATATAAAAAGAGGCAATACCGGATATCCTGAACGTAAGGCATGATAGAGGCCTGCGTTGTCATGGAGCCTGAGATCGCGCCGAAACCAGAATAGAGCAATTTTATTTTTTGACATGGGAATAAGATTCTTTGACTGGTAAAACTAATGTAAAATACTTTGCCATAGACATTATTAGGCTGTGTCCGGACGAAATGGGTATATATTGGTAGTAAATAGATTTCCGGTTACAGTTTATGATCTGCTATTCTGATTAACAGGTTGTATATTTACATGCTAAAAATGGCGTTGAAATATAGTATGACGTGATTTTTTGCTGATATAAGTTTTACTCAAACATTATACTTTTAAAATTTAACCTATGAGATTGAACCTGACCGCTATTTTGTGTCTGCTCAGTATGCTCGCCTTCGCTCAAAAAAAGAGTGATAAGCAAGAATGGAAACAATTGTTTAACGGCAAGAATCTGGATGGCTGGGATGTGAAAATCCGCGGTAACGATCTGAATGATAACTTCGGAAATACGTTCAGAGTGGAAGATGGAAAACTCGCAGTACGCTATGATGGATACGACGATTTCAAACAGAAATATGGTCACTTGTTCTATAAGGAGGAATTCTCCTATTATCGCATCGCTGTCGAATATCGTTTCGTAGGTGAGCAAGCTCCGAAAGGAGAAGGCTGGGCGTGGCGTAACAGCGGAATTATGATACATGGTCAACCAGCTGCAACTATGGGGAAAGACCAGGATTTTCCTGCTTCTATCGAGGTACAGTTACTTGGAGGGGATGGTAAAAAAAGAACTACCTGCAACCTTTGTACGCCTGGAACGAATGTAGAAATGAATGGAAAGCTGTTTACGCCGCACTGCATCAATTCAAAATCTCAGACTTACAATGGAGATCAGTGGGTGCGTGCAGAGGTATTGGTGTTAGGTGATTCATTGATCCAGCATTTTGCAAATGGTGAAATGGTGCTGGAATACAATAAGCCACAATATGGCGGAGGTAACGTAAGTGGGCACGACGCCTCTTTGCTTGTGGATGGCAAGTTGCTTGATCATGGTACAATCTCGCTGCAAAGTGAAAGTCATCCTGTTGAGTTTCGTAAAGTAGAGCTACTAAATTTAAAAGGATGTATGGACCCGAAAGCTAGTAATTATAAGTCCTACTATGTGAAGGCTGATAACAGTGCCTGTACTTACGGTAAGAAAAAGTAATTCTGAAACTGGTCAAAAAACAAAAATGGGAAGCGACTGCAATAGTAGCTTCCCATTTTTTATGTCTTGATTATAATTATAGACGAACGATTTCTGCTCCGATGGCATTAAGACGGGTATCAATATTCTGATATCCGCGGTCAATCTGTTCGATGTTATCAATGATACTGATACCTTTTGCAGAAAGTGCCGCCATGAGAAGCGCTACACCCGCACGAATATCAGGAGATGTCATACGAATTCCTCTGAGTTGCGTATCACGGTTATGGCCGATTACGGTTGCACGGTGCGGGTCGCAAAGGATAATCTGAGCACCCATTTCAATGAGTTTATCGACAAAGAACAAACGGCTTTCGAACATTTTCTGGTGAATCAGAACGGTTCCTTGTGCCTGAATGGCTGTCACCAGAACGATACTCAGCAAGTCTGGCGTAAAACCAGGCCATGGTGCATCTGCTACAGTAAGTGTAGAGCCATCCATGTAATTTTCGATACGGTAGCGTTCCTGAGCAGGTACAAAAATATCGTCACCTCTGAACTCCATTTGAATTCCAAGTTTCTGGAATACATCCGGTATAATTCCAAGCTGGGGGATCTGGCAATTCTTAATCGTAATCTCTGATTGCGTCATAGCAGCCAAACCAATGAAGCTGCCGATTTCAATCATATCAGGAAGCATCGTATGTTCCGTTCCCGAAAGTTGATTGACGCCTTCTACCGTAAGCAGGTTGGACGATATACCTGAAATTTTCGCACCCATCCTGTTCAGCATTTTGCATAGTTGCTGAAGATAAGGTTCGCAGGCAGCGTTGTAGATAGTAGTCGTTCCTTCTGCCATCACAGCTGCCATCAATACGTTGGCTGTTCCCGTTACAGAAGCTTCATCCAGCAGCATGAACGCACCTTTCAGATTGGCTGCATCTACTTTGTAAAAACCTCCGTCTTCTCCATCGTAGCTGAATTGCGCACCCAGTTTCTCGAAACCAAGGAAGTGCGTGTCCAAACGACGACGACCGATTTTATCACCGCCCGGACGAGGAATACGTCCTTTGCGGAAACGCGCAAGCATCGGTCCGAGTAGCATCACAGAACCTCTCAGTGCCGCGGCTTTCTGACGAAAAGAATCCGATTCCAGGTACTCAAGGTTAATATCATCTGCCTCGAAACGAATGGATGATTCGCTCAGACGGGTACGTCTCACCCCCAAATCACCCAGCAGATCAATCAGCTGATTGACGTCACGGATGTTTGGAATGTTATGAATTGTAACCGGTTCTTTGGTCAGCAATACAGCACAAATAATCTGCAATGCTTCGTTTTTGGCGCCTTGTGGCACAATTTCACCTTTAAGGCGACGGTCACCGGTAATTTTAAATGAGGCCATTTGTATATCTGGCAGCGCTAAGGCTGCAAAGTTTTAGAGACGGTATTTACCGCCATAGGTTAGAATCTATTGAATTATAATCACCAGACCGGAGTATGAAGAAAGGATCAGATACCTGGTTTTCTACGATTATTATTATTGTTGTTATTCCGGTTGTTATTATTGTTGTTGTTCCGGCCTGAGAACTTATTGTTATTTGGTCGGTTACGATTGTTATTCTGGTTTTGCCGGTCCTGATTATGATTTGGCTGCGCCTTGAAGCTCCCCTGATGGTTTCCTCTATTGCGTTCCTGACTGCTGTTACGGTCTTTTGGAGATGCATCAACAGGACCATTTTTGCGGATATAATCAATCTCTTCTTTCAGTTTACCCTTAGCAAGCTGATCGAGCTGTCCCAGCAATACGTGATCTTCCGGATTATCTTTATTCCATGTATTAAAGAAAGAGCGCATGAGTCGGAAAATGTAGGAAACAAATGCAAGTCTGTCTTCTTCGTTTTCTGTATTTACAGCTTTTTCCAGTAAAAGGTCAATATTTCTTCCGTAGTGACGGTAGATCAGGTTGTGCTGATTGTATCCGACAGTAAGTGGTTTTTTTCCCAACGACTCCTTCGAAGGAGGAGGAAATGGGCTGTCTACATCCAGTTCAAACCCTGATATAATGTACAGGTCATCCCAAAGCTTGTTGGTATAATCCTGATTGTCTCTCATGTTTGGGTGTATTTGACGCATGAGCTCTACCAAAATATGTGCGTAAAGCGTGCGTTTTGTCCGATCTTCTATCTTAACGATATGTTCGGTGAGTTTCTGGACGTTGCTGCCGTATTCTTTCAAGGACTTGAATTATTATTTGTAATGGACAAAAATAAGAAGATTTACGGAAAGAAAATGATCTTTATCGCATGAGGATGAGTTTGCCGCTCCGGTTCACATCAGGTGCAAATGAAATAGCTGTTTTCCCGGAAGATATCTCCAGCTTATAAAAATAAATTCCGGACGGTAAATCTGCCGGTTCCCAGATCATTTCACTGATACCGGAATGAAGCAAATGGAGTTGTTGGGCAATAATTCTGCCGTAAATATCCGAGATAGTGATATTCATTTGTTGGGCTGGAAGAGATCCCAGACTTGTGACCTGAAAGCGGAAATAAGTATGCGAAGGATTGGGAGCGATCAGTACTGATTTGACAAGTGCTGTTTCTGAAACTTTAAAGCGGATATGGTATTCAGGTGTTCTGTTGTTACTACGGTCGCGCCCTGTTACTCTCAATACATAATTGCCTGGAGTTAAAACAGGAAGCTTGTTAAGCGTAATGCTGAGCTGATTGGGTAGACCTGATTGAACGACTGCATCTTGCAACCCGATTCTCTTTTCGGAACATTGCAGGCAGTCTTCTTTCAAATATACCCATAGGCCCGTTGTGTCGGTCATAATGAGGAAAGGATTTTCGTCATGAAGTGTAATTCTGATTACCGGAGATGCAGATGTTTCTTCTCCATTGGTGATGATGCGACCATCAAAAGTAACAAATAGCAAAGGAGGCGTTTGATCGGGAGTCACGGAAAATGAAAAATGAACTTCATTGTTGTGACTGAGCAACTCCGGTAGACTGTCCGCATTGAAAAGAATTGTGATACGATGGTTGCCTGCAGTTCCTGTGGTGGGTATTGCTAAACTAAATGAAACATTGGTGTAGGGCTTTATCGCAGCTATCTTTTGAAATGATATGGCCGTGCCGGTCGGTGAGGAGTGGGTGACTTTTACAAGCAGGGAGTCAGTAAAGGGAATGGTAGTGATATTTTGAAACAAGGCCTTACAGCGAATCGAATCTCCTTCCAACAGCCGTATCTTCTGATCCCTATTTGCAAATGCAATTCCCTCTGGTAAGGACAGACTTTCAATATGACCGGGATTAAATAGTATCTGATGACTTACAGATGGTCGGTGGGGATAAGCAGGAACGTATACACGCCAGTAAACATTGGTATCTCCATCCGGAACGGTGAACCGTAATCTGGCAATGCTTTGCTTTAACGGCACCATTTGTTTTTGAGCAGAGTTAAAAGTGAGAGAAGAGTCCCACTCGAATATGAGTTGGTCCGAGAGAATTTCAGGAGTTATCTGAGCGACGAGATCAACAGATTTCTGGCTGGTTGTGAAACCTGATACTGGTAATAGCGGAAATGCACCTCCTTGGGGAATGGACTGTATGATCTGTAAATGGTTATTTCTTTTTGACTCTTCCTGTAACTGGTTATCAGGGTCGATGGTGGCGTGGAGGTAGAGATTAGCTGATCTACTGAGCGGATTTTTGATCCTGATTGAAACTGTGTCTGCTAGAGCAACTGCATGTCTGGCTTCGATGTGAAGCACTTGATTTGTAGCATCTGAAATGGCAAGTTGATAAGGTTGGCTGCTATATCTGCCATGATTGTTGATAACCAGCCGTATATCCAGAGAATCGCTCCATGTTGAAATGTTACCGTAGTTTTGATCTGATATACTGCTGGCAGATGAATCAAAAGCATAGTCGGGCAGGGTAGCAGGAAAAATACGGATCGCCGGGTCTCCATGCAGGTTCATTTGTTGAGAGGTAATGAGATCGGATAACGTATGATGTGATTTCAGGTTTCTTCTGATTGCTTCCCGCTGTATGATTCCGAAAGGTTGACTCGTGAATATCGAGTCAGCTAAAACTTCGTAGATCGACGCCGTGTAGTTTTTTAAGGCAGTGGAGCTTCCGTTGAATGTGTGTGCTAGGAACAAAACTGCACCTCTATCCGGTGTTAAAATCCAGTCTGAGCTGATTGTTTTATCTGAATAAAATATACTGCCGGAAGCACATCCGTTGGCGATCACGGCTGGATAATAGGGTTTGTTACGATATGCACGAGTTTCATCTGAAACATAACCGATATCCACATCCGTAACGTCTATTCCGGAATGACCAAACAGGGTAACCAGCGCAACTCCTTTATTTAATGATTCCTCAATAGGTACGTATTCAACAGGTTCTTCGGTCGTTTTTGTTTTACTCTCAACCCGGGCTGCCAGGTAAGAAGTGTTGAGATTTTTGCTAAAAGTGTTCATGTAGCTGCTGAAAGTGTCTATTTCTTTGTAGGTTCTTCCACCACTTACATGAAGTACTCTTTTTCTCCACGGAGCGGATGGCGCCTCAGCCTCCATTTGTTTTACCTTGCGAAGATATATATCGACTTCCTCAGCTGTATTGGCATTAATTCTTCCAACAGCCACGACGGGAACATTTGGTAAAAAGCTATCAATTTGCATCGCCAAAGCAAGATCAGAACCGGGCCAGCCGGCATTTGGAATCATATCCTTTCGTTTAAGATCTATGGTTTTTCGTGAAGTTTGCGGATCTGCAGCTCTGCCGATGATCATCAGGAATTTTAGTTTACCGCTGCCGGAAAGATGTTCGATCATTTTCCTGATTCCTGCGGGGCCCGCTTCTCCTCCGTTGTAATGATCGTATACATCCTGAATATTCAGAATTGCTGCTTTGTAGCCTCCTCCTTCCACGGACGATCTGTACGTTGCGTATGCCTTGACAGGATCTGATCCATCTTTCGTTCTTCTTACCTCAGGATGTGTGAGAATAAGATAGTCGGCTGATATTATTTCAGGTTGAAGAAGATTTACAGGAGAAATGTGATTTACTTTCTGATACTGCCGAACTGCAATGATATGCTGCGCTCCGGATATGGGCATACCGATCGGCGAAGAAACTACCGTTTGGCTATTGAAGGGATCAGTGATGTCATAAAATTTCCAACCAGATGTGTTTCCTGTTTTTAGAAAACGGTTTTGCGTGTTGGTATTAAAATGCAAAGATTTGATTTCATCTGTTGCCGGAAGCTGGGCTTGTTGAGGGAAGCGCCACTTTATATACGAAATAGAACTTGTGCCACTGTCAGCGTGAACGGTAATGGAGAGTTTATTTCCAGTGGTAGTCGCTTTATCCAGATCTTCTTTCTGAAGTTGAAGTAAAAGAGTTTGAGGTTGGTAGTCAGTGAGTGAGATGGTAGCTAATTTTCTGCCGGGATTTTGGGAAGTTCCGGTGAAGATTTCGAGTCGATTTTGTCCGGCAGCTCGTCCGACTACTGTGATCTGTATAGTGCATTTTTCAATCAGATCCCGACGGAGGTTAGTCGTATTGATATCAATATTTTGCCAGGTATTCCTAAGAAGCGGACCTGTCCATCCTTCTCCAACATCATAAGCTGTAATGGCCATCCCGTCGTTAAAACCGGTTCCGGTCGGATAGAAAGCGCCCGTATTATAATGACTATTAAAAACGATCTCCTTTTCTTCCAGGTGGTAATCGAGTGTATCGGTAATGGAATGAGATAGGGTGGGACTTATTCTTTTTCCTAACTGACCGTCGTTATGCCAGGTAAAAAAATAACTGGCAGTATCGGAATAGAGCGGATAACTGCCGAAGGGCATGGCTTTGGGATATACATATAAAACTGAGTCGGATACTCCATCATTTCCTTCAGCATAAAAACGGATCATATCCTGGTCATGCAGCTGATCCTGACTCTTGTTTAGCACCTCAATAGCCAGCTCTTTTTCCCTCCGAAATATTTGAATGGAGCCTGGTTTTATTTTGTCAGTTGAAAGTCCGGCAGCTCTGAGCTCCTGTCCGGTGACACTATAGAAACCGGCTTTGGTTACGGCTAATTTGAGATATGTTCGGGAAGGAATAGTCCACGGTTGCGCAGGAATATTTTGAGAGAGCGCAACGGATGAAAGCAGAATGATGAAAATAAACAGGAAGCCAGCAAATGAATTACTGGCTGCTTTCTTCTGCGTTATCTGCTTCTTTTCGTACATACACGTTCATCGAAAAAGAGTATTCATGTTCTTCGTCAATGCCGTGGTATTCGGAGGATTGCATTTCCCAGTCTGCCAGACTTACCGTCGGGAAAAAAGCGTCGCCTTCAATGTGGGCATGAACGATGGTGAGGAACAGCTTTTGTGCCTGTGAGATCAACTGTGCAAATACGGATGCTCCTCCAAGTACAAATACTTCATTCTCATCCGAAAGTAACGCCAGAGCATGTTCCATATCCGGTGCGTATTGGGTGTTGCCCTGGTCAGTATGATCGCCATGATTTGACAGGATCACATTTCTATAAGTGGAATGCAGGGCGTCCGGCGCTTCATAGCTGGTTCGTCCCATCAGAAATGCTTTTCCTTCTGTTACCTTCCGGAAGTTTTTCCACTCATCGGGCAGGTGCCATGGCAGGCTGTTTTGATTTCCGATAACATGGTTTTCACTCATGGCGGCGATCAGATATAGGGCAGGTTGTTGTTCCAAAATGAGCTTTTGTTTACGATGAATTTTTTGAAAATATAATCCAATTGAGGCACAATTCTAAATCATCATCTATGGAGGCCGGTCAGGGCTGATTATCAACCGTTCATCATACAGAGAAAATAATTTTAGCATAGTACCTTGCATCACAAAGTACCTGTGTATACCTTTGTTATGTAGAAAGTGAAAATCTTATCTATTAGCCATGAAATAAAAGTCATTAATAAACACATGAACCCAATATGAATATTGAAAATGCCCAAGTGCAGATGCGGAAAGGGATCCTGGAGTTCTGCATCCTGCACATCATATCACGAGGCGAGGTATATGCTTCTGATATGTTGGATGAGCTGACCTCGGCACGGATTATGGTGGTAGAGGGAACGTTGTATCCGTTGCTGACACGGTTGAAAAATTCGGGCTGGCTGGATTACAAGTGGGTAGAATCTTCATCGGGACCTCCGAGAAAGTATTACGTATTGACGGATGAGGGGAAGGTATTTCTGGATGCAATGCAGGCTACATGGTTTGAGCTGGCTGATTCTGTGCAAACGGTGATCCGCCGTAGTGAAGAGTTTAGCAAAAATGGCTCGCCCAATCCCTAACTGATCAATTAAAGACATTCGATTCATATAATCATGAAAAAGACAATTAGCATAAATATAGGTGGCGTCATCTTTCACATTGAAGAAGATGGCTACGAAAAGCTAAAAGGATATCTTTCGTCAATACAAAAGTACTTTTCATCTTTTGAGGACAGCACTGAAATTCTGGCGGATATAGAAGGGCGGGTTGCAGAGCGTTTTTTGAACAAACAAAAAACGGAGTCCAAGCAGGTTATTTCATTGACTGATGTAGATGAACTGATCGCTGCGATGGGAACAGTAGCAGACTTCGAAGCCATTGAACAGTCTGAAGATCTTATTTCTGAACCACTCACATCGACTAGCCAGAAAAGTGGTACAGAACAACAGTTCGACGCGGCCTATTCAGCACCAGCTACTCAGCCGTCGAAAGGTACAGGTCCGCGCAAGTTGTTCCGTGATCTGCGGAGAAAACTGATAGGTGGCGTAGCCGCGGGGCTTGCGCATTATTTTACTATTGATCCGCTTTGGATAAGATTGCTATTCCTGATGATGGTAATGGGCTTTTTGCCTCTCCAGGGTGCTATGAACCTGAACATGGAAGATTTCTTCGGTCCATTGGCTGGTTTGAGTATGCTCGTATACATAGCGATGTGGGTTGCTTTTCCAGGCTCTGTTACACTTGAAGAGGATACAAAAATCAAGAAGTTCTATCGTGACCCGGATCGTAAAGTCGTAGGTGGTGTAGCTGCCGGTGTTGCATCTTATTTCGGAGTCGACATAGGTGTAGTGCGCTTTGTGTGGGTAATCTCTATTTTCTTGTTCGGAACAGGGGTATTGGCCTATATCATACTTTGGGTAATCGCACCCGTTGCGAATACACTCACCGAAAAAATGGAGATGCAGGGAGAGCCTATTACCTTGTCCAATATTGAATCCAATATCAAGCAGAGCCTGAATCTGGATGAGAAAGGTGGGGAAGAAAACGGAATAACAAAGCTTTTGCTATTACCTTTTCGTGCCATAGCGCTTGTTATCGGAGCTTTAGGGCGAATTCTAAAAGGAATCGGTCCTGTACTCAGGATTTTCATAGGGGTGATATTGGTTGGAATTAGTGCTTTGTCGTTATTGTTTCTTCTCATCGCCGGAGCTGCTCTTTCAGGTCTAGCGAGTGTAGATGCTCTTGATGGTTTGCCGGGCCCGGTTTTGATGCTCCAGGAATTCCCAACAAGCCTAATTCTTTCATGTATTCTCGTGACGGCAGTTCCATTGATCACCGTATTGTTGCTCGGATTAACACTTCTCTCTAATAGAAAAATCGTAAGCGGTTCAGTTTGGCTGACATTACTCGGATTATGGGTTGTAGGAATTGTGATCAGTACGATTCAGGGAATCGCGTTCCAACGTAATTATGCGAAAAGAGGAGAACATACTGAGATCACTTACCATGCGGTGCCGGCAGGTTTACTGACGTTGGATCAGGACGATACCGATCCGGACGAGAATATCGACTTGAATATCAACCTGGCGGGAATGGCTGAAACGGACAGTCTGAAAATAGAAAAGACCATCTCAGCAAGGGGACGTAACCGTGAGGATGCGGAAAATAATGCTTCCAAAATCAGCTATGACGTTGAGATTAAAAATGACTCTGTGTTTTATTTCCATGAAGGGCCGGCCATGGGCAAATCAGGCCCATTCCGCGACCAGCGCATTGATGTGACCATGTATGTTCCTTATGACAAACCATTTGCGATCACCCGTAATTTCTGGTATGCGGTTTCTCACTATAACGGAAATTACAACCACCTTGATAGTTACGACATGCATAGTGACGATGTAAATTGGAATTCGCTGCGTTGGGTAGTGAAGCGCGACTCTGGCCTGGTTTGTATAAACTTGCCGGAGCAGTTTATCCGGAAACATGAAAACAGGGAAGAAGATGGTCAGGATTATTCCTCTTTCGGAAATGAAGATGGAGACGTAAATCTCGGTGAGCGTGGCGAATACATCAAACAGTTTTCTGTTCCTGATTTCCAGAAGATAGATATGGGCGGAGCTTATGCCATTAGTATTCGTAGAGGTGATGAGTTCAAAGTGTCTGCCGACGGAGAGGAAAGCGATGTGGAAGATCTGACAGTTAAAGTTGAAAACGGAACTCTGATCGTAAAACGTAAGTCAGGATTTAATCTGTTTGAAAACAGAAAATGGAATAGAATCGGGGTGGTTATCACAATGCCGACTGTAGAAGAACTCTCATTGTCGGGTGCTAACAAAGCAAGAGTGTCTGGCTTTGATAACCTGAATAAATTGAACATTTCAATTTCAGGGGCCTCGAAAACAGAGATTGATGTCACTGTGAAAGATTTGACAGTAGACTTGACAGGAGCTTCTAAGGCAACATTAAGGGGAAGGGCTGAATCTGCGAATCTGGATCTTACTGGTGCCTGCAAGCTTGACGCGACCGGCATGCAAATTACGAGAGCAGATGTGGACGCTTCCGGAGCTTCAAAAGCGCAGTTGGGTATCATTCGTGATATCAGAAAGAGTACCAGCGGCGCCAGTAAAATCAGTGTTCAGGAATAGAATACCACCAGGTGCCGAAGAAATAATCAGCTCTGATGCAACTTCGGTACCCGTAATTACATCTTTGGACTATATTCAAAAAAATAACAGGTCATGAAAGGATTCCTATTCACCGGCATTTTTGCCATTCTGCTGTCAGCAAGCGTGTATGCACAAGACAGTCGCAATTTCCAGGTTTCTGGTTTTAACAAGCTATCCATGGGTAGTGCTTTTAAAATAGAAGTAAAACAAGGAAGCAGTTTCAGTGTAAATACGACAGGAAGAAGTGAGGATTTAAATGACCTGGAAGCAAAGGTTTCAGGAGGTGTGCTCAGGTTGAGCTATAAAGGAAATAACTGGAGTAAAAATCGTAAAACGGTGAATGTGAATATCACGATGCCGTCGTTGCAGGGAGTTGATTTCTCAGGAGCAAGTCAGGCGAATGTGGCTAAATTCTCAGGCGTTACCAATATGGCTATTGAAGTGTCAGGTGCATCAAAAGTCAATATGGAACTTGCGTCTCAGAAAACATCCATTGATCTTTCCGGTGCCTCATCTCTTACGCTGACAGGCCATAGTGATGTTTTAAATGGTGAAGTTTCCGGTGCCTCTTCTTTCAAAGGACGTGATTTTCAGTCGAAAGAAGTAAACCTTGAAGCATCCGGAGCCAGTAGCGCAGCAGTAGTAGCCGACAATGCATTACGTGCAGAAGCCAGTGGTGCAAGTAGCATTAAATATTCAGGAAAAGTGAAGAATGTACACGCAAGTACATCCGGAGCCAGTTCTGTGAAAAGAGAATAATGAAGGTTCAATACGTAGTATATGTATCAATTGCAGTTTAGAGGCTGTCTCAAAAGGGCAGCCTCTTTTTGCTTTTATTGGGTTGTTTATTTTTTCGAAATTGATTATCTTTAGAT
>NZ_QNUL01000038.1 GCF_003383615.1 Dyadobacter luteus
GCAAGTTCCATAATCAAAATAGTTAACCTTCCCACCGAAAAGATCAGCTACACAATATGGGTTCGTCGGACGCATACGATTGAAGTTGGAGGGATACGACATCATGAGCGCTCGTCCGTAATCCTGATCCAGTTGACCCTGGAAATTCATTCGGAAAGCGTACCTGTTATCATAGCAGCCTCTGCAGCCAGCAAAACTAACAAAAACATCTTTATAGAGAGGAATTGCTGCTTTGCATTAAAGCCGGAAAACAAGGTCAGCTTTTGTTGTTTCAAACGATCACAAAGATTTTATCTAACAGACATAAGTTCCTGCATATCCCCTGACGAAAGTAATTATGAAATTATATTTGGAATGATCATTCCGATTTATTTATCTTTACGGAACAATCATTCCACAATTAACAACAAATTTAAAAATGAGTAAGTTAAAGGGTAAAGTAGCAGTAGTAACAGGCGGAAGCGCCGGCATTGGCCTGTCCACTGCGAAAGAATTCATTGAGCAAGGCGCGAAGGTTATTATCACAGGGCGCAATCAACAAACCATTGATCAGGCGCTTCTACAATTAGGCAATAACGCCATGGGTATTCGGGCTGATGCTGCGAGCCTGCAAGACACAGACAAACTGGTTGAGCAGGTTCAATCCCAATTCGGGAAGGTCGACGTTCTGTTTGTAAATGCAGGTGTGGCACTTCAGGAGCCGGTCGGTCAGGTAACGGAATCTATATTTGATACCATGGTAGACATCAATTTTAAGGGCGCGGTTTTCACCACAGAAAAATTTATTCCTATTCTTAACGACGGAGCTTCGATCATCCACATGACCTCAGTGAGCGCGTTTACCTTTGCTTCGGGAACAGCCATTTACTCAGCAAGCAAGGCCGCACTGACTGCTTATAGTAAAAGTGCAGCAGTGGAGCTTTCAGACAGAAAAATCAGAATTAACATCGTTGCACCCGCTATGACAGAGACGGAAGCCATCTATAAAGGACAATTTGCGAGTGAAGAGATCCACACATTCATCAGAAGTAAAATGCCATTCAAACGCTACGGAGAGCCTGCTGAGGTGGCGCGAACTGTCGCATTTCTTGCATCTGATGAAACTTCATTTATCTCGGGTGCAGAAATCACCATTGACGGAGGAGCGTCTGTAAATGCACTACGTTTCTAATTTTTTTGTCTAAATACGGAACGAATGTTCCGTATTTACTATTTTTGTCGTAGTATATGTGTTTCTTCACAAAGCTTACTTATGGCAAGAACAAAAGTGTTTGATCAACAAGTGGTATTGGACAAAGCAATGAACTTGTTTTGGCAAAACGGCTACAATGCCACCTCTGCGCAGGACCTCGTCGACGGTCTTGGTATAAGTCGTTCCAGTTTATATGATACCTATGGTGACAAACATTCCCTTTTTATCCTTGCCTTGAAGCAATACAGGAAAGAAAGGATTGATCCCGTATTTGAACAGGCAGAAGTTGTTGAGGATGTAGAGGCCTATATCAGGAATGTTTTTGAAATCGTTAAAGCAGATGCTATTAGTCCCGAGCACAATAAGGGTTGTTTGATGGTGAACTCCGCAGTGGAATTGGCCCCCTTTGATTCCGAGGTAGCAATTATTGCGAATTCCATTATGGAAGATTCGGAAAATGCAGTTTGTAAAGCTATTGAACGGGGACAAAATTCCGGCGTCTTCACAACAAAACATTCGCCCCGCGCATTGGCAAGATTTATCTTCAATTCCCTTAACGGATTGCGGGTAACTATGAAATTTGATGCCAGCAAAGCGGTCTTTGACGACATCGTTACCGTTTGTTTATCCGCATTGAAGGCTTGAAAGACCCACTTAGCAGAAGCTCCTAAATTATAAATCGAACCATCCTCCATCCTATTTTGATCGATTGCCCTAAGACAATCTGCAAGGGAATCTAACAAATAATCACCTTGTCACATAATACTATACACTACCTGTTTCAGAAGTCAAAATCAGAGCTGTGCAGGATATAAGATGTGAGAATCTTGGCAATACAATTAACCTTTCGTTTGAATCCGTGATATGCATACAAGCTTCAGGGTTTTGCATACAGCCGCCTGACTGAGGCTTCTGATATTTGCATAACAAAAAACAAACAGCATGGAAATCAAAAAAACGAATTTAGGTAATCAAGGTTTAGTAGTGCCGGTGATCGGGCTGGGCTGCATGGGCATGACAGGCTTTGAAGAAGGACATATGTATGGACCAGCAGACGAAAAGGAAGCCATCGCGACCATTCACCGGTCACTGGAACTGGGTGGTAATTTTCTGGACACTGCCGATCTTTACGGACCTTTAAAAAACGAACAGCTCATCGCGAAAGCAATTCAGGGGAAACGCGAAAAATACATTATCGCCTCTAAATTCGGATGGGAAATTGATGACAATAACAAAGTTACCTGGGCGATTAACGGTCAAAAAAAGTATGTAAAAAAAGCATTGGAGCGCTCTCTGAAAAATCTGGGTACCGATTACATTGATCTGTATTACCTTCACAGACTTGATAAAAACACACCTGTCGAGGAAACGGTGGAAGCGATGAGTGAACTTGTGAAGGAAGGGAAAGTGGGGTATCTTGGCTTATCGGAAGTCTCTTCCGAAACTGCCCGCAGAGCACATGCCGTACACCCGATAACGGCCGTGCAAAGCGAATACTCACTTTTTGAGCGTACTGTGGAAGAGCGCGGTGTACTCCAAACGCTTGATGAACTTGGCATCGGTTTTGTAGCTTACTCTCCGTTAGGACGTGGTTTTCTATCAGGGCAAATTCGCAGTATCGACGACCTTCCTGAGAATGACTTCCGGCGGGCCATCCCCCGCTTTCAACAGGAGTACTTTTACAAAAATATCGAACTGGTACAAGCAATCGAACAGATGGCTTCGGCGAAAAATGTTACCTCGTCTCAACTGGCGCTTGCGTGGATTATCAGCAAAGGAATTTTACCAATTCCGGGTACAAAAAGAACAAAATATGTTGAACAGAATATTGCGGCAACCGCTATTGAATTGAGCCCCGACGACCTGTCCAAACTTGAAAGCATTGTACCATTGGGTACCGACACCGGTAAACCATACGATGAGTTCAGCATGGGACTTATTGATTAATCCACCGAAACGGTTGCATTGAATTTTTTGCAACCGTTTTATTTACTTTACGCCATGAATTCTATCAAATCCATATCGGAGTTTCACAGGTTACTGTCTCTTCCTGAGCCTCGTCATCCGCTGGTGAGCGTGGTCAATCTTTCAGAAAGCATTTTTCTGCAGGATGATGTGTGGAAGGGTTTTGTAAACCGCTTCTATTGCGTAGCGCTGAAAAGAGAAGCAAAAGGCAAAATCAAGTATGGCCAGCAGCATTACGATTATGACAAAGGCGTGCTTAGCTTCACCGCTCCAAACCAGGTGCAATATCTCGATCTTCAGACCGTAGAATGCGGGTCAGGATACCTGCTCATTTTCCATCCGGATTTTCTGCTGACCCATGCATTGGCTACGACCATTCACAACTATGGATTCTTTTCCTACGCTGTCAATGAGGCATTACACCTTTCTGCGGAAGAGGAAGAAGACCTGATCAGTATTCTTCATAAAATTGATAAAGAATGTACACATATAGACAAGCACACACAAGAAATTATTCTGTCTCAGATTGAGCTGCTGCTCAGTTATTCTCAACGTTTTTATGAAAGGCAATTTATTACCCGGAAAAACCTCAATCATCAGCTCCTCGTCCGTTTTGAACAATTATTAGACAATTATTTCGATTCTAATGAACCGACAGAAAAGGGGCTTCTTACCGTGCAACAAATTGCTGAACAGATGAACCTTTCGCCAAATTACCTGAGTGACCTTCTACGCATCCATACAGGGCAGAATACCCAGCAGCACATCCATGAAAAGCTGATTGCTAAAGCGAAGGAAAGGCTCTCTACGACCAGCCTGTCGATCAGTGAAATTGCCTATGCATTGGGTTTTGAACACGCACAGTCATTCAGCACGTTATTTAAGAAGAAGACCAGCATTTCACCCATAGAGTTCAGGCAAACCTTCAATTAATGCCGGATTTATCAGTAATTACTTTCAAAATCATGTCAATAAACTCCTGTTCGGAATAAGTCTTTACGGGATCAGGATTCTTGTCATAAGCATCTTCTCCCTGTAAAAGATTTAGTTCTTTGTTCAGACGAAATATAAAGCAATGTCCTCCCACGTTGGTAAATACATGTTCCTTGTTATTGAATTGAATATAAAGATTGTATTCCTCGTCCTTTTTCGGAAAGTATTCAGGCAGAATATCCACTTGAATAAACTCATTCTTCCAATAGCATAATTGGAGTGCTTTCGCCGGATCATTATTAATAACCATCCTGACTTCACCATTAACATCTGTATCCTGTTTATTGTCTATAATATCAAAATCAGGACAATAGCTTTGAATTTCGGATAATAGCTTTTTAAAAAGAAACTGCATTGCGCTTTATTGAAGTGTGGGCTGAATATACGCAATATCATCGAAAATATTCTAGAAATAGCTTAATGTCGTGTACAATTATATCAATGTTCAGTAATACTTGTAGATTTCTAATTACATCTTAATACGTATATTGTCTAATCTAAATTCTTAATAAAAAGACAGATGGCGTTACGAAAACGGTTTCATTTTCCACGATTTATTTTACCGTTAAGTTAATTTAGAGCAAACTTCGGATGCAGGTTGGGATAAATGAAATGTAGCTTGTACTTTGTGGTTACATCAACCTTCATAGTCCTGCTTTATGAGAAAACTGTTACTATACTCAGCTGTGTTAATTGCCTTTCAGTCTCATGCTCAGATTTCCTTTATCGACAGCACAACTACCTGGGAACAGCTTTCTAAAGCTGCTAAAAAGGACAAAAAGCTTCTTTTTATCCATTTATGGGGCACCGGATGTGAACAATGCAATGAAGTGGCCAATCAGGGATTCAAAAGCCCCGGGCTCCAAAAGATATTTCAGGACAATTTCATTGCTATCAGCGCTGATATAACCTCTGAAAATGGCAAAAAACTGGCTGAAAAGTTTCAGATCCGTGCACCTTTCGTCTCACTTTTTGCAGATCCGGAAGGTAATCTTCTCAACAGATACAACGGAACCACAAACAACGCTGGCACCTATCTGGAAAATGCCAAACTGGCTATCCAACGGAAATCGGGCAAGCAACTCAGTGATTACGAAAAAGAATATCAAAAAGGACAACGGTCAATCGTTTTTCTGAAAGAGTTTATTCGCAAAAGGCGTGAAGTTAATTTACCATCAGGCGATTTATTAGATGAATATGTCGGCAAACTACCGGTAGATTCTTTAGCTGATCTACAAGTGATCAGATTCATATTTCAACAGGGACCAACGCTCGACAGCAGAGCTTACAAATTAATTCAGGCGATAAGCGGCTCGGGCAAAGGAAATAAAAGGTTGGTAGATAGTTTGTATAAATCTATTCCTTACCAGGAAGCAGTAGCGATTAACAGAGCAATTATAGCTAATAGCATGCAAAAAGCTGTTCAGACAAAAGATATAAATCTTGCTTCCCAAACCGCATATTTTACGCAGCAGACCTATTCTCCTGATTTTAATTCAGGCAGACTTTATTATCACCGGGGTCTGATCAACTTCTATTATACAATTAAAGATACAACAAGCTATTTCAGAGAATCGAGCCTCTTCATAACGAATACTCATCTTCGGATGACCGTTGATTCCCTGAAAAGAATAGATGAGGCAGCTTTTGAAAAATCCAGGGAGCGACAAATGCCAATGGGTCCGGGCGGATCAAGGCAGGCAGTACAATTTGCTCCGCCTTCCCAACATTTTCATATGGAACTCAATGAGCATGCCTGGCACTTTTACCAGCTTAACAACAAAACCAGGGACCTGGAACAAGCGCTGATGTGGTCGAAAAAATCGATGGAATGGTATGAAGACCTGCGCCGGGATAAGAATTATATGCCACTGGGAAACCCAGCCTATATCGATACCTATGCACATTTACTCTATAAACTCAACCGCAAAAGCGAAGCGATTGAATGGCAAACTAAAGCGGTGGAAGCTCAAAAAGTAACCGGCCAGTCTTGGGTATCTATGGAAAAAGATTTGGAGAAAATGAAAGCCGGGACTCTGCAGTGGTAGTGCTCATTAAATCGTCTTCACTTCAATAATATATTTTCTAAATATTGCGGCGCTTTGCTGTGAACACACTAAACAGAAAGTACCAGATTGTAACGAACCGACCGCCCTGCACCTTGTTGTTCAAAAATACCGGTTTGATACAGATGCTGCAGATCCCTGGTAGCGGTTGCCTTCGACGTTTTGGTGATGGACATGTATTTGGCCGCACTCATCCCTCCTTCAAAACCAGACGGTCCGCTTTGAAGCATTCTGTTAATCACTTTTGATTGTCGGTCGTTTAAAATTAGATTATATTGATCAAAGAACCTTGTCTTCTTCACTGTGAATTCAATAGTATCTCTCGCGTCACGTTGTGCCTCCAATATGACGTTGGTGAAATAAAGAATCCAGTCAGAAATTTCCAGTTGCGACTGGGCGGCTTTTAAGGCGTCGTAATATTGCTTCTTGTTTTTCTCTATGACCTTTGACATAGACAGAAGCACTGGACCTTTCAGTGAGCTAGAGAGCGTAAATTCTGCCAGAGCCCTTCCGATACGACCATTACCATCTTCAAAAGGATGGATGGATTCAAAATACAAATGAGCAATAGCTGCCTTGATCAGGGCGGCTGTGATATCGTCGGCATGTTGACTCTTAGGTGTATTAAACCATTCCAAAAATTGCTGCATTTCATTCTCCACGCAAGTGGATGGTGGAGCCTGATAATGAACGATTTCTCGTCCCAATGCGCCTGAAATAACCAACATGGGCTCGGCGCTCGTTCGCCAGCAACCAGCATTAATTCCAGGATAAGACTCCATCAGAATCTTGTGCCAGCTTAAAATCATTTCCTTTGATAATTTTTGCTGCGACTGCTCTTTGATTATTGTCATCAAAGTTGCCACACCGAAAACTCTTTTATCTGCAATTTTATGACCATCGCTGATACCTAAATTCTTCCGGATGGAGAACATCACACCGATCCGGCTCATGTACTCTCCTTCGATCTCCGAAGTTTTCATAACCTCAGAAATCAGAATTTCCAGTTGCGTCTGCCGGGTCAAATCCTGATTCAAACCCACTAGTTTAATGATTTCAGAGATAATAAACTAAAATTATTATCTCTGTGGTATGGCCAGGATAGCACAACCCATCATAGCGAGTGAAGAAGACCGTCTGGAACTTCTTGTAATGAGCCGCTCTTTTAAAATAGAGAAACGATACAGCCAAAGGGCAGAAGTAATCCTTTTGAGTCTGGAAGGAAAAGGATTGATGAGATCATTATCAGCACGGGTTTGACCCGCCCTATTGTGAATAAATGGCGGCAACGGTTTCGCAGATTGCGCCTTGCCGGTTTGAAAGACGCTGCCAGGAGCGGTAAACCTGCCACGGTAACAGCCAGCCAAAAAGCGATGGTAATTCAAAAAGCCTGTGAGAAGCCTGATGGCGGCTACACCCACTGGTCGCAGAGACGAATCGGACAGCAGGTAGGTATCAGCCAAACCAAGGTGCAACAGATTCTGAAGAAAGCAGACCTGAAACCGTACAAAATAGAATACTGGTGTGGCAAAAGTCCTGATCCTGAATTTGAACAGAGGATGTTTAATATCGTGGGGCTATACATGAATCCACCGGAAAATGTGATTGTGGATAACCTGGCAATCCATAAATATAAAAAAGTAAAAGAATGGTTAGCTGGCAAAAGAAAGATAAAACTACACTTCACGCCAACCTACTGCTCGTGGCTTAACCAGGTCGAGATATTTTTCAACATGCTATCAAAAGACGTACTAAAAGGAGGTGTCTGGAAATCAGTTGAACAGCCATCAGCACAACTCATCGAATATATTAAAACTTACAATCAGACAAAGGCCAAGCCATTCGCATGGACATACACCGGAAATCTACTATCAGTTAGTTAATTTACTTAAAAATCATTACACTAGTTGCTGGTTGACCCAATTAACTATTATGTTCAAACTCACTTTGAACAAGTATCAGCTTATAACAGATCTCCTATACCTCCATACACAAATGAAGATATAGGAGAATGAAAATCTTATTGAGTTGTCGCTTTTTGCCAATTAATACCCTGAGTTATTATTGACAATTTCATATTGCCTTCCTTTTACAAAGATTTTCTGCAGTCTAATGCGCTGTTTTCGAAAAGAAATTCATGATAACAACCCCAGCAACTATAAATGCAATGCCAATTATTGCTGCCATGTCTATTTTTTGCTTAAATATTACAACGGAAACACCTACAGTAAGAACAATCCCCAATCCCGCCCAAATGGCATAAGCAATGCCCAATGGAATTGTTTTAAGTGCCAGTGAAAGGAAATAGAAACAACTTAGGTAAGCTATGACAAAAATTGTTGACGGCAACAATTTGGTGAATCCGTCGGAGGCTTTCATAAAGCTTGAACCAATAACCTCTAATACAATGGCTAAGGATAGAAACACGTATTTCATATTGATTTAAGATAAAAATGTCTCCTTTAAATACTGTCTTAAATCAGTAGGTTTTCGACCCAACAATTGTTCTAAATCTGAGGCAGATATTTCATATTCGTCATTTTTAATAATTGCAGTAAGCAGTAATAAGTACCAGATACTACCTTCATCCAAACCTGATTTCCTTAGTTGCATTTCATATTCAGATGGATCGGGGCTGGTGTAGGAGACCGGCTTTTGAGATATTTCTGACAGTATTCGGGCAATATCGGCAAATGAATAAGAGGGAAGAGCCGTTGTTACATAAATTTTATTTTCATGTCCTTCGCCAGCCAGGACATTTGCAATGGCTTCTGCCATGTCTGCTCTGGTAGCAAAACTCGCTTTGCCATTGCCTGTTGGCAAATAAATACCTGTTTCCGGAACATGCTCCCCAACAAAAAACGGAATTGTTTCAGAATACAAACCATTCTGGAAAATGGTAAAGGTCATGCCGCTTTCGATTATGTAATTTTCGGTAGTAATATATGAGTCTACCAAGGGACCGAGCTGCGATTGACCAACTGACTTGTTCAAAGCACCGCTAGTGTAGTAAATATGCCTCACTCCCACTTCCTTAGCAGCATCAATCATGTTTTTATGTTCTACTAAAGTATCATTTCCATGGCTACTAATCAGCAATAATTTCTCGACGCCTTGCAGCGCTTCTGCTAGTGATGCTTTGTGGGCATAATCTCCAATAAGGATACCAATCCCCTTGTCTGCGAATGCCTGTGCCTTGGATACATTTCTGTACAAACCTGCAATTTTATTTGCCGACATTTTCGTTAGTAGGTTTGCAATTACCGCAGTTCCTAAATTTCCTGATGCACCTGTTACTAATATCATAAACTACTTTTTTTAAAATTTATGATACAAAGGAAGCTCAAATAAGGGCCACTAATTTTGACAAAAGTCAAAATCGTTTATTTCCTTCTGATACGACTTAACGTTTCTTGTTTAATGCCCAGGTATGATGCTATATGCCCCAATGAAATTCTCTGCGTGGCGCTTGGTTGATATATTTGCAAGGAATTATAGCGTTGCTCGGCATTTTCGGTTTGCAATGACATTGCCCGTTCTGCCACAACTACACAACATTCTTCTGCTATTTTTCTTCCAATATTACTCATTTCATGAAACTTTCTATAAAGCTCATTAAGATCCTTACTTGATATATAATGGTAAGTAGTGGTCTCCAAGAACTGAATATTTTCAAAAGATGGTTGGTCATAGAAAAGCGGCATGGCTGAACCTAAGATAGCATTTTCAAAACCGAACCAAGCATTTATCTCGTGGTTGTCTCTAATGAAATATGACCGTACGAGCCCTGTTTCTATAACAAACAAGCTGGATACAACCTGCCCTTGTTTTATAAAGAAATCACCTTTCTGTTTGGTCCTACTTTTAACGTACTTAGCCAATTCCTGCTCTATTTCGTACGGTAAGTTTCCGTATTCTTTGAATTTATTTATTAAGGCATTCATGCTCTTTCTTTTGGTTGACACCTTTGCCGTTTAAATTTTTAATCTTTGCTCGCCTCTTCCTGAGCAGTCTAACTGCCAATCATGGGTAGAGACCCTGGCATATCCAATGAGCATATTTGGTAAAATAACTTGATAAGACCTCAATATCCTGATGTGCCGATTAGATTTTTAAGTTGACCGAAAATGTTACTGAACCAGACAATACGATGCTAATACCGGAAAAGTTTATTCTGAAAGCATTACTCAACAGATTATCAGAACCGGTTATCTCATCAAGTAGTCATGGAGATTTCTCTCACGTACTCCCGTTCGTCTTTTTTAAAATATCTTTTCTTGAACAGAGCAAAAGTGGATCCATTTTACATTTAAATTAGTCTGGCTGCACAGGCCTCTTCCCTACCCCTGATCGAAGGCAATTTCGAGATTTTGGATTTAAAAAGAAATCAGAACTACAAGTTGAGCAAAATTATGGATGACCTGCATTATAATATTCTTATGGGCTGTCAAAACTGATCCAATTTGAGAGAAGTATTACAATAATACACTTCTGCCATTCACAAACCTTGTTTCAACGGCTAAGTTTCACGATCATATCTACTAGCTCCGCACTATTATAATCTGCTGCTCCTTCATGCCGGTAAACCATTTTGCCTTCCTTACTGAGGATCACTGTCGTAGGGATGCTCCCCTGCATAAAAACGGTTGGAATTTCACTTGCGGGGCTCACCACTTCCAAAGCGTAATGGTGCTTTTTCATAAAACTGACTGATTTCTCGTGATTGCCGTCAACATCAACCATTAAAAAAACGACATTCTCATTATCCTTAAACTTACCATATAACGCATCAATAGAGGGCATTTCTGCAATACAAGGCGGGCACCAGGTTGCCCAAAAATTGACAAATACAACTTTTCCTTTAAGTGATGCGATGTTAACCGTTATACCGTCACCATCCCGGAATAAAACATTTGGCAATGGATCTGTTGAGGCGTCATCGGGCTGTTTGTCTATTTTGGGCTGGAACAGTCCCACTTTCATCAGTGTCTGGATGGTCCACGCCTTCACCTCAGGGTTTAAAACCATGGCAGCTAAAAACACCACCATCACCCCAGTACTTATGTTTGACGCTGACAACCATTTCTTTTTCATGCTATTCATCTCAATCCTGAGTTCCATTGATTATAAGTTTCTTTACCGATCTATACAGTTTTAGAATTTTTGTAGCCGGACTGGTCACCTGGCAGACAACAAGAGGTATACAAATGATAGGGAGAAGAAATCCAGAAAATAAACAAGCTATCAGCAAGGCAGCTAACCTGTAATGCGTTGACTGTCGCTACATAAGAGGTCATTAAAAAGAAAATCTGTCTACCACATGAATAAATGGTGAGGCTAAGTTTGTAGAATTTCACTAAACAATTTGCCATCAAGCCAACCAAATCTATGCAGATTGTCAAAAACTAGCGTCAACGGGCCAATCATTTCGGAAGTCACCGGGCCAAATTTTCTAGCCCGAATTAGTCTTGGCATCTGAAAATGGAGGTTATTGGGCCAAAATCAACCTCAATCCAATCATGACGTATTACTACAGGCAACTTAACTTTTTAACACGGAAGTCATTGGGACACTTTCCATGATTTGTCATAGCCTTATTCCTGAATTAAATCTCAGCGACATCGCC
This sequence comes from Dyadobacter luteus, assembly GCF_003383615.1. Classification (GTDB taxonomy): domain Bacteria; phylum Bacteroidota; class Bacteroidia; order Cytophagales; family Spirosomataceae; genus Dyadobacter; species Dyadobacter luteus. The sequence goes on from NZ_QNUL01000038.1 coordinate 11,843, forward strand.
GGATAAAGGATCAATATCACAGAAATACGCAGCTTAATTGCATTAAAATTAAGGGGGGGGAGTAACAGCTATCCGACCATTACCTGCTGTAGTGCATAATCAACCACTACTTCGGAAGGGACAATTGCCGGCGAATCTCAGCCACATAATCAGTCGTGATTTCAAGAGCTGAAGCAATAAGGATAGTTTGATCAGGTTTTCAGCTGCGGTTCTTGACTTCCCTAGTTCACCTTCTTTGCGGCCTTTTTCAACAAAAATATCTAAAGTGCTCATAACTGTCTCTTTTATTTGGTTGGGTAGCGAAGTGACCAACTCTATAAGCTGATATTCGCCTAACTCACTGTTTACGAATCTATAAACAATCAAACTTGTTTGCAATTTCTTCTCGGTATCCACTGCCAGCTGGAATATTGTTGGGTCCATTCACTCAATCGTTCCTTGAACACACTATATTTCATTGCCAGTAGCGATGCTGCAAGAAATTTATTTTGTAAAGTCTGAATCTTCTCATCAGAAATTTCGCCCAGATTGTGAAAAATGTACTGGTAGTCCGGGATCTAGACCATAAAACAGAGAGGACAAGGTTCTGTATTCCCACCGGTTTTTACCGTGGTAAAGTAGAATCCGAATTATCAATGAAGGATTCTCACCATCAGAAATTTGTTTTAACAGCCCTGAAAAAATATAGCTGCCGATTTGAATCGGGGTATATTTATCTACATAACTTTTGTGTTCAATCAACAGGAAGATTCTCACTTCCCCTGCTTTATCCGCTCTTTGGCAAACATAGACGATATCTGAGATGGATGCCTGCAGCTCTTTTGAAACATATGTGTCAGGAAGCTGCCTTAAAGTCGACAGATTTAGTTTTTCAAATCGGTCCTGGCAAACGTGAGCGGAAATGATCCAGCGCAATCTGCGGGGTTGCCCATAATGGCCCGAAGAAACGTATCATGCTTTGATCTATACTCACTCATTCGGCAAAGATTTACGTTTTGCCTGTTACCGTAATGTGATGAATGGCTATTTGTTCAAGGCTCTTTGAAGATTTTTACCCGGCTACAGAAAAGGCCATGCAGGATGTTTTTCAAAATCACAGCTACTATCAAATTGCCGCGGGCAATAGCATATCGAGTGAGTCAACTTGGGCATTTGTTGCTATGATCGATCTTATGCCTGCAAGTCCCCTCGGAGTCCTACTGATTTTTGAAAAATTGATCTTTCCAAAGATTCAGTTTTTAGACAAGCATGAATCTATACTATTGAACGAGTACTCATTAGTGACAAAGATTATTCGCACAACCAAAGGTTGTAAAATACGTATACACTTCAAAACTTTCTCCTGAATGGGATTTTGATTAAAATCGGATCTATTCAAGATACTTAGCCTTTCCCGGACACGTCGCGGTCGTCAACACCCAGGCGACCGATATTAGTATTGTACAATTGTCATTTTTATCTTACCGAATAATAAGTATACTTTTTCGAAGAATGTGCCTATTTAGCCAAATTTGGCACATTATACCATAACTACACTATTTTACAGTATGTTAATCAATTAAATTCTAAAAAATGATTTTTGATTTGTAAAAATATTTCTACTTTTGTACTGCAATTGCAAATTGCAGTAACATATCTATCTATCAAAAATTATTACAATTCTATGAAATCTAAACTTACAGCTCTAGCCTTTGTGCTGGCGTTCGTTTTAGCCATCGGCTCGTCTTTTTCAGCGCTCGCACAAGACACAAGAACTGACAACCACCAAATCACTGTAGATGTGCCGATCGTTGCGCTGCTTGATTTGGAAACTACAGGAAGCAATAAGAATTTTACAGCCACTTTTACACAGAGAACACCCCTGGAGGCTGGTGAAAAGATTGATGCGCCTGCTAACAATTCAACGTTATGGCTTAACTACTCATCGATTCAAACCGGTAGCATTCCCAAACGCGTTGACGTAAGTGCAAGTGCACTTGTTCCAGGCGTTACAATCCACCTGATAGCAGCAGAGTCCGCAACTGGGGCTGGCAGCTTAGGCGGCCCAACTGCAGGGTTTAATCTGACTGCTGCTGCTCAGCCACTTATAACCGGCATAGGAAGTGCTTATACAGCGAACGGACCTAACAATGGCCACCAGCTAACTTATTCTTTCTTGGCTGAGGACGAAAATTATGGTGAGCTTCGTTCAGGAGGCACAACTATCAGCGTTACCTATACGCTGGCTGACAACTAAAAATCCAGCGTCAGTTTTTGGGAAATTCTTATTGTTCTTGCAAGCCGGGCTTCATCTATTGATGAAGTCCGGCCTGCGAAGTCAACCCTAAAATCTCCGTGTCGATGAAACTTCACTTTACACAACTAACGCTAAGCCTGCTTCTCTCGACAACTCTGCATGCTTCCGTAGTTATCGTTAATGGCCTAACACACGCACACACCATACGTAGTGTTGATTCAAAAACCCAGGGTGTAATCCGCGTAAAAAATCAGGGAGCTAAGGAGTCTCGTATACTCGTTTACCGGCAGGATCTCACTTCAGAATGCGGTAAATCTGCCACATATCCAGAGACGGGCAGCCATAGCCGCTCGTTGGGCAACGACTTGAAAACCAACGTAGATGAAAAACTGTTGGCAGCCAACGAAGAATATGAACTTCACTACTCCATCGAGCTTGACAAAGCCAAAGCCGCTGCCGGTTCTTACTGGGAAGTCGTGATGGTTGAAGTAGCCGAGCCCGTGCAAGAGCAAGCTGCACAGGGGATACAGGTAAACTCCAAAGTACGCTACGCGATCCAAGTCATTGTCGATGTCGGCACGTATGAGGGCCCTGCACTCACTTATGAAAGTGTAGTATTTGACAAGGTTTCTGACAAACTTTCACTGCTTAAAGTAACCCTTAAAAACAATGGCACCTTTAGCGCCAGAACAGGGGTCATACTTGAAATTTATGACGCGGCCGGCAACAAACTCAAAGCTACCGAGCCTACCAACAGAATGCTTTATCCACGCAACTGCAGCACATTTGAGATTCCGGTGACAGATCTGCCGAAAGGGAAATACGACAGCGTCATTATCGCCGATACTAAAAAAGACTTGTTTGGTTCAAACATCGCTTTACTGGTTGAATAATTCTATTCGAATAGATTGATCCGCTTCATCTTCATACTTTTGCTGACCATCACTCTGAAAGGATTTTCTCAATCACAGAGACTGGTCGTCACATCCAATTCTCCCGGAAAAGTGGCTGCAGGCGGACACTTCACTTTGTTTTTCGAAGTGAAATCAGAAAATCCCCTACCCGAGTCTCTGCACGAAAAAATCAGCCTGCCCCAGAGATGGAATCTGCTCTCTGAGCGTAAGCCTGAAATTGTTTCAGGACAGAAAGTCCGTAAGTACATGTATGTAATCAACACGCCAGCAGGTGCAGCTGCAGGAGGCTACCTGATCAACTTCACAGTTAATGCCATGCAGCATCCGGTTACTACTCCGGTTCTGGTCATGATCGATCAGGTTAGAAAAGTTGATATCCTTGTGATTTCTCAGCCTGAGTTCACCAAGGAAGGCGACACGCTGCGGGTCGAATATATGGTGCAAAATTCGGGCAATAAAAAGGAAGCACTCATTTTAAAAAGCACCCGCGGCTACCTGGAGAATACCAAAGACACCCTTATGCTCGATCCTGGCGCAAAGATGACCGTAGTTGTCGCCCAGATTGTTCCTTTTACCGATGCCAACGCCTGGCAAAGTGCCTCTGATCTGTCGGCCGACATGACAGATGGCATACAGCCCGCATACCAGGCCGTTTCAGTACCCGTGTTTTCAGCCAAAGTCAAAAAGATTGATCCATATTACCGCTTTCCCGTTGAAATTGGTGGTGGTTATCTTTCTTATGTATACGGAAACCGAAGCGATGTTGCCTTCCAGTATAGCGCTCTGGGCAGGGGCTTTGTTGATCAGAAACAAAAGCATTATCTGGACTTTACACTGCGCGGACCGAATCAGTTTGTGTTTCCGGCAGTGGGTAGTTACGATCAGTATTCACTTGACTATGCCTACAAAAACCAGACTTTCGTATCAGTAGGCGATTATGTGATGCAGCTTAATAATCTGATGGAATTCGGAAGATTTGGCCGGGGCCTGCGTTTGGAGCAGCAGTTCAAACGGATTAGTTATACTGCCTTTTATCAGAAAGCGCGCTTTTTCCCTAACCAAAGAGATGCTGCCGGCGGCAAGATCCTTTTTAAACTGGGGCAGGCCTCAAATGTAGGCCTGCATTATGCATCTAAAAACGTGGCCTACTTCCGCCAGCAGTTCTGGTCGAACATGTTGGGAGTATCGGCTAATATACACACCAAAGACATACAGCTCGAAGCCGAAGCTGCGTCCGGACAGGCCCGTGGTATTACAGACTACGGCGGGTTCCTCCGGTTTCAGCTTAGTAAAAAATGGATCAGCCTTTCTTCCAACGTGATTTACGCGGGGAAAGACTTTTACGGTTTTTACAACAACAGCCGTTTACTCAATTTAAATCTCGGACTGAACATTACCCAAAAGCTGACAGTCGGACTGGGCAGTAACTTCTCAGATGTAAACCCTGGTCTTGATGCTACCTCTTACAGTATATCACCCAAAGACAGAAGCTATCTTGCCTATATTTCGTATTTACCAAACCAAAAGAACCGTTTTTTTGTCTTCTATTCCACTCAGCAAAGAGAAGACAGGTTAAAGCCTATAGATTTTCACTATTGGGAAGAATTCGGTAACCTGTCCTATAACTATACTTCCGAGAAGTTCTCGGTGTTCTACCAAGGACGCTATGGTCATTCAAAAAACCTCTTGATCGCCGACAATACCGGCAAAAGGCAGTTTTTCTCAAATCTTATTCAGCCTACAATCCGCACTACAAAATGGCTGTGGCTAGGTGGTTATCTTGAACATCAGCACACCAGTAAGTTTTCGTCCGCAGACATTATTCAGGATTTGTTTTTCTACGGCGGTAATGCCCGGATCTCACTTAAAAAAAACTTGCAAGCCAGCTTTATGTACCGTAACAATTACGCGCCCGACGAACTCTATGAAAGAAGAAGCTATCTGGACTTATCCATTTTACTGGATCTGAAAAGACACCGGTTCTCTCTTACGGGCGGCCGCACCTATGTACCCAACCTTGATACCAGAGATAAAAACACGTTATTTCTGACTATGAAATATGCGCTCAAACTCAACATTCCTGTATCCAGAAAGCGGAATTTGGGAAGTCTGAAAGGCAAGCTGACAGGCTTTGGTTTCCCTAAGCAAGGCAATCTCATACAGCTAGGCAGTCATAGGTTCATGACTGATAGCACAGGCATGTTCTCTTTTGAAGGCGTAGCTCCGGATAACTACTATTTGAGCATTACCCAGAATGAGGCCAGAGGCGAAGGTGTCATACCAGTGGTAAAGATGCCGATGCTCGTAGAAGTGAAGGCCGATAGTATCAAGGTGGTTGAGATACCACTGTCCAGAACTGGAAACATTTTAGGAAAAGTTGAGTTTGTGAAACCAAGCCAGAATGGAGTCTTGGCAGTATTGAAAGAAAAACCCATGGTTCTTGTGAAAATGTCTGATGAAATGACCAGTTTGATTACGGAAGTAAACGAAAAAGGTGAGTTTTCTTTTAAAGAGATCAGACCGGGCAGCTGGAATATTTCAGCTTACATCCCTGGTAATCAGGACCGCTTTATCATTGACGATAGCGACAAACGTGTAGATTTAGATATCGATAAAACCATCAACATCGTTTTCAAACTGAGGCCAAACGAGAGGCGAATCCACTTTTCTAATAAAAATTTTGAGGTTTCTGTAAAAAAATGAGACACCTGTTTTTCATATTGCTCTTTTCAGAATGCTTCATGGCGATGGGGCAGAAAACGGCTAGTGTCGCTGTAAATCTCACTTTGCCTGCTGTTGCACTGATTGATATTGTCCCCAGCGCCAGCTCGACAGTCGCCCTGAAAATGACCGCTCCTACTGAGGCAGGCCAGCCAATTGGCGTGGGCACAGCCAATTCTGCCAACTGGCTAATCATGACCTCGGCAGTCACTGCTGCCGGATCCAGAAATGTATCAGGCAGTGTTGTAGGCACAATGCCGCCCGGTATAAGGCTCAGACTCGATGTTTCTCCATACACAGGCACTGGCTTAGGATTTTCGCCCAGTATGGGCTATGTGACCACCAATATTTATATGACTAACACCGCTACCAAATTCATTGATAATATCAAAGGATCTTTTACAGGGACCGGCACTGGCAGCAACGGTTTTAGATTAAGATATTCGATAGAGATCTCCGACTATGCAGCTATACGCAGCGGCACAACAAGTCTAACAGTACGTTATACAATGGCAGACAACTGATGAAAAAACTGATGATGCTTCTTATTGGATTGCTTTTTTGTTATGCAGGATCTGCGCAGACACTGACAATTAACACGCCGGGCGCGAATTGGACGCTACTCGCTCCTTCAACGCTCCTGACAGCTGCTGGTACTAACTACACACATGTGGAAACCACAGCACTTAACCATACGCTTATGAAGGTGAACGCTACTTTGGTGTGGTCTGTCAGCGTGCAGCAGAGTAGCACTTCGAATTGGGACACGGGGTTGAAACTGTTTATAAGAAGAAGCGGGGACGGCACAGGCGGTGCTCTTCTGACGGGTAATACCAATTACATCCAGCTTACAAGCACCGCCCAGCCCTTGGTTGGAGGACTTCTTGGACTGGGTTTCAGCAGAGACGATATCCCCATACAGTATAAGATTGAAGGAATTTCTGTGCTACTGCCCGTTAAAACCTATTCGACTACGATCCTGTTTACCGTTTCCGGATTGTAATTATACGCAACCAAATTGTGCTATAAGGCGTATCATTAACGGAATATTACAGAAGTTTACAGATAGTCTGTATGAATCGTGATAGCTAAATTAGAGAAGATACATTCGCTTTTAATGCTCCGATAAAGATTATTCTGAAACTACAACAGCTCTCTGTAATCGTAGTTACCAACCAAGTCCGTCAGTAGTAAAATCTTCATCTACGAAATAGTAACGATGGAAGAGCCAATATATAAGATAATCCAATAAAATCTTTCTTATGGTTGCCGTAGTTTAACTGCCCATCATGCCATAGCAGCCTTATCGCTCCGTTATTTCGCATGTCGAAGTATTAATTTAATCGTTGTCATTGAATAATTCGACCAAACAAATCTTTGTAGTTGCTCAGGTATTAGCTGCACATTACTCCCCAAAGTAATACTAAATTGGAATTAAAAAGTCGTTTTGTACTTAAAATATGCTGACATTATAAAGGAGTCTGAATCTGATTTACTCCAATTAGAAAAGCGAGAGAAGAATGCTATGCGACGTGATCGCATTCGATTTATAAGAATGCTAAAAATAGGTCAGTTTCGTACTCAGTAAGCTGCAGGTGCAGCAATCATTTTAGGTGAGCGGCAATCGCAGCGCTTATGGAGCAGCTATATAAAAGAAGGAATAACAGGTTTGGTATCAACCTATTCTGAGCGCTGGTGGGGTAAATTGAGTAGCGTTCAAATAAGCCAGCTACGTGCGTATCTGCTATCGGATCAGGCACCGACTCTCGCTGATATCCAGGCTTATTTAGCTGGGAGTCTAGGAGTAAACTACACTATTGGCGGAGTGAGTGATTTGTGTAAAAGACTAAAAATCAAGCTAAAAACAGGTAGACCTGTTAACGTTCGCCAGAAACCAGGAAGCGTTGAGGAATTCAAAAAAAATTTGTAATCTACGGTCAGATTTTCCAGATAGTGCAATATTTTTTCACGACGAGCTCAGGGCGGGTACGCGCACAGAATTAAGCAGAAAATGGGCTCCCACAGGACATCGGCCAATAGCACCGGTAAAAATAGGTTATGAAAATACATATTTGTATCTAACAATCTGTCCGTTCAATGGTAAAGGTTTTGCTACATTTTTACCCAAACTTGACAGTGCATCTTTCGGATGGTTTATACAAAAAGTAGAAGATACTATAGCGCAAAAATCACTTTTTATCGCTGACGGAGCAAAGGCACATAAGGAAGAACTTTTTAATGAAAATAAATTAGTTTTCAAAAAGTTACCACCGGCATGTCCCGAACTAAATCCAATTGAGCGATTCTTCAAGGAAGTCCGTAAACATCTAAAAAATAGAGTATTCGAAAGCCTGAAAATAGCACAGACCAAGATTGAAGAGATCGTCGAAAAGATTTCTGAGTCAGCATATTTGGAATCATACCTTAGGAGTTTTAAATATTTCAACCGTCAGAAGCTTTCAAATAGAACTTCCGAAATGCGCCCTCCCCATACTTACCTTACTGACGTTATTTAACTCAGCAGCGTATAAAAGATTAAAGCCAACGACAGTAACCTATTCCATATATTTTTGGAAAATAACGGGTTAGTCCTAAGTATATCACCGAAACCCAATGAAAGGATAATTCTACCGAAACCTAGATTTATTGCTATAGAAATGATATTAACCCTCCTTACATTTGTTGCGCATTTACTTTTACCCAACCACACACACTAATGAAACTTTTATCCATTAAGGAGATATCCTTATTGCTAGGTCATGCCGTTATTTTACCTGGATCTTCTATTGTCTGGGCCAAAATAAATATTGGCACCTCACGTACTATTATCAAAACACGCTCAAATACCTCCGCTGAGTCGACAGACTGTACAAAAAATATAATAAGGAAAAGCACTTGCTTGCGACACATTTATGATCCTAGCAAAACAATAATCCATGTGTTTCTTTTACCTCCCCTTTTATTGCTGTAAAAGGATACAGACATTACAAGCAGAACCTGAGTGCTGGGATACTTGAACGCGAAGTCCTCAATTCAGGATTCAGGCGGTTTTTATCTGTAGAGCTTTATTCTGGATATTACCGCAGATATGGATCGTCAGAGCTTACAAAAACACTGCTTTCAAAAAGAGCTTAACATTCGAGATAAAATACCAAATGCTACCTACCTTCTTAATTCAGCAGAGAAATAGTCCAGAAAAAGCTACTCCTGTACCGTCACGAATTATGTTGACATTAGCAATTGCCATGTAAAAATAGGCTTTATGATAAAATATCCGATATTAGAAATATCGCCCCATTCTAATATCGGATATCCCAAAGAAAATTTACTGAATCTGAAGGCTATTTCATGGCAAGAAATCACAGCTACCCAGACATGAAAATATTAGTAAATCATTATTAATAATCTTGACCTACTCAACACCATCTTAATGTAATTAATTAAAAATCACCATTTAACAAACAAATCACTATGCAAATTACAAATTTATGTAAAATCACCCTTGTTGCATTTTTATTTTGTGTTACTACTCCCCTGCTCGCTCAGGTGAAAATCGGAACCAATCCTACCACAATCGAAGCAGGTAGCAACCTAGAGGTTGAAGCTGCCTTAGAAGGCCGGAAATTTAAAGTAAACAAAAACAGCGGCAGAGTAACCATAGTTGACGGTACCCAAGGTGTCAACAAAGTTTTAACTTCCAATGCAACCGGAGATGCAAATTGGCAACTCGTTGATGCGAATATCATAGCCACCCTTCCGAAGGGAAAAATGGGCGGGGCCTCCACGAGTAATCTTGCCCATGGAACTCCTGTAAGTGTGGCATTTTCTGATGTCAATTTTGAGCAAGGAGGTGTTATCAAAGCCGGCAATAATTTGAGGCTTCCCATCAATGGTACATATCAGTTGTCCGTAAAGCTAGACCTTGAAAATAGTTCCGCGTGTAATGGTTCCACGCAAATAAGTACAATCGTGTGGCTTCAAAGAAATGCGGTAAACATGGCGCTATTTGACGATAGGATAAGTACAAGGTCAAACGATCGATTTTCTATACAATTGACCGGGTACTATAACTTAGCAGCAGGAGACTACATGGCTGCTGACGTCAGTATTGTTTTAGTAGGTTTGCAAACTACCCCTGCTGGATGCACCACTAGAGTGGTTAATGGTGAGATGACAGCAGTCTATGTACCGTAAATGTCAACTAAATTAGAGAATATAAAACTTGCGTTAGTCCTTAACCAGCTTCCAGCTCAGGTCTTATCTGAGTTGGAATTTCTCTATATTAGATTCTAGGAGTCTGTTGGACTTGGATACTTACCTACGGTTTATTAACTTAGGGTTGGAATTGCAACCTTTTGTTGGAAGAATTTGCCAGGCAATATCTTTTTCCATCGTCCCGGGGAATCTTCCATTCCCCAGACCCCTAGGACCCTATATTTACTTCCTCGATTTAGTCCATTAGGCAGCTTTTTTCTTGTTTAATATCGTTTCTTCAAAGGCCGGAGGGCTCAAATATCCTAGTGAAGAGTGCCTTCTTTTTCTATTATACCGCAGCGGCGGCCGCCAGACCTCAATAAATTCAAAAATTGCCAGTTTCGCCTCTTGTTTACTTTTAAATTATTGATGATAAACCATTTCTGCTTTCAGCGTTTTAAAAAAGCTTTCAGCAGGTGGTAGAGTAGATAACCATATCCAGAACCCAGTTATCCCGCCAGCATCGCTGTCTTGCTGTTGAAACAGCATCCAGTCCAGACTTTCAGGACGATAGCCGTACGAGTCATGATGGAAACTTGGATCTATGATAGGCTCCAAAATATCCTTCACAACCATTTGGGCTATCCTATCAGAAATAGTCGGTATACCAAGTGGTCAGGTTTTACCATTTCCTTTCGGTAGATCAACTCTGCCGACAGCTGGGGTAAAGTAACTTCCTGATGTTAACCGATTCCAGATTTTGTATAAATTCTCGCGCAGATCTTTTTCAAAATCATCCATTGTTTGCCTATCACTACCGGCTGAACTTTTGTTAGCCTTAATCCAAAGATAGGAATCCCAAACCATTTGCCTACTGATATTAAATGACCTTGCCATTATTCTTAGTTCCTCCCTTTATTGGTTGACTAATAGTTTTGACCGAATAACGTAACCCCTTCACTCCATCTGCTTTCACAGATATCCTCACTACTACGGGTTACTCCGTCCCTCTGGTTCACATTGGTACTTGCAGTTCCATAAAATTCGGAACCTCTTCCCTTTACTTTAAACCAGCAGGTTCCCACGTTCCAACATAAAAGCCTGAATTAAGATCATGCAGCCTCTACACCGAACGCCACCCAGCCCATAAACAGGCATTGTCTGGATTTGTCCCGGAATAACAACTCCTCCCGGTTTTGACGTTAGTTGAATTCCTTTTCGATATGTCATCGACTGTTCACTTTCGTTCATCTTCTTAATTCTTACCTGACATTTTTTTTATGCCTTTTCCAACGACGCTCACTCCCAAGACTTTTGATCTTAGCAGCTCGTGGTGGTTTGAAGCCGGGGCCTTCCCTCGTCATTTATGCAGCATGACTTTCTAGTCGTCTTTTGAACATCCTAAAAAGCCTTCGTGGCACACAATTGTCCCAACAGCTCCCTTTTCTGCTCATACTCTGAATGATAGGTGAGCCTGCTAACTGTTTACGAAATTCACTGCACGCCTATTGAACGCCTCTGTCCGACCGGGTCGGTGCGATGAAATAACAAAGGTTTTTTTAATCGGATAGCACTCTAAAGCCATTTTGAAAGCCGCTACGCTGGCATCTTCGGCTTTCATTGTCTCACTCAGCGCCCCAACCAACCACCTTACGATTTGCGAGTTCAAGTATTGCTGTAAGATAAATCCAGCCCTCTTCCGTCTTTATATACGTCAGATCAGATACCCATTTTTCGCTAAGACCATTTGCTCTAAAATCTCTATTTAATACCAGAATGTTGAATACTTAACTGATTCTTGCTCGCAGAATACACGAACACCTTTACCGCTACTTTTCCATCGGAGATAGAGCTGGCAATATCGTTGATGGGATTTGTGCTGTTCTTTTTCATATCCCAAAGCTCATTATTACTGATCAGCCTTAAAAGATGGATACAGGCGATTGCATACATTTCCAGCATCTTCTGGTAAGCTGCTGGAAATCCACCGATTTATATGAAACACTCAAATGGTGTTTTTCCGCAAGTGCTCAGCATCCTGGAAATTTCAGCAAACATAACGGTACAATCTCTTTTTGTGATGGATCGTCAGTATGAGTTTTGCCCCGGGCGCATTTCAGATTTACGCAGCGTGGCTTAATGCTTGTGTAACACAACTCCATCGATTACTTTCTCTGAGAACCCTCAGATTTAGCATAGACTGAGCTCCTTTGGGGGTCCACCGCTGTCCACTACGCTTCATTCTAGTTTGTATGACAGTCTTATGCGCGGCTTCCATCGGGCCATTTCCTATCATAAGTCCTTGACTACGAAATGACTTTTAATCCATTCTATCAACGTTATTTTTATAGTATTCCAGAAGCTTTGTTCGTTGTGTCCTCACGTTTTTTGACAGCTTTCTAAGCTTCACTATATTGTCCAGAACATTCTGAGCAGAACCTTCCAGCAACTCGCCTTTTTGAGCTTTAACCCATTTTTCGCGTCTGGCTATGTCCGTAAAATGTGAGTTTGCAAAATCTGTTAAGTGTTCCACCGCATGATAGTAATCCAGGATGTGGGTTGCATTGGGAAATCTATTAGTCAGATAGTTATGTATCCATTGTGCTCCATCTGTAATAAATACCAATCGGTCTTCACAATCTTTATAAGTCCCTAAGCTGGCTTCGAACTTGGGAATAAAATGGTTATAGGAACCTAAATGGCCGCTGTAAAAAGACTCGTCAAGTTTATAACGTATATTACCTTGCTCTTTTGTACCATTTTCTAATTTACAATCCTCTCTGAAAATACGGCCGAGCTTGACTTCCTGCCACCCTTGATCCATTTGAATCATGCTCCCATCCATTGAAGCATATACCCTTTCAGTGCTGTTCAACTTCTGATGTTTGATCTCAGCCATTACATCTTCAGCAACTGCATTACCCAAGTAATCAGTTACTCTATATACCTGACTTTCAGATATATTAATACCCAAGAAAGCATTTAATAATTCATTTGATTTTGAGTACACATCGCTGACCCCGGCGAGTGCCATCAAATTTTGAAGATAGGGACTTATGAAAAAGCCGTTCGTTTTGGCCTTGTAGCGATGTGTTTTGGACAGCTCTAATCTACCGAATCGGGTTTGACAGAAGTTTTTTTTCGCTTATCCGTTGATGTGCCCTTTTTTAAGCTTGCCTGCATTACCTGTCCACCCAACTCAGTCCATACTTTTACGGGGACGCCTAGTCGAAACCCTCCTCATAGGCGTAAAAGGTCTTTTCTGATTGTAAACCAGTTAGTTTATCATATCGAGCATCTACCAATGCATGTAATTCTTCGCGGGTCATATCTGTAAAATTACTCGTTTTATTGAAAAGACCGCCTACTTGAGATCATACTTTAGGAGTTTCAAATATTTCAGCGTTAAGAAACTTTCGAAGCGAACTTTTGAAATGCGCCCTTTGCCCCAGGGCAAAATCGCCGAACGCATACGATAAAATACAAAGACTGGTTTTCCTTAATTCATACTCATTGAGCATAATAGCATCTCCCACATGCATATTCCCCAAAAAATTAATTACGTATTCGGGAACACGCCGACATCTACAGAGGAGGTTGAGTAAAAAATACTATATCAATCAAATCTATAAGCCACTAAAATTGATATACGCCCCATGTCTTAATATGTATACCTGGTCATACACAAAATTAAAATGGTATATACATATCGCTAAAAATAAAAAAACAGGAATAAATATACAAAAATTAGCATAGAGTATATTTGATACAAATATGGCAATTATTAGATAGTTATTATTCGATATAGAAAAAAATATTATTATGAGTAAGTCATAAAAAAAATATAATCTAACAAATAATAGGTAAACAATTTTACAAATTAGATAACTCATAGAAACATTACTACAACCTTATTACATAAACAATTTGTCGTTAATATCGATATATAATAAATAAATATATACTATTAAAAATGAAAAAATAAATTACTTAAACAACCTTATAACTATAAAAATATGCAATAATTTCAGAAGTGATAATCCCGAACATCGCCATCTAATATAATATCTAAATCATGAAATATAAATATTGTCGACTACATGAAATTTTAACTTGATTCATAAAATCAACTCAGAATCAACGTAGCAGGAACCGACGACAGGGAATTATATAAAACACCTTCCGCATATAATCAAAAATAATATCCGTTTATCCGACAACTAATAGAATAAAGGCTCAAATCATACGATTTTATATCCTGGTAACACCTGAACACATCCATCTAATTAGATTCTACAACAAATCCCTCTCCTGTATATAATTAATGGGAATATTATTATGTATTATTTTATTGACTCGATGCAAAAAATCAAAATTTATCCATTTTTTTCAATAAAAAATCACAAAAAGACGTATTAGGGATATCTTTAGTCTGTAAAAGACGTCGAAATAGTTGAACTTGCGCCTTATACAAGTAAGATATAAAATTACAACAAGGTAGTAGTAGCTCGATTCTTTTCATTACAATAATTAGAATATATTAAGCTTAGATGACGCAAAAATTCCAAGAGATCGTTCTAAAAAGATTAGAGCCGGCACAATACATCAAATACCTAAACTTAACAGGAAAGACTAATAAAATTAATCCAAATTACTCGTTTTCAGACAGCCAGTTCTTTCGCTCTGAAATATTTTATGAAAAAATAAACAACAACTTCTGGATCACTATCGAGGAGACTGAGGAACAATTCGATACATGTTATACTATTCCTGCACAAAAAACCAAAAGTGAATATTTTTCAATTAACTACTATCAATCTCAAAATTACTTTGGCTATCAGTCAGATGACCAGGTTGTATATGTAAAAGACATAGTAATTTTTTCTGGCCCTAAATCAACTCACAAAATATATGTAAGCCAAAAATCTCCTCTAAGATGTTATCGACTGATCCTGTCAAAACCATATCTGCAAAGGTTCCTTAACCTGAATCTGTCCAACAGCCGACTTAACAAGGCGCATTTTCTGGTAGCAACCGGAGAAGGAGTAATGGTACGCCCAATACACGATATAGAGAAAATTGTCACAGACAGGCTATATGCTCTACTTAAGTATCGTGACTCTACGGCAAATCATGCACTCTCCCTCACCGCAAACGCCTTCAATATCACTGACCAGTTCTTCAGACTATCAAACACTACAGCCCCCTCCATCAGACTGCCTGATGATGATGATGATCTTATCAATAGGATTGTCCATCACCTGGAAGAAAATATCAAAAACAAATTCCCTGGTATCGAAGCAATTGCGTCAGACTTCTATATCTCACCCACCAAACTAAAGAAAATTTTTCGTACATTCTTCAACACGACACCGCTGCTCTACTTCAGAAAGCTTCAAATTAATTATGCACAAAAAAAAATGGAGATAACAAAAGTCACCGTAAAGGAGCTCGCCTCTGAACTCGGATTTAAAAAGTCTAACACCTTCTCCATTTGGTTCAAAAGATATGTTGGAAAAAACCCTAACGAACTACAATAATAGACTCATATGTTAAAACGTGCAGCTACTGTCGCAATCATTGACGACAGCGCAATAATCAGATATTCAGTAAATTACGTATTAAAATCTAAAGGATTTCCTGTACTGTTCGAAGCAGACAATGGCGCTGTCTGCCTTGAAATCATGACGAGCCTCGCCGTTTTCCCAGATATTCTCATTCTTGATATCGAAATGCCGGTAATGGATGGATATACAACAGCAAGCATCGTAAAAAAGAATTGGCCAACCATTCAAATTATTGCATTCTCCGGAAGAGAAGATCAGGCAAGTATCAGCCGAAGTATAAAAGCGGGTGCAGATTACTTCTTTTCAAAAAATGATGACCTCAATAACCTTTTGGATTTACTTCATAAAATCTCTGGTAACCACCTATAATTACGTTTTATACTTTTTATGATTTACAGTTCATTTGACAATACCTGCTGAATACAACGTTATAGATAATGAATGATCTTTCCTATATGATCAAAAAAAAAGACAATTATTATTATCTCAAAGTCTTCAATAAGAGATACTAATCATACAAGTTTAGATCACAAATGTATATGTTATCCTTTCGAATACTAGACTACAACTTACATTTATAGCGTGTAATCGATAAACTGCACATCAATCTTTCAAATATCCAGCACTTATTCTATTAAAATATAGAATAATTACCCTTCTCACCTAGCAACTTTGCTATTTATACACACTTCACATATTACTACATTTGATACATTAAAATTAACTGACGAGCAAATAAGATATAATTGTATTTCTCAGTTCAGCAACAGCCTGTATCTTATTTTAACGCCCATCTCATTAAATATGATCAACAGACTTTTTAATGATGTTAGTATGACAGGATTTCCATAGTAAGATTACCCCTTCTTTATTAAAATACTACAGTATGAAAAAGTTATTCTTTTTTGACCAGATTAAGGAGAACAAAGACATAGGATTCCTTCCACATCACTGGCGCCTGGAACGCGTGGGAACAATAAGCGAAGTATTGAATCATCCCTTTTTCTGTATGTCTGGTGAAAAGCCTGACGTCTTCATGGCCAGACCTGGCTCTCCGGTTAGTGAAATGGCTGTATTTCTACGGTATTTAAAACGCCACCGCCCGAATGTACCCTTTGTGCTTGTCATTCACGATGATCGGCATGAGGAAGTATGGCGTACTCTGCTTAAAGGAGTTGACATTCTACTTTTAAAGCGAGCATCAGTAAGTGGCTATCTGGATCATTTTACCAATGCAATGTCAAAACACATTCAAACATCCTGACAATCCCTCAAATATACACGTTAATTTCCGGATCTATCGTGTAGTGAACGTATGCCATTTCCCTGCAAATCACCTTATCATCAGATAAAGGTGAATAGTTGTTGTAAAATCAACAGACTTATAAAAAGTACGTACTATTCAAAATTAGATCAATAAGACAATCACAAAATATACTTGGTTCTATAGCAATCATCCTATCCTCAAAATAGAATCATTGCTATTTTTTAATAAAGTTACTAATATACCTTTGTTTTACAATGAATTAATCAAACAATACACTTCATAATAATAGAAAAGTATTAACCAAAATCAACACACTATTGCATGAGAAATAATATACTTAAAAATACTCCTTCAAGTTGCATATCGCAACAATCAAATAGTTTTCAGCTCCTTTCAGATATTTAAATACTAACAGAATTTCAAAACTGGTGAGTGACTAATTTGAGCATTCACTATGGGAAAATTTTATTCTATCTGAATTTTATTTACTACCAGCGGAAGATTTCCAAAAGTGTTTATCAGATAAGTCACGGGCAAAGCTATTTCAAATTTGCTATCTGTAAACAGATTCGTTCGGCAGCTGCAGATTTAGAGACCAACGCAAAACCCGACAACCACAGACACACTTTCAAATCATTAAGATATTGAAATACAATTGTACATATTTTCATGTAACCTTTAACCGAATCGCATTGTTGCGCCAGTTTCTACCGGGATTTGTCCTGCTACTAACTGCTTTGACATTGTCATATGCAGAGGAACCGGCTCGGGAATATGGTGTTTCTGTATTTGGGAAGGTTTTGGGGATTCATGAACATAGTGCCTTGGCGATAAGTGGCGATCTGTATCTCGAAGGTGCTGAGATAACCGGCTCAGGCACGCTCCTGTTGACAGACAAAAAAGTACAGCGTATCCGTGCTTCGCATAGTACCGTAAGCAAGCTGGAAATTAACAATCCCACACGTGTCCTACTACACGGTGAGCTGCATATATACCATAAGTTAATTGTAAAACATGGTGTAATGGATTCCAGTAATGCATTACTTACGCTGGCAGACAGTAGTACGGTAGCTCTTTTGCAAGGTGGTTCACTGCTTGATTCTATACACTACCGGACAGCAGAAGTACCCCTTTCTTCTACCAAAGTCCGGAACTGGCCAGTGCCCCTTACAGAGCAACTTGCGGATTTACTAAAACCTCACATAAGCATTTTTGATTGTATCACATTTTGTCCTTTTGACACCAGTTTGTCTGAGCCGACATATAGCGAAGTTTTTTCTCCTCCAGAGCAGTGTCCTGTCCGGTACCACAGACTCTAAAGCATCAATCCTGGTAGCTTACCGCCATCACGATGCAAAAAACTAACATAAAATCATTCATTGTATACGATCATGAAAATTAAACATATATTTCTTACCTCACTTGTAGCATTACTAAGCACTACGTTCTCGTTTGCACAGGTGAAGATAGGTACCAATCCGACAGCGATTGAAGCTACTTCCAATCTCGAAGTGGAAGCGTCCACTGCTAACAGACAATTTAAAGTCAACCGTACAAGTGGACAAGTGACTATTAAAGACGGGACTGAAGGATTAGGAAAAGTGTTAACATCGGATGCCAACGGAAACGCAAGCTGGACAAATTTGACATCTGCGTTTAGAATGACAAGCATCTTCTCTTCTACACCACCGTATTATGAAAACGCAGGCGATCCTACTATCTATCGTCTCATTCCCGCGCAGACGGTAGTAATAGATCAAGATGGTGGATGTACGTCAGGGGCCAACCCAAAGTATACCGTCGTACAGCCTGGTACTTACACAATCATGGGAGGTGTGACAATGTTCCCACAATATGAAAACACGGCAGCTTCTTTGCGCATATACAAAAATGGTAATGTTTTAAAAACAGTCGGTTCAACCCAGTGGATGGGACAGGTTGGTGCGATGGAAATTACAGTGGTTGATGTCGCCGCTGTTGGAGATGTGTATGAGCTTAGACTGAATAATAATAAAAATTGGATGCGTCTTTATGAGGCTGATTTCTCAGGAACCCGGATAAAATAGAAATTAAAATCGGTAATCTTATTCCGATGGCTGGCAAGATTAATTAGTCTTTGCCAGCCATCAATCTCAAACTATCATTTCAACAGCAAGGAGTGCAATCCATTGAGCACATTTAGCTTATATTATCAAACACACATACATCCATAATAAGATCATGAAAGTAAAACAAATCCTTATCGCAGCGTCTTTTATTCTTGCCACCGCGGCTCAGGCACAAGTAAAAGTGGGTAGCAACCCTACCACCATTTCATCCAATGCAGTCCTTGATGTAGAAGGTACAAGCGGCAGCCACACGGTGGTGTTGCAGAACGGAAATACAGGAGTGGGAACGGTCACGCCCGGAAATAAAGTAGAGATCAACCAGGGAATAGCTGGTAATTCCGGATTGCGGTTTTCGCAAATCAACAGCACAACGGTTCCGACCACAACCAAGGCAGCCACTTTGGGTGTAGATAACAATGGAGATGTAGTAGTAGTGGATGGAGCGGTTACAAGACAATACCTATCTGTAGCCAGAGTAAATAGCTACCAGGGAGTCAGTGGTGGGCAGGATATCGTTTTTAATTCAATTACAAGCGAGAATGGCACAATACCCTATAATACCAGCACAGGTGTAGCAACTCTGACGATCGGAAAAACCTATGTAATCACCGCAGCATTACACTTGGCTCAATACTCTGCCGGAAGTTTTGCATGGATACGTTATGGATTTGTAAACGCAGAAACCAACAATTTATTGATCCCCACGGGAACGGCCGAAACACAAGCTGCCGGTGCCACAACAGGTTCAGGAAGCTCCGGAGGAATTTCCGTTATTTACAAAGCCGTTGCCGGAGCCAATACGATCAAACTACGAGCTTTGGATATATTCAACTATGAATTGAATACAGCAGGTCAGGCTAATATAAGACATGATAGGTATTCCGGATTTGTAGTGTATGAATTATAGTTCATATGCAAATCAATTGAAACTTTATCAATTCAAGACAAACTGATTTCAAGAAAAACCAACCAGTCCCTTTCCAAATCTCTGTCTTGTATCTTCAAAATTGCGACATAGAACCCGGCAGGAATCTTCTATGTTGCAATTTTTGTTTGGAATATATACGAGGTATGCAGAATTACCACTTATTCAAGTCCTGTACTTAATGGATCCAGACCGGTTGTTCGCAAATATCCAGGAGGCACTGATACTTTATCTTTACCAAAATGGCAAAATTCGGCTACAACTGACAACATTACAGCAACCATGAAAGGCCCCAAGTATGCTCTGTTAAACATATTACGCAATTCAACATACAAACGACAACAGAGCATCATTTATACCTATGTTTTTCTAATACTCCAGGATTATTAGAAAGTCAAAACCAGAGGATGCTATTCAATTCGCCTCCATTCTGGCGTCTCTATGTCGGGCTTTCTCCCCATTGAGGACTAACCATACGCACAATACGAGGTCAAAGCACAGTCTGACCTCTTGGCGATTAAATACCATTCACGAAAATACAATGCACATCCTCAGGTATAAACGTGTATACAGGATACCATGCAAAGCAATTATATATTCTTGTACCTGAGATAAATAACCCTGCGTTCTGAGTGACTGGATAAACTCTGAATCAAAGGTACGTAAAATGCATAACCTGTTTCTTGCTTAATTAAATCAGAAAAATACAATACAGGTATTTGCTTAGTCCCCTCATCATCCAACTTAAATATTTTATCCCCAAAATCATAATCATATCCACTTACCACTGGCATCAAAATTCTCAGCACCAGAGAACTGTCTCGATCACCATCAGGTAATGATAAACGAAACACTACCCTGCTCTTGTACTTTGTAACGGATCGTTTGATTTGAATATTGTGAGTAAAATCTGTTGCACTTGAAGTCCTTTCCAAATTCAATTCTACCACATTTTTATATTTTTGTGCATATAAATCAGAACATAAAAACACAAACAAAAAAATAATTAATTGGTAATTTTTCATAATAAATAGTGGGTAATTGAACTTAACATAACGTCTTTTATACTCACAAATATCGATCAGATTATTTTAACATAGAATAAAAAATAAATACAAATCATTCTACTATAAATTAGCTATTATTCTACAAGATACTAATCCGTTAAAATTCAGAATAATATTAACTTAGCAGCATCATAATACATCGCCAGAAAAAGGCATAAACACCCTTCCAAAAATAACTATATTCAAAATTTCATGATAAAATAATTACACACGTACAGCCATCTCAATTATTCAATTTGTGTGTATCTATTAGCTTTCATTGTGTCATAAAGTATCAAAGAGTAAAGTAATGTGAAATGGTTTCCCGAAATTCGGGAAACCACTTTTTTATCTATCCAAAATTTCCTGTTGATCATCAGATCTGCCTCACCCATCCCTTATAAGCAAGAAAGCCCGGATTCGAATTGAATCCAGGCCTTGCCAGCTGAACCTTAATCTTAAAAAAAGCCTTACTGCATTGATAAGTGTGTGTAGTGTGAACCAGAGTCATTAACAGTCGCCACGTAATCAAAAAACGTAAAGCTTAACCTGTATCCGCAGCATGGCATCCATGAAGAAATCATGGAGGCATTAGTTATAGTATTTTCGTTCTTGAAACGAAGGGCTCATTTCTGATTGATAGTAAGAAGTGGCTATATCTTCTATTGATGAACTAGCGTCATCCCTAATGAAAAATAATACAAGTTATCAAAACTGCCAGCGTTAGCACCGTAACCAATATAAACCTTGTCGCCTGCTTGAAGAGGTAAATATTGAAAGCCATTAAGAGTAGTTGGCGTGCTCGCAACTAACGTATAATCACTCGCAACCAATGTGGTTGTTGCACCGCGGATACGAAAGTAGTCAACCCGAAAATTCGATAGTGTATTACACTGAACAATTAGTTTGGCAGAAACCTGATAAAGACCCGAAACCGGAACGGTTGCTTGACCAGTTGTTGGATTGTACATTGACGACGGGTCATACACCAGCTGATTTGGAATTAGATTGCCGGTTCCACCAGTCGTAGTTTGTATTAATACACTGTATGAATTATAGTTCGTAACTCCTCTGTCATAAAGAAAAGAATGTGAAGCTGAAGAATTTACAGTCACGACATCTCCATTATTATCCACTCCGATCGGACTTACATTAGCTTGTGTTTTGGGGCTAACTGATGTCAAATTCGTAAGCCGCAAACCAGAACTGTTGGTGCTTCCCGAATTTATCTCCAGTTTATTTGCTGGTGTCACCGTACCTACACCTGTGTTTCCATTCTGCAATACTACGGTGTGGCTGCCGGTGTTTCCTTCCACATCTAGCACTGCGTTGGTTGAAATGGTTGTTGGGTTAGTTCCTATTTTGACCTGAGCGACAGCGACATGGGCTGCCAAATTAAAAATTGCCGGGATTACGAATAACCTTATTAAGGTACATGGTTTGATAAATTGTTGGATCATGTGATTAATTATTTAAAATTGAATATCCATTTTTTAAATTTAGCGCTACACTTCTAACTGATCTTAAGTTGCAGATTGTTAGTTACTTATAGAATTGAAGACTTGTGGCCGCGGAAGTCAGGAAAAGCCTTATTGGATTGATAAGTGTGTGTAGTGTGAACCAGAGTCATTAACAGTCACCACGTAATCAGAAAACGTAAAGCTTAACCTGTATCCGCAGCATGGCATCCATGAAGAAATCATGGAGGCATTAGTTATAGTATTTTCGTTCTTGAACATTTTATAAAAGGAGGATTTACAAGTTTCATATTCAGCTGTAATAGCCTATGTCATCCTGCAACTATTTTAGCAATGCAACTCTGCGATCGTACACCCCGAAATCGATATCCTGACTCTCCAGAGTACTCTTCAACTGAAATACATTGCTAACACTGAGCTTGCGAAAGATATTAGATTTGATAGTACTGATTGTTGAGGCTTTTCTGGACAACTCCGCTGCGATCCAGGTCGTCTTCTTACCTTCCAGAATATATCTGGCAATTCTGTATTCATTGACCGTAAGAGGGGTTGGCTTCTTGATTTTCGCTACCTTCTGTGTATCATGCAAATCCAATAATAACCAGAATATATCCTGACTCACATATCTCCTCCCCTCTAAAACATCATGGAAGCATTTGGTAAATTCTTTCAATTCTGAGTCAATGGACAAAAATCCGCTTACCCCCGCATTCAGATAACCGGCAACCACATCAAGCTCTGCCATTACTCCTATGACAATGAGGTTGGCTGTCGGATATCTCAACCTTGCTCCTGGAATATCATTTGTATTTTCCTGATCTGCACGGATCACGACCACATCAGGATTTACTTGACTCTCGGACCTGATCGTCTCTGATTCGGCTAATGTATATTCAGGAAAGGTGTCCTTCAGGAAGCCAATGGTTCCATATCGGTAAAAGGGGATTCTGTCGACGACTAGAATTGTCATAACTTTAATATTTTAATGGTAAAAAAATGGAGGGCGGCTACACATAGCTTTACCAGTTTGAACTCGGATTCAATTAACATTGTCAGTGAAGGGCATCTTTCCGGAATCTCCGGAAAGATGCCTGCATTACCGACATGCGCATTTTCTATTTATTGACAACAATCTTCTGCGAAGACTTCACGCCATTCTTACGGGTTACATCTACAATGTAAATTCCGGAATGCAATTTGGTTACATCAATCCCCGATTCGTCCTGCGCTCCGGCCTGATAGATCACTTTTCCGTCCAGGCTCAAAATTTGCACTTTTGCAACCTCTGAAACTTCACGAATGTATAACCTACTAGCTACCGGATTAGGATATACGGAGAGATCCTTTTCGATTCCGTCGAACCGTATGGATTTTACAGAACTGTAGGCGAAAGTCTGGTCTTTATCAACCATTCTTAGGCGGTACAAATTTTCGCCATTAATTGGCTGGGTGTGCTTAGATGTGTAGTCGACTAAAATGTCACTTTCTCCCTTAGACACTACTTTATCGATTACTGCCCACTGTTTACCATTAGCACTATGCTGGACCTCAAAGTAGTCACTGTTTGTCTCCGCAGTTGTAGCCCAAGTCATCTGTGCTATTTTCCCCTCTTTCGAAACATTGAATGAAACAAGGGTAACTGGAAGCGGTGCGCTCGTATATATCGCCACAGCATCATCATTCGTTTCACTTGCATATAGATCTCCAGGAGGAGTCAAGTTTGCTAGAAAACCTGTATTATTAGTTGTCGTTGCTTGCATGATTGGCAGACTAACTAAATTAATCTCATATATAACGTCAGCGGCCATTGTAAGATCCTTAGAAGTCCCAATATAGGTGTTCTGGCTCGCAATGTACTGCCAGTTGAAAAATTCAGCTCCATCTCCAGTCGGCATGACAGAAGGACTGCCTTGTAAATTATTTAATGTAATTGTAACTCGTGCATGGCTTATACCGAGATCATCGCTACTCAAAGGTTGATCCAGAATTTCAGCTACTATTTTGAAACCAATGGTAGCTGTTCCGGGGTAAGATGCCGGAGACGGAATAACAGTAGGGCTAATCAAAGCCATGTCAACCGACTGAGCCTTAGCCGCAAAAGCGACTGAAACCATCAATAATATTGCCAGAAAGTTGTTTAAAATCTTTTTCATAATATTTGTAATGTCTGGTTTTAGTTTGCAAAAAATTGGATGACTTCTGAGTCTTGGTTATTCAGGACATTCACCTCACCTCCACCTTGACCAGCTGGAATTGTGGTAGGCAAAGCGAACGTTCCATCCGTTCCATTAGGATTTAGTGTGACATAGAACGCAAGTCTCCGCTGGCTGCTCCTTGGAATTGATGTGGTGGTTGTAAAAATATAGTAGTTAGGATCCGAGGCAGACGCTGTCCAGATAGAGTTTTGAACAGTGACATTACCATTCGCCGGTGCAATTGCCTGTGCAGGATCCCACTCAAAGTTAGAGAGCAGAGCATTTTTCGCTAATCTTACTGTGATTTGCCCGGTAGTAGCCGCTACAGTACCCACCTCAAGAACAGCAAGAACTATTTCTAATCTTTGAACACCATTGACAATACCCGGAACAACCGAAATACGGGGCGTAACATCCGGCCCAACTCCCGCCAAGGTGTATGCTGTATATGTATTAGGAACAACAGGCAAAACCGTTGTAATTGAACCTTCTGTCACAGTACTCGTGCCACCTAGTATAGAAGTCGCATTAACCGTAGAAGGTATCCTAACCCACTTAGAACCATCCCAACCGACAATTGTTAGTGCAGCCAAAACACTACCTGTCAAAGTAGTGACATTACTTGAAGCATCCCAGGTCAGGGTGATAGGCGTAGCTACCGTCCCATCAATATCCCAGTATTCGACAGTACTGACAGACTTGACACCAGCACCTCTGTTCAGTAAGCCTGTAGGAAACGGCCCTCCGTTAGGCAGTGCAGGATAATTTGTGCCCGTAAATAGATTACTTGTTACCGCGGTAGCTGGATTTGCCCGGAAATATGCCCCCATCGTTCCATCTGCAGATGCAGCAAACTGTCCTAGAAATCCATTGTCCCCAACAGGAAAGATGAATTGCCCTGCACCATATTTGCGTACGTAGCCATCTACATACCCTGCATCAGATGCACCCGTAGAAGTCAAATTATCACCTACGAAATTAAGAACTCCAAAATTGTCTGTGGCCCTCTCCGTCAGAATAACGCCCGGTTGCGCACCACCGCCACCCGTCACAAAATTGTGATTCCCAAAAAAGGTCATTTGTGCTCCTCCGAAAATACTTGTGTTACCCTGGCTGCCTTCCTGCGCCTTTGCTGAGTGTACTAATAAAAATAGCACAGCCAGCATCAATAAGCTAGTCCATCTTTCGCTCCCCGAAGACAACTTATTACTGTGTAGTAGTTGATTGGTCATTTTACATTGGTTGTTTGTGTGTACTTATAGGTTTTCTGTTTTCCATAACGTTGCGCCCTCCATTTTTCCGGCCACCATGGACCTTCAAAGAATTGTATTACTTCTAAATCGATTATCTTTCGACCAGACCTTCAAGTGATACTACAGCCTCATGCGCTTAAAGCTTCCACAGATGCCTCACCGATTTTTTCAGTTAATGTTAATTCAATAATCGATTCAGCAACTCCGGATTTACAATAGTCGGGTGAAGGTATCAGAGTACCCTTGGCAACCTGCTCTGCAGTACGAAATAAGCTATCCCACTTTTTACCAATTTCGTATTTTATCGAATTCAGGTAATGCTCTTGCTTAACAAGGATGCTAGTCACTTAACTTATATAATGCAATACTAAAGCTGTAATTACCAGCACCAGCCCAGCCAGAGGCAGTTGACAATGAAACCCTAACGATATCATTCACCGCAAACCTGCAAATCCCGGTATTTGTGCTTCCCGTGCCTTCCCCCCGGTTTGTCCTCGCACAATTAATATCTATACCAGTAGCGTTTACGGTTATTGCATGACAATAGTCAAAGACACCCCCGGGAGCTCCCGGCTGTCCCGGGCATAACACTGTTACTGCATAAAAATAAATTCCCTCTTCCATAATTCTGATTTGCCTATTACTACCTGTATAGGCAATGTCATTTACCAACTGAGGGCTAAGATTTGCCACAGTAACATTCGCGCCATTAGTTGCAGCTATAACATTCCCTTTTAACCTTACATATGGGCGTTTTGCAACAGCTTCTGTAAGAGAGCTTCTGGGTACAGCTCTGACATTCCCACTCTCGTCTACGGTTAAAACACTATCGGCTACTGCCAAGTGGAGTATTTTCAATAACCATCGTGCCATTGTCCTTGTGAACAATAACCTTTTTGTTATTTAATGCCTCAACTTCCAGGTTGGAGTTCGCCCCTATTGTTGTAGGATTAGTCCCAATTTTTACCTGAGCAAAACTAGCTGTGCCCAGGGCTGACACTCCCAACAAGAGTAACAACTTTGCGCATAGCCTGCCTATTTCTGTGTGTGTTACTTTCATATGTTATAAATTGATTTGGTTTTATCATTTGCTGACCACCACTTCTGAACTCTTGGATGTTGTAATTAACTGAGACATTTGAGTCTGCATTTCTTCAATTCTGGCGCTCATTGAAGCCACTTTATCAACCTGCTCTGTCAGTACCTTATTCTGCTGTTTTAACTTTTCAATTTCAGCCTGCTGATCCTGAATCGCCTTCACCAATAATGGTGTCACCTTTCCGTAGTCCACACTCCATGGATTCTCTGTGGCATCCTTCCCTCCGACCGTAACTGCATTCGGGAATACCGTGTACAATTGCTGAGCAAGAAAACCTGTCACGATCGTTTTTTTATCTGCGATGTAATTGTAATCTCTAACTTCAATCTTCATCAGGTCAGCAATGCCGTAGCGTGTGGATTTGATATTCTCTTTCAACCTTTGGTCCGAGCTAGTATTGTATGCTACAGTATACCCTCCTCCACGGGAAATTGAGCCTGCCTCACCCGTGTTACCATTAGAGGTGAGATTAAATCTTATGTACACATCCCCGGCAGATGCAAGTCGTTTAGACAGGTAGATATTAGGGGCATTGGTAGAGTTTTGCACGGCTATGTATGCAGTGCGACTATTCCGGTTATAGTAGTTTACAACTCCATTATAAAGATTTGTTCCGTTGTGTAACCCAGCATGTGTGTTGTTGTTCCTGCTTGCCAAAATGTTCCCTTCTGCATGAACCGGAGCTCTGGGAACAGTTGCATATCCGAAACCAACATTACCTGTACGGTAAATCTGGCTGGCTTTATCACCTTTCGCATCCACTCTGGAATTTCTAAGGTAGAACGGAGTTGTTGCCGCATTCGATGGTTTAGGTTGGTAATCTACCCAGCTTCCACCCACACAAGACCATGTATTGCCTTCGGTAGCACTTTCCTCCAGGGTATCAACGTACATCGTCCCGGTCGTACATCCTCCGGTGGGCGCACCTGATCCAAACACAAATACTTTTTCTGTTTCAGCCCCGGCCCTTACCCACTTAGTGCCATCGTTGTAGTAGATCCCCGGATCGACATCTGTGCCGCTGGCAGTATTATACACCTGCATACCTGCAATGTGCCCTGTAAGTGGTGATGCATTGTCTGTACTTGTCAGGGATACTCTTGGAAACAATACCCCCTTATTGGCACTTTCTATATCCAATACAGCGTTGGAATTGACTGTGGTTGGATTGCTTCCTATTTTAACCTGAGCGAATACGACCGACGAGCTCAGAAGTGCTACCGCACCTAACAGAGAGGCTCCGAGCCTGGTCAACTGACGGGTCTTAAAGAGTAGTTTTTCCTTAGCCATTCGTTATGGGTTTAATTGAAAAATGAAATGCGAAACTGATACCTGAAAAAAATATGATCAGACAGAAGGTGGATCATAACACCCTGCATGAGCGACTGTGGAGCCGATGCATTGAAGCAAAGAGAGGAGTACATTGGGGAACATGCAAAACTGCGGGCACTGCTACCGTATGAATTCTCACACCTCACAACAAGGCAAAAACATCACAGGCACCCGGAAATCATTTGAAGTAAAAGTCTATTACCATCTAGTTGTGTTGTTTTAAGGTTAAATTCTATTTGTTTAGCATATCCATCTTACTCGCTTATCTGATTGTTATTGAGACACTCAACACTTTCATACATATAGTTCTACACTAATTTTAAACAAGAAGCTCCCATACTGAACCCGTATCCACTTCTGTAAACTACAATATCCTTGTACTCATCAATTTGTCGCTTAAAAACCATAAAGGAGACATCACATTTGTAATACATTGTTAACAAACAGGGTAGGTAGACCACTATGCTCTCAACAAAGGTAACGTGAGGGGAATCGGATTGATACGGCAATGTAGCCGGCCGCAAAAAGGAATGATTTCTATTAAAAAATAGAACAATTGCTATCGCAGAGTTTAAGATCTAAGCCTTAATATTGTGATCTATTCTCCAAAACAAAACACTTTTACCCCTATGAATCAGCCAATACGAATTGCTTTGATAGACGATCACGAACTTATTCTATGGGCACTAAGTACTATGATTAAGCAGGAAATTCCCGATGTGGAACTCTACGAAGCAAGATCTTTCGACAAGGCATTGGCACTACTGGAAAGATCCCCGATGGACCTGATTGTGCTGGATGTAGACATCCCCGGTGGCAACAACACAAAGATGATAACCGAGCTGCGTCATATATCTCCGCAAGTACGCATCCTTGTACATACTGCTATGAATGAAGAAGATTATTCCATACAATATTTGAGTGCAGGTGCTAACGGATTTCTTTCAAAGTCAGAGCCCAACTCCGTTATTGCAAAAGCAGTTCGGACGGTATTAAAAGGAGAGCGTTATATGAGTGAAAAAACGCAGAGTCTTATTGCTAACAACTATCTTAAAACGGTTACCAGTCCTGAAAAGCAGAAGGTTCGTACCGCAATCACCCCCCGAGAGGCTCAAATCATTACGTTATTGCTTTCCGGAAAATGGACTAAAGAAATCGCCGCCCAACTGGACATAAAATGGAGTACCGTCAGCACGCATAAACTCAGCATTTTTGAAAAATTCGGCGTAACCAGCATCATACAACTTTACAAGAAAATCGAAAAAGAACGCCCTGAACTCATTTCTAAAATCTAAAAATACATTACGCTCAGTAATCCAGAGAAACTTTGCTGATAAACCAGCTCAATACTGTTTCCCATAATTTCTCCAAATGAAATACTTATCTACCTTGCTAATTTATACATTAAGTATCACCCCTACCCCAAAAGATACTTCATTTCTCCTTCTCTCATCATTACCTGATTCGCGAAAAGTCTTCTCTGATTGGTTTTGTCACTGACGCCGTATAAACAAATTGCCTGTTAGGAGGGGCGGCTTAGGAATCTTCTTACATCCGGGAAATATTTCATTGACAAATTAGATACCCTTGATTCTGTGGCTCATCAACTATAATCTCTTTAATTGCACCGCTTCGGTTCATTATTTATGGCCCAAAATTTGATGTAGATGCGGGCCCCATGAATGAACCGGAAATCACAACATCGGGAAATACCTCAGGGTATAGTTACAATACCTGGGGTAATGCCAGTTATGTAGCCATATAGAACAGGTTTTATTTGAACGAATTGTATCTTGATTATGTCCATCTCTTCTTACAGGGTGCTTCTGAAAGATCTCAACTAACAAGGTCCCGAGGTACCAGTTAAAACCTCATACATCTGCCACTCCACATAAATCTACCTCAACTATGTCAATCGCCACAAATCACCAGTTACGGAATGCTCTTTGCAGCTTTCTTACCATTTTCATCGTGTCTTGTCAGACAGCTATAGCAAAAACGCTGCCAAAATATTCTCTCAAACACTATACTGCAGAAAATGGATTGCCTCAAAACACCATCAAGAGTATAGCAGCTGATTCAGACGGATTTTTGTGGCTCACTACAGAAGATGGACTCGTCCGATTCGATGGTCGCAGGTTTCACACTTTCGACAAACAAAGTACTGGTGTGAAGAGTAAAAGAGCTACTTACATTCGCCCTGCACGTAAGAACTTGTCAAACAGTAGTCGACTCGACATTGCGTATGCTTATTTTGCTAACAACGAGATATGCAGGATACAAAACGGGGCTGTATTTCCGGTCACGGATTTACCAAGTGAAACAGGTAGTCAAATAAGCAAAATACTGGCTGAAGAAGGAGAACTTTTTATTATTACCGGTTTACCCTTACCATGGGACAGGGCTCCGGCACCGGAGATGCCGGTTTTTATTACCAACAATAGCATGGGCGGAAACTTCTACCTCTGCACCAGTTCAACTGTATCGCATTATCAAAAGTGGAAAAAAAGATATGAAGTTAAAAATGCAACCACACAACGATTAAATTATTTTGTTTTGGCGGATCAACTCTATCATTTCGATGGAAAAAAATCCTTTGTGCGAATCTTTGAAGGCAAAAGAACTACGTTTGACTTAGCCGGGGATATCCTTAAGAGCCAATCGTACCCAAATCCACAAAAAACGATCAAACTCTATTGGAACAACAATTCCGACCAGGCTTACCTGTATCTGGATGGACAACTTTTCTCATTTGTACAACACGCCGACGGAACACTGACAACCAGGCTGGAACTAGACAATTTTGATTTTATCGCTCAGAGTATAGATGTGGTCTATTTTGACACGGTAAGTCGAAAGTTCTTTCTGGGAAGTGGTATAAACGGTCTTTTTGTTCTCTCCATGCATCAGTTTGAAACCATAAGTATTGGTGGTAGTGGCAGACCGAACGTATTCTATGCTCAACTTGCTTATGACCACAATTCCATTTTGACTCCAACTGGCACTATTGTGGGAAAAATCCCTGAAAATGACAAGCTTATTGATAGCCATCTTTCTGCAATAAAGCGCCTTAATGGCACCGACAAGCGCGTCATTTTCAGAGATAAACAGGAAACTGTCTGGATCAAAGATGGCCCCACCCTCACAAGATTCAATAAACAGCAACAGATTACGTATCAGTGGAAATTCAGATCGGAAGTGAAGGCTATTCGACAAATTAATGAATCTGAATTCCTGATTGGTGTGATTAACAAGGGATTGTATAAGCTCAACACAAATGCTCCGTTATCGGAGCCCCAACTTGTTGAAGGACGGCTTTCTCAGAGTGTTACATGGCTTTCCCCCCGCAACGCTACCCAGGCATGGGTTGGAACCGAAACGGGGCTTTACATTTTCAATTATTCCAGTAAAAAAATGACCTTAGTGGAGGAGACTGCTGGTCTTTATATCAAGAGCATAGAGCCTTATCAGCAAAGTCTTTTTTGGATTACTGCCAATGACAAGGGACTTATGATGATTGACAAAGACAATAGACTTGTGTCATTTCCCTTAGACAAAAATGGTTATCTGGCCAGTGCCCACTGTACCGTCAACGACAGCCTGGGATACCTTTGGATTACGACTAACCGGGGACTGTTCCAGATGAAGATTTCGGATCTTCTCTGGTATGCCTTCAAACATAAAAACCAGGGTTGGCATGATACCCCTGAGTATTCCTCTCCAATACCCTACTATGGTTATTACAGCATGGAAGACGGTTTTGCAACCAACGAATTTAATGGCAGCTGCAGCCCTTGTGCTGTGAAATTGGCCAACGGCTATGTTTCTCTTCCTTCCCTCAACGGGCTTGTCTGGTTTAAACCTGAACACATCAATATTAACCAGCCTTCCGATAAAATTGTACTGGACTGGGTGCAGGTTGAAAACAAAAACGTGCAGAAAAGCGGTGATACCATCCGGCTTCCATTGAGGCCCGAGAACATTAAGTTACGTTTTGCCTCCGCTTACAATGGTAATCCAAATAACCTCAGCATCTCCTATAAATTGGTCAGATCCGATCAAGACGAATCAGCAGTGAGCTGGCAGCCCGTAGAAGAAGATGATAACGGAATCCTGCTTCGCTACAACAGCCTGTCTTCCGACAGCTATACCCTCCTTGTACGTAAGCAAACCGGTTTTGGTTTGAACAGCTACACCACTAAATCGATTTATCTCATTGTTCCCAACTCGTGGTACGAAAACGGATGGATTATCCTGGTTTTTATCATCATCTTCCTGATCGGTATCATTTTTATAACCTCATTCATTAATAAGCGCAGACTAAAAATCATCGTTCGTAAAAATCAGGAACTTGAAAAGATCGTAATTTCACGTACAAAGGACCTCCATGTGACCATGGACGGATTAGAAAAGTCAAGAAAAGAAATGGGACTGCAACTTGCTATGATGTCGAGAATAGTGGCCTCCATCAGCCATGACGTACAGACTCCCCTCAGATATATCTCCTTCGCCTCGAAAACGGTTCCGGATCTGCTGGAAAGTAAGGATTTACAAAACATCGCCAGAGTCGGAACGATGATAGCCAGCACCTCCGATCAAATGAGTACCATGCTGGAACAATTGTTGAATTTCATCAAAGTGCAGGCCTATAACCCAAATACGAATTATGAAAAAATCAATCTTAAAAAACTGGTGGCCGACAAACATGAGTTGTTTAAGGGTGTAATTGAAATGAATGGCAGCAGATTCATTTGTGAGCTACCAACATACCTTACTGTCCAATCAGACTTGCAGCTGTTATCTATTATTGTACACAATTTGCTGGATAATGCTTCAAAATATACAGTGGGAGGAGTCATAAACATTTCGCAACGCACAACAGAGAATACTACTGAATTAATTATCAGCAATACCGGCAAAGGTATCCCTCCCCATACTGCTGCCATCATTAATGCCGAATATACCGGCCAAACCGGTGAAGACTATTTTAAACCTGGTACATCAAAAGGACTGGGACTGCTTATTGTGAAGGAAATTGCTTCTCTTTTGAATATTACTATAAGTGTAGATTCAAATGAGCAAACCAGCTTTCATTTATTGTTTACAAGCAATTAACATAAGTCAATACTAATGTGGAAAAACATTGCCATCAAATGCAACGCCTTTCCACGTTAGTGACACTTTTGCTTTACATTACTAAGCTCAAATGTAATGTCAAAAATTGATCAATTCACAATAAACCGTTTACAAACAGCCTCAATTGGATATTTTGGTTACAGTAAAGGTACTAAAACCTGTCCTGAAGTTTCCACTTGTCTGTTGTGTGAACATTACAACACTAACGACATCTCCGGCAGTGAGTCTTTTAAGTACCCTTCCAGATTGAAGCATACTTGTATCGAACACGTTACGCCCCGCTGCAAACTGATCCGTAAACGCACCATTTACATAGAGCCTTATAGTCCAAGCTCCGGGTGGCAATGCACTACTTTGGGTTGCCACCCAGCTCGTGATCACATTCAGATCATAAAGTCCCGCAGATGGTATCACTACTGTATTTCCTACTTTGTTTCCTCCTACATCAAAAACTGTCGTTGGATAGACTATTGTATTATGTGCTGAGTTGCCATAGATTTCCTGCTGGCCCGCAGAAGTTATCTGTACTTGAACGGGTGAGAATTGAGAGCCGGATTGACCGATAGCAACCCATCCCGTCCCGTCCCAATAATACTCTCCAACTTTTGCAGGCAGAGTGGGATA
The DNA here is from genome assembly GCF_003383615.1 of Dyadobacter luteus. Lineage (GTDB taxonomy): Bacteria > Bacteroidota > Bacteroidia > Cytophagales > Spirosomataceae > Dyadobacter > Dyadobacter luteus. Next base: position 45,938 of record NZ_QNUL01000038.1, read on the forward strand.
ACCTGCCTTAGTGGAAGTAATATTTACATTCGTATTGTATACATGCATACCGGCGGCCGAAGTTCCCTGAAGCCCCCAGGTAGTGTATTGCCCAAGGAAACGCGCGGCATCAGTAATCCTTTATTTGTTGTTTCTAGCTCCAGTACGGATCCTGGGTTGATAACTGTGGGGTTATCACCGATTTTTACCTGAGCATATGCCTGTGAGCTCAATGCGATTGATAGTGCGAAAATGATTGGTTTAAGTTGCATAATACTAATTGATAAATAGTTGTGTATATAATAAATTGTTTAATTATTCTGGTAAATGATTATCTACTGTGTCTGATCACTAATTCTAAAATATTTAAAGAGGTCTCTGCATTATATGCCCGGAGAGTGAAAATCTCCGGGCATACAGAAAATTACCATCGGCCAAAATAGGACAAACTTCAAGAGCAACCACTCAGGGTTAGATACATTAAAAACGAACTACATAATTGTCTCAAATGAAAGTCAGATAGGGTGTATTTCAAAACTTCGTTTTGAGTTTTGATGAGTGCTAAATAATTTAATTGAATTAGGCACTTACGAAATAATCAATTTGTAAGGATACGGTGGTTTTGATACCATTCGTTTCATTAAATTCTCAAATATTCCTTCCTTCATTTTGTGACGGTTGAACCTGTAGGTATACTCGTTAACATAAGCTTGCAAGTAATGCACTGAATGGTGAACACCTCTAAGCCAAGCTTTAAACATCATAATACTCCGATGTAATTGCGGAAAATTTTTACCCTTTTTCTCTGATTTCTCGCGGGTTAGCTTAGGGAATTCTGACTCCAAACCTTTGTATCCAGTCCAGCCGTCAGTACGAACCTGAGCTTGCTTTCCAATATGCTCACCCATGAATTTTTTCAGATTTTTCTTGCTTGCTGTTTCAATAACACGTCCATACATCCGAGAAACGCCCTTTCCCTTTCTTTCAATAGCTACAACCATGATCTTTTTCTTGCCCTCATTTCGACCTATTGCCTGGTCGTCCTGACCACCGACGTAGGTTTCGTCCACGTCTACTTTACCTTCCATTGGAAAGTTTTGGCTGCTTTCCATCGCTTTCATCACTTTTTGTTTAAAAAGCCAACACGTTTTCTGTCTTAATGCTAATTTCCTGCTCAGTTCGGTGCTACTTATTCCATTCTTACTTGTCGACAGATAGTAAATAATATAGAATGCCTTCAAAATTGGCACCTTACTTTTATGAAACAAAGTACCCGCAGTTGGCGATTCTATATAACGGCAACTTGTGCACTGTCGATCATAGGTTCCATTACCGCCGCAGTACCTTCCGTGCCCGCATTTAGAGCATTTGAATTCATTTTGCCATTTCAAATTGGCTAGATATTCTCTACATTTATCTTCATCAGGAAACTGAGTCTGAAACTCAAATAACGATAGGCTGTTGAATCTTTTCTCCATATAACTCACTTGTTTACAAGTAAGTTAAGTATTTTTGCACTCTTTATCAAGTGCCTAATTCAATAATTTAAACATCTTAAGTAATTAATATAAGATCGAGGTCTTTTCGATAAAACGAGTAATTTTACAGACATGACTGCGAAGAATTTTTAGCATTGGTTAACGCTCAGTATGATAAATTAACGGCCTCCGCCGCTGACTTATAGTCAGGCAATACCTTTTATGCCTACGAAGAAGGTTTTGTAAAAGTGTAGACAGACGACTGGAAATTCCGGCGTAATCAATTCGGAATTTCCAGATGTCATCCTTTTGTAATTGCAAGCCACTTTATAAGTATTTACGCTGGCGTGGCTTACAATTAGTACTTATCAAAGCAAAACAGAGAAGTTGTAAGCGCCTAGAATTGATTGTAGCTACACTCAGGGATGAATAAAACCATTTGAGCTATCTGAGGGAAAAATTGTACCTTTGAATGATTTAGTCCCATCTTGATTATTTGACCAAGATCACGTCATAAGCTGCACTTTGACCAATCCCTTTATATTCTAGCAAATACACTGTAAAACCGGTTGCTGTTTTATTAAGTACAAGTGGCGACGATATAAAAGCATTTCCGTTAATTAAAAGTCCATTTAAATTAGGACCGCCTGTTTGTGTTAACGAAACTGTATAATTTGAAGTTCCAATACTTGGAAATGTCACCGCAACTGTAATAAACATATTACCACCAACACCGTCGATTCCGCCAGTGACAGTAGCTCCTGTAATAAAACCGCTGACAGCTCTTGCTCCTGACGCCGCAGAACTTATATCCCCAGCGACAAAACTTCCTGTAAGTAGTGTACTGGCAGTAGAAGGCACGGTAACCACATCCCCATTTATATCCACTCCCAGCGTTTGATAGTTATACTAATTTCAAAATAAAAAGTCGTATATTTACGTATGAAATATGCTGACATTATTAAGGAAAGCATTGCTGATCTCGTTCTACTGGAAAAGCGAGAAAAGAATGCAATG
>NZ_QNUL01000039.1 GCF_003383615.1 Dyadobacter luteus
TCGGATGTTGATGGGCGTTCTAAACACTTGCCCAGTGGTTGCCAAACCACATTCACTATATGCCCTTATGGGCGCACTAAGTATTCCTCCATGGAGACCTCTGTGCGGTAGACCTTAGAGAGAACACCGCCCAGGCTGATGAAAACTTCCTTGTATTTTCGCAGTGGATCATTGGCCTTGTTAACTGAGAGCACCAGCGCCTTTTCTCTTTCTGTAAGCCCGAGAAGCTGCTGGATCTGATCGAATTTATTTTGATATTTGGATTGGTCCAGTAGAATTTTGCAGTCCGAATTGTTGACAATTGCGTCCTTGACGATAGGTGAGGAGATGATATCATCGACCTCCTGTGTGACCACAATGGCTTCTCCGAAGTATTTTCTAACTGTTTTAAAAATATACTTCAGATACTCGGCCATACCCTGTTTGGCAATCGCTTTCCAGGCTTCTTCCACAAGCAGAATTTTTCTGATCCCCTCAAGCTTTCTCATTTTGCTGATGAAAAGCTCCATGATGATGATTGTCACGATCGGAAACAAAATCCGGTGCTCTTTGATACTATCCAGCTCGAAGACTATAAAGCGCTGAGAAAGAAGATCCAGGTTCTGTTGTGCATTCAGAAGGTAGTCGAATTCGCCTCCTTTGTAGTAGGGCTTTAAAACGTACAGAAAGCTGTCAAGATCAAAGTCCTTTTCTTTGACCCGGTCACTTGCTATGATCTGGGCGAATTGATTTTGCAGAAATTCATAAAAAGTGTCAAAACACGCAAACACCCGCGGGTTGTTAGCCAGATAGATGTAGTAGGAGCTCAGCGCATTGGAAAGTGCGACATACTCGCTTTGGCGGAATGTTTCGTTGTCCTGTTTCCATAGCGCAACCAGAAGAGTTTTAATACTCTCCTTTTTTTCGGTGTCAAGCACCCTGTCATCCGGAATGTAGAATGGATTAAAACGGATCGGATTTTGCTCCTCATAGGTAAAATAGTAGCCGTCAACCATTTGACAAAGGCCCTGGTAGCTATGGCCGACATCGACGAGCACGATATGCGCTCCGGTTTCAAAGTAACTTCTGACCAAATGATTGGTAAAGAAGCTTTTTCCGGATCCTGAAGGTCCGAGTATAAATTTGTTCCGGTTTGTGCAGATGCCCATCCGGATGGGCTCATCTGAGATATCTACATGCATGGGTCTTCCCGTGAGCCTGTCGCCGAGCCTGACACCGACAGGGCTGATAGAGTCCCGGTAGCTGGATTCCAAATTAAAAAAACAGGCAGCCTGTTCGGCGAAGCAGTCAAAAGTTTCATTCAGCGGGAAATCACCAGCATTGCCCGGCATACACGCCCAGAAAAGCTGTGGGGCTGCCGTGATTTCAAGTCTGGCTGTAGCGTCAATCTGGGCCAGCGCTGAACTGGTCATGTTTCTGATCTCTCTTATTTCAGAGGGCTCATCAGTCCAGACCATCACATTGAAATGGGACTTGACCGGAAGGCGCTGGTCTTTGATTGCCTCATTTAAAAACTCGTTGGTTGCATCAAGGGCAAGACTGTTCTCGCGCGAGTGAAGTGAAAGCGACTGCAGTCTCAGCCGTTTGTTTTCAAGTTTTCTAAGCACCGCGTCAGTATCTTCGATGATCACTAGCTGATTGTAGATATGATTGCAGGGCAACAATTGGCCGAGCGGACTGGCAAAGCCGGTTGAAAACCCGGTCAGATCACTGCAATACTTCTCGTAATCACTGGCAGCACTGCATAAAGAAGGCAGATCTGCTGCATCGGCCAGAGCGTAAATCTGACAGATCTGCTCACCGATTTTGATTCCACTGTGAAAACTGATGTCTTTGACGATCGGACGCTTTTGATCAGCATGCAGATAGCAGTAACTTTCTATAAGCCCTGCCTGCTGCTGTGTGCTTAGCATCTGACTTTCTGTGAGCGGTATGATTTTAACAAAGCCTGAATCCTGCATGATTCTTACAAACTGACCGGCGTTGTCTTTGAATTCCTGCAGGCTTTGCTCTGAGAGCTGCTCCTTGGTAAAAAGGCCTGGTCTTAGAAGATTGGAAATCAGAGAACTCGGCGGCTTTCTGCCTGCCGGCTTTTTGGTCAGAAAAACATAGCAGCTATGCTCCAGAAAAGGCCTCTCGTGAAAGAAGCGTTCGCTGCTATGGGAGAGAAAACTCTCATCGCGTTTTTCGTAGTCGGCCTTGTATTTACTTTTTATAAACCAGTCTTGCTTGTGAACTACAGATCCGGCCGGCAGCATTCTGAGCGCTTTAACCCAGGTGCTGTGAAAGGCTGCATACTGCTGATCAGACATAGTGAATATTTCGGGCAGATCTACTTTGAAGGCCATGGTCATGTCTCCTTGTTTTGACAAAAAACACCCATCCGAGCTGTCGAGCACCGGCATAAGTTCGTCCATTAATTTGTGCATTGCATAGGATGGATTTATAGCTTTGATGATCAGTGTGATCCTATTATTTTGACTGAAATACTTTTCTTGAAACGGATCTGATATGCGAAGGTATCTTGCCTTTGGCCAGGTGTTTAATGAGCCCTTTCTCGCCAAACCGCGCATTAAGGTGATAGACAAAAGCGGCCATTAGTCCGCCTGCGGCAAGCGTGATAACCAGTGTTATGTAGGTATTGACGTTGAAGATGTACAATACTGCATAAATGGAAAGGTCTGCCAGTAAGGCAATGCCCATATAACCAATGTACTGAGCCCTGAGCCCTTTAAAGATTATACTTCTGTTAATACCCTTATTGATTTTGAATTGATCTTTTCGCATCGCTAGCGGATATTTTGACTGGTGAATGTGCCTGTAGCCGGCTGACTATGGGTGCTATACGTTAAGGTTTAAACTCCGAAGAAGGATTGAAGCACGGTAGCGACAACAACCAGAAAAATACAGCTTCCAAACCAGGCCGCAGCCACTTTACTTGTATCCTGATCTCCGGCGTTCCATTTCTGAAACACTTTTACTGCCCCCACCAGTCCCAGAACTGCTCCGATGGCATACATCAGATTCGTTCCTGGTTCAAAGTAAGATCTGACTTTGGTGTCTGCTTCAGCGATCCCGGCAGCGCCGTCCTGCGCTCTGGCAATCACTGTACTCATTAAGAGCATTGCGTTGACCAACAAATGTTTGCGTTTAAAGATTGTTATTTTTCTCATCGTGTTTATGATTTAAGTTGAACAATTAAAGGCTTGTATAAGGGCTGGTTTTTAAGAGTACGACTCATCGTCTGATGGAAGCTTTTGCTGATGCTGTCCATCGTTTATCTGCCAGATGTCTGCCCTTTCGTTACTATCGAGTCGTGAAAGGCCGTACTCTTCGCACAGCGCGTCTATGGCCGCATTCACCGAAAGCTGCAATGGCGTTGCTTGCAGCTGGTGATAGTCGACCGTAATCATTTGAAGAATTGTAATCAGATCTTCTCTTTCATAGCCGCGTTCACTGGCGGCTTTGATTGCTACTTTTAGTTTTTCGTTGATCTTTTCAGTGAGCTGCATCAAATGTTCATCTTCTTGTTCGCCGGGCTGCTCACTGTCTTGCTCAGGTGCTTGGAGCAGTTGGATGGATGGGTCAGGTGAAGACTGAAGATGAGCCGGATGCTGTTCATTTTTTTGCACGGCGCGTTCTGGTGCAGATTCCGGTGATATTCTCATCCAGCGGGTCAGATCATGACGGTAGAAGATAAAGCCTACTACAGAGTAGTAAATCAGAAGACAAACAGCGCTCAAAGCTGCGTAGAGCGACCAGGGATCGGATAGTGTAAACATCAGGTTTGCGGGGATAATAGTGATACAGATTGATATTTGATTCGTTTCAGAATCAATATTATTTTGTTTTGATGCAGCAAAGTAAACCAGAGGGTAGGGTAGCAGGAAAGTCCAACTTTTTCTGTACCCAAAAAGGACCCTGATTCTGAAAAGCTGTAGAAAGTAGCTGGTGTCCCTATACACAGGTCTTTAGTCCTGATTGTAGATGGTGGGGCCTGCTTTTAACCTATACAAAGAATAAATAAAATGTATGTTATTTATTATCAATAAATTAGGATATATAAAAATAAATCCGTCTTCTAGTCTCTTGAAAATATCTGGTATTGATAGGACTGTAATATATCATCTCGAACAAGCACGTAAAATGCGATATCAGGCTTCTGCTTCACTTTAGTTACTCACCATGGGGAGTCTACGTACAGGGTAAATTCTTAACTTAGCTTGTTGAATTGTTTTACCTTGCCTTACAACTGGTGAACTAATTTGCCAGCAGGATTTCGAATACATTGTATTCGCATTTGCTCAATTGGCCCACATCTTAGAAATTAAACAATGCAAGTAGTAGTTGATGTCCAGAATATTATACGTGAAGCGAGCTTATCAGAGTATAAACGTTACAATGGTAACTGCGTACTGGCTGATGCGGAACGTATAGTGGATGTGGGCCGGTAAGGTAACGCCCGTGCCGATTATGGGAAAGCGCTAATACAAACACTTTCTGAATCTTTGCAGTCTGAATTTGGCAAAGGATTTTCACGAAGGAATTTGGAACAAACGAGCACGTTTTATCTTCAATATCCAATTCCGCAGACACTGTCTGCGGAATTGGATATTGAAGATAGCCTGGATTCGATCAGAAAAACACCAGTTTTTAGATTGAGCTGGTCGCACTATTTAAATCTGATTTCCATAAAGAACATTGAACAAAGAAGGTTTTATGAAATCGAGTCAATCGAAAACAATTGGAGCATCAGAGAGTTAAAGAGGCAATACGACTAAATGTGAACAATAGCAGCGAGAAGAATGAATTTACAATCAAATCTGCAGTATCCATTCTCAAAATATATCTTCGAAGAATTTTTATGATGATATTAGATAGGTAGTAAAGCAACTCTTTACGACTATCTCAGGCATGAATGTATAAATAAGAGATTTGAACAAACGGCCATTCATCACATTACGGTAACAGGCAAAACGTATATCTTTGCCGCATGAGTGAATATAGATCAAAGCATGATACTTTTTTTCGGGCCATTATGGGCAACCAGCAGATTGCGCTGGATTATTTCCGCTCATGTTTGCCAGCAGCGATTTTTGAAAAGCTAAATCTGTCGACTTTAAGGCAGCTTCCTGACACATATGTTTCAAAAGAGCTGCAGACATCCATCTCAGATATCGTCTATGCTTGCCAAAGAGCAGATGGAGCAGGGGAAGTGAAAATCTCCCTTTTGATTGAACACAAAAGTTATGTCGATAAATATACCCCAATTCAAATCGGCAGCTATATTTTTTCAGGGCTGTTAAAACAAATTTCTGATGGTGAGAATCCGTCATTGATCATTCCGATTCTACTTTACCACGGTAAAAACCGGTGGGAATACAAAACCTTGTCCTCTCTGTTTTATGGTCTAGAGCCCGAACTGCTAGAATTTATTCCGAACTACCAGTACATTTTTCACAATCTGGGCGAAATTTCTGATGAGAAGATTCAGACTTTACAAAATAAATTTCTTGCAGCATCGCTACTGGCAATGAAATATAGTGTGCTCAAGGAACGATTGAGTGAATGGATCCCGACAATATTCGAGCTGGCAGTGGAGACAGAGAAGAACTTGCAAACAAGTTTGATTGTTTATATATTCGTAAATAGTGAGCTAAGCGAATATCAGATTATAGAGTTGGTCACTTCGCTACCGAACCAAATAAAAGAGACAGTTATGAGCACTTTAGATATTTTTGTTGAAAAAGGTCGCAAAGAAGGTGAACTAGGGAAGTCAAGAACCGCAGCTGAAAACCTGATCAAACTATCCTTGCTGACTGATCAGCAGATTGCTTCAGCTCTTGAGGTCACAACCGATTATGTGGCTGACATTCGCCGGCAATTGTCCCAACCGAAGTAGTGTTTGAACTATGTATTTTGACAGGCACTGGTCTGGCAGTTTGCTTAGAAATTGTTAAGCATCTTTTTTAATATAGGTGAAATTCCTGAGGAACAGATCCAGGCTTTACATAATAGATTTCTTTCAGCATCGCAGATGGCGGAAAATGCATTATCCCCTAAGGATCCCGTAGCGAGTCTATCCCGGCGATACCAGTTTTGGCAGCGCAGGATGTAGAAGGACTTGTCAATGAACATAATTGTTTACATACCAGTAAACGTTGGGCTAAGCAAACAGCAAATTCTAAAACTGATAACTTCGCTGCCAGAACAATAAAAGAGACAAGTTATGAGCACATCAGAGGTTTTGGTCGAAATAGCTTGCAAAGAAGGTTCTAGAGATGCTTTTAGCGAAGCTTATAGAAGGGGTTTTAGGGAAGGTTTTAAAGCAGGTTTAATAAGGGCCACTGAAAAAATAGTTAGAAATCTGATCAAACAAACCATTTTGACTGATGAGCAGATTGCTTTAGCTTTTGAGGTCACAACCGATTATGTGGCTGAGATTCGCCGGCAATTGTCTCAAGCCCATTAGCGATTTGAATTATGGATTCTTATAGCTAATGATCGGACAGTGTATTTAGTCCGTGTTAAGCCAACGACTTTGAATTGGCGATATCACATATAAGTTCGCATGCAGTATAGGGCCCACACTGAAAGTTGTAATTACCCCCTATATACTTGATCAAGACATTCCGTACAGCCTTCAATTCAGTAGCCATGCATTGTACTCTCGTTGCAATACTACCTTAGATTATATAGAATGTAAGTATCTGGATTAAGAAAGTGGAAATGCTATAAAAGGGGAGCATTAAAGTGCGTATTAGACTATCATGTGAATTCCCTAGCGCGGCGTATTCAATTGGTCTGGCCACAGGCTATCTTGGCTAGACAGGTGATAAAGTCCAGATCTTAGCAAGGTCTATTGGGCGCGATTTCGCAGAACTCCTTTGATTTGATTCTCGGTATTAAAATGGAAATATTTAGCCAATGAAGCAATACCAGATTGTGCATTTTGATAATATTTTTAAGATGAAAGAATTCTAGACTTGCTGATTGAAAAGTTTGCCGAAAGGGTCTTGTGTAATCGGCGATAGTAGACTTTCGACAACTACTGGGTGAGAATCAAGGTGTGGGTACTTTGTATTCCGGTAGTTAACTTAACTCTAACAAAATAAATCCCTCTTGCTAAATTCCTTACAGCAACGACATTTGAAGAAATAGGCAATTTTTGTGTATAGACAGCTATTCCTGCTAAATTTAAAACAGTGACTTCCTGGATTTTCGAAACAGGAATAGGTCTCCCATCAATATCGCTAATTGATACGGTCTTCAGCCGGATTAGGATGAATCATTAAAACTTTTCCATCAAAAGCTACACTTTGAATAAAACTGTATGCTAACGATCCATCGTGATCTATCATTCTAAGCCGATAGTAAGTTATACCTGAATGCTTGGCGGAATCAATAAACTGATATCGAGTGGGTTCTTTACTCGATCCTTGCGCACGTATGGTTCCTGCGGTTATCCAACTTTGTAAGTCCCTGCTATATTCAACCTCGAAAAGGGCTGAATTTGCCTCAGTGGCAGTTTCCCATTCCAGCCTGGTGATATCTTCCTGACGATGTGCCTTGAAATAGATCAGTTTTACAGGAAGCGCATCCTGTGTTTTAAACACCACCGCGAAATCTTTCACCTGACCTGTTTGCGGAATATGGCAACTGCTGGCCGGAACGACATGATCACTGATCACACGCATCCGCAAAAAGGTATTTTTTATTACCATGGAAGGTGTCGTAAAGTTGAGCCAGGAATTGGAATTCTGCTGATTAATAAGAAGACCTGTTACTTGCAGGCCTGGAGATTTGACTACCAGCTCATCTGCTTCATTGAACAATCCATCATTGTTGTAGTCAATATAAACTTTCACATGCTCACGAAGCTGACTGGACGTTCCAGTTACTCTGGATCCAACCCTAAAGGCAAAATCATAACTGGTCCCAGCTTGCAGGCCGACAATGTAACGACAACTCCGGTTAACATATTTAGGTATAGAATCTTCTTGCGTTGTAAAAATATACATCCCGTTTAAACCAACCATCTTGACGCCTCCCCCTCCTGAATCACCAGTGGGTGTCGAGCAGTTCTGCTGTGTCAGCTTAGCCTGGATACCTACCATAACATGATCGCTCTGCGACAGGCTATTACCCGAGCTAGTCAACTTTACATCGTACACCCCTGCTACGTTGTAGCGGACATTGACCAACGCCAGTGACGAACTGGCAGGGCTTCCTGCTTCAAATTCCCACTGTCGGTCCGAAGTTCCGTTAATCGAACGGTCTTGAAACGAGACTGTATATCCCACACAGGAACCGGCCGACTTGATCTCAAATGCCGGAGTAATCGCCGGTGAACAGCTGGCGATGCACGTAAGTGATGTGGCGGAAAGATAGTTATTAATCGACTCTTTCGAGCTTGTTGACCAGGTATTTGCGAGGCTCAAACCTGACGTCATAATATAACCTTTGACAGGCTCATCGTCGTCATGCTTTGCACCAAAATTATGCCCGAGCTCGTGAGCCAGTTTTTTAATAATAGTGGCGTCGGTATATTCTTGTCTGTCTCTCAATACGTGATAAACATTTGGCTTGTTACAAATCCCATTGGTTGCTACGCCTAACTCGCCCCAACCGTCGGCACCGATGTCGCGCGTAGTCCAAAATTGCCCGATGCTGTGTGCCATACCAAAGCCATTCTGACCGTAGGCCCATTGGCGAAACTGTGAGAGCGGCGATGACCCTGAGGAAACTGTATTAGGATAAAGCGGGTCAGTTGAGGGCGTCTGGCTGATATAGATGGCTACAATATTATATTCAATATTGTTCACAAATTCATGCCTGAACAGAGTTGCTACATTATTCATTATCGAAACAACGTAATTGCGCACCTGTGCTACACTACCGTGCTGGGCATACATCCCTGCATCAGCAGCAATCGCGAGCCGGATACTCAGGCAACTACCTGCCATGGTTCTCGAATCCGAACTTGATGTAATCAATTCTTGTGCACGGTCCTGCACATATTCTGAACCACATTTAAAGGATTCATTTTCGAGCACATCCGTAGCGTTGTAAATTACCAGTAAACCCGGATCTACTTTTATAAAATTGCCCGCTTGCTCTACATACCAGATCTGCTGATCATGGTGTAGTGCTGCAGAAAAGAAGTTGCTGTCGGCAGTAACCGTAATGCGCGATACGCCACCTGTTTGCTGTCCGGTAAAGGTCTTTACTGTAGGCTTGCCCGACTTAGATATTGCATTAGTACTCGCCACCGTCTCTGAGTAATCGTCAGTAAGCAGAGTTGTTTCCGTCAAGATAAATACTGCCGGAATTCCACCCGGAAGAACTAGTTGTAATCTGGGATGCTCATCTTCCAGAAGGTGCGAAAAGGATTGACCAGCCCCAATCCGGCTCAATTGATAGTTTTTGAATTTGAAATGAAGATCGATGTTTTCGATCTCAGACTTTTCAACGTCTGTAATTCTTGTTTGCGCCAACGATAGGTTACTTGTTAACCAGCAAACCATCAGTATAAGAACCTGTTTCATTACAATGGGTATTTTTGAATATGGCGAGCATTTCACTTTTGAAGAATGGTAAGGGATCGCGTTAATATCACTTCGCTGCTCAGTTTTGAATTGAAATGATCTTAGGCTCGTAATAACTCGATAAGCGCTGCATTAAGGGCACAGCAAATGCATACGCCCCATTTGATAGACGGATATCCGAAAGTTGGACCACATATTCCATTTTCGGAGGGTTTCCTTTTTTCGCCAACGGAAATGACCAAATATCGTAGTCATAACCCTCTATGTTCGGCAATAATAGACGCACAGCTTGCCAGGACAAATCTGAGGCAGTATCGGCACGTGCTATCTTTACGACAGCTCTTGATTTATAGTTCTGAAGGGAAATAGAAAATCGGATATTTTGACCTGATATCTGCACTGTAGTCGGCTTACCTAAGAGAAGTGGCACAGTCTCTACCAGATTCTGGGCATTGCAATTGAAAGAAGTCAGATAGAAAAGCACAGCTATAATGTAAAATTTCATGATATCTATTAAAATGAACGGAATTGTATTTGAGGTGAACTTTGACAGTAAGTATTTGCCAAAGCGTGGCTTTGAGATGAGCATAACAGGACTTTAAAAACTACTTGGAGATAATTAACTTGTGAGTGCTCTGTGTCCCATTAGTTGCCGACAGTTTAACAAAGTAAATTCCTTTTGTTAAATTACCCACGGCGATGCCTTTTGAAGAAAGAGGAAATTTTTGTGTATGGACAGTAATTCCAGCCAGGTTTGTAATAGAAACTTCCCGTATTTCAGAAGAGGGTATAGTCACACCATTTACATCACTGATGAATATGTAATCTTGGGCAGGATTAGGGAAAACAATCATGCCTTTTCTGTCAAAACGAATACTTTGTATGCTACTGAATGCAAACGATCCATCCTCGTCTATCATTCGGAGCCGATAATAAATCATACCGGCGTGTCTGGTGGTATCAATTAGCTGATATCTAACAGGCTTATTACTTGTGCTTTGAGCTCGGATCATCCCCGCGTTTTTCCAGTCTCGCAAGTCTGCACTATATTCTACCTCGAAGCGGTTTGAATTTACTTCACTGGCCGTTTCCCATTCCAGATGAGCTGCATTTTCCTGACGAATTACCTTAAAATAAACCAATTTTACAGCAAGTGCGTCTAGTGTTCTGAACACTACTGAAAAATCTTTGACCTGGCCCGTTTGCGGGCTATGACAACTATTTACGGGAACGACATTGTCGCTGATCACACGCATGCGTAAAAATGTGTTTTTGACCACCGTTGTCGGAGTAGTGAAGTTGAGCCAGGGTTTGGAATTGTTCTCATTGATCAAAATATTTGTCGACTGCAAATTGGGTGATTTTATAATAAGTTCATTTGATTCATTGAACAATCCATCATTGTTGTAGTCAATGTAAACCTTCACGTGCTCGCGAACCTGGCTGGTGGTATCCGTTGCTCTGGATCCTATCTTGACCAAAAAATCGTAGCTTGTCCCTGCTTGCAGCCCGATGATATATCTACACGATCTGTTCACATATTTAGGAATCGAATCTTCAGCTGTTGGGAATATATATGTCCCGTTCAATCCTACCATCCTGATCCCACCTCCTGCCGCACTTCCCGTAGGCAATGAGCAATTCTGCAATGTCAGCTTAGGACGCTCGCCTACAAGAACATAATCATTCTTAATGAGATTATTTCCGGAGCTGGTCAGCTTCACATCATATAATCCGGCTGCATCGTAACGGATTATTGGATTCATACCAATAGCCGTTGAAGGATTACCGCCATCCATCTCCCATAAGCTATTCGAACTTCCGTTGATTGACTTATCCTGAAACTGAACGGCGTTACCCACGCAGGCACCAGCCGATTTCAAATCAAATGCGGGCGTTACCGGTTGCGGGCAATTGGCAAGGCAGGCTGTCGCTGCGGAAACTAAATTATCGTTGATAGCTTGCCTTGATACTTCTGACCATTTAATTCCCGGGCTATAGCCGCCCGTCATGATATACCCCGCATAGTCAGTTCCTACGTCGTGGCTGGCACCAAAGTTATGTCCCATCTCATGGCTGATTCGTTTTTTGACGTCTTTTCCAAAATCATCTGTGAGTACATGATAGGCATTGGGTCTGTTACATATACCCGAGCTGGCCGAACTCATATCTCCCCACGCTACCGCACCCATATCTCTGGTTGTCCACAATTGTCCCATATTATGCAGCATATTAAACCCACTGTTTGTATAGGCCCAACGCCTGAATCCCGTAAGTACTCCAGTCCCTGCTGTCGTGTTTGGAAGAAGAGGGTCCTGGTCATATGTTTGACTTATGTATATAGCAACAATGTTGAATTCGATGTTATTGACAAATGTCTGTCTGTAAATGGCCGCTACCTCATTCATTGTGGAGAGTATACGATTTCGTACCGCTGATGCACTTCCGTATCGCTGAAACATCGATGCGTCCGCTGCTATAGCCAGCCGTACAAGCATACAGCTTCCAACCATGGTTCTTACTTGTGTATCGGACTGATTTGGTTGTAACTCTTGTGCTCGTTCTTCTACTGCTTCAGCACTGCATTTAAACACTTTATTTGTCAATACGTCTGCCGCATTGTAAGTTACCAGCAGATCGTTACTGCATTGAGTGAAATTTCTGGCTTGTTCGATATACCAGGATTGCTCCCCATTGTGCACAGATGCGTCGAAAAAGTCGTCGTCAATAGTTGCTGTAATAGTTGCTGTACCGTTCACCTCCTGCCCAACGAACGTCTTCACGGATGACCTGCTTGTTTTAGTGATTCGGTCGGCTCCTGCAACAGTCTCTACATAGTCATCAGCAAACAGTGTCACTTCTGATAACGTAAATACCTTCGGCTGGCTGCCAGGCAAGGTTACCTCTATTCTGGAGCTGTTGGCTTTTATCTGTCGCAGAAAGGATCGGTTTGTATCCGCCCGGCTGAGTTGATAACTTCTGAATTTGAAATGAAGGTCAATGCCTGAAACATCGGTCTTCCCTACAATTTTTAGCTGTAACTGCGCCTGAGAGTTGACTACAGTCATAAGAAATATTAAAAGCGTGTGTAAAGGTTGCTTCATAAAAGTAAATATTAAAAGGTGCTTACAGTTGGCAAAATTTTGGAAGATCTTAATAAAGATCCCCGTTCTGATTAAAACGGGGACTTAGGAACACTCGTAACTAGGATACTACATTTTAACGACCACTTTGTGTGTACTTAGTGTTCCATTTGCAAGGGTAACTGTAACAAGGTACGTTCCCGCTGGCCATTGTTCTACGTTTAGGCCATCGGATATAGTTGGGCCATATGTGTGCATTATCAGGCGTCCATACCTATCGATTACTGAAAGTTGTTCTATCTGCTCAGTTGCGACACCCTTTCCATTAGCATCTTTAAAATACAACCGTTCGGAAACCGGATTGGGGTAAACCACGAGCTGTAACCCTGACAGATTGAAAGAGACGCTCAGCACACGGCTATAGCTATACGTGCCATCACGATCGACCATTTTCAGCCGGTAATAGTTGATACCTGCCACAGGAGAAGCATCTACGAACGAGTAGGCATTCGTTTCTTCTCCACGGTTCACCGCGAGCTGCTGGCCAAGAAGCTGCCAGCTTTTCGCATCCGTGCTATGCTCAACCTCGAAGCGGTCTGTATTGGTTTCTTCAGTTGTGTTCCATGTTAGCAGAGCCGTTGTCGCTTCTTTGACTATTTTGAAAACAGCAAGTATAACAGGTAGCGAACGCTGGTTCGTTTTTGTGAAATACGAGCTGGATGCAGCATTAGAACCAGGGATAGATACATCGGAAAGGTCCTGTAACGAAGAGCCGGGAACAGGGGATGCAGCTGTATTTGTTGTCAGCGAAGCAGCAAGTCCTGCCTTTTCGGTTCCGCCTGACCATGCGGCGCCCTGATACTGTGTTACGAAATGGGGGGAGGATGAACTGAAAGGCGATGTATCATTAGCTGTGTAGTGCTGAAAAGCAACTGCCGCATTCGCAGGCTCATCCGCGTACAGATGCCAGCTACGGTCGATCCCACCATGAAGCAAACCTTCATTGGAGCTACTGGCACCATAGTCCTGCACACTGGCGTGATAGGTTCCGCTGCCAGTTACCTTCGCCGGTGTATAACTCCCGGCCACTATACCGATAGGGAAAACAAAGCCAGCCGACGCATCCTGTTTGACCATGTGGCTCAGGATATTATTGTTGGTAATTACCATGCGTTCGGGACGAAAGCCGCTAAGAGTGGCATCGCTGTCGAAAATCAGGTTTCCTTCCACATTCCTTCCAAGCGTAATATTAGCATTGTCCACTGCTAGCTGCAAGTCCCGCCCGATGTATATGCTGCTGTTGTCTGTTACAGGTGTAAAACCTAGCCAGTTGATAATATCTTGCGGTACACTTAGCTCTGCGAGCACCATGCCCAATCCGTTATGGTGCCTGATATTTACATCTATAGCATTCATGCTTCCATTGCCATCCACATAAGTCGGGCTTGATGTCCCTCCGGCAGCGGACGGGTTATAGAATCTGATCATTCCTATGCCGCTGATGACTGCGGCAGGGTCAATGATGACATTTTTACTGTAAATTTCCCAAGTTCCGTTGATCTGATAGGTTCCCGGGCCAATGTAAATTGTTTCGCTAACGTCTGCATGTGTTCCGCCGGCTTGTACATTCAAGGTCATAAGGCCACCATAGACCGATTCCGAACCGGGCGCCTGAGCGAGGCTTTTTACG
This sequence comes from Dyadobacter luteus, assembly GCF_003383615.1. Classification (GTDB taxonomy): domain Bacteria; phylum Bacteroidota; class Bacteroidia; order Cytophagales; family Spirosomataceae; genus Dyadobacter; species Dyadobacter luteus. The sequence continues at coordinate 14,322 of NZ_QNUL01000039.1, forward strand.
GTACATAACGTTGTCAAACCAAAAACATAATGCAGCAAACATACGTATCTCCCAATCCACTTTATGGTTTTCATCTTCGGGTGTAATAATGTGAGAAAATTAGGACCGCTATTTGGAAATGTTTCCGCTTATCCTTTGCGATAAGCCCTGCCGTTCGCGCAGCTGCTCGACTTGCCTGATTAAATCCTGAATTGAGGATGTTGCCTCCGACCAGTTCTTCACTTCGTCTTTTAATGCTCCTATTTCTTTGGTTTGCTGTTCTATGATTGCCTGTTGCTCCTGAATCGCCTTGACTAACACCGGTACGAGCTCTGTATATCTGATCCCCATATACTCATTGCTATTCTTGTCATACTCCGTTTTGTCCACCACTTCCGGCACCACTTCAAGTACATCTTGGGCAATTAATCCCAGCGATGTATAGCTATTGCCTTTGTAGTTGTAGACAGATGGTTTAAGTGCCATTACCGATTTTAGACCATACGGTATCGGAAGTATATTCGATTTGGCTCGTCTGTCCGAGGTCGCAGACCACGATGTAGCGCCATTAGACAACTGTGCACCGGTACCCGGGCTTGCGTTACCGGATGTAACTGTCAAAAACCTCACCCCACCAGAAAATCTCCCCGCAAGTTGGTTGGACGAGGTCGTATTACACCCACTACCCATGGCCAACGAGTTGTGGTGCTCGGCGAAAACATTGTTGCCACTACCAAAAGCGAGGCTATTATTACCATTGACAGTATTTCCATTCCCAAATGCAGCTGACCGAAGTCCGTGCTGTCCAATTGTATTCTCGAATCCCCAAACAGCGGAGTTAACTGCGGAAGAATTAATGCTATTTGAGTTTCCCCATCCGCCTGAACTATTACCGTTGATCGTATTTCCGTTACCCCAAACCGCGCCGTACTGACTACTCAGAGAATTACCTGTTCCCCAGGCTGCAGCGGATCCGGAAGCGTTGTAGACTGTGTTTTTAAAACCCCAAACCGCCGAGTTTGTCGCATCTGATTGTATTGTGTTTTCATTTCCCCATCCCGCGGACCGATTACCATTTACCGTATTGAGATAGCCCCATATCCCTCCGTGCTCACTTGCTATTGTGTTTGTGCTTCCCCATGCTGCTGATGATCCTGCCGCATTGGTAACGGTGTTCTGATACCCCCAAGCTGCTGAGTTTGATGCGTCAGAAAATATTCTGTTGCCATTACCCCAAATTGCTGACTGGGTCCCCCATAAACTGTTTTCATAACCCCAAACGGCACTCCTGTGGGCATTCTCATAAGTGTTATTGGACCTTCCCCACACACCGGTCGTTGCAGATCTTACTGTATTTTCTCCACCCCACACACCGGAACGGTATGCACCGGAGGTCAACTGGTTTTTATAACCGGATACGAAAGAATTCTGTGCATTGGTGACATTACCATTGCCGACGGTAAGACTAAAACGACCAGTAGCGCTACCGTTGCCGATGTTGACACTTCCCAAATGATAGATGTGATCTGTCACCGACTCGGATTCTGTCCCCGTCGCTTTGTTCCACCAGGGCTCTACTTTGACTGGCTTAGTCACATAGGAACTACCATTCCATGTCCAGGTCTGCCCATTCTCGGTTACATACAGTGCGCATGTGTTTCTTGGGTCATTTGGTGAAAATATTCCGCCAGAATTATTGGGATTATCAAATGCATCTGTGTCATCATCACCATCACCAACCAATACAACACCGCAAAAATCGGTTGTTGAGCACAAACTGTTCCACTGTGCATTATTGTAGGTAAACACGCAACCTTCTGTAATGTTGTAAACGACAAGCCCTTCGGTCGGGGATGAAATGGCATTCATCTGGGAAGTGCTCATCCGTGGCAGAAGCAACCCTCGAGAGTTACTTTCTAATTCGAGAATGGCATTGGGCGAGGGGGCCGGGCTTGAGCCGACGACAGAGCCGTCTTTAATTTTAGTTTGAGCGTAAAGTGCTGTGCTCAGCAAAGATGCTCCTAGCAATGTAAGGACACTTTTTTTCATAGCATTTAATTTGAGTATGGATAATTTTTATTAGTTCAGTTGATAGTAGAACAACAGCAGGAGGGGTATTTTCTAAAATAATAAAGCCCCGCTGCAATCCTGCAGACAGGGCTTTTTATCTTATCTGTTAACGATCACTTTGTGTGTGCTTAGTGTTCCGTCAGTCAGCGAGATGGCAACCACGTACATTCCTGTCGGCAGTTGTCTCACATCAAGTCCGTCGGATGAAACAGGGCCAGTCGAGTTGATCACAATAACTCCCTGTGCATTGGCTACCGATAGCCTCGCCACATTATCAGCTGCCAAAGTCCTGCCGCTGGCATCCTTAAGAAAAAACCTTTCCGAGACGGGGTTGGGGTAAACTACGAGCTGTAACCCCGACACGATGAAAGAGGCGCTCTGCACACGGCTATAGCTATACGTGCCGTCACGATCGATCATTTTCAGCCGGTAATAGTTGACGCCTGCCATAGGAGAAGTGTCTACGAACGAGTAGGCATTTGTTTCTTTTCCACGGTTCACCGCGAGCTGCTGGCCAAGAAGCTGCCAGCTTTTCGCATCCGTGCTACGCTCGATACCGAAACGGTCTGCATTGGTTTCTTCCGTTGTACTCCAAGCCAGAAGAGCAGCTTGTGCTTCTTTGCTTACTTTAAAAACAGCCAGTGTAACGGGCAGCGAACTCTGGTTTGTTTTTGTGAAATACGAGCTGGCTGAAGCATCAGAACCCGGGATAGCTACGCCGGAAAGGTCTTGTAACGAAGAGCCCGGAACGGGGGATGCAGCTGTATTTGTTGTCAGCGAAGCAGCAAGTCCTGCCTTCTCTGTTCCGCCTGACCATGCGGCTCCCTGGTACTGCGTTACGAAATGGGGATTGGATGAGCTGAAAGGCGATGTATCATTGGCTGTATAGTGCTGAAAAGCAACTGTTGCATTCTCAGGCTCATCTGCGTACAGGTGCCAGCTACGGTCGATCCCACCATGAAGCAAACCTTCATTGGAGGTGCTGGCACTATAATCCTGCACACTGGCGTGGTAATTCCCGCTGCCAGTCACCTGAGCAGGGGTATAATTGCCGTCCGATATTCCGATAGGGAAGACAAAGCCCGAAGACGCATTTTGTTTCACCATATGGCTTTGGATGCTGTTGTTGGTAATCACCATCCTGAAGGGTCTGTAATTGCTAATCGTGGCGTCGCTGTCAAAGACAAAGTCACCCGTCACTCCCGCAGTCGCATCCAGCCATACATCGGCACCATCCCGGTTAAGATTGAAGTCCTTGCCGATCTTAAACGTGCTCACCGCAGTATTGTCCGACCAGCCCGCTGAGGCAAGACTTGACGGCAGTGCCACATTCTTGATTTCCATGCCCGATGCGTTGTCATGTACGATATTGACATCGACAAACAGATTGTTGTTACCGTCGATCACAGTAGGGCCACTGGTGCCACCTTCGTCTTCGGGGTTATGGAAGATGATCTGCCCTGTGCCGCCGATTTTGGCAGCCGGACTGATCCAGACGTATTTGCTATAGACATGCCAGATTCCGTCTACGGTAATATCTGCATCAGGGCCGATGTAGAGCGTCTCTGCAAGCGATGTCCGTGTACCTCCAATGTACCGAGTGCTGTTTTCTGTATTACTACTCCCCGGCGACTGCGCCAACGAAGTTGCACTCAGAAGCATCAGTATCCATAAACGGAGTGTTGATTTGATGATTCTATACATATGAAAAGCTTGAATTTAAGTTTGGTAAGCCAATGTGTTATTTCCTACTCTGGATAAGATTTTCCAGCTTTTCAATTCTCGCTTTCAATTCGGCATTTTCTTTTGCCAGCGCCTGGATCGCGATCAAATTAATGCCATCGAAATCGGCCTGGTTGATGCTGTCGTCTACACCGATGGTACCGAGCTCATCTTTACCAAAGGCCTCATAGAAATCCTCAGCCATAGGCCCGTAGTGACGATGCTTGGCCTTGTCCTGACCAATGTAGTTCCAAGAGGTGAGTTGCAGTCCTTCCACTTTCTTGAGAATTTCCTTCTGATCTACAGGAAGGAAATTCTCCTTCACAGTTTTACTCGAAAGGGTTGACCATGCGTTGTCACCTGTACCAAGTTTTACGCCGACAGCTGTAGCCGCAGAGCTAAGACTGGTAAGAAACTGATATCCTCCGGAAAACCGTGCTCTAAACTGATAATTTTCTGTACTGGAAACATTTGAGCCCATCACTAATGAAAATGGGTGATAAGCATTGGTTGAGTTCCCCATAGAGATTGCATCGTTTGCGTCTGTTCCGGTTAGTGCTTCGTTACCGAAAGCCAGTGAACGATTTCCCCTTGCAATAGATCCGCTACCGAATGCAGTTGCAGTCACCCCGAAGGCTTTTGATTCGTAGCCAAAAGCGGTACCCCAATTACCACTCGCGAGGCTTCCTCCTCCAAAGGCGGTAGAGCTTTCTCCGCTGGCGGTAGTATTATACCCAAAAGCAGTTGCTCTTAGTCCACTTGCGGTTGTATTTCCTCCAAACGCAGTAGAGGTAATTCCACTCGCCAACGTTTCGCCACCAAATGCTGTACTTTTTTCTGCCCTGGCTACGTTCTTCCATCCAAAAGCGGTAGCAGACATATCACGTGCTTCAGTTAACCAGCCAAATGCCGTCGAGGAAGGCCCACTCGCTGTCGTCTCATTACCGAAAGCAGTTGATCTGAAATTACTCGCTGTAGTTGAAAATCCGAAAGCAGTAGCATTATCTCCGGAAGCGGTCGATTGCTTTCCAAAAGCTGTGGAATTATCGCCAGTTGCCTTAGTACCTGCTCCAAACGCTTGAGCATCTGTTGCATTAAGCCCGGTGATTGATCCATAACCTATGGCTATCCCACGGGTTCCTCTTGCTTCGGTCTGATAACCCATGGCCAGCGAGTTATCGCCTTTTGCCTGGGTAGCATTTCCAAATGCAGTGCTTCTGTCACCCGTTGCGGAAGTCTCGGATCCGAATGCACTTGAGTTAATTCCCGAGGCCACATTTTTACCACCTGCTGTGAAAGCATTTATTCCAGAAGCGGTATTGCGGTTACCAAAAGCAACGCTTCGCAGTCCACTAGCAACGGTACTATCACCGAAGGCAGCAGAGTTCTCTGCAGATGCTGTAACATTAAAACCAACACCTATGGAATTTCTCCCAACGTTACCTTTTTGTTCTCTTCCTGCGCGTATCGCACCTTCAGCATCCAGTGTTGCATTTCCGTAGCTGGCATCCTTGCCCACGGCTACGTTGGCCATCTGGTAAATGTTTTGGGTGTTGGTCGTCGCAGCCTGATTGTTGGCCTGGTTGTACCAGGGTTCCACGTAGGAGCCAGACGAAGATTGATTTTTCGTTGCTACCCAGCCGGCGCCATCCCAATAATATACACCTATTCCGCCTGTGATGATAGGATAGGCCGTCGTTGCGGTTATAGATGCGTTTGTATTATAGACGGTATAGCCGCCAGTGGGGGAGGCTGTGCCATTAAGCCCCCAGGTGGTAGTGGCAGAGAGCGATACACGTGGCAAAAGCAGTGCGCGGTTATTACTTTCAAGGTCAAGTAGGGCACCCGCCGCAGGCGCGTTGCCCGATGGGATGGTTCCGTCCTTAATTTTGTCTTGTGCAGCTACAGAGCCAGCCAGAAGCATTGCTGCAAGCGTAATTTGGATACTTGTTTTCATTTGGACTTGTTTGTTTAGATAAGTGTATGGTTTAAAAGACTATGAGTGTCAATAGATGTAGAAAAGACAAGAGGACTTTTTATAATCTTCTTTCACGCGAGCACTGATCCAAGCTCGACAATGTTATCAACATTTAGTTTTCGGTAGATAATGGATTTAAACGTACTGACGGTAGACATTTGTAATCCCAGTTTTTGGGAGATGGCTGTCGTGCTGGCTCCGTTAGCTAGAAGCAGTGCCACTTCGTTTTGCCTGGGTGTAAGTTTAGGTCTGAACGTGTTTACAGCCTTAAAACCTTTCTTCTGAAAAAGCAACTTTAAAAGAAGATGTACATCCACATTCTCCAGATAAAACTGTCCGGTAAGAACAGTTTCTATGCAATTGAGTAGAACCTTGATATCACTAATAGCAGGAAGAAATCCCTGCGCTCCATGTTTGAGATAATGAATGCCGTCTTCGAATGTGGCACCCATGTCATATACGATTAGACGACTGTTGCTAAAACTGGCTTTCAGCTCCATAATATGCCTAAACTTATCTGTGTAGATACCAAGATCCGCAAATACCAGGCCATAGCTGGAATTGACCTGTTGTCCTTGATAATGCCCCAGATTCTCAAATTCACTCACGAGTAAATTCTCAATACTTTTTTCAAGAAAAGCTTTTATTCCGAATCTGACAATTGGATCAGGGGCAAGAACGGCTACCTTCAACATATGGGTGAGAGAGCTATAGTTTTTTTGATGATAAGTGATGTGAATGTCTCGAAAACATCAAACGGGAAATCTTTTCGATTCACAGTTCAAAGGTTGTAGTAATTGCGGATTCGATAAAATTTTTACTACCAACTGTATCAATCTTTGCTATGTCTGCAGTATCAATTAGCAAAAATTTGCTAATTTTTATGTCGCTATACTATAGTTGTAGTTACTATAACAGTAACAATTCGTATAATGTCTAGAGATTTTACGATGAACTTCTTATTATGTTGAATTATAGAAATTATTCTACAAGTAGTCGGTACAAGAATACTACCGCCATCATATTCGATGACCACAGGATGTTTGCAGAGTCGCTTGCTTTGCTGGTAGAGCGAATGGATTATTTTGATTCGGTTCATACTTTCAGCGAGGAGAAGGAGCTGTTCCGCTTTTTGCTCAATAATGAAAGTCAGAGAGAAACATTTTTTTTCGTCGATTTCTATCTACTTGACAAACATTGTATACCGCTAATTAATGAAGCCAAGCGCATCAATAAGCGGATTCGGACGGTTATAGTAAGCAGCGTGATGAATGCGGCCACTATAAAGTATATTGACTCTAATAAACCGGACGGCTTTCTGAGTAAACTAGCTGGATTCGACGAAGTTTTGGCTTGTGTAACTGTCTTACGGGACGGTCAACGATATATAAGCCCAGTAATCGAAAAAGTTTTAGAGGATGCTTCAGAACATGCTCCGGTACACTTCAGCAAGAGGGAAGTAGAATTACTTCAATATTTTTACCAGGGGCACTCAATTATGTCTACGGCTGAACGAGTCTCCCTGAGTATGCACACGATTGTAGCCCATCGACGCAGGATGATGGAAAAAGTCAAATGTAAATCGATGGCAGAACTTCTTACATTCTGCAGAAAGAACGGTATCGTTGGTGATTCTGAAACAGCCCGATAAAACTTTGAGCAGGGATTAACCTGATCAAGGTTTAATAATTTTCCGTTCTAGATCAAATTGTAATGCGCTATTTCATAGATTCTATTTGCAAGAAGGTGGTCAGAGATTTGGGCAAACGATTTTTGTTTTCCCTGTTTTTACTCCCTGCGCTACCGGCGAGCTCTCAAATAAGCGAACATCTATACAAGAGTCTTCCGGACTCAATTCGTCCACAAGATCCCCGACATCTGACCACTGGTGAAGTCAAAAGAATCCTTGATAATACTTTTCTTGTTAAAAGTTTGACCAGTAAAGAGATTGCTGAAGTAGATTCAATCTGTCTTCGCTTCGCCTCCAAGTACATAAACATTAAAACTGAGCCTGCCAGAAGGGACTACCTTTTCAGTGTCTGTCAGTACCTTTCACAAGGGATTAACTATCATGCAGGTAGGTACAGCCTGAGAGGAAATGGGAAATTATACCAATACCCGTTTAGTAAATTTGCTATGCAATACAGTGATCTGTTCATAGATCTTTATGGTGAAGGGCTTTATTTTGACGCCGGTAAGCTGACACAGATTTTAAGCAACAAGGCTAATTTTTATGTTCAGTCAGATGCATTCAAAGACGCTTATGACACGCATATATCAGCCTTGGAAGTTGGGAAAAAGTTTGTAAAGTCTTCCGTGCCTGCCAAGTATGTGCAACTGGCTCGCTTTTTCGAATATTTTGACCGCCCTTATCAGACTCTTGCCTATTGTGACAGTGCTTCTAAGACATTAGTCTCTTTAGAAACAGTTCCGCGCAGACCATCACTTGAGGGATTTCTAATTCGGGTGAGGCAAATCGCCAATTTCTCTTTGTATCTTGATAAATATGATGAAAAATTTGCCAACGAGATAAAAGCCTTACACAATTCAGCACTGGCATTGAGGCCACGTCAAGAGCGCTACCTGTCGGTATCCTATACTTTATTAGCCGGTCTGGCTTATTATGATAAACAATACAAAAGATCCCTGGCATACCTAGATTCAGCTGAAACTACTTTCCCGCAAACTGAGCTTCTGGACGTTTGGGAAATGAACCTAGTGTACAAAGGGCTTAGCCTAAGACATCTGAAAAGATTCCAAGAAAGTAATGACGTATTCAGTAAGCTGGATTTGGATGACATTAAGAAGCCGGTAGTGGCTGAAGTGTTAAACACGCTGTATGAGGAGGAATTAGCATCTGGTAATTTCCAAAGAGCCCTGCAACACAGAGAGAGATTATTTAAATTACACGAAAAAAAACATAAAATGGATCTTGAAGGCAAAGCCCTGGAAATGGAGCAACTCTTCAAGATAAGACAGAAAGAACAGGAAATTTCTCAGCTGAATGTTTTACAGAATCGGAATAAGACAATCTTCGGATTCGCAGTTCTGATAGTTGCGTTGGTAATTATAAATTTCATATCAATCTACAGACGCTCTGTATTTAAGACACAGAGTCTTGTTAAACAGTTAGAGACTACCACACAATTGCAGGTAATGCACCTTGAATTGGCTCGTCAAGAAGAAAGAAAGCTACTTGGCCAAGATCTGCACAACGGTTTCTCATCAGCTTTGGCAGGAGTGAAACATCAGTTGGACTTAGCCATTATGGATGCTGCTAGCAAGAATGAGCAGGAATTGTTAAACCGTATATCCCATCAGGTGAGTGATATTTACGAAATGTCAAGATCTACCAGTCACAATTGGTATCATGGATTCGGACATAATTCTGAAAAGTCTTTTGCAGTACAGATTCAGAATCTGGCAGACAGTGCGCTACCTGATACGAGTTACAATAAAAGCATCCTAGTGGAAGATAACGAATTATCCGGAATGAATCTACAGCTGCGCATCGATTTGTTGCGGATTACCCAGGAATTACTGACCAATATTGTTAAGCATGCAAAGGCTAGGAGTGTCACTATTTTAGTCTGTAAAGATCTTGATTTTTTAATCTTGAATATAATCGATGATGGAGTAGGCTTTAACTTAGAAAAAGCCCAGTCAGCCAGTAAAGGAATTGGATTACGTTCTTTGCGCGAAAAACTTCAAAAATTGAATGGTGTCATGCAGGTAGCGACTACTAAGAAAGGAACGGACATTCTCATTAAAATTCCATTTGCAGATTAAGCGAAAACCTAGCCCGACGAATGTCGTAATCTATGTAAGTGCCACGCAGCTTCTAATGATTTGTGCTTGAATCTGCTCTTAGAAACATTTTTGCTCTCAGCTTGCAGACCTTAGAGGCATCCTGAGATGAATTACAAGAATATCTGCAGATTGTGCGTCACCAGTTTTCAATAGGTGAAGGTGCCTGGCTTATCAACTGCATCTTTGTTGATTGCCGACTAGTGTTACAGTTTTACGGATACGGGTCTGTAGTTTTTATAGTTGATCGTAGAGATGTTCGGCGTATTTTGATTGTTTGTCGCTTTATTTCTTAAATAAGCTTGTAAGTAACTGAAAGCAAGAAGGTCAATCTCCAGACGATCTATTTTATTAAACGGACACGAAAATAGCCTAAGCTCGAAATAACAGGGGCCTTATGGGGTGAGGGGACAGAAGGTGCGGTCTGAGACGCGTGAAAAATGCTGCAAAAAAAATCTCTTCGTTTTTTTGAAATTTTATCATTTTTTTAAATTTGTGCCCAAAATTTAAGGCTAAACCTCGAATAGAGGCAGCCAAACCATTTTTTAATAAATTAAACTTAATAAATTTTGTTTATTAGATCATGTCAGTTTTTTATCCAATTATCAAAAAGTACAATGTACATTTTTACGGTTTGTTAGTGTTGTTTTTGTCCGGACTGCTAACCACCACCCACTTATCCGCCCAAAATCCCAACAAGTCCGGCCCGAAATCCTCCTTCAAATCCAGTCTTGTTAATGTGGAGGCTACTGCCAGTGAAACGTTTCGGTACAACACTGTGCTGCTCAACGGAACCCCCGAAGCAAAAATTTACGAATTGCAGGCTCAGCTTCCCGACGGATGGGCGGTTACATTCAGGACTATGGGAAGCCAGGTTACCTCTGTGAATGTCGAAGCCGGAAAATCCCAGGAGGTCACTGTGGAATTAAACGCGCGTCCAGATTCAAAACCGTCCAAATATAATATATTGGTAACGGCTACATCGGCAAGTGATAATTTGAAACTTGACCTGCAAGCCGTACTGAAAGGCGCCTACGGTATAGAGCTCACTACCCCAACAGGGCGGTTAAGCGACGAGCTTACAGAGGACAGTATGAAAGAAATTCATCTGATCGTCAGAAATACCGCAACGCTTCCGCTGGAGAACGTGGAACTATCTGCACAGGCCCCGTCGCACTGGGAGGTAAGTTTTGAGCCTTCTAAGATCGACCGGCTCGATCCGTTTAAAACAGTTGACGTGAAGGCAAACGTGAAAGTGCCGGATAAAACTATTGCTGGCGATTATGTCACAACTTTCACAGCTAAAAATACCAGTGCCGCGGCTAACGCAACTTTTAGAATAACTATAAAAACGTCGGTACTTTCAGGCTGGATCGGTATTCTGGTGATACTGGTGGCGATCGGTCTTGTATATTATTTAATTCGTAAATACGGAAGACGATAAGTAGTATGGAGAAGCCTATCATTGAATTGAGGGGTTTGACAAAATGCTATGGTGCTCTGAAAGCTGTTGACGACCTGAATCTGACTATTAGAAAGGGTGAAATTTTCGGCTTGCTGGGACCCAATGGAGCCGGTAAAACCACGACCATTCTGATGATGCTGGGGCTTACTGAGCCTACGGCAGGCACAGCAATGGTTTGCGGCTACAATGCCACCACCAACCCCATTGCTGTAAAGAAAAAAGTCGGTTATATGCCCGACAGCGTCGGTTTTTATGATAGCATGACAGCTCTGGAAAACCTGGCTTACATTGGCAGACTCAATGGCATCCCGGAATCTGAAATCAAAGACCGGGCCTTTGAAATGATGAAAATCATCGGTCTGGCCGATGCTGTCGATAAAAAGACATCCGCTTTTTCCAGGGGGATGAAACAAAGGCTGGGCTTGGCCGATGTACTGATCAAGCAACCCGATGTGATTATTCTGGACGAGCCCACCCTCGGTATTGATCCTAGTGGTGTGAAAGAATTTCTTGCGCTCATTCATCAATTAAGCCGGCAGCATGGACTTACCGTGCTGCTCTCGTCGCACCATCTGCATCAGGTACAGCAGGTTTGCGACCGAGTCGGGATATTTGTAGGAGGTAAAATGCTTGTGGAAGGCAGTGTCGATAAGCTTTCGCGCAATCTTTTTACGAATGAAAACTACGTGGTCAGCATCACTTTAAGAGAAGCGCCTCCGGCCCGATGGGAAGCAGAGGATGCTCTGCGGCAGCTGGGCAATGTGCAACAAATAACGGTGACCGACCGAGTGGTGGAAATTTCCTGCCTTAGAGATATTACGCCTGATCTTGTGCGGTTCTTTGTACATAAAGGTCTGGATGTGATGGGAGTCCATAAAAAAGAATATGGGCTTGATGATATTTATGAAAAATATTTTGAGAACAACTTAGCAGAAAATAATACTCATGAAAAACCTGGCCGTACTTTCCAAAGGTCTTTCTTTAAAAAATAAAGATTACAATATCGCTTCCGGGAACCATGTGTCTCCGTCAGGCCCGTTCAGGGTCATGATTGGAAAAGAAATAGCGGACCACATACGGAGTTGGCGATTTATCGTTTTGCTGTTGTTGATCGGACTTACTTTTTTTGGTGCTATGCACATATCGCTGAGCAATATCAAAACGGCCGTCTCCAACATCCAGGACCCCGACCGCCTGTTTTTATACTTGAAACTTCTCACCACAACGGATGGTACTTTACCGCCTTTCCATGTACTACTGAGCTTTCTGGGGCCACTGCTGGGTATCAGTCTGGGATTCGACACGATCAATTCTGAGCAAAACGCAGGTACGCTCACGCGGCTGATGGCTCAACCGGTTTACAGGGATAATTTGATATTATCGAAATTCGTAAGCGCTATGATCATTGTGAGCTGCCTGTTTGTATCGCTTGCACTGCTCATGATCGGTGCGGGGCTGCTAATCACCGGGGTCGACATTGCACCGCAAGAAGTACTGCGTATTTTCAGCTTCATTTTTTTAAGTATCGTTTACGTAGGCTTTTGGCTTAGTTTATCCATTCTGCTTTCTATCCGTTTCAAACAGACGGCCACCTCCGCACTTACTGCTATTGGTCTTTGGCTTTTCCTAACCGTGTTTTACAAACTGCTCGTTAATCTTGTGATCAAAGCAATGATCCCCGACCCCGCATTCCTTTCCCAGGAGCAGGTTTTCGCTTACAATGGATTGATGGGCAGTATACTGCGTCTGGAACCCAGCCAGCTCTATACCGATGCCACGACCACACTGCTGATGCCGTCCGTCCGCAGCTTAGGTCCTTTGACAGTGGAGCAAATGGCCTTGGCCATTCCGTCTCCACTCCCTTTCAAAGAAAGCCTGATGATCATTTGGCCTCAGTTGAGCGGCTTGCTGGCAGCCACTGTTTTTTGTTTTGCGCTCTCTTACTATCTTTTCATGCGCAGGGAGATCAGGTGCTGATCACAGCTTATTCTCGTGTTTGTTTACGCATCAAGTTATTTTCAAAGTAATATGATAGATAAGATCCCGTAATTACATCCCATGGGCAGAAACATTTGATAAAGTCCGAAAACTATTTTATGGTCAGTTCAGGTAAATGGATCACAAGTTCCACTGCGTTGATCTGTTATGGATTTTTTATTTTGCAGGCTCTGTAACGTTAACGGTCAGACTACATTCGATCCAGAGTTTGTATGATTCTTTGGAGCGTCTCAGTGTCGATTTAGACACAGCGCCCTGAAAACAACAGGGTGAGCCTGACTGAGTTTTTAACAACCTGGTAAAATAGGTATGGTTGTCAAAACCCAGCGAAACGTAGATTTATGAAATGTTCTGGTTTGACTATTCGAGAAGATTCTTTACTTCTGTTATCAGGTAACCGTTTATGAGGTCAAGGGTGGTTTTTTTCTGTCTCGTGTTTGAGTAAATCAATGTGGGCAATGCAAAGGTGTGGTCAATTTTTCTACAATGAAATTCTCTTGGTAAGACCTGAGTTTCGCTTTTTTTTGCCTTCACAGTAGGACACAAAAATGTTTTTAAATCTAGTCAAGATAATGCCTGTCAGTTCAGCCGGATTGATAAATTACCTCTTATGGTAGCGTTGGGCGCCATTAAGCATCGCCTTCAAACGGCTTACTATGATTATCTGCCAGAACATGCGATTGTGGTATAGGTTGAAAAGAAAAGACACAGATCAGGCCGTTGATTGTCCCCAGTCCCTATTGCGCCGGGGCGGGCACAACTTAGCTGGTCTGTGGGAGCAGACAGCCGTAGTCCTTTGCACCATCGCAATACGTCAGAGTGTAGTATTACCTCTCAACCCATACCAGTTGTACCTTTAACGTTGGGTAGTTTTTTTCGATTTGCAACTACCGAAATCGGTTAATCTGCTAAGATGAGTTTACTGACTTTTGGATTATGGACATACAATACAATCCGTGTAACAGCTACTTAAAAGGATTTATCTCAAGGTAACAGTTAATCAAATTGGTTCTTGGGGAAGAAAATCTTTGGGCGAGCAGTTGAAAATTTTTGCAATGTGGTTTAGGTGATATAAATTGTATTTTGCCCTATACTTGGGACTTTCAATCTGTCCTATATAGCCTGCAGAGACACCCATTCGCTCCGCAAGAGCTTCTTGTGAAATACTGTTAGCTTCCCTTAACTGCCGGACCTTTTCTATAACATAGAGGTCGACTTTCTTTGTTGTTTCCGCATCATCCATAGAAATCGCAAGTTCGGGGCGAAAAAAAGTAAGTATACTTATACATGTATAAGTATTTATCTGTATATTTGTGGCGGTAGGATCGGTTACACAGGAAATTGATTCTACCAACGCGATACTTCTCAAAGAAATTTGAAGCATTCGCTTAGTGTCTGACATTAGAGAACTGGTAATTTTTGCAACAAGACAATAGTCAGAATAGCTCAAGACGTATTCGTGGGTTTGCTTGCAACTGCATGGTATACCAGTACCTCTAATGAAATAAGCCAAGTTCCACGTCTTTTATAGGCTCCCCTACCACCGCACATCAGGGAACTGACTTAGAGTTAATTTTTGTCTTACGCTTCTGTACCTACGGAAGCACAAACTGATTAACGCGTATGATTGCCATTATTACCCTTGTAATTTGTCCGCCGGACTAATCCTAATTCGTATACATAATCTGACCGTCAATTGACGGTTACTGCATTGTCGTTTTCACCTTTTGAAAACGAGCAGAATTCCTATTGTTTACACTCCAATACTAGTTGCAATGAACTCACGTTTTTGCTCCCCAGGCAAACTATTACCTTACCTATTTTATCTTTTACTGTCTTATGTGCTGATGATGTGCTGGCGGCCGGTGTCAGCGCAGACGGTGAAGGGGCCTGTCCGCCAGATAGCAATCGGCGATACTGTCCCGGACTTAATTATTAGTAATATCCTGAACTATAAATCGCCCACTGCCAAACTAACTGACTTTAAAGGCAAGCTGTTAATCCTGGACTTCTGGGCTACCTGGTGCCAACCCTGCGTGGCTATGATACCCAGAATGGACTCGCTGGAAAAGCGCTTCGGTGATAAAGTTACGCTTCTTCCGGTCACTTACCAGACCGAAAAAGAGGTATCATTATTCCGAGCAAAATATAATGCCCGGAAAGGTGCCCGTATACAAGGACCGGAAGTAGTGGCTGACAGCAAGCTCAGTAAATTATTTGAGCATTCGGGTGTACCACATTATGTCTGGATTGATTCTGATGGTGTGCTGCGTGCTGTCACGGGTAAAGAAGAGATCACCGCAGAGCGGCTTGAGGCGTTTCTTTCCGGAAATGCTAGACAAATGGCTATTAAAAAAGATGTGAAGGATTTGGCTTACAATGGGCTGACAACACCATTACATAAATTATTACAGCCTGATGCAAATCCTGCTTTTAAAAATGTCCGTTACCGCGCGCTTCACTCTGGCTATGTGGAGGGTTTACCCGGTCTTACTGTTCTTAAACAGCCAGGTGACAGTATTGATCACTGGCGCGTGACATTCACTAACATCACTCCATTCCATTTGTTCTCAATGGCCTACGGAGAGGGTAAGCGTTTTATCGCGCCACATTCTGTTGATCTTCAGACCAGGGACAGTCTGAAGTTTATCAATGGACTGAAGGGAGCTGCAGTCCGGGAATGGATACCTAAGAACACGATGTGTTACGAGCTTATTATACCTGCTGAAAAGGCTTCTGGCGGTTTTAAAATGTTCCGCGATGACTTAAAGCAACTGTTTCCTGAATACGAAGCGTTGATTGAAACCCGCACAATGCCGGTACTCGCACTCGTGCGAACCTCTGAGCTCGAAAAATTCAAATCAAAATCTGACCGCTTTTCTGAGAAGTATGAAAACTTCACTTACAGTTTACGTCACGGTAAGCTATCAGTCTTTGCGATGGGACTTGAAAACAGTTATATGAGGTCTTCAAAGCTACCGATCGTAGATCAAACCGGCTACGTTGGACGTGCTGATCTTGATTTAGATCTGGACTTCAACGATCTGGCCTCCGTTCGAAAGGCCCTCTCTGCATATGATCTGGCTCTCGAGCGAAAATTAACCGAAACCCAGGTTCTTGTGATCAGAGACCGTAAGCCTCTCAGCGTTATTCCCACTCACTAACACGTTTTAACACTCCTATAACTATGAGAATAATTTTAATCTTCCTTTTTGTGGGATTTGCCCAGGCAGCCAGCGCGCAGTTGCTGCTGCAAGGGCGGGTAGTCTCACTGCCCGACAGTAGTGCGCTGGCCGGAGCAGTTATTAAGGTGAAGGGAATGAATCAGGGGGCCACCACCGATGAATCAGGACGTTTCACATTAAGTGTGGACCAGGCAATGCCAAGTCTTCAAATCTCTTACATTGGCTTTGAGTCTTTAGAGCTGTCCTTACAAATGCCTGTTTCTTCGCCGGTGACGATTGGACTTCGGCCTGATGCGAACCAGTTAGGGGAAGTGGTGATCTCTACCGGATTTGAAAAGATACCCAAGGAAAGGGCAACAGGTTCTTTCGCCACAGTAGACAATGCGCTCTTAAACCGAAGGGTGAGCACAGACATTGGAAGTAGGCTGGATGATGTGGCAGCTGGCCTGATAAACAACCGCGGGAAAGGCAGCGCACAGGGCCTTCTGATCAGAGGGCAAAGTACGATTAATTCGAGTACGCGTCCACTGATCATCATCGACAACTTTCCATATGAAGGGGACCTGAACAGTATCAATCCAAACGACATAGAAAATGTAACTGTTCTGAAGGATGCAGCGGCCGCATCCATCTGGGGTTCCAGGGCTGGAAATGGTGTAATTGTTCTTACAACCAAAAAGGGTAGCGCATCAAAATCTCCGCAGATCACTATTAACAGCAACGTGACTATTGCTGCAAGACCTGATATGTTTTACCAGCCGCGGATGAGCACGGCAGATTATATTGACAATGAGCGCTTTTTGTTTGAAAGTGGAAGGTACAATTCTGCCGAGAGAAATGCTGCAAAGTATCCTTTTACACCGGTCGTAGAGCTACTGATGGCACAGCGCGATAAACTGATCACGCAAGAGCAAGCGCAGGCCGAAATTGATCTTTTGAAAAGCCGTGACATCAGAAACGAGTATGGAAAGTATATGTATCAGCGTAGTGTCAGCCAGCAGTATTCTGTGTCGGTAAACGGGGGAGGGGATACCCACCGCTATTTTGTGTCCGCGGGATTTGACAAAAACCGCCCCAGTGAGGTTTCCAATACCTATCAGCGCTTTACGGTTAATGCAAACAATTCATTTCATATCTCACCTAAGTTGGAGGTTTCAGCTGGGTTATATTTTAGTGAGTCCAAAAACAGAAATGGTAATCCTGGCCCGCTTGTATATACCAATCCTCTGACAGGCTCGCTGGTAACACAGATGTATCCTTACGCGAGCCTTGCCGCAGAAAATGGTGATCCCCTTGCCGTAATAAAGGATTACCGTCTTTCCTTCTTACAACAGGCCCAGACAGCAGGGCTTTTAGACTGGCACTACAGACCACTGGCGGAAATGGCGACTGCAGATAACACTACCCGCTTAACTGACTACAGGATTAATCTGACTGCTGATTACAAACTTTTTAGCGGATTGTCTTTATCCATGCTTTATCAGTACGGTAAAGGCATTAGCTCCACGATGAATCATTTCAGCGAGCACAGCTATACAGCCCGCACCCTGGTGAATCAGTTGTCGTCGGTAGACAGCAATGGAGTCGTCAAACAGAACCTGGCGCCAGGCGGGATTCTCGACCGAAACGAGAATGCATACACATCTCATAACCTGCGGGGACAACTTCATTATTCGCACAATTTTGGTAGTTCGGGTGAGCTAGTAGCCATTGCAGGGGCGGAGCTTAGGGACTATTCCACCCAAGGCGGTACAAGCCGCTACTATGGCTACAATGATAGTTACGCTTCTGCAAGACCGGTTGATTACATCACTGCTTATCGCTCTTACGTAAATCCGGCTTCAACCATGCGCGTGCCGTATATGGACAGCAGGTCCGGATCCTCGGACCGCTATCTTTCGTATTTTGTGAACGGTTCGTATACACTAAAAGGGAAGTATATTCTTTCAGCCAGTGGACGTATGGATCAGAGCAATCTGTTTGGCGTAGAAACCAATGACAAAAGGGTTCCGCTTTACTCAGCCGGCGTGGCGTGGAGACTTTCTCAGGAGCGCTTCTTTCAGCTGGGATGGCTGTCGTCTTTGAAGCTCAGATCCACTTTTGGATACAGCGGCAACAGCAATAAAAATGTCTCTGCATTTACTACGGCATTTTTTGAGGGAACCGACTATTATACCCGCGAGCCATACGCAATCATTACCAATCCGCCCAATGAAAGACTTCGCTGGGAAAAGGTGCAAACGCTGAATCTGGGGCTTGATTTTGAAACCCGGGGCCGGCGGCTCACAGGTAGCATCGAGTACTACTTCAAAAAGGGTATTGATCTGATTGGAAGCATGCCGTATCCTGGAAGCTCAGGTGTAAAAACCTTTACCGGTAACTATGCATCCACTGCCGGTAGGGGTCTGGATATGACGTTGACAGCGAAGATTTTTGATAAGAGCTTTAAATGGCAGAGCGATCTGCTTTTAAGTCACACGACCGACAAGGTGACCCGGTACGAAGTCAGAGCACTCGCTACAGCCTATTTGGGAAATGCAGATGGTACCTCTGTCTATCCCTTGCAAGGAAGACCTCTTTACGCGTTGTATAGTCTGGAGTGGGCAGGGCTTGATCCTTCTACAGGAGATCCGCAAGGTTATCTGAATGGTGAAGTAAGCAAAGATTACCTCGCGATTTTAAGAACGGATCCCGATAAGCTGCATTACCATGGTCCTGCCAGACCAACGACATTCGGGGCATTTAGAAATACATTCTCATATAAATCGTTTGGACTGTCGTTCAATTTGAGCTATCGGCTCGGACACTATTTTCGACAGAGATCTGTCTCCTACACGGATGTGAATAACAGTGTGGTCACGCATAGTGATTACGGGCTGCGGTGGCAAAAAGCCGGCGACGAGCTACTGGGCAGTGTCCCTTCCAGACCATCAGCCGTCGACGCAAACAGGGATGGTTTCTATGCTTATTCGCAGATTTTGGTCCAAAAGGCAGACAATATCCGTCTGCAGGATATCACTTTGAGCTACGATTTAACACGTAATGCATCTGCAAATCTGCCTTTCCGAAATGCACGGCTTTACGTTTATGCAAACAATATTGCCAAGATATGGAAAGCCTACAAAGGCAGTCTGGATCCTGATTATGCCCAGGCCATGTACGCTCCTGCAAAAAGTATCAGTGTTGGAATCAAAGTTGACCTTTAAGGAAATTACCAATGAAAAAAAGACCTATTTACATAATTTTGATTCTGGCTCTGAGCATTTTGGGGTTTGGCTGCCAGGACGATTTTCTGGAAGAGAAGCCCAGAAAATCACTCTTGGTCCCTCAGACGCTGGCTGATTATCAGGCGCTTTTGGGCAATGGCTTTCAGCTAATGAACACCTCGCCCTATCACACTGTGCTATCAGACGGTGATTTTACTTTGACTGACGCTTTTCTGGCCAATCAGAATCAGCTGAACCGCAGCACATATTTGTGGAGTTCAGATGAACAACGCACCTTTCCTGGATGGGACACACCTTATAAGCAAATTTTCACTGCAAATGTAGTGCTCGATGGGCTGATGAAAATGGATGAAGCTACCATGCAAACTGCAACCTACGATCAGCTGAAAGGCGGAGCCCTGTTTTACAGATCTCTGGCCTTCTACAATTTAGCACAGCAGTTTTCCACGGCCTATGATCCTAAGGGCGCTAATAACGGCCCTGGCATTGTGTTGCCTTTGAGAGCGGATATAAATCAGACGCTGCCAAGAGCCAGCATCAGACAGACCTATGATCAGATCATAGGGGACCTTAAGCTCGCCTCAGAGCTTTTAGAAAATGAACCGGTTTATCTTTCCAGACCTAGTAAAGCAGCTGCGTTCGCACTGCTTTCCAGGGTGTATCTAGCCATGCAAGATTACCCTGAGTCGCTTTCTTATGCCGAGCTGTGCTTGAAGCTCAAAAGTGAATTGCTAGATTACAATACCCTATCCACCACTGCTAATGCACCTTTCCCGCTCCCTTTCAGCGTGCCGAATCCGGAAATCCTTTATTTTTCTGAGATGCCAACATCACTTTTGGGAAATCCGGCGGTGCGTGTTGATTCGGACTTGTTTGATCAATATCAAAAGGGCGATTTAAGAAAGGTACTTTATTTTTCAGGTAGTCAGAACTTTAAAGGAAGCTATACAGGAACACTTTATCCATTTTCAGGAATCAGTGTAGATGAAGTCTATTTGAACAAAGCCGAGTGTTTGGCAAGGCTACAACAGATGGGTCCTGCTATGGATGTGCTTAACAAATTACTGCAGAAAAGGTGGAGAATGGGAGATTTTAAAGCCGTATCTGCTGCAACTGAGCAGCAGGCTGTCAGCCTTATTTTGGCTGAGAGAAGAAAGCAGCTAATTGGCAGAGGACTCCGCTGGACGGATTTGAAACGGCTCAATCAAGATCCTGAGTATGCTGTAACACTATCACGCACTATTGCAGGTGAGAAGATCACACTTTTACCGAATGCTTCGCAGTATCAATTCAAGATCCCGCAAGACCAGATTTCATTCGGAACAGTTGAGCAGAATCCTTAACATAGCAGGGGAAGAGGTAATTTCGTACCGCTGGAGACAGCGGTACGAAAAGCACTTAGATCAGCGTGGCATCCCCTGACTGCGAGGCGATAACCGCACCATTCTCATCGCGTGTCTGAGAACATTCATTGTCTGGATTCGCATCACAACGTAAGGTTTGTCCTGATGGAACAGGTTGCCAGTTTTCAGGCTGGCCTTCGGCTGCAGCATTATAGAAAACAGTGTTCACAGCAGAGCTTGAATTGTTTGCTACTGCAAGACCGCCGCCCAACATCAGGGCTGCTAAAAACAGATAATTCACTTTTAACGTTTTCATAAGAATGAAATTTAAGTGTTTAAAAATAGGAATAATTACTTGTAGCCTACTCTGTTTTCAGGTTTTCAGCATATACTTCCCTGGCGTATCGAGGGCAAACATCTGGTCTGTGCCTGACACGTCTAAGTTTTTCTATCATGATCTGTCAACCGGTAGACTCAGAGCGTCATTCAGGTTAGCAGCAAGAATAGCTATTGACAAAAAGAAAAGGTTGAAGACCAGGTGTGAGCCGAAGCTCATCGATTTGAGCACACCACCACAGCTGCATGGTACCCGGTCAAAAAAACCAATGACAACCAAACCTATATACACTGTGAAAGCAAGCATCAACAATGAAGACATATATAACCCAAGGCTGCGGGAGCTGCCAAAAATCATAAGACCAACAGCTAACAGTTCACTAGCGGGGATTAACCAGACCAGGTAAGCGACGGTCCATTTGGGAATATTCTGGTTCGCAAGTTGACTATGAAAGGTATCAAGATCCATAAGCTTGGAGAGTGCCGTGTAAAGAAAGAGCACTGTCAGTAGAAAGGTGATTGCTTTGACCAGGTTACGAGTATGCATCACATTGTTGTTTTTGTGTTTGGTAATGTTTTGCCTTGTGCGGTGGGCTAACTTTCTGACATAAAGCTAGATGTTGGAAATTTGGCCGCGTGTCCTAAACAGGAGCGTCAATTAAATTTCTTTTGCTAACAGCAACCAAATTTTTCAAAGATTTGCTTTAATCTTGCTAAGCCTGCTGCGGGATATGTCTAGGTAGCTGGCGATATCCTTGTGAAGGAGACGATGAGATGGGAATAGCCGGGTGAATTCCAGGTAAGCTTCGCCTATGGGTAATGAGCATAGGAAAGCGCGCTGCTCGGAAAGGTTCCTGTCATTGAGAAGAATCCTGCTTGCCAGTTTTGCCGTTTCAGCAAAGCGGTCGTACAAGAATATAATGCTCGCGTAGCTCATGGTACTGACTGTGCTGTTTTCCAGAAGTACGATGCGATCTGCTCTGATGTGTGCTGCACGGTCATATGACAGTAGCATCAATTCGCCCTGTTTCCAAAAGCGGGTAATATGTTCTTTTCCGTATTGATCATCATAACAGCCTTTGGCCAGTCCTTTTTCAAGGAGCCATATAGAAGCGATTGTATTAGACTGAGTAAGTGTATCAGTTTTTCTGACTGCTTTTGTGACAATAACTTCAGCCAGCGACTTTTTGAATTCGTCTGATAGCGGGTAGATCGCCTCCAGGTATTTAATTAGTTGGGTTTTCATAGAAATAGGAGTTTTGATTCAGTATTCGCGGATCCAGTCGATGACAGAATTAAGGATTTTAATGACAGCGACTTTATCTTTTTCTTCGAAGGAATAAGTTTTTGTTCTCATGCTGTCCCAGGAGATTTCAGCCGTTTTGGGCGTCGATAAAAATGGTGTTATACTCTGGAAAACTGCATTCATAGATTTGGCTTTCAGAATTCTTAGCGAGTCCAGGGCCCGGAGAATAATACCGATTTGATCCACAGAAAGAAGTACCATCACCTTGATAGGTTCTGTCTTCTCTTTAGGGGGTGGGGCTACCGGAGCTTGCGGCAATGGAATCACGTCCCATTGCGATTTCTTTTCCAGATAGATAATTTCCTGGGCAAACCAGTTACCTATCACCTTGTCTACGTCCAGATCATAGCGTGTCATGCGGGCGCCCGGCTTTCGGTGCAATTGGTTGAATTCCTTGTAAAACAAAAGTAGTTGTGTAAGCTTCTCACGTATCGACCCTGAACCATTGATGCGTTGGGCCAGCTTTTGAGTATAGTAGTTCATGAATGATCTGCTGTTAAAATTCAGATAAACAAGCAGCTCGATCAGCGAATCATGCGTTCTAAGCTCTGTTTCAGTGTCACATATTTTCTCGATTCCTTTTACCAGCTCTCTTTTGTAGAAAAGTTCTTTGAATGTGACCGGCCTGCGTTCGCTATCAGCAGCAGGATACCCGATCGACCGGAATACGATGTCTGTCAGTGTCTTGTTACCCACTCTTGCCACCAGCATCGGCTGGACGATGTCAATTCTTTGGCTGAGTTCTGCTTTGGAAACCGACAGATAGGCTGCCGGCACTGTTTCATCGAGTGGAATGTAATCCTGAAAACGGCGTTCAATAAACTTTAAAAGATCGTGGATCATCTCACTGATGGCATGCATGGTTTGCGCAGCACTGCTGTAAGCAGTCCCGTTACTGTCGATGTTGCCACAGGCTTTTTCGAGTAAAGACACCAGATTGCTGTGCTGCTGTTTGACCAGGTGCTGGACTTTTCTTTTACTGGAAAGATTCAGGCTTTGATGGCTTAGAAATGAAATATGCCGGGCTTTTTCTTCTTGCGCCTTTGAGAGCAGGGTTTGATGGTGCTTCAGGGTTAAAGGGTGCACCTCGCTTTTGGAAGAATTCAGCGCAAGCGAGATGATAAAATCTAGCCATTCAAGGTTGTGGTGTTTATTAGTCATTGCAACGTCAAGTTTTAAACCATTAACTTTTATTTATGTACAGAAGGGTTTGTATACTGATCTATTGTTTTGACTGCCAGGGTTCTGTCAGAAAAAAGCAGCTACCTTGATGGCAGCTGCTTTTTTCTGAGGCGCGGTTCGGCCCTTAGGTTTGAAGCCGTGTGTCGCAGATCATGCCGCTGGTAGTCATCGATTTATCCTGCGTCTGCTTGGTGTTTGTGCTCCAAATACCTGCCCTGTAGTATTGGACTGGTGTAGGTTGGAGGGCAAGTTGCCGCTGTGTGCTCATAATTGGTTTGTTTAAAATGAATGAAAATTTGAACTCCGGCAAAGCAATCGCTCTGGGCCGAAAAAATGAAACTTATGTGTCGTAGGGTAGCCGTATAGCAATAAGCGTAGCAAAATGTGGGATAAGCGGGCACTTTCGAATTCATTCGTCACAAAACGTGGATTTTAAGCTAGTGGAGCCCATTCTTCGGTGACTTTGTATGGCAAAGCTAGGTGGGCAGCCTTCTTTCTTACAAACAAAATGAACCAGGAAAGAAAAATTCGGAGAGGGGACATTCGCAGATCGTGCAGAAGAGCACTTGTAGACTAGTTTCTTATTTTACAGAAGCAGCAGGTCTAGAATCCTGAGCTTACTGCGGGAGGGATAAGCGCTTTTTTTGCGTAGTCAGTTTCGGTTTGAATTCTTTGTGTTCTACTAAAAAGAGCTTAAAAGGTCCGTGTCAACGTACTAACCTTTGGTGTGCTCGTTTTATCAAATGGAGACGTAGTACATATTGAATCTTGTCGTGCTATTTTTATTGAACTGTGCCGTGCTATTTTTATTAAACAGTGTTGTGCTATTTCTATTAAATCGTGTCACGATCTGGTTAAGATTGCCATGTTCCTTCGTGCTTTTGGTCCAGCGGGTAAGGAAACTAAGAGAGCGATATTGGCTTATTGAGCAGGAAATGTCCAGGCGTAATGACGCAAAGCCGCTAGTCAAGCAGTCAAAACAGGTGGCTCAAAATATAAATAATTTTTGGGGTAAGTTGTTGATAATCATTTTTTTTGTGATTGTTGCAAAGTAAAAAAGTCGCTGCAGAATAAATCAATCCTGCGGTAGTGTAATCTAAGCCTGGCCTGCAGACAGTGAATATGCCAGTAGACCAGGGTAGTTGCAGAAGAATCAAAGAGTTGCTATGACTCCGGGTGAGAATCGGTGAGGGGTAAAATCAGTTCTACGGTGTAGGTAGAATCAGTTCTTTGGTGATAAAAACTATAATTGTTTTTACAGATTAATTCAAGTCGTTCTCTGATGATTCGATGGCCTAATCCAGAATTTTTTTTAAACCTTTTTTCGTCTTCAGGTTCAGCTATACTGTTGATGCAGACAAAGCGTAACCGCTGGCCGATCACTTCGAGCTTCAGTGTTATGTAGCACTCCTTTTCACTGCTTAAATATAAACCGTGTTTCAAAGCGTTTTCTACAAGCGTAAAAAGTATCATCGAGGGGATGTAGCTATCTTTGGGCAAAGGACTCTCTATCTGAAGACTTACTTTCAAACGTTGGCTGAACCTATTGGCTTCCAGGTCCAGTAACTTGGTCAGCGCTGTCCATTCCTGCTTAAATACAACAAAATCAGACTGCGATTGATATAATGTGAAGCTGAGAACGTTTGTCAGGTTTTCAACGTAATTGGCCAGTTTTTCGCTAACATCCGTGAGCTGATCTTTCAGGCTCATTAGGTTGTTGATTAAAAAATGCGGGGCAACCTGTGATCGGAGCGCCACCAATTGGAGGGAAAGCTTCTCTGCCTTCAATTCACTTTTGGCAACCTGCTGTTTGAAGGTGTATTTGATTCCTTTGATAGCCAAAGGCAGAATCAAAAGCTCGATTTCTCTGATATCATAGGAAATCGAAAGCCAAATATTTGTGTAGCTGTCGTCTGCGAAAGGATGCAGATAAACCGTACCAAAGTGCTGAAAACTTGTAGATATATTAGCAAGTCCGTAAAGACTGTCGGCAGCGTAAAAAACGAGCACATTGAAAATATGCATCAGGGCGGTCAGTACTACCCCCGTTGCCACCCACAACCAGGTTTCTGAGAACAGATGCTTGATTCTGGAATAAACAAGTGCGGTGATATAATATACCGGAATAAAACGCAGATAGTAGAGTGCATATGAGATGACCACCTGCGGACTGAAGGTAAGTTTGTCCTTTGAGCCAATGAAATAACTCAGATGAAACAGTACAAAAAAGATCCAAAACAGGATATGGTTTTTTGTCCTTTGAAATGCGGTCTGTTGTTTGATCAGGTATGCTTTTAAAAAGTCCGAGCGGTTTTTATCCATGTATTTGTCCGAGTTTTCTGTATACTTTGTGTTTAAAACGTTTTGAAATTTTTGCATTATCACTTATTTCTGAAAAAAGTATAGTGTTACCGTAAGATCTAACTACAGACTCACTGTTTACTATATACGATCTGTGAGTCTGAATGAAATCGTAGGGCAGTGATTCTAAGACCTGCTTGAGTTTTCTGCGGATCACATATGTGCCCGCTTTTGTAAACAGTTTTAGGTAGTTACCTTCACTTCTGATCATATATAGGTCGCTATACTTGATAAAGACAACATCTTTCTCTACTTTGATCATCATTTTTGTTTTCTCAAATCTGGCTCTTAATCCGTTGACGACAGTGGGATTTTCTTCCATTGGCCGGCGCTCAGGTGCAGTTGCTACCGGCATCACAGCTAGCGGGGCAATGCTTGACTCTATTGGCATAGCCTTGGCCAGGTAACTAAGTCTGACTTTGTTGACAGCCTTGAACAGCTCCCGAAACTGAATTGGTTTGTCAAGAAAATCCTGAACATGGTATTGGTAGCCTTGCCAGGCGTGTTGCTTGTGAGCCGTGACGATTATGATTGCCGCAGATATAGGCCCTAGTACATCGAGCAATTCTATGCCGGATATATCTGGCATTTCAATGTCAAGAAAAATGATATGCGGTTTCAGGGAGGTGATCATCTGCGGTGCCCGGATTGGGTTTATGCAGCTTTGGGGCAAATCCATAAACTCAATTTTAGCGATATGCTGCTTAATTTGATTATGAACTGAAATCTGGTCGTCGATGATCAACGACCTTAAAAGGACATCAGGAAAGCTACTGTTCATGTGTGTTTTTTTGTTGGAAGTGTTTATTAGTAAACAGTACGTTTATCTGCAAGTGCGGTTGCGAAATGTGAATGTATAGATACTAAAAGTTACTTGCTAGAGCTTTTAGGAATATTTTTACCCTTCAGGTAGGTTTTCATCGTAGTGGTATAGTACTTCTTTAAATAATGATAGCAGACCAATTCCTGTTCGCGCTGATGGGTGTAAAACCAGCGGTTAAGAAACATATGGACCAGATCGGGTGCATTGGCGGTAAATTGGCTTTTCTTAACACCTGGGTTTTTCAGCAGTATCCGTATGTGTTTGGAGCGTTCTTGGAATATCTTCGATGCAAAAGGCTCACCCAAAAGTTGACGGCTTTTAAGCGTCTGGCTGATTTTTTGCGAGTGACTGCGGTAGTGAAGATTCATAGATGCGATCAGCTTTACAGGCTGATCAAATTCGGCAGCTAAATGTTTGCTTGCCTGGCTGACCAATAGAAGTTTCTGCTCAATGGAAAGGGCAAGGTCATCAAGCAGTAGGTCTGTACCTAAAAGTGCCAATAGCCAGCGGAGGTCAGCATCTGGCGCAGGTCCTGTCAAGCACTGAGAAACAGCCATGCTGTCAATGTAAAAAAAAGATTCAATCTGATCGTAGGGCGGCTGGTAGCGCTCTATTTCTCTTTGATAGGTATCTGTGCTTATGCTCTGAACCGTGCCATCAGCCAGTTTTACAGCCAGCAGTTGATGCAATTCTTTGAGCAGCGGTATCCAGAAGTCTTTTTGATTTGAATGAAACCGGAACCGCAGGTGCGGTGATGGGTCTTGATAGCGAACAAAGAACCACTTATCAATCAGACCCTGTTGGAGCATTTTCTGACATAAATTTCTCAGAAGATAGCCAATCAGCTTATCGGACAGCCTGGATGAGCAGTAAATTTTAACATAAAGCCATTGGCTGGTCAGTATAAAGCTTCTTTCTGACTGCAGCAGAGTCGGCTTTATTTTGCGCTCTTTCTTTGGCTGTGGACTGCTATCATCACACCTACAGGTGAGCGGTATAATAATCTCATTTACATAATGGTTTGCCTTAGAGCCCAGAAGACCGTTGCCAGACCCGCCTAGGAATTCAGTGATCCGAAGACGGCCATTTTTTTTGAGCAGATCCATCAGCAGTGACAAGGAAAGTTCACTTTCTGAATCGATCAGAAGCTGCTGATCCTCAGATCCTGTGGTGAAATAGCGGGGTATGCCCATTTTCTCGCAGATTGGTTTCCATATTTTGACGAGCTGGCCCTCGCTGGCAAGTGTTACATTTTCAAGCTGCTCGTAGCTAATTTGCCAGCTTGCTTTGCTAAGAATCAGATTGCCCCTGACAAGTCTTGGAAGAAAGACCGCGTCTGAAAGGTGAGCCCAGTTCCAATTGAAAACCGTAATGTGGCGTGTGGCCAGATCGCATAGAAATTTGTACACGGGCAGACCCGATCCGAAATGGTGCGCATTGTAGAGCACGGGCTGAATCTGTTTTCTTAGCTTGCTACTGTACAATGTAAGCGATTTTCCGTCTGGTGAGCTCACGTCAAGATCCTGGGCCCTGATGATTCTATCGGAGTTCTTCACACTACCGGCCATGTAAGTGATCTCATAGCTGGTCAGGTCAGGACGCTGCAAAATATTTGATGCACCAGGTGAAGGCAGATGGGCAATGTCTGCAAAAATAACCTGATCGTTGGCTTTTTGACGCAACGATTCTGCGCTCTGAATCCTTGTGGTTAGCCCATCGTCTCCCATGCAGAACCTTGCCAGTAGCGGCCAGGCAGCATAGGTTGTAAATGCACTAAGTTCAAAACTGAACTGCTGCCGGTCAAAGCTGGCAGGATTCTCACTGTGGATTCTGCCCATTGCCATCAAAGGGATACTAGTGCTTGGGACTTGCGGCGAGGGTGTGATTTTACGGATCATTTCGTCTGTGAGTTCAACTGTCATCTGCCGCGGGCTGCTAACTTTTGAGTACAGTTCGTTTATCAGTTGCTGTAACTTATCAGGCTTTTTGGCTTTTACAGGCCCTGGAGCTCTATGCAAGTAATCTAACAGGGGAAGAATATGACTGCTTTCATCGTTTAGTTTGCCATAACCCGTCCCGTAATCGTAGTCGAGCGCGGTCAGAAGTGGCACTTTGCGCTGACCATAGCGCTGATGCAGTCTTGATGCGAAATCATCAAGATCCTTGTTGGGTTTGGGATTTAGCAGCGGAAGAAGCTTTTCTAACTGGTGAGCTATTTTTTCGGTACTGCTGTAGCTGAGCTGATTTTGCTTTGTTGTAAACCGAGCTGTGGTGTGGACAAGCTGAGAAGGAAGCTTGCCTGGGCCTGTAATTCTTTGCAATGTAGATTGTACTTTTTCCAGCTGAAGATCTGAAAGGTAGTCCTGAAGTTTCTTTAAATGTTTATGGTATTTTGTCTGCTTTAAAACGATGTGACTTTCCAGATAATCAAGGTAGGTGGGCCCGATTACATTACGCTGCAGGCTGGTGAGCAGTATCTGAGCGTCAATCAGTCTGGTTAGGTAAGCTTTGGCTTGTCTTCTTGTGATACCCAAATCTTGCAGGTGACCGATGACTTGCTGATAGGGTAAGCCAGACGTGCAGACATCAAGCACACTTTCTAAAAGGAAATTTCGCTCTGCCTGCGTGAGTTGAAAGTCTGTCTTTGCATTTTCAGTTTTGCTTGTAACAAGGCGGATTACGTTTGCTGTCTGGTAAACAGAGCTGTTTGTAATAAGATTTAGCTTTGAGACCAATGCAGCATCAGAGAGGAGTTTATCCTGAAGCACTTGCAGTACGCCTCCGTCAAGCTGATGGTAGAGACTGACCGAGTCAGTCTGATCGAAAGTGATGGCGGTGCTACTGGTAAGCTCACTGACAAAATAGCCAGCAAATAAACCGAACGGTGTAGCTCTACTACACGTTCTGATCAGGTACTTGTAAAGTGTAATAGCGATTTTTTTCTCACCCGGCGCCGGTTCACCTTTAAGAAATGGCAGGCACTGCGCATAAAAAGTGGGAGAGCAGATTTCTAGCCCGCGGCGCAGAAAAGGATCAGAAAAAAAATCTCTTAAATTTTTGAAGAAGGAGCCCGGGTCACTTTGAACGTTTTGGTGAAATAGCTGAAGTGTTTCAAACGGCAACAGAGCACGTCTGAACACCACAAAATCATCTGGTGTCAGTTTCATTAGCTGGCTTTGATTAAAGGAATGTCTGCCGGCAAATATCTGCTCCACCTTAAGCCCCGGCAAATTAATGTGATCAGCTGACGGACTTGTGTTTTTAGCGCATGCAAAACTGCTGTGAACGGGCAGTACAGGGACGTCTAAGTATATGTGAAAGTGTTTTACAGTTTGGTTCACTAGGCAAATACTTGCCTTATTGGTCACTGTGAAGAGGCGTTTCGTTTTGTAATCGGGGGGCTCGCCAGATGTAGCAAGCGATTTAGCCCCTCCATAAGCTGTCACTGTCCGGTTTTGTATAGAGTATCTAAATGGGGTAATTGGATTACTTTATGAACTGTGTTAAAAGTCAAGGATAACTCCGTAAAATTGGACAATAATTTGGATCAAATTCCTGATCAAAC
>NZ_QNUL01000004.1 GCF_003383615.1 Dyadobacter luteus
AAAATCAAAGAACGTTCATAATTAATTTATTTACAACGTGTTATAAGAATTTTTTAAAAGTTAACGCATCACTAGTATTGTGACAACTTAAACCACCCCGCCCATTAATGGGTCTGTTTTGGTTACAGCTCCGGTCTCCACGTGGCCTGCAAAACGATGCTCAAAACCGGGAAAACCCGCAATTTTCACGCTGACATCATACCACTGATACGAGTTCTTTAGATCAAATGCTACAGCAAGTTTACCGCCCTCTGGGACTGTTTTTGTTTTAGTCCCCGTTTTATAACTGTTATCAGCCACACTGATTTGATGCGATCTTGTATCGCGATTCTCAATTGAAATCACAATATTCCCGGTAGGTTTAGCCGATTTGATCTCATACTCACAGCTAATGTTCAATTTAGGTGAGGATCGGTTTCCCTGAAATTCACGATAGAATCCGTTTGGTCCATAAACCCGGAGGTGATAGTCACCATTTTCAAAATCGGCCAGATTCCATTCATCGCTCAATTCATCTCCGGCGGCTACGCTGTAATCCCAGGAGCGGAGGACTTCCTTTTTGAAGGGTTTCATTGCGTATACTCTGTAAGGAATCCCACTGGATTTTGCTCCAAAAAGACGGTTGCCTGCTTTGAAGGTGAGTTCAAGCCGTTGGTTTGCCTGATCAGCTTTCGCATTTACAAAAGGCTCATAAGGTAATGCAGAAGCTGGTCGGACACCTTTTTCCTGAGTTGGAAATAATTCCGTTTTCTTCTCACCGCCGTTCAGTCTTACCAGTTCCTGCTTACTAATTTTATGAAAGTTCTCGGGCGCCTGCTTGAATTGCGCCTGATGGATTCCCTCTATAAATTCTTTTTTCTGAAGAAAGACAGGTTTTTCGATTTTCTCTCCGTTATACGGCCTGAATGCAGAAGTCAAATCGCCGCAAATTGTCCGTCTCCATTTCGTGATGTTCTCCTCAGTGATCTTTTTGCCCGATTTCTTTTCCAAAAAATGTTCAAGGAATTGCAAAGAAGATGTGTGATCAAAAACCTCTGAATTGACATGACCTCCTCGTGACCAGGGAGAGGCGATAATCATAGGAACCCTATAGCCGAGTCCGATCGGTGCGTCCCTCAGGTTTGCCGGAGTGGCTGACGGATTTGTCTGCTGGCTGGCCAATGCAAAATCCATCTTAGGATCAATACCTGCCGACACTTTTCCGGTGTTGTCTTTATAAGGGTTAGGCACAGTAAATGGTGGCAAGTGATCAAAATAGCCGTCGTTTTCATCGTAGGTTACGATAAAAATTGTCTTCTTCCAAACCTCCGGGTTTTCAAGTAAAATCTCCATGGCCTCGCTCACGTACCAGGGGCCGAACCAAGGTTCACCGGGATGGTCTGAGAACCGGGCAGGGGGCATAAGCCAGGAAACGGTTGGTAAGGTTCCATTTTTTACATCCTGCCTGAACTGGTGAAAGACGTCGCCTTTGGGAACATTCACGGTACGCTCGGTGCCCTCGTCTGAATACTGCATCGAGGTCAGTTCATGGAAATGCTGGTCGCCGGAATTGATGGAGAATGCCTTATCGTTCAGGCTTTTTTCCCTGTCGGATAACTTCGCCAGGGTATCCTCGTTGAACTTGGTTTGCGCTGTTACGATATTATTCAAAAGTCTTTTCGCTGCAGCTAACCGCTGTAACGCGCGGGTATCTGTTGTCGCTTCTTTTTCCAGATCTGCAATGGTCTGGATAACGGTTTGTCGCTTGGTTTCAAGGTTGACAATCCCACCCTCGTGAAAACGGACATTATAGGCTTTAAAATATTCAAGTACATTCGTGCCAAAATTGCTAAGCCATTGACTTTCTTCGCCCTTCAAACCATAACCCATCGTGATTTCATTCTGGTAAACCTTCCAGTTGACTCCGGCTTCCTCCAGGCGTTCAGGATAGGTTTTCCATTCCAGTTCAGGATACTCATAGTTGCTGATATTCCATACGTGTGCCATGCCTGATGGTTCATTTCTGTTCCGTATCGTGCCCGTCATCCAATAATAACGGTTGGGGTGTGTGCCGGTGATACTCGAACAAAAGTTGTGATCACAGACGGTGAATGCATCGGCAAGCGAATAATAGAAAGGAAAATCTGAGCGGTCACAGTAACCCATTGTGAGGGGGATGTGGGCGTATTTTTTATTGCGGGGTGCTTTTACATCCAACCAGCGGTCATACTTTCCATTATTCATCGCATCCGTCTGATCACTCCATCCGTGAGGTATTGATCCCATCCATGCCACTTTTGTATCTTTCACATTAAGCCGGAACGGACCATAGGTGTCTCCATCCTGATTGGTTTGGAACCAAACTTTATTCTTATCTGCCAGCTCGATCGCCCTTGGATCGTTGAAGCCGCGCACACCTTGTAACATTCCAAGCTGATGGTCGAACGAGCGGTTTTCCTGCATCAGGAACACGACATGTTCGGCGTCGTAGAAAGTGCTGCCTGGTGCCGGGTTAATAGCCAGGGCCTTCTGAATCACGTTTGGCATGCTATTAACAAGCGCGCCTGTACCCGCCAGTAGGGTTGCTTTTTTTAGAAAATCTCTTCTGGAATCCATTTACCCGAATAATTGATAATTAATAAGTGAGTTATAACCTAGTAGATCTTTTTTCCGAAAGTGACACCACCGGAAGAAGATTACTAATGATTTACATTTTGTAGAGCGGAACAGATTTCGCGAGTTTCGTCACCCACTTTTCCCCGCGCATCTTACAAGATTAGTGCGCTGTTTGCTTTGATCAAAGCTACCTTGATTATCATTTTGTTGTCTTTTGGTGTATATCAAATGCAGCTCTGTCGGCAGACCCGCAACGGATTGAAATAGATTACCTGATCGACTTTGTTGAGTAGGCTATGCATGTTCGCTTTGTTTTATTTTCTATTGCTAGTCATAATTCCCAATCAATTTGATTAAGGAAAGCCTATCTGCGTTATGAAGAAACCTAGTCGGGGTGTCCGTTCATTACACCATCAAGTGTGGAAGCCAAATGGAGCTGAAAGATAAAAACAGTGATTAATAGAATCGGATCAACTTCTGAATTTGTGAATGGTAAAGGTTTTGCTGTTTTCTTTGTAGTGTAGAGGCTTTTTATACAGGGAATTACGTAATTATTGGGTTGTCTATATGGTTTGTATTCAATGTTTTATTGATGAATTATGTTGAAAGCCAGAGCTGTTTCTGGAGGGGCTTGTCATCTGGTTGTGTTGTCCGACTGAGTTCTTTCAAGGTGCGTAGCTTATAATCGATACTATCTTCATAGTTACGGATGTTATACTCAGTTATTTATCTGAGGCGGAGTATGAAGCTCGATTTTCCTGTGATGATGTTACTATGCAATTCCTGCATCTTTATCGTTGAGGTATAGAATCCGTTTCAGTAAACAGCCACAATGTATTTGTGTACTTAGGATTGGATTGCCTGCGGCGATAGGAGGAGGACAAAGGGATGGTTCTGCTGTAAGATTGATGGTTGTTGGAGTTGATCATCACGCCGTCATCATTTCCGGCTGAGAGGAGCGTAGCGTGTGTTCCATTCGGATTTACAATCGTTTTTACATGACTGCCTGTTGAGTGAAATGTAGCATGTGTTATTCAATCGGTGCACAATGGTTGGCGATTCAGTAAGCATGTTGATGACAGGAAAGTCAGGGATATCGGAATCCGGCAATTGGTGACAGCTATGAACTTTAAAATTCCTATTCACATCTTGCATTTCACCCGAAAACAGTTCAATTTTAGGTTTGTCAGTAGCCTGATGGATTGACTTACCGGTTATCTGTTTACCGGCAGGGTTCAGATGCACTGTTGTACACCTAAATTCTAACTTCAATAACCAGCCTTTTTATTCATGAACAAAAGAGATTTCCTAAAAAATGCTGCGGCATTGTCTTCCCTCGCAATATTACCCACTGAATCATGGTCCTTTTCTGCAGACAAGAGGCTGAGAACGGCACACATTGGTTTAGGTGGCATGGGTCAGGCGGATCTGGCTTCCATATCCATTCACAAGAATGTGGATGTTGTAGCACTTTGCGACGTTGATTCTAAAGTTTTGGCGGAGGTGAGCGCCAAGTTTCCGAATGCTAAAACGTACAAGGATTACCGTTTAATGCTCAAAGAAATGAGCAACGAGATTGACGCCGTGGTGGTTTCTACGCCAGACCATACCCACGCGCCGGCTTCCATGATGGCTATGGAAATGAACAAACCAGTGTATTGCCAAAAACCGCTGACGCACTACGTAAAAGAAGCGCGGGCAATGGATAAAATTGCCAAAGACAAGAAGCTGGTGACGCAGATGGGTATTCAGGTACATTCGTTCTACGATTATAAACTGGCTACTTTACTCATCCAATCAGGTATTGTCGGGAAAGTACACACAGTAAGGGCATGGTCACCAAAAAACTGGGGATACAACGGCCCTGCACCTGCAAGCGGTGATCCGGTACCAGAAAACCTGGATTGGAATTTGTGGCAGGGAACCTCACCTGAAAAACCATATAAGGAAGGTTTTTACCATCCCGGCAACTGGCGGAAGCTGGTGGATTACGGCTGCGCAACCCTGGGCGATATGGGTGTACATATTTTTGATACACCGTACAATGCCCTGCAGCTGGATGTACCAAGGACGATCACAACCAATTGCAGAAAACCGAATGGCTTCGGATATCCTGAAAAAAACATGGTGACCTATGAATTTCCTGGTACGAAATACACGGCAGATACGCTGAAATGGGTATGGTACGATGGCGTGGGCGCCGACAAGCAGCGTGAAGACCTGATGCTTCCGGACGGCGAGGATTTACATGACCAGGGAGCGATGTTTATAGGAGAAAAAGGAAGGTTATATCTGCCTCATTTTCAGATATTCCCCAAGTTGATCGTAGATGGTGCGTATAAGGAGATTGATGTTACGCCATTCAAGCTGGGTGGACCGGTGCGCGATTACAGCTCAGAATCGCATAAGCACTACCATGAGTTTGTAGATGCCTGCCTGGGCAAAGCAACCTGCAGTGCGCCATTCTCGTATGCTTCCAGATTAACGGAAACCATTTTGCTGGGTGTTATTGCCGGTCGTTTTCCTAACAAAACGCTGCACTGGGATGCCAAAAAGGCGCAGTTCGCGGAGGAGGAAGCCAATCAGTATCTGGGTGGCGTGTATCGGAAGTTCTAAACGATTGCGCTTTCAAAACTCAATGTCCTGTTGCTGTTGTGTTGATCGGTTCAGGATTTATAATAGCAGGCATGCCATCACCGGTGTGCCTGTTTTTTTGCTAAGACAACTGATATTGTGATGGGTTAAACCCAACTTTAACTAAGGTGAAAATCTCGCTCAGGACAAGCTGTTAGCTGTTTTACAAACTTTTACATATCCGTTACAAGCTTTTGCGATTTCGGGGCGCGGAGCTAATTGACGCCTCCTATTTTTGCTGCTGTTGTTTCACCAAATCAATTATAGCAATGAAAGTATACATCCCGGCTCTTTTGCTGATTTTGCCGTTCACCGGCACGTTTTATCCGACTACTACGTCGCTGGGTCTGGCTGCACAGCAAGATAGTGTTCTTAATAAGAAAGGAGATAAGCCTGTCGCAATGAATGTCATTTTTAAATCCGTCGATGGAGGAGATACCTGGCAGGATATGAGCCCAAGGCAAATTTCCACGGTTACAAATAATACCAGTAGCGATTCTGTCCAAACAGAAATGCCCGTATTCTATCAAGGCAGTCAGTCTCCGTTGAATGAAAACGGAGTGGCTTCGTGGCCTGCTGTTGCTGCAAGTTTCCCAAGGAAAGATATGCGGACTGTCGTTGAAACAGCAAGTGGAGTTGCCATTATCGGTTGTGACGGCGGCCTGTTCAAATCTACAAATAACGGTACAACCTGGAAACAGGTGTATAGCCGTGGCGGGGTCATGAAAATTGTCGAGTCCGGTGGTATTATGATGGCTGCGAGTCCCAGCGGAATTATTCGGTCGACTGATGATGGCGAACATTGGGAGGATGTTCTGAGCGAAGGAGGTGTGGGTATTGATATACAGAACATTAAAGGTGGATTTGCTTCAATTACTTACAATACCACCTCGCGAACCAGAAGGGTGCGGACGTCTTACGATGAGGGCAAAAGCTGGCAGCCTGTTGATGCTGGTCTACCTGCGAGCGAGTTCATTGCTTCAATTACTGAGGTTGGGAAATACTTATTTTGCGGCCATCCGGCAGGCGTTTTCAGATCGGGAGATAAAGGGAAAACCTGGAAGCTGCTGCTTCCTGCAGTTGATGGCAAGGTCTTCAATTTATCGGTTTCGGACAACGTGATCTATGCTTTGGCCAAAGAGGGAGGATGCTGATAGCCAGATCGAACCAGTACCGGTATTCTTCCAAAACTTAAAGATTTGGAGGAATACAAAAATACAATTCCCGCGGAAAGTCTTGGTCTTTCCGCGGGAATTGTATTTAATAGTGAAGGACAAACCAAATTTAATTCTTGCCTTTCTGATAGGTAACAACATATTGATGACGGCCCATAGCGCCTACCTGCGTAAGACGAAGTGTAGGAAATCCTTTCTCATCGACAGAAGGGGTTTCGCTTTCTACCTTGCTCGCAGGGCGACATCCATCAGTGGTATTACAATATCTTACAGTTTTGCTAAGCTCATTATTGGTAGTAAGAATACCCAGATAGGGTATAAAGCTGGTGGTCAAATTCCAGTCTGACACTGCCAGTACCACACCAAGTATCTGAAACTCTTTGCTGTTTGAGAAAATGTTTTTGTTATTATCAAATTTTCTGTCAATGACTTCCCAGGCTCCAAGTGGGTTTCTCTCCTTTGCAGCATTCGTTTCTGCCACATAGTCAATATTACCGGCGGCATCCAAAAATGTGGAGCCATACACTACATTATTTCTGACAGGGAACCCGTTTTCATCAGTCTTGAAATCAAATTTACGCAGCTGTTTTGCTCCAACTGCCTGCCGTACATTCACTGTGTTACCACTGTATTCAAAATAAAATCGTGAAGCGTTCTGATCGGTTTGTGGATTGTACTGATCAAAATAAATAGCATTGGACCGCAGGACAATCTCTGAAAGTTTCCCTTGTTGATAGTAAAAATTAACCCACGGCAAAGCTCGTCCATTGGGAGTAGCGCTAGGCGTCAGTACGCTGTCTGTGACTGACACCAATTGTCCGGAATTGTTGTATGCAAACTTCGCGCGGTAAATCAGATTGGAAAGCGAACCACCGACTTCGTTGTAGTCAATAGAAAGCGGAACTTGTCCGGTCCGTGTCTTTTCGACTTGCTCTTCCGGGAGTGGCTCGTTGCATGCAAGGAATGACAGACAGACTACCGAAACTTGTAATACATTTCTGAAAACTTGAATAGGTCGCATTTGTTAATGGTTAAGTTGTAAAATGATTCCTAAGAGTATCTTTTGTTATAGTCAATAGCACTGTAACGCTATTGGCTATACATATGCACTTCCATGGATTCATTTCGTCAGACAGTATTATGACAAACAGGGTTGCATCCGGATTGTAACTTAAGCAAAAATTCTCACCCGCTTTTCTACTGTTCGCAACTATTCCCTGATGTATTTTGACCTGCTACTCGTAGGCTCACATAGGGTTATAATAAGGTCATTTCCTGCTTGTTCAATATCCCATGTTTCACATCCAATGCAGTCCACGAATGCACATTGTGCGTTACCGGGAACCGTGGTCTTCGGTATTACTTTGAAAAAAACTCCGTTCACATGATACGACTTCGGTCTGCAACAACCAGGCAGGCCGTCTGAGGCAAGGATAAGTCCATCATACCTGAATGTGATCGTTTGGATCTGTGGCTCAGCGGGAACCCAAACCTTTTCTCCGTCAACCGTAGTTTCGTATGCGATATGTCTCCATTTTCCCACAATGGACGCAATTTCAGGCTCTGGCTCGGGGTCATCTTTTTTACAGGTGATTAGCAAGAGAGGTAGCATCAACACACATAGTAGTTTTTTCATAAGGCCAAGTCTTTTACAGATTAAGAATTTAGTTTTCTTTGAGGCAAGATGGAGGTTACAGACGCCCTACCTGGCCTTGATACTAGTGATCTCAACGATTGAACAGATTGAGTTTCTATATTCATCTCCCGGGAAATAAAGTGTGTAGCCACTAAACCTGATGGAGAGTTGATCTTTTTGATATTCTTCAGGTAGATTACAGGGGATATATACCTGTGACAATTCTGAATCGGAATCCGGATTTCTGATAAAGTAAGAGATAACCTTGCTGCTGTCAGCCCTGGTGCCGGTATGAGCAAAAACATATGTCTTAACATTATCCAAATACCGGGATCTGGTTCCTCCGCCAAACTGAGGATCGCTGCAAGCAGTTGGTTTCGCGGGCTCTATTTTGTTACATCCGGTTAATAGAACGATAAGCAAAAATGAAGAAGTACTGATTTTCATAGCCTTTGCGTTTGGTAATATTTCGTACTCAGCTATGACATTTCAAGTATGCCAATGGTTGTAGTAGGGGGTAAAAAATATCCAGACATCTCCAAGTAGCTTATGAAACTTTGAGATGGCTGGTATATCTGGATGAAAAGCTGTTGGTGCGCTGTAGTTTCCGGAAGTTACAAAACCTCCGTTTTTCCGTTCTTAAACGACGAGAGCATAGGAGAATCAGAGGGTAGTTCAGTGATCAGATAGTCGATCTCCTGCAGGTCGGCTACTTTCATTTTCATCACCGAATTGAGCTTTTCAGAAATAGAAAGAACCGCAACTTTTGCAGAAGCTTTTATCATCGATTTTTTCACCTGTACGGTTTCCCAGTCCGAATCGGTGAGCCCTCCCTGGGTGTCCAGGGCGTTGGTTCCTATGATACACAGATCGGCTTTTATTTCAGATAGGCGCTGATGCACTTCACCGCCTACCATCATCTGGCTGTAACGGGAAACCTGCCCGCCAATCAGCAAAATTTCAATATTGGGCTTGTCCAGTAACTCTACCGCAGTGAGTGGATTGACCGTCATAAACGTTGCCGAAAAATCATCAGGTATGAGTTTGACCAACTCACGAATGGTGGTACCTCCACCAATCAAAACAAGCATTCCTGGCTTCAGGAGCGACATCGCTTTGCTCCCAATGATCTCTTTCTGGGAATGTGCATAAGTTTCTTTGAGGTTGGAATTATGGTGATACGCTTTGGACATGGCACCTCCGCGAATCTTGATAATCGCTCCTTCTTCTGCCAGTTCGTTCACGTCGCGACGGACGGTATCTTCCGAAACGTTTAGTTTTTCAGTCAGCTCTGTCAGAGAAATCCGCGTGTGTATGTTGATCTCTTTCAGGATGAGATCCTTCCTTTCTTTTTTTAAGAGGCTAATGGACATCGGGTGTTAGGAGTCATGGATGATGGCTAATAAACAAAGGTATGAAAAATGCATATTTTAACCCAAAAGGCTTCTTATATATGCAAAATTTGCGATTATGGGTGATATTTTGTGATTGTATTTGGTTGTTTTAAAAATTATATTGCAAATAATGCATTAAACTTGGAATTATATTCTATGTTTGTTTTAATAATGCAGGAATATGTTTGCATAATTTGCAAAAAACCTAAGTTTGTAAATCACCAATATCTATGAAAAAAAATCGACATTTAGAAGACACCAGGAGCTTACTAGGCCTTTCCCTTGCAGGATTTATGGCTTTTAGCCTCCTCGGGGGAGTTGCAGCTAATGGGAAAGGAGTGGAGTTAGTGAAAGTTTCAAGGAATGTTTTAGCCGCTCAGGAAATTTCCGGCAACGTGGTTTCTGCAAAAGATGCAACACCGGTTATCGGAGCTACCGTGCTTGTGAAGGACAATCCTAACGCAGGTGTTATTACTGATGTGGATGGTAATTTCAAACTTAGCCTGCCCGACAGCTATGCCGGAAAAAAGCTGGTTCTGGTCGTAAGAAGTGTTGGTTTTGAAACCATGGAAGTGGAAGTGGAAGTGGGGGAAAACCAGAGTTCACTATCAGTGAAGTTAAAGGAGAATGCTGAGCAGTTGGGCGAGGTTGTCGTTACGGCCCTTGGTATGAAAAAGGATGCAAGAGCTGTGGGTTATGCCGTAACCGAGGTAAGCGGATCGCAGTTTACGCAGGCTCGTGAAAATAACGTGGCCAATGCGCTTACCGGTAAAATTGCCGGGGTGAATGCGACTGGTTTGTCTACCGGGCCTGGTGGTTCCAGCCGGATCGTTATCCGCGGAAATGGTTCTCTGACAGGCAACAGTCAGCCTCTTTATGTAATCAACGGCATGCCGATTGATAACAGTGTGCCAGGTGGAAGTTCAACGGTGAACGGATTAGGTACGAAAGCAGGTACCGACCGTGGAGATGGTATTGCAGCCATTAATCCGGATGATATCGAATCGATGACAGTATTGAAAGGTGGTGCGGCAGCAGCTTTGTATGGTTCACGTGGAGCCAATGGGGTTATTTTGATCACTACCAAAAAAGGAAAGGCTCAGAAAGGAATCGGAGTGGAGTACAATGGAACTTACACGATGGAAAACGTTTCTGTATTTCCCGATTTTCAATATGAATACGGGCAGGGCGATGGCGGTGTTATGCCAACCACACTCGCTGCAGCGCAGGCGAGCGGTCGCCGTTCTTTCGGAGCCAGAATTGATGGAAATACCAATTACATGGCAGCCGATGGGCAGAACCACCCTTATACAGCACAAAAGGACAACCTGAAAAATTTCTATCAGACAGGAACTACTTCAACGCATTCGGTTGCACTTTCAGGTGGGAGCGAAAAAGTAATGTATCGCCTTTCGCTTGCGGATCTGAATGCAAAAAGTGTGTTGCCTTCCAACACCTATAATCGCAAAACGGCAAGTCTTAACATTTCTGCAAACCTGAGTGATCGTTTGAAAGCAGAGGCCGTAGTGCAGTACAACCGTGAAAAAGGTAAAAACAGGCCTGTTGCAGGGGATGCTTTGGGTAACCCGAACTGGATGGCTTATGAAGTGGCCAATACAGTGGATGTACGCTGGCTTCAACCCGGACATGATGCGAATGGAAATGAGATCATCTGGAATGATGCAGGTATTGTTACCAACGGTTATTTCTTTATTAATAAATTCAAACAGGAGGATACCAAAGACCGTTTTATCGGGCAGGCGTCAATTTCTTATGACATCCTGAAAAACCTGACTGTTAAAGCAACTACAACCCGCGACTTTTATAACTACAATTTTACAAGTATTCAGCCGACCGGAGGGCAGTATATTCCTCAGGGACAATATGATGGCATTAAGTCCGATGTGTCAGAAACCAATAGCATGCTGACAGCGAACTACAACACCAAATTTGGTGAGTCTGTAGGTTTTTCGGCCATGTTGGGTGCAAATGCGCGTCAGTTCACCATGAACCAGTTTGATTTTACCGGTCAGGGTTTTACAGTTCCTTATTTCTATAGTTATTCCAACCTGTCCACTGCTTCCGCCGTGCCGACAGAAACGAATATCAAAACCAACTCGGTGTTTGGTTCAGTGGATTTTGACTACAAGAGTATCTGGTTCGTAACGGCAACCGGTCGTCAGGATTGGTTCTCTACATTGAGTCCTACTGCCAACAGTATTTTCTATCCAAGCTTTGCCAGCAGTCTTATGTTGTCGGATATCTTCACGATGCCAAGAGCTATTGATGTGCTGAAGCTTCGCGGATCATGGGCGCAGGTAGGTGGCGGTGGTCCTGATCCTTACGCGATCAATCTGGCTTACAGTGCCGTACCAAGTGCAAGTTCAGTTCCTTTGCAAAATGTGAGCTCTGCTTCGATTACCAATGCTACGTTGAAACCATTTACTTCAACCACGATCGAATTCGGCTTGAACGCGCGTCTGTTCAAAGGGCGTGTGAATCTGGATGCGGCGGTATATGATAAAAAATCAACAAATGACATTGTGAGTGTACCTATTTCATTAGCATCGGGATATACGAGCGCGATTTTGAACTCCGGTGAGCTGAGCAACAAAGGTGTGGAATTGCTATTGGAGGTGACGCCCATTCAAAAGGGTAATTTCTCCTGGGATGCCGGATTTAACTTTGCCTATAACAAAAGTGAAGTGTTGAAGCTGGCTGATGGAATAGAAACTTTTTCAATCGGTGGATCTGCTAACGGAAACGCCTTGATCAATAACAAGGTAAATATGCCTTTTGGTGGGATTTACGGATACCGCATGGCAAGAGATACGCAGGGGAGAATCATTTATGATACCAACTCAAACCTGCCGGTACAAACAGACAATAACCAATACCTGGGTAATGGGGTACATCCTTACACGATGGGTCTGACAAATACCTTCAAGTACAAACACTTCTCTTTGGATGTATTGGTAGATGGTAAATTCGGTGGCGAAGTATTCTCAGTAATGGAGGTGTATGCAACCCGTCTTGGTTTGATGAAATCTACTTTGCCTGGCCGTGAAAACGGATTGCTTCTGGAAGGTGTGACTGCAAGCGGTGCTGAATATTCGCACACTGTACCTGTAGCCAACCTGCGCGCAGCCTACTACAACAACCTGAACAGATATACGGAGCTGTTTGTACACGATGCAAGTTTTGTGAAACTACGTCAGGTGATCCTGTCCTACCGATTGCCGGCCGGTTTCCTAAAGGCGGTGGGTGTACAATCGGCAAATGTTTCGCTGGTAGGACGTAACCTTCTGATTCTGTATAAAAAGACAGACAATTTCGACCCTGAGCAGGGTTTGACCAGTGGAGCTGCACAAGGTATTGAGTCAATTGGTTTGCCTCGTACCCGCTCATTTGGTGTGAATCTGAATCTGAAATTCTAACAAGAGAAAAGCAATGAAAAAATCATTCTTAAAATATACATTACTCGCAGCCTGCAGCACGCTTTTGCTTACTTCCTGCGATAAAGGTTTCGTAGAGCTGAACACAAATCCTAATGCGGTGACGGTTCCGAATACGCCCTACATATTTAGTAAAGCGATTTATGATGGAGCTCAGTTCAGCGGTAACAAAGGTGCGCTTCTGTTCGGTCTGATGCAGTACACCACCAGCTATAATGATGTGGAAGGTTTCGGATCAAAGTATGTGGCATCTCAGGTCAATGCAACCGGTGGTGTTTTTACAAATGCCTACCCGGCCCAGATCAATGAGATCGGAGAAGTGATCAAGGCTTTGAAAGATGATCCGGCGCGTGTGAATATGTATGCCATGGCGCGTATCTGGAAAGTATATTGCTTCAGCCGCCTGACGGATCTGTATGGTGATATCCCGTATTCAGAGGCGGGGCAGGGCTATAACCTTTCCATTTTTCAGCCTAAATACGATACGCAAAGCACGATTTATCCGGATATGCTCAATGAGCTGGAAGCAGCAGCAACGAGTCTGAATGCATCGAGTGCTGCATCTTTTGGTGGTGCTGATCTGATTTACCAGGGTAATATCACGCAGTGGAAAAAGTTTGCCTATTCGCTGATGCTGCGTCTGGGTATGCGTTTAAGCAAAGTGGATGCCACTGCTTCACAAAGCTGGGTAACCAAGGCGATTGCAGGTGGTGTGATCAGAGAATACGCTGATATTGCAAAAGTAAGCTATACGACGGGAGGGCAGAATATTAACAAAAACCCGATTGCATGGCAACTGCTGAATGATAACTATATGCGTGCCGACGGGAGCAATAATACAGAAGGAGGAAAATATCAGGATGTATTTATTAGTGCTTTGAAAGCAAATAATGATCCCCGGCTAGGTGTACTTTCTGTAGTGTACGTCAATGGTGTGGCTAGCTCCGATGAATCGATTCAAAAGGGGATGTCTGCCGGTATCAACGGAGTGAAACCTGCCGATTTTGTTACTTACTCGGAGCCGAAACAGACAACTGTCCTGAAACAGGATGCTCCCTTATTGCTTTTCACCGTAGCAGAATCCAACTTCTTGCTTGCTGAAGCAGCGTTGAAAGGTTGGTATACTACTGAAACTGCACCGGCTTTGTATGAAACAGGTATCCGTGCTGCCATGAGACAATGGGATTTGATCAGTGGTACTACCAATGTCATCAGTCAGGCGCGTGTCGACAGCTATGTAGCTGCGCATCCTTTCAATACTGCAGGAACTGTAGCGCAACGTACAGAGCAGATTTACAAGGAGTTCTGGGTTGGTCTGTTCCCGGATGCGCAGGAAGTGTACAACAACTATCGCCGCACGGGTTATCCGGCGCTGATACCTAATGTATATCCCGGAAATGCCACGGGAGGAAGAATATTCCGCAGGTTCCTGTATCCTGTAAGTGAACAGACGCTTAACCGGGTAGCTTATGACGAGGCAGTTCAGAGACAAGGTACGGACGATCTTATGACCCGTATCTGGTGGGACAAACAATAGCCCTGTCTCCATACATACTATTGATCAACTATTTC
The DNA here is from genome assembly GCF_003383615.1 of Dyadobacter luteus. Classification (GTDB taxonomy): domain Bacteria; phylum Bacteroidota; class Bacteroidia; order Cytophagales; family Spirosomataceae; genus Dyadobacter; species Dyadobacter luteus. The sequence continues at coordinate 14,462 of NZ_QNUL01000004.1, forward strand.
CTGACCCATGCTGATTCTATCGACCGTTGTTGCCATCCTGTTGCTTGTATACCTGATTGCCGGACTTAAACTGGATACATTTATCTCCTTTTTGCTGGTATCGGTACTACTCGGCTCAGTAGCGGGAATGACGGTCATAGATATAAGTGCATCGGTACAAAAGGGAATTGGTAATACGCTAGGCGATCTGATTCTGATTATAGGGTTCGGGGCTATGCTGGGGAAACTGGTAGCTGATAGTGGGGCAGCGCAAAAGATTACAGACGTATTGGTAAAGTTTTTCGGTATATCAGGAATTCAGTGGGGGATGATGCTTTCAGGCTTTATCATCGGAATCCCGCTTTTCTACAATGCCGGTTTCGCGATCGTCATTCCGCTCATTTTTATGATCGCCAGCAGCACAGGACTGCCACTTTTGTACATAGCCATACCCATGCTCTCTGCTTTGTCAGTAGCGCATGGGTTTTTGCCACCTCATCCTTCGCCTGCCGCTATCGCGGGTCAGCTGCATGCGGATCTTGGTAAAACACTGATTTATGGCATTATTGTAGCTATTCCTTCTATTGTAGTGGCAGGCCCGCTGTTTGGACGCACACTTAAAACCATGAAGGCGGTTCCTCGTACCGACTTTTTTAACCTGCAACCGCGGCCTGCTCATGAACTGCCCGGTTTAGGAATTAGTATAGCTGCGGCGCTGTTGCCTGTTGTTTTACTGATTGCAACTTCCGGCATCCGGTCATTATCTGAGATACCAAAAGAAGGTTTGGCTTCCAACTTGCTTGCCCTTATTGCGCTTCCCTGGTTCGGAATGTTGCTGTCTGTGTTGTTTGCAGGTATTTTCTTAGGTGTAAAAAGAGGAAAAAGTGTTGCTTACCTTTCCAAATCATGCGAAGAGGCCTTCAAATCTGTTTCCGGGATTCTTCTGGTGATTGCAGGTGCCGGTGTTTTTAAGCAAATCATGACTGACAGTGGTATCAATAATGAGTTGGCTTCTCTGCTCAAAAATGCTTCGCTTTCACCACTGATCCTGGCCTGGTTTATGGCCGCGATAATTCGTGTTTGCGTGGGATCTGCTACGGTTGCAGGTCTTACCACAGTTGGTATTTTAGCGCCGACGTTGATAGAACAACAAGTGAATCCTGAACTTGCAGTTCTTGCAATAGGGGCGGGCAGCCTTATGTTTTCGCATTTGAACGACGGAGGATTCTGGTTGTTCAAGGAATATTTCAACCTGAGTATTAAAGACACAATTCGCAGTTGGTCGTTAATGGAAACCATTATATCCATCGTCGGTCTCTGTAGTATACTAGTGTTGAATGCTCTGATTTAATTAATACAGTTCTATGTTTTGAAAGAATATTAATCCTGCTGCTCTTTGGAAGTTTCGCGTTGAGTGCAGTGAAAACAACGCAAATTGAAATAGACAGAGCAAATAGGGCGCAAGCTTAGTTATAATAGTTAATAAATTAAAAATCAGATAGTATGAGTGTTGAAGCAACCATCGTTAGCCCGGAAGAGGCATTTGCAGCATTGAATTTATCTTTGCCTCCGGCACCCACGCCACTGGGCGTATACAAGCCTTGCCTGGTCGACGGGAAATATTTATATCTGTCAGGACACGGACCGGTGCGTGATGATAAGAGCCTGATTATCGGTAGGATCGGAAGTGATATGGATATCGAAGAAGGGAAATTGGCGGCACGTCAGGTGGGATTGACCATGCTTTCTACGATTAAGGAGAATGTAGGCAGCTTAAACAGGATTAAGCGTGTTGTTAAAATATTGGGAATGGTAAATTGTACTGCAGATTTTGAGCGTCATCCGTACGTAATCAATGGTTGCAGCGAACTTTTTGCAGATATTTACGGTACCGAAAACGGAATCGGTGTACGTAGCGCAGTTGGAATGGGTTCGTTACCTGACAATATTCCGGTGGAGGTTGAAGCCTTGTTTGAACTACACGACTAATTAACAAGCCTATGTTTATATTCGATGCCCATCTTGACCTGAGTATGAATGCGGTTGAATGGAACCGCGATTTGAGGTTACCGGTGACCGACGTTCGGGCGAGGGAAGAAGGAATGACCGACAAACCTGACAGAGCCAAGGGGACAGTTACGTTTCCTGCGCTGCGGGAAGGCAAAATTGGTTTGGTAGTGGCTACACAAATCGCGCGGTTTGTAAAACCCGGAAGTCTGATACCCGGCTGGAATTCACCTGAGCAAGCCTGGGCGATGACGCAGGCACAGATTGCCTGGTATCAAAGCATGGAAGAATGCGGTGAAATGGTTCAGATAAATAATCTGGAATCACTGGAGAAACATCTGGCTCTGTGGAATGATGGAACGCCAAACGACAGTAAACCAATTGGATATATTCTCAGCCTGGAAGGAGCGGATTCGCTGGTGACACTAGGGCACGTGGAACGAGCTTATAATTATGGTCTGCGTGCGATAGGGCCCGCACATTACGGCCCTGGACGTTATGCACAAGGGACTGATGCGACTGGTTTTATGGGCAAGGCCGGACAGGATTTGCTTAGAGAAATGGAACGGCTTAATATAATCCTGGACGCTACACATCTTTGCGACGATAGCTTTTGGGAGGCAATGGATCATTTCAACGGACCGGTGTGGGCAAGCCATAATCTATGCCGAAGCCTGGTTAATCACAACCGTCAGTTCAGCGACGAACAGATTAAGGAATTGATCAGTCGTGGTGCAGTGATCGGAGGTGCTTTGGATGCATGGATGATGGTACCCAACTGGGTCAGAGGAACATCTACGCCCAAGGGTATGAATTGCAATCTGGCAGTGATGGTAGATCACCTGGACCATATTTGTCAGTTGGCCGGTAATGCGCTGCACATTGGTATAGGGTCAGATCTGGATGGTGCTTTTGGTACTGAACAGGGTCCCTACGATCTGGAGACGATTGCTGATTTACAGAAAGTTACGACTATTCTTGAACAAAGAGGCTATACACCCACTGATATAGAAAACGTAATGCATGGCAACTGGTTGCGCTTTTTGAGAAAGAACTGGAAATAGGTATAATCTCTGTCTTCTGACGGGAGTATTTCAGTAGTAGCTTAAAAGGTAACCTTTTGATAGCATTGATATTGTACAAAATCCAGGAAGCGTCGTTTTCCTGGATTTTTTGTATTGTTGAGTTGCTAACTCAAAAAATAAATAGGAATTATGGCTGTACCATTTCTGAAATACCGTCATGTATGTAATATTGGTAGCAAAGTTGAGAATGAAGATTTTACAGAATTCCACAATTAGAAAGCAGAATGTTCATTCGCTGATCAATCGGTACATGATGACTTTTTTACATGTAGCTATTTCAACGCGAAATGTCAAAACAGCATTGAGATGGTCAGATAGATCTATGTAAATTCTTGAAAAAATTTGCTCAATCAGATTTTGATCGTAATATTGCGATGCAATTTAGGGATACAGATATGGGTGCTACCAAAACAGATTTATTTACAAAGGAACAAAACGAACTGGCTGCGATGGCCAAAGCGATTGCCCATCCTGCCAGGATTGCAATACTGCAATACCTCGTCCGGAAGAATGCCTGCGTTTGCGGGGACCTTGTCGAAGAGCTTGGCCTGGCGCAGGCAACAACTTCCCAGCATTTGAAGGAATTGAAAACTGCCGGGATCATTCAGGGGACTATTGAAGGCGTAAGCGTTTGCTACTGTATCAATCCGAAAGTATGGAACCAGTACCATGCCTTGTTCAGTAATTTCTTTAAAGAAGTTGACCTGTCAGGCGGTAACTGCTGCTAAAATTTTTTTGCTTAAATCAATCGCAATAATGCAATATTACGATTAACTAAAACAGATATGCAAACTGAAGAACAATTGAAGGAAATCGTAAAGCAGAAGTATAGTGAAATTGCTTTACAGGACAAGGAAACCAATGAATCATCTTGCTGTGGTGCCACGGGTTGTTCCACCGAGATCTATAACATCATGAGTGACGATTATACCGAAATAGAAGGGTACAATCCGGATGCCGACCTTGGGCTTGGGTGTGGGCTACCGACGGAATTTGCCAGAATCAGAAAAGGGGATACCGTAATCGACCTGGGCAGCGGTGCAGGCAATGATGCTTTTATTGCTCGCGCTGAAACGGGCAGTGAAGGACGGGTGATCGGTATTGACTTTACGCCTGCCATGATAGACAGGGCAAGGATCAATACAGAAGCCCGTGGATTTAATAACGTCGAATTCCGTCAGGGTGATATTGAAAAGATGCCTGTATCTGCAAACATTGCCGATGTTATTGTCAGCAATTGTGTGTTGAATCTGGTGCCCAATAAAGATAGTGTGTTCAGGGATATATTTCGGGTTTTAAAGCCGGGGGCGCATTTCAGTATCTCTGATGTGGTGCTGGTTGGTGACCTTCCTGATGAGTTGCGCTCAGCTGCTGAAATGTATGCAGGCTGTGTGTCCGGTGCCATTCAAAAGAACGAGTATCTGCAACTGATCCGATCAAATGGTTTTAAGAATATCCTGGTGCAAAAGCAAAAGGCGATCACCATACCTGATGATATACTGCGTAGCTATCTGAACGAGCAGGGCATTGCAGCTTTTAAATCAGGTAATACAGGTATTTTCAGTGTTACCGTATATGCAGAAAAACCCTTACAGCCAGCCGAGGCTTGCTGCGCTCCGAGCTGTTGCAGTTAGTCTTTTTAAATTAATATCATTATATGTCAGCGAATAATTGTGCACCCGCATACGAAAGGAAAAAGCTGGGTTTTCTGGACCGTTATCTGACCCTTTGGATTTTCCTGGCAATGGCTGTCGGTGTGGGCATCGGATATTTTTTTCCTTCGTCTTCGGGTTTTATTAATTCTTTCTCAAGTGGAACAACCAATATCCCCCTGGCAATCGGTTTGATCCTGATGATGTATCCGCCACTGGCCAAAGTGAAATATGAGAAAATGGGCGAAGTATTCAGGAATACCAAGGTGTTGGGTACCTCCCTTTTACTTAACTGGGTCATCGGTCCGGTACTCATGTTTATCTTAGCCATTACCTTCTTGCGTGGATATCCCGAATATATGACAGGCCTCATCCTGATAGGGCTTGCCAGGTGTATCGCAATGGTAGTAGTCTGGAATGAACTGGCAGATGGCAACCGGGAATACGCCGCTGGTTTGATTGCCCTGAATAGCATTTTTCAGGTATTGCTTTACAGTGTCTATGCATATGTTTTCATTACGGTCCTGCCACCATTGTTTGGTGTAAAAGGGTTGGATGTGGATATTACGATTGGTGAGATTGCCGGGAGTGTAGGGGTTTATTTAGGGATTCCCTTTGCAGCTGGCGTCGTCAGCCGCTATACGCTGATCCAGCTGAAAGGTGAAGATTGGTTCGAGGATAAGTTTATACCATTTATTTCACCTTTTACCCTGATCGCCTTGCTGTTTACCATCGTGTTAATGTTCAGCCTGAAAGGTGAACTGATCGTGCAGATTCCTCTTGATGTGGTACGTATTGCTGTACCGCTGGTTATCTATTTTATCCTCATGTTTGTTGTCAGCTTCTTTGCCGGTAAGAAAACAGGAGCCGATTATGCTCAATGTGCATCTATTGCATTCACTGCTGCAGGCAACAATTTTGAACTGGCCATTGTTGTCGCTATTGGCGTGTTCGGCATCAATTCAGGTCAGGCATTTGTCGGTGTTATTGGCCCTTTGGTCGAAGTGCCGGCACTGATTGCTTTGGTCAATCTCGCCTTCTGGCTCCGTAAAAAATATTATTCAAAAACCTCAACAATAGCCTAAGATGAAAATCGCCTTATTTTCAGACATCCACGCAAACCTTCCGGCACTTGAAGCATTTTTTAAAGATGTGGAAACCCGCAATATCGATGCCATGTATTGTCTTGGCGACTTGGTCGGATATAATATATGGCCCAACGAAGTGATCGATGAAATCCGTAAACGCGGAATCCCGACCATTGCCGGCAATTACGACTGGGGTATTGGCCGTTCAAGCAATGATTGTGGTTGTGCTTACAAGACAGATGAAGAAAAGGCTATGGGTAAGGTTTCTATATCCTATACCAACGAAGTGATAAAAGAGCCGCAACGTAATTACCTGAGGACGCTACCGGCACACATCAGGCTGGAATACCAGTTGAATGAAGATAAATTTAATCTGCTCCTCGTTCATGGCAGTCCCCGGAAAGTCAATGAATACTTGTTTGAAGACCGCGACGAAAAAAGCATGTTGCGGATTATGGAACATGCGGGGGCTGATATTATGTGCTTTGGCCATACGCACCAGCCCTATCACCGTATTTTAAATTCAGGTGTGACAGGCAGCGATCATTTCAGGCATGCTGTCAATATCGGATCCGTCGGGAAACCGAAAGACAAGGATCCAAGGGGTGGTTATGTAATTCTTACCATTAGCCCGGATAGTACATTGGAAAATAAGAACAGCATACAGGTTGAGTTCATCCGCTTTGACTACGATATCGAAAAAGCAGCAAAAGCAGTTGAGGAAAGTCCGCTTCCCAATGAGTATGCAGACATGTTGCGTAAAGGATAATATGTAAACACTGGCTTACCAAGACCTATAAAAAACGGCAGTTATTCGTTAAGACCAATTGTTATTGAAAAGCAGCCTTGCTATTCATCTAATTTGAAAACTACTTAATGACATTCGCCAAAATTTAAGATATGCTGCAGAAGACACGTTGAATAATATTGCCGTTGAGACTGGTAGCATCAATCCCATTCCGAAAACAGCGATAGCCAATGCGTCTTGCTAATCGTGGGTGAAGGATAAATACAGAAGTCGGTTACTTCTCCCTTGTCCATACTGTCGTTCTTCCGAAGGCGGATATACCTACGAAGCCTCGCATTCCCAGACTGCCATCTTTATTCAGAGTGATTTTTCCACTATATGTTTTTCCGCTTTCCGGATCGTAGACCGTACCTTTTTCCCAAACATTGTTGCCGGAATACGTAAAGTCTTTAACGATTTCTGTTCCGGCAAGCTTATTACTTCTCTTTGCCTTGTCCGGATTATTCTTATCGGTTGCATCGGGTACGTTAGTCCATATCAAAGTGCCGTTGTATGTATTGCCTGCCTTTCTGATGGTGACTTTGCCTTTATTGCCTTCTGTGCTGTAGGTTCCCAGAATTTTGTCGGCCTCCGCGGTTTGCCCGAACCCTGTTGATGTAATAAAAGAGAATAGTATTAAAATCAGGTATTGCTTCATCTTTATTTGTCGGTTGATACTGTAAGTTAGATTTTTGTAAAAAGTGATGCCATCACTTCTCTGATTGGAGTTTAATCAATAATCCAATGGCTGGCAGGCGTGCAGGTTTAAATTGCTCCTTGTATAATCCTGCCAAATTATTTTCATTTTTAGATAAAACCCTGCCGATTTCTAACAGACATGAAATTTTACATATATTTGCCATTAATTTAAAATTGGTCTAATTATAATATTTGGTAAAACTCAGTTTTAATGTGCTCTGCCAGATATTATGACGGTCAGTTAAGTTACAAAGCTTTCTTATCTGACCGGTAAATGTGAACCGTCAAATTTCACCTGATTCTTCGGGAAAAAAACCGGGTTGGCACCTTAGGATTTCAGAAAACGAATTGCGGTGCCTGGCAATTGACCATTTTCGCATGGACGTGGCTTTGACACATTTTTATAAATAAACTGATTGTCTTCCTGGCTTTTCTGCCAAAAGCATAAGCCGGCAATGAGCTTAAACTTCATTTCAATAATAATCCTAATGTTCAGTACTATTTGTTTACTTTTTCTGTGTGGCTTCCTATTCTGGATGAATACCTCAAAGCGTGTAGCCTGGCCTGATAAAAATCACATTTTAGCTACAGCGGCCACTAATCCAGCCTATAGCAGATGCATCACCGGAGCCTTGTTCCTGCTGGGCGCAATCCTGTGTGTGGTTGCACTGGGGTGGGGAAGCGGTCTGTTTGCTACTGTTGTGATCCTGATGGCATCCGGCTCTGTTTCCGTACTATTTTTCCCTTTTCACTACCTCGGGGTGAAGGGTATCACCATTCTCTATATCTGTTCACTTGCACTGGAATTACTCATTCACTGACCTATGCCTGCCAATAAAAAATACCTGACCAAATCACCATGGCTGCGGCTTAGCAAAATTCTTGCAGGGTCGTTAGGCGGTTATGCCGTAATGATGAGCCTGCATGTTTGTCTCACCGCTTTTTTTCCAAAGGAAAATGTGATAATCACTGCCTATTTCACGGGTTATATACTTTGGGCCTGCCTGTTGCTGTATGCCTTCATAGCGCAAAATGTATGGAAAGTGTGGGCTATCTACCTCTTGATGACCCTTGTGTTCTCTTTGCCTTATCTGCTGAATTTCAATCTACATCATGGATCCTAGGAAATATAACATCTATTTTCACACCCATACAATCAGTGGCATCTTCATCGCTGCCATTCTCTATGTGATCTTTTTTGCCGGCTCTTTCTCTTTCTTCAAGGATGATATATCAGCGTGGCAAAAAGGAAGATCGACTGTAGCCCGCAAATCGGAGCTCACTTTCAATCCTGTTATTGACTCTCTTAGCGGTAAATACAATTTACAAGGGCGTAATTTTGATTTTTATGTTCAGAGGCAGGAACAGGGTACTTATGTAAACATGAGTGCTTCGGCAGATACGACAGTAACCAGGCCCAAACCCAAGTCTGAAAATCAGGAGCGTAAAAGGGGGCGAAGGGGAGGTGATGACGACTCAGCATACTTTCTGTACAGCTTCACCGACAAAAAAGCAGCAGGCGATTACGCAGAGGCCTATGACATGGGTGAGTTTTTGTACCGTCTGCACTTTCTGGCGCAGCTCAACCAGGTGTTTCCGTTTAGTATCGGTACGCCGATGGGTTACCTGATCGCCGGAATCGTTTCATTTCTTTTTCTTTTTGCGTTGATAACGGGTCTGCTGCTTCACTGGGACAAGATCAAATCCAACTTTTTCCTCTTTAGGCCGTGGAGCAAATGGAAGACTGTGTGGACGGATATGCATACGGTTTTAGGTGTGATCGGTTTTCCGTTTCAGTTTGTGTTTGCGGTAACAGGCGTAGTGCTGATTGTGAATTACGTAATCCTGACCCCATTTGGTAACCTGCTGTATGAGGGCAATTCAGAAAAGCTTTACGAGAGTCTGCAGTTTAACAGGAATATGGCTGCCGAATATACTTACAAGCCCATTAAGGAAGACTTCGATCTGGATGCGTTTGTGAAAAAATGGCAGAAAGAGTGGAAAGGCAGCAAAATCACAGGCGTCCACATCCGGAACTATATGGATGAAAACATGCAGTTGACCATGGAGGCCAAACCTAACCCTGAATCCAATTTTGCAGGATCCGGTTTTGTGCATCTTCAGGTAGCAACCGGAAAAATCCTGGCTCAAAAATCACCCATAACCGACAGCAACTATATAGATGGCGTTAAAAGTTTAATTTATCATCTTCACTTCGGTGATTTTGGAGGCAAGCCATTGCGTATCGTATTTTTTGTGCTAGGGCTGATGGGATGCGCGGTGATAATTTCGGGTATTCTGATCTGGTTTGTGGCGCGTGACAAAGTGAGTACAGATGCACATAAACGCAAGTTCAATTTCTGGGCAAGCAATGTATTTCTGGCCACGTGTCTGAGTATGCTTCCTGTGACTGCATTTACATTCATTATGCTGAAAGTGCTTCCGAAAGTGGATCAGTCAGCGATTTACCATACCTATTTTTACAGCTGGCTGGTATTGTCGGTGTATCTGATCATCCGCCGTAATTTCCCGATCATGAACGCGCATACATTGTTGCTTTCGATTGTGCTCTGCGCAGGTGTGCCGATTGCCAATGGCGTTTCTACCGGGCTGTGGATGTGGACGAGCTGGAAAATGGGCGCTTTTGACATTTTCTTTATTGATGCACTTTTCCTGACAATTTTCGTTTGTTGCCTGTTTGCATACCAACGCGTCAGAAAAGAGGCCAAACCTTTCAAGGTATTGGACGTAAAGAAAAAGAAACCAGTTTCTGTAGCTGAAGTAAAGCAGGCTTGAATCCATTATCGGGTATATAAACATCCCCAACGCTTTCACTTTTTTTGTGAAGCGTTGGGGATTGTCTTTGATATCCTGGCCGTACTGGCTATTTCAATTTTTCATTAGCCTGATGCCGGTCTTTATCGCGCCCTGTCTTTTTAGCCATGTTCTTTTCAAATGCCTCGGTGAGATTAATACCGGTCTGATTGGCAAGACATATCAACACCCAGAGTACATCTGCCATTTCATCACCCAGATCTTTTCCCAGATCAGATTTTTTAAATGACTGGTCACCGTAAGTTCTGGCCATAATCCGGGCCAGTTCTCCTACTTCTTCGGTCAGTATCGTCATATTTGTCAGTTCAGAGAAATAACGGACCCCGTATGTTTTGATCCAGGTATCCACCTGCTGTTGTGCTTCTTCGATAGTCATTGTATCCAAATAAATGTTTTAAGATAATTATGTTAGTCGTCAGATTCTGTTTTTCGAATCAATGACAATAGTTACGGGGCCGTCATTCAGAAGCGCTACTTTCATATCCGCTCCGAACTGACCGCACTGAATAGTTTTTCCTGTTTGTTGCTGCAGGAAAGTGATCATTTGCTCATACAAGGGAATTGCAACCTGAGGTTTGGCGGCATCTATAAACGAAGGACGGTTTCCCTTTTTTGTGCTTGCGTGTAATGTAAACTGACTGACAAGCAAAATGTCGCCGTCCACCGATTTCAGATCAAGATTCATCTTTCCTTCTTCGTCGCTGAAGATTCTGAGTCCGATAATCTTTTTGCCCAGCCATTCAAGGTCTTCGGTGGTGTCGTGGTGGGTTATGCCCAGCAGTACGAGCAGCCCGGTATTGATTTGTCCGGCTATGTTTTCGTCGATGGTTACAGAGGCATGTTGAACTCTTTGTATTACAGCTATCATTGGAAATTAGTAGGTGTCGAATTGTCAGAATTGTTTTAAATAAGCGTCAGGATTTTGGTGATTCAGAATAATATTTGACATAACTCATAAAAATCATAATTATGCTAATGTATTTTATTGAAATGGCGGAATAAAGAAAAAGGAATTTTTGAAATGTTGAAATAATTATAATTATCTAGCTATCTTAGTAAGCCGGTATGAAATTCTGAAAGTCCAAAAGCGTTGTCAAAGATGGCTAAAATCGATGAAATTGCCTTATTGAATGAAGTATCTCTGGGAGATAGAGATTCGTTTGATGCATTGTACAATCAGTATTATTCCGAGATTCAGCGATATGTTTTGAAATTTGTCAAGACATACGACCACACCGATGACTTGTGTCAGGAGATTTTCATCAAGGTGTGGGAAAAGAGAGCATATCTAAGCGAAGTTGCCGCGTTCAGGCCCTATCTGTACAAGGTGGCAAAAAATCATATTCTTGATTTCCTGAGGCACGCTGCAGTTGAACAGTCACTCAAAGAAAGCATCATTCGCTCAGCTGAGCACAATTACAATAGTGTTGAAGATGCTTTCCAGTCAGAAGAATACAGACAGTATCTGGCTGAGGTGTTAAATAGTATGTCACCCCGAAATCAAGAGGTGTTCAGGCTATGCCGTGACATGGACTATACCTACGATGAAGCTGCCGAAGCATTGGGTATATCCAGAAATGCCATAAAAAAACACATGGTAAAAATCATCAGACTTCTCAAATACTCTGCTCAGAAAAGCTTCGGTGTTTCGTTCTCTCTTATTGCTCTGTTCTTCGCTCCGATCGTCTGATCGCCATTCACACCTGTAGTAGTTCATTCCTCTTTGCAATCCTGCGAACTGGGTGGAAGGGTATGTTTGTGTAATATAAATATTTTTAGTTTTTGACTACTTCGTTTTGATGCTAATTTTTGTTTAAAATATTAGTTAATATCTGTTTATCAAATAGGTGTACTTTGGTTTGTTTAGTGTGGTTGAAAAAAAATATTTTGTCTTTTTTTAATATTTGAGGTACCCTGTTTTTGAAGTTATTCGTCTTACTACTGTAAATCCCTGCTACATGGAAGAGAAGCAATTCCTGGAAATTCTGGTTAAGAGATATATTAACAACAACCTCAGACAGGATGAGATGGAAGCCTTTTTTCATTTACTGAAGCAGGGGAAATTGGATGAGATACTTGAAAGGAATTTGCGTGACGAGAAGTACGACCAGGTGCCGAAAGTGATTAAACATAAGCCCCGACATTTCTCGGGTTTGACTTCCAATACTTTTAAAATAGCAGCTGGTCTGCTGATGATTATCGGTATTGGTGTTTTTGCACTGCTGAACAGGTTTGCATTGAGCGAATTCGTTTATGAAAGTAGTCTGGTGAGCGTTAGCACAGGTAAAAATCAGAAGAAGAAAATAAAGCTTTCTGACGGATCCTTGCTTTGGTTGAATGAGTCGACGTCGGTCAAATACCCGGCCAGTTTCGAGCCGGATGCAAGGAAGGTAATCCTGGTAGAGGGTGAGGTATACTTCGATATCAAAAGAGATGAAAAACGTCCTTTTCTGGTGTCGGCTGCGGGTACAACGACAAAGGTTTTAGGTACGGCGTTCAACATCAGATCCTACAGTCACCTGCAAAATGTACAGGTTACCGTTACAAGAGGTAAGGTGGCAGTTGAGAAGTCAGTTTGTAATGATACCAGGAAGATTACAAAGGTTTTACTTCCGAATGAGCAGGTCAGTGTTGATCTGAAAACGCGGGAAATAAAGAAGGTGGCTGTCAACAGTGCGAATTCGGTAGCGTGGACAGCCGGGAAATTACTTTTTGACAATGAGTCACTTGGTAATATTCTGGCGGTGATCGAAAATAAGTTTGATGTGCATGTGTCGCTGTCGGATGAAAGTGTCAGGGAGTACAGAGCATCAGCGGAGTTTGTTTATTCCGACTCGCTTGACCATATACTGGAGCTGCTTACTATGGCTAACAGCTTGAATTACAAAATTGAAGACAATAAAGTGACGATAAGTAAAAAGAGAAAATCCGTTAACAATATGCCTATGTAGAAGACAATACAAAAAATAAACCGGCGAACAGAAGCCCGCCGGAATGCTTGGATAGACAGATCAGAACGTAACGCCAATCACCAACTGACCAGCTATCAAATGTTTGAATTAATGTTTTAACGACTAACCCAAAACACATTCAAAGGTATGAAAAATTGTACCAGTAGTTTACTGTCCATTACTAAATGGACACTCAAATTCTCCTGTTTCCTTGTTTTACTGGTTGTTTCAGCGCATTCCGGATTGCAGGCGGGACCATCACGCTCACAGAGCCTTCAGGAGGTGACAATTGATCTTACGCTGAAAGACAAAAGTCTTAAAGATGCGCTCGGGGTTATTAATAAAAAGACAGGTTTTCGTTTTGTCTACAATGAAGATCTGATTGCACCTTACAGGGTCAATATCAATGCCAGCAAAAAGCGTGTCGACGAGGTGCTCGACGAAATGCTGAGCCCTACCAAACTTGCTTACCGGGAACAAAAGGGTACTGTTGTTATCATTGAGAAGGAGACCAAAATGACTGGCCTGCTTAGGACAGAACTACCCTCTGCAGAATCAAAGATGGCCGACAAGGAGATTTCGGGTATAATTACAGACTCGGAAAACGGAGACGCGTTACCGGGTGTGTCGGTACTGATCAAAGGAACAACGACGGGGACTATCACCGATATGGAGGGGAAGTACAGCCTGAAAGTTTCGGACAAAGGAACTCAGGTGCTTGTGTTTTCCTATGTAGGGTATGTCGCGCAGGAAATTACAGTGGGTAGCCAGACTGCCCTGAACATCAAATTGGCAGCAAGTACACGTCAGTTGAGTGAATTGATGGTCGTGGGATATGGCACAATGTCGAAGGAGGAATTTACGGGTTCGGCAGCGCGTGTTTCAGGAGAAAAGCTGAAAGATATGCCTGTTCAGAGTTTTGACCAGGGTTTAGCAGGACGCGCGACCGGTGTAAGCATAGGCCAGCCAAATGGTGTTTTGAATAATGCTCCAGTAATCAGGATCAGAGGGATTAATTCGATTTCTCTGAGTTCTTATCCGCTTATTGTTGTGGATGGCATTCCTATCAATACCGGCGATGTTTCTGCCAACTCAACTGTTGCCAATAACCCGCTTGGTGATATTAATCCGGCTGACATCGAGTCAATTGATGTATTGAAAGATGCGGCTTCTACTTCTATTTATGGTTCAAGGGCTGCTGCAGGTGTATTGTTGATCACTACCAAAAGCGGTAAGACAGGAAAAGCAAAGGTTACTTATGAAGGCTGGGCAGGTGCTACAAGAGCTACGCGTTTGCCAACGATGCTGGACGCGGAACAGTTTATGACCATTAAAAATGAGGCAGTTATGAATGCCAAAATTTTAGGTGGAAATGCCAACAATGATGCCGTCGCCTCTGCACTGTTTTTTCCTACATACAATGAAGACGGCTCGATTGTGAACACCAACTGGTACGATAAAGTATACCAGACAGGTTTTTCGCAAAATCACAGCGTAAGCATTTCGGGTGGTTCAGAATCTACGAAGTACTATTTTTCGAGTAATTACAGCAATCAGAGCGGGATTCTTAAAACTAATGAATTCACCAGAAAAGCTGCCCGTTTTAATGTGGACCATAAGTTGAATTCGTGGTTGTCATTTTCGAGTAATATCAATTACAATACCAGTCTGAATTCTTCACCCAATACAGGATCTCTGTCAGGGAATGCTTTTGGTTTGGTAGGTTCGGCTCGTCTGGCGTGGCTTTCTGCACCCAACGTATATGCTGTGAATCCCGATGGTTCCTATAATTTGAGTAATTCCAATACGATGGGTATGGGTAATAACAACGTTGCCAGCAACTTCTACAACCCGATCCCCCTTTTGGATCTGAATAAATACACCTCTGAAAATGATCGTATCATTGCCAATTTCGGAGCTACAGTAAAGATTGTGAAAGGCCTTCAGTATAAATTTAATTATGCCATGGACCGTCTCAAAGTAGAGAATGTGGCATTTAACAGTCCTGTACACGGTCCAGGTTTTTCAACCAACGGAAGTGCAACCAACAGCAGCAGGCTGATCAATAACCTGAACTGGACAAGCACGCTGAACTATCAGACCTCGTTTGCTACGAAGCATAATGTTTCTCTTCTGGCCGGTTATGACATTCAGAAATTTAATACTTCAGGCTGGGGAGCTACCCGTACGCAGTTGTCAGATCCTTTCTTCAATGAGATTCAGGGAAGCTATGGCCAGATTGCCCCTACGGCAAACGTGTTGACTCAGAGTGCGCTTGTGTCTTTCTTCTCTCGTTTTACCTATGATTTCGACAAACGTTATTTCTTCACCTTAAACTACCGCCGCGACGGAAACTCAGCTTTGGGTAGTGGTAAGAAATATGGAAACTTCGGAGGGGTATCCGGTGGATGGACCTTGTCGGAGGAGGAGTTTTATAAATCCTCTGCACTGGCCGACATTATGAGCAGCGTGAAGCTTCGCGCGAGCTGGGGACGGGTGGGTAACTCTGGTGTTAGTGCATTCGGTTCACTGGCTTTGTACGAGTCATCACTTTATGCAGCTGTACCTACCTGGAATTTCAGCCAGGGCGGAAATCCTGATCTGGGTTGGGAAACCAGTAACCAGACCAACATTGGCGCGGATCTGAGTTTTCTCAATGACCGGATTCAACTGGAAGCGACTTACTATGCAAACAGCGTGAACGGTTTGATTCTGAATGTGCCACAGTCTCCTTCCAAGGGGATTCCGGGAGATGCGATTCTGATGAACATCGGTAGCATGTACAACCGCGGTCTTGAACTGGGTATCAATGCCAGCATTATCCGCCGAGGTAAGTTCAGCTGGAACACGAGCATTAACTATACCAAAAATAAAAATAAGGTTACTGAGCTCTACGGAGCAGGTACCGAACTTGTAGGAACCACATCTACCGCTGCCGAAGCAACCAATATCACGCGTGTAGGCTATTCTGTGGGTAGTTTGTATGGAGCGAAAACAGATGGAGTAAATCCTGAAAACGGTCAGCGCGTATTTATCAACGGTGCCGGCGACAGGGTTCAGTACAGTCACGTTGTACCATCAGGAGGTAGCCGCTGGACTTACCTTGACGGTACGGCAGCACCTGCTATCGGGGTGAATGACTACTACCTGCTGGGTAACGCGCTGCCAACGTACTATGGTGGGTTTATCAATACTATCAAATACGGAAATTTTGATCTGGGTGTCAATTTCACCTACTCAGGCGGTAACCTGGTTATGAACGGAACGAAAGGGACATGGCGCGACCAGCGTTTCTGGAATAATACGACCGAGGTGCTTGAACGCTGGACAACGCCAGGTCAGGTGACGAATATCCCGCGCGTGGTGTATGGTGATTTGCTTTCCAACGGTTCATCATGGCCTATTTCTGAAAATGCTGAAAAAGGCGATTTCCTGAGATTACAGTCTGTTTCTCTGGGATACAAAGTGCCAACGCCTGCCCTGAGCAAAATCGGGATCAGTTCTGTAAGGCTCTATACGCAGGTCTTCAACGCATTTATCCTGACTAAATACACAGGTACGGATCCTGAAATTTCAGTAAATGGTAATTCCAATACTACCCCTGGTGTTGACAAAAACTCAATTCCGCAGGGGCGTACAATTACATTCGGTTTGAATCTCGGATTCTGATATCCTCAAAAACTTATTTATGATTATGAAACAGATCAATGTTAATCCGATAAGAACATTTGCACTTAAACTGGCGGTAGCGGTACTTCCGTTAGGTCCGGCTCTGGTTTCCTGTAATGAAAAAGAACTTCTGAACCCGGTACCTGATACTTCTCTGCAGGATGCCTTCCTGTTTGATACACCTGAGCGGGTTCTTGGACAGGTCAATGGGATGTACGCGGCTTTGAAAAATGGTAGTTTTCTGGGAGGAAGGTATCTGATGCTGGCAGATATCCGCGGAGAGGAGTTTATTAACCGTACTCAGAACGTATTTACCGGCTATGATGCCTGGAGTCATACTGTAACTTCAGGTTCTAATGATGCCTCGTCTGCCTGGGGTACGGCGTATACGGCGGTTAATGCTGCGAACCTGATCATTGATGGACTGGCTGAACATCCCGATGCCGTTCCCGCAGCCACAGCTGCACAGTATCTTGCAGAAGCCAAATTTGTGAGAGCCATTGGTTATTTCAATCTGATCACGCGTTACGGACAACCTTTCACCAAAGATCAGGGAGCATCCCCGGGTATACCGCTTCGTCTGAAGGGAGAAAAAACGCCAGCTAACAATGATCTTGCCAGAAGTACTGTGGCGCAGGTATATGCTCAGATTCTTGCTGATCTGGAAGCAGCTGAGACAGACCTGCCATTGAACTATTCAACTGCGCTGCTGAACACGACAAGAGCTCATAAAAACTCTGCTATCGCACTCAAAACAAGAGTCTATCTGAATATGGGTAATTATGCCAAAGTGGTGGAAGAGTCTAAAAAGATTGTGTCCGATACGGCGCCATTCACTGCAGCAACCGGCGTGAGGCATGCATTACAGTCCAGCATCGCTCCTGTATTCACTACAAACTTCACGACTGTTGAGTCCATCTTCTCTATGCCAATGACTGCGTTGAACCTGATCAGCGGTCAAAATTCTTTGGCATACATCTATAACCAGAACGTGGAGTATAATCTGAATCCGTCCGGAATTTTGGGTGATGCTACATGGCGGGCCACTGATACAAGAAGAACAGAGTTCGTCAGGGTTTCGGGAACGCTGAGTTACCTGAAAAAATACAACCAGACCAACCCGACGCTGGATTATGTACCATTGATCAGATACGCCGAGGTATTGCTCAACTACGCTGAAGCTGCGGCCAAAATGGGCGACCTGCAAAAGGCCACGGCACTTTTGAACGCAGTCAGAAAGCGGTCTGATGCCACATACGAATTCCCGGCAAGTGCAACAGCAACAGCGGATGCTCTGGTAAAAACCATTCTGATCGAAAGAAGGATAGAGCTTTTGGGAGAAGGTTTCAGGTCGAATGATCTTACAAGAAATCTGCTAACGATTCCTGCCAAGGGAAGTGGTGGTCTTTCGGCTCCATCAATAGCTCCCACACAACCGGAGTATATTTTCCCGATTCCTAATTCTGAGCTTTCTACCAATAAGCTTTTGTAAAGAAGTTGGTAAACGCTGTTGGAAAGGCAATGGGGAAGTCAATAGTTGAAAGTGTGCGGGATTAAACCGGCATTTCCGCTTCCCCGTTAGCTGTTTTCGCAGATGATTGAGTACAATCTGATAACTGATTTTAAACCTTTAATCTGTTCTTCATGAAAAGGAATTTACGTGGCATTGCTCACTACAAACATATTTTGTCCAAAGGGATTTGTCTGGCAGGTACCCTGGCGTTTTTGTCGACTAGTGCGGAAGCACAAACAAAAATGACCCCGGCAAAAATTGATGCACTCAAAACGGAGCTCACCAAAGAAATTGACAAGAACCAGAAGTTCTCTCAGGAAATGGTGGATATGATATTCAGTTTCGGAGAGCTTGGTTTCCAGGAAGTAGAAACATCAAAATACCTGACGGATATTTTAAAGAAAAATGGTTTTACGATCGAATACGGTATCTCGGGCGTACCTACTGCGTGGACTGCAAAATGGGGATCGGGTAAGCCGGTAATAGCAGTAGGCAGTGATATTGACTGCATTCCCAAAGCTTCCCAAAAGCCCGGCGTTGCCTACCACGATCCTATTGTGGCAGGCGCACCGGGACATGGAGAAGGACATAATTCTGGTCAGCCGCTGAACGTGACTGCCGTACTGGCTTTGAAAAAAGTAATGGAGCGGGAGAAAATTCCCGGTACGATCATGCTATGGCCGGGAGTTGCAGAAGAGCAGCTGGCTACCAAAGCTTATTATGTCCGTGATGGTTATTTCAAAGATGTCGACGCTTGTATTTTTACACACGTAGGTAACAATCTGGGTACTTCGTATGGAGATGGCGGCATGGTAGGGATGATCTCGGTGCGCTATGATTTCGAAGGACAGGCATCGCATGCAGGCGGAGCTCCCTGGCGAGGGAAAAGTGCTCTGGATGCGGTGGAGCTGATGAACATTGGCTGGAACTATCACCGCGAGCACATGGAACCAACGCAGCGTTCGCATTATGTAATTACCGACGGTGGCGATCAGCCCAATGTAGTCCCTTCAAAAGCTTCGGTCTGGTATTATTTCCGTGAACGCAGCTACCCGAAAATCATGCAGATGTTTGAAGATGGGAAACGGATCGCGGAAGCGGCTGCCAAGATGACGAAGACAACGATGAAATACGAAGTACTGGGAAGTGCATGGCCGGGACATATGAACCAGCCTATTGCTGAGGCCATGTATGAAAATATCAAGATGGTAGGTTTACCCAAATGGAGTGAGGAAGATCAGAAACTGGCCAAAGCTTTGCAAAAAGAAATGCAAAGCCCGACAGAGCCGGGTAAAGGTTTTGATGGTTTGAGTACATCGCTCAGTCAATTGAGAAAGCCTGCTACTACACCTTCGGCAGGTGGTGGTGGCTCGGATGATATCGCTGATATTTCCTGGAACATACCGACTATCGTATTGAATTATCCTTCCAATATTCCAGGCTTGCCTGGTCACCACTGGGCCAATGCGATTGCCATGGCTACACCTATTGCCCATAAGGGAGTGACAGCCGGTGCAAAAGCTGAAGCACTCACTTTGCTGGATATGTTTGTGAAGCCGGAAATTTTAAAAAATGCCTGGACTTACTTCAACGATGTGCAGACCAAAGACACGAAGTATACACCTCTGATCTCAAAAACGGATAAGCCGGCGATCCATCTCAATAAAAAAATCATGGAGGAGTTCAGGCCTGAGATGAAGAAGTATTATTACGATCCATCCAAATACGCGACTTATCTGGAGCAACTCGGTATTAAATATCCTACCGTGCGGGAGGATAAAGCAGGCACCACAACCGGCGGTGGTAATTAGTGGAGTTTAAGGCAAGATTAATCCAGCTTTTTAAAAGCCAAAAATACTTTTAGGATCATGAAGAAAAATAACTTTTCAATTGCTGTTGTCCGGCGATATGCAGCTGCCTGTATTATTGGAGCAGCCATGTCTTTGCCTTCACAGGTAACGGCGCAGACAAAAATGACACCGGCTAAAATTGATGCGCTGAAAACCGAACTGGCCAAAGAAATTGATGCGAATCAAAAGGCCACTCAGGAGATGGTGGATATGGTTTTCAGCTTCGGAGAATTGGGCTTTCAGGAATACGAAACTTCCAAATACCTGACTGACATTCTGCGTAAAAATGGTTTTACGATTGAAATGGGTATTGCTGGCATTCCTACTGCCTGGACGGCTAAATGGGGAACAGGTAAACCACTCATCGCAGTTGGCAGTGATATCGACTGTATTCCCAAGGCTTCCCAGAAGCCGGGCGTTGCCTACCATGATCCGATTGTAGAAGGTGCTCCGGGACATGGCGAAGGACACAATTCAGGTCAGCCGTTAAATATCACCGCTGTACTGGCACTGAAAAAAATCATGGAACGGGAAAAACTTCCGGGTACGATCATGGTCTGGCCTGGTGTGGCCGAAGAGCAGCTTGGGACAAAAGCGTACTACGTTCGTGATGGCTTTTTCAAGGATGTGGACGCATGCATTTTTACGCACGTGGGTAACAATATGTCAGTTTCCTATGGCGATGGAGGAGGAAATGGAATGGTTTCGGCCCGGTTCAATTTTGAAGGACAGGCATCTCATGCAGGTGCAGCCCCATGGCGTGGAAAGAGTGCGTTGGATGCTGTCGAGCTGATGAACATTGGCTGGAATTACCATCGTGAACACATGCAGACCACTCAGCGCTCTCACTATGTGATAACCGATGGCGGCGACCAACCTAATGTGGTGCCATCGAAAGCTTCGGTTTGGTACTACTTCCGGGAGCGAACTTATCCTAAAATCGTGGAAATGTACAATGACGGTATCCGTATTGCTGAGGCAGCGGCACAGATGACGGGTGCGAAAATGAGCTATGAGGTACTGGGCAGCGCGTGGCCGGGTCATTTCAATAAGCCGTTGGCAGAAGCTATGTATGAAAATATCAAGGCTGTAGGTTTACCAAAATGGTCTGAAGCTGATCAGATACTGGCCAAAGCGGCTCAGAAGGAAATGCAGAATCCTGAAGGCGATTCACTGCTTTCGACAAAAGGGTTGGCTACCACACTTAGTCCTCTTGCAAAACCTACGGCCACTGCGTCTTCGGGCGGTGGAGGCTCTGATGATATTGCCGATATCTCCTGGAACGTACCTACAATTACCTTACGCTTCCCTGCGAATATTCCTGGTTTGCCTGGTCACCACTGGGCCAATGCGATTGCCATGGCTACGCCCATTGCACACAAAGGTGTAACGGCAGCAGCCAAAGTGCAGGCTATGACTTTACTTGATTTGTTTGTGAAGCCTGATGTGATCAAAAGTGCGTGGACTTATTTCAATGATGTGCAGACAAAGGATACCAAATACACGGCACTGATCTCAAAAACGGACAAGCCCGCCATATATCTGAATGAAAAAATTATGAATGAGTTCAGGCCTGAGATGAAAAAGTATTACTATGATCCTTCTAAATATGGCACTTATCTGGAGCAGCTGGGTATCAAATATCCGACTGTAAGAGAAGAAAAATCATCAGGCTCTGGTAAGTAATTAGTTTAAAATGGTGGATGTTAAAGCAGTTTCTTATCAATATGCAGGCGCTGAAAGCATGACTTTCGGTGACCTGTGTATTGGTGCGGGAGAAAAATGGCTCTTAACAGGAGAGTCGGGAAGTGGAAAGTCAACTTTTCTGCATATACTGACAGGCATTCTCAAACCAGCAAGCGGAAAGGTGACCATTGACGGCACTGATATTTATTCACTCTCGTCCGCTGCTCAGGATCGTTTCAGAGGAAGAAATATAGGAATCGTTTTTCAACAGGCTCATCTGATCAAAAGTCTGACCATTCAGGAGAACCTGCTGTTGGCCCAGTCCTTTGCCGGTTTACCAAAAAATAAAAAAAAAGTGAATCAAATGCTTCAGGAATTGGGAATCGGATCCAAGGCATTTAGTTATCCGCAGCAGCTCAGTCAGGGGCAGTTGCAACGCGCATCCATCGGCAGGGCGCTGATCAACCGGCCAGGATTACTTGTTGCCGACGAGCCTACATCCAGTCTGGATAACAGGAATGCGGATACGGTACTGAGGTTACTGCTTGATTTATCCAATTCTCACAACACGTCTTTGCTCGTATCGACGCATGATGACCGGGTAAAACCTGCCTTTTCAAATGTGTATAACCTTACTTTGAATGACGCCCGTTAGTATAAGCTGGAAGAATCTTCGTGTCAACAAGCTCACCTTCTTTTTGAATGTGCTGCTGATTGCATTTGGTGTAGGGATTCTTACATTGCTTTTACTCAGTACTACACAGGTAAGTGAAAAATTGAGTAAAAATGCAAAAGGAATAGATCTGGTGGTAGGGGCGAAAGGTAGCCTGCTTCAGCTAATCCTGAGCAGTATTTATTTTGTTGATTTCCCGACCGGAAACATTCCTTTAGAACAGGCTGAAGCAATTAGCCGTAATCCCCTTGTAAGCCGTGTAGTTCCGCTTGCTCTGGGCGATAATTATGAAGGTTTTCGGATTGTAGGGACAGATACCAGTTTTATTAATCTGCATGACTTGCAACTTGCAAGCGGTAAGTTCTGGGAAGATAATTTTCAGGTAGTTGTCGGAGCAGAAGTGGCCCGTGTTGCCCGGTTGAAAGTAGGTGATAAGCTGTATGGTTCACATGGACTGAGTTCAGCGCAGGACATCCACGAAGAACACGCTTATATTTTAAAAGGTATACTTAAACCAACCGGTAGCAGTGCTGATCATCTGGTGCTTACCAGTATTGAAAGTATATGGAAAATGCACGGAAATGAAGAGCATCATCGGGAGAAGGAGATTACTTCGCTGCTGATTCAATATCGTTCGAGAATGGCCATGGTTCTTTTGCCGGCGATGATCAATAAATCCACGTCTATGCAGGCGGCTTCTCCGGCAAAAGAAAGTGCCCGTTTGTTTTCTCTGATTGGTATCGGTATAGAAACCCTGCAATGGTTCGCGATCGCGATTATGCTGATGGCAGGAGTGAGTGTATTTGTGAGTCTTTATAATTCTTTACAGGAAAGAAAATATGATTTGGCGGTGATGCGTGTATTGGGCGCTTCTGCCTGTAAGTTGTTTTGCATTGTAATTCTTGAAGGGACAATACTTACTTCAATAGGTTCGGTAATCGGACTGTGGCTCGGACACACAGGTATGGAGCTGATCGGCTATTTCCAGGATTCTGCTCAGGCGCGCCTGACAGGTTGGAAGCTTTTGCCACAAGAGTTTTATCTGGTTGGCAGTGGCATGCTGATAGGATTTTTTGCAGCTGTTGTTCCGGGCATACAAGCTTACAGAACTGATATTTCATCAACTATTTCAAAAGGTTAAAGACTATGTTCAGAAAAGTGATCCTGTTTTTATTAATGATTTTGGGTGTGACGTTACAAGCGAATGCTCAGCCTCCCACGCACATCCCTTTAATGAATTCGACCTGGAAAATGATTGCTGAAAGGACTTACAAGAAAAACAAAGATTACAAGATGGTACCAGCATTTCCTGCCAAATTACAATCAATGCAAAACAAAGTGGTAGAGTTGCCGGGATATATCATTCCGATTAATGCCGATTTGAATCACAAAGAATTTATGCTTGCCGTTGTGCCGATGGATCAGTGTCCTTATTGCGGGCAAGGAGATATTCCTTCCATGGTGGAGGTGAAGATGGCAAAGGAAATGACCTACACAGATAAACCTGTCAAAATCAGGGGGAAGCTTCTTCTGAATCAGTCTGGTGATTACCGCTCCGAGGTGTTTCTTCTGAATGCCGAGTTGGTAAAGTAACCTGAATTAGTCGTTTTTCTTTGCATGATAAAATTGCTTTGTCCTATTTACAAGAATAAATCATTAGCTAACCCATAATCACAAATATCTAATTATGAAGTTGAACTACAATATGCTCGCGCTTATACTGGCAGCTGGAGGAATCGCTCACGGACAAACGCCCGCCGCTGCGCCGGCTGCAAGGTCGCAGGCAACTCCGGCTGCGTCAATCACTGCTGCCACGCAGGGAATGAAAAAGTATGAGGGTTATTTCAATTTTTACTATGACGAAAAAACAGGGAAAATCTTTCTGGAAGTAGATAAGCTGGAGAAAGAATTTCTTTATTTTTCTTCTCTTACAGACGGCGTAGGTAGTGGCGGGCCGGAACGCGGGCAAGCTTCTTCAGCCATCGCCAAATTTGTAAAGGTAGGCCCGAAGATCTTGTTGGTTGAACCGGTTTATAGTTACCGTGCGATCACAGAAAATCCCGACGAGAAAAAAGCAGTTGAAAGTGCTTTCGCAAAATCTGTCATATGGGGTTTCGTTCCTGCCGCAGTAGAAGGAGATAAAGTATTGATTGATCTTACTCCGTTCATCGTGCGCGACAGTCAGAATATTGCAGCCCGGCTGGGCGTAAGAAGGGCTGCGGGACCCGTAACGGTTCCACAGCCTGCTGGTGGAGGTGGTTCGTACAGAGTGGATGAAACCCGTTCGGTATTGTACCTTGAAAACACAAAAAACTTTCCCAAAAATACTGAATTTGAAGCGTTAATTACTTTCACAGGTGGAAGTCCGAATACCGGCTTTTTCGGTGGTGGACCTGGCCTGGCGCCCGATCCGAGTGCTGTAAGTGTGAAAATGCATCAGTCCTTTGTAGAACTTCCTGATGATAAATACAAAACCAGAAGGTTCGACGCGAGATCGGCTTTTGGCATGTTTAGCTACATGGATTTTTCGGCGCCTATGAATGAGCCGATTGTCAAAAGATTTATCAGAAGACACCGACTGGAAAAGAAAAATCCCGGCTCTGCCCCAAGTGAGGCGGTAAAACCAATTGTGTATTATATTGATCGCGGTGCTCCCGGACCGGTAAAACAAGCTTTGATCGA
This sequence comes from Dyadobacter luteus, assembly GCF_003383615.1. Classification (GTDB taxonomy): domain Bacteria; phylum Bacteroidota; class Bacteroidia; order Cytophagales; family Spirosomataceae; genus Dyadobacter; species Dyadobacter luteus. The sequence goes on from NZ_QNUL01000004.1 coordinate 39,618, forward strand.
AGGTGGGGCGTTCTGGAATGAAGCATTTGAAGCGGCCGGATACAAAAATGCATTTCAGGTAAAAGAGCTTCCGGAGGGCGCAGACCCGATGGATATTCGTTATAACGTTGTGAACTGGGTAAACAGAAATGGGAGTCCGCGCGGATTCTCATTTGGCTCTTCTTATCTGGATCCTCGTACTGGTGAGATTATTAAGGGTGTAGTTACGTTAGGTTCTGACCGTCATCGTCAGGATTATTTGATCGCAGAGGGCTTGTTGCAGCCGTATGAAGATGGAAAACCTGTTTCGAAGGCTATGCAGGAACTTGCTTTGGCCAGGATCAGACAACTTTCCGCGCACGAAATTGGCCATACGCTCGGATTCAACCACAATTTCGCCGCAAGTCCGAAAGACAGGGCTTCGGTAATGGATTATCCTTTCCCTAAATTTTCCCTTAAATCGGATGGCACGATAGACATTTCAGATTCGTATGCCAAAGGAATCGGAAGCTGGGATAAGCGTGCAGTGATGTGGGGTTATACTGAGTTTCCTGCAGGCAAAGAGGAGGAAGGTCTGGAAAAGATTATGCAGGAAACCCTTAAACAAGGATTTATCTACATACCGGATATCGGAGGCAACACGCACCCGACTTCTCACCAGTGGGATGATGGTTCAAATCCGATAGATCAGATGACCAATATCCTTGCAGTGAGGCGTAAGGTGTTGGATAATTTCTCAGAAAAGGCAATACGCAAAGGGGAGCCTATGGCGACCATCGAAGAAGTGCTCGTTCCTATTTATTTGTTACATCGTTATCAGATCGAAGCTGTTGCAAAATCAGTGGGAGGGTTGTACTTCACGCATGCGGTTAAAAATGACGGTCAGGTTACAACGCGAATGGTAGAACCAAAAGAACAGTGGAGAGCTTTGGAATCGCTGTTGAGCACCATTACGCCGGATGCATTAGCACTTCCGGAAGGGCTCATTCAGAAGATACCGCCAAGACCTTCCGGTTATCCTGCAGGACTCGAAACGTTCGACAGACATACCGGGCCCACTTTTGATCCGATAGCAGCTGCAGAATCTGCCGCAGGAACTACATTGTCTTATCTATTGGATGCAGAACGTGCAGCCCGACTGATCGAATACAATGCACGTGATAGCAAACAGCCTGGGTTGATGCCGGTGATCGACAAGTTGCTGGAAAGTACATGGAAAGCACCTGCGACAGCCGGCTACAAAGGAGAACTGCAAACATTAGTGAACAATCTTTCTTTGAAATACCTGCTTTCATTGGCTGCGAATGCAAAAGCTCCCGAAAATGTACGTGGTGAGGCGCTGCTGAAAGTGGATGAGCTGGGATCTTGGATCAAAGAAAAAGTGGCAGCTGCTCCTGCCAAACAAAAAGCGAATATGATGTTCGGTTTAGCTCAGATTGAAGAATTCCACAAGAATCCTGACAAATTCCAGCCAGCATCAGTGACTGCTATGCCCCCCGGGGCACCGATTATGGGCCATATGGATTTCCTTCGGTGCTCAGAAGGAAATGAGGTTTTTGACAACTAACAAACTGTTTCGCATACCCCTAACCCCGGCACAATCGCCGGGGTTATTTTCTTACTGAAAACGACAATCGCAATGAAGTTATATATACCTGTATTGGCGGGTTTACTTATCGGAAATTCGGGTGTTTTCGCCCAGAGTTCAACTGCCGGACAAAAAATATCAGCTTCGCCCAGCCTTGCTGTCCGGACGCAGGGTATGAACAAAAATGAGGGCTATTTTACTTTTTACTACGATGAAAAGGAGGGGAGAGTTCTGCTGGAAATACCTGATAAAATGCTCAATAAGGAATTTCTGTATGTAAATGCCATGCCGGAAGGCGGAGGCGGAGCCGGGGACAGAGGTACGGTAGGAGGATACAGGATTGTAAAGTTTATCAAAGTAGGGCCAAAGATTTTTCTGACTCTTCCTAATTACGACTACCGTGCTGACAGCGGTGGAGAGGCGGAGAAAAAATCTGTTTCAGAGTCTTTTCCTCAGTCGGTGATCTGGGGATTTAAACCGGATTTGCGAGAAAGCGATAAAACGCTGATCGACATTACGTCCTTTCTGCTCCGTGACAGTCAGAATGCGGGTGCCCGTTTGGGAAGCAGCGGTTTTAGCAGGCCGGGTGCGCCGGTTGCAGGTGGAGGGAATGTATACAGAGTGGATGAATCAAGGTCGGCAATCGCTATTGAAAGAACCAAAAGTTTTCCTAAAAATACAGAGTTTGAGGCATTGCTGACTTTCGCAGGAGCGGGGACGGGTGAGCGTAGTTTTTTCAGCGGTGGCCCGGGCACACCTGCAAAAGCGCCGGATCCGGGTTCCATCACGCTAAAAAATCACCACTCATTTATCGAGCTACCCGATCAGAATTATAAACCCAGAGCGTTTGATCCAAGGTCTGGTTATAATTCCATGGAATACCTTGACTTCTCTACCGCTACCGATGAGCCTGTCTTAAAGAAGTTTATCAGACGATGGAGGCTGGAAAAGAAAAATCCGGGAGCTGCCAAAAGTGAAGCGGTTAAGCCCATCGTGTTTTATGTAGATAAAGGAGCGCCGGAACCCATCAGAAAAGCATTGATAGAAGGCACTTCGTGGTGGAATGATGCATTTGAAGCTGCGGGTTTTATCAATGCATTTCAGGTGAAAGAGTTGCCGGACGGTGCCGATCCGATGGACATCCGTTATAGCATGATCAATTGGGTACACCGCCCGCAACGTGGTTTTTCAAATGGAATCGGCATTTTTGACCCGCGTACAGGAGAAATCATCAAGGGGCAGGTTACACTAGGATCGATGCGCGACAAGCAGGATTTTCTCATCCTGCAGGGATTGACCCAGCCTTACGGTGATGATAAGTCAGCTGCAAAAAAAGCAGTTGATCAGGCATTGGCCCGCATGAAGCAGCTGGCTGCACACGAGGTTGGCCATGCGCTGGGCATGTATCACAACCATATGTCAAGTTCGAATGACAGGTCTTCGGTGACGGATTACCCTTTCCCGAAAATAACCATGAAAGCGGATGGCTCTATGGATATCTCTGAAGCTTATGCGAAAGGAATAGGAAGCTATGATAAACGGGCGATCATATGGGGTTACACTGAGTTTGGCAAAAATCAGAATGAGAAAGCAGAGCTTGATAAAATCATTCGGGAGTCTATCCGTCAGGGACATATTTTTATGTTTGATCTTGGCATTCATCCCAATTCTGCCCATTGGGACAATACCAATGATGCGGTTACCGAGCTGACCAGACTCATGCAAATCCGTAAAAAGGCCTTGTCGGTATTCTCTGAAAAAACGATTCCTGAAGGGCGTCCCATGGCTACCATGGAAGAGGTTCTGGTTCCGTTGTATTTACTGCACCGTTATCAGATTGAGGCTGCGACAAATTTACTGGGAGGGCTCGATTTCAGATATGCCCTTCGCGGTGATGGGCAACCTGTTACAGGAATGATTGATCCCGCTCAGCAGTGGCAGGCGCTGGATGCATTAATCAGTTCTATCTCAGCAGAAGAACTGGCTATTCCTGAAAGTGTAATCAAGAATCTTCCTCCGTATCCGATTGGCTATGCAAGAAACCAGGAGAATTTCAAAGGGTACACGGGCGTTACATTCGATCCTGTCGGAGCGGCAGAATCACTTGCCGGACAAACACTTTCGCTTATTCTGGATCATGAACGTGCTGCCAGACTTTTGGAATACCACGGAAGAGATGATAAACAGCCGGGGTTGATATCGGTGATTGAAAAATTGAACGATAAGATATGGAAAGCTCCTGCCGAGAAAGGATATAGAGCGGATTTACAGAGTATGGTAAGAAAGGTCTATTTGAAAACCCTTCTAGGGGTGGCCGCTCAAACGGGTGCGTCAGACAATGTGAAAGCGACTATTTTAGCTCAGATCGACAATCTGAAGGTATGGATGAGTGATCAGAAAAGCACAGCCGATACCCGTTTGAAAGGCGATATACTTTTCAGTCTGCTTCAGATCAGTCAATTTGAAAAAGACCCGGATAAGTTCAAACCATTGCAGCCTGCTCAGATGCCCGCGGGCCCTGCTATATGAAATGTCAGTAAGACGGGCAATGTAGGAATTATACCAACAGTTATTTAAATAGAAATAAGCTAAAGAGAGGCTCTGTGAACAATAGATTTGCAGAGCCTGTTTTATAGTAGAAATCCACATAGATATGAAGCTGAAACGGCGTTGGCATGGTATCTTGTGGCACTAAACCAGCATAAACAGGATTGGGAACAATCCCGCGATTATAAATAACCTGAACCACCATGAACGACGAGCGTATCTCAGTATTTGACATTTTTAAAATTGGAATTGGCCCTTCCAGTTCCCATACACTTGGCCCCTGGCGGGCAGCGCAGCAATTTTTGAATGTAGTTCGTCAATCCGTGGGGCTTCAGCATGTACAATCCGTGAACGTATTTTTGTACGGTTCCCTCGCCAAAACAGGTAAAGGACACGGAACAGATATCGCCGTCATACTTGGATTAGCAGGATACGACCCGGTTACTATAGTTACAACTGATATCGACAGCATTCTTGCAGGTATTACACAACAAGAGACGCTCTCACTGGATAGAAATATTGAGATCTCGTTTTTACCGAAAAAGAATGTGGTATTCTGTATGAAAGAGTCCCTACCGTTTCACCCCAACGGGCTCACCTTCACAGCAGTTTGTAAAGATCAGACAGAAATCACTGAGACCTACTTTTCCATTGGCGGAGGATTTGTGATTCAGGAAGGTGCTGCACCGGAAGAGCAACAGACATCGATTCTTCCTTATCCTGTTGATTACGCAGCCGATCTTTTGAAATGGCATCGGCAGTGTCACCGGCCGATATGGGAAATTGTACTGGAAAATGAGCGGTACTGGCGTGGTGAAGACACCATACGTACAGAGCTCATTAATATCTGGCATGTGATGCGTTCCAGTATTTTTCACGGCTCTCAAACGCAGGGAGTGCTTCCTGGTGGTTTGAATGTAAAACGCCGCGCAGCAGATTTGAACCAGAAGCTACTGAAAGGGAAAGTTTGCCCGGATTATGATGACTGGTTACTTGCCATCCAGAATGGCGGCAGCGGATTCAAGTATACCCTCGATTGGGTAAGTTGTTTTGCACTGGCAGTGAATGAAGAAAATGCATCGTACAGCCGTGTAGTAACTGCCCCGACCAATGGAGCCGCTGGTGTGATTCCGGCCGTTATTCAATACTATATTACATTTTGTGAAGGAGATGAACAGGGCGTTTTTCGCTTTCTTTTAACAGCTGGGGAAATTGGCAGCATATTCAAAAAGGGCGCTACGATATCCGCGGCAATGGGTGGTTGCCAGGCTGAAATTGGTGTTTCATCGGCGATGGCTGCAGCCGGACTTACAGAGGTGTTGGGTGGAAGTGTGCAGCAATGTCTGATGGCGGCGGAAATTGCTATGGAACATCACCTGGGGATGACCTGCGATCCGGTAGGCGGCCTGGTGCAGATACCCTGTATTGAACGCAACACGATGGGGGCAATCAAGGCGATAACGGCTTGTCAGCTCGCGTTGCAAAGTGATCCCGATAATGCAAAGGTGTCGCTGGACAACGTGGTAAACACCATGTGGGAAACAGCGCTTGATATGAATAACCGGTATAAGGAAACTTCAGAGGGAGGACTGGCGGTTAATATTCCGATCAGTTTGAGTGAATGTTAAAAAGATCAACAGACAAATTTACATCTAATGAAAGCTACCATTTTTAGTATGATGATGATGCTCTTTTCTGCATCAGTTTTAGCTCAGAAACCCACTATTTATCATCCTGAGGCAGACGCGAAAACGCAGATCGCGGCGGCGGTAGAGAAAGCCGGAAAGACTAACAAACATGTACTGCTGCAAATAGGAGGTAACTGGTGCAGCTGGTGTATTTTGTTTGACAGACTCGTGAATGGAAATGACACGCTGAGAACATTTCGGGATAGTAATTACGAAATGCTGCATGTTAATTACAGTCCGGAGAATAAAAATGAAGATGTACTCGCTGGTCTGGATTATCCCCAGCGTTTTGGTTTTCCCGTTTTTGTGATTCTGGATGGAAAGGGGAAAAGAATCCATACGCAGAACTCAGCCTATCTTGAAAAAGGGAAGGGGCACGACCCTGCCAAAGTGCTTGAATTTTTCCAGCAGTGGGCACCCGCTTCCCTTAATCCGGCCAGTTACGCGAAAAAGTAACCAGATAAATTTTATTCAGCAGGAACTGCCAGTTTAGTTCCTGCTTTTACTGGTATGCCAAAGTTCGGTGTGCCGTCTTTATTCCATGTAAATTTCTGCGCACGCGGAGAGCGGAAGCCGCCACATCCTTGTCCGGGTTCTGCGTTGGCGTGGTAAAGTATCCAGTCTTCTTTTCCATCAGGAGATTTGAAGAACGAATTGTGTCCCGGTGCATATACTTTGTTTTCAGCAGATTGCCTGAAAACCGGTTCAGCAGATTTCTTCCACGAGCTGGCTTTCATCAAATCTGAGGAGATCGTAGTTTGGAGCATTCCCAGTGCATAGAAATCTGTCCAGCAGCCACTTGCAGAGTAAATGATGAAAATTTTATCCTTGTTTCTCAGAAACTGAGGGCCTTCATTTACGTTCACATGTGGCGGGTTATTCGCGTCGTTCAGATCGCCGTGTTTTTCCCATTCGTAATCACTGCCCGAAATTTTGGTACGTTCTCCGGAAATGGTCCAGGGATTATCCATTTTCGCAATGTATATATTCTGCTGGCCGTTTTTGTCGCCTTCCCATCCCGACCAGATCATGTAATACTGGTCCTTCACTTCAAAAATATCACCGTCAATCGCCCATTTGTCGTCGGGTGTGGCAACCTGCCCTTTGAAAGTCCATTCTCCCTGCATCGGATCTGCTGACGCATTTTCGATCACGTACATGCGGTGATTATCGTTTTTGCCATCATCTGCGGCAAAATACATATACCATTTCTTGTTGATGTAGTGCAGCTCTGGCGCCCATAGTTCCTTACTATATTTTGTGCCTGCCGGAGGAGTCCATATCGTTTTGCTCTCCGCGGTTGCAAGGTCGGCCAGGTTTTTTGTTTTCCATAGCATCAGTTTGTTCTGCACGGTATGGGTGTAGTAGTAATAGCCATTCTTGTGAATGCTGTATGGATCCGCCCCCGAGGGTAGTAGTGGGTTGGTAAATGTCTTTTGTGCGGACACCATTGAACTTACGGCCAAAAGGCAGCCCAATAGCAATCCTTTCCAGGTTTTCTTCATTTTCGGTTAAGTTGGTTTAAGATAGTAAAAGAAGTCGTAGTCGTTTTTTACCTTATCCGGTCATTTGGTGGTTAAAAAACGGAAGCTTTTGTAATCCACTACAGGCCTGCTGAAGGTTTTGCTTTTTTCTAAACTGACGTCTATCGTTGCAGTTCTTCTTTTAGCAACCTTTGATTGTGAGTTGTGGGTATGAAAAACGTAATGAAGTGCCCCTTTTTGATCAAAGTAAAAGTCGCCATGACCTGTGCCATTTTGTCCAATGTCTTTTCTGCTCAAAATCGGGTTGCCGCTGTATTTGGTCCATGGACCCATAGGGCTTTTACTTGTAGCACAACCTACAGCATAATCCGGATTACGAAAATCGTTGGCCGTATAAAAAAGGTAATACAGGTCATTCTTTTTCAGGATCGTTGGTCCTTCCGCAACCGGCCATTTTGCATGAGTAGTGTTTTCCCAACCTTCTTCTGCGTGCAGGCACGGCTGCAGGGTTTCGGGCATGATTTCTGATAAATCACTCTTCATTTCGGCCACAAAAAGTCTGTTGCCTTCCTGTAGTCTTACATGGTAAAGGTAAATCCGTCCATCGGTGTCAAAGTAAACAAAAGGGTCAATCTGTTTTACCGGGGCAGCAAGTGGTTTTTTATCTTTTTGTTGAAATGGCCCCAGCGGATTGTCTGATACGGCTATAGCGATATTTTCATTGGCTACATAAGCCATGTAAAACAGGCCTTTGTGTTCAAATACCTGCGGCGCCCAGAAACCCTTGTCGCCATAGGCTTCTCCTTTTTTCAGCGCAAATCCTTTATCTGTCCAGTTCTTCTGGTCGGGGGAAGCGTATACCTGAAAGCCTGCATCGGCGTTCCCCTCAACAGTTCCATACAAATAATAGGTGCCCTTATGAAAGAAAATGGCCGGATCTGCAAGGTATATCTGCTTGTCCACCGGCTGCTGAGCATTTACTACAATAAAGCTCAATAAGGCAAAAATAGTCGTCAGAAATAATTTCATATCAGTCGTTTTATGCTATCGAAAGCGACTGATATGTATTGTTTACTCAAATCGGGGTTGGCCTGATACAGTAAGCAGGTTAAAGATCCAGTAGCAAATGAGCCAGTCCGAAGTAAACCGCATAACCGATCAGGTCATTGGCAGTTGTGATAAATGGACCGGACGCAACCGCAGGATTAATACCTATTTTTTCGAGCGCAATAGGCGTCACAGTCCCCATGAATGAGGCCAGAAATACTACTGACATCAGTGCTGCGGACACTACCAGTGCCAATTGTATTTCATTGCCAATCAGTAGGTTGAATCCGAAAACGATACTGCTGATAATAAGCCCATTAATCAGGGCAATAGCGAGCATCCTTAAAAGGCGGTAGCCCAGACCTGAATCCAGTCCGCTCTTGTCGGCCAGACTTTGCAAAACCAATGAAGAAGTTTGTATACCCACGTTGCCACCAGTTGAACCAATAATCGGAATGAACGCTGCCATGGCTGGAACAACTTTCAGGTCACCCTCAAAAAAACCAATGAATTTAGCAGCCAGAATTCCTCCCATCATACCAACTAAAAGCCAGGGAAGACGCGCCTTTGTCTGCTGCAAAATTGTATCATCTTCTTCAACCTCTCCGGTAATACCGGCCATCGCCATTGTATCAGAGCTTGCCTGTTCGGTAATTACATCAATTACGTCATCAATTGTGATGCGTCCGAGCAATTTACCCTGTACGTTCACAACCGGAAGCGTGTCAAGGTCATATTTCTGCATCAGTTCGGCCACTTCTTCAGCAGGGCGATACGTTTCTACGAAAATTACATCCTTGTCATACAGACTCTGGATTTTCGTATTCTTATGTGCCAGTACAATTTTCTTAAGTGAAAGGAGTCCCAGCAGAATACCGTTGTCGTCAATTACATATACTGCATACACACGGCCAACATCTTCAGCTTGCTTACGGAGCTCCTCAATACATTCGTTTACAGTCCAGTTGACATTCGCCTTTACAAGCTCCTTCTGCATCAAACCTCCCGCCACATCTTCATCATAGTGCAGCAGATCCAGAATAAAACGAGCTTGTTCGCGGTCTTCCAGCAACGCGATGACCTCCTCACGTACCTGAATGGGCTGCTCATTAAGCAAATCCACGGCATCATCAGAATCGAAGATATTCACATAACGTGAAATCTCCTGAGAAGTAAAGGCTTTCAGAAAATCACGTCTTTCTCCGGGATCTAGGTCAGCCAGAATTTCAGCACCGGTGGTAGTTTCCAGTTGCGTCACCAGATATTTGGCCTGATCAGTATCCAGTTCGATAAGCAGGCTTGTAATATCTGCGGCGAAAAGACCCTCCATCTGTTCTCTTATGCCTTCGGAATCTCCTCTTTCAATTAATTCCTGTATATGATCTACGTATTCCTTGGTGAGTTCAAACGTCATTGCTCTGTTCTGTTAGCGGCGAGGCTGGTTTTAGCCTTCAAATTCTGTTACTATTGTTACTGAATGCTTTCTGCAAGCTGGGTCAGTGTTACGAACTCAGCTACACTGAGTTGCTCGGCGCGTTTGGTAAGCAGCGGATGATCAGGCATTTCTCCAATAGGTCTGAGCGCATTCCTGAGTGTTTTTCTTCTCTGGTTAAACGCAGTTTTTACTACCCGGAAAAACATTTTTTCGTTGCAGTCGAGCTTTTCCACTGCATTACGTCTAAGCCGGATCACGCCAGATTGAACCTTCGGAGGAGGATCGAAAGCCCCGGGAGGCACGGAAACGAGGTAATCTATATCATAAAATGCCTGAAGCAGCACACTCAGAATGCCATAATCTTTATTCCCCGGAGGCGAAGCGATGCGTAGGGCTACTTCTTTCTGAAGCATACAAACGATCTCGGGAATCTGGTCGCGGATTTCAAGCGCCCTGAAAAAAATCTGAGACGATATATTGTAGGGGAAATTCCCGATGATCGCAAACTTCTCAGAGAAGGTCTCTTTGGTATTGTACCTCAGAAAATCACCCTCAATGATACGTGGCGTTAGTTCTTCATAATGTTTTTTAAGATAGGCTACAGACTCGGTGTCTATTTCAATCACGTAGGTCTGGTAGGTTTCTTTGGTCAGCAAAAACTGAGTCAATACGCCCATTCCGGGGCCTATTTCCAAAACCTTATTATAGCCTCCATGCAACGTCAGGCCGTCAACGATCTGGCGTGCAATGTTCATATCTTTTAAAAAGTGTTGGCCTAAATGCTTTTTGGCGCGCACTTTCGAGTCGCTCTGATTTTTATAAATTCTGTTCACGAGGCAAAATTACGTCTTAATTCGTAGATTTATCCACTTAAGAATAGGAACGAACCTTAAAAATACGAGCACGGGAAACTATGGAAATGATTTCTTCCCAGACCGACTGGCATACTATACACGATACATTACAGTATCTCAATCTGATTGGGATAACTTTTTCGCCTGATTTTATCATTAAAAATATCAGCACCCATGCCCTGATGAAAACCGGCTGGTCCGAACAGGAATTGGTGGGGCACAGCTTGTTCGATAAGCTGATTCCGCACGAGGAAGCAGACGAAATCAGACAAATGTTGGAGGAGGGAATACAAGGCAAACGGAAACTGGAACAGAGAGAAGTTCCTTTCCTGGCCAACAAGGGTACGCTTCGGACTTTTTCTATTAATTCAGTGCTGATGCAGACTGAAAATGATGAGGTCAAATGTGTTACGCTGGTAGGGGACGACATCACGCGCAGGCGCCGTATGGAGTCCTCAATTGCCAAATCCAATTCGCAGCTGCAGGATCTGGTAGATAATACGAGCGATCTGATTCAGCTGGTGGCTATTGACGGGAAATTCATTTTTGTAAATAAAGCCTGGCGGGAAGTGCTTGGCTACGGACTGGATGAAATTGCTTCGATGCGAATTGATGACATCATTCATCCGCAACATATTGAAGAGGCCAAAGCGCAGCTTAAACTGATAGAAGAAGGGAATCCAAATCCGAATTTTGAAAGCGTATTTGTAAACCGGGCGGGGAAAAAGGTTTTTGTAACAGGTAGTGTCAATTGCCGTTTTGACAACGGGAAGCCGACCGCTTACCGTTGTATCCTTAATGATTTTACGGAAAAGATCCGGGCTGAAAAAGCACAGAATTTATATTACAGTATTGCCAACTGGACTGTTAATACGCAGAATCTTGATGATTTTTACCATGCCATACATGATGAACTGGGCAAGATCATTGATGTAAAAAACTTCTTTATTGCTCTTTATGATCCGAGTCAGAGTTACCTTTATTTCCCTTATTATGTAGATCAGTATTTCAAAGGAAATGTTCGTTTTACGCGCCGAAGACTTGGAAATGGAGTCACTGAATATGCCATTGCTTCCAACAAACCATTGTTTTTGTCTGGCGATGATATAGAAGAACTGGCTCAGACCAATAGTTTGCATTTGTACGGAGTAACGCCTCAGCAGCTGTTGTGTGTGCCTCTGCGGATTGGTGACAGGGTTACGGGGATTATCGGGGTTAAATCCTACGACGATACCAAAATGTTTGATGCCCGCGATCTGGAGCTACTAGAGTTTATCTCAGGACAGGTGGCGATCGCTATTGCCAGAAAACAAAGTGAAGAGGAGTTGAGCAAATACCTGGCGAGGCTTAACGCAATTTTTGACAGCAGCTCACACCTGATCTGGTCTGTCAATAAAGGGCTTCATCTGACTTCCTTCAATAAAAATTATGCAGATCTTATCCAATCAGAAGTAGGTGTAAGGCCAACACTGAACGTGAGTGCCGAAAAATTTGGCTGGAGAATGGTGGGTGTCAATAACCGTCGTACGCTGGATGCGAAATACCGGCAGGCACTGCGTGGAGAACCTCAATACTTCGAATTCAGAATCGATAAAAAAGATGGAGGTGAGATGTGGCTGGAGTTTTACCTGAATCCAATTCGTTACGCCCAGGGCGTGATTGAGGAGGTGTCAGGTATTGCCAGGGATATTACCCGCCGGAAAGAGGCAGAGCTTTCTCTTCGCCATAGCGAGGAGCTTTTCCGTGGAATTTTTGAGAATCTTCAGGATATTTATTGCCGTATCAACCGGCACGGAGCGATTACGATGATTAGCCAGTCGGTTTTGAAAAGGCTTGGTTATCTGCCCGATGAAGTTATCGGGCGTCAGATAACAGAGTTTTTTATGGATCGTAAAAAAATTCATTCTGCGTTGATCCGTCTCCGCAAGAGCAGAAGTCTGCGAAACTTTGAGATCACCTTAAACAGAAAAGATGGTACCGAGCGCCAGTTTATGGTCAACATGCTTCTTTTTGTAGATGATAAAGGAAAGCCTGCGGAGGTAGCAGTACTTGCACGCGATATCACTGAGCTGAAACGTAATGAACAGGAACTGCTCAAAGCCAAAGAACATGCGGAGCGTTCTCTGAAGGTGAAAGAGGGATTTTTGGCCAACATGAGCCACGAGATCCGTACGCCTATGAATGGGGTGATCGGTATGATTGACCTGTTGGGAGAGACGCCGCTGAACGTGGAACAGAAGGATTATGTGCTTACAATCAAACGATCTTCGGAAACGCTTCTGAATATCCTGAACGATATCCTGGATTTGTCCAAAATTGAAGCCGGGAAAATGGAGCTTCATGAATCTCCGATTGCGGTAGAGGAGTTGCTTTTGAAACTGGTATCTCTGTTTGGGCAAACTGCTAAAAATAAGGGGAATACACTCACGTATTACATTGCTCAGGATCTTCCCAAATACATAAAAGCTGATCAGACAAGACTGCTGCAAATCCTTTCGAACTTAACCTCAAACGCCTTGAAGTTTACTGAAAACGGTGCCGTAAAGGTGTTCCTGACTTCAGTCAAAAGGGACGGTGATTTTAATAAGATCAAGGTGGAAGTACAGGATTCGGGAATTGGTATCAGTGCGATGGACAGACAGATTCTGTTTACTTCCTTTACTCAACTGGACAATTCTTCACGTAAATCGTTTGGCGGTACTGGACTTGGACTTGCTATATCCAAGCAGCTATGTGAGCTGATGAATGGCTCTATAGGTGTCGATTCCGTACCTGGAGAAGGGAGCACGTTCTGGTTTACGTTTGAGACCAGGGAAACCACTCAGGTGAAGGTAAGTAAGGCAAAACAACTTGAAGAATTACCTATTGAGAATGTCTTCTCAGATTATCACCCCAATATTTTGCTGGTAGACGATAACGCCGTAAACCGCAAAGTGGCCAACGAAATCATGAAGAAGGCAGGTTGCGTTGTGGATCTGGCAGAAAGCGGATTCCAGGCTATTGATAAGGTAGAAGCGAAAGTGAAATCGGGGAACGGTATGTATGACATCATTTTTATGGATATACAGATGCCAGATATGGACGGCGTAGAAACAACGGTAGAACTGAAGAAACGCTTTTCAGATTTACCTCCGATTGTAGCCATGACCGCTTATTCTATGAAGGAAGACCGCGACCGGTTTATCAGTCAGGGTATGGACGATTACCTGGCCAAACCGATCCGTGCGCAGACTTTGATTTATAAAGTAAGAGAACTTATTACAGATACTGATCAGGGTCCTCAGGTAGAAATCAAGAAAGTAGGTGTTGTTCAGGAAGTTACTTTACCGGTTTTGGATAAAGAAATCATTGATCAGCTCAACGGCATTGGCGGAGCAGATCTGGTACTTTCCGTATTTGAAGATTTTGTAACAGAATCCAATGAACTTGTGAGCGGAGCGGTAACAGCTTTTGCTGAAAATGATATTCCGACAGTAAAAAGTAACCTGCACACACTGAAAGGAAGTGCAGGAACCGTAGGCGTATCACAAGTTGCCGAAATTGCCCGTGATGCCGAATGGCGACTCAAATCCGACGATACCAGCACACTTTCCGAAGCCCTTCCCCAGCTGGAAAAAGCCTATGCTTTGTTTTTGGAAAGTTATGAGGAGTTGTTGAAGGAGTGGTTGGGGTAAGCTCCAATTAAAGTAACTCTTATCAATCCCTTTCCAATTCCAAATGCAGGATAGGAAAGGGATTGTTTTCTGCATCTGTTTGTGATCTGCTACTGATGATAAATCCCATTCTTTGATAAAATCCCAGCGCCTGTGGGTTCTGTTCATTCACATCTACTTTTCTGATTCCCTTTTCTGCAATTGCAAATTGGGTAAGTTGTTTTCCGATGCCTTTTCCGAAATGGATTGGATCAACAAACAGCATTTCGATATTGTCTGCTGTCAGTCCAAGAAATCCCGCGATGTCTTTATCATCACCTCTGGCGATAAATAACGAAACAGCAGGGAAGTAAAGCCCGGGAATCTGCTGTTTATAAAAAGTGATATGTTCTTCCTGAAGAAAATCGTGTGTAGCCCTTACTGCAGCTTCCCATATAGAAAGCAGACGTGGGTAATCCTTCACTGAAGCTGGCTCAATGGTGTATTGTTTCATTAATGTTACTGAATGAATGAGTTTAATTCGTCGGTAAAGTTGGGTGTTTCATCGGTAAAAAACGAGAAACGAGCGGTATGTGACGGATTATTGTAAACGGGTTTAAACTTTTTTACAAAATGCAGCTCTAACCCTGCATAAACCTTTACAAGAACCATGAAAAGATTATTAACTCTTCTCCTATTTGTGATTTGCAGCGGTTACTCTGCATCTTCACAGGCACAAAATGCACAGATTACTGGAACGGTTGTTGACAGTACAGACAAGAGTCCGGTAGTAGGTGCCTACGTTGCGGTGAGCCGCGATACCCCGGATGCAAAACCGGAGTATGTAACCACAGATGAGAAAGGGAAATTCTCTTTCAACGGATTGACTAAAAAGACCACTTATCAGATTAAGATATCTTATCTGAGCTATAACGATTTGATCAGGAAGATTACTGTTGATTCGGATGTGCAAAATCTGGGTACTTTCGAACTGACTGAAGCAGTTGCTAACCTGAAAGAGGTGAAGGTAGTGGGGCAGGTAACAGCCATGGAGCAGAAAGGCGATACCACGCAGTTCAATGCAGCAGCTTTTAAAACGAATCCTGACGCGACGACCGAGGATCTGATCCAGAAAATGCCGGGTATTACAGTGACCAATGGTACGGTAACTGCTCACGGAGAGACTGTAAATCGTGTTTTGGTTGATGGTAAACCCTTCTTTGGAGAAGATGCCGCTTTGACATTGAAATCACTCCCAGCCGAAATTGTAGACAAGATTGAGGTTTTTGACAAGCTCAGTGATCAGGCGCAGTTTACCGGCTTTGATGATGGAAATGCGCAGAGAACAATTAATATCGTAACCAAAGCGGATCGTAAAGTGGGCCAGTTTGGTAAACTGTTTGCAGGCTACGGACTTGATAACCGTTATCAGGCTGGTGGAAACGTTAGTTATTTCAAAGGCAATCAGCGTATATCGCTTATCGGACTCAGCAACAATATTAATAATCAGAATTTTTCCAGTCAGGACCTCTTGGGAGTAACAAGCAGTGGTAATTCAGGTGGAGGTGGTCGCGGAGCCGGCGGGGGAGGATCTAACAATTTTATGGTTGGAGGTCAGAGCGGTATCACAGGTACCAATTCGCTGGGATTGAACTATTCAAATAAATTCGGAACAAAGGTTGATGTTACCGGAAGTTATTTTTTCAATCGTACCAACAATACCAACGATCAGACTACGCGTCAGGAATACTTCCTGCAAGGCGGTGGAGGTAACCAGTTCTATAACGACACGAGCCGTACGTCCAGCACAAACATGAATCACCGTGTCAATTTCAGAATTGAATACAATATCAACAAAAGTAATACCCTGATCATAACACCAAGATTAAGCTTTCAGGACAACAATTCTGCGAGCATGAAAGTAGGGCTTACAAGCCTGGCTAATGGTAGCCTGCTCAACAGTGCGGATATCAACCGGACTAACAACACGAGCGGTTATAATTTCGGAAATGATATTTTGTATCGCCATGCTTTCGCGAAAAGAGGGCGTAGTATATCACTGAATATAAATACACAAATGAATGACCGCAGTGGAGTAGGGCGTCTGTATTCAAAGAACCTTTATTTTACTAATCTGGAGATGCCTGGTGATACCATCAATCAGGAAAACCTGACAAGTTCCGACGGAACTACGCTGGGAAGTAATCTGGTCTATACAGAGCCGGTCGGTAAAAACGGACAACTGCAGCTGAATTACAACTTTACGCTCAGCAACAGCAACTCGGCAAGAGAAACCTACAACCTTAATTTTGATGATAATTCTTACGCCAGTCTGGATACGTTGCTGACAAACAATTTTGACAACCGTTACACGACTAACAGAGCCGGTATTTCTTATCGCCTCAGAAAAAACGAATGGACCAGTAATTTTGGTGTTGATTTTCAGAACGCAAATCTATACAGCCAACAGTTGGCACCGCGCAATGCAACCGTGGATCAGACTTTTACGAATGTGTTGCCTAGTTTTATGCTGATGTACCGATCAAAGTCGGGCACTCAGTTCCGTACATTCTTCCGCAGTTCAACCAATCAGCCCTCTATCACGCAATTACAAAATGTGGTAGACAACAGTAATCCGTTGGCGCTTACGGCGGGTAATCCTAACCTGAAACAGGAGTATCGGAACAATCTGAATGTTCGCTATTCACTTGCCGGCGCGAGCCGTCCTTACAGTCTGAATGCGATGATCTTTGTAACCCAAACGAACAATGCCATTGTGAATTCGACTTTTATTGCACGCCAGCCAACTACACTTCCGAACGGAATTGTTCTGGAAGAGGGAGCTAAGCTTACTTCGCCGATCAACGTCGATGGTAGCTGGAATGCCCGTTCTCTGATAGCCTACGGAAAACCAGTTGCACCTTTGAAGCTGAATGTCAACGTTACAACCGGATTCAACTATGTGCGCTCTCCTGGGGTGATCAATAATGTATCGAACTTTTCGAATACCTATGCTGTGTCGCAAGGTTTGGTCGTAAGCAGTAACATCAGCGAAAATCTGGATTTTACACTTTCATATTCAGGGAATTACAATGTTGTTCGTAACACGATTCAGCCTCAGATGAATAACAACTATTACACATCCGGTATCAGCGGACGGGTAAACTGGATCTTCGGCAAAGGATTTGTGGTGCAGACCGACGTGAACAATCAGTCCTACCGTGGATTGGGAGAGGGTTACAATCAAAACTTTACGCTCTGGAACGCAAGCGTTGGTAAGAAATTCCTGAAGAACAATGCGGGGGAATTGAAGCTGACTGTATTTGATATACTGAAACAAAATAATAGCATTTCCCGTAATGTGACCGAGACCTACGTGCAGGATATGACCAGCCAGGTGCTTACGCAATATGCAATGCTTACATTCACCTACACGCTGAGAAACTTTGGTAAGATGCCAACTCCAACCAATAGAAGAGAATTCGATGGACCGGGTGGTTTCCCGGGCGGTGGTTTTCCCGGAGGTGGTAACCGTGGACCTGGGAGTGGGGGAAGAGGTTTCTGAAAGAGCAGTTGATAGAAACAAAAATGGGATCGCAGTTGATTGCGATCCCATTTTTTCTATTACTAGAAAGAATACTATTTTTTCTGAGGAAACGGAATGATCAGCTTTTCGCCTCTTTCGGCAAAATCTTTTGTTTTTCCGTTTGCCTTCATGATCGCATCTTTGGTCACTCCATGTTTTTCAGCAACTACACGAAGTACGTCACCAGGCCCTACCGTGTGAATGGTTTTGACCTGCACCTTTAACTTTGTAGTACCTGCTTTTACATCTGAAACAGAAGAATTAAGACCTTTCAAAGTTTCCAGTTTCAGGTTGTAACGGGCAGCAATACTGGAGAAAGTTTCCCCACTTTTCACGCTGTGAGTAATCTGCTCGCCGCCGATAGATGAAGCAGAAACCTCTTTAACCTTTTCTTTCACAGGCTCAGGACGTTCCGTCTTCTCTGTGCTCGTGATTGGCTGAGGTTCTTCTTCTACTGGCTCTGCGAGTTCGGTTTCAGGATTAGGATCCACCACTACAGAGGTAAGCTCTTCAGAATTAGATGAACTATCAGAGATATATTCATAGCCCACATAAAGCATTGCCAGAACAAGAAGGACAAGTACCGATAAAGTGATTATTGGGAGGTTCGATTTTTCAACCGGACGTACGTTTCTTTTCTTTGGGAATTCGTCTTCCATTGCTAACAGGCAGTTCTATTTTTTGTGGTTGTACTATTACAAAGTGATGGTATTTACTTTACGAAAATAGTAAAGAGCCTTTATTAATCAATCAGATTTTTTAATTCTGAGTTCATCACAGCAACTTTCTCCTTAAGTCCGGACTTAAATGCGTCAAGTCTTTCGGCGGTTTGCGGATCACTTGCTCCGATAATCTGTGCTGCAAGAATTCCCGCATTACGGGCGCCATTGAGAGCTACCGTCGCTACCGGCACACCCGAAGGCATTTGCAGGATGGAAAGAACCGAATCCCAACCGTCAATCGAATTGCTGGAAAGAACAGGAACCCCGATCACAGGCAGAGAAGTAAGTGACGCAACCATACCTGGCAAGTGCGCCGCACCACCTGCTCCCGCTATTATTACTTTAAGGCCACGACTACGTGCCGAAGCACCATATTCCAGCATCCGCTCCGGTGTGCGGTGAGCCGAAACGATTTCCATTTCAAACGCTATTCCCAGTTCTTTTAGTGCATCCGCAGCTTCCTGCATCACCTTTCTGTCCGAAAGGCTGCCCATGATAATTCCAACCATTTATTTTATTGATTTAGAGTGAAACAGTGTTCACAGGTCACTTATGTAAGTACTAGCAGAAAGCTAGTTTACATTGTTTTGTTTTGTAATGTGCTATTAATCATTTGCTTAAAAAAAACTAACAGCTAATTGCCAACAGCTACTTATCATGACTTGCTGATCACTTTGATGTTTTTTGTAACGTATGCAACCTTTTCTTTTAGCGCACTGATATTATCATCCATAATGGTGATATGCCCCATTTTTCGGAAAGGTTTGGTAATCGCTTTCCAGTACAAAAATGGAAAAACTTCCGGGGTAGCCAGCAGCTTTTCCATGCCCTCGTATTCCGCAGGCCCCTCAAAGCCTGCTTCCCCAAGCAAATTCACCATAGCTGATGGTCCGTACGCCTTTGTACTGCCCAGCGGCAAATCCAGAATAGCCCGCCAGTGTTGCTGGTACTGCGATGTTACATTGGCTTGTATGGTATGATGCCCGCTGTTATGTGGACGGGGAGCCACTTCGTTAATCAGTACTTCCCCTTCCGGAGTTAAAAACAATTCTACTGCGAGAAGACCGACAATCTCGAATGCTTCCGCTGTCTGCCGCGCGATCAGTTGTGCTTTCTGGTCTGTTTCTTCAGAGATTTCCGCCGGTGCAAAAAGATATTCAACAAGGTTCAGTTCAGGATGAAAAACCATTTCCACGGTTGGGAAGGTCATCACTTCTCCTGAAGGGTTTCTTGCAACAATAACTGCCAGTTCTTTTTCAAAGGGAACCGCTTTTTCAAGAAGTCCGGGCTGGTCAAATGCTTTGTCAAGATCAGCTTCCGAAGCGATGCGCTGCACACCGCGACCATCGTATCCGTCGCGTCCAAGCTTGTGAAAAGCAGGAAGGAAATCCAGATGTTCGCCTACCGATGCGCGGTTTTCTGTCAATATAAAATCAGCAGTAGGGAGTCCTTTGTCAGTGTAAAAAACTTTTTGGATTCTTTTATCCTGTATCTGGCGGATGACAGCAGGTTGCGGGTAAACCCGTTTACCTTCCGATTCAAGCTTTTCAAGCGCTTCTACATTGACCTTTTCAATCTCGATGGTAATGACATCAAGGTCTTTGCCAAAATTGTAAACAGTATCGAAATCCTGCAGTGAACCTTGCGTAAACTTTGGAGCAATTCTGCGGCAGGGAGCCTCAGGATCAGGATCTAAAACATGAATATCAAGATTCCAGTCGATAGCGGCCTGCAGGAGCATGAGTCCCAACTGGCCACCACCAAGAATTCCTATTCGGGATGAAAGCATTTATAAATAAAATAATGTTTGGTACAAAGTTGGGGTAAAAAGTGATAAACAGAAAACCCTATCCGTTTTTTTACTTTTTAAACCTTATTAAAAGTACTTCAACCAAAAGGAAGAACAGGGCCGCATACAAAAAGTACTTCCACAAACTTGTTCCCAGATTTTGCTGCTGAAACTCTTTGGCAAAGGCATCGTCAGTAAGGCTATCGAATACCTGCACGTTTTTTTGTCGGGCAAAAGCGGCTTTGAGTTCCTCAGGAGAATAATATTCAAGTTTGGATTCAGAATTGTTATGATTCAAAGCGATAACCTGCTGCACCTTATTGTCACTGATCAGCTCAAAATAGCCCGCCTGAAGAGCTTCTCCCAACTGATCTCCCTGTGGAATTTCCAACAGGAGCTGATTGCCTGCCATTCGCTGAACGGGAATGATTTCGGTTTTATCGCGTCTTAGTTTATAAGTTGTATTGGGTGTGACCGAGTCGATATGCAATGTAATCGGATTTTCGTCAAAGGTGAAAGCTGTTCTTTGCGCACGTACGCTCATGGCGGCTATCTTGTACATGACCGGAACGAAAATGGCATGTTGTGCCATGGAACCATATTCATTTTGGAAAGGAGAGGCAAAGAGGTAGACCTTACCCTTTCTCTGTGTCAGACGGGTCAGGTATGGCTGGCCGTTCCTGAGTCCAAGCAGCTGCTGGCCGGCAGACGGCCACGACCAGACGGGAGCAGCGGAAGGCAGGTTTAAATTAGTTTCCTGCCGCACTGATTCTTCAAACACATCACTGAAAAACGGGTTGTTACGATCCGGAGCTGTCATGGGCAAAGTTTCCTGAGACGGATTTTTGATTAAAGAAAGCCCGTTGATACCAAAGCCACGGAGAAAAGTCTGGTAGGCATTTTGATCCGGTTCGGAAGGTGGAATGACAGAAACGCTCCCACCTGCATTAATGAATGTCAGCAATTCCTGAGTAAGTGTGCCTCCGGGTTGCTGCACACCTTCAAGTACCACCATATCTGCATCTTTTACCATGCCCGGATCCAGATTGCTTACACTATAGCTTTTAATAGAAAACAGACTGTCATTTGCATATACATTCTGAATGTGATTGCCTGGATTTTGCTGACCGTAAATATGTACTATCCTGATTTGAGGAGATGCGTTCAGAACAAAATAATAGTTATTGTCGAAGGTGACAGGGAAATCGTCAAATGTGATCAAACCCTTTTTGTAACCTTTGCCCGTGAGATTGAAGTTGAACTGCGCCGTAGCGGAGCCGCCTGCAGGTACAGTAACCGAGGCTGTAGACGCTTGTGTATTGTCCAGGGTGAGTTTGAGCACTACATTTTTGGCAACTTCTTTTCCTGCATTACTTACTTTTACAAACAATACATTGTTCTGAAGCTCTCTGATGAACGGGGTGTTCAGCCAGGCAGAATCTACATAAATATTTTTTTCGGCTACAGTCTGAACAGGTACAAGAAAGAGTTGATTGGTTGTGTCAATTTTAAGGTCAGCCAGATTGCCGGCAGTACTTTTTTGGAAATCCGAGAACCAGAACAGCTGATTTTTTCCTGAGCTCTGATGTCTGGCTATCAGGTTTTGCTGTCGTTTGAGTACATCTTCCAGTGTTCTGGGAGTGTGAGAAAGTCCTACGGCAGTAAGTAAGTCGCGTACTTTCTCAGCGCGGTAAAGTGCCTGCTCCTGAGCAGAAAAGTCGTTGGTAACGAGTTGCAGAGATGTAGCATTTTTAAAAAGTCCCAGCAGGTCGCTCAAATGTCCGGTGGCAAGATCAATGTAGCGCTTTGAATTGGCTTCATTTTGCATGCTCATTGAATTGTCAAGATACAGACTTGTTATCCCTTTTTGTTGCGCAGCAGTCGTTGCTTTGCCGGGAAGATAAGGTTGAGCAAATGCAAATGCCAGGCAGGCAATAGCCAGTATCCTGGCTGCCATAATGAGCCAGTGCTTTATTTTTCGAACTGATCTTGTTTGCGTATCCACCGCTTTAAGAAAAGCCACATTAGTAAAGAACACGCGTTTTGTACGCCGGAAATTGAAAATATGTACAGCAATGGGAATGGCTATGGCAAGCAAACCCCAAAGAAATCCAGGGAACAAAAAATTCATTACGGGCAGGATAGTTAAAGTGCTTATTTGCTTTCGGCTGTCGGCAATCGGGCTGAAGGCGCATCAATGCAAATGGGCTCCTTTAAATAAAGTGCTGAAAGCTGATGGCCGAAAGCAGAAAGCGGTATTACCGCAAATTACACTAAATTCTGGTAACTGCTTTTTATTTCAAATGCTTTCTGCATAAGTCAGATGGTTTTTTCTAACTTTGCACTTCATTTTAGCGCCGTTGAGCCTGTAGCTTTACATCGGATTGCTAACAATAAAGAAACTGCTTAATTTTTATTTTGAATTATGGCCAAAGTATCGGTGAACAAACACCAGCCTGTTTATCAAATGCCAACGAATCCGGCGGCGGTTCGTACTAAAAAGTATGCGCTACCTACCAAAAAGTACATTACTCTTGCGATGCGTTATTTTTTCAAAACGCAGATCAAGTGGGTATTGGTACCTGTTGCACTTATTTTAATCAATGCTATTCTGGGGATTACAGGTGTGTATCCTAATTATTGGGTATATATCACTGTCTTTGTGGGTACGTTGCTTTATATCCTTTTCTGGGTTATTCAGTTTACAGGTATCACCCAGCTTGCCCAGTATAAACCCATGTTTGAAAAATTCTCTTATGAATTCGACAGTCGTCAGATTTTGATGAAGTTGAATCATAAAGAGGGAAATATCATGAAGTGGGAACAGATTCTGGAAGGGTATAAAGACAAGGATGCTTATGTACTTGTTATCTCAAAGGGACAGTTCGTTCACCTGCCGTTCTCGATTTTTACATCGGAACATGATATAAAAGTTTTTGAACGTATTCTTAAACAGAAAGAATTGCTGAAAGCAGAGAAATAAAAAAGTTGAAAACCCGGTTCACGCCGGGTTTTTTGCTAACCAATACTTTGGATTGTAATCGGTTTTGTCATGAATGCATTTTTACGTTATCTCAACAGTTTTACTCCACTAACCGGAGATGTGCAGGAGGCAATATTAAGGATTACAATCAGAAGGGAAGTCAAGGCAGGGGAGTTGCTGTTCGACCAGGGCAATATCTGTAAAGAATTTCATTATCTGGAGTCAGGTATTGCGAGAGTATTCTATTACAAGGATGGGAAAGAAGTGACGGCGTGGTTTGCCTCACAGGGCCAGATCGCGAGTGCCATTGATAGCCTTTTCAGTGGAAAGCCTTCATTTTATAACATTCAGCTTACAGAGGATTCAATATTATGGAGTCTGCAGTTCGATAAGATTGAACCAGTGTTTGAGCAGTTTCCTGTGGTAGAGCGTTTAGGTAGACTGATGATTACACACAACTACCTGTTACTGGACGAACGTATGAAGCTCTTCGCATTTTGTAGTGCGGAAGAGCGATATGAAAAATTGCTTCTGCAAATTCCTGATATAGCTCAGCGAACCAAGTTGGGCTATATTGCTTCCTATCTGGGGATTTCGCAGGAGCATTTGAGCAGAATCAGATCAACGTATAAAAAATAATAGCTAGCACAATACGATTTTGATAATTATCAAAGGACGTAAGTAACAGTGGGTATACTTTTGGGCTGTGCAATTAAAAACGGGTTATGAAAAATCACTTTACTGCTTTGTTGTTATTATTGACAGTCCTGGTAACAGGCTGTGGGGAGAAATCTGAAGAGGTAGATCCAGTCCTGAAAACCGACGGAGCTTCCCTGCAACTCTTTTTTGAAAGAGAAGGTCATCTTACCAGACTTGTTGACAGAGTCAATGACACGCTTCAGGTACGATGGAAACCTGAGTGGAGTGGAGTGGTTAGCGAAAAAGTAAATGACAGTACCTACCTCGCTTATGTCGCACTTGTTCCGGGGATTTACCATACACAGTTAAATGAGCAGATCAGCAATGGGAATGTACAGGGATACAGCAGGTATCTGATGTTTCGGGCGACGAAAAACTACACGGCTTATCTTGCCACATTTTACAATAATGCTATATTGAATACTCCCGTTGATCGAGGCAGGTTTACAGGAAGAGTTATCTTCAGAAATATGCTTACAGCGGAATGGAAAATAAGTGAATATGAGAATGGGAAACTTGTCAGCGGCTGGGAGTCCAGGTAGCCGGTTAATGCTTCTTCGTAAAATTCTTCTCGCCTGCTGCGATTGATATCATCAGCACGTTATCCTTAGGCGGAATCGGACAGTTGAATCCTTCACTGTATGCACAATAGGGATTGTATGCTTTGTTAAAGTCGAGCATGCAGGAGCCATCCTTTATTTCCGTAGTTTTCAGATCAAGATAACGTCCGCCGCCGTAAGTGGTTTTGCCACTCGTTTTATCTTTAAAGGGAACAAAAAGATAGTCTTTGTACTGAGGTAATGTTTCCAGACCCAGACTGCGGTATACATATAACTTATGACGTCTGCCTTCAATTTTAAAACGAAGAACCCCATATTTGACAAAAGTCTTCTGAGCGCCACTGTAGGTAGGCATTCCAAAGGGTCGGTTATGACGGGTTCTTTCAAAGTGTGCTTTTACCTGATAAGTTGAATCCGGCGCATAGAACTGAAGATATTTCAGATCGTCCTTGCTAAGCGGAGAATTGGGTGTTTTTGTAAACTCCTCGCGGTATTTGTCGCGGTAGTCATCAGTATGCCTGGCGAATTCCTGCGCTATCGAAGGACAGGTACAGCCAAAAGCTATCAGGAATATGTGCAGAAGTGTTTTCATTGAGTTCTAAAAAAATCCGGTAGCCAATACTACCGGATCAGTTATGTGTCTCAATGTTAAAAAATTAGTGCCAGCACTGCAATTATTGTGCACTTAATTTTTGAATATTTGAATCGTCCAGATTGAAATATTTCTTAACAGCTTCATAATCGCTGTAATCTACTCCAGGGCCTGATTTTCTAGCTGACCAGTCAGAAGGTAGCACAACGATTCTAAATGTTTGATTTTGAGTCACATCCGCTGATAGTGAATTCAAGATGGCATTAGAAGGAGCATCAATTTGTAAGGTATAATCAACTGGTGTGAAATCATAATTGTAGTAAACACCTCTTGGCATATCAATAGGCTGAGGTACCAGTCTCCATACAGGAAGATTCCCATCTACCGCCCACAGAATATAAACCAAGACCACATCAGAATCCTCCAGGCGAATATTTGCGGAACTGAACTCTCCCATTACTTTCCAGTTTTGTCCTGCAACAAAATTAACTTTTTCAAGCTCAAATGTTTGTCCGATCGGACCATCCAGCCCCGCTGGGCCTTCAGGACCTCGTGGGCCGGTGCAGCTTTGAAACAAGACGCCGATTGCGAATATGAAAGGGATAAGAAGCTTTTTCATGATGTAATAGATATAAGTGATTTTAAGTTTTAATTGTCGGTTTGATGGAATCGTATCCATCAGGTTTAATCTGAAAACGCACGTTAACGATTCATTAACTAAATGGATGCCTCCGAGACCGGATTGGTTGCTTCGGCATAACTTTAATAATTAATTAATTTGCGTAGAACAGCGTTCCATTGTACTTTAACTGCAATAGAACGTTAAAACAATTCATTATTTTAAAAAAGATAAAAAAAATGATTAATCGTAAAGCAACCGCCGTTTGGAAAGGCACTGGTAAAGAGGGAGCTGGTACTATCAGCACACAAAGCACCGTTCTGGAAAACACACAATACTCTTTCAATACCCGTTTTGCTGAGGGTAAAGGTACAAATCCTGAAGAGCTTATTGCAGCTGCACACGCAGGATGTTTTGCCATGAAATTGAGTTTTGAGCTGAATGCAGCAGGTTTCACAGCTGATGAACTAGATGCAACTGCCACAGTATCATTGGATCCGTCGAAAGGGCAGGTTACCAAAAGCCATATTGATCTGAAAGCGCAGATTCCTGATATTACTGCTGAACAATTTGCTGAGATAGCCGAAAAAGCGAAGAAAGAATGTCCGATTTCTCAGCTTTTGAATGCTGAGATATCATTGAACGCAGAGTTAGCGTAATAAACGCTGGAAGTCGTTTTAGAGAGGATGGGTTTTCGGACTCATCCTTTTTTATTGTTTCGGTTCTAGGTGCGGCGTAGTAAACATATTGTTGATTTACAGTTCGTTGATGTGTTGTTGACTGGATTTCGGCAGGCTCAATCTGACGGGGTCTTCGATACTATTTGTTGATTTCGACAAGCTCAATCTGGCAGATATGTGCTCGATTCGAGTTATGCAGAATCGGTTTTTTTTGACAATATCTCAATCTTCTATAAAAAGATCACTTGCGATTCGGTCTGCGAAGAGTTTGCCGGCCGGAGTTAACAGAATCGTATCATGTTGAATAATGATCCATTCTCTGTTAATCAAATCTTTCAAGGCTGCAGAGCTCTCTACTGCGAATCTCTGTGCTGATAATGTACCCAACTTTTTTAAGTTAACTCCCCATTTTGTTCTCAGACCTGTCAACAGGTATTCATTCGTTACATCTGCCACAGAAAGCAGTTCCTGCGTGGCTGGGATCGTCCCATTTGATATAGCAGCAAGGTATTTGCTGTTATTGGAAACATTGTATTCCCGGCTTGTGCCATTATAGGAGTGGGCGCTTGGGCCGACACCCAGGTAAGGACGCTGTTTCCAGTAAGAACTGTTGTGTCTGCTGTACTGATCATTGCGTGCAAAATTGGAGATTTCATACTGCTCAAACCCATTTTGAGCCAGGGAATCGATCAGGATTTCGAATTGTTGTGCGGCAAATTCTTCATCAATTGGTTTAATTTTCTTCTTTTTCAGCCATGATCCGAACGCAGTTTGTGGCTCTATCGTCAGGCAATAGGCTGAAAGATGACTTACCCCCAGACCTACAGCTTTTTGAATATCACTTTTCAGAATATCATGATTTTCGGCAGGAATAGCATAAATAAGATCAATGGAGATATTGGAAATCCCCAACTGCTGCGCTTCTTTCACACATTGTTCGCCTTCAAATGCAGAGTGAATACGATTCAAATGCTCCAGATGAGGCTGGTGAAAGGATTGTATTCCAATGCTCAGCCTATTTATGCCCGCATTTGCCAGCTGTCTAAGTTTTTCTTTGTTCAAATCATCGGGATTGGCCTCCAAAGTAATCTCAGCCTGTGGGATTACATCAAAATGTTCTCTGATTGTTACCATGAGCAAATCCAGCTCCTGCTCATCGAGTAAGGATGGTGTTCCCCCGCCAAAGTAAATCGTTTCAAGCCTGGCAGAGGGGAGATATTGCCTTCTCATTACCAGTTCTTTGGCTATTGCCTCTACGATAACTGCCGTATTAGCTGTATTGGTGCTGAAATGAAAATCACAGTAATGACACGCCTGCGTACAGAATGGTATATGGAGGTAGAGATGCAAATTGAATAGTGAATTGTTAATGGTGAATTGTTAATGGGTTTGAGCTGGAAAAAATTCCGTAATCATCCAATTTATTACAAGTGCCTACTTTTCATTTCTAATTCTTCATTCTTAACTCCTCACTTCTCACTCCTAATTTTTTCTTCCCCATTCCCAGCCAAGTTTCACACCTGCCCATAGATTATTTTTCGGAGCGGCGTTGTAGTAGCGGTTGCCGAATGCGTTCAGGTCGAAGCCAAGACTGTAAATACCTGCATTTACTTTTTCGGCAGATACAGAAAGTTCGCTATACAGATGTCCTCCCCAGCTTTTTTTCCAGGTTGCTCTCCCCGTAAATAGGTGATAGGGGGTGTTTTTAATTGTATTGGCATCATTCAGGAACATAGCACTGCCATGCTGATAAGTGGCAAACAACGAAATGCCATATTGAAGTAAAATATCAAGACCCGTATTTTGGCTGAACCTTGGTACGCCTGGTAGGAATTTTCCGCTGATATTGTTTTCACCCTGGGATAGCTCGCGGAAAGTATAGTTGGTCCAAGTACCGGAATTCCACACTTTAAAAGTCAGAGGAGCAGAAGAAGCGGTCAGGAAATCATAAGATACGTTCCACTCCAATCCGTTTTGCCTTGTTTTTCCGGCATTAACAAAGTATTCCGAGCCGGACTCATCAGATCTTCTCACAATCGTTTCCCGAAGTCCGAAGCTATATACACCTACTTCTCCGGAGAAGTTTTTACTGATTTTGCGAATGCTCAGCTCCGTGTTCACACCCTTTTCTGCATCCAGATCACGTCGGAATCCTCCTGCTGACGGTCTCACTTCCTGAAGGGTAGGAGGTGAGAAGCCCCGGCTGTAGGATGCCGTAATTGCCCAGGTTTTATCAATCACTTTGTTCAATGCGACCCGTGGAATGAAAACGCCATCGAAGCTGCGGCTTTCGTTGCTGAATGGCAACGGAAAATAGCGCTCGTAAGTGTACTTAAAGGTGTTGTAACTGAGTCCGGCGGTAGCGGTAAGATCTTTCAAAATAACTGCCTCAACCTGGCTGAACACCGATAACGAGGTTGTTCTTATGTCTTCTGCTGTTTGCTGCTTGTCGGCAACTCCGCCTTTATTGTCGTAATTTCTTTGCGCTGACTTGCTGTACTGCCATTCAAAACCGCTGGTCCAGTTTGTTTGGATGTTAGCTAGCTGTCCGTTGTATTGCCACATATTTCTGCCACCCAAGCCCTGCTCATCACGCTTTTCGAAATTGGAAATGAAAGGATTGGCAAAGTCAGTTGTAGTAAGGTAGAGCGCATTGGATTGCGACCATTTATCAGAAATATTGAGGACATAGTTTCCTCCCAACAAGGCCATTTTAGTGTATATACCAGCGCGTTGCGCTTCACTCCCGGGAATAGCTGAGGTGGAAGGGCGTGCCAGTTTAGGATCGGTTTGAAACTGAGCCAGATTCAGCCCCCCCGGCGTTTGATAATGGATGTCTGAATACATACCTAACAAACTGATCGTACCTTTTTTTCCAAGTTTGCCGGTAGAGGAAAAACGAATGGCATCTCTGCCCATTGCGCTATGGTTTCTATAACCGTCTTGCTGTGTATGTCCGTACTGAATAGCAATTCCTCCTACCTGTAGGGTGGTATTGCGACTCTGAAATCCGTATTTACCCACTCCGACACTCTGTTCGATTCGATTAAGCTGGTTATCTGTGGTGCTTCTTAGCAGAACAACACCGCCTGTTCCTGCGCCGTAAATACTGCTTGCCGGACCTTTGATGATCTGCATGCTTTGTACAGCATTATAATCCAATGTGTTTAATGGAGTATTGCCACTGGCATCTGTAAATGGTATGCCGTTCCAGTAAAATTTGACATTCCGGATTCCAAACGGAGATCTGAGCATACTGCCCCGAATGGAAAAGCGGTAGCTGCCGGGTGAGCGTTCCTCCATTCTCACACCTGCTATGGCATTCACTGAGTTTGTCCAGCTCACTGCTGAGAAACGTTCAAGCGACCGCGAGGTGATGAGTCCTACCGAGGCGGATGTAGACAATGCAGTAGCTTTTGATTCGAATGCATTGATCGTGACTTCGCCAAGCTGCTTTGTCTGTGTAGTATCTGTCTGCGCTAGTGCCGTTTTTGTCCCTGAAGTAAATAATGCAATAAACAGACAGCTGGCAAGATAGATTTTTGGCATGATGATTGACCCGTAACCGGGCAGATTTTAAAGTGGAGTTTCTGATTTGCAAAGGTATCCAAAATTGCGGGAATAGGTCGCTGAAACGAATAACGTTTCGGGGCGCTTTTGCGGAGCATTTTCTACAATTTTAGTGCCGGAACATATTAAAAAGGCATTGGAGTGGTTTTTCTATGGATCGTATCATGGACTAAATCGTTCACTTAAACATACACCTGAAATGAAAAAGATCACTTATTGGGGAGCATCTGTAATGATGTTGGGAATGCTTACTTTCACCAGTTGCTCCGAGAAAACCAAAGACTCGGCAAACGAAACCGTAGAAGAGGCAAAAAATGATATGGATGAAAATGTTGCTGATGCGAAAGCAGATATCAAAGAGGCAGGCAACGAATTTGAGGATAAAGTGAAAGAAGACAAAGACGCACTCAAATCTGATATCGATAACGCAGTTGCCAAAATCGACAGAAAAATAGAGGAAGCAGATGCCAAAATGGACAAGGCTACTGCCAAAGAAAAGGCAAAATGGCAGGAGCGTAAAAAGGAGCTTAATAAAGAGAGAGATGAGCTGAAGGCTTCCTGGAACGACACAAAGGCAGAAACAGCCGAAAAATGGGATGATTTCAAAGCCAAAACAAAGGCTAAGATTGATAAAGTAGAGGCGGATTTGAAAGATTAACTCAATCTTATAAATTCAACAAACAGGCTCGCAGGAATTGACCTGCGAGCCTGTTTGTTGATGGTTAAATGCCTATTTCTTAGGCAAATGAATTTCTGTCATCATGCATCTCGCAGAACCCCCACCGTGATGTTCTATTACTGATAGATCACTGTGTATGATTCGGGCATAATCATTTAGAATTTCGCGTTGGGTTTTGGTCAGGGATTCGTATGCCTGGGTTGACATGACCAGAAATTTGTCCTGATCCCGATTTCTGATCATCAGCATATTGCCCGCAAAATGATGTACCTGTTCCAGGGAGATTTCCACAACATACTTGTTGGTCTCTTCAAGAGTAGAGCGCACCAGGAAACGTTCGTCGGGATCTTTGATTGCTTCCAGACAAACAATGGCAAAGATATCTCCCACGCACATAATCACATTGGTATGATAGATGGCTTTGTCATTCTCGTCAGAAGCTGAAAACATAACCAGTTCATATCCAAGCGCATCTGCAAAAGCATTCAGTACATCGGGATGTGTACGAGGAGACAAGCAGGCGTAAGCAATTTTATACCTTCTGTCGAGCACCATACTTCCGGTTCCTTCCAGAAACTTGCCTTCCTTCTCAAAATAAGTCAGGTCAATAATTTCTTCGACTTTGTAGTTTTTTTCGAGTTCTTCTATGATATCCCTGCGACGTTCATTTCTACGGTTTTCAGCCATCATAGGATACAGAACGACCTTGCCGCTCTGGTGAAATGAAACCCAGTTATTGGAAAATACCGCGTCGGGGCGGTGCAAATCTTCATTATCTTCAAAGATGTGGACATTCACACCTGTCTTTTCCATTTGGGAAACCATCAGGTCAAACTCTTCCTGCGCCAACTTCTGAACTTCATGTTCCTCTGTTCCTTGCAGACTGGCATCCTGGAATTCATTACTTGCCGCTGTTTCAGCATTGAAACCGAATTGTGCGGGCCGGATCATCATGATCTGAGCCGTGGATTGGGGCTGAATTTGTGCTGTTGAAGTGATAGTTCTCATAGGAGTCGGTGGTTAGCTGTTACTGCAATTTACAAATCAAATGTTCTTATTCCTAGATTTTTATTCACGTAACAGGGGCATACTCATACAGTGCGAACCTCCCCGTGCTCTGGAAAGCTCAGCGGAAGGAAGTGTGATAAAGGTGTCCGTCAGTGTTTCGGGCGAGAGTGTTCCCTGCTCAAATTCATTGATCAGATCACTGGCGCTGATGATCCTGAAACCAGCCTTAGTAAATGCTTCCAGTGTTTTGTCATTTCTATCGTAGCCAACCACAACGCCATCTTTTAACGCCAACAGATTACAAGAGTCGGTCCACTGTTCACGTTCTCCGTACGGGAATTCGTTATTGCCTGAATAAATAAATTTAACGTCTTCTGTGGCGCCCAGGTCGTTTCTGCTGATGTCTGTCAGTAAATCTTCCAGGTTTTCTATTTCAATAGGTTTATGTTCAAGTCCTTTGATAAACTGAAGTATTTTGAACTCGTTGCCTGTAGTTTGCGGACCAAAAAAGTGTAGTACGTCCTTTTTGCGGGATTCATCCCCAACTCGCGCGAGCGAACCGAGTAGTACCCAGATATTCTTTTTGACCTGAGTGAAGATCGTATCGATATGCATGTAATCCCTTTTTTTTGGGATTTTGATAATCGTAATAGTATCTACAATGTTTTTTTCAAAAAGCATTTTCATGACCTGTTGAGCAGCGTAGATCGAAGTTCTTTCGCTGCAACCGATCAATAAATGTCTTGGAGCCACCATCATTACATCGCCACCTTCCAGCGTGCATTTATGATAGTCACTTGCCTTTTCATCGTCGGGTAACAGAAAATGTCTCTCGTTATCGGGTATTTCCAGAATTTTTTCCCTGATATGTGCAAAGATGGGATGGTAGAAAAATACAAACTGCGCCAAAATAGACTCTCGGGTGCGTGCGCTTTTTGCAGGTTTGTTCAATAGTATATGGTCATTGATCACAATTCCGATGTCCCTCATAAAGATCAGATTCGGAAGTGGGGCAAACAACATCCTGTCGTCGGCATATGACCCGGAAATGAAAATCTTGGCCAGCTCGTGAGCATCTACTGCATCCAGTTCTCTCTGGGTATGATAGGTACATTTCTCAATACCACATATTGCAGCGGTCAGTTTAACCCTGACGACATCATTTTTAAGAATCTCTCCCAGCAATTGCTGAATGTCAATGACTTTGTCGGAGTTGAAATATGTTTCGGTACCCGGAATGTAAAAGGCGCGTGAGGTGTCGGCGTCGATTTCCTTCAGCTTTCCCTTGATTTTGGCTGGGTCCAGAAAGTAGAGCAACAATTTGATATAATAATCATATTCACTTCTACGCATCGTGTCTAGGTGCACGATGTCTTCAAAGAGCCAGTCCTGGGCTTTAGATGGCACTACTTTTCCCAAACCGCGGTCGGGACTGTGTACCAGTAATCTTTTTAAAGTAGCTGTTTCTGTGGCTACATGTATTTTGGAAGACGTAAAATGGGTCGCTTTCATAGTTTATTCTGAGGAATGCTCATGGCGCAAAGTAAAAGCTATTATTGAAATTAATCACAGCGTGGAAGGGGAGCCTGAGCAATTGGACGTCAAATATCTCGAAATAAAGGAACGGGGATAATATTAAAAAGGTTGTAGAAAGTATAGTATTAAGATCACCCGTCCGTCGGCGATTTTCATATACCGTCATTCCTTACTACTTTTGCGGTAAAATACCACGGACTACATATTAAAGTATAAATTAATTATGCTCTCTATTAATGAATTGCGCGCTTCGATTGAAGGCAAAGAAATATTAAAAGGAATCAATCTGGAAGTGAAGCCGGGTGAAGTTCATGCGATCATGGGCCCTAACGGTTCAGGAAAAAGTACTTTGGCTTCGGTTCTTTCAGGAAGAGAGGACTATGAAGTAACTGGTGGAAGTGTAACATTTGACGGAAAAGATTTACTGGAGCTTGCTGCTGAAGAGAGAGCTGCTGAAGGTATTTTTCTTGCTTTCCAATATCCGGTTGAAATTCCGGGTGTAACTACGATCAATTTCCTGAAAACTGCCGTAAATGAGATCCGCAAGTACAAAGGAGAAAATCCATTGGATGCAGCTCAGTTTTTGAAAATGGTTCGTGAAAAGGCAAAGCTGGTAAGTATGAACGATTCTCTTTTGAAGCGTGCTTTGAATGAAGGATTTTCCGGTGGTGAGAAAAAACGTAATGAAATTTTCCAGATGGCTGTGCTTGAACCAAAGCTGGCTATTTTGGATGAAACAGACTCAGGATTGGATATCGATGCGCTTCGTATTGTTGCAGAAGGTGTAAACTCTCTGCGTTCTCCGGACCGTTCGGCTATCGTAGTGACGCACTATCAGCGCTTGCTGGATTACATCGTTCCTGATTTTGTTCACGTACTCTACAAAGGCCGCATTGTGAAGTCGGGTCCTAAGGAACTCGCTTTGGAATTGGAGGAAAAAGGCTACGATTGGATTAAAGCAGAAGTAGAAGAAGTAGGCTGATCAGATTCCGGCAAAAGCCATGAGTCGCTCTGAATACCAATCCTATACCAATTACTTTATTACGGAATGAGTACCGAAACAATAGATTTAAAAACAAAATTATTAGCTGATTTTCAGGTGAGGGAATCGCTGATGAACGGAGAAGCAAGCTCGGCTTTTCACCAGAAAAAACGTGCTGCAATTCACCGTTTTGAAGAGCTGGGTTTCCCGACGGTCAGAAATGAGGAGTGGAAATACAGCAATGTAAAGGAGCTGATCAGCGAATCTTATCACTTTAATGCAGATAGTTCGTTGCAGTTGGCAGACTTGCAGGATCTTCGTATTCCTGAGCAAGTGGCTAACATTCTGTACTTTGTGAACGGACAATACAAGCCTGAGCTTTCAAGTATCGTTTCTTCAACAGAAAAGATCATTATTGATTCCCTTCAGAATGCGTACAAGCAGAATCCTGAACTGGTGAATCGTTATTTCAATGAACTGACAGACGAATCAGAGGCATTTACTGCACTAAACACAGCTTTTACCCTGGATGGTTTGTTTATTCACGTTCCTGATAATCAGGTGGTGGAACAGCCTGTTATTCTGAGGTTTATCAGCGATGCACGTGAGGAGAATGTAGCAAGTCAGCCTCGTAATATTATCGTGGTTGGTAAAAATGCACAGGTAAAAGTGGCTGAAGCTTTCCGTACATTGGGAGAACAGCGCTCATTTACCAACGCGGTGACTGAAATATTTGTGGAGCGTGATGCGCACGTGGAGTACTATAAAGTGCAGAACGAAAGCGAAAATGCCTACCATATCGGTACCACGCAGGTGAACATGAAGGACAAATCGCATTTTTATGCAGGAACAGTTACGCTGAATGGTAAATTCACCCGTAATAACCTGAATATTGCTTTGGACGGAGAGTATTGCGATGCGCATATGTATGGTCTTTATTTTCCGGATGGTTCTCAGCATGTTGATAATCATACTATTGCTGATCACCGTAAGCCTAATTCGGAAAGCAACGAGCTTTATAAAGGAATTCTGCGTGATAAATCAAAGGGTGTATTCAACGGAAAAATCTTTGTTCGTGAAGATGCTCAGAAAACGAATGCGTTTCAGTCCTGCAAAAATATCGTGCTTTCGACAGAAGCCAGCATGAACACCAAGCCGCAGCTTGAAATCTTTGCGGATGATGTGAAATGTTCTCACGGAACCACAACAGGTCAGATTGACGAGGAAGCTTTGTTCTACATGCGTTCAAGAGGTATTTCAAAGAATGAAGCAATGTCATTACTGATGTATGCTTTCTGTGCTGATGTAATTTCTCAGATCAAAATTGACTCGATACGTGAGTATCTTGAAAATGTAATTGCTGAGAAACTAAGCAAAAAATAAGAGTAATAATGGCTTTCCTGCTATAAGATGCAGAAAAGCTTTCGATTTTATAAAAAGTTGAGAGAGAATCCGGATGCAAACGAAGATCACTTTGGTGATCACAACTGTGTCCGGATACTTTTTAACTGAGATTTTCAATTACAATTGATTGACAGACCTGGAATCTGCACCTGAAAATCCCCGCGCAGTTCCGTTACCGACATACAAATCATGATAGCTTCCCGAAATATCCTTGATATCACCTCTGTCAGAAATGATTTTCCAATACTGAACGAAGTTGTGAATGGTAAACAGCTGGTTTACTTCGATAATGCTGCTACTACACAAAAACCCAAACAGGTATTGGACGCGCTGGCTGCTTACTATGAGCATTCTAATGCCAATATTCACCGAGGTATTCACCACCTGGCTGAAAAAGCTACAGCTTCTTTCGAAGATACCCGTCGGCGTGTACAAAAGTTCATCAATGCGCCGTTGGCTGAGCAGGTTATTTTTACCTACGGTACCACAGACAGTATCAATCTGGTAGCGCAGACTTACGGACGCCGGTTTCTGAAGGAAGGTGATGAAATCATTATCAGTACGATGGAGCACCACTCCAACATTGTGCCCTGGCAGATGATTTGTGAAGAAAAGGGATGTATTCTGAAAGTGATTCCTATTAATGAAGATGGGGAGATTTTGATGGACGAATACGAGAAGCTGCTGACGGAACGTACAAAGATTGTTTCTGTAGTGCACGTTTCAAATGCGCTGGGAACAATCAATCCGGTAAAGGAAATTATTCAGAAGGCGCACGCAGCAGGAGCTGTTACATTTGTGGACGGTGCTCAGTCGAGTTCACACCTCACCATTGACGTACAGGATATGGACTGCGATTTTTATTCCATGTCGTTGCATAAAATATACGGACCAACCGGAATGGGTGTTTTGTATGGTAAAAAGGAGATTCTGGATGCCATGCCGCCCTACCGTGGAGGTGGGGAGATGATCAAGGAAGTAACATTTGCCAAAACAACCTACAACGAGCTACCTTATAAATTTGAAGCTGGTACGCCGAATATTGCGGATGTAGTCGCTGCCAGGTTTGCACTGGATTATGTGGATGCGTTAGGAAAAGAAAATATCGCAGCGCACGAAGATGATCTGTTGAAATATGCTTCCGAGGCCTTACTGGATATCGAGGGGCTGCGTATTATCGGAAATGCAAAAGATAAAGTGAGCGTTATTTCTTTCGTCATTGATGGAATCCACCATCAGGACATCGGAGTTTTGCTTGATCAGCAGGGAATCGCAGTGCGTACGGGACACCATTGCACACAGCCATTAATGCAACGATTTGGCATTACAGGAACCACAAGAGCCTCTTTTGCTGTTTACAACACGATAGAGGAAGTTGACCGCTTTATCGCCGGTTTGCAGAAGGTGAAAAGGATGCTTAGTTAAGACCAATTTTCGCTGACCCGGATTAAAACAAGAAGTATCATTTATGACAATAAACGAAGCACAGGACGAACTAATTGAAGATTTCGAACTGTTCGATGAGTGGGAGAGCAAGTACGAATACATCATTGATCTTGGAAAACAACTCCCGGATCTTAGTGAGCAGTATAAAACCGAAGAGAACATCATTAAAGGTTGCCAGTCGTTGGTGTGGTTGCACGCTTACATGGATGGAGACCAACTAAAGTTTGAAGCGGATAGTAATGCCATTATTGTGAAAGGCCTTGTGAATATGCTTGTGAAGGTACTTTCGGGGCATACCCCTGAGGAAATAGCACAAGCCGATATTTACTTTATGGATCGGATCGGGCTTCATCAGCATCTGGCTCAGACACGGTCTAACGGTCTGGCTGCTATGCTGAAACAAATGAGGGCCTACGGAGTGGCTTTCCAGGCACGTACTGAGGCAAATTAAAATAATTTACAACCTGCATTATCATATATACAATGTCAGAATCGGATTTAAGAGAAGAGGTTATCAGAGCCATCAAACAGGTTTATGATCCGGAGATTCCGGTGGATGTATATGAGCTGGGGCTGATCTACGATCTGAAGATTTTCCCGGTGAATAATGTTTTTGTTTCGATGACATTGACATCGCCTTCATGTCCTTCGGCAGGTACTTTGCCCAGTGAAGTAGAGCAGAAGATCAGAGAAGTGGAAGGTGTAAATGATGTAAGTCTGGAACTGACATTTGATCCGCCTTATTCAACTGAGATGATGTCTGAGGAAGCAAAGCTCGAACTTGGGTTTATGTAGGTTGTTGGGCTAAGGGTTAGGGGTAAAGGAATCCGGAACTTATAGCTTATAAAGTAGTATTTGACTTTTTTAATTATAGTGAGTGTTAAAGCAAAAGAGCTGATTGCTCTCCGCTAATAGCTCACGGCTTTTTAACTTTAAACTGATAAAAATATGTATCCTCCACACCTAGTGGCGCCGATGAAAGCGGAATTGGTAGATGCCGGCTTTCAGGATTTGACAACTGCTGAAGCGGTTGATAACTTTATGCAGAATACCAAAGGAACGGCATTGGTTGTAATCAATTCTGTATGTGGTTGTGCAGCTGGTGCTGCCCGTCCGGGTGTTCGCGCTGCAGTTACACGCAGTGAGATCAAGCCAGACCATCTTGCAACTGTTTTTGCAGGTGCTGATTTGGAAGCTGTTGCTAAAATGCGTGAATACACTTTGCCATATCCTCCATCATCTCCTGCTGTTGCGCTTTTCAAAGATGGTGAGTTGATTCACTTTGTAGAACGCCATCATATTGAAGGTCGCTCGGCTGAAATGATTGCTCAGCACTTGCAAATGGCTTTCGAAGAATATTGCGGAGAGGAGGCTTAGTACTCATTTTCTGAAATGAATAAATTACGGCTACTTTCAATTGTTGAAAGTAGCCGTTTGTCTTGTAAAAAATATATATTGGATCGCCGGTTTATAAACAGGAATTCTCATGCGCGGACATCTTTTTTCAAAATTCAAGCCAGCCCAGCAAAGCGGGAACAACAAGTTCGATCAGCTTTTAGATATTTTTCAGCAGCTACTGCTGATGACTTCTGGTGACGTAGGAGAGGCTATGTCCTGGCTTAGTCAGCTGGATAGACAATACAACCTTACCAATGATTCTTACGGAATAGGTGATTTTTTTGATGACCTCAAAAAGAAAGGCTATATCACGGAAGAAAAGGGAGAAGGCGGAGGTCAGCTGATTATGACGCCTAAAGCTGAAAAAAGTATACGCAAGAGTGCGTTGGATGAGATTTTTGGAAAGTTAAAAAGATCGAAGTCCGGCGGTAATCACCATACACCACATATGGGTTCGGGTGATGAACTTAGCAGTGATGTGCGGAATTTTCAGTTTGGAGATACACTGGATCAGATTGCGATGACCGAGTCCATTAAAAATGCACAGGTGAATCATGGGATCGGCGATTTTATGCTGATGGAAAATGACCTGGAAGTTGTGGAGCGGGAGCAGAAAACTACAACTTCCACTGTTGTGATGATTGACATCAGCCATTCGATGATTCTGTATGGAGAAGACCGGATTACCCCTGCGAAAAAAGTTGCTCTTGCCCTGGCGGAACTGATCCGCACCAAATATCCTAAGGATTCCCTGGACATTATTGTGTTTGGTAACGATGCATGGCAGATTCAGCTTAAAGATTTGCCTTATCTTGAAGTAGGACCCTACCATACGAACACTGTAGCAGGGCTGGAACTGGCGATGGATATTCTGCGTCGGAAGAAAACGCGTAACAAGCAGATCTTTATGATCACTGATGGGAAACCGACCTGCCTGAAGGAAGGTATCCGTTATTACAAAAACAGCTTCGGTCTGGACCGGAAAATAATCAATAAAACACTCACTCTCGCTGCGCAGTGCCGTAAACTGGATATTCCTGTTACAACCTTCATGATCGCTACGGATCCCTATTTGAAGCAATTTGTTCAGAATTTTACAGAGATTAACAACGGCCGCGCTTACTACAGCAACCTGCAGGGTTTGGGCGGATTCGTGTTAGAAGATTTTCAGCGTAACCGAAGGAAGAACGTTAAGTAGGAAGCTCCTGCCTTGGCCCATGTCTCCACGGGACTGAGGCTGAATAGGAGTTCTTTGACGACACAGGTCTTGGTAGTAAGAAGTCCATAGTGAGAACTATCATCTGCTAATCTTCAAATTTGCAAAATCTCCTCCGGAACCCGCGCCAACCCAAAGCCCAACGCTTCCCTTATGGCGCTTGTTGAGCAGTCCGACTGTCAGACTTGGCTCAGGATTATTGTTTACATACACGTGTACAGAATCTTTTTCTACCAGAATGCGCGCATGTACCCAATCATTGGCTTGGGGAGCGGGATTAATTCCTTTTTCATATTGATCAGGGAAATCCTTTCTGAGTAGCGGCCAGTCGTAATTGGGCAGGGAGATGTATTGCACGGCATGTATCCGGCGAACAGGATCTGTAGTCTGAAAATTGAACGGGCGGAAATAGATGGCGTCGTAGTCTTTTGCACCGGACCCATGAAAAGCAATACCAACGAAGCTGCCCTGAAGTACATCTTTACCACGAATGTCTACTTCAATGGTTCCTTCACTGAATTCAGTGTCTGGCAGCCATGCAATACCTCCGCCTGATTCAGGTCTTTCGTCCAGCCGAACTCCCTGGTCATCCGGTAGTACTTTAACGGTTCTGCCTTCCAGCTTATAACCACTTTGTTTGGCAATTTGGACGAGGTTAATTGTTCTGACTGCAGATTTCGCATGACCTACTCCTTTGCTGGCAGTCCCTTTTGGGGTTATGATTTTAAATTCAACCTTTAGCTCTGCCCAGTTGAGCGAGATGATGCCTTTGGGGCTAATAGTAATATTAAACTTTTCCTGAAAGCTTTTTACTTTTTTTGCCGGAACTGTAACCCGAAGAATGTCTTCGTCTTCCTTATAGCTGAAAGCCCCCCATTTGATTGTTTTGTTGAGAATGATAGTCCACTGCTTTTCGCCGGGAATGGTGAAAAGCGCGTAATTGCCCTTAGCGACGGCTTTCCCTTCCAGTTGAACGTCGTTTGAAAATGTAATAGAGGTGGTTTCATTGGCACCTGTCCGCCATATTTTCCCAAATGGAGCTACTTGTCCTGCCGGATCCCAGACATCTCGTCCTTTAACAAAGGGCTGACTGTACGAGATGTTGATGGTTGTACCATTAACGGTTTGTTCTGCTACTGCAGGTGGGCTGGGACGTTTGGATTTATCTTCCTGAGCGAGCAGTACATGACATTGAAAGATCCATAATGCAAGGGTAAATACTAACGATTTTTTCATGGTAGATTTTGTAATTTTGATCGGTTTGAAATTGACGGAACAAAGGTGTTAAATGGTTTGAAAAACAAATCATCAGGATGTGTTCAAAATGGTTCAAGTTATATCATGTTGATTATCAATGTTAGATGAGAGAGAAGAGCTTGCGAAGTGTTTGATCCTGATTGAAGAAAAATTGGGTTGGGGGAGTAGTGCGCATTGGCAGAATCAGGATTTTGACGCAGTCAGGGAACGTATTGCTGATGAAACTGGGGTTGCGTTAAGCACAAGTACCCTAAAACGTCTGTGGGGGAAAGTACATTATGACAGTGCTCCGACAGCCACTACCCTGAATACATTGGCGAGGTTTCTGGGATACGAAAACTGGAGAGAATTTCGTAAACCGCTTCCGTTGGCAGAGAATCAGGTACTTCAAAATACAGAGCCGATATCGCCTTCCTTACCAAGGTCTAAATATCTGTTGAATCAGGCCAACTGGATATGGATTGCTGTACTTTTTATTACTGTCTTTTTAACAGGCAATTGGGCATTCCGCAATGGGGAAAAGCGGTTGGAGTATGGAGTGATTACCTTTGGAAGTCGTCCGGTTGCGCAGGGGCTGCCTAATACTGTCATTTTTAATTACAATGCGGCTGACTCGAATGCGGATAGTGTTTTTATACAACAAAGCTGGAATCCAAGGCTTCGTTTCCGGGTAGATAAGAACAATCAGCATTACGCTAGTACCTATTATTATCCCGGCTACTTTCGCGCCAAACTGGTTTTGAACGATTCCATAGTGAAAGAGCATGATCTGTATATCACAACACAAGGATGGCTAGGGACGATAAACAGAGATTCCATTCCGGTATATTTCAAAGACCAGCAGATCAGGAAAAATGGTGTGGTGGCAGTTACAGAAACAGATCTTGTAAAGCAGGGCGTTGATTTACAGAAGGTGGTTCCGTCGGTAAGCCTGCATTATGTGAAACCAATGGGCAATCTTTCAGCCAGCAATTTTACCTTCGAAACTGAATTGAAAAGTACCTTCAACCATGGTAGTGCTGTTTGTCAGCAAACGATGATTATGCTGCTGTGCTCGAATGGTGTACATATTATGCAGCTTTCAGCGAAAGGATGTGTAGGTGAACTGGGTCTGTCTTTCTCCGATTTAGCCGTTTCAGGAAAAACCAACGACCTGTCCGGTCTGGGCGTTGACTTTACCGACTGGGCAAAAGTACGTTGCGAAGTCAAAGATAAACAGGTGACACTTTTTGTAAATGGCAAGCAGGCCTATACCGGACAGTTTGAAAAGGATCCGGGAAAAATTGTGGGTGTAAGGTATGGCTTTCAGGGGAGTGGTGAAGTAAGGAGCGCCGGATTTTTGGGTAAAGAAGAGGTGAGAATGCTGTAGAGGGAGCGTACAGTTGCAAAGTTCTTATTTTTTCTGTTCTGTGAGGACACAGAACAGGGCGAAGACTATGCTGCTCTCAGAACCTTTGATAAAAAGGTTCTGACGTTTACCACGAGAAGGCATATATGGAATGACGGTACCCTAGTCTTGTGAGGCATACCGTTAATGGTTACAAGTCTGTATATTTGGTCTGATAAAGAAAATTGTATGAGTTTTAGCCATAAAATATTATTCTTCTTTAGTTTGTTAGGGGCTTTCAATGGCCTAATCCTTGGTGTTTATTTCATTTTTCTTACTCCTAAAAAGTACTTGTCCAATTACCTGTTGGGGGCTTTGTTGGTGATGCTAAGTATCAGAATCGGTAAATCGGTAGCGTACAATTTTGATTATAATTTACCCAAAATATACCTGCAAGTAGGCTTAACTGCTTGTTTGCTGATTGGCCCTTTGCTGTATTTCTTCGTTAGCTCTGAAGTAAGACAGGTCCGAAGAATGCCGGAAATCTGGATTGGACAAATCATTTTTTGGTTTTTCCTTATCATTTTTGGGGGTACAATTTATCCGTATGATAGCTTTCCTCAACTCTGGCGACAATACATAATACCTCTTATTTATCTGCAATGGGGCATGTACATTGCATTGTCGGGATTGTTATTAATACCAATACTTCAAAAGTTAGTTCGTAAGGAAAATGTGAAACCTTATGAAAAATGGGTTCTGACAATTTGCGGAGGCGTAATGCTACTGTTCATTTTGTATGTCTGGTCTATTTTAAACATCACCAAAGGAAGTTACATTTCAGCGGCCTTGTATTTTTCGCTTATTATCTACCTCATCGCCTTTACACTGCTCTATCGCAGGAAAACGGATGATTTATCGTCGCTGTCTTCTTCGAAATATGTGGATAGAAAGCTCAGTTTAGAAGATGCCCAAATGATAATAGCACGTTTGGAAAGGATTATGACAGATACTGAAATATACAGAAATCCTAACCTGAAGCTAAATGAACTGGCGAAAGAGATTAACATTTCAGGGCATCAGTTATCGCAGATACTGAACGATAATATCGGAAAGCATTTTACACATTTTGTCAATGAATACCGCATAAATGAGGCTTGCAAAATATTGTCGGAGGAAACGAATCTAACCATAGATGCAATAGGTGAAGAGGTGGGATTTAATTCCAAGTCAACTTTCTTTGCTGCTTTTAAAAAAATTAAAGGGTTGACACCCAGTACCTACCGCAAGTCGATAACTCTCAATTTATAAATTCGTACTACGGAATTCTGCTCATAGCACTTTGATTGTTAAAGTATATATCACTTTTGGGAAACAAATTATTCATTTCTCAGATCTTGAAAAATACTTTTCCAATGAAGAAAATTGCCTTATTATTAAGCCTGCTTACCACTTCTTTTTTTGCGTTTCCGCAGGAAGCCCCCACCGAAAGAGCATTGATAGAAAATACTATTCAACAATACTTCGACGGCTGGGCGACCGGGGATACAGTTAAGTTAAGTAAGGCCATGCATGAATCCTGTCACTTAAAAAACTTCCGGGATGGGAAATTTATAGTTTTCTCAAAAGGACAGTATCTCAGCTTGTTCAAACCGAGGCAGAGACCGGCAAATCTGACTACACGAATAGTGGCTGTTGATGTTACAGACAACATGGGTAGTGCTAAGGTAGAAATCAGTACTGCAAAGGATCTCTTTACCGACTATTTCAATTTGATGAAAACCAACGAAGGTTGGGTTATCGCCGATAAAGTATCTACCCGAAAGGCGCACCAAATATTTGACGCGAATGTAATAAAAGTTGAAAAGGAAACTGTTATTGACGGGCTGAAGCGCCCCTGGAGCATAGCATTTTTGTCCGAAACTGAGGCGTTGATCTCTGAGAAGGAGGGTGACCTTGTTAAGGTAGATTTACAGAAAAAGGAAAAAATAACGATAAAGGGCTTCCCTACAGACATTGCAGATAGCGTTGCTTTTTATCATCCTGGCGATAACTCAGGCAAGTTTGAAGTAGTGCTTGACCCTGATTTTAAACAAAACAAATTCATCTATCTTTCATATGCGTCGCAGACTGCAAAAGGGAAAACCACTAAAATCATCAGAGGATTGCTGCTGAATGATTCTCTACAACAGATTAAGGTTCTTTTTGTGGCAGAGCCGCGCACCTTTGAACGCCACCACTATGGAGGTGGGATGGTATTTGGAAAGGACGGGAAACTCTATTTTACTATCGGAGAGAGGTTGTTTACTGAAAAAGATGAGCCGGCTCTGCCGATAGCTCAAAATGTTGAAGATAAGAGAGGTAAAATTTATCGCATAAATTCTGACGGGTCAATTCCGGAAGATAACCCATACTTTGGCGGGAAATCAACTCCCGGCCTTTATGCC
The DNA here is from genome assembly GCF_003383615.1 of Dyadobacter luteus. Taxonomy (GTDB): domain Bacteria; phylum Bacteroidota; class Bacteroidia; order Cytophagales; family Spirosomataceae; genus Dyadobacter; species Dyadobacter luteus. The sequence goes on from NZ_QNUL01000004.1 coordinate 84,372, forward strand.
TTAGGTATCAGAGCTGCTCAGGGACTTGCTCTGAACACGATAACCGGCAGGATATGGTTTACTGAACACGGGACTCATCAGGGGGATGAAATAAATGTGCTGCGCGCCGGAGCGAATTATGGTTGGCCTATGAAGACGACAGGCAAGTATCGCTTCGCCGGGTTTGCACCTGAACCGATCTCGCAAAATGTTTACACTGATCCTGTTTGGTCCTGGTTGCATACAGTTGCGCCCACTGGTTTACATTTTTATGAAGGGAATGAATTTGCGGCGTGGAATGGAAATTTGATCATTGGAGGGCTCTCCAGGGGTAGTTTGTGGCGAATCTCTGTAGACGGCGAAAGAATCAGAAGTGCTGAAGAATTGTTTGTTGACGATCGGTTGAGACTGCGTAAGGTAGCTCAAAGCCCCATGGGCAAACTTTACATTCTTTCCGATGAGATGAATGGAAAATTGATAAGGTTGAGAAATACCGCTCTGTAGAATGGGATTTCAATATTGAAAATCATAAGACTGGAGTCGATAGTAAGAGTTTGCCGGTTCCAGTATATCTTCAATGGCATATATATTAACAGAACTAACATCAAACACCCGAAAAGGTGACGTCGGTAAATAAATTATATAGCCTGACTTCCTGAAAAATAAAGGTTGTCAGGCTATATGTCAATATCTATTTCGCCAGCTGCAAATCTGCTATGCTCTTGATCCTGTTCCGTTCAAGGAAAGCATCAATGGTCTCAAAATGTTCGATTACGCGTTTGTCTTTGAACTCAAATACTTTTTGAGACAGACCTTGTAAAAAGTCACGATCGTGAGATACAAGCACCAGGGTACCATCGAAGTTCCTTAGTGCTTCTTTCAAAACATCTTTGGATTTCAAATCCAGGTGGTTTGTCGGCTCATCGAGGATTAACAGGTTTACAGGTTCCAGCAGTAACTTCACCATGGCAAGTCGCGTTTTCTCTCCACCAGACAACACACTTACTTTTTTGTCAATATCCTCACCCTGAAACATAAAAGCTCCCAGGATATTTTTGATCTGGGTTCTTACATCTCCTTCGGCAACCTCGTCCACCGTCTGGAAGATCGTCATATTCGGATCTAATAAAGACGCCTGGTTTTGTGCAAAATATCCGACTTTGACATTATGACCAAGCTGGCAGGTCCCTTCAACGTCCAGCTGCCCCATGATCGCCTTAATCATCGTCGATTTACCTTCCCCGTTTCGACCTACAAACGAGACTTTTTCTCCTCTGGAAATAGTCATGCTCGCATTTTTAAATACAACCTGGTCTCCGTAGGATTTGGATACATCCTTCACAGTAACAGGGTAGTCTCCTGATCTTGGGGAAGGTGGAAAGCGAAGTTTTAATGCTGAATTATCAATTTCATCAATTTCAATGATTTCCAGTTTTTCCAACATGCGTTCGCGGGAGGAAACCTGATTGGTTTTGGAGTAGGTTCCGCGGAAGCGTTCAATGAATTGCATATTGTCTGCAATCATTTTCTGCTGTTCCTGATAAGCCTTTATCTGATGAGATCTTCGTTCTTCACGTAATACCAGATAGTGCGAATAGTTGGCTTTATAGTCAAAAATACGCCCCATTGTCACCTCAATCGTGCGGTTGGTGATATTGTCGATGAAGGCACGATCGTGAGAAATCACCATTACTGCATTGGCCTTATTTACCAAAAAGTCTTCCAGCCAGATTACGGACTCAATATCAATATGGTTTGTAGGTTCATCCAGTAAGATAAGATCAGGCTTTTGCAACAGTATCTTCGCAAGCTCAATACGCATACGCCAACCTCCACTAAACTCCTTGGTTTGTCTGTGAAAGTCTTCCGGCCTGAATCCCAATCCTTTCAAGGCTTTTTCCACCTCGGCGTCATAATTCACATCCTCCAGCTGGTAATACTTCTCACCCAGCTCGGTTACCTGTTCGATGATCGCCATGTACTCATCGCTTTCATAATCGGTGCGTGTTTCGAGCGCGAGGTTCAGTTTGTCCATTTCGGCGCGCATTTCAAACACCTGCTTGAATGCTTTGGCCGCTTCTTCGAAAACGGTACAGTTATCTTCGGTAAGTAAATGTTGCGGTAAATAAGCGATTACAGCATCTTTGGGCGCTCGCACATGGCCCCGATTTGCTTTTTGCTCTCCGGCAATAATTTTCATCATTGTGGATTTTCCCGCTCCATTTTTACCCATCAGGGCAATTTTATCAGTAGGGTTAATAACGAAGGAAACTTCGCTAAAGAGGACAGAACCGCTGAATTCAACGGCCAAATTTTCAACTGTAATCATCTTCTCATTGTTTGAAGCCGCAAAGCTACGATTATACGATTGAAAGAAATGAAAAAAGTCAACTTTTGACATTTCCTGCTTTCTGACTGTTTAGCTGGGCCAGCTTCATGACTATAAAAACTATTTGATATAGATTGATAATCCCAACCGGAACCGGTTACCTCTGATCATATAATTTTTCTGCGAATCTACGCTTAACGGCAAATTGTATTGGGCCTGAATCCCGATGTTCTTTCCTGTCTTCAGGCTTAAACCCAGTGCTCCGAACATGACAAAATTATTGGTACTAAATCCTACTTTGTTGCCTGAAAATGTATCTGCTATGGAAAATTTTCCGATGTTGTAACCTGATGACAATTGAACAAACGGAGTAAACCTAAACGGAAGCACATAATATCTGGCATATACCTCCGGCGTGAGAGCATATTCCCGCAGCCCTCCGCGTTTCAGATTCATCCAACCACTTCCAATCTTTGAAAATCGATTGGCTACAGAGAACTGTAGTCCCACGGCCAGACGGTCGGCAACCAGATAGCCAGCCTGAGGTGTGAAAGACCAGCCGGCTATATGCCTGCTATTACTGGCAGAGACATTCAAAGAAAAAGTAAGATCTCCTTTTTTTAGGTTCTTATAAGTGGGATTATCTGATGACACCTCAATCCGTTCGGTGTTTTCATTATCCTGTGCAATCAGGTTATGAGTAAGTAACAAAAGGCTGGCAAGAGATAAGAGGCGTAATGGCTTCATGGCTGATATTTAATTAAAATTTAAGCGTGTAACCTATATAGGGTAGGATTGGGAAAAAAGAAACTTGCTTTACTGCGATTGTGGTAGGTACAAAATCCCTGTTGCGCTCCGCTTTAAGATCCAGGTATAGAGGATTATTTCTATTATAGGCGTTGTACAAGCCCAGTCGCAGCTCTGCATTGCGTTTGCGCGGAGTTAACAAAGATTTGCTTGCACCAATATCCAGCCGGTGAAATGCAGGCATTCGGGCGTTGTTTCTTTTATCATAGATAAACCTGGGACCGTCGCTGTTGTTGGTAATAAAAGCAGCTTCAGGTAAAGTAACAGCATGTCCGGTTTGGTAAATAAAACTGGCACTTAACTTCCATTTTTTACCAATATCAAGGTTTGCAGTTGCTGTAAATTGATGCCGTTTGTCATACTTCATCGGAAACCATTTCGCATCATTGATTTCGGAGAACTTTCTTTCCGATTTTGACAAAGTGTAGGACGTCCACCCATTGAAGCGACCAGTCTTTTTACTCAACATGAGCTCAATTCCTTTCACACGTCCTATGCCTTTTTTGATTACGATATCATCCCAGGAATCAGCAAGCAAACCGGTAAAATTGGTGCCGTCAGGATAGTCAATCAGGTTGGTCATCTTTTTAGTATAGGCTTCAACAGATAGCTCCAGACCTGCTTTGGGGATGTTCTTATAAAATCCTATTGATAATTGCGAGCTTCCGGAAGGGGTAACCTTGTCGGTTGAAGGAAGCCATGCATCATAACCGAAGCCAAAACCATTGTTGGTGAGCAGATGAACATACTGATTCATGATTGCGTATCCGCCTTTAACTGTCCAGCTGCCGGGCAGAGACCAATTCAGTCCCAGGCGAGGTTCGGGGTTATGAAATGTCTTATTATTGACATGATACAAGCTGTATCGGAGACCCGGGTTAAAATGTAATCCAGGGGTAAGGCTTATATTGACATCCGCGTAAAAGTCCAGTTGGGTGGCTGGAAGCTTTTCTTTGCCGATATTATTCTGTACCCCACTGTAGTTACTGTTTGTTACAAATGGGCTAAAGGTATGTCTGGTGAGGTCCGCACCAAACTTTAGATTTGCGCTATTGGAAAGGAAGTAGTCAAATTGAACTTTGCTACCTACATCTGTCACTCCGGCATTGGTATTTCTGTAAAGTCTGACCGGATCTGTATCAGGTTGATTATCATCAAAATTATTGGTCAGCTCGCTGGTGTATTTAGAATATAGCAGAATAAATCTTGCAAAAAGCTTTTGAGAAAACACTTTGCTATAACGTAGTGTTGCAGTTGTGTTTCCCCAGTTGTTTCCCACGGCCGTTTCAGTTTTCCGTCCATTAATAGCACTCCACTCACCGTTTGTAAATCTGTCAAAGCCATTGTAAAAGCTAAGGTAGATTTGATCCGTTTTGTTAAGCTGATAGTTGAATTTTGCGTTAAGATCATAAAAGCGATACTTTTTGGTTTCCCCGTATCCACTTGTCTTTCTGGGTTGCAACAGGGAGGAAAGCCCTAATGTGGAAACTCGTCCGGATACGATGAAGGAAGCCTTGTTTTTGATGATCGGGCCTTCCAATGTCAGACTTTGGTTGAGCAGGGCAATACCAACTTCCCCTCCGAATTTCTGGTTGTTGCCATCCTTCATTGTCAGGTCTATCACTGAGGCGAGCCTGCCGCCATATCGGGCTGGGAACGCTCCTTTGTATAGGTCAACTGATTTTAAAGAATTCGGGTTGAAAACCGAGAAAAAGCCGCCCAAATGCGTAACGTTATAAACGGGAACTTCATCGAGTAAAATTAAATTTTGATCGGGTGTTCCTCCACGGATATATAAGCCAGCGCTACCTTCCGTTCCTGTAGAAACTCCAGGAGTATAACTCAGTGCTTTTAATACGTCGACCTCACCCAGTAATGCCGGTATAGATTTTAGTTTATCCATCGTAATAGATAAACTTCCGATAGGCGCATCTATGTTTTTGTTTTCTTTCACTGTGACCTCCCTGAGAAGATTTTCCTGTGTTAATCTGATATCCAAAGGGAATTTCTGTTGGGCAAAATCACGGATGTATACAGGAGCATAGCCAATAAAGCTGACTATGATTGACGTGCTGTTAGCGGGAATTTCGAGGCTAAAAAATCCGTAAGTATTGGTTTGCACGCCCATTTGCGACAAACTGTCTCGGACTGTGGCGCCAACAAGAAGCTCCCCATTTGCCGCGTCGCGCACAGTACCGCTGACAATGAATTTCTGAGCAAAAGCAATACGTGTACCGTTAACCAGGAAAAGAGCAATTATTAAATATTTTATCATGGTATTTCTATCACCTTTTCGTGAGAAGCAAAAATTAACCCGTAGCCGTTTTTGATATTGGTCAAAGCTCTTTTTGGAGGAAGCACGAGGCGATCGACACCTTCGGGTTGGTCGTGCTCTATTTTGGCGTAATCAAAAGCCTCTTTGGTAACGACTTCAATACCCATGGTAATCCTGGACGCCCACTGTGGATTAATCTGTAAATTGCCTTGACCTGACTCGACATAGAATTTTATCGGCGTCTTGGAATCAGGAAGACATTTGCTTTTCATTAAAAACACCCGGGCAAAACGATCGAATGTACGTTTCAAAACCTCACTGTAATAGGTCGATATTTTCTCCCTTGACCAGGTATGGCAATCCTCTTCCTTGGCAGGGATATTATCCGTGGCTCCATATGGGCTGGCAGCCACAGTATCTTTGCCATAGTAAGAAATGAATGTAAGGGAGTAATGTCTTTCTGTATCAGGCTGTTGTTCTGTAAAATACAGACTTACTAAATCCTGAGGTGTCTGGTGATTGATCTCGCCCGGGACATTACGGATTCTGACAGCTTTAATATCCGGCAAAGCGAAGGGAACAACTACCGGTGCAGATTCAGCCGTCGGCAGTGCAGAAGCCGAAGCTTTAACAATATAAGTTGCTCCCGCCTGCACTATGTGATCAGATACGTAAATGCCACTTTCACTGATCAATGGAGAAAGCTCAATAGATTCTTTACCATCCACCACGAGCTCCACCTTTGCGTCCGAAACTGTGACGTCTTCCGGAACTGCTCCAACAGGATTGAAGGTTTTGGTTACCTGTATCCTTATTGGAGAGCCGCTCTTGAGTTTCCCCCAAAGAACCAGCTTGTCGCCCGCATAGGGGATGTCGAGATCAATACTGGTCTCTTTGCAGCCAGCCACAACCAGGAATAGGAAAAGATATACAAATTTCATGTGCAGGGTAAAATTAGATTGCGGGTATGATGTATTTATAGGTATTGCGGGTCAGCCTTCGGCTAGTAATAAACTTAAGGCTACATAGTTACGCGGGCTTTGACAGGATTTGTCAGCCTAGAGATCACTTTTTCTACTGCTTATTGGTTTCCCGATGTAAAGAGGCGTTGGAGTTCCTCTTTGGTTGTATCCATCGGATATTTATTTTCACTGAATACGGCTGTGTCGAACTAATGAATTGTTTATCAGCTGGATGGGATTATTTTTTTTGAAAAAGACTGGCAGATATTTATAAGCGCAGGGGGGCAGGAGTTTGCTTATGGAACCGGGATTCAAAACTTAATCATTACCTATAATTTGGCTTTATATCTTCCGATCAGCTACGCCGTACCTGAATTAATGGAACTATGATGTATAGTTGTAAAATTCCCGGAGGTTGTCAAAGATTCTTCTTTCAGATACTTTCCAATGAGTTTTTAAGCTTGCGAAAGCTTCAAGGAATTGTTTGTGGTGGAAAGTGATCCGTTTTGAGGCTGGTCGCCATAGCTGTGGTAAACAGATTGGTGTATATGCTAAAAGAAAAAGCCTTTAAATCTTTCGATTTAAAGGCTTTTGTTACTTTCTGGCGGTCTGGACGGGACTCGAACCCGCGACCCCATGCGTGACAGGCATGTATTCTAACCAACTGAACTACCAAACCAGATTTCGTTGCCGATCGTTATCGTTTAACGTGGTGCAAAAGTAGTGCTTTTATGATTCAATGCAATACCTTTGGGCTTAAAATTGTTATTTATTTGTAAATAAATTTCGCCTGGAATCGAATGGTTCTGATTATTAACAAGTTGTATTTTGAAAAAAAATGTTGAAAATAAAAGATATTATTGCTGAGCTGGAAAAGTGGGCTCCCGGTGCTTACCAGGAAGATTATGATAATGCAGGTTTGATCGTAGGAGAACCCAACGGCGAGGCTACAGGCGCATTACTCACACTGGATGTAACCGAGGAAGTAGTGGAAGAGGCGGTGCGTAAGGGGTGCAACCTGATCATCGCGCACCATCCTATTGTGTTTAAGGGGCTCAAAAGGTTTAACGGAAACAATTATGTGGAGCGCACGGTGATCAAAGCAATCCGTGCGCAGGTGGCCATCTATGCAATTCATACCAATTTGGATCATGTGGCAAGCGGAGTGAACGCGATGATCGCAGAAAAGCTGGGCTTGCAGAATCTCCGTATTCTGGCTCCGAAGAGGAACATTCTCAAAAAACTCACTTTCTTTTGTCCGGTGGAAAATTCTCAGACCGTGCTGGATACCCTGTTTGCTGCAGGTGCGGGTCGGATCGGTAATTATGTCGATTGCAGTTTTAAGACGGAAGGTACAGGCTCCTTCAAGCCTGCCGATGGGGCTAACCCTGTTATCGGAACAGTAGGAGAACAGGAGCAAGTGACAGAGCACCGCAGTGAGGTAATGTTTCCCGCTTTTTTAGAAGCAAACATCCTGCGTGCGCTGAGAGAATCGCACCCTTATGAGGAGGTAGCCTATTACCTGCAGGTTCTGGAAAATGAAAACCAGGAAGTAGGTGCCGGTGCAGTGGGGGAGTTGTCCGAACCGCTGTCGTCGGAAGAATTTCTGGCAATGTTAAAGCAAAATATGAGTCTTAACGTGGTGAAATATACTGCGCCAGCCGGCGAAACAATCAGAAGGGTGGCAGTATGTGGGGGAGCCGGAAGCTTTCTCTTAGGAGCTGCCAAGAGAGCAAAAGCAGATGTTTTCGTAACCGCAGATTATAAGTATCACGAGTTTTTTGATGCTGAGAATAATATTATGATCTGTGACATAGGGCATTACGAAAGTGAAGTGTTTACTAAAGATTTACTGTATAACTATTTATCAGGAATTTTTAGTAATTTTGCACTCTGTTTGTCGGATGTCAATACCAATCCAGTCAGGTATTTTGTTTAGAAATTAATTCTGCAAGGTATTTGTTAGGGTTATATTACATGATGATAAACCATCTTTCACCAAATTACGCATTGAAACAAGTCCATTAAAGACATACATGGAAAATACAATCGCACAAAAATTAGACGCTCTCCTGAAATTGCAGGAAATTGATTCAAGCCTTGACGACATTAGAAAAACGCGCGGCGATCTTCCTGAAGAAGTGAGAGATCTTGAAGATGATATCGCAGGCTTTGAAACTCGTCTGGGAAAATTCAAAAGCGAGATCAGCAACTTAAACTCTGAAATTGATAGTTTCAAAAGTGCTCAAAAGGAAGGTGAAAAGCTGATTAAGAAGTATAAGGATCAGCAAATGAATGTTCGTAACAACCGCGAGTACGACGCCATTACCAAAGAAATTGAATTACAGGAGTTGGATGGCCAGCTTGCTGATAAGAAAATCAACGAAGCAAAGGCTCGCATCAGATTGATAGAAGATGATGCCAACCGCGCTGAAAATGGTTTGAATGAAAGAAACGAAGATCTTAAAGCTAAGAAGGACGAACTTTCGGTAATTACCTCAGAAAGCGAAAATGAGGAAAAAGAATTGATCGCTGAGCGTGAAAAACACGTGAAGAAAATTGAAGAGCGTTTGTTGAAATCTTATCAGAAGATTCGTGACAACTCTATCAACGGTCTTGCAGTAGTGCATGTATCAAGAGGAGCTTGCGGCGGATGTTTCAGTATAGTACCTCCACAACGTCAGGCTGACATCCGTGAGCGTAAAAAACTGATCGTTTGTGAGCACTGCGGTCGTATCTTCGCGGATGTTGAGAGCGGGGCACCTGTTCACCAGCGCAGATAATAACGCAAAGGAATTGATTAAAAGGTTGTCTTTACGGACAACCTTTTTTCGTTTTACAGCAATAGATTTCCAAATAAGATATAATCCATGAGTTATAGTGGCCGGACAGGAAAATGCGGTTTAAGCATTTCGTTTTTCTTTTTGTTTCTGTTAGCAGGGGGCTCTGCCGTTGCCCAGGAATATGCTGTCAGGTTCACTCCCAAATTACAGAAGGCTTATTTTGAGATACAAAAATTAAGGATTACGACTGCAAAATCACTCATTAACGAAGAGAGGGGGGCTAACAGTATAAATGCTTTTGTGCCTTATCTTGACAATTATGCTGATCTGCATACCCTGATGATTACGGAAGATCGGGATGCTTACAAAAAACTGAGTGCCAAAGAAGATGAAAGGCTGGCCGCAATAGGGAAACTACCTGACGATTCTCCGTATAAACGTTTTTTACAGGCAGAAATACGGCTCCACTGGGCATTTGCGAAAATCAAGTTTGGGAATGAGGTGAGTGGAGCGTGGGAGGTAATTAAAGCTTACAAACTGCTGGATGAAAATAAAAAGAAGTTCCCTGCCTTTTTACCGACTCTTAAGTCTTTGGGATTCCTGCATGTATTGATTGGTTCGGTTCCGGAAAACTACACCTGGGTAACGCGCATTCTGGGACTCAGAGGTAATATTGAATTGGGACTCGAAGAGCTCCGGACAGTTGCTGATCAGGAACCTTTGTTCAGGCAGGAGGCGGAATTGATGAGCCTGCTATTGCATGCATATACCTTGCAGCTGGATGGCCGGCAGCTTGGCAAGATAAAGCAACTGGCCGAATCGAATCCTGATAATCTACTGCTTCATTTTTTTGCTGCCACTACACTGATGAAGGAAGCAAAAGGTAAGGAGGCGGAACATATGCTGCAAGACGCTCCGACCGGGCCGGCATACATTGCATTTCCTTTTCTGGATTACCTGAGGGGTGAGATTGCACTGCAGTCTGGTCAGTATGAAAAGGCGTTTAATTACTACTCGCGGTTTCGGTCAGGATACAGGGGTTTTAACTACATCAAGGATAGTAATCTTAAGATGTTTATGTGTCGATGGCTGGCCGGGCGGGATACAGAAGCGAAGGCTTTTATTGAGAAAATTAAATCAGAAGGCAGTGCGATAATAGAGGCTGACAGACTGGCTGTACGCGTAGCGGATGACTATACTTCCGGCAAAATGATGGCTGTTCAGAAAGTGTTGTATAAATCAAGATATGCCACTGACGGCGGTTTTTTGAATACAGCTACGGAGTTTTTGGAGGAGGTGAATGAGGCGAATTTTACGACATTGAACGATAAGGCAGAATTTAACTATAGAAAGGGCAGGATTTTACAGAAAGCAGATAGAGAAAATGCGGCTATACCTTTTTTCATCCGTTGTGTTAATCTGACCAAGGGAATCTCGGTTGGCTTTGGCGCCAGTTCTGCTTTGCAGCTGGGATATATCTACAAAGAAAATGGGCAAAGGATAAAAGCGATTGAGTATTTTAAGCTGGCAATGAGTTATAAAAAATACGAGTACAAGAACAGTATCGATAGCAAGGCCCGTGCAGCACTGACATCTTTGGGTGTTTAATTCAATGACCTTTCACCTTAAATTACGTCGTAGCAAATAGTTTACCAGTACAACTGCTATGGAAGAAAACGACTATTTTAATCACCATAAAATACTGAGCTGGGCGGAAGAAGACCGGCCGCGCGAGAAATTATTGCTTAAAGGGAAGGCAGCACTCAGCGATGCAGAGCTGATCGCTATTCTGATTGGCTCCGGAACTGTATCGCTATCTGCCGTAGATGTAGCCAAAGGAATTATGAACTCAGTAGGGAATAATATCAATGATCTTGCCCGGCAAACTGTGAAAGATCTGATGAAAAATAAAGGGATAGGTGAAGCAAAAGCTATTACAATTGTTGCCGCGTTGGAGCTGGGGAGGAGAAGAAAGGATGCTGGTGCTGAACGCAAGAGAAAGATCAAAGGCCCGGAAGATATTTATGACGAAATGAAGCCGTATCTGATGGATCTAAGGCACGAGGAATTCTGGATACTGCTGCTTAATCAGGCTAATATTGTGATGAAAGCGATGAGAATTTCCAGTGGTGGCGTTTCAGGTACAATTGCAGACGCCAGAATGATATTCAAAGAGGCAATAGAAAACCTGGCAAGTTCGGTTATTCTTGTTCATAATCACCCCTCGGGTCAGTTAGTTGCAAGTCAGGCAGACAAGCAACTAACTGAGCAAATTGTTGCTTCAGGTAAAATGTTGGGTATTCCGATTCTGGATCACGTCATCTTTTCGGATAACGGATACTTCAGCTTTATGGATGCAGGGCTGATCTGATATCAGAAAATGAGGTCTTTCTTTACAATTCCTTCCAGTTCGTTGTACGGAATTGTGAATTCTATTGGTCCTCGCGCGTAGGCTGCAATTTCATAAGGGTTGTAATAAAACAGAACCCCTTCCTTTGTGAAAACATAGTTGGCAGGTATAAAGAATTTATGATCCGAAAGAAAATAACCCTGCTCTTCCAGATTCACGGAGTCATCCAGTTTTTCTATTTTACGAAACGCTGCTTCTACTTTTTTCAGCAAGGCAGTCGAGTCAGTGATGAACAGCTTACTTGCCTTTTCTGTGCCGGTAGCAGCATCAAAAACATGTAAGGATCTGAACGTATTCGGATGAGCACCTCCTGTGTTGGCGAAGTGATCCAGTTTGTATATCAACAGCTTTCCTGTCGACATGATTGTATCCCCTTTGAGCTGAACAAACCAGCAGCCCGGTGCTTCGGGAAATTGTTTTTTGAAATCGGTGTAATTTTTTTCAAAAACTCCGAAGGCCTCGCTTACACTATTTTTTGCCTCCGGATTCTTAGCAATACTTGCGCTGTCGGAATAGGAATTGATGCGCTCCACTAACTTCTTTTTCAGTTGTGTGCGAATACTCCTGGCTGCTTCAATCGTGGTGTCCGCAGGTAGCCAAACATCAATATCGGCATAAATTCCCGAGCCGGATACGGTATCACATTTGCCGAAGTGCTGTTTTAAAAATTCGCCATATCCTACGCCTTGCTGCGCTTGCTGATCTTCATGTTTGGTGGAAGAATTACAGGCAATAAGGCCGATAAAAAGGGCGGGCAACAGATATTTGGTCAAATGCATTGGGAATTGAAGTATGGGGTGATGTATTATAAACTCATAAGTTCCTTAAATCGTATCGCCTGGCGTCTGGAAATCTCAATTTTATCTCCACCCTGAAGAGTTACCAGCAGACCGCCGCTGAACCAGGGTTCAATCTTCTCGATCCATTGCAGATTGATGATATGTTTTCTGTTGGCGCGGAAGTAGGTATTCGGGTCAAGGCGCTCTTCAAGGTTGTTGAGTGACTTTAACACCAACGGTTTCTGGTCATCAAAATGAAGACGGACGTAGTTACCCATAGATTCAAAAAGCCTGATTTTACCCAGTTTCACAAACCAGCATTTTTCTCCGTCTTTTACAAAAACCTGATCTGTTTCACCCAGAATCTTCTCTGCTCTTTCGTTAGATGGGAGTGTGGCTTCGGGTTGCGACTGGTTTTCTTCAATGCGGTGAATGGTCTCCTTAAGCCTTTCATTGTCTATCGGTTTAAGCAGATAATCCAATGCATTAAATTCAAAAGCTTTGATCGCATATTCATCATAAGCAGTGGTGAATATGACTTCCGGACTTTTGCCTTCAATGGAAGTAAGTAGCTCAAATCCGTTTTTTCCAGGCATTTGTATATCCAGAAAGAGTAATTCCGGCTGAAGATCTTCAATCATTACAAGTGCTTCTTCAGCATTGGCGGCTTCTCCCACGATCTCAATCCTGGTGTAGGGTTCCAGTAATCTTTTTAATTCATTACGAGCTAAGCGTTCATCATCAACAATCAGGGTTCTCATGGCTGGTTTTTGTGGTTATTGAAATTTATAATGTGAATATAAAACAGTGTTGTCAAAGTCCAGTCATCATGTTGTTTTCAGATAAGGTCGGAATCCTGATTTCTGAGCAAACAACTTTATCAGCTTCCTGAAAGATATGGAAAGATGCTGCTTTTCCATATAGGATAGACAATCTTTCCGCCGTATTTTTTAAGCCGACACCTCCTGATTCTGACTTGGAATCGGTGGATGTAAGGTTACCGGAATTTTTGATTGTGATAAACAGGTGGTCTTCTTCTATATCTGCTTTCAATTCCACAAAACCACCACCCATTTCTTTGGAAACGCCATGTTTGATCCCATTTTCTACCAGTGTCTGCAACATCATGGGCGGCACCTGCCAGTAAATGCTCTGGGGATTGGCGCTTATCGTATATTTCAGACGCTCTTCATAGCGTACTTTTTCAAGTTCAAGATAATCCTCCACAGTTCTTAGTTCTTCCTGCAGATCTACAGTTTTGCGCCTGTCGGCCAGGAGGGAATTTCTAAGGATGTTGGAAAGCTGCGTGATACTTACCTGTGCTTTGGCAGGATTCTCGTACACAAGGGCTCTGATACTGTTAAGTGCATTAAACGTGAAATGCGGGTTGAGTTGAGACCTAAGCACTTTCGCTTCTGCTTCACGCATCGACATCCGCAGCATGATCTTCTCATAGCCTGCAAGGCGGTTCTGCTCAACATACTGATAAACAGTGTAAGATAAGATCCAGGCAAAAAGGTTCTTACACCAGGTAGCATAATAGCCCCAGAAAAGGAACGGCTGGTTCATCAGGTTGTCTTCCAGATAATGCCGGTCCAGCGGCTGATTCATCAATGCCATTACAAGACCGAGTAAAAGCACAGAAATAATCACTCTGATTGCAAGGCGATTCAGGGGCAGCGAAGACCAGTTCCATCTTTTCAGAACCAGTCGGTAGGCATGGGTCAGAAATATACCCAGCACTATATTGGCAATGGCAGAATACAATACGCCTGATTCAAAACCGTATTCCAGTGTGTAAGGGACAAATTCAAGCAGAATCAGTACCATCCAGCCTACGATTTGCAAGGTCCAGTAAATACGTCGTTTGGACATGGTGATATTGGCCGCAGATTGTACAGCGGTGAAGTCACAAAAGTAGGAAAGCGGTTGTTGGATGGCGTTGGAAATACACCAATGGAACCGCCCCTACATAAGCGGCTTTTAAACGGTTTGTGGTATTTCCAACGAAAGAAGGTGTGTGATGTCGTTGGCCAGTTCTATTTCAAACAGGCCTGTATCGTAAGAATAGTTGATTTTATACAGACAAAGGTTACTGTGTCCATAATCATCCATCTTAAAAAGAGGTTGTTTAAAAAGGGTGGTAAGCAGTACACGCATGGCTCTTCCGTGCATGGCTACCAATATATTTCTCTCGTGCGGCCGGGAAAGAATCGTTTCGATCACCGGGAGCTGGCGATCTCTTACCTGCACCGGACTTTCGCCTTCCTCGGAGGCAAGCTCGACGTTTCCGTTGCTCCATGCCTGTGTCAGCTCGCGGTAGTAATTGTTGTCACCGGTGTTGGGTTCACGCCCTTCTCTGATGCCCCAGGATATTTCATTAAGGCCTGCGTAGCTTTCGTGCGCAATACCCTGATTGATGAACCCGCGAACCGTTTGATGTGTTCGGATTAAATCAGAGGTGTATACTTTATCAAAAGGGACATGTTGGTAAGCATTAAAAAAAGCAGTAGCCTGTGCTTCGCCCCATTCATTCAGAGGGGCATTGACACCGCTTCCCTGAACGACGCCCTGGCGATTCAGATCTGTTTCGCCATGACGGATAAGATAGATAGACTTTCTTTTCAAAATAATTGTATTATTTATATATTAATTTTGTAAATACCTTGTTTTGAATTAATATAGCAGATACAAATTTATACATTTTTTAGATATGTTCACAAATTCGGTAACACTTGATGATTTGCACGCCATGAGCGTACCTACGTTGGCAAATCACCTGGGTATAGAGTTTACAGAAATCGGTACGGATTATATTGTTGCCCGTATGCCGGTGGATCAGCGTACACACCAGCCTTTCGGAATATTACACGGTGGAGCGTCGGTGGTGTTGGCAGAAACGCTGGGTAGTATTGCTTCATACCTCTGCCTGAAGGATCCGGCGAAGCAACATGCTGTAGGTCTTGAGATTAACGCCAATCATGTACGTTCGGTAAAAAGCGGTTTTGTATATGGAAAGGTGACGCCAATCCATGTAGGCAGATCTACACAGGTATGGGAAATTAAAATCGCGAATGAAGAAAATAAACTTGTTTGTATCAGCAGACTAACCGTTGCTATTGTAGATGCAAACCGATAGCGTTAATTTGCAGTTTATTAGTATAAATAAAGTTACAAAGGTTACAACAAACTAAGATGATTTCGAGTCAGACGGGGTATGAAGTCTGTGTTTTGGAGGATTTAAGTGCTGATGATTTGTGGATCGCTGCGCAAAAGCTTGGCTTTCCTTCGGCAATCTGGAAACTTCCGCATACAAGTGAGGTGAAATTACTGATATCAGTTCAAGGTAATGAATTGTCTCTGAGTCCTGATTTGGAGAAAATGCCTTCCGGTTTTATGCTCAGTCCCTTTGGGTTTGAGGAAAACGATCCGGTGTTTTTTATGGAAGGGGATATTATTGTTTCCTACGATGAAAAGGGGGCGGCTCATTCTGCCAATAGGTTAGGGGATGAGCATCCGGAAGTAAAAAGGTTAGTGCAGACAGCAACCGAGCTTAAAACCGAAGCAGATTTGCCTTATCAGCCCCTTGCCGGAAAGCTCTGCCCATATGACGATGCCAAACAGCGATTTAAAAGGACTGTAGAACTGGCAGTCGCTGCTATCAATAATAAAGAATTTAAAAAGGTGGTTTTGTCCCGTACGCGTGAGATGGAAATCAACAAGGGTTTTGAGCCGATAAAGGCCTTTTTTAGATTGACTAAGGTATATCAGCACGCATTTGTATCGCTGGTAAATTTGCCGCAGCGGAACGAAATGTGGCTGGGTGCTACGCCGGAAACATTGGTTGCTCAGCAGCCCGACGGGATTTTTAGAACCATGTCACTGGCTGGCACACAAAAGGCTTTCAACGAACATGGTGAAATCATACCGAAATATGACATCCGTTGGGGGCAAAAAGAAATTGAAGAACAGGCGCTTGTAAGCCGTTATATAGTAGAGTGTTTTAAAAAAATACGTTTGAGGGAATATACAGAGACCGGACCAAAAACGGTACTTGCAGGCAATGTATACCATCTCAGAACGGAATTCGATGTTGATACGGTGGCTGTTCATTTTCCTGAGCTGGCTACAACAATGCTCAAATTGCTCCATCCGACGTCCGCAGTATGCGGTGTTCCCAAAAAAGAAAGCAGGCAGTTTATTGATGCTGTGGAAGGTTACGACAGATCATTTTACAGCGGATTTCTGGGACCGGTACAGGTTGAAGGGCAATCTTGTATTTTTGTGAATCTGAGAACCATGCGATTGAAAGATGGCATCGCGACATTCTATGCCGGTGGTGGAATTACAGAAGATTCTGACCCTGATATGGAGTGGGAGGAGACAGAGCTCAAATGCAATACTTTGCTAAGAGTGATCGGAGCAAACGAGTAAATTTTTTTTGCGGAACACTTAACTAATATTAGCATATGGATTATTCGGTATGATTAATTCCATAATTTTATACGTTCTTTCATAGAAAGACTGTTACTCTCTGAACCATACCTCTTTTAACATTAAGCCTCGGAAACGAATCACGTTTATGAATTCTAAGTATGCCCGGTCTGCCAGTGCAGGTATTCTGAATTTTAATCCACTTATTTCATCTATTTTTTTATCGGGTATGCTACTCTTTTCGGTTTCCTGTAAAGAGAAAAAAGATACGTTTCAGCAGAAAGGGGCTGGGGCGCCTACCACCGTTGACGTGATTATTGCAAAGCAGGAGCGGATTGGTAATCAGGTGGAAGTGAATGGTACTGTTGTAGCAAATGAATTTGCCGAGTTGCGGCCAGAGGTAAGCGGTTTGCTTACTTTTTTAAGTGTGCCGGAAGGTTCTGTTATCCAGAAAGGAACAGTAGTGGCTCGTGTGAACAGTGCAGATCTGGAAGCCCAGCTTACCAAATTGAAAGTGCAGCTTGACCTTGCTGAAACGACAGAAAAAAGATTAAAACAGCTGATTGATATCAACGGTGTAAATCAGGCCGATTATGATATATCCGTCAATACAGTGAATGGATTGAAAGCGGATATGCAGTATACCCAGGCGCTGATTGAGAAAACAGTAGTGCGTGCTCCTTTTACAGGAACGATTGGTCTTCGTAAAGTGAGTGCAGGCTCCTATGTAACACCGTCGAGCGTGATTGCTTCCATGCAGCAGTTAACCCAGCTCAGGGTTGACTTTACAGTACCTGAGGTGTATCAGAATTATGTGCCGAAAGGAAGTGCTGTTCAGGTGTTGGTTGATCCAAGTTCCGGAACGAAGCAGTCCGCGCGGATTATTGCGTCGGAACCTCAGGTAAACCAAAGCACACGTAACCTGACGGTGAGAGCCGTACTGAGCTCCGGCTCGCTTACTCCGGGCTCTTTTGTAAAAGTTTATCTGAACGAAGGCGCAGAGAAAAGCAGCATCCTTATTCCTGCCAACAGCATCATACCTGAAGCAAAAAGCAAGAAGGTTGTAATAGTGAAGGATGGAAAGGCTTTGTTTGTGAATGTAGAAACGGGCGTACGTCAGGAGGAATATATTGAAGTTTTAAAAGGCTTGAATGTTGGTGATTCTGTTGTGGTTTCCGGAGTTCTGTTTACGCGTCCGGATGCTCCAGTGAAAGTGAGAAGTGTGAGAGACTTAAAAGTTGTAAGCAAGTAAGGCACCCGGCAAACCTATTCCCTGAAACCAGCATTATGAATATTTCAGAATTATCATTGAAACGGCCTGTACTGGCTGTGGTTATGAACCTGCTCATCATCCTGTTTGGTGTAGTAGGCTATAACTTTCTTTCTCTGCGGGATTACCCCGCCATTGACCCTCCGGTTGTTAACGTGCGTACAAGCTACGTGGGAGCCAATGCGGATATCATCGAAAGCCAGATCACCGAACCTCTTGAAAAAAGTATCAACGGTATTCCCGGGATCAAAACGATCAGCTCTTCCAGCCAAGTTGGCACGAGCAATATCACGGTAGAATTTAACCTTGAAGCGGATCTCGAAGCCGCCGCCAATGACGTGCGTGATAAGGTAAGCCAGGCGCAGCGCAACTTGCCTCAGGATATTGATGCTCCTCCGGTTGTAAGCAAGGCAGATGCTAACAGTGATTTTATTCTTTTGCTTGCTGTACAAAGCCCGTCCAAAGGAATCCTTGAATTGAGTGAATATGCTGAAAACGTTTTACAGCAAAGCTTGCAGACAATTGATGGCGTAAGTGCGATCAACATATTCGGCCAGAAAAGATATGCGATGCGGATATGGCTGGACGCTGACAAGATGAATTCTTACAATGTATCCTTCAATGATATCAGTAGTACACTCAGTGCTGAAAACGTGGAGTTGCCTGCGGGCAAAATATACGGTGCGAATACCGAACTTACCATTCGCACGATGGGTCGTCTGACCACGGAGAAAGAATTTGCTGATCTGGTCATCAAAGACGACAGCACGGGAATTGTAAGACTTGGCAATGTGGCCAAAGTAGAACTGGGACCTGAAAATGAAGAACAAAGCTGGAAATACAACGGAGTACTTGCGGTTGGTCTGGCGGTAATTCCACAACCGGGAGCCAACTATGTAAACATTTCTGAGGAATTTAATAAACGTCTGGCGGAGATCCAGAAGTCGAACAAATCGGATATCACTTTTAGTGTATTAATTGATAATACCAGGCTTGTAAGGCAGTCGATTGAAGAGGTGGAAGAAACACTGATCATTTCATTTGGTCTGGTTGTAATTGTTATCCTGTTTTTCTTCCGAAGTATTCTCGTTGCAATTCGTCCTTTAATAGATATTCCAATATCTCTGGTAGCTACATTCTTTGTGATGTACATCTGTGGATTCTCCATCAACATTCTGACACTTCTTGGTATTGTACTGGCAACCGGCCTTGTGGTGGATGATGGGATTGTGGTTACTGAGAACATTTTCAGGAAACTTGAAAGTGGTTTGAATATCCGGCAGGCAGCTTTGGAGGGAAGTAAGGAGATTTTCTTCGCCGTTATTTCTACTTCATTGACATTGGCAGTTGTATTCCTTCCTGTGATTTTCCTTGAAGGATTTGTGGGTAGCCTTTTCCGTGAATTTGGTATTGTAGTAGCTTCTGCAGTGTTGATTTCCGCTTTTGTGTCTTTGACGATTACGCCGGTACTGAACGTAGTTTTAAACAGAAAAAACTCCGGACATGGATGGTTTTATAATAAAACGGAACCGTTCTTTACCGGAATGGAAGATGGATATAATCGTTTGTTGAAGGCTTTCATGGGCGTACGTTGGATGGCCTGGGTCGTTGTTTTGGCTTGTGGTGTTCTGATGTATTTTACATATACCAATCTGCAGAGTGAGCTGGCGCCGATGGAAGACCGCAACAGTATTCGTCTCAATATGACAGCTCCTGAGGGAACCAGCTTTGATCAGATGCAGCGTATCTCCAATGAAGTGGTGGATTACCTTAACGATTCTATTCCTGAAAAAGCTTTTACTTTTTCTTCAACGCCTGGCTTTGGCGGGTCAGGAGTGAACAGTGGGATGGGGCGTATCGGTCTTGTGCCTTCGGACCAGCGTATCCGTAGCCAGAATGATATTGCGATGGCGATTAACAAGAAATTACCTCAGTTCAACGATGCCCGGATTTTTGCAACCCAGGAACAGACGATTGCTGTAGGTTCAGGCTCCCGTGGTGGACTGCCCGTTCAGTTCGTTCTACAGAATCTTGATTTTGAAAAGCTTTCAGAAGTATTGCCTAAATTCCTTGAAGAAGCCCGTAAAGATCCTACGTTCCAGAACGTGGATGCCAACCTGAAATTCAATAAGCCTGAGGTTCGTCTTACAGTCGATCGTTTGAAAGCAAAAGACCTGGGACTATCCACTACTGATGTTGCTGCCACGATTCAATCAGCATTCAGTGGAAGACGCCTTGCGTATTTCATCATGAATGGTCAGCAGTATCAGGTGATCGGGCAAGTAGAGCGCACGGAACGTAGCCAGCCGGCAGATATTTCTAAATTATATGTGCGTAATAACAGGGGTGAGAGTATTCCGCTTACAGCTGTTGTACACATGGAAGAAGAAAGCGGTCCGCCAACAATTTATCACTATAACCGCTATAAAAGCGCGACTGTGTCGGCTTCACTGGTTGAAGGTAAAACGGTGGGAGATGGTGTCGTAGCCATGCAGGCTATTGGTGCCCGATTATTGGATGAGACGTTTCAATCTTCGTTAACCGGCCCTTCCCGCGATTTCCAAGAAAGCTCTTCGAATACAAGTTTTGCTTTCGGTCTTGCGCTTCTGCTGGTTTATCTGGTATTGGCAGGTCAGTTCGAGAGCTTTACGGATCCGTTCATCATCATGATTACAGTACCTCTTGCATTGGCGGGGGCACTGTTAAGTCTGTATATGTTTAATCTGACGATTAATATCTTCTCGCAAATCGGGATGATCATGCTGATCGGTCTGGTTACTAAAAATGGTATTTTGATTGTAGAGTTTGCTAATCAGAAGCGTGAACACGAGGGTATGCAGCGAATGGAGGCAGCGATCGAATCAGCCACACAGCGTCTTCGTCCTATTTTGATGACCAGTCTGGCTACGGCGTTTGGTGCGTTACCTATTGCGCTTAGTTTGGGGGCTGCAGCTACTAGCCGTGTTCCGCTAGGAGTAGTGATTGTAGGCGGGCTTACCTTCTCTTTGGTACTCACTCTTTTTGTAATTCCTGCGGTTTACACATTCATTTCTCCGAAGCATAATAAGAAATCGGAAGAGCAAAAAATGGAAGAAGAAATAGCAGTAATGAGCTAAGTATATTCCTGAACAAAATATTTATAAAAAATAACTATTGGTTTTATTCATGAACCCACGTGCAATTTTGAATGGTGTATCAAGTGTATTGATGACGTTAATTTTGGTATCATTAAAATCTTTCGGGCAGTCCGATGATAGTCTCCGGCTGACGCTGGATGAGGCGATAGCAACCGCGTTAAAAAACAGTTATGAAATTCAGATTGCCAAAAATAATGTGGAGGCCAATACACTTTTTAACCATTATGGAATTGCCGGTGGTCTGCCGGTGATCGCTGCGACGCTTTCGAATACAGAGCAGGTTACGGATGTAAATCAGAAACTGAATACGGGGGTTGAGATCAGCAGAAAAGGGGCTGTGGGTAATAATACACAGGCAGGAGTATCTGCCGGAATTCTTCTTTACAATGGGAATCGGGTAGTTGCTACCAAGAAACGTCTTGCAGAGTTGCAGTACCAAAGTACAGAGTTGCTTAATTCTCAGATTCAGAATACGATTGCAGCTGTACAGACCAGCTATTATGATGTCGTTCGCCAATTGAGTTATGTCAATACGCTCAGAACTTCTATTGCCGCCTCTCAGCAGCGTCTGGATATTCTGAAAGTAAGGAAGGAAGCCGGTATGGCCAATAATGCCGATATTTTTCAGGCTCAGATTGATCTAAATACACTTGGGCAAACGTTGCAGGACCAGCAGATGATCGCAGAGGTGGCTAAAACAGAACTACTGAGGCTGCTGACCCTTGATGCCAAAACACAGGTATCGATCAGCGATACGATTACAGTAGATCAGAATATGGCAGTAGATGCGGTTCTGGATCGGCTAAGCGTAAATGCAGATGTTAAAGCTGCGGATCATCAGGTGAGGATCAATCAACTGATTGTGAAAGAGACAGCTGCTCAACGTTATCCAACCATCCGCCTCAACACAGCGTACAATTATTCACGTAACCAGAGTGGTGCCGGATTTACGCTCTTGAACCAGACAAACGGCCCGAATGCCGGTATCAGCATAGCCGTTCCGATTTACAATGGCGGTATTTTTAAACGTCAGCAAAAAGTAGCAGAGATCAATACTACAAATGCTCAGATTCAAAGGAATGTGGTAGTAAGAGATTATGCTGCGGGAGCTGTGAAAATGTTTCAAACTTATAAAAGCTCTCTCGAACAACTCGAAATTCAAAAACAGAGCTATGAGCTAAGTAAGCAACTTCTTGATCTGACACTACAGCGCTTCAAGTTAATCCAGGCTACGATCATAGATGTGCGTGAAGCACAAAGAAGTTTCGAAGACGCAGGTTACCGAATGATCAACATCAATTACGCCGCAAAAGCCGCTGAAATTGAATTGAAAAGATTGAGTAATACGCTGGAATAGTTTGCTGATTATGTTATTTATTTCTGGGCTGCTTGTTTGAAGAATGGATTGAAAATGTAAAATTGAAATATTCTGGTAATGTTATAATAATTGCAATTTGTGCATTAATTAATGAATATTTATTTACATTGCGGTTACAATTTTGCCCTCTTAACATTTAAGTTTAGTTTACCCATTCTACAACTTACCATTATAGGCTACTAATGAGTAAGTTGTAAATTTGTAAATATTGATGGTAGAATTTATACAAATCCTACTATCGAGTTTATGAAAATTTTAGCTATACACAACATTCTTTGGTCACACTATAAGGCCAGAATTTTTTGTGGTATTCATGAAAGCTTATCTGCAAAAAATGTACAGTTTTTTGTTCTGCAACTCGCCTATAGCGAACGGAGCCGCCTGGCACTTAAGACCGATCTAAGTGTACACAAGTATCCCTACAAAGTTTTATTCCCCGAAAAGGCTATTGAAGACATAGGCCTTGTTAAAAAAGTATTCAGAGTACTGGCACATGTCAGAGCATTTAAGCCGGATGTAATTTATCTGAATGGATATTACGATCTGGCTTATTGGTTTGTTCTTGTATACTGTAAGTTGAACAATGTTAAACTGGTTCTGGATTTTGAAAGTAATGAAATTAGCCGGCAGCGAATTCCCTGGAAGGAGTATCTGAAAAAGAAGTTTTTAAGTAATTGTGATGGTTTGGTATGCCTTGGGACGAAGGCTGCGGAGTATGCTCTTAAACTAGGCGTTGGACGGGATAAGATATTAAGTATCAGGAATGTTGGGGTTGATAATGATGCATTGCTCTCGATATACCAGACGGAGTATCTGCTACGCAATGAAAGAAAGAAGGAAATGGGACTTCCGGAATTTAACTTCGTTTATGCAGGTCGTTTTGTTGAGCGAAAAAATCTTGATAAACTAATCAAAGCATTTAATGAAGCTCAAAAAATAAGCGGGAATGGTCAAAGCTGGGGACTAATTTTGAGTGGAGAAGGTGGATATAAACCCAAATTGGTCAACCTGATTTCCGACCTGAAAAATAACTCTGTAATTTTTATGGATCCATGTGAATGGTATGAAGTTCCTATCAGGTATACCCTCGGTGATGTTGCCGTGTTACCAAGTTTATTTGAACCTTTTGGATTTGTTACTAACGAAGCATTGGTTTATTCAATGCCAGTTCTGGTATCAGATCGTTGTGGAAGTGCAGCGGATTTAGTGATTGATAATCACAATGGATTTCAGTTTAATCCGTACGATGAAAAAGATCTTCTGGAAAAGGTAATTTTAATGATGAACCATACAGAAAAATTTAATGAGTGGGGGAAAAATGGTAGTAAAATTATAGCTGAATGGTCTCCTGATATAATAGTAAATGAACTAGTTAAGTCCTTTTTTAAAGTAACCGGAAAGTAAATGGAGAATTTGTATAATAAAAAAGTTTTAGTTACTGGAGGTGCCGGATATATAGGCTCCGAATTGGTAAAGAATTTATTAGCAGATGGATTCAAAGTTGTTGTCCTGGATAATCTCACATTCGGGGGAGAGTCAATGCTGAGTTTTTGGGGTGACGCTAACTTTGAATTTATTAAAGGGGATCTCCTGAACGATGATGATATTCGGACTGCCCTTAATGGTGTAAGTTTTGTTTGTCATCTTGCAGCGATAGTCGGAGAACCTCCTTGTAAGAAGTTCCCTGAGCTTGCTCTGAAAGTAAATTGGGATGCTTCGGTTCGTTTGTATGAACTTTGTGAAGAGGCTGGTATTGAGAAGTTTGTTTTTGCTTCGACATGCAGTAATTATGGTATTATGGCCGATTCGTCTAAGCTGTTAGATGAAAAGGATGAGCTACGGCCAATTTCTCTATATTCGGAAACAAAGGTAAACTTTGAAAAATACCTTTTAAGCCAGGAGAATAATGATATCACCCGTGTTATTTTGCGTTTCTCAACAGTTTATGGAGTTTCTCCGCGGCTCAGATTTGATCTTACAGTAAATGAGTTTACACGTGACGCCGCTTCTTCTAAGCCATTGGTGATTTATGGGGAAAATTTTTGGAGACCATATTGCCATGTAGCAGATCTTGCGAATTCTGTCAAACTCGCGCTTATTACAGATAAACTGGTGACCAACAATCAGGCCTTCAATGTCGGAGATTCTACGCAAAACTACACCAAAAAGATGTTGATGGAAGAAATAGCAAAGGTGGTACCAACATTAGAAGTGAGTTATCATCAAGTAGTATCCGATCCAAGAGATTATAAGGTCAATTTCGATAAGATAAGAGATGTAATGGGTTTTAAAATATCCAAAACTGTTCCGGAAGGCATAGTAGAAATTGCTGACCTGGTGCGAAATAAAGTTATTACCCAACCTTTTAGCTCTAAGTATACTAATGTCTGATTCTGAAAGCTCAATACCTTTGTGTGAGCCATTTCTTAATGGAAATGAGATCAAATACAGCGGGCAGGCTATAGCCTCTAACTGGTTGTCAGGGGGCGAATTTTTGAATTTGTTCGAACAACAACTGGCAGATTTTACAAATTCCCGATTTGCGATTGGGGTAAGTAGCGGTACATCTGCTCTTCATATTGCTTTGATCATTGCGGGTGTGGAGGAAGGCGATCTGGTTCTTGTTCCTGACCTGACTTTTGTGGCAACGGCAAATGCGGTAAAGTTCTTGAAAGCGGACCCGATTTTGATCGACGTTAAGTCTGATTCGTGGGTATTGGATCTGGATCTACTTAACGAATTTCTGGAAAGTGAGACGTATCTGGAGAATGGTTACTGTTATCATAAAAAAACGAGACGTAGGATCAGAGCTGTAGTTCCCGTCCATCTGCTTGGAAATATGTGTGACATGGAGCGACTTCTTTCTATTGGAGAACTGTACCACCTTGCAGTGATTGAGGATGCGGCTTGTTCTCTTGGGTCGGTTCAAAATGGGCGACACTCCGGCACATTTGGTATAATGGGCACGATTAGTTTTAATAGTAATAAAATAATTACAACAGGAGGAGGAGGGGCAGTACTTACAGATGATGAGCAAATTGCAAAAAAAGTGCGCTTTTTAATAACACAGGCTAAAAGCCCTGGTATTGAATATCACCATTCTGATTTGGGGTATAATTATAGGTTGGTAAATCCTCTGGCCGCAATAGGTGCTGCTCAGATGGAGCAATTGGAGAGATTTATTGCAGTTAAGAAGAAGGTTTATAATTTCTATTGCAATGAACTTGATTTACAGGCAGATCAAATTCAGAGAATTGAAGCCGGTACAGATTCGAATCACTGGCATTTTGTGACGTTGGTAAGGAATAGCCGCGAGCTGATCAGGTTTTTAGGAAATAACAGAGTTGAATCCAGACCAGTATGGTTACCAATTCACGAGTTACCGATATTTTCCAAGGACATATACATTTCGCAGAATAATAATTCTAAAATTATTTCTGACAGAGGCGTGATGCTGCCATGCTCCACCTCTATCACAGATGGGCAATTAGAAAAAGTAGGCTCTCTTGTGCGTGAGTTTAATCGCCGATGATTGCCTTAAATTGTTTGAAATCTATGACACCACACTCATCTAACGATAATATTAATGTTGTAATCATGGCTGGGGGCAAGGGATCCAGGCTGAAAAGTCTGACTGAGAATAGACCCAAAGCATTGGTTGAAGTGCAAGGGAAGCCTGTGATAGTACATCTATTGGAGCACCTTATAGCATCCGGGTTTAAATCAGCCCACATTTCTGTGGGATATCTGGCCGATCAGATTATCAACGAGCTTAAATGTGGTTCTCAATTTGGTGCTCAGCTGGATTATATCAGGGAAGATAGGCCGAGTGGAAGTATAGGGGCATTGGTTTTGAGGCAAGATTGGGAAAAAGGTACTTTTCTGATAATCAACGGAGATGTATTCAGCAACTTCAAAATAGATAGATTACTTTCAGCATTTGTTAAACAAGATGCAGATTTACTAATACTTACTACTTCTGAGACCGTAAAGTTACCATGGGGAGTAATCGTGGCTGACCAGAACGGGAAAGTGGTTCGCTTGGAAGAAAAGCCTGATTTGAGGTTCTTGATTAGCAGTGGAGTGTATCTGTTTAATAAAAAAGTATATGATCTTATTTCCAGGGACTCACCGATGGAGGGCTGGGAGCTTGTTCAAACAGCGCTCGCAAAAGGGCTTAATGTTGTGTCGATACCCTTGCAGGAAGGTGAGTATTGGGTAGACGTGGGTACTTTTGAGTCATTGGAGAAGGCACGAAATCTCACACTTTCCTCTGATAAAGCCCAGATTTTGGAAGAATCCTGACCATGTCTGTATATACTTTGTTGGATCATATATTATATTATTTTTAAAGTTTCTTTGAATTTCATTAAACCTTACCGGCACTTTCCTGTCCAAACGACTTAATTTCTGATGTATTCCAATCTCAATGTGAATGGAATGCGCAAAAAATTGATTCGTTATGAAAATCCTTTTGCTACCCCTGACCTTCGTTATCCTGTCATTTTCTAAGTTGTATGCACAACAGGATGCCATTATCTCCGGAAAATTACTGGACGCCGATAAAAATCCTGTCCTGTTTGCCAACGTAGCCTTATTTAAAAGTGCCGACTCTACGTTAGCAGGTGGCCTGGCATCTGACGAAAATGGTGTTTTTAAGATACCTGCCAAGCCCGGTAATTATTATCTGAGAATCTCCTATCTCGCTATGGCCGAGAAAATTGTCCCCAATGTTAAGGTCGTATCCGGCAATGTGGATCTGGGGACTATTTCTCTTAAAGCTGATGCAAAAGTGCTGGACGAGCTCGTTGTAAAAGGCGAGAAAAGCCAGATGGAGCTACAACTGGATAAAAGGGTTTTTAATATCGGAAAAGATCTTAGTAATATAGGCGGAAGTGCTTCGGATGTCCTTAACAATATGCCGTCTGTGACCGTAGATGTAGATGGGAACGTGGCTCTTCGGGGAAGCGGTAACGTACGGATTTTGATTGATGGAAAGCAGTCCGGAATGGTGGGGATGAATCCTGTGGAAGCTCTCAAACAGATACCAAGTGATTTGATCGAAAGTATTGAAATTATCACCAATCCTTCGTCACGATATGATGCGGAAGGAGAAGTGGGTATTCTCAATATTGTAATGAAAAAAAATATCCGGTATGGTCTCAACGGATCATTTACCGGGACCGCGGGCTATCCTGCTAATCTTGGAGGTTCGTTTAATATTAATTATCGCAAGGAGAAAATCAACCTGATTGCCAGTTATGGGCACCTTTATCGGGAGGGCCCCGGACGTGGCAGCTCCCGGCAGGAATATACAAGTGCGGATACAAGCTTTGTGTACGAGCAAAAAACAGACAGAACACGTGGAGGATATTCCAATAACTTCACGGTAGGAATGGATTACTTTTTTAACAAGCACAATACGCTCACAGGTACACTTTCCTACCGTAATTCTCAAAATTCCAATAGCTCCAGACTGGAATACAAAGATTTTGATTTCAATAATAATCTGACAAGAACTGTTGTAAGAACAGAAGAAGAAAACGAGCCAAGAACCAATGTTGAAGCTGCACTGAGCTACAGAAAGACTTTTGATAAAAAGGGGCAGAGCCTTAGCTTTGATGCCAAATATATTATCAGTGATGAAACCGAGGCATCAAGATATAATGAGGGAAGTATAGGAGAAGGAAATAGTCTTGTGCAACGCTCATTCAATACAGAAGATGAGAAAAACTGGCTGTTTCAGCTTGATTACATCCATCCTTTCGCGAAAAACGGTAAGTTGGAAGCAGGTTTGAAGAGCAGTACAAGGTTGCTGGATAATGACTTTTCGGTACATCAGCAAAATGCACAGATGAACTGGATTATTCTTCCGGATTTCGATAACAGGCTGGCTTACGATGAGAAAATTCATGCCGCCTATCTGATGGCAAGTAATCAGTTTGGGAAATTCTTTGTCCAGGGTGGTTTACGTGGGGAATATTCAGATATTTTGACAGAGCTGAAAAAGACCAATGAGGTCAATCACCGCAAATACTTCAATCTTTTTCCAAGTCTTCATTTATCCTATAAATTGGAAGATGCCCAGACCCTGCAACTTAGCTATAGTTACAGGCTAAGCCGTCCTGGTTTTCGGGACTTGCTACCGTTCTCTAGTTTTAGCGATTCAAGAGTTTTCCGCTCCGGAAATCCGTTGCTCAACCCGGAATTTACACACTCTCTGGAGGCGGGTCATTTGCTGAATATGGAAAAAGGATCGCTGCTGTCAAGTGTTTATTATCGCCGTCGGCTCGGGGTTGTTGAAAATATTACAACTGTTGACTCCACTGGATTTACCCGTATTATGCCGGTCAATCTTTCCACCGGAAATGCCTACGGTATGGAATTTAATCTTACCTATGACCCATTTAACTGGTGGAAGTGGACTGCTAATGCCAACCTTTTCAGAGCTGTGAATGAAGGGGTTTATGCTGACAGGGTATTGCGTAGTGATACGTACACATGGACAGGCCGGATTTCATCCAGAGTTACTCTGTTTAAAAATATCGATTTTCAGTCATCATTTAATTACCGTGCTCCCCGCAAGACAACCCAGGGAAGAGACCTATCTCAATATTTTATCGATCTTGGTTTATCAAGGGATATTCTGAAAGGCAGAGGGACAATAACAGCTAGTGTAAGGGATTTGATGAATTCAAGAATGCAGAGACGTATCGTTGAAAACGAGGGCTACTATTCCAAATCTGAATTTCAGTGGCGTGCAAGGCAGTTCATTGTAACTTTTTCGTACCGTTTGAACCGCTCTAAAGAGAAAGAACGCGGAGAGAACAGAGATGACATGGGGGATGAACAATGATTCTAACCGCTAAACTGCTACCTTTGCAGCTTAACATAGGAAAAGGAAATGCTTTTTATAGGAAAATATAATCTTCTCACAATTGAGAGGGTGACAAGTGTCGGAATGTTTTTAAGTGAGGTCGAAGGCGAAGAAGTGCTTTTGCCGAACCAGTACCTGACCGACGAAATGCAGGTGGGGGACACGATCCGGGTTTTCGTTTATCTGGATTCTGAAGACAGACCAGTGGCAACTACAGAAACACCTAAAATTATTCGTAACGAATTTGCTTTCCTGGAAGTGAAAGACATTTCTGAATATGGTGCTTTTATGGATTGGGGGCTGATTAAAGATCTTTTTGTTCCTTTCCGCGAGCAAAGCGTTCCTATGAAATTGGGTGAATGGCATGTGGTATTCCTGTATCTGGACAATAAGTCTTCACGCTTGATCGCCTCGACAAAAATTGACCGTTTTCTGGAAAATGAAAGACTGACGGTTCAGGAGGGGGATGAAGTGGATTTACTCGTATGGCAGAAAACAGATTTAGGCTACAATGCTATTGTAAACCAATATCACAAAGGATTGATCTATCACAACGAAGTATTCAGAGATCTGAAACCAGGAGATTCTCTCAAAGGTTATGTAAAAAAGATTCGTCCTGAAAATAAGCTGGACATCAGCTTACAAAAAGCAGGGGGGGAGCATATTGAACCGAGTGCGCAGCAGATTTTGTCTGAGCTGAAAAGGGCCGGTGGTTTTCTGAATTTGTCTGATACAAGTTCACCTGAGGATATTTACAGAGTTTTCCAGATCAGTAAAAAAGTATTTAAGAAGGCAATTGGAGGACTTTACAAGCAAGGTATTGTCCGCATCGCAGATGAGGGGATTTACCTTATCAAATAGATTTTAGTAAGTTGTAAAAAGGCGCGTCCCGACAGATACTCTCTGCCGGGACGCGCCTTTTTTACTTCAATGGCTTTATTTTTTGCCATATTTATCTTTATACTTTTCGTAAAGACGTTTTTGCTTATCGTCAAGATTAACCTTTCCACCTTTGATGAAAACCATCTCCACGTCATTGCCACGCATATCCAGGATATCGCCCTGAGATACAAGGAAAGAAGCATGTTTACCTTTTTCGAGCGTACCTATTTGCTTGTCGGCGCCGATGATTTCAGCTGCGTTGCGGGTAATAAACTGTAGCGCTTCTTCGCTGCTTATGTTTCCGAATCCTGAAGAAGTACCTGCCAGAAATGCCAGGTTCCGTGTTCTCCACCATTCGTCTGCATAGGTTACAGCGACTTTTACACCTGCTTTATGAAGCAAACCTGGTAGTTCGTAAGGCAGATATACATTTTCATCCACACGGCCCGGCAGTCTGTGTGTTGGATTAAGTACTACCGGAATCTGATTTTCTTTCAAAAATGCAGCTACCTTGTAAGACTCATCTCCACCAACGATCACGATTTTTTGTACACCTGCAGCCTTGGCGAATTTAACCGACTCAACAATGTCTTTCGCATAATCAGCACGGATGTACAGATTAGCAGAGCCATTGAACAAAGGTTTCATAGCTGCCAGGCGAAGATTTATAGGTGAAGGATCTTTCAGGTCAGCATACGCTTTTGCATCAGCGAATACACCACTGAATTTGTCGATCACTTCCTGGCGCTTCTCGTTGCGTTTCATGGTTACAGAGAAATCTTCAAAGTTGAAGCTTCTTGCCAGAAATGAAGGCCAGTTGATCCAGATACCATCATCTTTTTTCAGCACAGCATCTTCCCAATTCCATCCATCTGTATAAAAAACAGAAGATGAGCCTGAAACAATACCTCCCTGTGGAACAGCCTGAGAGAGCAAAATTCCATTGCCTCTCAGCGTTGGAATCACTTCTGAATCTGTATTATAGGCTACAAGAGATCTGATATGTGGATTTATCTCACCTATTTCATTGAAATCCAGCGTGGCGCGTACCGATGCAATCTCCTGAATACCAACTGTAGTGTTGAGTGAAATGATACCGGGGAAAATGTGCTTTCCTTTAACATCAATTACCTCCGCACCTGAAGTATTTCCCGAACCTGCAGGTCCTACCTGTGTAATGATCCCTTTGTCAAAAGCGATCACACCATTTTCGATCACCTGTCCGTTGCCGGTGTGGATCGTCGCGCCGGTCAGTACGATCGGTTTGGTCTGTGGTGCTGCCGGAGCCGGGTTCTGAGCATGGGCAAAATGTGCTGTTACAGCCACCATTGCCGCCAAAACCGCCCGGTTGAATATATTGTTTTTCTTTTTTGTCATTGTTTTGAAATTAACGGGAAGATTTTTTGAAAAACCTGTTCCTGATCCATTGCTTATTTTTCCTCTGCATGTTCAGCATGAACTCCTACGATATCCTCGCAATGCCACATTCTTGGTTGTGCTCCCTGCGGGCGTTGTGTAGGTTTGCCTTCTGCCTTATCACTGAGCATTTTCTGAATCAGTCTTTCGCGCTCTACAGCCATTGTTTTCTGCTTATCTTCATCCTTTTTGCGATCAAAGTAAACTGTACCTTCGATCATTGTAAATTCAGGACGTGCATAAACCGAAAGCGGATTCGCATTCCATAAAACAAGGTCGGCGTCTTTTCCAGCTTTCACACTTCCCAGTTTGTCGTCTACACGAAGCAATTTTGCAGGGTTAAGTGTTACCATTTTCCATGCATCTTCTTCAGGGACACCTCCGTAAGTGACGGTTTTAGCTGCTTCCTGGTTTAATCTGCGCGCCATTTCAGCATCATCCGAGTTGATGGCAACCGTTACGCCTTCATGGTACATCAGCGCAGCATTGTAAGGAATGGCTTCTTTCACCTCCATTTTATATGCCCACCAGTCGGCAAAGGTTGATCCGCCGATACCTCTTTCCTGCATTTTGTCAGCCAGCTTGTAACCTTCCAGAATGTGGGTAAATGTGTTGATCTTAAATTTCAAAGAATCTGCAACGCTCATCAGCATATTGATCTCCGACTGTACATAAGAGTGGCAGGTAATGAATCTTTCACTGGCAAGAATTTCAGCCAATGCATCCAGTTCCAGGTCTCTTCTTGGTGCTGTGCCAGTTTTTTTAGCGTTGAAAGTTTTCCAGTTTTGCGCGTATTCTTTTGCTCTGATAAAATGATCATAGAATACCTGCTCCACACCCATTCGGGTTTGCGGGAAACGTACGCGTGCCACGTCACCCCAGTTGGATTGTTTTACGTTTTCTCCAAGTGCAAATTTGATCGTTTTTGCCTGAGGAATCAGCATTTCTGACTGGTTAGCTCCCCATTTCAATTTGATCAATGCGCTTTGTCCTCCAATTGAGTTGGCAGATCCGTGAAGCAGATGGGAAGTGGTAACACCACCAGCAAGCTGACGGTAAATATTGACGTCATCAGGGTTGATCACATCACTCATTCTTACCTCCGCAGAGCTGGTTTGTCCGCCTTCATTGATGGTAAACAATGCGATATGTGAGTGTTCGTCAATGATACCAGTTGTAAGGTGTTTGCCTGTACCGTCTACTGTTTTAGCGCCTGATGGTGCCGAAAGCGATTTGCCGATTTTAGCGATTTTACCGTTTTGTACCAATACGTCGGTGCCTTGCAGGATACCTTCTTTTTCGTTGGTCCAAACCGTTGCATTTTTGATCAGTACAGTTTCAGCTTTTGGAAGCTCCTCGTTTCCGAATCCGGTGAACGGATAGACGATTTTGCCTGTTTCTGCCAGTTTTTTAGCAGCGGAATCTTTAGGTGCTGTTGCGGTATATTTTTCAGAAAGTGATGCTGACCAGGGAACTACGTTTCCATTAGGAAGCACGCCCTCACCGGTAAGACCTTTCCCTGTAAACCAGCCTGTCAGACGAACATTTTCCTGACGTTTCTTATCAGGCTGATAAGTGATTGTCAGCAGTTCATTTGTCAATACAGCTTTAAGAGTAATTTTTACAGTATCCTGAAGAATCACCTTATACTCTGGTTTTTCTACAGTTCCTGAGATCTGGATTTTACCAGTCGGCTGATTGTTGATAGACAAAGCGTAAGTTCCGCGAATATCTGTAGCATTCAGAGGAGCAACAATGAATTTTTTGCCTTGTACCCAGTTTTCATAGATGATATTATCCTTGCTGAAAAGATCGGTTGACGTAATCAGGAAGTTAGCAAGTAATCCGGCTTTCAGACTTCCTACCTGTCCTTCAGCTTTGATTAAACTTGCAGGAACGCTGGTCAATGCTTCCAGTGCTTTCTCCTTTGGCAATCCATATTCAATGGCTGTTCTCAGGTTTTTCCAGAAATCACCTTTGTTTTTGATGCCTGCTATCGTGAAAGCAAATGGTATGGAAGCCTTAGCTACTTCTGAAGCATTTTTAGGTGCAAGTTCCCAATGCTTAAGTTGCGTGATACTTACCAGATCGGCATCCCATGGATCAGCTACGTCATAAGCTTCGGGGAATTGCAAAGGCAGAATCAATGGCGCTTTTGTTGCTTTGATTTCATCCAGTCGCTGGTATTCATCTCCGCCACCGCGAATAATATATTGTATTCCGAATTCGTCACCGATTTTGTCGGCACGAAGTACACTATACTTATCATTCGTTTCAAAAATCGATGGCAAGCCTTTCAGGCTATTGAATGCATCAAGCGAAAGATTTTTTTCTTGTGTTTTTCCGCTTTTGCCATACCAGTCTGCATCATAATAATTCTGACGAAGCAAAGCCACAATGCCCATTCCTGAAGAAGGATATGTCTGCGTTGAGGTTCCTTTGCTGAAAGAGAAGTGCGAAGATGCTTTTCCATTAATGATTGCCTTGTTGGCGGATTCATCTGTGAGCGTCAGAAGTGCGCCGCTTCCTCTTACGATACCGTCGTGGGAGTGACTCAGTACAGTACCAAACCCGATTTTACGAAGGTCTTCTGCTTTTCTTGCATCCGGTGTGAAAAGAGTAGCAGCCTCGTTTTCAGGTTGAATGGCCTGATTCCAGCCAAAGGCTCCTTTTTTATTTGATTCCAGCTGCGGAGTAGCTCTGCCGCCGCCTGCTCTGCGTTCGGTTTTTACATCTGGCATACCGTAATCTGAATCAAGATCAATCAGAGAAGGATAGATGTACTTGCCTTTCAGGTCAATAACAACGGTTCCGGAAGGGATTTTTACTTGTTTGTTTACTTCTTTGATCAGCCCGTTTTCAATGAGAAGTGTTCCATTTTGGATTGTAGTTTTTGAGTCTACTACAATGTTGGCGTTGGTGAATGCGTAACGGCCGGAGCGCTCATCGTAAGCTCCGTTTCTTGGGAAAGTTTCCTGCCCGTAAGACAGTACACTTACTGTTAGAAAAGCCATTACCGTTGATAGTCGTCTTATCATATGGTGTTGGTTTATAAATATAATCAGTGTTACAATATACAATGAAAAATATAAAGAATCCGTGTTGATGCAGCCATTCGGGAGAACATACAATTGCCCCGTGGAATTTTTATGTATCTTGGTTTTTTTGCATCTTGTGCAGCTTCTTTTAACTGTATTATTTGATTTAATGATGACTTTCGAACAATTTACTCAATCCCTTTCTTTGGATACACTGCCGGCGGAGCTGCCGGTTTTGCTTCAGGCTTTATGGTATGATGGAAAGGGCGATTGGGAAGCAGCTCATAATATTGCACAAAGCCGTGAAGGCACAAGGGGGTATGATCGTTTGCATGCATATCTTCATCGGGTGGAAGGGGATGAGTGGAATGCTGGTTATTGGTACCGTCGTGCGGGAGCAAAAGTTTTCAGAGGCTCATTAAAAGAGGAGTGGACTGAACTGGTTCACGAGTTGTTGGCAGGTAAAGAATTATAAGTTATTAAGCTTATTTGATTTTTATATAAGTCTTTTTGCTTATATGTATCAATTATAAGGTTTTTATCTTATATTTATCCGCAAGATATAAACCTGTTGAACATGATTGCAGTTGTTATTGCCGATATGGTGAATTCCACCAGGTTTCCGCGACCTGATGTGATCAGATGGCTATATGACCTGGTGGCAGATCTAAGCTTACATCCTGGTTTTAACTGGATTCTGCCGCCTGAAATTTACAGAGGGGACAGCTTTCAGGCTGTATTGCAGTCGCCGGCAGATGCTTTGGAAATGGCTATACTGGCCAGGGCACTTTTTCGCAAAAATCATAAAAATACGGATTTGCGAATTGCAATCGGTATCGGGGATGGGGAAGAAATGACAACACGCGCGGGTACTTCGGATGGTGAAGCCTTCCGTTTGTCGGGGCATTTGGCGGATCATATCCGGGAGCATAAGGCCAGAATTGGCATCGCCCTTCCGGTATCGTCCGTTGTTCTTGATGCAACACTGAATTTACTGGAAGCAATTATTGAGGACTGGACTGTAGCGCAAAGTGAGGTAGTTGCAGCCATCCTTCGGACAGGAAATGTAACCGAAATTGCAGGGCAGTTGTCTATAAGTCAATCGGCTGTAAGTCAAAGGCTTTCATCTGCAAAATGGTGGGCGGTAAAAAGCGTACTTGAAGCATTCCCGGAGCAAATAGATTTATATCTTAAAGAAGAACAATGAAAGAATTCCTGCTGTTACTGTTGGCCCATATATTATCTGACTTTTACTGGCAACCTACAAAATGGGTACAGGACAAAAGAGACAGGTCATTTCGGTCGCCGTACCTATATATGCATGCAGGAGTTGTAACAATCTCTTCGTATGTATTTTTAGGTCATTGGTCCAATCCGCTGCCAGCTTTGGTAGTTGGTGTGATACATACCATTGTTGATATTGCTAAAATTGAATTAGATAAGAAAGGGTCTGCAGTCGGGTTTGTGGTTGATCAAATTGCTCATATTCTTACAATTGCTTTGGTAGCAGTTTTACTCACCAGTACATTCACAGTAAGTTCAGATTTATTTGGAGCATGGCTGTACTCACCCAAAGTACTGGCGCAATTGTCAGGAGCTTTGTTGTGTCTGAGTCCGGTCTCCTTTCTGGTTGGAATTCTGACCAAACCATGGAGGGACGAACTGAGTATATTGATGCCAGATGCAAACGATAATCTGGCAAATGCAGGCCGATGGATCGGAATTACTGAACGGCTGCTGATATTCATTTTTGTAATCGTTGGTCAATTTTCGGCAATTGGTTTTCTGATTGCAGCCAAATCTTTACTGCGTTACAATGACAAAAATGCAAGTGGCGATATCCCGCCAGCATACATCAGCAAGAAATCCGAATACGTACTGGTCGGAACACTAATGAGTTATACCTGTGCTATTGTCATTGCTATGGCTGCCAAAATGTTTTATTCATAGTTTAATTTTAAGATAACTTAATAATCATTTGCTGCCATTAAACCTTCGTATTTATTTCAGCTCTAAGCACAGTACCTAAATTTTAGAACCATGAAGAAAGTATTGATTGCAACTGTTTTAACTTTTGCTGGATTAACCTCCTACGCGCAGCGCCCTAATGACAACAGGACACCAGAGCAGCGGGCAGAAGCGCAAACGAAATCATTGACAGAAAGTCTTAAGCTTAATGATGATCAGCAAAAGCAGATTTATACGCTTAATCTGGAAAGGGTGAAGCAAATGACTGAGATGAGGGAGAGCGGTACACCGGATAGGGAGAAAATGAGAGCATCCATGGAAGCCTATAATACGGCGGTAAATAAAGTACTCACTCCGGAACAGCAGGAAGTTTACAAAAAGGAAATGGAACAAAGAAGATCAGGCGAACGACGTCGCAACGATTAGCACGAAGTCGCAGGATAAAACCTGCCTGATTCAAAGAAGATAAAAGAGCAAGTAAAATGTTACCAGTAACATTTTACTTGCTCTTTTCAATTAGTAACTGACTGTATCGTGGGAATGATAATATCCTGAATTCTGAAATAGATTCAGAGCATTATTCACGAAGATATCGTCTCTAAAAGGAATCAGGGAAATGCGACTAATTCACAGTTCCCGTCATTATTATTGCTCAGTAGCAACAACTGCCTTTTTACGGCCACGTGGCTTTCCTGTATATTCCGGTTTTGGAGCAGAGCTGATCAAAGTAAGCTCGAAGCCGTTCACACCTTCTTCGTAAGTAAACGAATCTATACTAAAAGTATATTTAGTGTTATCGAAATCAATACCACCTTTCTTTAAAATAAATGCCAATGGAATAACATAACCTCTTCCCGCTTTTTCAAAAGCAAAGGTGTCATTTTGTTCTTCAGATGGAAGAAGATAAAGAGATTTCAATTTTCTTTTTCCTTCCTGAGTACCAATTTTGAAATGAGCAGATTCTGCAGTTATTTCAAGTTCAGCAAGAGATGCAGTTGGAAATACCAACTTACCGGCAGCCGAAATGTAACCTGTTGGAGCTTCTTTCGATTTAGCTTTTGACTTAGCAACTTCAGGAGCATTTTCCTGAGGAGTGAAAAACTTGATGGTTTTACTTTTCATTTTTTAAGATAGTTCTATGTGGATCATTTGATGCAAATTTAGCCACTATTTTTAAGTTTATTATTTATTAGTCAATTTAATTTGATTTTTAATTCCATAATTAAACAAAACGATCTGATATTTCGGAATATTATAACTTTTAAACTGATAGTTACATTTGTAATAAAACTATAGTTAACAAAATATCATGTTTCATACCAAAACAGGATTTGAAAAGCTATAAAATTACCATGATGTCAGCATTGGGGTTTTTATCGTGGTCGACATATTCCCAATGTGTAATTTGATGTTGCGGGAAAATATTTGCCAGATCATCCGTTCCTTTTCCATTAGAAGTGTCAACAAAGGACTTTAAAATTTCTCTGTAAATCCCCTCTCTTCTGGTGCCATTCTTATCGGTAAAAATTACCTGCTTATGGTCAGCCGGCATTGTTATATTTTCCATGATTCTGGTAGTTTAGTTCAAAGGAAATACTATAAAAATGATGCCTGACAACTTTTATAGCTTGCTGTAAGTTGAAGACAACATATGTTTAGTGTGTTTGCCCGCTAATACTAATTGCAGGGGATAATGGTCATTACTGTGTAAATTGTAGTTAATTTATTCGCGATAATTATTAATTTATTAATTAAAAGTTGATTAAATAAATATATGAGATCGAGTAATTTCTTGTTTTTTGAAAAGGTGTTTGAACTATTTTGACAATTTTACGGGCATGTTACGCGGTTGTTATCCAATTGAAATGATGTAACGATGGAGGTTAAACTCCAGCTGGCGGGAATTCATACATGAAAAATATTGTCCTTACTTAGAAGAGCAGGGAATCAAGATCCTGTTAAATAAAATCGAATTAATAGCAAAGGTCCTATGGAAATTGGAATAAGTATGTTTGGAGATCTGGCATTTAACCGCTCCACAAATTCTTTTCAACCTGCACAGCAGCGTATTCAGGAAATACTGGAAGAAATAAAACTCGCAGATGAGGTAGGGCTTGATGTGTTTGGAATAGGCGAGCACCATCGCCCGGATTTCTCTGTATCAAGCCCTGAAATCATTCTTGCTGCAGCGGCGGGAATTACTAAAAATATTAAACTTACAAGTTCGGTTACTGTTCTGAGTTCAACGGATCCGGTGCGTGTCTATCAAAATTTTTCTTCTCTGGACCTTGTGTCAAATGGCCGGGCTGAAATTACTGTGGGAAGAGGAAGTTTCATCGAATCTTTTCCGCTCTTTGGATATAATCTGAATGATTATGCCGGACTCTTTACGGAGAAACTGGAGTTACTTTTGGCAATTAATAAAAATGATACGATTACCTGGAAAGGGAAATACCGTGCTCCGCTTGTGGAGCAGCAGGTACTGCCACGTGCAGTAGATAATCATCTGGATATATGGATCGCTGTAGGTGGAACACCTGAGTCAGTTGTAAGAGCTGCCCGATTGGGGTTGCCACTTATCGTTGCGATCATCGGAGGAATGCCAAGGCAGTTTCAGCCGTTTTTCCAGCTTTACAAAGATGAGTATCTCAAGGCCGGACATGATCCGGAAAAGATGCAACTGGCTACGCATTCACACGGATTAATAGGTGATCAGGCACAGGAAACGTCGGATCGGTATTTCCCTCATTATGCGGATCAGATGAACCGGATAGGAAAAGACCGCGGATGGGCTCCATACAGTAAAGCTCAGTTTGAAGGAGGAAGAGAAAAAGAAGGCGCCTTATTTGTAGGGGATACTGCTCAGGTAACCGATAAAATTCTTTATCATCAGGAGCTGTTCGGACTTACCAGATTCTTACTCCATGTAGACGTAGGCGCGCCTTCGCACAAGGATTTAATGCGGACGATTGAGCTACTCGGAACAAAGGTAAAACCGGAAGTTGATAAGGCGCTCCGTAAGTAATTGACAGCTTAGGAGGATAGGGGATTAGAAGCAGAGGCTGTGTCACTTAGCGACACAGCCTCTTTCTTTTTTAAAATATAAATTTGGTACTCAGGAAGTTCGATGTATCCTGATGCACGATTTCATTGATCAGTTGCTTATTGGCACTGTTCATCTTGAAAGCAACCAAAGAGCGGATGGAAAAAGCACGGATGGCGTCAGCTACTGAAAGCGTTCCCTCGGCACTGTCTTTCCGGCCTGTAAAAGGAAATACATCCGGTCCGCGCTGGCATTGCG
Source organism: Dyadobacter luteus (assembly GCF_003383615.1). Classification (GTDB taxonomy): domain Bacteria; phylum Bacteroidota; class Bacteroidia; order Cytophagales; family Spirosomataceae; genus Dyadobacter; species Dyadobacter luteus. The sequence goes on from NZ_QNUL01000004.1 coordinate 124,397, forward strand.
TGTTGATATTCACACGGCTTACCTGGTTAACCAGCGGGTCGATCAGCGCTGCAACCTCTGAAGAATTATTACTGAAAATACTCACCTGTTGTCCATGCGTAGCTTCGATCAGGTATTCAATCGTTTCTTCCAGATCATCAAAAGATACTACCGGCACTATTGGACCAAACTGCTCTTCGTGGTACAGTTTCATGTTTTTGTTTACAGGATAAACAACAGCCGGATAAAAGAAGGAACCTGCCGAGCTACCACCATTCTCATTCATTACACTTGCACCATGCGCTTTTGCGTCTTCAATACAGGCGTTCAGGTATTCAATTTTGTTAGGTTCCGGTAGCGGAGTAAGCGATACTCCTTTTTCCCATGGCATACCAAATTTGAGGCCCGCTACAGCCTGATTGAATTGGCTGATGAATTCATCCGCAATGCTTCTGTGCACCCAAACGATTTTCAGGGCGGTGCAACGCTGTCCGTTGAAAGACAGTGAACCGGTTAGTGTTTCTTTTACTGCAAGTTCAATATCGGCATTGGCCGTAACTATCGCAGCATTTTTTGCATCCAGTCCTAATACAGCACGCAGGCGGTTCACTTTCGGATGTTGTTTTTTAAGCTCATTGGCTACTTTACTGGATCCGATCAAAGTCAGTACGTTGATCTTGCCAGACTGCATCAAACCAGGTACAATTGTGTTGCCACGTCCGTAGATGATATTAACTACTCCTTTAGGAAAACAATCTCTGAATGCTTCCTGCAATGGATAGTGCAGAAGTGTACCGAATTTCGGAGGTTTGAAAAGAATGGTGTTTCCCATGATCAGTGCCGGGATCAGGGTAGTGAAGGTTTCATTCAAAGGGTAATTGAATGGTCCCATGCACAGTACTACACCCAGCGGTGAACGGCGTACCTGCGCTGCGATGCCATCAACAATGTCAAAACCGGACGAATCCCTGTCCAGATTTTTCAATGAATCAATGGTTGCATAAATGTATTCAACGGTACGGTCAAACTCCTTTACGGAGTCGGCAAATGACTTGCCGATCTCCCACATGATTAATTTGACAATAATCTCTTTTTGCTCAATCATCTTTCCGGTGAACTGCTCAACACAGTGAATACGCTCTGCAACACCCATCGTCGGCCATTCACCGCGACCGTTATTGTAAGCAGCAACAGCTGCATCCAGTGACAACTGCGCTTCTTTTTCCGAGCAAACCGGATAGCTTCCGATTAATACTCTTTGCAAACCCTGCTCTGTCTGTGTGCAGATAGGGGAAAAAACTTCATGTACCTGGCCTTCCCAGGATTTCATTTCGCCATTGCTCAGGTATTCCCGCTGGTGTACTGGTGCGTCCAGCTGATATTCAGCAGGGATCTGATCTGCCTGCGGGAAAATGTTTTGTAAGGTGGAGTTAAAATCCATTTTAGTGCTAACGTGTTATTCTTAAATAATAAATTGGATATTATATGTCACAAAGACAATTATTTTAATGGGCACTTTTTTAGTATTTTATATAAGCATAGGCTATAAGAATGAGTGGGAAATGGTTTAAAATCAGGTACTACCGGACTATCCGTTTGAGCTGGATGGGTAATCTCAGTTTGAATAAGTCGAAAATGGTGTCAATTTACTTCTTGAATAAATAAATAGTTATACGCAAGAGACGAAATGAGTTACATTTTAACCTGATTCAAAAGTGTTTTAAAATAAAAAAAACTGCGAATCGTGATCCGCAGTTTTACTAACAATCTTATAGATAGTAGTTTGTTACTTATTTGGTTGCGTGTTTGTTTTCGTCATTTTGAAAAAACGTGTGATCAGAAATACCGAAGCAAGTGTAAGTCCCATAATCAACCCCAGCCACATACCGGGAGCTCCCATATTGAAGTGGAATGCGAGCAAATAACCGAAAGGTATACCGACTACCCAATAAGCAATTCCAATCAGGATTGTTGGTGTTTTTACATCTTTAATGCCGCGCAGCAGTCCGGCACTGATTGCCTGCGTGCTGTCTGAGATCTGAAATACCGCAGCGAACAATAACAAAAGTGCTGCCATTTCCACAACCATTGTGTTGTTGTTGAAGGCGATGGGAAGATAGTTTCTGAATACCGCAAATCCTATCGCGCAAACAATACCATATCCCAGCGCAGTGATAATGGTGCTTTTGCCGATCACAAATATTTTTCCCCAGTCATTACGTCCGAATGCATTACTTACACGTATGGAACCGGCTTGGGCAAGGCCCATTGATACCATAAATGTAAAAGATGCACAGCTGAGTGCGATTTGATGGGAAGCTTGTGCAACAGCACCCAGCGTACCAATGATGATTCCGGAAACCGCAAAAGCACCTGCTTCCATACCAATCTGCAAACTGCTCGGCACGCCGATATGCAATAGTTCTTTGATTGTAGTCATTTTCAGTTTCCATTGACTACGGCTTACAGCAATGTATTTGCTGAAAGTTTTATGTCTGAGAATAACAAGCAACAATGCCAGAAACATACAGGTCCTGGTAATTAACGTGGCCCAGCCTGCACCGGCAAGTTCCAGTCTTGGAAATCCCCAATTGCCATAAATCAGAAGCCAGTTCAGTAATATGTTCAGTGGCATACCAGCCAAAGACAGTATCATTGCCGTTCGGGTATATTCAAGTCCGTCGGCAAATTGCTTCAACGTCATAAACAGCAACATTGGAATGATCGACAAACCCATGAGTCTCATAAAAGGCATGGCAAGCTCTGCCACTTCCGGGTCTTGTCCCAAATGGTGAAGAATATCTTTCCCGAACACCAATGTGAAGGAGATGGCCAGAGCCGTGAGCGCACAAAGGATAAATCCGTTGAACAAATAATGAGATACGAGTTGTGAATCGCGTCGGCCATGCGCCATGGACACCATTTGAGATACGGAAATGGTCATACCTATTCCTATTACAAAAGGGATATTCATCGTATTGATAACCAGTGCCGCTGCTGCCAGTTGCTTGTAGCTGATAGCACCAACCATGGCGCTGTCGATCAAATGGAGCGCCATTTGTGCCAGTTCTCCGATTATAATAGGAAGTGCAAGACGGATCGTTTGTGATGCTTCGTTCTTCATAGCTTGTGTGAATCAGTAATCAAAAAGTCTGCAAAGGTACGGAAGTTTAAATCAAGCAGCAGCCGATGCAGGAAAGATATTGCTGACGTAACATAGATCACTTGTGCAGGTTTACGGTCAATATCATCGTCTGACTATAAACTTTATAGAGTAAAATAAAAGAATACAGGGTTTTTATAGAAAGCATTTAACATAGCACATTGGCTGCCTGACGGTCGTTAAAAATGAAATTAATCTTTACCAGCGTATTGAATACATCCGGACAATTTGGTGCCGGCCGCTACCTGTTCCTGTTATCATTGATATCAGCGTTTTTTGTATCTGCCGGGGTACAGGCACAAGGCGAAAAATCCAAAGTTACCGGCAAAATTGCCGACACTTCCAACGGTGCTCCTCTGGGTTACGCCAGTGTACGTTTATTTAAATCCGTTGACAGTTCCTTTGTTGCAGGAGCTATTACCGACGAGACCGGTGGATTTGTGATTGAAGTTGTTGCCGGTAACTACTATGCATTATCAGAGTTCATAGGCTATAAACCACACTTTTCCTCAGGTGTTCGTGTGCAGCAGGGGGCGAAAGTGTTGAATTTGCCGGATATTAAACTGACTGCCTCTGCAAGAAACCTGGACGAAGTAACTGTGCAGGCCGAAAAGAGTAGTATGGAGCTTTCACTTGACAAAAAGATTTTCAATGTAGGGAAGGATCTTGCTAACTCTGGTGGAACAGCGGTGGATATTCTTACCAATGTGCCTTCCGTAGCGGTGGACGTAGAGGGAAATGTGAGTTTGCGTGGATCGGGTAACGTAAGGATTCTGATTGACGGAAAACCATCAGGCCTGGTAAGTCTGAAAGGGGGAGCGGGGTTACAACAATTGCAGGGAAGTATAATAGAAAGAGTGGAGATTATCACAAATCCATCGGCGCGATATGAAGCTGAAGGAATGGGAGGGATTATCAATATTGTGCTTAAAAAGGAGCGGAAAGAGGGCTTTAATGGATCTTTTGATATTATTACTGGTCATCCAACGAATTATGGAGCGGCTGCAAATGTAAACTACCGTAAAAACAAACTCAACTTTTTTATCAATTATACCTTATCGTTCCGAAATACACCGGGACGTAATAATGTGTATCAGGAAACTTACAGAAATGACTCAACGATTATTATGCAGCGGGATATGTCCAGTAAGCTGAAAGGCATGAACAACAGTGCACGGGGCGGAATCGATTACTATTTTAATGCTAAAAATATTCTTACCGGGGCATATACCTGGCGTACCAGCAAGGGAAAGAGATATTCAACGCTTACTTACAGGGATTATCTTTTTTCCACCAATAATCCGACCGGGATCACAACCAGAACCCAGGATGAAACTGAGACGGAGCCTAATTCCGAATATGCGATTACCTACAGAAAAACTTTTGACAGAAAAGGACGTGAATTTACTGCTGATGTTCGCTATCTTGATAATTGGGAGAATTCGGATCAGTATTACAATGAGCATATTTTTAAACCCAATGGTACTCCAAGTGGGATTCCCTCTATTCTTCAGCGTGCCCTTAACTTCGAAACAGAAAAGCAATTACTTTTTCAGATTGATTATGTCCACCCTTTTGGTAAAGACGGAAAAATGGAAGCAGGACTTCGCAGCAGCTCGCGTGACATGACCAACGATTACTCAGTAACGCAAAGAGACGAATCGGGAGGCTGGTTCGAACTGCCAAATCTGACCAATGATTTCCTTTATGAAGAAGATATCCATGCGGCCTACGCCATTATCGGTAATAAGACAGGTAAGTTCTCTTATCAGGCTGGTCTTCGTGCGGAATGGACGGGTGTTACCACTGAGCTGCGGACTACAAAAGAAGTTAACGACAGGAACTATGCCAACTTATTCCCGAGCGCGCATATCACCTATGATCTGGCAAAGCAAAATGCATTACAGCTCAGCTTCAGCAGAAGGGTGAGAAGGCCTCAATATAATGATCTCACGCCTTTTGCAACATTTAGTGACAACAGAAATTATTGGAGTGGAAATCCGGATTTGAATCCTGAATTTACAAATGTATTTGAAGCAGGGCATATCAAGTACCTTGAAAAAGGCTCGGTTACCTCATCAATCTATTACCGACATACTACCGGCAAAATAACAAGTATCCGGCGTGTAGAGGATAACGGCAATTCTTACACCCGGCCGGAAAACCTGGGAACCGAAGATTCCTACGGTGCAGAGTTTACCGGCTCGCTTGTTCCTTATAAGTGGTGGAAACTGGATGGAAGCGTGAACTTTTTTCGTGCCGTTACCGACGGGACAGACGTAGATCAGACTTTTCAAAGTGATACTTATAGCTGGTTTGTGCGAATGATGTCACGGTTTACTTTATGGCAATCAGCTGATGTTCAGTTGCGTGGTAATTATGAAGCTCCTCAGCAGACCCCGCAGGGTAGAAGGAAAGCACTGGCAACCCTGGACCTGGCTGCAACAAAGGATATTCTCAAAGGAAACGGTACACTAACACTTAGTGTAATTGATGTTTTTAATTCCAGAAAATTCAGATCTATCACTGAAGGACCGAATTTCTATGCACGTACTAATTCACAAGGAAGGCTACGCCAGATTAACTTAACATTAAATTATCGTTTGCATCAGGCCAAAAAGAAACCCAAAGAAGGTTTGGATGGTGAATTTTAATTGATTGAATTTCAGCGCTTTGTTGGTTTGTGAGATTTTTTATGTAGCTCTCAGCAAGCCTGGTATTGCTTTCAGTTCGAATAAAAAAGATCGAAGAACTTGTTCCCTGCAGTTTGATTCGTTATATTTATGTAGAATTTATTTTAGTACTGCACTGTTCTTCTACGTATTTATCTGTTAAAAAACAGATAAAGTATACCTGCATTTCGCAAATAACGGGCATTTCCAGATCCCGAAAATGGGTGCTTTATATCGGTAGTGTGTTTCAAAATTCCAACATGATTTAATGAACCTGCACTTATCTGGTGTATACCAGGGAGTTCAGAAAATGAAGATATTATGATGATAAAATCAAATAAATCAATCTATCTGGCCGACGATGATGCAGACGACTGCATGCTCTTCGAGGATGCGCTGAGAGAAGTTTGTGATACCACAGAACTCACCATGGCAAATGATGGCGTCGAGCTTTTGGATCTGATGGAGACGACTGTACCACCGCCACCGGATGTGATTTTTCTGGATTTGAATATGCCCAGAAAGAATGGTTTTGAGTGTCTGGAGCAGATCCGGGCTACGCTAAAATGGAAAGATATACCTGTGGTTATTTTTTCTACAAGTGGTCAGGAAGATATGATCCGAAAAGTACATGATCAGGGAGCCAATTATTTTATCCGTAAACCGGGATCATTCCCTAAACTCAAACAGGCCATCCGTCAGATTCTTGATATCGATTGGAGTACTCATAGTTGGGTGCCGGTTACTGATAATTTAAGATATCATTACTAACATTGCCTGATAAGCCGAAAGATTGATTTTGAAATCTTCGGATGAGGCTATATCAAGAATCGCCTGTGAGAGAAGTTCTTTCACAGGCGATTCTTTTTGATGGAAGGTAGGAATCAGAGTTTGGCTCTTTCATACTGCACCGGCCACGCAATATCATCATGAAGCTCTGCTGCTGCATTAATAGGGAAATAGGGATTTCTCAGTACCTCACGTGCCAGAAAAATTAGATCAGCTTCTCCGTTCTGTAAGATACCTTCAGCTTGTTCACTTGTGGTGATTAACCCCACTGCACCCGTCGAAATATTCGCTTCCTTTTTCACCTGTGCGGCAAAAGGAACCTGATACAGCGGACCAATAGGTATTTTGGTATGTGGAACCAGTCCGCCGGTTGAAACATCTATGATGTCAACGCCCTTGTCTCTGAGAATTTTCGACAATTCAACGGATTGTTCCGGATTCCAGCCATTCTCTGCCCAGTCTGTAGCTGAGATACGAACGATTAATGGCAGATCCGAAGGCCATACTTTCTGAACCTCTTCAATAATTTCAAGAAGAAGGCGGATGCGGTTTTCGAATGAGCCTCCATAATTGTCGTTTCTATGATTACTTAGCGGAGAAAGAAACTGGTGGATCAGATAGCCATGTGCTGCGTGTAACTCTATCACTTCAAAACCAGCCTGCAATGCTCTTTCTGTAGCTTTCGCAAAGTCTGTAATGAGCTGATTGATGTCAGATTGTGACATTTCAAGTGGCGCTTCATCTGCCTGATTGAAAGGGACAGCAGAGGCGCTCAGGGTTTGCCAGCCTCCCTGATCTTTTGGTACCTGCCCGCGTCCTTTCCAGGCGGCATTGGTGCTTGCTTTGCGGCCTGCATGCGCAAGCTGAATTCCAGCCACAGAACCCTGCTGTTTGATGAAAGTGGTGATTTGTTTCAGTTTGTCAATATGCTCATCACGATAAATCCCCAGATCGTCCGGAGAAATTCGTCCCTCGGGCGACACAGCCGTCGCTTCAGAAATAATGAGTCCTGCTCCACCCACAGCACGGCTGCCCAAATGCACCAGATGCCAGTCAGTAGCAAAGCCATCTACCGAGGAATACTGGCACATAGGAGATACCACGATCCGGTTTTTAAGTGTAATTCTTTTTATTGTAAGAGGTGAGAATAACAACGAAGCCATTAGTAAAGAGTGAAATGTGTAACAATAGTTTACCTATGCATATATAAAACAAAAAGCCCGGCTCAACACCAGGCTTTCAAATACTATCATTAGAACCTATCGGCTCAGATATAAATTCCTTTCGCTGTAAACCTTTTGGAAGAACTCGTCTTCAAGATCATCAATGAAATAGATCCCTTCACCCGTAGATTTCATCTCAGGCCCAAGTTCCTTATTTACATTCGGGAATTTGTTGAAAGAGAATACAGGGATTTTAATTGCCCATCCTTTTTTCACTGGGTTGAAAGTGAAGTCAGAAACCTTCTTGTCTCCAAGCATCAACTTTGTAGCATAGTTTACGTATGGTTCCTGGTATGCTTTACATATAAATGGAACCGTACGTGAAGCTCTTGGATTGGCTTCAATTACATATACAATTCCGTTCTTTACCGCAAACTGTACGTTGATCAGACCTTTCACATTCATTGCTTTGGCAATTTTGCGTGTATGATCTTCAATTTGTCTTACCTCATCATCCGAAAGGGCAAAGTGAGGAAGTGTTGCATGGGAGTCACCTGAGTGAATTCCGGCAGGCTCAATATGCTCCATTACACCAATGATGTAGGAATCTTCACCGTCGCAGATCGCATCAGCTTCAGCTTCAAGAGCACCTTCCAGGAAGTGGTCAAGAAGAATATTGTTATCAGGAATGTCATGAAGGATTTTCACTACGTGTTGTTCCAGTTCTTTCTCGTTAAGAACAATTTTCATGTTCTGTCCACCCAATACATAACTCGGACGAACCAGTAGCGGGAATCCAAGTGTGCGGGAGAGCTCAACGGCAGCATCAGCAGTTCTTACTGTTCCGAATTTAGGATAAGGAATGCCAAGTTCTTCAAGCAGTGGAGAGAAGCGGCCGCGGTCTTCAGCCCAGTCTAACGAATTGTAGCTGGTTCCGATAATTTTGATACCATATTTTTCCAGCTTTTCTGCCATTTTCAAAGCAGTTTGTCCACCAAGCTGTACAATCACACCTTCTGGTTTTTCATGCTGTATGATGTCATAGACGTGCTCCCAGAAAACAGGCTCAAAATATAGTTTGTCGGCAATATCCGGATCTGTTGACACAGTTTCAGGATTACAGTTGATCATGATTGTTTCATAACCAGCTTCTTTCGCTGCCAATACGCCGTGAACACATGAGTAATCAAATTCGATACCCTGACCGATACGGTTAGGACCAGAACCTAATACAACCACTTTCTTTTTATCACTCACTATCGATTCGTTATCAGGCATTTCCTGAGAAGAATTGAAAGTAGAGTAGTAGTAAGGTGTTTTCGCTTCAAACTCAGCAGCGCAGGTATCCACACATTTGTATACACGCTGTATGCCAAGATCTTTTCTTCTGTCGTAAACCTTACTTTCTTTCGTATTCAAAAGGTGAGCGATCTGGCGATCCGCATATCCTTTTTGTTTTGCATTAAGCAGAAGCTCTTTCGGCAGATCTTCAAGATCAAATTTTCCGATCTCGTGTTCTAGTTCGATCAGTTCTTCAATCTGGCGAAGGAACCATGGATCGATTTTGGTAAGATTTTGGATGGTTTTGAACGACAAACCAATTTTGAATGCATCGTAGATATGAAACAAACGATCCCAGCTCGGATGCTTCAGACTGTGCTTGATTGCTTCCTGGTCACGTAGTTCACGTCCGTCAGCTCCTAATCCGTTACGACGTATTTCAAGAGACTGACATGCTTTTTGAAGTGCTTCCTGGAAGTTACGTCCAATACCCATCGCTTCACCAACAGATTTCATCTGAAGACCAAGTGAACGGTCTGCACCTTTAAATTTATCGAAATTCCAACGTGGAACTTTTACAATTACATAGTCAATTGATGGCTCGAAGAAAGCAGAAGTGCTTCCTGTAATCGGGTTGGTAAGTTCATCCAGATTGTATCCGATTGCCATTTTGGCGGCGATTTTCGCAATTGGATAACCCGTTGCTTTTGAAGCAAGTGCTGAAGAGCGCGATACACGAGGGTTAATTTCAATAGCAATAATCATGTCATCTTCAGGATTTACTGAAAACTGAACATTACAACCTCCTGCAAATTTTCCGATTCCATCCATCATTTTGATAGCCAGATCGCGCATTTGCTGATAAAGTGTATCAGGCAATGTCATCGCCGGAGCTACAGTGATACTGTCGCCAGTGTGGACACCCATCGGATCAAAGTTCTCGATGGAGCAAATGATGATAAAGTTTCCTTTATTATCACGAAGTAACTCAAGTTCATACTCCTTCCATCCCGTCACACTTTGTTCAACCAACACCTCATGTACCGGAGAAGCATGAAGCCCGTTGTTCAAAGCCTGATCGAAGTCCTCTTCTTTTTCAACAATACCGCCACCTGTACCTCCCAGGGTGAATGAAGGGCGGATAACAAGTGGAAAACCTATTTCCTGAGCAATTTCTTTTCCTTCCAAAAATGAACGGGCAGTACGTCCTTTACAAACGTTCACATCCAGTTCAAGCATTTTAAGCCTGAATTTTTCCCTGTCTTCGGTAGTTTCAATTGCCTTAATATCAACACCAATGATCTCCACATTATACTTTTTCCATACACCTGCTTTGTCACAGTCAATGGCAAGGTTCAATGCAGTTTGTCCACCCATAGTCGGAAGTACAGCATCAATAGGCTTACCCATCGCAATGTGCTGTTCCAGAATTTTAACTATGGATTTCTTTTCCAATGGAAGCAGGTAAACATGATCCGCACTGATGGGGTCGGTCATGATCGTTGCAGGGTTGGAATTGATCAATACTACCTCAACACCTTCCTCGCGAAGAGAACGGGCGGCCTGAGAACCGGCATAGTCAAACTCGCACGCCTGACCGATGATAATTGGACCTGAACCGATAATTAGAACGGACTTGATATTCGTATTTTTGGGCACAGTAATTGGTAATTTGTAGAAATGTAGAAAAAACTTTTTAGCAACTTTCGGTGATGCCTCCAGCCTGTATAAGTAGGTGTAGGTCCAAAAATTCCACAAAGTTAATTCGTATATCTGAAAAAGACCACTGGCAGAGCATATTTAATGTTAACTTTTTAAGAAAACTGTTTTTGAAAGCTTTGTTTTCACTTCGAGGAAAATCTGTGTTTCTTGCCGTTTGAAAGAGAAGAAAATGATTTGTCGTCAACCCTTTTTAATTGCTAACTAAATCATAATGAGTTAAATGAGTATTTATAAATCGCAGGTAGTAGGGTTTGAACAAACATTCCAGATTGGTCAGGATGCCTACTTTACAAGTGTAGCCCCTGTAAGCTCTTTTGTAGTATCTTTTGAAGATGATACAGAAACAGGCTATTTCTATTCTGTAGCTGTAGGAGAGCAAATCACAATTCTTGACGCTTTGCATATCTACAACGTAGGCGATGTTATTCATAGAGATAAGCCATGTAAAATTCAGATTATGTGGACGGAAGATGGACAAATTGCTTCTTTGCTGATCAATGGATATTGTCAGGCGGTATTTGATTTTTCGCAGAGAGCGGGTTTTTGCAGAAATAACTTTCCCGAAAACAAAGGTGTATGGAAGCAGACAGGCTCCCGGCTTTTGACAGATGAGCTTATAGCAGAAATATTTTCTAAACAGAGCTGATACCTTCTTTTATTGAAGAGGTACAATGGAAGGAGCTGAAATATCAAAGTCGCGCAGCCGGAGCGGAACATTGCCGGCGGCTCCGAAACGCATCGTGCTGCTGTTGCCGGGAATATTAGGATAGTAGCCAAAATGAATCTGAAATGTATTGAATGTCAGGTTTTCATTTCTGAGTCTCAACCCTAAACCATAGCCCTGGTAAAGCGGACTGTCTCTGAGTCGCCCCACGCCATTGACCAGTCCAAGGTCCGCAAAAACAAAGTAGGCAATACGAAATCCGAGTAAACTTTTATCAGAGAAAAAAACTGTTTCTGTTCCGATCGTAAATCTTTTGGTGCCTATCAGCTGATCACTGTATATACCTCTGATTCCCTGGTCTCTGCTTATATTCAAGTAATCATACGCATCGCGGTCTATCCCATGGGTATAACGGAGCGTAAGAAACTGACGAAAAAAGCTGTACCGAAAGGGTATCAGGTTACTAATGTAGTTCATTTGTCCGCTGATAACGCCCTGCCTTGCTTCACCACTCTGGTAATAGCTTCCTGTATTAAACAAGAGGTACATATAGCCCAGATTGTGTGGCAGATAATTGCCAGTCGCATATTGCAAACCGGCATAACCACGCTGACCGTATTCCGTTTTTTCTTTTCCAATTGTAAGTGAAAACAGGTTTCCTACAGGAACATCTTCCGTCCGTCCGAAACCATAGATCAATACGTCCCGTTTATAATTCCTGTTTGAGTAACCTAAACTGAAAAGCAGAGCGCTTCTGTTCCAGTAAATTTTATTAGAGTCCGCCGACACCGGAGGTCTGTCAAGATATTTGTAATTGTTGTAACGTACCGCGGTGACCAACCGCGAATTTTCCGATAAAATGGTATTTTTGAAAGGGAACTTGAAAGAACGTCCCAACCACATGTCGTAATAATTATATTTAGTTTCAAAAAGGGGGATGGGCTGTTTAGCATCCAGAATATTACGTTTATAGTGCCTCTGTCTCAAACTCCCTGCTTCAGCAGCACCGGCATATTTTGTCTCAGTGGTAAGAAATGGCCGGAAAAACCTTATAGATTGCTCTTTCAGGTCACGTTCATAGATGAAACTTGCCTGGCCGGTAATGAATGTCTTTCCGATATAGGGAACAGTGTAAATCGTTCTGAACTGAAACTTTTGAAGCGTGTCGCGGCCATCCCAGCGGATTGCTGTAAGTTGGGAATGCGTGGTTCCGTTGGCGTTGATATTATTGAGCCCTATGTGGAATTTATTAAAAGAACTGAATCCGCCTGAGAAGTTAAGCGACCAGGCATCCTGAATCAAAACCACGACATCGGCCATCCAGGTTACATCCTGTCTGGGGATCACCAGTATCCTCGCATCAGTAATCAGTTTATTAGATCGCAGCAGACGTTCATTGTCCTTCAAAACCTGAGCACGGATATCGTCGCCTTCGGAGAAGAGCAGAAAAGACTTTCTGATAATGCCCTCTCTGGTATTTGTATGGAAGTTCTTGCTGAGAAATCTTTCGAGCCTGTTCCCTTTTCGGGTTGTATCATATACAGATTCACCAAGCATATTAAGCTGGTGAATAACGATGTTTCTGATCACCATCCCCTCGTAGGGAGTAAAAGGATTTTTTTCAATTTCCTTTACCTCACTCACCTTGCCCTGGTTATACACATCCCTGAAAAGCAGTCTGTATACAGCCTTGGAGAACTTGGTTTTGGACATACGCATCTTCAGATTCGTATATCTGATACTGTCCTTTTCATGTGTAACCCTTTTCAGACTGTCCGGATTTTGGGCAGTAGCTATCGTAGTTACAAATAAAAAAAGAATCAAATATCTATACATAGGATCAACAGGGCAAAACCTCAGGCTGTATAATAAATGTTATGTATGATAGATGTGGAAAGTTAAGGGTTGGTTAATATACAAAAACAGAAGCATTTAAATTACTATTTGCCTCTTGCCTGCCAAATGGCCTGAATGGTTTTGTCAAGTTCTGCAGGTGCAGGCGCATTTTTCTGGGCAAATTTTCCGTTTGGCCTGATGATAGCATAGGTTCCCGACTCAATAGGGTTAAGCTTGAAGAGTAAATCTATCGCCTGCCCGCTGGACAAAAACATATGTACTCCTTTCAAACGATGCCTTATGATATATTGTTTTACCAGATCACCCGAAACAAATACTTCATCGGCTGGAAGGTGAAGGAACAAAAAGACTACATCTGTCGGAAGCTGTGCTTGCATAGCGGCAATGAAGGCAAGATCATCGCGGCTTTTAGGGTCGTCAAAACTCCATTTGACCACATAAATCGTTTTTCCTTTGTAAAGATCCGTCATGCGGTTGAGCCATGTCGTACCTCTTTCATTGGAAGCGCTGATAAAATAGCCCGGCAGCGCCTCGGTAGGTTCTGTCCGCACATCTTTAAAAGCAATAAACTTCTCAATATTGATACTGTCCCTCACTTCCATTTTGACGATTTCATCCAGAGAATTACGAAACTGAGGAATAGTCAGCGTGCTTTTGATATGCTGGCTCAATCTTAACTGCTGACTATAGGTATATTTATGGAAGTTGCGGGGCAGGAACCTTGCCTTAAGAAATTCTCTTGCGGTACTGTCAAACATTTCACCATAAAACCTGCTTTCTCTTTCATAACTGAACAACAGATTAAGCAGCATTTCATTTTTCGCATACATATTACTCAGGAAATCGAGTTCCACTTTTTCGGCTGTTCCTTTTGAAATGATTTCATCAAGTCTTTCTCTTTCTGATGCAGTAAGTTTGGATGAATTTGAGCGAATCAGATATGCCATTCTCCTGACCGGCAACGAGTTGTTGCGCGAGGGAATTGTCGCTTTTTTCTCATCAATTTGCCTGTCCGCGAAGGTACCGAAGCGGCTGGCCCAGGTAACTCGTTGCGTTGTCAATGGCGACTGGGCAAGGCGATTCAAACTGTCGAGCAAATCTTTGCCGAGCGCATACTGGTTTGTGAGGGCATATTCATACAAATTCTGAAGCATTTCGTCGTTGGCCAGCGCCTGTGCCCAATTCTTTAAAGTTGGGTCAACTATACCGGTTGCTGCTACTGCCTGTAATGCAGAAAGCTTAAGCTCAGCTCTTTTGCTGGAAAGACTTTGTGCTTCTGTCGGACTTTTTGCCCAAAAGGTTTCATAGAAACGCGTTCCCAGAACTGAATTAGCCCTGATGCGTTTTGCTTCTTCGTTGACCAGCGTGTAGTTCTGGTTATTGGCTTCAGCATTTACACCTGCGAAGTAAAACAAGCGATTTTTGCTAGCAAGAGAGTCTCCGTTGAATGTAATCTCAATTGTGCCGGGAGATCCCAGAAATGTAGCGAAAGCCTTACCGCTATAGTCCAGATAGATTTCCTCTTTTCCGTAGAGCATTGGTAATGAAACACGGAAGCTTCCGTCCGGGGCTAATGGCGCCTGTTTGCTCAGTTCTGATTGTGGCTGAAGTATATTGTTTCGGGAAAAGGTGATGGAAGGAGCCTGTCTGTAAAGGCGGCCATTCAGATTCAGAATACGCCCTTGAATGATCAGGGAGTCTGTCGCAGCAAATGCTGATGCGGACAGGCAAACAAGGATGGCAAGTGAGATGACGAAGCGCATTTTATTCTGTATTGACGATTACTTGGACGAAATGATTAGGGGTAAGGTGAGCTATTCTGCCAGTCGCGGCCCATCTTCATATTTGACATAAATGCCATGGTATCTGTCCTGTGCCGCATAATCTTTTCTGAGCGGATGACCTTCCCAGTCCTCCGGAAGCAAAATACGACGCTGGTCAGGATGTCCTTCAAAATGGATACCCACGAGATCAAAAATTTCGCGCTCATGCCAGTCTGCAGTTCTCCATATGTGGCTCACGGTAGGTACGGCAGGCAGGGGTTCACACTCCGTATTACGTGGAAAAACAATTTTGATCATCAGGTCGTGACCGTAGGGAATTGAAGTCAGGTTATAAACCAGCTCCATCGTATTCAGGCCGGGGCCGTTATCGATTCCGGTAATGCAAGCCAGGTAGTCAAAAAAAAGCCTGTCATCATTGTGCAGGAATTGACAAACGTCAGCAATTGCATCGGATGGCAGAATCAGTATAGGCTGAGGCCCTTTCAGGTCTCCGTCTATTTTTGTCTGAGGAAAATGGTTTGTTATTACTTCTGTTATTTCCTGAAATGTCATTCTTACTAAATATTTAATCTGAAGAGGTACTTTACCGAAGGTGTCTGCAGCCTTAAGAAACTACTGCGAACTTCTCTTCCACTTCCAGAAACAATTCCGGTGCCAGAGGGTGCTCTCCGCGGATTTTTTCCTGTAATTTCATAAATCCTCCGATCAGCGCTTCCGGACGGGGAGGGCAGCCGGGAACATATACGTCCACGGGGATAATTCTATCCACACCTTTCACCACATGATAACCATGTTCCCAGTAGGGACCGCCACAATTTGAGCAGCTTCCCATCGAAATAACATAGCGTGGTTCAGGCATTTGTTCATACAAACGTCGGATACGATCGGCCATTTTAAAGGTTACAGTGCCGGCAACTATCATTACGTCCGATTGCCGGGGGGAAGGGCGGGGCATGATGCCAAAGCGTTCCAGATCATAGTGAGAAGCATATGTAGCCATCATTTCAATGGCGCAACATGCTAATCCGAAACCCATCGGCCACAGCGAAGATAATCGCGCCCAGTTCATCAAATCTTCTGCATTTGTCAGAATGATTCCTCCGTCACCGTTTTTTATTCTGTCACTCATTTTGAAAGCACTTTTGTGAGGTAATGCTGGTATAAAATTTTTAAGTCAACCAGTACCCGATTATTACAAATGTAATCATTATCGCCTATAAACGATGTCACAACCGGCTCATCATTCACAGTAACATATCAACATAATCTATGAAAAATAAATTACTTCTTTGCTTTACATTGGCGTTTGCCCACGTTGGCATTCAGGCACAGGATGTTGCAGATACTACGACTTCAAAGACATATAATAGTGGCTTTGCCGTCTATGCAGAGATAGGTGTTCTGCGCAATAATAGTTTTAGCGGTATCCGGGACCGCATGAGGGAGCTCAATATTCGTCCATTTGAGTCTGTGATGACTTCAATTGTACTGGCAAAAAGGAGGGAAACCGATAAGTTCTACATGGAGCACAGGCTGATTCTGGCCAACAGCACAAAATATAACCGGGATAAAGATATGCCACGGAGCATGTTCAGGGGAATCGGTATTGGTGTGGACGCGAGCCCTAAATTTGTAAATACGAAAAGGTGGAATGTACTGGTTCCGTTGGGCTGGGATCTGATGCTGTATCAGCTTCGAATTAAAAATGACCAGTCTGCGAGTCTGTCGCAGGTAATTCAGAATCCTGGTCAGTTTAAATCAATGAGATTGTACAACGGTAGCCTGAATTTGCATGGCGGGGTAGGGGTAGACTATAAAATGAATTTTCTTCCCCGCATACACGATAAGGTTTACATCAGTGCAAAGGCAACGTATCATCTGCCTGTGTTGCGCAGAGGACTTTGGAGAGGTGAGGATGTGACGGTTAACGACCTGCCTTCTTTCAGAGCAAATCAGTTGTACGCTCAGCTTGGTTTGGTTTTCTTTCCCAAAGGAAGCAGAAAGGTATGGCGCGGAATGCACAGATAGGGGATTATCAGACCCTATCTGGACTTATACCTTTCATTTACATTCTTGTAAAGATCAGCAGGTACAGGGGATTTCACTTCGGGAATCAAAGGAGCTGGTCTGACCCAATCAAGATATCCCTTAACCCATGCGTAGGCAAGTCCGAGGATAAGAATGGCGACAAAAACTGTCATTTCAATCATTGCAAACCATCCCCATTGACCATTCGTCTGCTCAATCAGATTTTCATTTCCAAATACAACTGCCCAGGGAAAAAGGAAAAGAAGTTCGATTTCAAATAGGACGAAGATCAACGCAATTACATAAAATCTGACATTGAACCGGATATTGGCATTGCCCAAAGGGTCTTCACCGGATTCGTACGTAGTCAGCTTCTCTTCATTAGGGCGATGAGGACGTAGGAATTTGGCTATTGTCAGCATGAGTCCCATAAGAACTATAGCCGCAATAATGAAAAGTAATATATAGCCGAAATCAGAAGTCATAACAGGAAGCGGATTTGGACAAATCTACTGATTTTGCTTTCAATGCCCAAAAACGAAAACTTATAATAAGCCTGTACTTTTAAGAATAGTGCGAAGGCTCAGGAAGATGACAAGGCATCCCACGGTCAGCATCAACGGTTTACGTTTGATTTTTCCTACGACCAGAGCACCAAAAGGCGCAGCGATGACACCACCCACGATAAGGCCAAGAACGACCTGCCAGCTGTTAACACCATGGAATAAAAGGAAAGTGATACCGCTGGCAAAAGTAATTGCGAACTCAGCAGCGTTGACAGAACCTATTGTATAACGAGGATCACGGCCTTGTCCGAGCAGGGTGGAAGTCACGATTGGTCCCCAGCCACCGCCACCGATGGAGTCCAGAAAACCGCCTGATGCAGCCAGCAGACCAATTCTTTTGGTCTTGTTTTTAACACGATTTTTCTGAACTGCTTTGCGGATAATGATCAGTCCGAGAATGAGCATGTAAAATGCGATAAAAGGCTTGATAATATCGCCATCGATAACATCTGACAAAAGGTATGCACCGATAACCGCACCCAATACACCCGGAATCAGCAGGCTTTTAAAAAGCTTTTTATTGATATTTTTAAACCTGAAGTGAGAAATTGCTGATGCGCCCGTAGTGAACATTTCCGCTACGTGGACACTTGCGCTGCTGACAGCGGGAGTCACACCAAGGCTCAGCAGAAAGGAAGTACAGGTAACACCGTAGGCCATTCCAAGGGCCCCATCCACGAGCTGCGCACCCAGACCTACTAATAAATACAATGCAAAGTCACTTTGAATAAAAGACTGAACACTTTCCTGATCAATAGTCACCGTCCCGTTTGATAACAGCAGGATGACAGCAGCCAGAGCCAGAATACCAACAGGAAGAATAACCCAAATATTAAGTGAAGGCAGTTTAAGGGAAAGGACTTTTTGTAACATTGATAGTTTTGTTTGTTGCGTGCTAAATATCAAGTGAATGCAAAACTACTAAAACGATCTAATCTACCAAACTTATAGAGTTATTATTTAAAGAATAATTTTCTAAAAGTACAGGTAACCTCAAATCTGTCCGGTTATGAAATCCAGGTAGTTGTCCTGGGAGATCCAATGCTTTTCAGCATCGGGATATGCGTCTACGAAAGCCTTAGGGAATTTTACACGTGTATCTTTCCATTTGAATTCATAGCCTGCAAGTTGTTCATTCTTTAATTCAAGCCAGTCCATTTCCTGCTGGTCATAGGTGCGCCAAAAATAGGTGTATGGGTGTTTCCCTGAATAGGCATTGAATTTCATTCGTTCAGCCACCAGATAATTCTCCCATAGAGGCCCAATGTCTTTACGTTGGATTATTGGAGAAAAATCGTTAATCAGGGCATTTCTGATACCATTGTCATAAAAATACCACTTAGAGGATTTAGTAACTTCTTTTCTCAGGTTCTTACTGTAACCTCCTATGCGGAAAATGATGAATACCTTGGAAAATAAATCAAGGTATCTTTCCACAGTGTTACGGTCAATCTGTAGTGACTTTGAAAGCTCTTCATACGAAACTTCCTGTCCTGATTGATAGGCAACAAGCTGTAGTAATTGAAGCATTTTATGTGAGTAACGTACTTGCTCATAACTCAGTATGTCTTTGAGCAGGTAGGCATTAACCAGTTCTTTCAGGTAACTGATTCGCTCTTCTTCTGAAGAGATTTTAAGGATATCAGGATAAGATCCGAAAACAAGCCTTGTTTCGAGTTGCTGTTTGGTTTCGAAGTAATTTTCTGTTTTGGAAAGTTCAATTTGTGCTAACGGGAATAGTTGAAAATTGATCTGGCGTCCAACTAATGGTTCTCCTGTCTGATTTGATAGTTCGAAGGCTGAGGAGCCACTTGCTAAAATAGTGAGCTTAGAAAATGAATCGATTAGTAATTTGAGCGATTTTCCGATCTCAGGTATTGCCTGAGCCTCGTCTATAATGAGTAAATCCAGATTCTCGGCCCAGCGCCGGTAAGAGGCTACGCGTCTATCAGTCAGCAAATCCCTTACGTCTAAATCCTCTCCATTCAGAAATAGGGATTCTTTCTTAAAATCATCTTTTATAGTATTCAGCAGATATGTTTTACCCACCCTTCGTGCCCCTGTTAGTACAAGCACCTTATTGGAGGAAAGCTTTTGAGTGAGTTGGGGAAATATGTATCTATCAAAGGCCATAGCTGTTAATTCATTGAGTTTATTCAACGAATTTAGCTAAATTCATTGAGTTTATTCAACGAATTAACGAAAATGTCCGCTTATTCCTCTTTCATCCAATAAATTTCGCCTCCGAATTTTCTTCCGGTTGCCAATTTAGCTGCCACTTTGCTCCGGACACCACTTCGACAGTAGAATACAATCGTCTTTCCTGAGGGTAAATTATCTATCTTTTCGGGAAGATCAGGTAATGGAATGTTTATGCCTGCCGTAAAATCTTCTTCAAACTCATATTCTTCACGCACATCAATAAAAAGGAATTGTTCAGGATTGACGGCAAGACGAGTTGTATATTCGGAAAAAGCCAGCTGGTTCGGGTCGGATGCCGCTCTCGGAGAAGGTGTAGGCTGAACATCCGATACCTGGGGTATAACCCTGTTGAAAGAAAAAATGTTAGTAGTATTATAAAGTGTGTTGATAACCAATAGTTTTCCTGATAATGTCTCGCCAATATTGCAGATCATTTTAATCACTTCATTAGCCATATATGAACCGATGATACCCGGCAGAATGCCCAGCACGCCAGCTACTTCACAGTTATCTCCTTCTTCAGCTTCGGGAAAAAGACACCTGTAAGTAGGCCCACCCTTGTAATTGAATACTGAAACTTGTCCTTCAAATCTTAAAATGGAACCGAAGACCAGCGGTTTGCTGAGCCGGACGCAGACATCATTGGCAAGATAACGGGTCGGAAAATTATCCGAACCGTCAACAACGATATCATAGCCGGTCAGGATTTCTTCTGCATTCTGCTCATCAAGCCGGACAGGTAATGCGTGCAACTTCACAAACGGGTTCATCTGCGAGAGTTTTTCAACCGCTGTGATGGCCTTGCTTTTACCAACATCAGCAGCTGAATACAGTATCTGTCTGTGCAGATTGGTAACGTCAACTGTGTCGTCGTCAACAACGCCTATGGTTCCCACGCCTGCCGCGGTCAGGTATTGCAGCAAAGGACAGCCTAATCCACCCGCGCCGATTACAAGCACGCTGGCTTGCTTCAGTTTTTGCTGGCCATCCAGCCCCATCTCTGGAAGCGTGATCTGCCGTATATATCGTTTTCTTTCAAGTGGTTCCATAGCGCTATTCGATCATTTAACATTGCATCACTTTATCCCAATCCTTCCAAACAGGCTCGTAACCATTCTTTCTGATCATGTTAGCAATCATTTCAGGACTTCTTTCATCAGAAATTTCAAACTGTTCCAGTGATTCGGGCTCTACAGCATATCCGCCAGGGTTTGTTTTGGAGCCTGCACTAATGGAAGTAATACCCAATTGTATACAATGATTCCTGAAACTTTCCGATTCCCTCGTAGATAGTGACAGTTCTACGTCCTCATTGAACAAACGGTAGGCGCAGATCAGTTGCACGAGTTCACGATCATTCATTTCAACCTTTGGCTCCAGCCCTCCTGAAAATGGCCTCAGGCGTGGGAAGGAAAGGCTGTAGCGGGTTTGCCAGAAAGTTTTTTCCAGGTATTGCAGATGTAACGCAGTGAAAAAACTATCAGTTCGCCAGTCTTCCAAACCAATCAGAACACCGAGTCCCATTTTATGGATTCCTGCCTGTCCCAATCTGTCCGGGGTTTCGAGGCGATAATTGAAGTTTGCTTTTTTTCCCTTAGGATGATGTTTACGGTAATCATCCTTATGGTAGGTTTCCTGATAGACCAGAACAGAGGTAAGTCCGAGCGGGATCAATTCTGTGTATTCTTCGGTATCCAAAGGCTGCACTTCCATAGACACATGAGCAAAATGCGGGCGAATCAGGTATAATACCTTTTTAAAATACTCCACATGTACAGTCTGGTTGGCTTCTCCGGTAACCAGCAACACATGGTCATATCCCAGACTTTTGATCATTTCAACTTCCCGAAGAATCTCCTCTTCCGTCAGTGTCTTGCGGCGCACCTTATTATCCAGACTGAACCCGCAATATGTGCAGATATTGGTGCATTCGTTGGATAAATAAAGTGGAATGTAAAGCTGAATGGTTTTACCAAACCTTTTCTGGGTCAGCTGCCTACTGAGTTGCGCCATAGGTTCGAGGTAAGCGGCGGCGGCAGGTGAGATAAGTGCTTTAAAATCTTCCAGCGTGCGTCTGGTCGTAGCTAAAGCATGTTCAACATCCGACTTAGTTTTCGAATAAATGCTGCCTTTAACCAGATCCCAATCATAGGTTTCGAATATGTCTTTAAAACTACTCATCTAAAAATGCGGTTAAAGGGCTGCTTGCAATGGCATAATTTCCCCGGCTGGCCAGGCGGGATTCAAATGCGATTCGTCCGGCTTCTACGGCCAGTTTAAACGCAATTGCCATTTGTACCGGATCACCGGCTACGGCAATAGCCGTATTGACAAGCACAGCATCTGCACCTATTTCCATGGCTTTTGCCGCATCCGAGGGAGCGCCTATGCCGGCATCCACAATCACCGGAATATGGCTTTGTTCAATAATGATCTCTAAAAAATCGATCGTTTTCAAACCCTTATTGCTGCCAATAGGAGAGCCCAATGGCATAACAGCTGCCGCGCCTGCATTTTCTAATCGTTTACAGAGAACAGGGTCAGCGTGGATGTAGGGAAGTATTACAAATCCAAGTTTGGCCAGTTCCTCGGTAGCGATCAGTGTTTCTATGGGATCAGGCATCAGATACTTTGGGTCGGGATGTATCTCCAGTTTGAGCCAGTTGGTTTCAAGCGCCTCACGTGCGAGCTGTGCAGCGAAAACGGCTTCCTTAGCTGTCCTCACGCCAGATGTATTGGGAAGCAGATGCATATCCGGATTTTTAAGATGACTGAGAATATCATCCTGGCGGTCGTGCATGTCTACTCTTCGCAATGCTACAGTTACGAGCTCAGACCCTGATGCGATCAGCGCTTCTTCCATCAGGATCGAGGAACTGAATTTACCTGTGCCCGTGAATAATCTTGAAGAAAATGTTTTATCTGCGATTTTTAACATAATGTTTTTTGAATTTGTGAAACGAGCTCCTTTGGATTCTTGGATTGGATAACCAGACTCGAAACTGCAATACCATGTATTCCGATTTCGGCCAAATCGGCTACGTCGTCAACCTGAATACCCCCAATGGCGATAATTGGAATTTGCCTGGCTTCCTGGTCCAGATTTTCCACAATATTTCGGTAACCTCTCAATCCCAGAATCGGACTCAGATTTTGCTTTGTATTCGTGAAGCGGTAAGGGCCAAGTCCGATATAATCTGCTCCTTCCTCAATTCGTTTTTGGACGTCTGCTAAAGTGTTGGCCGTTCCGCCGATGATGATTTTTGATCCCGTTAATTTTCTTGCTTCAGTAATTGACATGTCGTTCAGCCCAAGGTGCAGGCCATAGGCGTCTATCAGTCCTGCAATATGAGCAAAGTCGTTTATTATCAACTTAGCGTCATATTGATCACATAATTGCTTTGCTTCGGTAGCTGTCAGTACGACGATTTCATCAGACTCATCTTTCATTCTAAGCTGAATCCATCTGCATCCTGCGTCCAGTGCGAGGCGGATACTGTCGAGATGGCTCAGATCACCCGACTGATTGGATATAAATTGTAATTTGTCTATTGTGTTCATTTGTATTCTGTCTGGTGGGGTCTACATTTGAATGGGATGATTAACCATGGTGTTAAACGATTTAAAAACTCCGATTGCCTTCGAAGGATTGTGCCATAAGGTTCCCAGAAGCGCAGCTCCGTCGAAATTCATGTTTCTAACCCGTTGAATATTCGAAATGTCAATTCCTCCAAGCGCCATTACCGGTATTCTTTTGTATTTCTTTTCGAGAAAAAAATCCTGATTCAGCTCACTTTTATAACCTTGCTTTGAAATGCTGTCAAATACAGGTCCGAAAAATGTATAACTAAAATGACTGCTTAAATCTGCGATTTCATCCAGATGATGAATGGAAGTGCTTAAGACAATACCCTGATTCTTCATACTTTCAAGTTCATAATGATCTATTGTTTTTCGCGCTGATTCGGTTAGATGCAGCCTTCTTATTCCAAAACCAGATGCCAGCTCATGATGTTGGTGAATGGCAATCCGGCTGACAAATTCTTCCTCTATTCCGGAAAGTAAAGTCTTCAACTGATCTGCATTGCTTCCGGGTTTTCTGATATGCATATATTCCAGCCCCTCCCTGAAAAGTCCGTTGATGATCCGGGCTTCGTCAGGGATATAATCGGGGCTGGATATGGCTAATAGTTTCATTATAAATAGATTTCGCTTCCTTTGTCTGCGAACTCAAGCGCTTTCTTCTGCATGCCTTCATGCAATACATCCTGCTCCAAGAGTCCGTTTTCTTCAGCATAATTGCGTACATCCTGGGTAATTTTCATCGAACAGAAGTTAGGCCCGCACATAGAGCAGAAGTGAGCAACTTTGGCCCCCTCTGCTGGAAGGGTTTCGTCATGAAATTCTTTGGCGGTATCCGGATCCAGAGCAAGATTAAACTGATCTTCCCAGCGGAACTCAAAGCGTGCTTTGCTTAGCGCATTGTCACGGTATTGTGCTCCCGGATGTCCTTTGGCCAAATCAGCCGCATGGGCAGCTATTTTATAAGTAATCACCCCATCTTTTACATCCTTTTTGTTGGGCAGTCCTAAATGCTCTTTAGGGGTAACATAACAAAGCATAGCCGTTCCAAACCAACCGATCATGGCTGCGCCTATAGCCGAGGTGATGTGATCATATCCGGGTGCAATATCCATCGTTAATGGGCCGAGTGTATAAAACGGAGCTTCATGACAGTGCTTCAGCTGCTTTTCCATATTGTCCTTAATCATATGCATAGGCACGTGTCCGGGACCTTCAATAATGGTTTGCACATCATGTTTCCATGCAATTTTTGTCAGCTCGCCCAGTGTTTCGAGTTCGGAAAATTGAGCCGCGTCGTTTGCATCGGCTATGGAACCCGGGCGCAGACCGTCGCCCAGTGAAAATGCCACATCATAGGCCTTCATAATTTCACATATTTCTTCAAAGTGTGTGTATAGAAAATTTTCCTT
Organism: Dyadobacter luteus; assembly: GCF_003383615.1. GTDB lineage: Bacteria > Bacteroidota > Bacteroidia > Cytophagales > Spirosomataceae > Dyadobacter > Dyadobacter luteus. Next base: position 149,261 of record NZ_QNUL01000004.1, read on the forward strand.
GTGATGCGCAAGGCACCATTTTGCCATGATGGACCCTCCGCGGGAAACAATTCCGGTCACGCGTTTTGCAGTAAGGGGAATGTATCTGAGAAGTACTCCTGCATGTATTGTGAAATAATCGACACCCTGTTCAGCTTGCTCAATCAATGTATCCCGGAACAATTCCCAGGTCAGATCCTCAGCCTTACCGTTTACCTTTTCGAGTGCCTGATAAATGGGCACAGTGCCTATCGGAACAGGGGAGTTGCGGATAATCCACTCGCGGGTTTCATGTATGTTTTTTCCTGTGGAAAGATCCATAATTGTGTCCGCACCCCACCGGCACGCCCAAACCGCCTTTTCAACTTCTTCTTCAATGCTAGAAGTGACGGCAGAGTTGCCGATGTTTGCATTGATTTTTACCAGAAAATTCCGACCGATAATCATCGGTTCGCTCTCCGGATGGTTGATGTTGGACGGGATTACTGCTCTTCCTGATGCAACTTCTTCGCGCACAAACTCCGGTGTAATCCAGGTTTTGGGTGTATTTGCTCCGAAACTTTCACCTGCATGCTGGTGTGCCAGAAAGCGGTTCTTGCTATCAAGTTGTTCAATCTGCTCTGCAATCCGCTGATTTTCCCGAATCGCGATGTATTCCATTTCAGCTGTAACAATGCCCTTTTTTGCATAGTGCAGTTGAGAAACGTTTTGTCCTTTCTTCGCACGGAAGGGTTTGTTGTTGCAAGTAAATCTCAACGCATCCAGGCTCTTATCGAGCTGCCTTTGAAGGCCATAATCAGAAGAAATTACATCAAGCTGCTCCACGTCACCACGATTCACAATCCATGATTTTCTCAGCGGATTGAGTCCTTTTCTTACGTCTATTTCAATATTTGGGTCTGTGTAAGGACCGCTCGTATCATATACAGTAACCGGAGCATTGCTCTCTGTCATGCCGGTTTTGCCATATATGCGCGTGTCCGTAAGCTCGATTTCCCGCATAGCCACTTCGATATTATGAAGCGTTCCTTTTACATAAATCTTCTTTGAAGCCGGAAATGGAACTCGTGTGATAACGCCTTCTCCCGGTGTTTTCTCTGTTTTCATGGATATGTGCTGTAAAGCCGGTCGCGGATGCGCTGGCAGGATTGATTAATAAAAGCGGATATTGGGGTAAACCAGATGCTAGCCACCCTGGGTAGCTCTGATCAATGTGACTTTATCGTCAGGTAGCAGGATACGCTCTTCCCATTGAGATTTGGGAATAATGCTCTGATTGATCGCTATTGCAATTCCTTTTGACGGATTGCTAAACAGAGATGACAACAGTTTTTGAACTGATACATTTTCTGCAATTTCCGTAAGCTGCTGGTTAATGCTGATTTCCATTCTGAATAACGTTTTGTATATAAAACTTCAGGAATGGACCTTGCGAAAGATTCATAAGGATACCGTGATAGTATCTCTGACTTTTCCCTATCGGCAGTACTAACTGCATCAGGTTCAAAGGGTATTATCTCAGTCCGCATACGGGACACCCCTAAAGTTTGGACAAAGCTATTGGAAAAATTCAGGAATAGAAAATAAATTGTACAAACTTCCTGTGCAGACAGTCCGAATAATTTGACTTTTAGGATTTTGAACTAACTTTGAATTTTAACACCACGAAAACAACAGTATATAGTTTTGATGGATCTGATCATAAGAAATGCCTCTCCAAAGGACCTTCCCGTTATTCTCGACATCATCAATCAGGCGATTCTAACCACTACCGCTATCTACGACTACGAAGCCAGGACGCTGGAGGAGCAGACAGCATGGTTCGAAAAAATGATCGAGGATGGTATGCCTGTAATCGTTGCTGAGCATGACAAGAAAGTAATCGGTTATGGCTCTTATAATATATTTAAACCGAAAATCGGATACAGATTCAGTGTCGAACATTCGATATATCTTGATGAAAAGTCGAGAGGATTGGGCGTGGGAGGCAGATTGTTAAAAAGCCTTATTCAGCGGGCAGGTGAGTCGGGTATACATACCATGATAGGAGTAATTGACGCGTCCAACAGAGGAAGTATCGAGTTTCACAAAAAATTCGGATTTATTGAAAAAGGCTATCTGCGGGAGGTAGGATTTAAATTCGATCAGTGGCTTGATGCGGTGTTTATGCAATTGATACTGGAGGAAGATTAATACTATACGGTGTCAGAAAAGAAACACCCCGGGCTATTCGTCTACGATTTTTCAGAGATTTTACTTGTCAGCAATGTTGGAATGATTCTTTGACTTTAATAGCTGTAATTAAGTAGTAATCACTAACTAAATTTCAATCATTATGGCACGTCAACGAGGAGAACCAGCAATATTAGAAAGAAGCAAAGCAATTGGAGAGCCACCGGTATTTCCGGATGTGCCAACGAATACACAGCCAACAAGGAAACCAGCCGATGATCCGGATTTACTGCGGAAAAGTGAGGATGAGTCGAAAGACGAAGAGGAGCAAGATCTGGATTAAGGCTGATATAGGACTGTCTCAGGAAAGTCTTATGAGTATAATCCCCGAGCCACACGGCCGGGGATTATTTTTGTTAAAGCCACCTGATTTGATAATTACTCAAATATCAGAGTACCGAATTTCTGAAACTCATGGAAGCTGCCGCTGGTTTTTTTCCATGAATAATAGGCTGGATCCTGATCATAATCTATACGGTAAAAATTCCCCCTCCACTTTGTGCCTGATACCGGGATTTGCGGAATCATAGGGTTCATCAAACTAAATGGAATGAAAAATTCAGCTTTCCAACCTTCCACTGCGGCCATACTTTTTTTCTGTGGACCTACCGCGCTCGTAGCATGCCTCACACGCGTGTCACCTTTGTAATTCCAGGGCAACCAGCCTTGCATTCCGCCCTTCAGGTTAGGAACAATGAGTACCAATTCATGATTGAGTGGCGAAATTTCGTATTCGAAATAGATAGGAACTGCAGTATCCGGCCAAAGAAAAACCTCAACTACATCTTCCTTGTATAGCGGCGCGAAATCTTCCAGCAAGGTAGAAGTAAGCCTTTTGTCTTCACAATCGAAGAGGAAATAGATTCCGTTTTCGGAGTAAAGTACCTTCGTTCTGGTAGTATAGCGCCTGTCTGGCTGTTTTTGATGAGGAGCATTTTGTAAAGTAAGGTTCAGCCATTCAGTTGCAGACCAGTTCGCTGCTGTTCCTTCACCGTCCACCTCGAAATCTGTAGTTTTTTTGATAACTATGGATGAGTCCGTTTGCAATGGCTGAGACTGGGCTTTTAAACAGACAAGGCAAATTGTAAGTAAGAGTAGCGTAAGTATTTTATGCATAGTTGTTAAAGGATACTTCTGACTGCAAGGTCAATTTCCAGAGGTTTCTGCAGATTACCAAATATCGATTCCAGCGATGAGTTTAGGATTACCAATCAGGGCCTGATTCTAAGCAGATTACCTTTTGAGCAGATTACAGCAGCATGAAAATGCATGTTTTTGTAGGGTAGTATGAGTAATGAAGTGTGGATTGTGACTTTCGTAGAAATTAGTTTATTATTCCGGGTTTTAATAGCCGTGTGAATCAAAGCTGAATCTGCTTCTACATCTATCTTAATTTGCTAATGAGTTCAAACAAAAACAGTGTTACACAAAGTATCACTCAGGTCATTGCCGCCTCTTCTTTGGGTACACTCATTGAGTGGTATGATTTCTACATCTTCGGTAGTCTTGCCGTAATCATCGGTCAACAGCTTTTTCCCAGTGACGCCGGCGCTTCCGCTTTAATCAATACACTGGCTATTTTCGCTGCGGGCTTTATCGTTCGCCCATTCGGAGCTTTGGTATTTGGACGTTTGGGAGATTTGATCGGGAGAAAATATACTTTTCTGCTTACACTGGTTTTGATGGGAGGCTCCACTTTTCTGATCGGTCTGATACCTTCCTATGAAACGATTGGTTATGCTGCTCCGATTCTCGTGCTTATTCTACGCCTCGTGCAGGGACTTGCTTTGGGAGGAGAATATGGCGGCGCGGCTACGTACGTGGCTGAACATGCTCCTGTAGGGCGGAGAGGTTTTTTTACCAGCTGGATTCAGACCACAGCCACGTTGGGACTGTTTTTGTCACTTGGCATTATTGTACTCACAAAAAATATCATAGGTGCCGATCAGTTTGCTGACTGGGGATGGCGTATACCATTTCTTTTATCTATTCTTTTGGTTGGTGTATCTATTTACATTAGAATGAAGATGCACGAATCCCCCGTTTTTACAAAGCTGAAAGCAGAAGGCAAGGTCTCTGCCAATCCTTTAAAAGAGAGCTTTCAGAAAAAGGCCAATTTTAAAATGGTACTACTTGCCCTGTTTGGAGCTACAATGGGACAGGGGGTCATTTGGTACACCGGGCAGTTCTATGCGCAGTCATTTTTGGAGAACACCTGTAAACTGGATTTCAACGAGTCACGTTACATACTGCTTTGGGCTATTGCATTGGCAACGCCTTTCTTTGTCGTTTTCGGATCCTGGAGCGATAGGGTGGGTCGTAAATGGATTATGCTCACTGGCATGCTTCTTGGAATTGTCTTCTACAGGCCTATCTATCAGTATTTTCTTGATGCAACAAATGTAAAGGAGCTTCAGCAATCTCAGCTCGAAAAAACATCTGAACCATCGGTGAAAACGTCTATGGTTAACGGCGGAAAAGATTCGTTGATTTCGGTAGCTGTTCATAAAACATTGAAGAATGGAATGTCTTTCAACGAGATCAATACCCGAGTTGTGCCGGATGATGTGCTGGCGCCCATCGAAACAAAAACGACCATTGCAGATGTAACCCTGCCGTCAGATACCTACCTGGTTTTTATAGCGCTGGTATTTTTTCAAATATTACTGGTAACGATGGTGTACGGACCGATAGCAGCTTTTTTAGTAGAATTGTTCCCGACTCAGATCAGGTATACGTCCATGTCATTACCTTACCATATAGGCAATGGAGTGTTCGGCGGATTGGTACCTTTTATAGCCACGCTGGTTGCATCTTATCCGGGTTCTACACCGCTTTCAGGATTGTGGTATCCCATAGGAGTAGCCGCATTGTCCTTTGTGATAGGAGCTGTCTATATCAATAACAGGGGCGATGAGAATGTCATGGATTAATACAAGTCATCTATAAAAGATCTTAAATTATGAACGCATTAAAAAAAATACTGGGTGCTGTCTGGATTGTGTTGGGCCCGGTTATTATCCTGTTTTTAATATCTCAGGCTATTGATAAAATAGGCGTGGCGGAGTCAGATATTGACCGTTTGAACACTTCCCTGCAATGGGGAATTATTATCCTGATTTTTATCCCGATTTGTGCAGGTCTTGTCATTTTCGGACTTTACAGCTTCAAAGGAGAATATGATAAGTTACCAACGACTTCGGATGAACTGAAATAAGTTTTCCAGTGCTTGTCGGTACCTGTAGGATGTTACTTTCAGAATAGTTTCTATTTTTGAGTATCATCAAATCGGAAACCATGAAGCAAGACGTATTTATTCTGTCAGCAGCACGTACACCAATCGGAAGTTTTGGAGGAAGTTTGTCGGGCATCCATGCGGCTCATCTCGGTGCTGCGGCCATTAAAGGTGCATTGTCTAAGACGGATCTGGCGGCTGAGCTGGTGGATGAGGTATATATGGGAAATGCCATTTCGGCTAATCTCGGCCAGGCTCCTGCCCGGCAGGCGGCTATTTATGCAGGTTTGAAACCTGACGTAATATGTACAACCGTCAATAAAGTTTGTGCTTCGGGCATGAAAGCTGTCACACTTGCGGCTCAGTCCATTCAATTGGCAGATGCGTCGGTGATCGTGGCCGGTGGAATGGAGAATATGTCGCAGATACCCTATTATCTTCCCAAAGCGCGTTACGGACAAGGTTATGGTCATGGCGAAATGCTGGATGGCTTGGTCAAAGACGGTTTAACAGATGTGTACGATCAGGTTGGGATGGGTGTTTGTGGCGATAATACAGCCGTTAAATATCAGATTACCAGGGAGCAGCAGGATGCATTTGCTATTCAATCCTATCAGAGAAGTGCATTTGCCACAGAAAATGATTATTTCAAAAATGAGATAACGGCAGTTGAAGTACCCGGGATAAAGGGAGCGGAAAGTACCTTTATCAATGAGGACGAAGAATACAAGCGTGTCAAATTTGAGAAGATCCCTTTTTTAAAGCCCGTGTTTTCAAAGGATGGTACGGTAACAGCTGCCAATGCTTCCACTATCAATGATGGTGCAGCTGCATTGATAGTCGCCTCCGGAGAAGTTGTGCAGTCGCAAAATTTGAAACCTGTTGCACGTATCGTGGCTTATGCCGATGCTGAGCAGGAGCCTGCATGGTTTACGACAACCCCGGTTCTGGCAACCAAAAAGGTACTTAAAAAAGCAGGATTGTCTGTCTCTGATATTGATTACTTTGAAGTGAATGAAGCGTTTGCTGTTGTCGCACTCGCCTATATCTCCGAGCTGAATTTGAGTCAGGATAAGGTAAATGTATTTGGCGGAGCCGTTTCACTGGGTCATCCGCTTGGTGCTTCAGGCGCGCGGATCATCACTACGCTGTTGTCTGTCTTGCAACAGAAAGGTGGGCGTTATGGTCTTGCCTCGATTTGTAACGGGGGAGGTGGAGCTTCAGCCGTGATTATTGAAAAACTGTAAAATTAGCGGATCAATACCTTCAACCGGTTGTAGAAACCTGTGCTTTTAAATGTAAAGGTTTTGTGCAGAATATAGTTGCTGATAAAGCTGAATCCCATACCTACTGTGTAGCAGACCATTTCATTGAAATTGACCATTTTCTCTGAATAAGGAAGCAGGAATTGGTATGTTTCAAAATAGTTGTTCGAAATGTAATAGGCAGCGTTGGAAAAGATGTAGGTTACAAAGCCGGAGAACACTGCAACCATCAAAAATTTCACCATTTCACGGCGTGTCTGGTTGGTTTTGCGTGCGTCGAAGGCGAAAAGTTTGGTAAGAGCAAAGCCGACAATGAAGGAGGCCGCATAGGCAGGCATGATGGATTCCTGAAAGGTAAGTCCGAACCAATCCTGAAATAAACTGCTGCAAAGTAGCTGAACTGCAGCGCCGGTACCTGCAACGAGGAAATAGGCAATTAAGTCTTTTGAATTGAAAATCTGGCTCTTTTTACCTTCCGACACTGTTTTGGAAAATTAGTATGTGACATTGCGTTTCTGGCGCAATATTAAAGATAAAATGGTACTGAAACAATTTATTGAAGATAAGTTGAGCAAGTGGTTTCTCTGGAACAAAAATTTAGATGTGACCATATTGCTACTTATAAGTCTTAAAATATCATGAATGCCGTTGACTGTGTTTGAATAAATCTTTCTTAGGTTTGCGGAATTCCGGTTATCAGTTATTGAAATGACAGGAGTTGTTGCTCCTGGTTAAAAATGATCAGTTATGAAAAAGTACTATTTCGCTTCTTTATTGATTTTAAGTGTATTATCAGCAAATGCACAAACGCAAAAGTGGGCTTTGGGCTTCAAACTTGGAGAGCCAACGGGTGTCAGTCTTCGTAAATATGGGGATCGCAACGGATTGGATATTTCAGTTGGGACGTATACGGGGCTTTTAAAAAATAAGACCACCTACAAAACTTCGAATGATGATCTGGGAGCCATCGGGATTTCTTTCAACGGAACCTATCTCTGGTATGTACCGATGTTCAATGAGCGCATGATCGCTTACGGTGGGGTGGGCGTTCAGCTTAATTCCCGTCGTTATTATCCTGATCGTAATGTAAAGAGTGTTCATACGACCAATATCTCTACCGGGCCTTCAGCAACGGGTGGTCTGGAGTTTTTCTTCGCCAATAAGCCCACTTCATTTTTTGTAGAAACCGGTGCGTACATTGAGCTACTGCCAAAAATATTTTATTTCAATCCCAATCTGAACATTGGTTTAAGACATAACTTTTAACCTCTAATCCTGATGAGAAATAAAATTTTACCGTGCTATGCGTTTCTCGCCGTTCTTGTGATTTCGTCGTGTACTGGTGTGAAAAATATGTCCAGTACACTTAATAAGTCGGATGGTCACACCCAGGCAACATCTTCAGATACAAGACATGCCAACTATATTTCTCAAACGCGGACGGATACAGCATCTGCTCTGGCAGCAAGCCGTACAGGAGATGTTCGGAAATCGGACAGTGAATATAGAAAAGACTATGCGAAACTGACTAATGGAGCATCAGACAAGTCGCCTGCTTTGTCAAATGAAGGTGCCGGGCAGACCAGTCAGTTGGTAAAGCTATATGAAGATATGGATAAACTGGCTGATGTGGTTTTGTATGAGATAGATATAACTGAGAGACGGTATAATAAGCTTCTCTCAGATTTCAAGACAGCCAGTGCATCTGACAGAGAAGCAATTTCCGCTGAACTTGATAAGCTTAGTACCAACCAGACCACTCTGTATAAGTCTTATGTAAGTATTTATAAACAAGGCAAAGCGGACTGGCCAAAGGTAAAGGCTGAAGTTGACCGCACATTATTGCGGTTGAGGGGAGTCACAGATAAGTAATTGTAAAGCATTAAAAGGGGAGCAAACGATTAAAATCTGCTCCCTTTCTTTTTACCAGCCAGCGCCGGTTACTGCTGTTTTAATTCTGCAGATGTAACCATTTACGGTCATATAAAGAACCGAGCCGTCGTCGCCCCAGGCGCAGTTGGAAGTGAGTTCACCCATCTCAATTCTTCCCAGTAATTTTCCCTTCGGAGAGAAGACCAATAATCCACCAGGCCCCGAAGACCAGATATTACCTTGTTTGTCAACTTTTAACCCATCCGGCAGGCCCGCTTTTCCGGCTTTCACCATAGGCGTTCCATCAAAAAGTAAAGTGCCTTTTCCGATATTCCCTTTGTCGTCTACCGGATAAGACATCCAGATTGCTCTATCAGGATCGGATTGGGCAACGTACAGCGTTTTACCATCAGGGGAGAAAGCAAGGCCGTTTGGTCTGGTCAGGTCGGCAATTTGCAGACTTGTTTTTCCTGCTTTATCAATACGGTAAACTCCAAATTCCTTCAGTTCCCGAGAGGGATCATCCTGTTTTTTAGGTAGTCCATAAGGTGGATCGGTGAAATAGTAGTCGCTATTGCCTGCATGTTGCACGATATCGTTGGGGCTATTGAATCTTTTTCCGTTATACCCGGCACTCAGAGTGATTTTACCACCGGTAGTGAGCGGCATCGCCGATATTCTGCGGTCACCGTGCTCACATGAAATAAGTCTTCCCTGGTTATCAATGATCAGGCCATTGCTGCCCCGTTCGTCGCTGTATTCACCCAAACCCGTATATCCCGATGGAGTAAGAAATACAGATAAACCAGATTTCTGGTCCCATTTATAAATCTTGTTTTCTGGTACATCGGAGAACAGAAGATAGTTTCCGGAACGGTTCCATACAGGCCCTTCCGACCAGGTAAAACCGGATGCTATGACTTCAACCGAGGACGATTTTGGTAAGAGCTTTTCAAACTCAGCATCTTCATAAATTACTTTCCCCATAGTGGGATATACTTTTTGAGCCATTGCACTGAGGTTTAATGTGCAGGAAAATAATGCCGTACATAGAAGGAAATTTATTTTCATAGTGGTTTTAAAAGAGTCATTTGCTAATAAAGGATACGTAAGCAGACTACTTACTTATTCTGTCCTGCGAAGCGAGTACAATGGACGACCATGCGGGAAGAACAAACTGCTTTTCAATACGTTCGGAAGGAATATTGGTTGCAAACAGCACTGTAGTGAATCCTGTTTCTTTCTCAGGAAGTGTTATACTGACAGCTGTCTCGCTCAGATTATGAATAACCAACACGGGATGCTGAGGATCATCACGTAAAAATGCCAGTAGTCTGTTATCTGTAATACTTACTTCTTCAATATTAGGATGAAGTATACGGGACAATGCTGGCTGACTTTTTCTTAGCGCGATCAAGGATTTATAATGCGTGAAGACCGAGTCCGGATGATGCTGTTGCCGGGAAAGTGGCACGACGGTTTCTGCCGTGGAGAATACAGGATCAATCCAATTGGTTTTTTCGGGATCCGCAAAGCGTTCACTCCACATAAAAGGTTCCCTTATATTAGGATCCGGCTTCATGCCCAGCATGCCGATTTCCTCACCATAGTATATATAAGGTTGGCCGGGCAGGGTCAACAGGATAGATGCGGCCAGCTTTATTTTTTCCGGATTTCCACCAACAACACTGCCAATACGGCTTTGATCATGGTTGGTGAGCATAATGGCGTCCATAAACCTGGGATTGTACTTTTCAAACAAAGTATAACTCGCTATGAGTTTTGCGGTCAGATCTTCATTTTTTTCATTGATCAGCATGCGCTGAAGTGCGAAGCTGAGATCGAAGTTGAAAGCTGCATTCAGGTTTTTGAAATAGGGCGCGACTTCTTCTGTAGTTGCCCATATTTCGCCTACTGTATAGGCTTCCGGTTTAATGTTCCTGACGAAATAGTCGAAATACCACCAGAAGTTCTGGTTATTGAACTCAACCCAGGGCGGATAAATGTGGCGGGCAGCGTCCAGTCGGAATCCGTCTACACCGATGTCAATCAGCCAGAAGTAAATAATTTTAGAAAGTTCGAATCGAAGATTTTCTGAATCATAGTTCAGATCAGGCATTCCTTTCCAGAACATCCCATAAAAGAGTTCTTCGTCTCCGGGATTTTCGTGCCAGGGATATACCTCATCGGAATCGGCTGATGTTTCCCTTTTTTCGATTCCCATTGCTTCAATTTTCTCGGGAGTCATCCACCAGAAAAATTCCCGGTAAGGATTGTCCGGGCCTTTGCTGGCTTCTACAAACCAGGGATGAAGTGTACTGATGTGGTTGACAATCAGATCAAGATATACCGCTATGTTTCTCTGATGCGCTTGTCGGAGAAGCTCTCTGAAATCGTCGAGACTGCCATATTCCGGATCGACTTCGTAAAAATCAATAACATCATACTTATGATAACTAGGCGAGGGGTGTATCGGGGTGAGCCATATGGCTTCAATACCCAGGTCTGCCAGATAGTCAAGCTTTGAAATGATGCCATTGATATCACCAATACCGTCTCCATTTGAATCACAAAAAGATCTGACAAATATCTCGTAACAAACTCCTGGAATTTTTTCGGGATGGTCTGTGATCATGGAGGGATAATTTGATCTTCTTTAATATGATTGTTAAAATGGACTGCAGATCTTCATTTGCTTTCGGCCGGAAGGAGCAGATAAGGCTTCAGTATCTGATATACCAGATGCACCGGCAGACCCATAATCGTATAAAACGAGCCCTGGATTCTATCTATGCCTATCATACCAATCCATTCCTGTATGCCATAGGAACCTGCCTTGTCAAATGGATTGTAATGGTCAATATAGTAGTTAATCTCGAAATCTTCCAATATTTTGAAGGAAACTGTAGCAATGTCGGAGTAAGTGGTAAGCTTGCCGTGTGCCAAAAGAGAAATGGCCGTGACCACCTGATGTGTATTGCCGGATAATGCCTGAAGCATGGTGTAAGCCTCTTCGCGGTCAGCCGGTTTACCTAATATACGGTCTTCAAATACCACTACAGTATCTGCAGTCAGGATGAGTTTGTCGTATTTATCAGCTCTGAATACTTCTGCTTTTTGCTGAGCTATATAGGCGGCCACCTGATCAGGCTTTGTGTCGGCAGGATACGTTTCGTCGGTAGACCTTACTTCTACCTCAAAATCGAATCCGGCTTCCTGTAGTAATTGTTTTCTTCTCGGTGAATTGGATGCGAGAACCAATGGCGTGTTCAGCTTAAACATAAAAATATTTAAAAATAATTATTCAATCAATGTATTGTGTGTCAGTTGATTGTGAGGTCATCTGTCTGAGAATAGTGAAAATATACGAAAATATTTCTGCAGGGCATGAACGATTTTGAGATAAATACATGTTACTACATTAAATGTACATACATGGGTATTGAATCTTATAAACGACCAGGCTATGTCTATTGAAACTGATATAAAGCAGAAAAAATTTCGAAGTGCGTTTCAACGTCTTGCCATTAACCTTACTTATACAAGCAATTGGTTGGGCTATAAGCAGCTGGAACTCTTCAAGGAACACGATATTACTTCGCAACAATATAATGTGCTGAGGATTTTGAGGGGACAGCAGTCCAATCCGATTAAGGTAAGTGATATTGCCGACAGAATGCTGGATAAAAACTCGAATACGTCCAGGCTGATCGACAAATTGCTGGTGAAGGGATTTGCAAAAAGAACGTCTTGTCCAAGTGACCGCCGCGCTGTAGACGTGGTCATAACGGAAACAGGACTGGAGCTGCTTTCACGCATCGATCCTATTCTGGAAGAGTGGGAGAATGGGTTGAGCGCATCTATTACAGAAGAGGAGGCTGAACTGGTAAGCAGTCTGCTTGATAAAATGAGAGAATCAGATTCAAACAATAAAAACCAATAAGAGTAAATAACAATCAATTCAATTTTTAAATTAAAACCACAATGAAATCAGTAAAAGCATTCGTAGCATCAGTTGCAGTTGCCCTTTTTGTATCTTCTAATGTATCTGCAGCTGACGGCGGAAAAGCAAAAGCAGCTAATCTGAAAGTAAACACTGCAAAAAGTGAACTTACCTGGTTGGGTAAAAAAGTAGCTGGTGAGCACACAGGTAAAATCAGCCTGAAAGAAGGAACATTGACACTGGATGGTTCTAAATTGACCGGAGGAAAATTCGTTGCAGATCTGAACACAATCACTTGTACTGATATCGCTGACAAAGAATACAATGGTAAACTGATCGGTCACCTTAGATCTGATGATTTCTTTTCTGTTGAAAAACACCCTACTGCTACATTCGTTGTAACCAAGGCTGTTGCAAAAGGTGCAGATGCTTATGATGTTACTGGTAACCTGACTATCAAAGGAATTACCAAGCCTGTAACTTTCCCTGTAACTGTAAAATCAACTGCTACTGGTGCAGAAGCAACAGGTAAATTGGTTGTTGACCGTTCAAAATATGACATTAAATACAGCTCAAAATCATTCTTTGATAACCTGGGTGATAAAGTGATTGATGACAATTTCTCTATCGACGTGAAATTGGTTGCTACCAAATAATTTAGAGTAGTAAGTAAGACGGAATGGTTTGTCGGATATGTGCCGGCAAACCATTTTTTATTATTCAGAATTCAGGTTGCGGTAAGTCGGGAAATCGTCCATATAATGGATCTGGCCGTCAACGGCCTGGAAGCAATAGTGTGAAAAGCCGTTGGTAGTGGCCAGATAGGTAGGCCTGAGTGTAAAATTGTAACGTCCTATCTGAGCAAGTGTTGCTTCACCTATCTTTACAAACGGAGCCTTACATTCCACGAGTAAAAACGGAGTACCTTCCTGCGATAAAATCATGATATCTGTACGCTTGGCCAGTTTATTGTACTTCATTCCGGTTTCAATGGCGAACAGAGATTTGGGATAACCATACTGATTAATAAGCAAATGTATGAAATGCTGACGCACCCATTCTTCGGGTGTAAGTTGGACGAATTTTCGTCGGATTATGTCAAAAATATGAGGTTTCCCGTTTACCTGTTTAACTTTGTACTCGAATGCGGGAAGGTTCAATGGTTCCATGCACAAATATAGTGTATGACTGCGAAACGGAATTGAACTGACATGACGGATGATTGGTCCGGGCGTGCCGCGCCAACAAACTATACCATTTGGATACATGACTACGAAAGAACAGATTGTAGAGAACTGGCTTCCCAGATATACCGGTACTCCTATAGAAGAGTTTGGAAGCTATATACTGCTTACCAACTTTGTCAACTATGTGACCATGTTTGCAGAGAAGTTTGATGTGGAGGTGAAAGGGCAGGGACGTGCCATGCAAACTGCTACAGCGCATGATATAACAATTATCAACTTTGGCATGGGTAGCCCTATGGCGGCTACAGTGATGGATTTGCTATCAGCTATAAGTCCTAAGGCTGTTTTGTTTTTGGGAAAATGTGGTGGACTCAAAAAGACGCAGATCGGTGATTTGATTCTTCCGATTGCGGCGATAAGAGGCGAAGGAACCGGCGACGATTACATGCCGGCTGAGATACCGGCCTTACCCTCATTCCGTTTGCAGAGCACGGTTTCAGCCAGTATAGCCAAGCATAAAATGGATTACTGGACGGGCACGGTATATACAACCAACAGGCGCATCTGGGAGCACGACGACACCTTTAAGGAATACCTTCGTCAGATCCGTGCCATGGCCATAGACATGGAAACGGCGACTATTTTTATTGTCGGATTTGCAAATTCAATTCCTCACGGGGCTTTATTGCTCGTGTCCGATAATCCTCTCGTGCCGGAAGGCGTAAAAACGGAAGAAAGCGATAAGAAGGTAACCAATGATTATGTGAAAACACATTTGGAAATCGGAATTGAAGCACTTACCGAACTGCGCAAGTCGGGTGAATCAGTTAAACACCTTCGTTTTGAATAATACATGGAACATCTGACACTCTACGAACGGATCGGTGGAGAAGCTGCCTTGAGATTGCTGACAGACCGTTTTTATGATCTGGTTTTTGAACACGAACTGATATCAAGGTTATTCAAAAGCGATAAAGAAGAAATTAAGGAAAAACAGCGACTTTTTCTCACTCAGTTTTTAGGAGGTCCTCAACTCTATTCAGAAGTACACGGTCATCCGATGATGCGGGCGCGGCACATGCCACATACCATTACCGAAGATGACGCAGTGGCCTGGCTGCAATGTATGTCTGCGGCAGTGGGAGAGTTGCCTATCGAAAAAGAATTAAAAGATGAGTTGTTCGACCGTTTCCCAAGAACAGCTTTCTTCATGGTCAACAGCTGATCTGATCTTTCCGGGGACAAAATTCTTCCTGTCCCCGACTCTTATTCCCTCCAAAAAAATATTTTTTTAATGATCTAAAGTTACAAATGAAACGTATGTCGGTCTAATATGATAATTTTGTCATTAAATATGATAATAAAAGCTATGATGAATGATTTTATCGTTTACTTGTTGCGTGCTGTAGTGGGTTTGATCTGGGTTGTCGCAGCGATCCTCACAGCTATTCTTCTTGCTCCTTTTCAGATACTGATGATGTTGTCCTCTCATATATGGCAGCCTCAAAATATCAGATATTGAGCGGTTTCGCTTGATATTGTCAATTGCTGACGGATTTTTACGATCGCATCATGGCTTAACAATTCCGTAAAGGTTAAGAAATGTATACCTTTGCGCGTATGAATTTTAAAGAACAGTTAGTCCAATATCCCATACTGGAAGTAGTAGCGCAGGCCGCATCACGGCTTGGTGTTGACGTTTATATCATCGGAGGTTTCGTGCGTGATCTGATATTGAAACGGGGAAGTAAGGATATTGATATTGTAGCTGTTGGTAGTGGAATCGAGTTGGCTGAACTGGTGGCGTCCGAACTGGGGCCTGATGTTCACGTCAGTATTTATAAAACTTTCGGAACTGCCCAGATCAGGCAGGGAGAGCTGGAAGTAGAGTTTGTAGGTGCCAGAAAAGAATCTTATCGTTCCGATTCCAGAAAGCCTGCTGTTGAAGACGGAACACTACAGGACGATCAGAACAGGCGTGATTTTACCATCAATGCGATGGGTATCAGTCTGAATAAAAGTACTTTCGGAGATTTGGTAGATCCTTTTGAAGGAGTAAAAAGCCTGCGTAAAAGAATCATCCGCACGCCCCTAGCTCCTGATATTACTTTTTCTGATGATCCTCTGCGTATGATGAGGGCCATTCGTTTTGCTTCCCAACTCAACTTTGACATTGAGCCGGATACATTTGATGCCATCATTGCCATGAAGGACCGCATCAGCATTGTTTCTATGGAAAGGGTGTCAGATGAGCTCAATAAGATAATCCTGTCGCCGACACCTTCCTATGGATTTAAATTACTCTATCACGCGGGTATTCTCTCCATTATTTTTCCTGAATTGGTAGAACTGCAAGGTGTGGAGACCAGAGACGGAAAGGGACACAAAGATAATTTTTACCATACTTTGCAGGTTCTGGATAATGTTTCGGAACATACAGATGATTTATGGTTACGGTGGGCGGCTATTTTGCATGACATCGCCAAGCCTGCGACTAAAAAGTTTGACAAAAAAGTAGGCTGGTCGTTTCATAACCATGAAGAGATCGGGGCAAGAATGGTCCCATCTATTTTCAGAAGAATGAAACTGCCTCTGAACGAGAAGATGAAGTTTGTGAAGAAGCTTGTCAGACTCCACCTGAGACCCATCGTTCTTTCCAAAGAAGAAATCACAGATTCTGCTATGCGGCGCCTTCTTGTTGAAGCAGGAGAGGATATAGAGGCATTGATGAAACTTTGTAGAGCAGATATAACTTCGAAGAATCCTGAAAAAGTAAAACGTTTCCTGCACAACTTTGATATTGTGGAGCAAAAGTTGAAAGACCTTGAAGAAAGGGATGCGCTGCGCAATTTTCAACCTGTTATTACCGGAGAGATCATTATTGAGGCATTTGGAATTAAGCCCTCCAAGGAAGTGGGTATTATCAAAGAAAGTGTGAGAGAGGCAATATTGGAAGGTATTGTACCCAACGAATACGAGCCAGCATTCGCTCTGATGATAGAAGAAGGGAAAAAAATGGGACTGGTCCCGGTAGTTTGATTTGTATCAGAATCCAACACCGTTGTTCGGATAGCTCTGATTGTTTACTTTTGCAGCCTTAAAGTTAACCGGACACATTTTATCCCTCATGGAAGCTACACGTTTCAGACGTTTTTTTGGTGCTCTTCTTACATTGCTTGGCATAGCAGTATTACTGTTTTCATGCGTTGCCTTTTTATCCGATAAACCTGTGCTGGGACTGACGGTAAGCAAATGGGAGTCAGTAGTTCCCTTTCTGGTAGGTTCGGTATTTCTGCTTACAGGTGTCAATCTGATAAGCCGGTCTTAATTTTTTCGGACTAACTCCATTCCGACGGCGCAGTTCAAACATTGCTTTTGCAGGCAGAATACATTGTATTGTTGAATAAGAGCCTGTGAGTCAGCCGAAGTCTGAACGTTGATTCCCAGCGATTTCCATTCTCTGATAATATGGTTGTCTTCTGACGGAATATCTGACAGCCAGTCAAGCGCTTTGTCGAAAAGATCCTGCTTTTCTCTTTGGCGGGCATAGGCTGTCAGAAGTGGTATGACTGCATTGATGATGAGTAGATTAGCTGCATCCATTCCCATGAACGGTACCGTCTTTTCAGACTTTTTGTGAAAGGTGTAATGATGCCTCCAGTAGTCTGACTGTTTCAGATGAAAAACCTGTTGCAGTTCAGTAATGTGATCGCATTCCAGCAACTGAGAGAAAATACTACCTGTATTAAAAATTAATGCGGCAAGTTGCGCCAGCCGGACTGTAGGAAACCCTGAAGGCCGAAGTCTCATGAACTTCCACTCATGAGGCTGAATTTGACCAAGATTATATTTCGCCTTTAAGAAGCGATATTCGCTGCGAAGTGCTGTTACATATACGTCTGCTCCGTCAGATGCCGGTGCATCACTTTCCGATGGTATCAGACCTGCGCAACCGAAAAGAAGGGACTCGACCTGAAAAATGTTGCTTCTGTGTTTGAGTAGCGTTTTGAGAGGCAGGAGCTGACTAAGTCTGAAAAATACCGGATCATTAAGTTTGAAACCAAAATGTTTTGTGATCCACTGATAACCGGTTTGTGCCCAATCCTGCTGATTCTCTTCCGCCAGCGTAAGGATTTGTGTGGCTTTGGATTCCATACGGCTCAGTAAAGCACGGTCCAGCATGGTGATTTTATATATTTTATCCACCTCAGAAAATTGTTGGCAACAGGCTATCGGATGCTTGTCTTCTATCAGGCTGGTGTATCGTTGCAATACCGACAATTTTACCAGACTTTTCAGCGTCAGTGTTGGAATGACAGAGCCTTCCTGATGTTTCATCGGAATATCATTTTCCCACACCACATGCAGAATCACACTTCGGTAGACCGGATCATTCTCGTGGCGATGCTTTAACCAATGAGAGGATTGTGTATGAATTTCAATGGTGCCGGCCCACTCTACGCCTTCAATAGTAATACGGGCACCGGAGAAATCGGGCCCGGAATGAAGATTTTTGAGGCCTGGCCGGATAATCGTAAGAGGTAATCCGTCGTCAGTTCGCAGATCGGAGCGCTCAAAATACTGATAGCGCCAGATAAAACTAAGTATTTCTTCATTCATAGTACCTGACACTGAGTAAGAAGAAAAAATAGGACAGATATTGCTTAATATTTCTTTGTCTAAACCTGATTAGTTTCAGTTCTTTGTACGCTGTTTCATGCTTTAAGTATCTGTAAGGAAGAAAAAATATTTATGCTCCGCCTTTTATCGTTCGTCGCGTTAAGAATCTTTATACTGTTTTTTGGAATCTCTATTGTCTGGGTAGTTATCCTGAAGTTTTTGCCGGTCTGGTTTACGCCCTATATGCTCTCCTGTAAAATTGATGCTTTTAAAGCTGACGAGGATACCGAAATACACCACGACTGGGAACCTTATGAGAATATCTCGAAAGAAGTTGCGCTAGCTGTAGTGGCTTCAGAAGATCAGAATTTTCCTAATCACTGGGGGTTTGATTTCAACGAGATTTACGATGCGATGACCGAGGACCGCAAACGTGCCCGTGGAGCAAGTACCATATCCCAGCAAGTGGCAAAGAATGTTTTTCTGTGGCATGGACGTAGCTTTATCCGTAAGGGGTTGGAAGCTTATTTTACTGTCCTTATTGAAATCGTCTGGGGCAAACAGCGAATTCTGGAAGTATACCTCAATGTGGCAGAAATGGGTAAAATGACTTTTGGGGTAGAGGCAGCTTCTCTGCGCTATTACAATAAGTCTGCGAAGAATCTGGGGAGAGCGGAGGCAGCCCGTATTGCAGCGGTTTTGCCAAATCCGATACGTTTTTCGATCAAAAATCCCTCGGCTTATGTCGTGAAACGGACCGGTCAGATATCGAGGCAAATGCGTGCATTGGGCGGTCAGAAATACATAGCTGATTTGTAGCCGTCGGTTGCAACGTCATGTTAAATGCTGACACGGGTCATTTCCAAACGTTGTTGAAGTTGCCAATTTTACTACTGTGTTTATGTTCAACTTAAAACAAATTTGATCATGGGAATACTGGAAGGGAAGGTAGCGATTGTAACGGGGGCAGGATCTGGCATTGGTCGGAGTGTTGCAGAAATATATGCACGCGAGGGTGCGAAAGTAGTTGTTTCCGACATCAATGAAACACAGGGTTCCGAAACGGTAGACCTGATACTGGCAGCGGGCGGAGATGCTTTCTTTATAAAGGCCGATTCTTCTATTGCTGCGGATAATGAAAGGCTGGTAGAAGCCACGGTAGCTAAGTTTGGAGCGCTTCACATTGCTTGTAACAATGCCGGAATTGGCGGCCCGGCCGCACCTGTGGGAGAGTATCCTGTAGAGGGTTGGGATAAAGTAATAGCGGTTAATTTGTCAGGCGTTTTTTATGGAATGCGTTATCAGATTCCTGCCATGCTGGGCTCGGGAGGAGGGGCAATTGTAAATATGGCTTCCATTCTTGGCAGTGTAGGTTTTGCGAACAGCGCAGCTTATGTAGCTGCAAAACATGGTGTGGTAGGGATGACCAAAAATGTAGCACTTGAATACGGAACCCAAAATATCCGTGCAAATTCAGTAGGCCCTGCGTTTATAGTTACACCGTTGCTGAAAGATTTTGACGAAGCGACAATGAAATATCTTGAATCAAAACATCCTGTCGGAAGATTGGGTAAACCGGAAGAGGTAGCTGAGCTTGTTCTATTTCTGAGCTCAGAAAAAGCGTCTTTCATCACCGGGTCTTACTACCCCGTAGACGGCGGATATTTAGCGCAATAGCACGCTATACACAAAAAGATCCGTGAACAGTACATCCACCGTTCACGTATCTTCCTTCTCATTTACTGCTGAATTATTTGATTTGTGCTTTGATCACAACAGGCTGGTGATCGGAAGGATAACGCTGCTCTTTGGCGTCGGTCAAAACGCCATATTTAAGTACATCCACGTTTTTACTTGTAAAGATGTAATCTATTCTGCTGTCCATAGGCGCATCAAATTTAAAGGCATTAAATGTACCTTCAGGTCCGTATGGCGCCTGCTTTGATGTTGCATGCGAATCATTCAGCAGGGTCTGGACCATTTTGATCTGCTCAGTATCGGGTGTTGAGTTGAAATCCCCTGTCAGGAATGTAGTGGAGTTACCGGCTATCTCTTTGATTTTTTTCACCATTAAAATACCCGATTGCTTACGCGCTTCCACTCCCTGATGATCAAAGTGTACATTGAAGAAGTAAAAATCTTTCTTGGTGAGGAGATCAGTGAATTTCCCCCATGAACAAATTCTGTTACAGCAGGTCGCATCCCATCCTTTGCCTGGTTTTTCAGGAGTTTCGCTCAGCCAGAAATCACCGGACTGTACAAGTTTGAAACGGTCTTTTTTATAGAAAATGGCCGAATGCTCGCCGCCTTCTTTTCCGTCGTCACGTCCTTTGCCGAAATAGCCGAATTCAGTCAGTTCAGCAACATCTTTCAATTGTCCGGCCAATGCTTCCTGTACACCGAAGATGTCGAATTCGTGGTATTTGATCAGCGCCTTTACATTTTCCTTGCGGTTTGGCCATGCGTTGACCCCATCTCCCTGATTGTTGTATCTGAGGTTGTAGCTGGCAACATTAAAGGTTGCATTTTTTTGCGCGCTCACACCCTGAACAATGCCACAGCTAAGCATGAGATAAAAAAGTATTCTCTTCATAATTTGGTTAAGGAAATTGGTAATCTGCAAAAGTAAGCCAAGTTTGGTAATTTAGTTTAATCTGTAATCGATACCGACATTTTAAAATTCGGTATACTTTTAAATCAACGTTTTACCGGTTTAACCTTTGACTGATCTTTGTTATACAGACTGAGGATATTGTAAATTTTCTCAAAAATTGCTGTGTTTTCGAACGTTCCACGGAAATCCAGAGAGTGAGGACCATAGGCAAAAACGGGTACCATCACAGCAGTATGATCGTTGGTGCTGAAGTGCCCGTCAACGTATCCTGTTTTCAGATTTCCATCCAGCAGGGTAAGTCCACCTGTTTCGTGATCAGCAGTGACAATGACAAGTGTTTCTCCATTAGCGTCTGCAAAACGCATGGCATCCCCGATCAGCTTATCAAAATCCTGCATTTCCGATGCGACATAGGCCACTTCGTTAGCATGTCCGCCATAATCAATCTGAGCCCCTTCTGCCATCACAAACATTCCGGTTTTTGGCGTGTTCAGTTCTGTTATGGTTTTATTGAACGCTTCCGTAAGAAAGTTTCCACGGCCTTTCAAAACAGAGCCTGTTTTACTGTCGTCAAGCAAGATAAACGGCGCTTTCAGGGTGGCAAGATCTTCCCATTTGGCAGAAGTCCGGAATCCTCTTGATTGAAGTGTATCAATTGCTTTACTTTTCCTGAAGTGGTCAATGCCGCCTCCGATGAGAATCTCAACCGGTGAAGTCAAAAAGTCACCAGCAATATCTGTTTCAAAACTTCGGTCGGGTTGGTGAGCGTAGAATGCAGCAGGGGTAGCATCAGTAATGCTTCCCGCAGAAATCAGACCGGAGCGAATCCCCAGCGGTTTAAGTCTGTCAGGCAGATTCGGAATGGCCACCAGATTGCTATCCACGCCGATGGCCCTGTTTCTTGTTTTTTTGCCAGTAGCCATAGCTGTACCACCTGCTGCCGAATCCGTTATGTAGCTATCTGATGCAGCTGTTTTTGAAAAACCGATGTTGAGAAACTGAGTTAGATTCAGCTCTCCACGGTTGGCGGTGAGCCCTGCGTAAATCTGGGCAAGACCCATTCCATCACCGATAAGGAGAATCACATTTTTAACTTTCGAACGGCTGTCATTATTTCGGTAAGTCGGTTTGTAAGGTATGTGGAAATCATTAGCTTGATACTCAGCGCGATTTCTGTTTTTCAAATAGTTGCCCAGCTCTTCAACATGGTCCGTATTCAGGTAATCAACACCGTAGTTGAGCAGCATCTTCCATGCGTTGATATGATCAGGAGTTGCCCACAATCTAAGCTTTTTACCTTTTCTGTGTGTTTCTGAAACTACTTTATCAATAGCATCCTGTTCTTTTTCCGTGAGAATTCCCTTTCCGTTCCAACGGGAATAGGTATAAAACCCCTGGCTGATCAAACCAACACGTGCCAGTTCGGCAGTCGTATATTGGATTTCAGGACGGCCGTCAAAAAAAATATAATCAGGATATTTATCGAAATCACCTGGTTCGGGCATGTTCCCGCTGATGACAATTTTAACGGAGCCCCTTGGGAAAAGAATTTGCTTGTAAGGATCAAGCTTGCGAATTAAAACAGTCAGGGTTTCTTTGGCGGAAGTTTTAAGATCAATCAATAACTGTAATTGGCGTTGCTTTTCAGGATAGACAGATCCGCCGTGTTTTACAGTTTGTCCTACGATCGGGTTGAGGTACAGCTGTTCAAATGTTCTTGCCGGACTGATTCCGTGCAAGTCATGGGCTGTAAACAAAGTGTCATTTCTAAGGATAATATCGGCCTCTATTGATCCGAAATTCTGATAATAGGCACGCCAGAATGGTATGTTCTGTTCGTAATCATTGTGAGAATGCGCCTCAGGTAAAGACCTGGAAATTTGTTGTGAAAAGGATGGAAGACAAGCGGTAAGGAAAATACCTAAGTAGAATATTGATCTCATGAATACTTAAATGACAACCGGAACATGGTCAGGACTTGCTACCAGGCTGGTTGTTGGCTACTTGAATAATGAAAATACAAAGCTGGCTCAGAAATAATCTAAAAGGGGACATTAGCGATTAAGGATTTGTTAAACTTTTCCTGCTGGTACTAGTTGAATAATCAATGGCAAATAATCGGCGAAAACAGAATGGTAATGGCATCCTCCAAGGCTACGAAAAAGTTCCTGGGTACTCAGCATTTGCTAATATGTAACCGTTTAATAACTTTTTTGAAAAAAAATGGAGGTTTTAGTAATACGAATCTAAGCTCTATTGTAACTTGGAGGCAATTAACACTACATACCTCTATCCCATATGAATTTCTTTCTGGTAACTACAAGTCCTTTTGCCAAGTATACGGAGGAATCTTCTTTTATAATGTGGACCGAAGAGTCCATATTATCGACTGAGGTTGCGAAAAGGCAGTTTGAGCATGTTTATGATGTTTGCGGGGTAAAGGTGCTATCTGTTAAGAAGGTAGCAAAAGAAGAGGCCAATAAGCTTCGTGCCAGATTTATGGCTTTTGGGGCTAGCAAGTAAATTTTTTGATGACCGCATACTATGAAGTAAAATTGGTAAAGGAAGTACAGATAGTAGGTTCAGTTTCTGTGATGATGGACTACGGATATGGCGAATATTAACAATCTTTACTTCATAGCTATCGTTTTACCCGGGCATGTAAGCGAGAAGGTGAGAGCCGTTCAACAATACATAGCCGGCAAATTTGAAAGTTCTAAATCCCTGAGTGTGGTTCCTCATATCACGCTTAAGGCTCCTTTTACTGCGGACAGCTCCATGCATGATGAGATACTTTCATGGTTCAGGAGTTTGCACATTGACGTGGAGCCCTTTCAACAGGAATTAAGTAATTTCGGAGCATTTGAAAATAAAAAGAGTCCTGTAATCTACATCCGGCCGGCCGCTGTGCAGCAGCTCTGCTTTTTACAAAATCAGATTGTTACGCAGTTTGAGTATACATTTTCCGGTCGGTTTCTCAGCTTCACTGACAAGCGCTTTTCTCCACATGTGACGGTAGCTTACCGTGACCTAAGTCCGGATCAATTCAGGGAGGCCTGGAAAGAATTCAGTCAGTATGATTTTACGGACGAATTTAAAGTTCAGGACTTTCAGCTGTTACAGCACGATGGCAGGCAATGGAACATAATTGAAACTTATGCAATAGGTTGAAAATTGTGGTCGTAGTGAAATGGACAGTATATTTGCCGCTGTAGTTCTGCTAGTTTTGACAATTATAAGATTATTATGACCAGTTACCCGAATGCATCCGGCATTATCCTGGCGCTCGATTGTATCATTTTTGGTTTCGATGGAAAAGACATCAAACTGCTTCTGATCAAAAGAAACTTTGAACCCGAAATGGGGAAGTGGTCTCTGATGGGTGGTTTTCTGGAACCACAGGAGAATCTGGAAGATGGGGCGAGCCGTATTTTACACGATTTAACCGGACTTAAGAATATTTACGCTGAGCAGTTGGGCGTCTATGGTAATGTAGGGCGCGATCCCGTCGCAAGAACGGTCTCGGTTGTTTTTTTTGCACTCATCAACATCGATGATCAGGATAAAGATGCAGTCAGAAACCATAATGCTTCCTGGATTGCTCTGGATAAACTGCCGTCATTGATTTTTGACCATAACGATATGGTCGGCCAGGCTATTGAGCATCTTCGGTATAAAGCCGCAATGCATCCCATCGGTTTTGAGCTTCTTGCGGAACAATTCACAATTCCTCAGCTTCAAAAGCTTTATGAAGCTATTTACAATACGCCGATAGATCGCAGAAATTTTAGCCGGAAGCTCCTTTCAACCGGACTCTTAATAGATACCGGTCTGAAAAACAGCCATTCGGCAACCAAAAAAGCGACACTTTATAAGCTTGATACGGTCAGGTATAAGAAGAAATTCAACTCTTTCTGGAACTTCATGCCTGAGTCAAGAGAAAGCCTGATGAGTAATTAGAAATTTTTACGCAAAGATACGGACATATTTCCTGTAAAATTAAATGTGTCATATGTACACTATGTATAGATATGTTTATATTTGTCCGATGATTAATTAAAAAACGGAATTTAATTATACGCTTATCAGATGCATAGCATGGAGGATAAATATGTAATAGGTATTGATTTTGGTACTGATTCAGTGCGTGCCCTGGTTGTGAATGCGGTTACGGGTGAAACTGCCGGTACGGCTGTTAGTGAATATCCCCGTTGGAAATCAGGTTTGTATTGTAATGCCGCATTGTCCCAATTCAGACAACACCCGCTTGACTATACTGAGAGTATGGAAGCCTCCGTGAAGGCGGCTTTGTCCGGGGTTCCGGATAAGGTGCGCCGGAGCATTAAAGGTATTGCAGTTGACACGACGGGCTCTACGCCGGTGGCAGTAGACAGAGCTGGTACTCCTCTTGCCTTATTACCGGAATTTGAGACAAACCCTAACGGGATGTTCATATTGTGGAAAGACCACACCGCCAACGCAGAGGCGGAAGAAATCAACGAACTGGCACACCGGTGGGAAACGGACTATACACAGTTTGTCGGAGGAGTATATTCCTCGGAGTGGTTTTGGTCGAAGATATTGCGGACACTGCGTATAGATGAAAGAGTCAGAGAAAAAGCGTTTTCATGGGTAGAGCATTGCGACTGGATATCAGCAGAATTGGCAGGTAATACAGATCCGTTGTCAATGAAGCGTTCGCGTTGCGCGGCGGGACATAAAGCACTATGGCACCAGGATTTTGATGGTTTGCCTTCCAATGCATTTTTTGAAGAGCTCGATCCTTTATTAGGTGGCTTACGTGAACGATTGTTCGAGTATACATATACATCCGATCAGTCTGTCGGAACGATAGCTCCTGAATGGGCCGACAGACTGGGACTCCCAGAAGACGTGGTGATCGGCGTGGGGGCGTTTGACGCACACATGGGAGCTGTGGGTGCGTTGGCAGAACCTTACGCTTTATGCAAAGTAATTGGCACTTCCACCTGTGATATGCTGGTTGCACCAAATGAAGAGGTAGGGCATTTGCTGATCAAAGGAATCTGCGGACAGGTAGATGGTTCAATTGTACCGGGTATGCTGGGCATGGAGGCGGGGCAGTCTGCTTTCGGGGATGTATATGCGTGGTTCGCCAAATTAGTAATTGAGCCGGTAAAGTCGCTTCTCGGAGAAGAACAAGCCAAAGTTGTTGCAGATAAACTGATTACCCATCTGGCGGCAGAGGCCGCTCTTTTGCCTGTTTCAGAAAAAGATTTACTGGCAGTAGACTGGCTGAATGGCCGCCGCACACCGGATGCCAACCACACGCTGAAAGGTGCGTTGCTTGGTCTTAATCTTGCCACAAATGGAGCCGCTATTTTTAAGGCGCTTGTGGAAGCTACGGCTTTCGGTTCAAAAAGTATAGTGGAAAGATTCAAAGCGGAAGGTGTCCCCGTACATGAGGTAATTGCTATAGGTGGGGTGTCCAAAAAGTCCCCGTTCGTAATGCAAACGCTGGCCGATGTGCTTAATATGCCGATCAAAGTAGCGGTTTCAGAGCAGGCTTGCGCACTTGGGGCTGCTATGTTTGCCTCGGTGGCGAGCGGGATCCATCAGTCTCTTCCACAGGCACAGCAGGCGATGAGTTCGGGCTTCGATGCGGTTTATCATCCGCGTCCTGATATCGTCGGCATTTACGACAAGTTGTACGATAAGTACCTGAAAGCCGGTGATTTTATTGAAAAAGAATTTTTAAAGGAAAGCACATTTCCGTTACAAATAGGTTAATAGTTTAGATATGATACTTGATTTAAAGCAGTTTGAGATCTGGTTTGTTACCGGTAGTCAGGATTTGTACGGAGAGCAGACACTCCGGCAGGTCGACGAACATTCCAAAGAAATAAGCCAGTTTTTTGATAGGTCTGAAAAGGTGCCTGTGCGGGTCGTTTTCAAACCAGTGGTGAAATCTTCGGATGAAATATACAAGGTAATTCAGGAGGCAAACACCGCTCAGCATTGCGTAGGAATCGTAGCGTGGATGCATACATTTTCTCCTGCTAAAATGTGGATTCGTGGTTTGCACGCGTTACAAAAACCTTTACTTCATCTGCATACACAATACAATCAGGACATACCATGGAACGAGATTGATATGGATTTCATGAACCTGAACCAGTCCGCACACGGCGACAGAGAGTTTGGGTTTATGATGACCAGAATGAGGTTGAACAGAAAGGTGCTTGTCGGGCACTGGAAACAGGATCAGATTCTGGAAGGTCTTGGTCAATGGGCGAGGGTAGCGGTTAGTAAGTATGATCTGAACGGCGCTAAGTTTGCCAGGTTCGGTGATAATATGCGCGAGGTGGCTGTTACAGACGGTGATAAAGTCGCGGCAGAAATGGCATTCGGTTTTTCTGTAAATACTTACGCGGTGGGAGATCTGGTGGCGGTGATTAATCAGGTAGGTGATCAGGAAACCGAAAGATTGGTAACTGAATACGGGGATACCTATAAATTGGCAGATTCCTTGCTAAAGAACGGAGCGCAACGAGCTTCCTTGTACGATGCCGCGAGAATAGAATTGGGCATGAGACAATTTCTGACAGATGGCGGTTTCAAAGGCTACACCAATACGTTTGAGGATTTACACGGAATGAAACAGTTGCCCGGAATTGCTTCACAGCGATTGATGGCTTCAGGCTACGGTTATGCAGGTGAAGGCGACTGGAAAACGTCGGCGATGGTAAGGGCATTAAAAGTAATGGGATCGGGACTTGAAGGTGGAAATTCCTTTATGGAAGATTATACTTACCACTTTAATCCGGCAAACAACCTGGTGTTGGGATCGCATATGCTTGAAATCTGTCCCACAATAGCATCTGGCCGTCCTTCCTGCGAAATTCATCCGTTGGGGATAGGAGGGAAGGAAGACCCTGTTCGGTTGGTATTTAATTCAGGTGCAGGAGCCGCTATGAATGTTTCACTGATTGACATGGGTAACAGGTTCAGATTACTGGTAAATGAGGTGGAAGCGGTCGAAGCCGAACATGAATTACCAAAACTACCTGTTGCGCGCGTATTATGGAAACCTGCGCCTGATATACATACAGCATGCGCCGCGTGGATTTATGCAGGAGGCGCTCACCATACAGTTTACAGTCAGAACCTGAATGCTGAACACATGGAAATGTTTGCGGAAATGTTTGATATTGAACTCGTGGTAATAGACCAGGATACAAGATTAAGACAGTTTAAAAATGAGCTGCGCTGGTCAGAAAGTCACTATGGCCGTAAAGTTTAATTTACTTAGTTAAAACCATTACTATGTCGCAATTCAGATATTTGAAAGAGCTGGTCTATGAGGCCAATATGGAAATACCCAGAGAGCAGCTGGCCATTGTTACTTTTGGCAATGTAAGCGGTGTAGACCGGCAGCACGGTGTAGTGGCGATCAAACCTAGTGGCGTACCTTATCACCGCCTTAAAGTGGATGACATTGTTATCGTTGACCTTGACAATAAGCTGGTGGAAGGAGACATGAGGCCTTCATCCGATACGAAAACACATACTTTATTGTATAAGCATTTTCCGGAAATAGGTGGTGTATGCCATACGCATTCGACCTATGCAGTGGCATGGTCGCAGGCGATGAGATCAATTCCGAATCTGGGAACAACTCATGCTGATCACCTGACCAAATCGGTTCCTGTAACTGAGGTGATGTCGGATGAAGCGATAGAAAGGGATTATGAATTGGAAACAGGGCATCAGATACTCCATCTTTTCAACAGAGAAAATCTCAGTCCGCAGGAAGTAGAAATGGTGCTTGTTGCCTGTCACGGACCGTTTACCTGGGGAAAAGATCCTGCCAAGGCTATATACAATTCTATAGTTTTGGAGGAGGTAGCAAAAATGGCATTTTTGACCCTGCAGATTAATCCGGCTACGCCAACCATCAAGCAAAGTCTTATTGACAAGCATTATTTTCGTAAGCACGGAAAAGACGCTTACTATGGGCAGGGTTGTTAATCTGCTTTTTTATCCCGCCTGGAAGCAAGGTTTCTGAATTGTTGCAATGCTTCCTGGCGGGACATTTTGTTTTGATTGGACTTAACCTCATCTATTGCCTCTTTCGAAAAGCGTCCTTTCAAAAAACTTAATACGGTGAAAATCATGATTGCCTGTGATTGATATTGAATAGTTGTCAAAAATAACAAAAGTCACCGGCTATTAATCATTACTCTAATTTGATTTTTCACTAAGCTTCTTTTCTCTTTGATTTAGAGCTGCCCGGAGAGAACTCGTCTCTTATCCATCTCACAAAATTGTAGGAGTTGTTCTTGTAAATGTTAGCGGAGAGAGGCTTAATTCCGCTATGATCAATTTCCTTTACATACTCAGTATGCAATTTGATAATTTCATCAAGGGTTTTGTTATCCGTTTTCATTCAAAATTATGTAATTGGTTTCAAGAGTACGTATATGGTCAATATCGTACCCGCGCTGCCTTTCTTCGAGAATTGCTTGGCAAAATTACTTTTTGTGTAGGAAATGTTATACAGGCGGGTTCGTACACGCAACGACAGACACTAACATAGGATGTGCAATTGTACTATTTATAAGCAATGTGGGGATTCAAAAAGATTCAATTCGCAGTATTCCTGATAGTTGTGAAAACAGAGCTGGATCGTTAGAGTCCGATGGAAAGCCTGTCTTTTAAAAGTGGAATATCAAGAGGTTTGGACAGCAAATCAATGATATTGGGGCTTGACTTTGCTCTTTCGATATCCCGGGAATCAATGGTGGATGAGAGCATATATATCTTGATCTTGCTTTTTAAGCGATCTGATACATTGTCATAACTGTCAACAAATTCAAAACCATTCATATCCGGCATCTGCAGATCCAGCAATATCAGAGTTTCAGGCAGGCGCTCTTCTTCCGCTATCAGATATTGAAGCGCCTCTCTGGCCGAATTGAATGTTTTTACCGAACGTGTCAGTCCACTCTTTTGCAGCAGCTTTTCGTAGATAAATAAGTCAAAGGCACTATCATCTATAAGTATGACATCTAAAAGATGATCCATAGCGACTATTTATTTATAGAAGGTATACGTATCTCAAAAATACTTCCTTCACCATAGGTGGAGGTAATATCAATAGTACCTTCCAGTTTTGTAATCGCTTCATGAACTATGTACAGACCGATTCCCGACCCGCTGTTAGTCGCACCTGCCCGGTAAAACATTTTAAATATTTTGTCCTGGTCAATCTCCCTGATCCCCATTCCATTGTCCTGAATAATTATCCTGGCGTATTCCGGCGTTGATTCAACCTTGATATGTATATAAGGATCAGCTTTGGAAGGGTCCTGAAACTTAACTGAATTATTGATCAGGTTACTGAATATAATTCTCAGCTTCATCACATCAGATCTAAAGACACCTTTCTCATCAATCTCGGAGGTAATTCTCAGGTTGCCAAACTCGGGAAGGTATTGGATTGTAGCCTGAACCTCTGTGATCAGCTCATCAAAATTGATGTCTGTAATTACAGCAACCCCACGGGCATTCTTGTAGTAATCAATGACGTTAATAATGAATGTATCGAGTTTTTTAACCGACTTTCGGATCAATTCAAGATATTCATTTTGTGATTTGAGATCTTCTTCCATCAACGCTAGATTCACAATCCCGAGTACAGACATCAAAGGAGCGCGTAAGTCGTGGGAGGCACTGTAAACAAACTTGTCAAGTTCTTCATTAGCCTTTTGCAGTTCAATATTTCTCTGCTTCAGGTCTTCTCTTGTTTTGTAAATATCAAAAGCGTGGGTGATAGCATTTTCAACATATACATAGTCCCAGGGCTTATCAATAAAGCGGAATACCTCTCCCTTGTTGATCGCATCAATAGCTGCGCCTATGTCCGTATGTCCTGTGATCAGTATCCTGATGATATTGGGATACTGGTCTCTGATTTTTTCAAAAAACTGCACGCCTGTCATGATCGGCATACGCTGATCGGCCAGAATGATGTTGAAATCTTTTTTCGTTAACAGTTCTTCAGCTTCAAGCACCGAGATAGTTGTTGTGATATCCCACTGTTTTCTGAAGCTGGCTTTAAACGACTGAAGGTTATGTTCTTCATCGTCTATATAAAGGATTCTAATTGGTTTCTCAGTCATTGATCGTCAAGATAGGGTTCTTTTTCTTTAAAATAGGCAGGGAAATTACAAATTCTGTTCCTTCTCCCGGCGCTGAATTTACATTAATTGTTCCGTTGTGAACTTCAATAATCTTGAATACAATTGAAAGACCCAAACCTGTTCCTTCTCCTACCGGTTTAGTTGTAAAGAAAGGCTCAAATATTTTAGCCTTCACTTCCGGAGTCATTCCTGAGCCATTGTCTTTGATGGAAATGGACACATGATCAGGGCCGCTCATCCAGGTTTTCACCCAAATGATTGGTTCAGGGTGTTCTGTATCTTTCTGAAGCACATGAACAGAATTGGTGATAATATTCATGAACACCTGATTGAGCTTACCTCCAAAACCTTCAACGTTAGGTATATTATCAAGATCGACAATCATCTTAAGTTTTGTTCCGATTTGATAATTGAGGATAATCAAAGTCGATTCAATTCCTTCATTGATGTTGACCATGTTCAGATCTGTATCATCTACCCGCGCAAACAGCTTCAATCCTTTCACAATTTCAACTGTACGATGGGCTCCGTCTTCAATTCCTTTCATCAGGGTATTAAGCTCAGTTTTGAGGTAATCCGGATCAAGCTCTTCTTTCAGCTCTTCTATTTCCTGCAGCTGTTCTTCTGTGACGGTATTTGTTCCGGGGGGTAACATTTTTTCGTAAGCATCAAGAATCATCACAAGTTCGCCGATGTCTCTTCTGAGGGGGCGGATGTTGGAGCTTACAAAATTAATGGGGTTGTTGATCTCATGAGCAATACCTGCGGTGAGTTGACCGAGGGAAGCCATTTTTTCGGACTCGATCAGTTGAGTCTGCGTGTCTTTTAGTCGTGTAAGCGTGTCGATGAGTTCAGTGTTAGCCAGTAAAAGCTCCTTGGTTCTCTCCTGTACATTCTGTTCAAGCACCACGTTTTGCTCTTTGATAATCCGCTCATTCTCTTTGGATATCAAAAGAGCCTGTTCCTGGGATAGTTCTTTCTCCCGTTTCAGAATATTGATTCTGTCTGCGAGTGCGAAGGAAAGTAAAATCACCTCAATAGCAGTTCCTGCCTGCATTGTATAATTGGTGAAGGTATTGTAGGGCAAAATGTTCAGATTACGGAGAACGAACAGTGCCAGTCCCAGAAAGAATACTGACCATGCTATCAGGAAATACATGGCCGGGCGGTACCCGTTTTTAAGTATTATCGCAGAAATAGTCAGAGCCAGAACGATAGAAGCTATACCGGACACATTCGTAAGCATAAAGCTGACCGACTCGTTGCCTGCCAGTTTGAAAACAACTGAAAGGAAATAGCATGCTATCACAAGATACAAGCCCTGGTGAAGTACTGGTGTTCTGGTTCTGGTGGACAGGAAATTCTGAAAGAACAGTATTGCAAATAATCCGGATACCGCAGAAAAAAATGTAGGTGAAAAGGTATTAAAGCCCGGCTGGTCAGACCACAATAATTTAAAACCGTATCCGGTTAGTGCTAATTGGGTGAGACCAATAAAAAGAATGTACAGTACGTAAAAGAGGTAGCTTTTCTCCTTGATCGAAAAGAACAGGAAGAGGTTATAGAACAGCATTACAAGAAGGATTCCAATATACACCCCCATCAGAATTTCTCCTGTAAGTACTGTCGAGAGAAATCCGCTCTGACTTCTGAGAAACAATGGCAGCACTATCTGCGTATGCTCTCTGATCTTGATGTAGTACGTAGTGCTTCCGCCAGCCGGAATGGAGAGGATAAATGCAGGATTCTGATACCGGGTAATTCTTTTATCGAACGAATCGGATTCAGCTATTTTCTGAGAATGTCCGGGATCATTTGTATCGAAGAGTTCAATGTCGTGGATCATGGGATATCCCAGCTCCAGATAAAGGTTCTTGTGTCTCGTATTGTTTTGGACAGTAAATCTGATCCACCAGGTGGAGTTGCTGAAGCCGAAGTTAGGGGAGACTTCTTTGCTTCTGGTAAACTGAAGCTGGTTTGCCTCACTAAAGGTGATCTGGTTGGTGGGATCTTCGGCAATTTCCAAAGACTTACCTATCAGTATATCCTGACCTTTAAACTCAATCTGCTCCCCGTAAGTGACAAAAGATACGCTCAGGAGTAGAAAAAGCAGGAAGTATAGTCTCCGTAAATGCCTAAATCTTTGTATCATAAATAATATCTAGTTCACCCTTGGGTCCTTTTTCTACTGCAAACTGGTTAGGGTTATTGCGTAGATCAAGGATGCGGTCCCTTTCTTCAGTTGTTGCGTTAGGCAAATTTACTACATCTTTAATGACCAACGCGGTTGCAATCAGACTTTCCCTTGGATAATAAAAGGTCCCGTTGTTTCCCAGGTCGCGTAATATCTCGAATCCAACTCTTAAACTGTTACGCAGGGTAGCAGGGGAGCAAAGTCCCATCATGTGATCAACGCCAAGGTTAGCAGCAATGGCGATAGCAATTCTGCCTAAAAATATACTACCTATTCCGAACCCGGCTACTTCTTTGGAATTGAATAAACCACAGAATTCAGCCAGTGTTTTGTTCTCATAATTGTCCATATAATCATATATGTTCGGGTCTATTTTGGCAATAGCGTCCTCCATGGGCATCTTCAGATCGTTGGAGCGTATCTGAACTCTTGTTCCACCAAATATTCTGTCCCCGTCTTCTGACTCCACAATGACCACGTAAGTCTGGTCATCATAAAGCCAGTTATGATTAGCAGAGGTTACCTTTTTTACTCCATAAGATTCCAGCACTTTTCTGTGTCCCTCAATATATCTCAGGCTGGTTTCAATGTCATCAGGAGATTTGTAAGCTCTGATTTTTGCGACCATTAGATACTTTCTTTTTACAGGAATAAAATTTCACTCAACGGAAGCCGTTTTGTGGGAATCACCTGTTTTTCAGTTCTGGATAATTTAAATAAAAATACTTCTCTTTTATCGCCCTCTAATTTAGTAATACTTCTAAAAATCTCCCTAAGATTTGTCAACTTCTCTTTCTCATGATGATCAAGGTCTGTTCCGGACTCTAATCTTAGAAATAGCGATACAGGAGAGAAAACCGGTTGTAATGTATAACCCATCTGAGTCGAGCGGAGCCATAGTTTCTGCATATTCCTGCCGGCAAGGAAATAGTTTTCCACCGTTTCTTTTTGCACCCATAAAACACCAGCACATGATGCAGTCATAAGCGATTGCATCGTGGCCTGCACCACAGCATTGCCGCCTCCCACTTTACGTAGGGCAGCAGCTACTTTCTGGTCGCGTAATACCGACAGGGTGGCTAGTATAGCAGGAGGGGTAGTGGCAGGCTGTAACGGAACGCCATCATACGTTGCTGAATAGTCTGTTGGTGTCCACCGGATATTTCGCTCAAAGAAATCGTAATGACCGTGTTCGTTGAGTATTGAAATCAAGTCACATTCTCCGGCCAGTGAACCTATCTGAACGAGTTGTTCCCGGTCTGTGATGATCGACAGACCGACCATGTCCTGATCCTGCAGAGTTAACTGTAGATTGTGCACCTCTTGCTCAGAGGTTGGTTGGGCATCACCAAATGCCCGGTTGGTACTTCTGGTATGTATAAATTCAGCAAGTTCTTGAAAACTTACCGGTTCTGTAAGCTTGCTTGCTGATGAATGGAAAGAGACTACGGCCACCAGCTCCGAATCACTGCCCAGAGGGAAAATGTCCGCAGATACATTCAGTCCCATCTCTTTGCTTTTTAAAGTGAGGTTCTCGTAGGCTGCTCCAAGACTTAAATAAGCCGATAAATTGTCTACGTTCGCGAACGCAAACGAGCGGGAAGGGTCATGAAACAGATGTAATCTGCCATTACGAAAGACCCATTTCCACGGTTGATCATTTCCATAAGAGGGAGCTGCACTTGCTGCCTCCACCAGTTGTTCAATCTGCTGTGAAGAAGGTATGCTGTTGGCCACTTTTTGGGGTAACGAATCACATATACGAATCGCAATTTCCGGATAGAATGGCAGTATACTTTTTCTGAAAATCAGTGGTTTTTCACTTATTTGCCGATTGGAAATGAGCTCTTCCAGATCAACATAATATCTGCCCGAATCCGTGAACTGATTCAACAGAATTCTCCGGCATACATCGGTAACCACGCCTCCGCCAAGTGTAACTGCGCTCGCCAACTGAGGCCATGTGGATATAGATTGTCCTACTTCAAGCAAAGAAGCTCTTCCGCGTACTGATCCTTTGTTGGGTTCAACAATTTTCATGACCAGCCCCAACCGTTCCTGAGGAAGTATGTTCCGGAATTTTTCATCAGGGATTCCTTTCAGTAAACCATGAAAAATGGGACGGGTTGGATCCAGATCAAATCTTTCGACATCCAGCATGCCTCTGTCGCTGGTTTCCATCACGACCGGAATATTGTTTTCTCTGGCAAATTGGCGGCTTGCAAGTTTTATCTCGACATCATCACACTCATCGATAAGAATGTCAAGTTTTCCACCGTCAAGAAGAAATCCAGGCAGATTTTGAGCTGTTATACCATCAGTGAAACATTCTATTTCAATGAACGGATCAATTTCTGATATCTCCCTTGCAGTTACGATACATTTATTGAGCCCTATGTTATGAAGTCCGGTCTTGAGGCGATTCAGGTTGCTGAGTTCAACGGTGTCAAAGTCGGCGAGTTTCAGCTTACTGCAAATCCGTTCAGTTGCGATGCTGACTGCGACAGCATGGCCGACCGATAGACCGATTATACCGATTTTCTTTTCCGAAAGCTCTGTCTGTTCTTCAGGAGATATTTTGTAATGGTTACGGCTGGTGCGTAATCTTACAAACTCTTCTCTTTCAAGTAGATGAATAATCTTGTTGTTCCAGGGATAAAAGAACCAGGTACCTTGCAAGAGGGGATCTTTATCTCCAAGCCAGTTGTTGTACATTGTTTGCAATTCTTCCTCTGAAAAACGGGAACGCGGATGCTGGATTTTGAACAGTTCTTTCTTCTGAGAAGAAAATAAGTCAATTACAGATACCCCGGGATATTCTCCTTTAAGCAGCCCGATTTCAGAACTGATACTATCGGAAGTTTTGTTTAAGGCAACAGGTAAAAATATTTTATCTAATTCTTCTATTTGGTACATTTTTTAGAAATTATAATACATCTCCCGATACCATCATACATAATTCTACAAGATACGGATCAGGTATAACTATTCTTTGCTGAAACTGTAAGGTATCAGCGGACAAACAAAATAATTCTTAAGTGTGCGGGGTGCAATTTTAGAGAATTCCAACGGTGGATCAAAAAAAGACCAGCCGTACTCCTTGCGTAAATGTATACTTCTATTGACAAGGAACAAAATATTTAGCAGTTTACCATTAATTGTTTACCATGAAGTAGTAATATAATATAGTTTTACAAGCGATGTAGTACTTTTGCACTACTGGAAGGTTTTCTGAAAAGAAGACTATATTTACCCGCCTTTATTGGTTATACCTTAAAGATTAAGAAAAATACCCCCATGGAACAGTCAGAAAAAATCAGCATTCTATATGTTGATGACGAGATAAACAACCTGAATTCATTTAAAGCCGCATTTCGTAGAGATTTTAAAGTTCTGCTTGCTTCCTCAGGACAGGAAGGATTAGCGCTTCTGGAAAGCAACGTCGTGCACGTAATTATTACAGATCAGCGCATGCCGGAAATGACGGGTGTAGACTTTCTGATTGAAGTGTTGAAAAAGCACACAGACCCGATCAGAATTTTGCTGACAGGCTACACAGATATCAATGCTGTGATCGATGCAGTCAACAAGGGACATATATACTACTATCTGAACAAGCCGTGGGATGAGCAGCAATTGAAAATTATTATCAAAAATGCTTATGAGATATTCAGACTAAGGGAAGAGAACAAAGAATTGATTAACAAACTTATTGATGCGAATAATCAGCTCGAATTTTTATTGCGTCAGAAGCTAATTTCTTGAAGTTGTGAATTTTATGGTTGGCGATTCGGATTGCTATCCTATATTTTGACAGATAGATCCCGGCCATTTTCTCTCCAAGTTGTTTGAGCAGATGCGTAAATATAAACATGCAGGTAGTCATAATGACTGCCGTGAATAATATTGCTGCGAAAAGTAAGTTGCCAATCGCTTCGAAAAAAATAACCACGTCCATGTTCACATAGTGTTTGTTTGGAATGAGTTATTTAAAAACCGTACCAGTTTTTGAAATCTTCGGAACATAGCATCTACACAAATCATGTTGGTATTGTTTTTTATGGTAATCAGTCAACAAGAAATACTAACCACGTAAAATATAGAATTATGAAAAAGATCGTAGCAGTAGGAGTTGTAACTGGTGTAGTGATGTATACATTTTTCAGATCTCTTTCCAAAAGAGTAAGCGAGAAACTGGAAACCGGAAGTCCTGAGGTACAGCCATTGATACATTAAAATGATTGCCTGCAAAGTGGAAGCTTTGCAGGCAATCATTTTAATTTTCAGGAGATGCTCTTGCTGAAAAGATCCAGGGTACGGCTCCATGCCAGTTTAGCAGCCTCGGGGTTATATCTGGTAGGTGCGCTGTCATTGAGAAATGCATGTTGTGCACCTTCGTATACATAAACTTCATATTTGATGCCAGCAGCTTTCAGAGCTTCCTCATAGGCAGGAATTCCGGCATTGATTCGCTCATCCAAACCACCATAATGTAGCTGAACGGCCGCTTTGATCTTGGCTACATCTTTCTGTTCTGGCTGCCGTCCGTAGTAGGCTACAGCAGCATTCAATTTAGGATCATGTACAGCAAGTTGATTGGAAAGTGCCCCTCCCCAGCAAAAGCCCACAACCGCAGTTTTGCCATTACTTTCAGGACGTGCACGCAGGTACGCAAGACCTTTAATGAAATTGTCGAGATTTTTGGCCGGGTCGATCTTAGCAAACAAGGCCCGCGCCTCATCTTCATTTTCAGGAGTACCTCCAAAAGGACCAAGTGCATCTGCGGCCAGTGCAGTGTATCCGGCTTTGGCAACTCTTCTGGCCACATCCTTAGTATGCGGATTCAAACCCCTGTTTTCATGAATTACCAGTACACTACCTTTTTTTGCGGTTCCCTTCGGGCGCACAAGGTAGCCTTTCATCGTACCGCCTTCCACAGGATAGGTAATATCTTCTGCAATAATGTCCTGATCCTGTTCCGATACAGTTGCCGCGTTGGCATAGCTGACTTCCAATAACGGAAGTAACGCCAGTGCAGCACTGGTACCGCCTGCGAGTTTTGCCAGTTTTTTCAGGAAGGTGTCCCTGGACAGTGGCTTGTGGGTATACTCATCGAAAAGATTGATAATGCGTTGATCCATTGATATAGAAGTTAGTAGGTCTTGTAAATATAGTTAAAGTTGGGATCAGAAATTCTACAATTTTAATGGTGCATATTAGTCATATCAAGAATGTGATTTAGGGAGCTGGCATTGTATTTTGAAGCAAGTTTAGTTATTACCGTTCGCTATTAAAACGGCTTCAGGCCCTTAAATTTTAGACTCTGATGAAAAAACGTAATGTTATAAAGGATGTCAGTATTAATGCTCCTGTGAGTAAAGTGTGGGAAGTGCTGATCGCTCCCAAATTTATACGGCAATGGGATGCACTTCCTGAGGACTTTCAGGATTACTATCTGGAAGTGGGGCGTGAAATTGAGTGGGCAGGAACCTCCCGGCTTGTAGTTACCGATATGGCTGCCAATGAGTTGCTGGTGCAATCGCTGTTTTTGAATAAATGGGACATCGCCCCTTCGGAGTGTGATGTGAGTATCTCCTACAGGTTGGAACAGAATGGTGAGCAAACTTCGCTAACCATTGAAATCGGCGATTTTGGTAAATTAAAAGATGGCGAAAAAGTGCAGGAGCAGTATACGGAATTCGCTGATAAAGTGCTGGGGAAAATTAAGGCAATTTCTGAAAATAAGGTCTGAGAGATAACCGTTGCAGAATTTCAATAAGGGGCTGGCATTGCGTATTTTGCCGGCCCCTTATTTATTTTTGTTCATTTCCTGCCACTACAACTAGCCATCAATAGGTGTTTCACAAATCTGAATAAGTTAAATTTGTAATTACTGGTCGGTCTGAAACAGTAAACGAAAGAAATTATTTAGAATTATTATTAATTAATAAAATAGCTCTGCTACTTTTGTTCTCAATTCTTGTCCTATGGAAGCTAACGAAAAACTATATTACGACACCAATGAAGTAGCCGAAATGGTTGGCTGTGAACCATCTGCCCTGCGTTTTTGGGAAAAAAAATTCCCTCAGCTTAATCCTAAGCGTGATAGCCGGAACCGACGTCGGTATACGGAGCGTGATATTGAGGTCATCAGAAAGATCATGCACCAGAAAGACAAGCAGGGAAGGACCATCAAAGGTGCGCGTGAACAGCTACGCAGAAAAGAAGATTCGCAATTGCTCATACAGCGTCTTTTGCGTGTAAGAAAATTTTTAACAGAAATTCAGGAGAAGCTTTGAGCGTCCCGAATTTGAAATATTGAAAATACAGATGAAATTATTAGTAGTTGCAGCCCTCGCACTGTTTTTAAGTGTGAAGTCCCGTGCTCAGGAATTTAAGGCGGAGCACATCAAAAAGCACATTGAATTTCTGGCTTCCGATGACCTGGAAGGCCGTGGAACGGGTAGTCTTGGAGAGATAAAAGCAGCCAATTACATAGCGGAGCAATTTAAAAAGGCAGGTTTAAAACCAGCAGGGAAAGATAATTCATTTTTTCAACCGTTTCAGGTGACTTACTCTGTAGAAGGCAATGCACATACTGTCACAGGACGTAATGTGATTGGTTTTCTTGACAATGGCGCAGCGCAGACAATCGTTGTGGGCGCGCATTATGATCACTTGGGAAAAGGGTATCAGAGTGGTTCGCTATCTCCAGACAGCAAGAATAAGATTCACAATGGTGCGGATGATAATGCCTCAGGAACGACCGGACTGATTGAACTGGCCGGCTACTTTTCAGCAAATGGAAAAAATGAGAAGCACAACCTGCTTTTCATGGCTTTTTCAGGTGAAGAGCTGGGACTGCTGGGCTCGAAATATTTTACAGAATCACCTACCATTGCGCTCAATACTGTATCTTCCATGATCAATATGGATATGATAGGCCGGCTTGATGATGCCAAAGGAGTTATTATTTCCGGTTGGGGTACAAGTCCTGTCTGGGGTAAGCTGTTACCTGCATTGGCTGAGCAGAATAAGATTCGCTACACAGTCGATTCTTCAGGAGTGGGTGCATCGGACCACACTTCTTTTTACCTGAAGAATATCCCGGTAGTACAATTTTTCACCGGTTCGCATGGTGACTATCACAAAATCTCTGACGATGCAGACAAGATTAATTTCAACGGAGAGGCAAAGATATTAAAGCTGGTTGCAGGCTTGATTGATAAACTCGATCAGGAAGCGAAGCCGGAGTTTGTAGAAGCTGGTAATCCGCATACGGCCAGAACAACGTCTAATTTTAAAGTTACACTGGGCGTAATGCCAGACTACAGTTTTCAGGGGAAAGGTTTGAAAATCGACGGAGTTTCTAAGGGCAGACCTGCTGAAGCTGCCGGCATTCTGACAGGCGATATTATTCTGAAACTAGCCGGAAAAGATATCGGAACAATTTATGACTACATGGAGATTTTGGGTAATCACGAAAAAGGCCAGAAAGTGGATGCAGTCCTGCTGCGTGGTAATAACCAAAAAACAGTGCAGGTGACTTTCTGAGGCAAGAAAGTATATATGCGAAGAAAATCCCGTTGGCGCTGGTCGGCGGGATTTTTATTTTTCTATAGCCCCTCTTTTTCCAAGCTCAACTACTTCCATCTGGCTGATCACACCTTCATGCAGATTGAAACGCAGAAGCGTCCGCATTTTGTGAAAACCTTCCTTTCCCGCCGCGCCAGGATTAATATAGAGCATGTTGGAGAGATCCTTGTCTCTGATCACACGTAGGATGTGGGAGTGCCCGCAAATGAAAATGTCAGGAGTCGACTCCCTCAGAGCAGGCATTACAACCGGATTATATCTGGGTGGCGCTCCTCCAATGTGGGTCATCCATACTCTGAAACCTTCTATTTCAAAGTAAAGATTTTCATGTGTCCGCAACTGAACTTCCCTGCTGTCTATGTTTCCGAAAACGATACGGCATGGCTTAATTGCTTCTAATTTATCAATGATGGAGAGTGATCCGATATCCCCCGCATGCCATATTTCATCACAGGATGATAAATGTCCGAGGATACGATCGTCTATAAAGCCGTGTGTGTCAGATAATAAACCTATTCTTTTCATTGGTGTTGCCAAACCGGGAATCGCCGGTCAGATAAAATGTGCGTAAAAATAATAAAATGAAAAAAAATATTGATTAAAGTAAATTATATATAGCATTTATTTATATTTGAAAGCGGTTACAAATTTTGAGTAGAAGTTGACCGTCCATGGTTTTTTAGATCACTTGGGTTTAAATAGAAACTCGTGGATACATATGGTGGGTAAGGTGGTGATGGATAATGACTATTTTACATGATTTGTAAGATTCTGTCAATCAGGATTATATAGAGAGGATAAACCTTGAAGAATGTTAAAATGTAGCCGTTTGGTCAAAAAAGCGGATTCAAACTAAGTTTTTAGTTGTAATTTTCTCTCAGATTTTATACTATTGCAGCCAGGAAATACTGGTTACTTTTTACCCTAAATAAATCTATTAGCTTTGAAAAAAATCCTACTTCTGTGTATGTGTTGTATTGCAGCACTCACCGTACATGCCCAGTCAGGGCGATTCACCATCAAAGGTATTATTGCCGACACAGCTGAGGTCGGACTACCCGAAGCCACGGTCATGCTATTGCTTCCCAAAGATTCTTCGCTTGTAAACTTTGGAAGAACAGACAAGCAGGGCGCCTTTGAATTCAAAAACGTCAAAAGGATTCCTTATCTGCTAAAGGTCTCTTATGTTGGTTATCTGCCTTATCAGCAGAACGTTAAGCCTGAAGACGGAGATGTGACAGACCTTGGTAAACTCGGAATGAAATTTCTGAATCAGGATTTGTATGAAGTCGTTATCAAAACGGCCCGCGCTCCATTGAGCATCAAAGGTGATACGGTTGAATACGATCCGAGGGCATTTAAAGTACCGCCGGGATCCACTGTGGAAGACCTGCTCAGGCGTTTGCCGGGTATGCAGGTGGAGCAGGACGGTAGTCTGAAAGCACAGGGTGAGACGGTGAAACGTGTAACCGTGGACGGCAAGCGCTTCTTTGGAGACGACGTGAAAGCTGCTACCAAGAACCTTCCTGCCGAAGCCATCTCGAAGGTGCAGGTGTTCAACGATAAAACAGAGCAGTCCAGAATCTCCGGTGTGGATGATGGTAAACATGAGAAAACGCTGAATCTTGAATTAAAGGATAGCCACAAAAAAGGCGGGTTTGGAAAGGCATCCATCGGGGCCGGAACGGATGGAAGGGTAGAAGGGAAGGTCAATTACAACAGGTTTAACGAAAAAAATCAGTTTTCTGTCATCGGTTTGGGTAACAATACGAACTCCGGAGGTATGTCCTGGGACGATTACCAGGATTTCAGGGGAAGCCAGTCTTTCAATTGGGGAGATGACGGTGACTTTGGTTTTGGAGGTGGCAGATATATATCTTTTGGGGGCGATGGAGATGAGGAAAGTCTGACGATCCAGGCGGGCCGTGGTGGACAGAACCGCGGTTTTAATAAAAACTGGGCTGGAGGTGCCAATTACAATTTTGATGAGAAAAAAACAAAGTTCAATACAAGCTATTATTATAATCAGACTAGCCAGGATCTGGATGCGAACTCGCGGAGAACGAACTTTCTGAATAATTCTACTTTCACCACTCTGGATACAAATAGCAGGAGAAATTTTAATGCTAACCACAGAGGAGGATTACGGTTTGAGAAGAATCTTGACTCCCTTAATACCCTTATCGTGCTCAGCAACGTGCGTATAGGTAATGGTTCGGCAGATTACGGTAGCCACCAGCAATATTTCAGAGGAAATAATGAAGTTGATTCACTTTCCACAATGAGTGATGTAAGTAATTACTCTGACTTCAATTCATTTGCTTTGGGTAACACTGCCATATTCAGACATAAATTCAGGAAAAAAGGAAGAAACTTCGCAGCCAGCGTTGGCTATAACATCAACAATTCTGATGGTGATGCGATTCAGAAGTCTGCGAACCGTTTTTACACTTCGTCTCAAAATGAGCCTGATAGCGTAATCAATATTAATCAGACCAATACAACCAAAAGCTTACGTAATCAGATCAAGACAAGCGTGCTTTACATTGAACCATTGTCTAAGAAGTTTTTCCTGGAGAGTTTCTACAATTTCAGTTTGAAGACCGACGATGTTGACCGCGACGTTTTCGATGTAACAGAATCGGGACGCGAACTGAATGTGAATCTGAGCAGGTATTATAAAAACAAAACCACTTTTAACCGGGCGGGTACTACACTCCGCTATTCTAATAAAGGTTTCAACGTGTCTGCTGGTTTAGGTGCGCAGCAGATCAGGTTGAACGGAGATTTTTCTGTTAATCAGTCGGATCCGGTAAAGACCAACATTACCAGGGAATTTTTCAACT
This sequence comes from Dyadobacter luteus, assembly GCF_003383615.1. Taxonomy (GTDB): domain Bacteria; phylum Bacteroidota; class Bacteroidia; order Cytophagales; family Spirosomataceae; genus Dyadobacter; species Dyadobacter luteus. Next base: position 193,028 of record NZ_QNUL01000004.1, read on the forward strand.
GGACACCTAACGTCTCCCTTAACTTTGATCTTAAAAATAACCGCTACCTGTATGGAGGATACAACGTGAGTGTGCAGGAGCCAAATGTAAGAGATTTGCAGCCTATTGTTGATAACAGCAATCCGCTCTTTATCAGAGTAGGTAATCCAAACCTTGTTCCCACTCTAACACATTCCGGTAATCTGGGCTTCAATTACTTTAACCCTGGCAGTTTTGTCCAGATGTTCTTCGGTGTTTATTACACGAAGTTCGAAAATCAGGTAATTTATAATCAGACAGTCTCCGAAAACCTGGTGACTACCACCATGGCAACCAACATCAGTGGAGGAAACAGTTTCAGTCTGTATGGTAACTATGGCTTCCCGATTGTGAAAACAAAAAGTAATCTGAGCATCAATGCCCAGTACAACCGCAACAACAATCCGATCAATATTAATAATGTCCTGAACGAAACTACCACCGACGGATACAACTGGGGACTTCGCCTCGACTACACGCCAAGTGATAAGTTTACGGTGTACACAAATGCCAACTGGAACATCTCGGACACCCGCTACTCAATCAGTTCAGGTCAGAATCAGCAAATAGTCAATACCAATTATGGAGCAGAGTTGAATTATAAATTGCCGAAAGATATCTATTTCAACAGCCGTTTTTCTTACAATTCTTATGTAAACAAACGTTTCGGTTTTGATCAGTCGTTACCAATATTGAACCTGTCGGTTTACAAAACGATGCTGAAAAGTAAAAAAGGAGAAATACGCCTGTCTGCGTTTGATGTTTTCAACAAAAACAGAGGAATCTCTAATAATGCATTTGGAAACGTAGTTTCACAAGAGCAGGTACGTACGCTTGCACGTTATTTCATGCTTAGCTTCACTTACAATATGCGTGGAGTCGCACACTCAGTTCGTCGTAAAGGGTATGGCTATTAATCCGGTAATCCGAATCTAAAATCTGAAGTTATAATGAAGAGATTATTCACCATAGTATTTGTAATAACGAGCTGTTTTACAGCAAAAGCGCAGTCACAGCAGGGAGTTGTAACCTATGAGCGTGTACAGTATTATACCAAAATTATTGCCCGGCTCGATTTTCTGACCCAGGAAGAAAAGGACCGTGCTAAACTTACCTGGGGCAAGGACGACGAATGGAAATCGAAAACGCGTCTTTACTTTAATGGAAATGAGAGTCGTTATGAGGATGTGGTAGAAGAAGGAGGCTGGGGCAGACCTGACGATTATATCATTTACAGAAATTACGAGAAGGAAAACATCACGAATATCGAAACGGTATCCGGTAAAACTTACATTACCGAAGACAGTCTCAGAGCACCGCAGTGGAAAGTGATGAATAAGATCAAGGAGATCAAAGGGTATCTGTGTATGATGGCCGTAACGAAGGATACCATTAAGAATCAAACAATCACGGCCTGGTTTGCCAACGATATTGCTGTACAGGCCGGCCCGGAAAAGTATTTCGGACTACCAGGGCTTATCCTGGAGCTTGACATTAATGAAGGCGATGTCGTCCTGACAGCAGATAAAATTGAACTGAAGCCTGTCGAACCCGCTCAGTTGGCATTGCCCAAAAAGGTGAAAGGTAAGAAACTGAATCAACCTCAATATGACGCATTAGTGGCAGATTTGATGAAGACCAGCATCAAAGGACGGCGTAATCCATTCTGGTCGATCCGGTACTGAATTTAGTTAATATTGGTTACATCCATAAGGGGTTAAACAGGCCTCTGTGCTCCTGAAACAGTGAATATTAGAATCAAATTAGAAAAGACAGATTGTGTTTAGCAATCTGTTTTTTTTATACCTTTGCACTTTGAAAGTGCCGGCATTCTCTTCTGGCTTGATTTTTGTGCTGAATTTATCTTTTCTAACGTTTAACCAGTGTTTATACCAAAAATAACCCTTTAATTATGAGAAATACGCTTGTAGCTGTTGCTATGCTGTTTGTTCTGGGTTCATGTGCAAGTAAGAAAAAAATGCTTGCCGTTCAGAACAAAGCAAATGAAATCCAAATCCAGCTTGACAAAGCAAGAGCTGACCTTAATGATTGCGACAGCAGAACTGCTAGTTTGAATAACGATCTTAAGCTAAAGAACGATGAATTGACCAGCAAAAACGCCAAATTGAAAGAGCTGGAAGATCAGGTTGATTTCTTGAAGAGAAACAACAACAACCTTCTTGACCGTATGTCTGACCTTTCTGTGATAAGCAAAGAAGGTTCTGAAAGTATCAAGAAATCTCTTGCGATGATGGATGCACAAGGTGTTCAGATCCGCGATTTGAATGCAAGTATTCAACGTAAAGATTCTTTGAATATGGCGCTTGTTCTTAATCTGAAACGTTCATTGGCTGATGTTAGCGATGAAGATGTGCAGGTTGAAGTGAAAAAAGGCGTTGTTTACGTTTCTCTTTCCGACAAAATGTTGTTCCGTTCAGGAAGTTCTGTGATCAATACACAGGCAGAGACAGTTTTGGCTAAGGTTGCTAAAATCCTTAACGACTACAAAGAGATCGAAATCCTTATTGAAGGTCACACGGATAATGTACCTATCGCTACTGACAAAGTTGCTGACAACTGGGATCTTAGCGTATTGCGTGCTACATCTGTTGCGCGTACACTTCAGAAGAAATATGGTGTTGAGCCAATTCGTATGATCGCTGGTGGTCGTGGTCAATACCTGCCCAAGGCACCAAACGATTCAGCACCTAACCGTAGCCTGAACCGTCGTACGGAGATCATCATTACTCCTAAATTGGATCAGTTCTTTAATCTGTATACTCCAAACGCAGGAAAATAACTGAATTTAAATATTTGGATAAAGGTCCGTCAGTTTGCTGACGGGCCTTTTGTATTTTAAAGGGACTCAACTATCTTGTAGGTACAAAAAGATATTATTAATTTCACTAAATCCGGAATTCTATGATGACTCATGCCCCGAATCGGGAAAACATTCAGCAGGCCCATGAGCTTATAGCACCATTCATTCACCGTACACCGATCATGACCTCATCTGCATTGAATGCGATCAGTGGCGCTGAGCTGTACTTCAAATGTGAAAATCTTCAGAAGATAGGTGCTTTCAAAGCCAGGGGGGCGCTCAATGCGGTATTGTCATTACCAGGGCAGGATAGAGTAAACGGCATAGCGACGCATTCCTCTGGTAACCACGCGCAAGCGATTGCATGGGCTGCGGCAAAGGTGGGAACAAAAGCATTTATCGTGATGCCCGACAACTCTCCTCTGGTTAAAATAAAGGCGGTTGAAGGCTACGGAGCAGAAATAACATTCTGTAAGAATACACCCGAAGAGCGTGAAAGTACAGTGCTTCAAATTGTAGAACGAACCGGTGCTACTTTTATACATCCTTTCAATAATTACGAAGTGATCACGGGGCAAGCGACGGTAGCTAAGGAGCTGATAGAAGATTCCGATCCTGCACTGGATGTAATAGTTGCTCCGGTAGGTGGAGGAGGACTTTTGAGTGGCACTGCTTTATCTGCCAGGTACTTTTCGCCGGGAACAAAGGTTTATGCTGCTGAACCTGAAGGAGCTGCTGATGCTGTTCTCTCATTCAGAAACGGACGTATTGAGAAGGCTCCATATGTAAACACGATTGCCGATGGATTATTGACTTATCTGGGTGATAAGACTTTTCCCATTATCCATGGGCACGTGGCTGACGTACTCACCGTTTCGGATCAGGAAATTATTGATGCCATGCGGCTGTTGTGGGAAAGAATGAAATTGGTTGTGGAACCGTCTGGTGCAGTGTCATTGGCAATGGTGTTGAAAAACAAAGCGCTTTTTGAAGGTAAAAGGATAGGAATTGTAATTTCGGGTGGTAATGTAGATTTGGGCAGGCTTCCATTTTGATTGAGGCATGCAAATTGTATCAGTTAATACTAAATGGTTTGATAATCCGTTTAATGCTAGAAAATAATCAGAAGTTTGTCCATCAATTTTTACATTTGGAACTTTAAAGCATACATCAATTAGAATAATATGAAAAAGTTAATTTTCTGCTGTCTGGTGATTTTCATGGGGGCTTGTAAGGATAAGGACAAGGATGCGGAGCCGGAGAATGATTTTGCATCAGGTTTTGTAGGTACCTATCAGACTACCACCGTTGAAAATGGATTAGCAACTAACCATATCTGGGATATACAGAAAGTAAATAATAACCAGCTGAAAATTGTTTACGACAGGAGCTACACGGTTGAAATACCTGGTGAGACCGTTGTCAGGGTTCATAAAACTGAATTAGGAAATGTAACTACAACGTCTGCTGACAGATTTACGATCAATGAGACAGTGGTAGTTGATCAGGGCTCTGGTGTTACAAGAAGTGAGAAGCTGGAAGGGCAGGGGACGAAGGTATTGAACGCTTCAGGTAATCAGCAGATTAATATTGACCTAAAGATTACCAATACTGCGACTGGTACTTCTACTCAGCCATATCTGGAGTTTAAGAAGAAATAATATTTGCAGAACCGTATAGCGGAACGCCGCCAGCTGTCAACAGTTGGCGGCTTTTTGTATTTTTGGCTGTTTCATCGTAAAAGTGTTGGCGGGCGGTCTTTGATTAGTTTAAGTAAATGGAGGTATACTAATATTTATTAAAAAATATAAATAAATATTAATGATTAATAAATTTAAACTAATGTATCGGGTCGTGGTTCATGTCCGATTGATTATATTTATAACTTCCATTTATCCGGAATAATGTTTGGGTACGCAATCGGAATTTATTTTACCATCATTAAGTGAATCCTGAAGCTATATCTTTCAGAGAGTTAGGTGGCGTATCGTTGACTACATTGTGGTATAGATCGTGGAAATTCCGGAATGTTTAAATTGCTGTACTAATATTTGTTATTTACATTGTGAAAATTCAGAGAAATCTGATTGTAATAAATTAACCAATCTTCATCCTTCATAAGAATTAAAGGACTAAACCAAAGCAAATGAAAAGAAGAGATTTTATGCAGATGTCTGGTATGGGATTGGGGGCTTTAATGCTTCCTTCGGTGCCTTTAATAGGTAACCCGGTCTCCGCCGAGCAACTGACTGAACCCTGGCTGGATGTAGCCACGAAAAAACAGTTGACTGAAACGGCACTGAACGCAGCCAAAAGCAAAGGCGCGACTTACACAGATGTTCGCATCGGACGTTATCTTCAGCAATACGTATTCACCCGTGAAAAGCAGGTCCAGAACATTGTGAATGCTGAATCTTACGGGATAGGTATCAGAGTGATTGTGAACGGAACCTGGGGTTTTGCAGCAACCAGCGATGTGACTACGGATGGTATTGCTAAATGTGCGGCTACGGCTGCTGCAATCGCAAAAGCGAATTCTAAATTCCAGAAGGAGCCGGTGGTACTCGCAGCTCAAAAGGGAGTAGGAGATCAGGTATGGAAAACGCCCCTTACCAAAAATGCCTTTGAAATTCCGGTAAAAGAGAAAATTGATCTTTTGATGAATGTGAACGGTGCTGCCATGGATAATGGGGCCGGATTCGTTACATCCAATATGTTCTTTGTTAATGAGCAGAAATATTTTGCATCATCTGATGGCTCATTCATTGATCAGGATATCCACAGGATCTGGCCGACATTCACTGTAACGGTCATTGATAAGGCTGCGGGTAAGTTCAAGACGCGAGATGCGATCAGCTCTCCGATGGGTATGGGTTACGAGTATCTGGACGGCCTTGCGTCAGAGAAAATTGCAGGTCCGATCGGTCTTGTCGGATACCGCAACTCTTATGATATGGTGGAAGATGCCATTACTGCCGCCAAGCAGGCGAAGGAAAAAGTAACGGCTAAGTCTGTAGTGCCGGGCAAATATGATTTGGTATTGGATCCGAACCACCTTGGTCTTACAATCCACGAGTCGGTGGGGCACCCTACTGAACTTGATCGTGTGCTGGGTTACGAAGCTAACTACGCAGGTACCAGCTTTGCCACACTGGATAAATGGGAAACCAAAAAGTTCAATTACGGAAGTAAGCTCGTCAATATTGTAGCTGATAAAATCCAGCCTCATACACTGGGCGCTGTGGGTTACGATGACGAGGGTGTGCCTTGCAAAGAGTGGGATATTATCAAAGACGGTATTCTTGTCAACTATCAGGCTACGCGTGACCAGGTAAGTATTCTTGGAGAGAAAGAGTCTCATGGGTGCTGCTATGCAGATAACTGGAACTCGGTACAATTCCAGCGAATGCCTAATATTTCTCTAAAGCCGGGCACTGAGAAACGCAGCGTTCAGGATATGATCAAAGGTGTGGATAAGGGTATCTACATCATAGGAAGAGGTTCCTATTCGATTGATCAGCAGCGCTACAATTTTCAGTTTGGAGGGCAGGTATTCTATGAAATCAAAAATGGTCAGATCGCCGGAATGATAGATGATGTGGCTTATCAGTCCAACACGCAGGAATTCTGGAATTCGTGCTCTCAACTTTGCGATAAGGACGACTACCGGACTTTCGGTTCTTTCTTTGACGGAAAAGGGCAGCCTTCCCAGGTCAGTGCGGTATCTCATGGAAGTGCAACCACGCGCTTCGATGGCGTGAATGTGATCAATACCGGAAGGAAGATCTAAGATCTGCCTGCATTCGATGAAGTTCAAAAATCTAACGTATTAACTTTTTCCTAATGGCCATTTTAACTAAAGAAGAAGCAAAGAAAATTATAGATAAGGTATTGGCCTATTCCAAGGCTGATGAAATGAGTGTCAGTTTATCAGGTTCTCGTACCGGTAATATTCGTTATGCACGTAACTCGGTTTCTACCAGTGGTGAAACCACGGATTTGGCCTTAGCTGTAACAGCGGTGTTTGGCAAAAAATCAGGAACATCTACGATCAATGAATTTGATGATGCATCTCTGGAAAAGACGGTACGCCGTGCTGAGGAGATTGCCAAACTGGCTCCTGATAATCCTGAGTACGTACCCATGCTGGGTCCTCAGAAATATCTGGACATCAATTCTTATGCAGAAAGCACTGCGAAAATCACTCCGGAGTACCGCGCTCAGGCGGCCTTTGACAGTATTGACCCCTGCGTAAAAAAGAATCTGACTGCTGCCGGTTATCTTGAAGATTCCACCGGTTTTTCTGCCATCGGTAACAGCAAAGGTTTGTTCGGTTATAACAAGGCTACTTCCATTGACTTTTCGATTACAGTGCGTACAGCTGACGGAAAAGGTTCAGGGTATGCTACACGCGATTTTAACGATGCATCTAAACTAAGTGCAAAAGCAACCACAGAGATTGCGATGCAAAAGGCGCTTGCTTCGTCAGATGCAAAAGCGTTGGAACCAGGTAAATACACCGTTATTCTTGAACCGACCGCTGCTGTTGATCTGCTTCAGAATATGATGCGGAGTTTTGACGCCAGAAGTGCAGAGGAAGGTCGTAGCTTCCTAAGTAAAAAAGGAGGTGGAACCCGCCTGGGAGAAAAACTCTTCGATGAGCGCGTGACCATCTATTCAGACCCTCAAAATGCCGAAATTCCTGGCTCCCCATTTGGCGGAGGCGGTGGTGGCCGGATGGGGGGCGGAGGTGGCGATGGCCGCCCGCAACAGAAAGTGACATGGATTGAAAAAGGTGTAGTGAAGAATATGTACTATTCCCGCTACTGGGCAGAAAAGAAGGGCGTAGAGGCAATTTCTTCTCCTTCCGGGTTCATTCTTGCAGGAGGAACTGAGTCGTTGGCCGATCTGATCAAAGGAACTGAAAAAGGAATTCTGGTAACCAGACTTTGGTATATCCGCGCTGTAGATCCGCAAACATTGCTCTACACCGGACTAACACGTGACGGTACTTTCTATATCGAAAACGGAAAGATCAAACATCCGGTTAAAAACTTCCGTTTTAACGAAAGCCCTGTAATCATGCTTAACAATCTGGAAGCGATGGGTAAACCAATGCGCGCGGGAGGGAACCTGGTTCCACCGTTGAAAATCAGAGACTTTACTTTCACCAGCTTATCGGACGCTGTATAGAATAGCCGGTATATTTTTAAGATAATCATTCATTGTTTTAACAGAATTTATTTTGAAACGCAGAGATTTTATACAACTCGCCGGACTTGGTACAGGCGCTATGATGTTGCCGGCTTTTGCCATGGGCAAAAATGTAGCTCCCGAAGCATTATTGGCGCCGGGACTTGATGTAGCCGTAAAGAAAAGACTCGCTGATGCCGCTCTGAATGCAGCCAAAGCGAAAGGTGCTACCTATGCTGATGTTCGCATTGGCCGCTATCTGAACCAGTTTGTAGTAACCCGTGAAAACAAAGTTCAGAATATTGTCAATACCGAATCCTACGGAGTGGGGGTGCGCGTAATCGCAAATGGATGCTGGGGATTTGCAGCAGTGGTGGATGCGAAGAGCGAAGCGCAAATGGCAAAAGCGGCAGAAGATGCTGTCGCGATAGCCAAGGCAAACTCTAAACTGATGAAAGAGCCGGTTCAGCTGGCTCCCCAGAAAGGATTTGGCGAAGTGAGCTGGAAAGCACCAATCAAGAAAAATGCTTTTGAGGTACCTATTCAGGAGAAAGTGGATCTATTACTTTCTGTAAATAATGCAGCGCTGACCAATGGTGCCAACTATGTCAACTCTGTGATGTTCCAGGTCAACGAGCAGAAATACTTTGCCTCAACAGATGGCTCCTATATTGATCAGGATATTCATAGAATCTACCCGCAGTTCAACGTTACAGCTATTGATGCACAGACCGGGAAATTCCAGACAAGAAATGCGCTGAGTGCTCCGGTCGGGATGGGTTATGATTACCTGCAGGTGAATCCTTCAGATAAAGTAACTGGAATTACCACGCGTTACAACAAAGGCTATGATATGCTTGAAGACGCAATCTCAGCCGCTAAGCAGGCAAAGCAAAAACTGACAGCAAAATCAGTCGAAGCAGGTAAATACGATCTGATTCTGGATCCTTCGCACCTGTGGCTTACCATCCACGAGTCGGTAGGTCACCCCCTGGAGCTGGACCGTGTACTCGGATATGAGGCGAACTTTGCGGGAACATCTTTCGCGACGCTTGATAAATGGCAGTCGAAAAACTTTCAGTATGGTAGCAAGGAGGTAAATCTGGTAGCTGACAAGCAGCAGATAGGTTCTTTGGGTGCTGTAGGCTGGGATGACGAAGGGGTAAATACCAAGAAATGGGATCTGGTAAGAGATGGTGTCCTTGTGAACTATCAGGCCACCCGTGACCAGGCGCATATCATCGGAGAAAAAGAGTCCCATGGTTGCAGCTATGCGGATAGCTGGAGTTCCGTGCAGTTTCAGCGTATGCCGAATGTTTCACTCGAAGCAGGTAAAAAGCCATTGTCAGTCGATGAAATGATCAAGGACGTGAAGAAAGGAATTTACATTATCGGTGATGGTTCATTCTCTATTGACCAGCAGCGTTATAACTTCCAGTTTGGCGGGCAGCTGTTCTACGAAGTGAAAGATGGCAAGATCGTTGGTATGCTCAATGATGTGGCTTATCAGTCCAATACGCAGGAATTCTGGAACTCTTGTTCACAGGTTTGTGATGAGCGTGACTACCGTCTGGGAGGTTCTTTCTTTGACGGAAAAGGTCAGCCGTCTCAGTCGAGTGCGGTTTCTCATGGAAGCTCAACAACACGCTTCAACGGAGTGAATGTAATTAACACAGCTCGTAAAATTTAAAGTATTACTGCCATGTCGATCATATTAAGTGAATCGGAAGCCAAAGCGCTTTTACAAAAAGTGCTGAGCTATTCTAAAGCAGATGAGTGCGAGGTGAATCTGATGGGGGAGCAACGTGGTAACCTGCGCTATGCACGTAACGAAGTGTCTACCAGTGGATCGCTGATCAACCAAAACTTACAGGTGCAGTCCGCGTTTGGGAAAAAGGTAGGTGTTGCCACCATCGATGAGTTCAGTGAGGAATCATTAAAAAAAGTGGTTCAACGGGCTGAAGAACTGGCTAAACTGGCACCTGAAAACCCTGAATATATGGGATTGCTGGGGCCGCAGAAATACGGTGCAGCTTCCAAAGGATATTTCGAATCTACAGCTGGCGCTAGTCCTGATACACGCGCGAATGCAGTTTTGAAAAGTCTGGAACTGACAAGAACCCAGAAGTTAACTGCTGCAGGTTTTTTGGAAGATCAGAAAGGTTATTCTGCCATGATGAATTCAAAGGGCCTGTTTGCCTACTATCCCAGTACGAGCGTAAATTTCTCATTGACGGTGCGTACCGAAGACGGAACCGGTTCAGGATACGTGGCCAAAGGATACAGCGACATGAGTAAGCTGGACACAGCAGCAGCGACAAAAATCGCAGTGCAGAAATCGCTGGGTTCGGTGGGAGCGAAAGCGCTGGAACCAGGTAAGTATACTGTTATTCTGGAACCTACTGCAGCGGCTGTTCTGTTGGAAAATATCTTTTTTAGAATGGATGCGCGTAGCGCCGATGAAGGACGTTCGTTCCTAAGTAAGCAGGGAGGGAAGACTAAGCTGGGTGAAAAGATTATGGATGAAAGAGTTAACTTTTACTCAGACCCATCTAATCCTGATTTGCCCGCTTCGCCTTTTGCGGGAGACGGACAACCCCAGGACAAGCGTTACTGGATAGAGAAGGGGACGGTAAAGAATATGTATTATTCGAGGTACTGGGCCCAGAAGAACAATGTTGCTCCAATACCCTTTCCCAACAATATGATTATGGACGGTGGCACAGCGTCACTGGAAGACATGATCAAATCCACCAAACAAGGTATACTTGTTACAAAGTTATGGTATATCAGAACAGTGGATCCACAGACCCTTCTGTTAACCGGGCTTACCCGTGATGGTACATTTTATATCGAAAACGGAAAGATCAAACATCCGATCAAAAACTTCCGTTTTAACGAAAGTCCGGTAATTATGCTGAACAATCTGGAGACACTCGGTAAGCCGGAGCGTGTAGTAAGTACAGAGTCTGACCGGAATTATCTTATCCCTCCGATGAAGATCAGAGAATTTACTTTTTCATCTCTATCCGACGCGGTGTAGATTTTTGAAACGCAGAGTTATAAAGTGTTTTCGCGGAGTTGCACAGAGTTTAGCTTTAAACCTTTGTGCAACTCCGCGAAATACTCTCTTTACTCTGCGAGAACCTTTAAATAATGCGACCATTCTTTTTTACACGTATTCAATACACATCTGGGAACTGGGATACCGACCAGCGCATGCCTTCAAACCTGCTACACTCGTTGGTTGAATACACGACCATACCCGTTGATGAAAAGGAAAAAGTCGTGCAGCTGAGCAGTAACGAGATCTTTAAAAGTCCGTTCTGCTACCTGAGCGGGCATAAACTGGTAGAATTTTCGAGTCAGGAAAGAGACCATTTTCGAAGGTATGTTCAAAATGGCGGTTTTGTTTTTGTCGACGATTGTAATCACGACATCGATGGCCTTTTTGCAAAATCCTTTGAACAGGAAATGGAGAGGACTTTCGGAGCAAAAGCACTTCAGAAAATTCCTAATAATCATCCGATATACAATTGCTTTTTCAAATTTGAAGATGGCCCGCCTACAACTTCCTTCGAGCTCAACGGTTGGGGAGATGATCTTGTACACGACTACCTGAAAGCCATTATTGTCAACGGAAGAATAGGGGTGCTGTATAGCAATAAGGATTATGGCTGTGAGTGGGATTATGATTTTCGTAACAAGCGGTTTCTGGCTGTAGACAATACCCGGTTCGGAGTGAATATTGTCATGTATGCGTTGACTGCCTGATCCAACGGAAAGAGCTATTTTTTGATTAATAATAAAAGAAACGAACATTGGAGACTCAGGAATTAAATCATTATAAAGCATTGGTGGCGAAGCTGCCTGATCTTAAAACCGAGATCGCCAAAGTGATTGTGGGCCAGCAGGAAGCGATTGATGAAATACTGATTTCTCTTCTTGCAGGAGGACATTGTCTGCTGGAGGGCGTACCGGGACTAGCCAAGACTCTTATGGTGAAAACCATGTCGGAAGCTTTGCACATGAGCTTTAAAAGGGTTCAGTTTACCCCCGATTTAATGCCGGGAGATATCATCGGTACCGAAATACTGGAAGAGGATCACGAGACAGGAAAGAAGTTTTTTAAATTTAACCAGGGACCCATTTTTGCCAATGTGGTACTTGCCGATGAAATTAATCGTACTCCACCCAAAACCCAGGCCGCGCTATTGGAAGCGATGCAGGAGAAAAGCGTAACCTATGGTGGAACGAACTATCCGTTACCCGCTCCCTTTTTGATCATCGCAACACAGAATCCCATAGAGCAGGCAGGAACATATCCTTTACCCGAGGCGCAGCTCGACCGCTTTTTACTTTACATCAAACTGGGTTATCCAAGCGAACAGGAAGAGTTGAATGTACTGAAAGGAACTACGGGCTCTTTCAAACCGCAGATTAACCGTATTTTAAGTGATTCAGACATTATTCAGCTCCAGAAGCTGACCAGACAGGTTCATATCAGCGACGAACTGATCAGCTGGATTAATAAGCTGGTGCGGGCCACAAGACCTGACGGTTCTCCTTCTGAGTTTGTGAAAGAATGGTGTGACTGGGGTGCAGGGCCACGCGCAGGTCAGGCATTGGTACTGTGCGCAAAAGCGAGAGCAGTATTGCATGAACGCTTCTCGGTTATTCCTGAGGATATACAAACACTTGCCTATCCGATCTTCCGTCACCGGATTGCGATGAATTTCAGAGCAGAGGCCGATGGTATCACTTCCGATCAGGCCATTTCGGAACTATTAAAAGTTGTAAAGCCCAACTAAACGGGTTTGTCCGCACCACAATCATAAGAGATGGTAAAAAATACTGGTTTACTGGCGTCGGATCTGATCAGGCTCAAAAATCTGCAGCTCACCGGAAAACTGGTCAGCGACGAGCTCATGCTGGGTATTCATTCCAGTAAGCGCTCTGGTATAGGAACTGAGTTTGAGCAATACCGGCACTACGAACCCGGTGATGATCCCAAGCGTATCGACTGGAAACTGTTTGCAAGAACAGACAAGCACCTTGTGCGGGAATCATCTACTGAAAGTGACAGGCAGGTTCGCTTTGTGTTGGATCTGTCCGGCTCTATGAATTACGCAGAAAAGGGTATAGCCAGGTTGGATTACGCCAGGATAATTATGGCCTCACTTGCTTATCTGTGTTACATTCAAAACGATCAGATGAGTTTGTATTTTTTGAAAAAAGGAAGTGTACAAACCGCAGTGGGTACAGGATCATCTTCATCAGGAAAACAGGCATTTCAAAAGATACTGGTGGCGCTCGAAAAGAGTGAAGCCGCCGGCGAATGGACAGAAGCAACTGAGGTACGGTTTGCAGAATTTCAACAGAAAGGAAAGGAGCAGCTGATTTTTATTACAGATTTTTTGCAGGCGGGCGAGGAATGGCTGTCTCTGATCAAATCACTGGCCAGCCCTAAAAGAGAAATTGTGATTTTTCAGATTTTGGGTGATCAGGAACTTGACTTCAATCTGAATGGATTTTACAGATTTAAAGACCTTGAAACAGGTAAGGAAATTGAGCTGGATGCATCTTCTGTCCGTGAACGTTTTCTTGCATCTTCGCAGCAATACCTCGATCAGGTAAAATCTGCATTACAAATCCCATATGTAAGGCTGGTAAGAGCAAGATTGAGCGATCCGATAGGTATGGTATTAAAAGCATTTTTAACCAAAAAGAAAGGATAATGACATTTTTGCAACCTGTTTTGTTGTGGGGATTGCTGGGTGTGATTATACCTGTGATCATTCACTTTTGGTATCAGAAAAAGGGTAAAACAATCGCTTGGGCTGCAACACGCTGGCTCACTGATAAAACCAGTCTGCAGCATCGTGGTATACGACTGGATGAGATCCCCTTGTTGCTATTGCGCTGTCTGCTTGTTATTCTGCTTGTGTTGCTGCTCTCAAGGGCAGCTATTTCGTGGCTGGATCAAACAGGGCAAACCAAACGTGTGCATCTGGTGGAGTCGGGTGAGCGCGTAGCAGATGCGTTTAAATTTGAGATAGAGGAAGCATTAAAAAAAGGAGAGCAGGTGTTCTGGATCAGTAAGGAGCCGGTTGCTCTCACAAATTCCGAAACTGTTCCCCCACTTTCATCAGGACTGGATTATTTGCAGCAAAGCATTAATGCCATAACCGGGAAAGGCGCGCAGCTGATGCTATACGTCGGAAATTCACCAGGAATTTCTCTTCCATCCAGGATTGTCGTACCGGCGGACTTTCAACTCATGACGACTGTTGACTCCACATACAATCGGGCTGTAAACTATTTTGCTATAGACGCTTCTACAGGACTCTTTGTAGATAAGCAATCTGGTATTCTGAAAACAGGTGATCTCAGAGAAAATGCGGGAGCTACCAAGAGTGGAAACGGGCCGGTCAGCGTATTGCTTGAATATAAAAATCAGACAGAGAAAAAAACTGTAAGAGCTGCATTGATGGCTTTTTCAGAGGTGTATAAAATCCCGTTTATGATCGATGAAGTAGCGTCCGACAACAAAAATTACGACTGGATTTTTACAAATGATCTTGTGACGAATACCGACAAATCAACAGCTTACGTAGTTTCCGGAAAGCAATACCCGGGAGTTGTTCCGGCTCAGGTTATATCTGTCGGCGATTCTCTCAAAGTTTCTTCCTCGGAAATGGTCCGAGAAGGAAGACTGCCGGAATGGTTTGGCCAGCAATTTGTGAATCGCTATAATCTAAGCCAGCCTTCAGATATACTTAGCGGTAAGCAATTAAAAACCAGGTTTGTATCTATGGATAGTGCCGGGCAGCAATCGTCTGATCATTTCGGGAAGTATCTTTTATTGGGTTTTGTGATGACACTTCTTTTGGAAAGATGGCTGTCGTTGAAGAAAAATGTGACACAGACCTATGCATGAACTAAAAAAACTCATCAATAACGTAAGCATTCAGTTATACACTGCGGCATTTCTTCAATGTGCTTTGCTTTTCGTAGCTGTCTATCTACCTGTCGCTGCATTCAACAGTGAAGCATCTGTATGGCCGGTTTTAGCGGGATTCCTTGCTGCAGGCATCGGTTTCTGGCAAACAGGGATTTTTCAAAATAAAAAACAGCAGGCTATATCGCTGATTCATGCCCAAGTGGGGCAGGCAGAATATAGCTTGCATCTGCTGGATAAAGAAGAGCTCAATCTTGCAGAACAATTGCAGCTGGAGCGCCTGGCAGATCAGCAGGTGGTTTTCCCGTATGTGCGCCTGTACAAAAGTTTGGGCTGGTATGCAGGGTTGCTGGCATTGTCAGTTGTGTTTTATTGGATGTATCCGCTTATCGCAAACAGGTCGGCAAAAGCCGGGATAGCTGCAGTTAATGCGTCTGAAAAGAAACCCGCAGTCAACACAAGTATACCCCCGGTATTTCAGAATGCCGAAGTGCGTATCACTCCGCCTGCCTATACAGGATTGACGGTCAGCAATAGTAAGGACATGAACATTAGTGCTGTTTCGGGCTCACAGCTCGTATGGCAGCTTCATTTCAGTCATCATCAGAAACTGGTTGTAAAGCTCGCTAACAGCAGGGGAGAGGAGGTCGTTTTTAAGGATTTGGGAAGTGTTTACCAGTATTCCGATAAGCTCACAGGCTCAGGCTTGTACGCGTTCAAGGCATATTGGAGAGATTCGCTTGTGTATCAGTCTGATTTTTACAGATTGGAAGCTTTACCCGATCTTCCGCCTAAAATCGAACCCGCCTCCAAAGAACTTTACAAATATCATTTTCTGAAAGACAGTAAGTCTCTGAATATTGCAGCGAAAATCTCTGATGATTTCAGGGTGCGACAAGCATTTATTGTGGCTACCGTAGCCCGTGGTAGTGGTGAAAATGTAAAGTTCCGGGAAATGAAATTTCCACTGAGTCCGGCCGATTTCAAGGAAGCTAACCTGCAAAAAACGATTGATCTGAAGGCTTTGAATTTCACACCTGGCGATGAGCTTTATTACTACTGGGCGGCAGTAGACAACCGTCAACCGGAAGCCAATTTCAGTAAGTCGGATACCTATTTTGTGGTTTATAAAGATACCGCTCAGGTAGAGGAAGCTGAGCTTGCTACAATGGCGGTCAACATTATGCCTGAATACTTCCGTAGCCAGCGTCAGATTATTATCGATACAGAAAAACTGATTG
This sequence comes from Dyadobacter luteus, assembly GCF_003383615.1. Taxonomy (GTDB): domain Bacteria; phylum Bacteroidota; class Bacteroidia; order Cytophagales; family Spirosomataceae; genus Dyadobacter; species Dyadobacter luteus. Next base: position 209,262 of record NZ_QNUL01000004.1, read on the forward strand.
CCAGAAAAAAGAAAATCAGCAAGAAGGAGTTTAACTCAATCTCAAATGAAATCGGTTTTGATCAGAAAGTTTTAAGGCTGAGATATGGTCAGTATCTGGGTGAGGAATTTGAAACGAGTTTAGGCGGAGCGGCGGGCCCGCCGGCAGAAGGAGAATCCGGGGGAAACATACTGGATGCTTTTACGCATAAATCTGATGGAGAAGGTGAGGCGGCGGAACGAAGAGCATCGGAGCCGGATCATGACCATGGACACGATCACGATCATGGGAGTTCGGAGGGCGATTCAAAAGATCCTCTCGCTGCTCTGATGGAACAATATGTACATGCGCATGATGATGCCGAAACCAATACATTCTACGAGCAGTCAACACGGAGTCTTTTGAAAATGGCTCTAGAGAACATGTGGCAGTCGGAGCTTCATCTGAGAATGTACGAACCTGAAAAGGCCATTCCTTTTGAAAACAAGGCATTGGAATTTCTGAAATCGGCTCAGCACAAAGCACGGACATTTGTGAAGAAAAGTGGCTATGATCCCCCTCCGATCAAGGAAAAGGAGAAACGGCTTACCGGCGAAATGAAGGATCTGAACAAGAATTTGTCATCAGAGAAAAACTACAGAGAGAAGACAACCGGACAACTTGTTGCAGAGGTGTTGGGTTATCTGCAAGCTGAAAAGCTCTCAGGCAATATGCAAAGCCAGATGCAAATTGCCGGTTCTGTTTTATCTGAAAGACTGCTGAACAGTGGTCCTTTCAATGGCGGACCTAAAAACTGGAAAGTGCTGGCCTCACTACAGAAAATGGTTAGTGCCAAGCCTCTGAGTGAAAAGGAGAAGATGGAACTTAAAAATGAACTTTACAAACGGGCCGACAAGGCGTTGGAACGAAACAAGGGCTACAGAGGTGAACAGAAACTGGAAGGGGCCTTTTGGAAAATGATGCAGTAGTATGATTCAGTTTAATTTTGATTTTCATGACGGTCTTAATCAGATCATACTGATTCTGTTGGTGATGTTGCTGCCGGTACAGCTCTGGTTGCTACTCTTCAAATCTAAACCATCATGGAATGGCAGGCTATATCTTCGTTTGGGATTGAATATACTACTTTGGTTGGTGACACTGGCATTTGTGTTGCAGCCATTCTGGTTTTCTGATGGTTCCGGCCGAACAGCTTTGCTTTTTGGCGAGGAGGTATCAGACGATTTCCGTCAGGCGGTAAGAGATAGCCTTCCGCAATCAAGAGTGATTCGTCTGGATGAGAATACTGATGCTGAGAAGCTTTTATCGGTAGATTCATTGGTAGTGGCAGGTCAGTCCTTTTCTGACAAAACATTCAATAATTTACTGCTAACCACTAAGCGCCCTGCTCTGAAATGGATTCCGTTTCGGCAGTCCAATTCTGTTTACAATCTGCATTGGAAGGCTGTCCTTCGCAAAGGAGAAATGCAGACAGTATCAGGTAACATCCGAACAGATGCGCAGCAGCAATTGCGGTTGTCTTTTGCCGGCAGGACAATAGACAGTACCAAACTATCCACGGGCGACAATTCATTTCGTCTGCAGGCTCCGGCCTTTGCTCAGGGGCAAAGCTGGTTTACACTTACTATGGGGGAGAAGGTGCTTGATACGCTTCATTTTTTTGCCCGACCTTCCGAGCCTCTGGTATTTCAGTTTGTTCAGCAGAGTCCCGACTTTGAGAGTAGGAACCTCGCTACATGGCTGGGGAAAAATGGACATTCTGTGCAGTATTTAACGACTTTGTCCAAGGATCTTGAAAGTAAAGAGTCGATTAACATGTCCAAAAAGGAGGCAGATATTATCGTAACAGATCCGATGAATGCCTCAGGTGCACTGGTGAAAAAAGCCTTGGCTGCTGGGAAAAGTGTTCTATTTATCAATATTGCCAATCCTCTTTCTGATATCGGGCGAATCAATACTGCGCTTGGAACAAAATTCGCCTTAAAGCGGACATCTCAGCAGGAATCTGTTACCATTGCGTCTGGACTTACGGCTTTCCCTTATTTATTCTCAGTTTCAGGACGTCAGCTGAATGCTGCTGACTTGCCGGTAGCGATCGAAAAACAAAAAGGGAAGGTAGCGGTAAGTCTGTTGAACGAGACTTTTCCTTTGATGCTGGCGGGGGATAGTCTGGCTTATCAGAAAGTCTGGAACAGTATTCTGGCGCTAGTTCACCCTTCTTCTAGGAACAATATTTCAGTTGAGGCCCCGGTTATTTCAGGATTGCCTGCAGAGGTCAGTCTGAACAATTTCGCGAACTTGCCGACGCAATTCACAGTAGGTAGCGATACAATTTTTCCGGTGGAATCTGCACTGAACGGCCTGTCTTATTCTGCATCATTCAGACCTGTAGAAACCGGCTGGCTCAGTACGGCCGACTCTTCAGGAGCCAGGCTATTTGTCGAAAAACAATCTAACTACTCAGATGCCCGGATCCGGGACTTTCTCAATTCTTACTTTCAGAAAGATGCAGCAGTTGCCTCGACAGATCAGGCACGTCATCAGCCCTCACCCTGGCTTTGGCTGGGTCTGTTACTGGGATGTCTTACCGCAGTCTGGGTTGAAACAAAGTTGTAACCTTTAAGGCTGATTTGTGTATTTCAGACCTTAATGCATATCTTAAGGGTCTGAATTTACCACCACATCTAACAGCTCACCATGAGAATCGCCACTTTCAGCACACAATCCTACGACCGACAGTTTCTTGATCAGTTCAACACGGGACACGAAATCAAATATTTCGAGCTGCCTCTCAATGAGCAGACAGCCTCTCTGACAAAGGGTTTTGACGCGGTATGTATTTTTGTTAATGATACTGCGAACAAGGAGGTAATCAACATTTTGTCACAGAATGGAATCAAACTCATTGTACTTCGCTGTGCAGGGTTCAATAACGTTGATTTACCGGCGGCCAAAGAGGAAAATATTACTGTCACACGCGTACCAGCCTATTCGCCGGAGGCCGTGGCGGAACATGCACTCGCATTGATACTTACATTGAACAGAAAGACACATAAGGCCTATAACCGGGTACGAGAGGGGAATTTCTCGTTAGAAAAACTCATGGGCTTTAATCTCCACCACCGGAAAGTGGCTGTGATAGGAACCGGCGGAATAGGTAGGGCTTTTTGTAAAATACTGCTTGGTTTTGGCTGTAAAGTAGCTGCTTACGACGTCAGTGTAGATGAAAGTCTGATAGAATCAGGTGTGGTGTATGGGACATTGGAAGAGACGTTGGCCGGAGCAGACATCGTTTCGCTGCACTGCCCGCTATTGGAAAGCACGCACCACCTCATCAATACACAGACTTTAAAATTATTCAAGCAGGGCGCTATGTTGATCAATACAAGCAGAGGCGGACTTGTCAATACGGCTGATGTAATCGAAGCACTGAAAAGCGGTCAGCTTGGAGCCCTTGGTCTTGATGTGTATGAGCAGGAGGGAGATCTTTTCTTCCGGGATTTTTCAGAAGATATTATTCAGGACGACCAGATTGCCAGGTTAATATCCTTCCCCAATGTGCTGATTACCTCTCATCAGGGATTTTTCACCAAAGAAGCCATGGAGCAAATTGCTGTGACCTCATTCGGGAATATTGATGCTTTCCACAAGGGGCAGCAACTTCTCAATCAAGTGGAATAAAACGATTTGTGAGAGCTGCTATCTGGAGTGGCTCTCACAAAACTTACTGAGAATTTCAACAATGTTTTGTCGTGTTTTTTATCACTGTCCTTGCATCTTTGCCTTTCGGGTAGTGAAGTTCTGACATTTTTTCTCCGGCAGGCATAATAGGAGCTAATGCTCTATCTTACTTAGAGAGGCATCATTCTTATTTTGGCAACTCTGATTTGATTTTTACCAATTGACCTAGAAGAGAAGTTAGTGGAACTGAAACATTTCCTATCTGCGTTGCAGCAGCAGCCACCGCAAAATTGAATGATTCTATTTCTGTCTGTCTCTTGTTTAATATATCCTGATAAGTGGATATATTTTGGCCGTCGGACGACCTGCTGATCGCCAGGACATTTTGTAGCACGTCATCGTGAGTCAATTGTATGCCATAATGCCTGGCAACAGAAAGGCACTCGTCAGTTACCGATTTACCAATTTCTAATGTAGATTCATTACGGTAGAAAACTCCGTTATCAATCTACAGCAGCGGGCAAATTGAATTGAACACACAGTTGCTGATAACTTTTTTCCAAATTAGTGTCTGTATATCATGCTTATGACGGAAGGGAAATTGATTCGTATCCAATTGTTTAACGATGTGTCTGAGAATATTACCAGAACCGTTTACTACACCAATCGGTGATGTGGCAACAAGCTTAAACCTAACTTGATTCTCTGCGGTAGATTCACTTGTTGCGTATAATAAACATCTGTACAAGTTGTTGAATCCATTATCTAAGAAGCTATTTTCAACGTAAGCAGTCGGCTATCCCGCTTGTTTTGTAAGAGGTATGCTATAGGGATTATTGATTTAGTTTCCAGCAATTTGGAAGAAGGTCGGAGAATCTGCCGCCGTAGTTAGGATCATTCATTTTACGAAGAATATCCAGCAGCCAGTCTTGCGGATTTACCTGGTGTTTTCTGCATGAGGCAAAAAGAGAGTAAATCATGGCAGCATTTTGCGCAGTGTCGTGTGTATCTGCGAAAAGGAAGTTACGTCGACGCAATGCGATTGGTCTGATAGCATTCTCGATCAGATTATTGAGGGCGCCGCTGCGATCGATTTGTAAATCTCCATGGAGCGCATAGTCTCTTACTTTCCATCAATGGAAGAGCATATCCAATCGCCTTTCCAATAGGACTATGTGGTAGTACTTTGGGATACTCCTGCTGCATCCATTCGTGTAGTTGGGTGAGTATCGGCAGAGCTTTCGTCATCCTTTTTTCAGCAATCTGACCTTCACTGAGTGGTGGCGTATGCTCACGGATTTCCTTTTCAATCCCGTAAAGCCGGCCGATAGTTCCTACTGCCCAGGCAGCTCTTTCGCTGTCATTTTTAACCGCTTCATCAAAGCGGTCCGCCTATTTGTATTGGTTGTACTTGAAGTAGATAAATCCCAATAGGCATTGCATGGTCCATTCATCAAATTTTGGTAGGTTGCATTTAGAAATATCAGCCATTTACCCTTGGGAACGGTGATTTAATGTTGGAATATTTATAACTAGCGATGGTATTAGTAGTACGGCCAGTTATATTTGGTGGTGTGCCTGTATTCCCGGAAGCTATTCGTGTTTTCGTATCCATCCAGGTACCCACTCCCTTGGCGTTGGAAGTGAATACTTTGCCCGCACCTTCGCTTCCGTCCTGAATTCTCACTTGTCCTGTAGTCTTATTGATTCTGAAGACGCTTCCGTTGTTTGATTCTACTTCAAGATTGGTATTTGTAGCAATAGTCGTCGTGTTCGAGCCAATTTTTACCTGAGCAAGTAACTCTGAGGGAGAGAAAAAAGAACAGACAGTTGATGACGTCAAGAAAAATACCTGAAATAAGGATTTGTTTAGTTTCATAAACGTTGTGATAAGTATACTGATGGTTAAATATTAATTGAGGACATTAGCTTCGCGTGAGTTCTCAAGTTTCCAAGAGAGATTGTATGAGAGCAGACTTTAATTAGGGAAGGATAATAATTTCTCAACAGCCGAAAAGTATGACTAGGCAGTTGAAGTTGGAAGATGCTGAGGAGATAGAAAGCCGACTATGTTCAAAGCACCTAAATAGCGATAAGCTTTGCGGATGCGATTATCGATGAAGCTAATTTCCTTATCAAAGCCATTGATGCCAGCTTGTAAACTGTCAAACTTTAATGATAGGAGGAGGGAATTCATTCTATTAACGTTGAGTAAATATCGAAGTAACGTTACGATTTCAAATGTAGAATCCTTTTGTTGTGGATAGCAAAAATGACCGTGGACAAAATCGTGGAGAATAAGTAAAATACCTGCTAATTCGCAGGAAACAATGTTTTTTGGAAATAAAAGTGGCGGGAGTTTAGTAAGAATACCATGGGTTGGATGTCAATTTCGTCCTGGATAATTACTGATAAAAACATTTGTTAATCCCGGTGTGGTCACGGATGTCCATAATACTCACGGACACTGCTTTAACTTATCAGGTAAATGTGTGTTTAAAGAGTGATAACTTATTACTTTTTCAATGACACGATAGGGAGGAATTTTTACCAGGCCAACTCGCAGCTATATTATGCCGGATACTGAGACTTGGTAATGATGGAAGTAAAATTGAGAGGTAGCCATATTTAACACTCTGCTTTTGAAACCAAATACATCGGTACCCAAAATCTTGTCTACGAATAGCCATCAGGGTTACTCTGGAGTCTGCTCAATTGGATGGTTCCTGATTTTGGCATGATGTTTATATAATCCTTCATGTAAACTGTGCAGATACCAAAACACTGCCCTAAAAGGCATATATTCCGCAGTTATAACATTTTGTACTTATTAAACAGCAACGCATGGAAGGCAATTCGAAGCCCTTTAATATAGATAATACGTTGGAATTAAATCGATTGGAGCTGGCGCTCGAATCGGCTGGTATAGGAACGTGGGAACTCGACTTGCACAACCTACAGTTTCGCTGGTGCAGAAGGGCAAAAAAGTTATTTTCTTTTGATGGAGAAGATGTTGTCAAGCTCGAAACCCTGTTAGAACTGGTAGATAATGATTTTCGAAATGCGTTCAAAAAAACACTTTTGAATGCGAAATCGAAAGAATCCTTTTCTTTGGAGATTAAGTTGTATGCAGCTGATGAGGATGTGTGGGTACTTTGCAGGGGAATGGCGCATCAGCATCCAACAAACGGGCTGCCTATAATATTGGGGACGTTTGTCGATATAAGTCATGAAATCAAGCTTCGGGACGAAAAATTAAAGACGAGTAAGCAAAGCCAGCTGTTTAAAACCATCGTTGAGCAGGCGCCTATGGCCATAGGCCTTTTGAAAGGACCCGAGTTAATCATTGAGCTTGGAAATGAGAAAATATTTGAAATGTGGGGTAAGACGAACGCAATCGCGGGAGTGAGGCTTGCGGATGCTCTGCCTGAGATTCAAGGACAAGGCTTTCTTGAACTATTAGCAGACGTATACCAAACAGGCAAAGCTCATTTTGGCAATAGTGCGCTTGTGAATCTGGAAAGAAATAACAGAATCGAACAGGCCTACTTCGATTTTGTTTATTCTCCCGTCCGTGACAATCATGGGTCGGTGAACGGAATTATGATTATGGCAACTGAGGTGACTGAGCAGTTTAATGCCATTGCAAAGTTGGAGGAAAGTGAATTGAAATTCCGTACGCTTATCGAGCAAATGCCTGTCGGAGTCAGTTTGTTTACAGGGAAAGATATGATCGTGGAACTGATAAACCAGCCGATGATTGAATATTGGGGGAAAGATAGCTCAGTGATTGGTAAACCACTTCATAAGGCACTTCCTGAGTTGGAAGGACAACCGTTTCTTGAATTATTGGCAGACATCTACGAAAACGGAAATACTTTTACTTCGGTAGACGCACCGGTGGACCTGGTGGTCAATGGTGTTTTGGACCGTTACTATTTTACCTATACGTATAAACCTCTTTTCGACGAAACCGGTAAGGTATATGCCATCATAGATATGTCTATTGATGTGACCGAACAGGTGCTGGCCAAGAAGGCACTTCAGGAAAGTGAGGCAAGATTAAAATCCGTGATTTCTTCGGCTCCCGCCGCGATAGGACTTTTTGTAGGCAGGGAGCTTAGGGTAGAAATGCCGAATCAGTCATTTATTGATATTGTAGGTAAAGGTGCTGATATCGTAGGGAAACCGCTCAGTGAAGTAATGCCGGAGCTGCACAATCAACCCTTTCTGCAAATTCTGGATGATGTTTACACAAGCGGAGTTACCTACCAAAGTTATGGCACACAGGTAGACATTGTACAGCATGGTGTGATGAGCCATAATTTCTATGACATTACCTACTCTCCACTTTTGGACAGTGAAGGAAATGTTTATGCCATTCTGGATATTGCTATCGAGGTTACGGAAAGAGTCAATGTAGAAAAGCAGATTCATGAAAGCCAGTTGCAGTTACTGTCACTTTTTGAGCAGTCTCCTGTGGGTGTCGCCATGATTAAAAAAGATGATCTTGTCTTTACAATGGCAAATCCCTTCTACTGCAAACTGATAGGACGGAATGCGGAGGACATTTTAGGAAAGCCGCTTTTGGACGTACTACCGGAAATGGAAGGACAGGGCTTTGACGAATTACTGAAAAATGTGATAAACACCGGAATACCGTATCACTCCAAAGAACAGGCGGTAGAAATTGCCTATGAAGATGTGCTGCAAACGATTTATGTAGATCTTACCTACCAGCCTCAGCGTAATATGGATGGGGTTATTATTGGCGTACTGGTGGTTGCTACAGATCTTACAGAACAGGTAAGAAGCCGAAAACGATTACAACAAACGGAAGTATTCCTGAGAGGTGCTATCGAACTTGCGGAGTTGGGTACCTATTCTATTGATGTTGAGAACGGAAGTGTTGAATGCTCGGACAGATTGAAACATTGGTTTGGATTGCCTGACCAGGACCAAATAACAGATCAAATGATCTATTCCGCAGTGTCTCCGGACGATCTGCCAGCTTTGACTGAAGCGATTAGTCAGGCTCTTTCGCCGGCAACCAATGGTTTCTATGACATTGAGTACAGGCTTAATCCCGAAAAGGTAAAGACTTCAAGAATTTTGCACGCTCAGGGCAAAGTGCTTTATGATCAGAAGCATAAACCGGTTACGATTATAGGTTCGGTGCAGGATGTTACCAATCAGCGCATTACCGAGTTGTCTCTGGAAGGGCAGATACAGGAGCGTACCGAACAGCTGGAAGCAACCAATGAAGAGCTGGCGGCGATCAATGAGGAATACATGGCTACCAATGAGGAGCTTTCTGAATTGAACAATCTTTTGAAACAGTCCAACGTAAATCTCCAGCAGTTTGCCTACGTGGCATCTCATGATTTGCAGGAGCCGCTACGTAAAATTCAGTCTTTCTCAACACTACTCGTGGATCGTTACGGGCCACAGTTGGCCGACGGAATAGATTATCTGCTTCGTATGCAAAGTGCAGCCAGGCGAATGTCTGAGTTAATTGACGATCTGCTTGCATTCTCCCGAGTAACCTCTCCCAAGAATGTGTACGGGAGGGTATCCCTAACCAAAATCGTTTCAGCTGTCCTGAATGATCTTGAAATTGCAATACAGGAGTCTCAGACCGAGCTTTATGTTACCCCTTTGCCTGACATACAGGGCGATAACACGCAGTTGTCGCAGCTGTTTTTGAATCTGATCAGTAATGCGATAAAATTCAGAAAGCCAGATGTAAATCCGGTCATTTCTATAGAGAGTAAATTGGTACACCATTATGAGCTGGGTCCTTCTGTACGACCTACCCGAACCTCGAATTCATATTATCAGATTGATGTAAAAGACAATGGGGTAGGGTTTGAGCAGCAATATGCCGAGCGTATTTTTCAGCTATTTCAGCGTCTGCATGGCAGGAGTGAATATTCTGGTACGGGTATAGGCCTGGCGATTTGCGAACGCGTGGTCAGCAATCATGGGGGTGCAATCCTTGCGAAAAGCAGCCCGGGTGAAGGAGCTACATTTAGTGTATTTTTGCCTTTGTAATTTTCATGAAGGCCGATCCATAATTTCTTTTCTATGTGCTAAACCCCAGTAATGGAGCTCTTCCATCACTTTTTCCAGGGACATTCCGTGGGTAGTAATTGTGTATTCTACTGTAGGTGGGAATGTGTCATACACCGTTCTCAGGATCAGTTTGTTTGATTCAAGTGCTTTTAACTCTTTGGAAAGTGTCTTGTCTGTAATTCCGGGCACCTGTTTAGAAATTTGTTTGAAGCGTAACGGGCCGGTCGACAAAGCAAATAGTATCAACAATTTCCATCTTCCTTCCAGCGCTTCCAAAGCATCTTTAATTGAAAGTGCAGTTTTGGGGCATCCTCCGTTTGTGAGCATGTTGTTATCTCATTTAAAATCAGCAATACTATCCAGGTGGATAGCGCTATCCAATCTGGAAGTGCTTTCAGCCGGATAGTAAATGTAGCTAAGTTTGTCTCAGAAACAAACAAGACACAATGAAGATGACTGATCCAAAGTTTTACAAAAAAATGAATGTCTCGCTATGGACGCTACAGTGGACATTATCGCTGCTAATGCTATCTGGTGCTATAATGAAATTTATGCCGATTGCTAATATAGCTTCTATAATGCCCTGGATGGGGCAAGTGCCTGAGTACATGGTTCGCGGTCTGGGGTTTATCGATCTGGCTGCTGCAGTAGGGATAGTGCTTCCGGCCTTGATGAGACGGAACCGTCGGATGACCTTATTTGCTGCTGCGGGGATCTTTTTGTTAATGATCTGCGCGGTTGTGTTTCATCTGTTTAGAGGTGAGGCGGAATCCATCGCAGTCAATATTTTCACAGGTATATTAGCACTTTTGGTCGGGGTAGGTCGATGGTATGAGCTGCGGGAGGCCGGCAAAAAAGGACTAACAATCTGCTGATATTATTTGCCGGCATCCGAGCCGAATTGCGTGGGTTTTATCTGTTCCAATGCCGGCAAGAAATTAACTCAATGGGGTTCGAAGTACTTTTCTACCAGCTCATCAAGCATATGGGTCCGAAGAGGTTTTGGCAGGAAATCGACAATTTGCCCGTCAAGTAAAGCTCTGTCCCGATCGTCAGGATTCAAAGAAGTGGTAAGCATTACAACAATCACTTTCGCGCGGAGTCTGGAATCAATATTTTTATAACGCTCCATAAAATCCCAGCCGGTAAGCCCCGGCATGTTGATATCCAGGAAGATAATACCTGGCCTTGGCGATTCAGCTGTATCTTCAAACTCACCTTTCTGGGTTAGAAAATTCAGAGCATCTTCCACACTGGTTACATCTTTAACTGTTGTGTCAATTTCAGACTTTTGGATAATCTTGGTATGAACGAAGTTAGTCAGCTCGTTGTCATCCACGAGTAAAATGCATTCCAGATCTTTAAATTTTTTCATCTTGATGTTGAGTATTTGACAGGTATTGTAAAATAGAAAGTGCTTCCTTGTCCCTGCTCTGACGTCACTCCGATAATCCCCGAATGCATGTCCACGATCTTCTTGCAATTTGCAAGTCCTATGCCGGTTCCTTCGTAAATGCTACGGGGATGTAGTCTTTGAAATATCATAAAAATACGCTCATGAAAAGCAGGTGCGATTCCAATTCCGTTATCCGTTACAGAAAACTTCCAATATTCGCCCTCTTGCTTGCAGCTTACATTCACGATGCCTTGTTGTCCTGTTTTTCTAAACTTAATTGCATTCGATATCAGGTTTTGAAACAGCTGTCGTATTTCCAGAGGGAAAGCGGTAATGACCGGAAGGTTTTCATAGGTGAGTGATGCCCCTGAATTTCTCAGGCTGGCCGACATATCTTCTTTAATAGCCTCCATTAGTTGCATACAATCTACTTCTGTGCGAACTGCTTTACTGCCCAGACGGGAATAGTCCAGTAATCCGCGGATCAGTCCGCTCATGCGGTCGGCAGATTGGTGAATAACGTTCAGGTATAGCTCGACGCCGGTTTCAAACACATAAGGAAATTCATCCTTGGCCAGATCCATGAAATCTTTGATAGTAAGAAGTGGCTCCTGCAGATCATGTGAGGCGATGTATACGAACTGCTCCAGTTCACGGTTTTTTTGTTTCAATTCTGCCAGCTGGTCTTTGATAAGCTGCTCATTAAGGATGCGTTCTGTCAGGTCTCTGGTGATTTTACAAAAGCCAGTGACAACGCCGTTGGAATCATGACTTGCCGTGATCACCACAGCGCCCCAAAATGTAGTTCCGTCACGTCTCACTCTCCACCCCTCATGGTATGCACGCCCATCTTTGTATGCAAGGCTTAGCAAACTGGCGGGTAGTCCATCGCTCTGATCACCTGGCGTGTAGAAAACCGAGAAATTCTTTCCAATGATATCATGAGCAGTATATCCCTTGATTTTTTCTGCACCTCTGTTCCACGACTCAATTGTACCGGATAAATCCAGGGAGATAATGGCATAGTCTTCAATTTCGTCAAGCGTATTCAGTAATCGCAGCTGAGGATCTTCGTATAACATGTTAGAGCAGGTGATTGAGAAAAGCATGCGGTGTGATCATGCTTGTAGAACTTTTACGCGAAAATAGTTCGAAAAGGTGCAGGTTCAGAGGTTTCTGTGGTAAATATTTAGAAACCTGTGGTGAAAGGCAGTGTCGTATCCGGCTTATGATTGATTTGTACTACATGAATTTTTGAATTCAGTAGTTAAACTGCGACTGTTGTGTAGTTGTAGATTTAGTTCGTTGTCCTATTTCAATGCCGTCAAACCATTTTCATAGGCGGAAGACCCAAGCAATTGCCAGCTGAATACTATACCCACAGGGTGGTGGTCGGAGAGCGGAATATCACTCTCATTTTTGAATAATTGATGTTGTACCTGATAATCCGACACCAGCAGTTTTACTTGATCATTACTTCGATACAGAATTTTGTCAATAGATTCTGTTTGATTGTTGACTTGCAGGATACGATCATCCGGAAGTCGGGTGGTTACAACAGGGAGTTTCTGTCTTCCCAGTTCCAGCCAGGCATCTTTCAGATTATTTTTGCTTAACAGTTCAGGCAGATTATCCAGATGAAAATCGTAATGTGCATTCAGATCACCCATAATGATAACTGCCTGGTTCGCTGACTTTTTTTCTATGAAAGCTGAAAGTTGTCTGATATTTTCCCGGCGGGCTGCCGCTGCGGATGGGTGGTTATAGGCGTTGGTATGCACATTATACAAATCAATAAACTGGTCTTTCGCAATCTGTAGTCTCGAATAGGTAAAGCCTTTAGGCGTGAGACAATCAGCTCCCGTACAATGTGACCATGGAATGCGGACAGTTTGGTGTACTGGATAATGGGAAAGCGTATTGAGCCCGTCTCCGAAAGGAACCTTCCCTTTTGTTTTGGTTCGGAAGCTGTGGCTGTTTCCTGAGTGATACAGGTATTTATTGTAATTAAAATCTTCCTGAACGTTGACAACGTCGAATTGATTGATCAGCCGTCCGATCCGGGCGATGCTGGATGCTCTTTTTGTTTTAGCACTGGAAATGATCTCAGGAAGCCCGGCGATATTATAGGTTAGAACAGAAAATGATCCGCACCTAAGGGTGTCACATCCTTGCAAGCCATTCGTAGATGAGTGTACTGGTATGTTTTCTCTTGCCGATACAACTTCCCATCCCGTCAACGGTATAATCAGGAAAACAAAAGCCATCGCAACTTGTAATACCGCTCTGTTTCTGACAGTAAGTTTCAGGCTCATCTGATCTGGTTTTGAGCCCAAATGTACTGTCTGTTAATTACCTCATTTGTAATTCAATATTAAGCTTTCATTACGAAACTGAGTCTTTTTTACGCCTTGTATAAATACCGGATTTCTCGGAATTTTCACAATTCGTTAATGATTTGGTAACCGACAGGGCTCGAAAAACTTTTTCATTTGTCGAATTATTTAATACAAAAATGAAATTGTTCTTATGTTAAGAAAGAATTTACTTCTATTAATGATGCTCCTGTCTGCCTGCTTTTTTTCAGGCTCCGAACTGTGGGCACAAACCACTCAGGCTTCCATTTCAGGTACTATTTCTGATAGCCAGAAAGCAGAACTTCCCGGGGCTACAGTGCAGGTACGTAATGAATCAACTGGTTTTACAACAGGTACGACTACTAATGCGAAAGGTGAATATGCTTTCAAAGAATTACCATTGGGTGGTCCTTACACGGTTACTGTTTCTTTTGTAGGTTACGGCGAACAACGCCAAACGGGCTATATGCTCAACCAGGGTGATGCGATTAAAATCAAAATCGCCATGCAGGAAACTGACCAGACACTGGAAGTAGTGCAGGTTGTGGCATCAGGCTTGAAAAATAAGATTGAAAACATCGGTGCTTCTACTGCGATTTCAGCAAAAGATATTACAAGGCTTCCCGTGAACGGAAGAAACTTTACTTCATTGATGGATTTGTCTCCGTTGAGCCGTGGCGGTAATATTTCCGGGCAGCTGGGTTCCTCTACCAACTACACGATTGATGGGATGAATGCGAAAAACCCGACGTCTGCCGGTGCTACAACCAGCCGAAGTGGTGCTCCGTATTCAATCTCTATTGAAGCTGTGCGTGAGTTTCAGGTGGTAACGAATCAATATGATGTGACTTACGGACGTGCCGGCGGTGGAACCGTAAGCGCAGTAACAAAGTCGGGTACTAACCAATTGAGCGGAAGTATATTTAACTATAGCCGTGCTAACTGGTTGTCGAGTGGTTATGATATCCGTGGAAACAAAATCAATAACAAATTTTCAACCAACCAGTTCGGTTTTTCTTTGGGCGGCCCGATCATCAAGGATAAACTACATTTCTTCGTTGCATGGGATCATCAGCAGGATTCACGTCCTTTTGTAATTGCTGACGTTCGTTCTCCGATAGATGAAAACCGCTTCAACATTACACGTGCTACCCTGGATCAGTTTGTAGGCATTGCACGTTCCAAATATGGTGTGAGCAATGATGACCAGTATGGTACCTTCGACAAGAAAAGAGGATCTGATGCCGCTTTTGCACGTATAGACTGGCAGATCAACAGAAAGAATCTTCTGACAGTGCGTAACAACTTCACAAGCGACAGAAACAAACTGGGCCTGACGGATAACTCTTCAATCAATATTTACGAATCTACAGGAAACGATTACAACGTAGACAATAGCTTGCTGGCTTCTCTTCGTTCTTCGATCAACCCTCGTTTGACAAACGAATTGAAAGTGCAGCATCTATACACCCACCAGAAAAGCAGTCCTGGTGATCAGCTTCCGGGTGCCAACATTCCGCGTGCTATTGTTGAAAATGTAAACTCTGTCCTTAGCGATGGTACATCTAAGGCGGTAGGTAGCATCCAGATGGGCGGTCACCGTTTTGCGCAGGAAGGATTTACCAACAACGTTTTGCAATTGGTAGATAATCTTTACTTCAACACAGATAAAGTTCAGTACACGTTTGGTTTGGATTTGATGTATACCGGATCGAAGTCAACCTATGGTAGTGAAGTAAATGGTCGTTTTCACTATACCGTAGACGCTCCAAATAACAGAACGGCGCTTCAGCAATTTGAAGACTTGAAACCCTACCGCTACTACCGCGAAGTTCCTTTGATGGACGACTGGTCGGTGAAAGGCAATATTATGAATGCCGGAGTCTACGGTCAGCTTAAAACGCAGCTCGCAACAGGTCTTGATGTGGTAGCAGGTCTTCGGGTGGATTATGCGCACTATCCCACTTCGCCTCTGAACCAGACTTTGTACGACGAGCTGCAGATCCGTACCGATCACCGTTTAAAATCATTTGTGGTTCAGCCGCGTGCACAGTTTACTTGGGATATCGGCGAGCGTCATAAGGACATCATCCGTGTAGGGGGAGGTATTTTTGCGTCAGATATCAATAACTATGTGTTGATTAACAACCTCACTTTTGATGGTAAGCACCTGGCTACTGTAGATGTACGCGGTGTGAATGTACCGACTCCGGATTTCGCTGCTTACAGAAATGATTACAACAGCATTCCAAGTCTGGCTTCCCAGCAACTGCCAACGATCAACACAAACGGCGCTGATGCACGTGTACCTGTGATGTACAAGGCGAATGCTTCTTACAGCCACTATTTTACGGATAGATTAAGAGTTGGTATTGCCGGATATATGACTTTGGGACGCAATAACTACTTCTATGTAGATCGCAACATGGTGGACCAGCCTTTCTTCCGTTTGGCTGAAGAAGCGAACAGAGGTGTATATGTGCCGCTGGAGTCTATGCCTACAAACGGAGCCGGTGACTGGCTTCTGGGTCGTAAGAGTCAGAAATTTGGGCGTGTACTGGAGCTGAACAGCGAAGGAAAAGTAAATCAGTTTGCTTTCGTGGCAGATGCGACTTTCCGTTATTTCAAAGACGGGGAAATTACTGCGAGTTATACTTACAACGATACAAGAGACAATACTTCTTATAATGGAAACGTGGCGAACACAGCAACTCTTTCCCTGCCGGTGAAGGATGATCCGAGAGATTTGAGCATGATGACTTATTCGGACAACCACTTCCGTCATAAGATTGTTTTCTTCGGTTCTCTACCATCATTTTATGGTATCAACGTAGGACTTCGCTATTCAGGAATTGGTGGTACACGTTACACATTGTTGTCGGGTGCTAACAACAACGGAGACTTTGTAGCCGGGCAAAATGACCTTGCATTCGTATTTGACAGAAACAATGGAAGCGTTCCTGAAAACGTAAGACAGGGACTTCAGGCTATTCTGGATAATCCAAATGCAAGCCAGAGTATGAAGGATTATATCACTAAATATTCAGGCAAAATGGCTGAGAGAAATGGTGGTATCAATGGTTTCTATGGGGTGTTTGACCTGCGTGCTTCCAAGAAGTTCAACTTCTATAAGAGCCATGCACTTGAACTTTCCATCGATATTTTCAACGTTGCTAACTTCCTGAACAAAAGCTGGGGAACCAACAAGTCGTTGGGTACACAGGCACTGTACGCATTGGGTATTCCTGCAAGTCAGGGCTCACCAGCTGTACCTGGTTTTGATAAAACCAACCAACGTTATGTATACCGCGTCAATACTGCCGGTGTTGTTACTCCTTCGGGTAATCCTTATCAGTGCCAGCTGGGAATACGTTACAGCTTCTGATTTTTGAGTAAACGAAAGAGGTGTTCGAAACAAACGGGCACCTCTTTTTCTTTCATCACCATTTATTACAATATGAAAAAGACACTTTTTATTCTTTTATGCACTTCGGGTGCAGTATTCGGGCAGTCAACGCTTGACAAACAAGGTCACAGAGGATCGCGTGGCCTGATGCCTGAAAATACGATTCCGGCCATGATCAAGGCTATGGACATTGGTGTGAATACGCTTGAACTTGACGTGGTTATTTCCAAAGATGGGCAGGTCGTAGTTTCGCACGATACCTATTTGTCTTCTGACTTCATGCGCCACCCGGATGGAACCGATATTAGTCCGACCGAAGCGAAGGAATTGATTCTGTTTCAGATGCCGTATGAGCAGATCAAAAAGTTTGATGCCGGAACCAAACCCCATGCGCAGTTTCCACAACAGAAGAAGTTCAAAACCTACAGACCTTTGTTGTCTGATATGATCGATTCGGTAGAAGTATATGCCTCTAAAAAGGGAATGAAAGCTCCGAAGTATAATATTGAGATTAAATCTTCTCCAAAAGGGGACGGAGAGCACCATCCGGCGCCGCAAGAATTTGTAGACATGGTCATGAAGGTATGTGGCAGTAAAAAGCTGGGTGACAGACTTACCATTCAATCATTTGATGTGAGACCGTTGCAGGTTCTCCATAAGAGCTATCCCAAAGTCATCCTTTCTTATCTGACAGCTAATCCTAAAACAGTTCTGGAAAATCTTGAATTACTTGGTTTTACACCACAGATATACAGTCCTTACTACAAAACTGTAACGGCGGCTTCTGTGAAGGAATGTCATGATCTGAAAATGCAGGTGGTGCCCTGGACGGTAAATACCAAAGAGGAAATAAAGCAACTCGCTGGTTTGGGAGTGGATGGAATCATATCTGATTATCCGGATTTGTTCTGAGACAGATTTTAAGAATGATACCCAACGCAAAAAGGTTACCATTTGGTAACCTTTTTGCGTTGGGTAAGACTCGGTTTTTAAAACCTACACCGACAACTTCTTCATATACTCCGCATCGTTTTTCAGACTTACCAGCGGTGATTCAGGATACTCTTCCTGCTCTACAAGGAAATACTTGATACCGCTATCCAGCGCCAGACGAAGCGTTTTCTTGAAGTCTACACTTCCTTTGCCAAGGTCGTTCTGGATGGGTTTGCCGTTTTCTTTTTTGTAATCCTTCACATGGCAAAGCTCGTAACGTTTGCCATATTTTTTAAGGTGAGCGCCTGTATCAACACCTGCAACGTCGATCCAGCAAAGATCCAGCTCAAACATCACCAATTTAGGATCTGTGTTTTCCAGCAGGTAGTCCTGTGGCAATTTGCCGTCTAGTTCTTTGAATGAGTAATCGTGATTGTGGTATCCGAATTTCAGACCCGAAGCTTTCACTTGCTCACCAACCTTATTGAAATTCTCAGCTATTTTCTTCCAGTCGTCCCAGCTTTTCTGTGGTCCGATCCATGGACAGATCAGATAACTCAAACCAGCTCCTGCAGCCATGTCGATTTGTTCTTTCAACAGATCGGGGTTTGCTGCCGCTTTGCTGAAATCGAAGTGGGTACTTACCATTTTTACGCCCAATCCATCCAGAAATGACTTAATCTCTTTCGGCTCCATTCCCCAAAGGAACCCTTTCGGGCCGCCGTAGCTTTCGAACTGTTTGTAGCCCATTTGAGCCAGTTTGGTCATTACTCCCTTCGGATCAGCCGGGAGAATATCGCGGGCGCTGTATAGCTGAACACCAAATGGATTGATCAGTTTCTTTGGTGCGCCTGCCAAGGCGTTAATTGTGTTTAAAGATAATGCACCAGCTGCAAGAAGGCCAGTGTTTGTCAAAAACTCTCTTCTGTTCATAGGTTAGTCGGTAGATTGAGCCGCATGCACGGCGAGATTGTTATAAGAAGGTGCAAGATGCACTAAAGCTGCTTGATTTTGATGTTTCTGAAGGAGATTCCGTTCGCCCAATCCTGCAAAGCAAGGTGCCCTTTTGTATGTTTACCAAACTCGGGAAAGGTTTTGAAATTGCTTGCGGCAATTGCTTTTTTCCATTTTTCGGACTTAAGGTCTTCACTTGCAGTGAGTACGCCGTTGAGGTAAAATTCTATTTTGCCATTCACTTGTTTGATGCGCGATTGATTCCATTCGCCAGGTGCTTTGGGAAGCACAGGATTCTTTTGTGGAAACAGATTAAACAGACAGCCGGCTCTTTTGGCTGGATTGGCAGTATGGTCGTTGTGGGATTTTTCCAAAAGCTGATATTCCGGTCCGGATGCCCATGCAGTCGGAAGTTCTTTCTTCTCCTGAACATTAATGAACAGACCGCTATTGCCGGCTTTTACAATTTTCCAGTCGAATTTCAGATCATAATTTTCAAATTGCTTATCAGAAATCAGATCGCCGTGCTGAGCCTGGTAATCATCGGCTTTACAATACAGCTCCCCATTTTTGACATTCCAGGCCGAAGTGGTTTTCCCTTTGTTGTACAGGTGCCAGCCATTTGTCGATTTACCATCGAAAAGCAGCGACCAGCCTTCTTTTTGTTCTTGTGTAGTAAGTACATTGGGTTTTTGATCCGTGAATGATTGAGTGGTAACGGCAACGCCCAGCATAGCTGCCAGGTAAAGTATTTTCGCTTTCATAGTTGGGATTAGAATGATCGGTAATCTTGCAAAGATGGGTAAATTTGAAAGTAAGGACAAGACGAAATGAGCAATTCTATTTCCTTTGGTTAGCCTATAATCCACGGATCGGCTCTGACTAATTCCATTTGTATGCAATGACTGTTTTGTTCAATGTTGGGATAATCAATAGCTTTTGCTGCGGTAGATACGCGATATCAGCTGTGATTACTTTTTCGTTTCTTAAATCCAGAATCAGTTTCTTTTCTCCTTTGGCGTTGAGGTGGTAAATCGATCCTTGCCAGGCACCTGAAACGAAATATCCGTCCTTGCCATCGCTTACAATTCCATCGCAATCGGTAATGCCTGAGGTAAACCCGGATAGTTTTTTAGTGGTTTTATCTACTGAGTAGACAAGGCCGTTTTTCATATTCAGTACAAATACCCTGTCGTCAAGAGCCAGCAATCCGTTTGGAACAGACAGCAGGGAATCAGCAAGCCAGGTTTCAACTTTGTCACCGGAGATTCTATGAATTTTATTGGTTCTGCAGTCCGACACATAAAGGTCTCCCTTCCTGTCAATTGATACATCATTGAGGAACACAGCACCTTCTATTTTATAAATATGTTCAATCTTAGCCTGATCTACATTGATCTGAACAACTCTGTCAATATCTGCGACATAAAGCTTATTTTGATACAAACCCATTCCCTGCGGGTTGTCCAGGCCGGTAATCCATTTTAAGGTCTGTATTTTTCCGTCTGTTTTGATCGTTGAAATGAAACCATTATTATCTCTGGCAAGGAAGTCTCCGTTGACGTTTGAAATGTAAATCACATCCTTTTTTATATCATAAACTGCTGATTCCGGTTTGAGAAATAGCGTATCGGTAGACCATGTGCGTGTTAGTGACTGGCAGAAACTTTCCAATGCGCCCAGGCTTAATAAAAGAGTCAGAATAGGTAATCTCATAAGGGTTTTATTTTTGAGTCTATGGTGCCAAAATCTGTTAGAATGAAAGCGTTGATGTTGTAAGCCCTACTTAATATAGGCGGAATCTTACTGCTCAAATCAAATTTTCTTTCCCGAAAAATGGTTTGCAGATGCTGTTTTTGGTGTCACAAATGGCGTGAAATGTTTTGATAGGATTGCGTCAGGGCGTAGTTTCGGGCAATAGATGAAGATTGCATTGGCATAAAATTACACTTTGTATGAAAACCGAAAAAGAAAAAATGCTGGCTGGCGAGCTCTATAACGCACTGGATCCGGAACTTACTGAAATGAGAACACAGGCGCGTCTTCTGATGCTGGAATTGAACAACGGGCGTGAAGACGAACCTGAGAAGAGGCTCGGGATTCTGAAAAAACTGATACCCAATTCAGGCTCAGATTTATGGCTTCAACCTCCATTTTACTGCGATTATGGAAGTAATATGATAGTAGGGGACAAAGTGTTTTTTAATTTCAACTGTGTGGTGCTTGATGTGAACCAGGTTACCATTGGAAGCCGTACACTCTTTGGTCCGAATGTACAGATTTATACTGCCACACATCCGCTCGATCATGTGACAAGAGCAACGGGGCTGGAGTCAGCGAAGCCTATCACCATTGGAGAAGATGTGTGGGTGGGAGGGGGAGCCATTATTTGTCCGGGTGTTACCATCGGTAGCAGAAGCATTATCGGTGCCGGCAGTGTGGTAACCAAAGATATTCCTGATGATGTGATTGCGGCTGGCAATCCCTGCCGGATCATTCGGTCTTTGAAGGAGTAAGCAAATCGATTTTATGAAGATTGATAGGATATTGGGACAATCCCGGGTTAACCCGGGTTGCTACTCTTTATCCGGACATTCACCTTTTGTAAAAACAGTAATCCCATACGCACGAGCCTCGCATTCATTGCCGTAGGTTTTTTGATTGCAACCGCAAACAGGCTCATAAATGGCAAGGCACATCGAATCATCTCTGGTTTTTTCTGCACAATCCTTTTTCAATGTTTTTCCTGCGTGGCATCCCAGCAGTAACAGCAACGGTATTAGTTTTGATGTGATTTTCATGGTCGGATGTTTGGTGATTTTTTTCGTTGTAAACCACTTATGATTGGGACAAATTACAATGTTATTTTGCAGGATTACAACAGGTACATCTACCTTCTTTCCCCGGCCTGCTGCCGCCACATGGCATAGTACAATCCTTTTTGCTCTACGAGTTCCTTATGTTTTCCCTGCTCACTGATACGCCCTTTTTCCAATACGTAAATACAGTCAGCATGCATGACGGTTGAAAGCCGGTGTGCGATCAGAATGGTCATTTGTTTGCCACTGGCCGATACGGCACGTATTGTATTGGTGATTTCCTGTTCCGTCAGTGAGTCAAGCGCTGATGTGGCTTCATCAAAAATTAGCAGACTTGGTTGTCTCAGAAGCGCTCTGGCGATGGATATTCTTTGTTTTTCACCACCCGAAAGCTTCATGCCGTTTTCGCCTAAAATGGTATCCCAGCCGTATTCTGCCTTGGCTATCAGATTGTCAGCTGATGCCTGGTGAAGCGCCTCCCGGATCTCGTCATCCGTTGCATTAGGTTTGGAAAACAACAGGTTATGTTTGATCGTGCCGGCGTAAAGCTGAGTGTCCTGAGTTACAAATCCGATCTGTCGCCTGAGCGGGTTATAGCGTATGGTCGTAGACAGATGATCATTGTAATAAATCTGACCTTCCACAGGAGTATATAAACCTACCAGTAGTTTAATCAACGTAGATTTTCCCGAACCGGACGGGCCTACAAAAGCGATGGTCTGTCCCGTATTGATTGAAAATGAAAGTTTGTCAATGGCATTGAACCCGGAAGTACGATGCCGGAAAACAACATCCTGAAAGCGCAGACTATGTAGTGGGCCTACTTCTACAGAATTTTCAGGCCGCTGCTCTATCGGCTTGTGCATGATATTATCAAAAGTGGTCAGCGAGGTGTGCGCTTCTCTATACAGGATGATCAGGTTACCCAAATCCTGCAAAGGGGTAAAGATTGCTACGGAGATAAACTGCATGGCGATCAGCTCACCGGTACTGAGTATGTCGCGGAAAATCAGCCACAAGAGAATGAACAGGATAGACTGTTTGAGTACTGCCAGTAAATTGCCTTGCAGAAAAGCCAGAAAACTGACTTTTCTGGCTTTTAGCATTTCCAGATTATAGATATTCTCGGTCAGGTCATTGAGTCGCCGGATCTCTGAAAATGTCAGACCGAAGCTTTTTACAAGCTCGATGTTACGCAGACTTTCTGTGATTACTCCCGCCTGCTTTTCGGATTTCTTGTTAATGGATCTCTGGATGAATTTTATTCGTTTGGAAAGCAGCCCGGTGAGAGAACCCAGTAAAAGCACACCTATGAAAAATACAGGAACCAGCAACCAGTTACGACTCAAACTATACCAAATAAGGAAAGAGACACCGACCAGTGAGGAAAACAGAACATTGATAAAGGCATTGATAAAACGCTCGGAATCGGTTTTGACTTTTTGCAGAACGGATAAGGTACTGCCGCTTCGACCTTGTTCAAATTCCTGATAGGAGAGTCGCAAAGTTTGTTTAAGACCGTCGTTGAAGATATTCATTCCAAAACTGGCCACTGCTTTGCGCATAAAATAATCCTGCAGCGCTTTAAATAATCTGGATAATACCGCTACACCGAGTGCTAACAGCAGCCACAGCGTTACAGAGCGGATTAGTTGTGTTTCCGTATAGTTGTTTTTATGACCTGTAAAACGATCAATGATTTCTCCGAATATAATAGGATCGATCAGGTTGAGTGCCTGTGCAATGGCGGCAAATACAAGTGATATTGCTATCAGGTTGCGGCTGGGTTTCAGATATTTCCAAAGTAGCTTCATTTTCTAATTGAGGAATCAGTGTATGTATGTCAGACCGATGCTGATAGGAATTGTTTAATTCAGAAAAATTATGCCTCACAGAATCCTTCATTAATTTTGTCACAAATGCCCCCCGGATTTGTCAGAAACCAGGGAGGTGACAGAACCAGATTGCGTATACCTTTGTAAGAAACAAAAAAATAGAAAAGCAGATAATGAGAAAACTTAAACTTCAGGTACAGGTGACAGTGGATGGTCTGATGGCCGGACCCGAGGGAGAAATGGATTGGGCATCACCGAACTGGTCGCAAGATCTTAACGATTATGTGGGCGCTTTGACTGAAACAGTGGATTGTATTGTGCTGGGCCGGAAGCTGGCTGAAGGATTTATTCCTTACTGGAACTCGGTAGCAGAGGATATCAGTAATCAGGATAACGAAGCCGGGAAAATCTTTACGGATATGCCCAAAATCGTCTTCAGCAGGATCATGGAGGAATCGGTTTGGGAAAATACACAGCTGGAAAACGGTGATCTTACTACAGCTATCAACGAGTTGAAAAACCTGGAAGGAAAAGATATTATCGTGTACGGCGGCTCGGATTTCGTTTCATCACTGATCAACGAAGACCTGATTGATGAATATCACTTACTGGTGAATCCGGTTGGAATGGGAGAAGGGCTGCCTGTTTTTGGATTCCAGGGAAGCCCCAAGCAATTGAAACTGATCAATGCGAAAGCATTTGACTGTGGAATTGCTTTGCTGCATTATGAGCGTGTGTAGTAGGTAATCAGGCTAGACACACCGGGATCAAAATGCCCGGTGTGTGCTCAAAGCATAATAGTCAGTTTGGTAAGTTCTGGCGAACCGGCCCGCTCCACGCCGTCAACAAAAACCTTCATACCAATTCCTTTTCCATACTTTTTTCCTGTTTTGTCATAGAGAACGGTAATGTTTTTTCCATGATATAATACCTTGTCGATACAGAAATAATCCCAGGTGTTTTCCGGTAACAGGGGGTTGATGATCAGTTGATTGCCGTGTGAAGGTCTGATGCCTATAAGCCCCGAAATAATGTGGTCGCAGAAAGCAGAATGATTATAATCTTTCCCCCTTTCACGACCTCCTTTTCTTTGAGACCAGCCTCCGTTTTCCATGGTTGAAAGCCGGGTTCTCGAAAGCCAGTCTCCGGTATAGGGATTCAGGTTTTCATCTATCCAATTCACCAGCTTTCCATCTTCGCGTATGCGTTGGTGAGAGCGGCTGTAGGTTGTCAGGAGATTAAGAAAATCTTGTTTGTCTACTACTTTCTGATCATAGTCGTTGAGCAGGTTGGCCAGGGCAGTAAGTGTAATTGTTGTTGCAAATGGCCAGCTGGGCCCGTTCCACTGACATTCGTGACCTTCATACAATACTTTGAAACCAGCATGCCGCTGTTCAGTAGTTGTGGGTCCATAGGGCGCGCCAAAACCTTCTTTATCCGATACCTGTGACCAGGCTACTGCATGCCTGGATTCGGGGATGGAGAAATACCAGGGCGTGTATCCATGTAATTCTCTTACATCAGCCTGTTTCAACTGCGGAAGTCCTCTTGGAATAACCTTAAAGAACCCTGCTTTCTGATCCCATAATCTTGTCAGGATTTGCTTGCGGATGGTTGAGGCTTTTTGCTGATAAACCTTTTCTGCCTCAGGATCGCCCGCCATTCGGGCTATATCAGATAAGGCTTTGGCATTGCCATACATGTAGCTGTTGATCGTTGTCCGGTATCCCTCGTTCTTTTTTCCGTATGCGCCGGAAACGGAAATTTCCATGCCGTCCCGGTCATCTGTTTGCCAGAACATACCGATAGAATCCAGGCTCATTTTTTCCCATTCTTTATAGTCCATAATCAGATCGGGCAGAAGATCGGTAAGGAATGAAGTATCCGGATGTACCCGATTGAACGCGCTGATGGCATCTGTCATCCATGAACTATAGGATCGCGGATCGCCGCCGCCTCTGTACCAGAATCGGGCATATTGCTTCAGATAGGAGGTATCACGAAGCCATCGACCTTCGTAAAAATGATGACCAGCCGGGCAGTTAATGGAATTGTACTTCCCTGCCCAGTGTACATCCGGTAGAAACTCGGTGACGATGTATCCAGCAGGTGTCTGTTTCAGGTGCTTTCGGTAAGTCCACCAGCGGAAATAGTAGGTTTGTTCGAGCTGTTTGTCCGGACATTCAAACAGAGGAATCTGTTCTGATAAAAAGGACCACGCCTGCTCGTTAGGTATCAGTTGTTTGTAAATTTCCTCATCAGCTTCATTGAAGGCGGTGATATAAGATTTGAAATCTTCAGCTTTCAGCACGACATGTTGCGCCTGGACCTGCCTGATCATTATCAGTGATAAGACAAATAAAAAGTAAATGGCTCCTGATCTCATTCCGGGCAATTTTTAGTGCGCTTTCAAATAATAGGACAAATAGAAACACAAAATCTGCTGATGAATATAAGTTATAAATCCGTTCCAGAGGAAGGAGACTTTCGGGTATCTGTTAAAAACAAAACCCGCTGCGGGAAGCAAGCGGGTTTTGACAGTCAAGGATGGAATAGTAATGATGGAAAAGAAGTTTCAGATTTGCATCCGATTATGGGTTCATGGCTGACAGATCAATTTTAATGGGTTCATCCATAGCTATATCTTCATTGGCGGCACGCAAAATGGTATCGCCCTGGGCAATATTCCCGAAAATCTGAACCTGACCGGCGGTGGCATCTCCTTTCTGTACATCAACCCATCTGGCACGGCCCTGTTCTACTTTGATTACGAAGGTTCTTTCAAGATTGCTCACCACTGCACTCTGCGGAACATAGATACTTCCTTCAACAGCCGTCACCGGTAATTTGGCAGAAACGAACATACCTGGTTTAAGCCTGCGCTTAGGGTTGGAAATATCAATTTCAATCATCTCAGATCTGGTGTCCGGACGAACACTATTGGAAACACGTGCTATTTTCCCTGTAAAACTCTCAGAGCGGAAAGTAGAAACCGAGAAACTTACGTCCGTCCCGACTTTAATATCCCCCAGGTAGGCTTCCGGTACAGCAAGTCTTAACCTGAGTCGATCCAGCTGGCGTATTTTTAAGATCGGCAATGCGTTCTGCCCGCCAGGCCCTACAAATGCACCGGGAGAAAGGCGACGGTCTGTGACCATTCCGGCAAACGGTGCTACGATTTTCAGATAATCGGCCAGTTGTTTGACAGACTGATAATGTGCCTCTTCCGCTACGACAGTGAGACTATCAGAAATCACTTTGGTGCGTGCGGCGTCAACATCCATTTCGGATATAGCCCCGGGCGTCTGGCGGGTTTTCATCGCTCTTCGGAAAGCCGCTTTACTAGCGCCGAAAACAGCTTCTGCTGCTTTCACTTTCGAATAGGCTGCGGTCAGGTTGGCGATTAATTCCGGCGCTTCCAGCTCTGCGAGAACCTGTCCTTTGCTAACCTGGTCACCAATGTCTACATGCATTTTGCTGATGTAACTGCTTACTCTGGGAAAAAGGTCGGTCTCATAGAAACTTTCAAGCTCTCCCGGCAGGTTCAGTTCTCTCACCGGCTGTGAAGTATTTACGCGTAGAGCGGCATAGCTGATTTCCTCATGCGCCTCCTGATCTGCCAGATTTTTTGGACCTTTATTAGAATTACATCCACTGAGAGCGAGTGTGAAAAAGGCTACTCCTGTCGTTATTGCCAGTTGACAGCTGAGCCGTGATATATTTTGTATTTGAATCATTTGAATGGTTTTTTCGGTTCAGTATCAATAGGTTTGCTGTGCTTGTTCTTCTGCCGGATCATAAACCGTACTTTCAGGATCATCGGGGTCCAAAGAAGCAGAATCGAAGGTTTGCTTTCTTAAAAACAACGAGAAGGCAACAGGCACGATAAACAATGTGGCAAATGTGGAGGCGATCAGTCCGCCGATCACCGCCCGTCCCAGCGGTGCAACATGCTCTCCTGTTTCTCCCAGCCCGCTGGCCATTGGAATCATACCTGCAACCATAGCAAATGTGGTCATCAGAATGGGGCGCAGGCGCACAGAGCCAGCTACGCGGGCTGCTGCGGTGGCATCACGGTATTGAATTCTGAGCGTTTCTGCATTGGTAACCAGTAGCAGCGCGTTGGCTACCGAAACCCCCACGGACATGATAATACCCATGTATGACTGCAGATTAAGGGTTTGTCCGGTGAGCAGAAGAAAAAGGATCGATCCTGATAACACAGCAGGAATAGTGATAAGTACGATACCGGCCACCATAAAGGATTGATAGTTAGCAGCCAGTAAAAGGAATATCACAATGATGGCAAGTACCAATCCGAACTGAAGGCTACTCATTGTTTCAGTCAGAAGCTGAGCCATACCCTGAAGTTCAACTACCGAACCTCTTGGTGCTTCGCCAACGGATGCGATGGCTTTTTGTACGTCGCTGGTAGCAGTGCCCAGATCTTTTTGGTGTATGTTGGCTGAAACCGTCACCAGTCGCCGGGGTCCGGTTCTATCGTACTGGCCGGGCATGTTAGCAGGCGTGATTGTCGCTACGTCTCCAAGTGTCGGCCGGAGCTGCCCTTTCACCATAGGTATGCTTTGGATGTCAGCCACCGACTGCATATACTGAGGAGAAATTTCTACCTGTACCTGATACGCGAATCCTTTGGACTGATCCAGCCATAGGTTTTTAGCCGTAAAGCGGCTGGATGCCGTGGCGGCTACCAGCGACCTGGAGATTTCAGCAACACCAAGGCCAAGTTGTGCAGCGCGCTGGCGGTCAATCTGAATCTGTACAGTTGGGTATCTGAGCGGCTGTTTGATACGCACATCCCGCAGATAATCGATGCGACCCATTGCCTTGATGAGCTTTCGGGCATGTTTTTCACTTTCATCAATATCTTTTCCGGCCACCACCACTTCGATAGGAGTCGATGCTCCCTGACTCATGATTTTCTCGGTAAGTTCAATAGGCTCAAACGAGAGTTCAATGTCGGGTACTGCCTTTTTAACTGCTTTTCGGATTTGCTCTTTCAAGCCATCAAGAGAAGCAAGGTGATAAGTCGCTGCCAGATTGACTTGCAAAACGGCCTCATGTGGGCCGGAGTTGAATACATAAAGTGCACTTGTACCATAACTCGATGGGGTAGTGCCTACAAATGCCGAGGAGATTCCGATATTCTGTTTTCCGTCAACCAGTTTAGCGATTTCTGCCAGTACCAATTTGACCCGGTCTTCCATTCTTTCAACACGTAGACCTTGCGGGCCTACTAACCGCACCTGAAACTGGCGTGAGCGGTCCTGGCGAGGCATCATATCCTGGCCGATCAACATAAAACCCACTCCAACGACGGCCATACAGACACCTATATAAATCAAAATGACTGATCGCCGGATTTTGATGAGTTTATTGAGCATGGAAACGTAACTATCCTTGACGCGATCCATAAAGGCTGGCGTTGCAGGTTCTGAATCAATTTCAGGATGAGCGGAAGCTTTCTGATTGTGATGATCTTTAAGCCACCAGTTACTCAAAATTGGAACCAACGTTTGAGAAAGAATATAGGAAACCAGAATAGAGAATCCCACAGCCAGTGATATAGGCAGGAACATTCCGCCCGGTATACCAGTCATCAGGAACGCCGGTGCAAATACGGCAATAATCGAAAACGTAATCAACAGCAAAGGGAAGGAGAGCTCTTTGGAAGCGTCGCGTATCGCTCTGGCTTTGCTTTTGTCCATTTCAAGATGCTGATGTATATTTTCTATAACCACCGTTGACTGGTCGACAAGAATCCCGATAGCCAAGGCCAAGCCCGAGAGCGTCATCATATTGATGGTCTGGCCGGTCATCTGCAAAAGCAAAATGGCTGCAAGAATAGAGATGGGAATGGTGATAATTACAATAAGTGAGCTTTTCAGGTCCCTGAGAAACAGAAACACCATCAGTCCTGTCAGCAGTGCACCGAGCCCTCCTTCCACAGCCAGTGAGTGCACTGATTGCATCACGTACACCGACTGGTCAAACTCGTAGCTGAGTTTCACGTCGGCGGGAATCAGGTTCTGCATTTCAGGGAGTTTTTCCTTAAGGGCATTCACCACGTTCATCGTGGACGCACCGGCAGTTTTGGTCACCGGAATGTATACGGCTCTTTTCCCGTTCACCAGTGCGTATCCTACCGGTACATCTGTAGCATCTTCAACAGTGGCTACATCCCGCATGAATACGGTAGGGCCGGCACCTTTTCTTAACGGAATCCCCAGGAATTCTTCGACGTTTTCAATTACCGTATTACTTGGTGTGACTACGGTATAATCTCCGATACGAATGTTTCCCGCAGGAGCGATCTTGTTATTTTCCACGACAGCTGATACGATATCATCAGGGGTGAACTCGTAACTTCTCATTTTTTCAGGGTCAACGCGTACGACTACCGTTCTTTCGTTTCCTCCAAACGGCGAGGGAGCAGAGGCACCGGGGATTTGAGAGAAGAGTGGCCGGATGCGGGTGGATGCTAAGTCCTGCAACTCTCCAAGTGTGGCACGTTGACTGCTGAACACCAACTGGCCAACAGGAAGGGAAGATGCATCAAACCGTACAACGGTTGGCGGAACGGTTCCCGGCGGCATGTAGTTCATCACCCGGTTGACCTGATTGGCTACTTCACCGGATACCTGGGCCATGTCAGCATTTTCGTAAAAAGTACATTTTACAAGACACAATCCCTGTATGTTTTTTACCTCCACATCCTTAATACCGGATACATACAGCATCTGGTTTTGATAACGGGTGGCCACAAAACCTTCCATTTGGGCGGCTGTCATACCACCGTACGGCTGTGCAATGTAAATGGTGGGCAGGTTCAGGTTAGGAAATATATCGATAGGGATGCGGAGCAAGGCCAGCACTGAAAAGATCAGTGTTGCCGCAATGGCCACCACAATGGTAACGGGCTTTTTGAGCGCGGTTTTCAGCATGATAAACTAATTAATTGGGTATTTGTTCCAGGAATAGATTCAGGTCTCCATGTGCGGCTGCTTTCATCAGCAGCGCACGCCAGAGGTTGTTGACTGAGACCAGATAATCTGTTTGTGAGTTGTTGTAAAGATCTCCCACCTGAGTAAGAACCATAATGCTTTCAATACCGCTTTCGTAGCGGGCATTCGATTGGGCCAGAGCCTGCTTTGCTGCAGCCACCTGGATCGGCGTTTGCTCGGCCGTCTGATAGGCCATATCAAACTGAAGTGCAGCATTTTTCTGACTGGTGGTTAGCTGCTGACTGATCAGTTTATAATTTTCTTTGATAGAAATAGCCTGCTGTTGCTGAGAGCGATAGCGATGTCGGGTTTCAAAATAACGGGTCGGCAGCCAGGTAATCGTAGCTCCCAGCATATAATTGTAAGCCCTGAAAGGCAAACCCTCAGTGATCGAAGAGTTGATTGAGAAACTCTGATCAGGGTTCATGTTTTGAGAGATCCCACTTCCGCGCCCCCAAACAGATCCCATCAGAGAAAAAGTGGGCATATTGTTGAGCCTGATCTGTTTCGCAGTATTATTGGCCACATCTATTTCGAGTTGTTTTGGCTTTAATCTGGGATGAGATGCCAGCCCGATAGAATCAACCAGAGGCTGATAAGGGAGTTGTCTGTAAAAATGCATGGTGTCAATCCTGATCGTTTCCCCCGGGCGGCCGATCAATTCTGAAAGCACTACATTCTGCATCTGGGCTATATTCAGACTATTCATGTACTGAATCCGTGCTTTGGTTGCTTCCACTGCCGCCACAGAGCTGTCGATACCCGCTTTCAAACCTGAAGCGGCATTTGCACTGGTCACCGTCAGGATGTTCTGTGTACGAACCACATTACGCTGCTGAAGCTGGGCTATTTTTTGTGTATTGAGCGCAAGCAGATAGGCGTCTATCACCCTGATCTGATGCTCAAAAATTTCCTGTTGCAATAATTGTTCAGAGTGAGCAAGTCTGCTTTGGGCTGCGTTTTTATCTGCCCTCAGTCGTCCGAAAGTAATTGCTTTCCAGTCGACGGTAAATGCGCCAAGACTCGTCCAGGCTGGTTTGTTGTCAAAGTCGGTAAGTTTAATTCCACCTGCTACGGGTACTGCCAGACCCTCCACACTGTAGTAAGCTCCCCGAACCTGATTTGATGTTGCAAACAGAGCTTGCGCCTGAAAGCCTGCT
The DNA here is from genome assembly GCF_003383615.1 of Dyadobacter luteus. GTDB lineage: Bacteria > Bacteroidota > Bacteroidia > Cytophagales > Spirosomataceae > Dyadobacter > Dyadobacter luteus. The sequence goes on from NZ_QNUL01000004.1 coordinate 240,882, forward strand.
TTGGGAAGATAGGATGCACGTACAGCGCTGACATCGTTGGTGGCAGCTTCTATCTGAGCAGTCCTGCTTTTGATTAAGGGATAGTTACGTTTGGCCAGATCAAGAGCTTCTTTGAGGGTAAAAACCAGCGTGTCCTGATTCTGCCCGTAAAGCTTTGGAGAGAAAGTACCTATTACAAAAAAGGTGAGGCAAAAAACGAGACGGGAATGGAGCATTCTTACTTTTGTATTTGATCAAAACCAAAAGTAAGTCGCTACCGTTAAGGGCACATTAGCAGGAAATTAGATTAAACCTAATGTGCATTAAGGGATTTTAATGTGTATTAGAAGTTGGGCATGATCTCAATTACCTTAACAGTATCAAATCAAAAGTAAGCGTAATCCTGGTTCCCTCAGAAACTTTGGATGTCATGACAAAAGCTGCCCGATGAAGCCGGATGATCTTATGAGCCAGTGTGAGTCCAATACCGAATCCTGCAACATTATTTACGTTAGAACCACGAATCAATGGCTGCAGTACCCGGGTCATATCGCTTTCGGGAATTCCCATTCCGCGGTCAGTAATTATAAGTCTTATTTGTTTTTCTGTATTCATTTCCAGATGAATTCCCACGGGTTTACCGTCAGAATACTTACAGGCATTTTCTATGAGATTATCAATCGCAACCTTCAGAAGTGTTTTCTCCCCCGACACCAGCAGTGCATTGGTTTGCTGACATACGCCATCGCTGATGTTGAGACGAATAGGATGATTGGGCCAGGAGGTCTGAACCGCATCTATGCTATCCATAACAGTCTCAATCAGATCCACCTGATGGGTATGAATAAAATCCTCTTCATTTTCAACGCGCGCCAACTGCAAGAGTCCATTTGAAAGACTTACCAGACGATCCAGTTCATTGGTTGCACTTTTAATACTTGTAACCAGAGAATCTCTGTCTTTATCATACAAAATGGAGGTCTGCAGCAGTCCTTTTAAGCTGGACATCGGTGTTCTGAGTTCATGGGACGCTTGCGAAATGAAAGCACGCTGGCTCGCAATAAGCCGTTCCTGCTGTTCGAGCAGATCGTTGAAGGCAGTGGCAAGTGTACCAATCTCGTCCTTCGGGTTAAAATTCTTGAGTCTGAAAGTCAGCGAAGTCTGATTGAGATCTTTAATCTGTTTAAGAAGTGCATTCAATGGTTGAAGTACCCTGGCAGCAAAGAAGTAGGCCAGCAGGCCGATCAGCAGTACAAAGAATAGATTGCCATAAACAAACAAATCTTTGAGAGAAAAAAGCCGTTTATGGCCTTCCAGGTCATAGGCGGTCACCAGCCCTACATAAGGTCTTTCTCCTTTTTTTTGCCCGGGAGCATAGTAGCTCACTGCGCCTGCATCTTTAGGATAAGCATGCCCGGCAGACTCGTAGGTAAAATGCAATTTTTCTAGCGTACGGATGCTGTCAAGTAGTTCTTTGGCAGGATAAAAATCAAATTTATCTGAGCTTTTGTACACAAGACTGTCAGTGCCGGAGAAAATAAAATCGACCTGTTCAGGAAGCGTACTACTGATGCTGCCTATAACTTTCCCGTCTGCTGAAAGAAGCTGTTCTGTGGTTCTGGCCCGTGTTTCAAGCCTCTCGGTGATGGATTGTTCCCGGTAGCTGTTAAAGGAAACATAAACATATGCAGAGAACAGCAGCAGCACCAACGATACAAAAACTGTAAACCAGATAACGATTTTGTGGCGTATCAGCATATTATCCTCTCAGCATATAACCCATTCCGACTACGGTATGCAGCAGCTTTTTAGAATGGCCGACATCGATTTTTTTTCGCAGGTAGTTGATGAATACATCTATGACATTCGTGTTTGTATCGAAGCGTATATCCCATACTCTCTCAGAAATGTCGACCCGGCTCACAATTTTACCAGCGTTTTTCATCAGATATTCAAGAAGAGCATATTCACGTCCTGTCAACTCTATTCGTTTGCCGTCACGGGTTACGATTTTCGAACCTGTATCCATGATCAGATTATCAACCTGAATCACCGTATTGGCTGATAGCGACGGACCTTTTCGCCGTGCTAATGCATGAATCCTGAGAACCAGTTCACGGAATTCGAAAGGTTTGGCAAGATAATCATCAGCGCCTGCGCCGAATCCTGTTTCTTTGTCTATTATACTGTCTAGCGCGGTGAGCAGCATTACCAGCTGGCTAGGATGGACGGATTTGATTTCCTTGCATAAATCGAAGCCGTTGATTTTCGGGAGATTGATATCCAGAATAACCACATCATAGGAAGATGTATTGAACAGGCGCAGACCCAGCATCCCATCATAAGCAATGTCAATTTCAAAACCCTCACTCTTTAATCCTTTCTGAACAAACGAGGCCACATTCGGCTCGTCTTCCACATACAAAATTCTCATTACACTTGTCTTTACTAGCTTGCATGAAAAGGTAAATATAGCCTTTGTGGATTGTATGGAAAAACTTTTTTGCTTTACGTGGGTGGGTTACCTTTCTTCGAAGTGACTCTGTGCGAGCAAGCTTTCAGGAAAGATAGAATCAGACAGGTAAAATCGAATTCGATAGTAGTGTGGCGAAAGGCTGTTTATGCCTGCCAATGTGCAATAATCATTCCTCTGTTCATTTGGAAGATGCTGAATTGCATGCTTACCTCTGTTGTCTGCGCACTCACCAGATGCAAAGGTGCTACATGAAGTCTGGTTGAAGCATAGACAAAATCACCGCAGGAGGCCAATGATTCTATTTCCAGGTGAAAATGAAGACTGGTTTTTAATATATGAAGATAAGTCTTTACGCCATCAGCATTCTGAAGTATGGAAAATGGCATACTGTAATCGACAAACAAAGGATGAACGAAGTATGCCATTTGATCAGTAAATCCGTTGTTCCACACCACAGATAAATATGCACTGACACAAGATTCATGAGTCTGCGAATGGTGAAGAAGAGTATCAGAAGTATGGTTCGTCATGGCTATTTGTGTAAGACTCGGGATTAGTCAAACAGAAAAGTTCTGAAGTTTTTTTCCTTGCAGCTCATCTGCCAGATCCGTTGAAAGACCGGATTGATTTTGCGCTTTGCTACGGTAATGGTAATAAGTCAGCTCTAAAACAGCGATGAAGATAAGCAGGTAGCCATATAATTCTGTGGATTCCTCAGACGCATTTTTAACTGCACGAAAATACTGTTCTTCCATCACAGCCTGCCAGAATACTTTGCGTCCTATCAAACGTGAAAAAATATACGTTGTGAAAATACCGGACAAGAACATGCCGAATGAAGGTGTGGAGACAAAGCGAAAAAACTGGCTCAGAAAAGTGTGTCTGTTTTTATATACTGTGAAAATGACCCATGCAGCGACAGAAAACGCAGTGATCTGCCACGCACCGTCGAAAAGTGCATCGAACGGATCATCCATTTCCCGTACAAGTGAGGTGGCGGTAAGTCCCATCATTAACAGTGCCACATACCCGTATGCTTTCGATTGCCGGTAAATGTGCCAGAGCAGCAGCGATGAAAATAAAAGTAAAACCAACTGACATGCTTCGGTATAGGATTGTTCTGAAAATTTCAGATCACCTTCGGCCTGGGAAGCATCCCACTTGATCAGTTGAGCGAGCAGAACGATCAGGCAACCGTAAACAAGGTATCTGGCAGTAACCATTACGAATTCTCGCAAATCTGATTGCTTTTTTAAGTTTGAAATAGTACCGGGCATGATGATGAAGAAAAGAATATTGCGAAAGGTATGGCGGAAGTAATGTTGTATAAAAGCTGCCGGAAAGATCCGGCAACTTTTACTGACTACTTATTACTCAATTAATTTCACCCTAAATTTTGGTAGCAGTACGCTCACATGTACTTGACTTTGATCTGTACTTTATTCTCGTCCTTCTTGATCTGTGTTTTGAATTCATCGAAGGTAGGTTTCTTCATTTTTTGCAGGAAAAAGTTTGAGAATCCGAAACCTTCTTTGGGCATTCCTACAAAGCTCTTTTCCAGCTTACCATCATTATTTTCATCATCAAGCAGCGTTATTCCGTAGGTGCCGGGTGATAGATCGATACTGACGTTCAGCTCGCCGTTCTTCAGCGTTTTTTTGTCAAAGGACTGCGTCTTAAATGCCTGCTCTTTTTCGAAAGTAGCCTGATCTTTAAAGATTTTCAGAATGATTTTCCCTTTATCAGAACGAATTGCGGTGATATGTACCTGTGTATTCTGTGCATGTGTGTTTGCAAAGATTCCGCAAGTAAAAATCAACAGGGCAATTCTGATAAGATGGTTATTTTTCATGGCTAATATTTTAAACTTTATATTCTAAAAAGAAGTCTGTTGATGAAGTGTTGCTCCCCCTTAAGCTTTCGCTTAAGTGTATCGTATTTCGATTATTTCACAAACGGAATCGCCCAGAAAATGCTGGCCTGGATCACGCTGTTTCTGAAGTCGGGGTTGATATTACCCGCATTAAAATCGCCGACTTTGCTAAGCCCTGCTACGTATCTCACGCCCACGCCCAGTCCAATGTTAGATTGAAAGCCTAGTCCGCCTGCTGCTGCAAGATCCAGTCCTTTCGCGAAGTTGTTTATCGTCTGATCAGGAATGTTTGAAGAGGTACGGAAACCGACCTGTGGACCTAGTTCCAGATAAAAGCCTCCTTTTGTTTTGAATTTGAGCATCACCGGAACTGTCAGATAACTGATTTTGAAGTCGTTTTTCTGACCTGCATTACTCACTTTTGCTCCCTGTGTAGAGAAAAGAACTTCTGGCTGGATAGAAAATACCTCTCCGAAACCGTAATTGATAATACCACCAATATGATAACCTACAAGTGCGTCGGATTCGATATCGCCACCAGTATAGTTACTTACGTTAATCCCTGCTTTGGGCCCGATACTGAATGACTGAGAAAATGCTGATGTGCTGGCAACCAGCATGAGACAGATAACTATTAATTTTTTCATAACATTTGGTTTTTGGTTTTGAACAAATTTCAACTGTTAAGAAAAATTATTCCAGCTGTTTCAGGCTCAAACGGACAAATCACGGGGTGAAAAGTCAGCAGGTTTGAGTGCAGGGATAGGGGGGGAAGGGCAAAGGAGGGATGGAGGCAAAGGGGGTAGGGCGAGGGGAATTCTAGTGGTGGGGAAGGTTTTTATTGCGGTGCGCTGCAACTGATGATTGTCTGTTTCCGGATAATGCTACAAATATTACAGCGCTCTGCGCCTTAAACTTGAATGGAGTATTTACATTGAGTATCATCGTCAGTTGAAACTGACTCCAATTTTACTTGCATACTGGATATTGCCTTTAACCAAAGGGAAGGGATGAACCTCCTTAATGCGCGCATGAAATTTCTGAGGTACCGTGAAAAATGAAGTGCAACACTTCGTGAAGCCCGGGGAGAACTTATATTGCTATGATGTCTTCAATTTTGTTGAAGTGACCTATTATGTAGAGGTGCTCCAAACCATCAAAAGAAGGTGCAGAGCGCCGAGATATTTGTAGCAACTTATTGTCAATGAAGCAACAGAAGGTGCAGCGCACCATAATACTACAAGTTACTGTAGCTTCAAACAACTACTGTAAAGTGCGACAAGTCGATCCCATTCTAAATGGAAGCAACGCTTCTACGCATTCCCTTCCAGCCATTCCAGAAATGATGAAATCTTTTCTTTGCTCACGGTTATAATTGACTCGAAAGGAATATTGAGTCCGATGGAAACCTTTCTGCCGAAGTATTGCTCAGCACTCTCTACCGATTTGCGGTTGATGATAAACTGGCGGTTGGCCCGGAAAAAGTCAGGACCTGTAAGCTGTTGTAATTCATCCAGGGTTTTGCTGATCGTGTAGGTTTTTTTGTCAAATGTGTGCAGGTGAGTGAGCTCGTGTTTGATATAAAAAACTGCGATTTCCTCCATCTTGACAGGAATGATTTTCTCTCGGTGATGTACCAATACCGACGCTGCCCGGCCAGGATTCTTTTGTTGGATAAGTTGCAAGAGACTGTTGAGGGAATTGTCACTTGCGGATGTACTGCGCAGCATTTTGTATTTGTCTAACGCCTGCTGAATTTCCTGCTCTTTGAAAGGCTTCAATATATAGTCGATACCATTGGTTTTAAAGGCGCTAATGGCGTACTCATCAAAAGCAGTACAGAATATGATCGGGATTTTAATTTCGATCTGATTGAAAATATCGAAGCTAAGTCCGTCGCCCAGCTGGATATCGCTGAATATAAGATCCGGCTGCGGAGAGTCGGAAAAGTATTGGACCGCTTCCTGAACCGAACTAAGCGAAGCTGTCAAGTTGGCATCCGGAGCCAGCTGTAAAATCATATCGGCAAGATCTTCAGCCGTCAGCCGTTCGTCTTCAATGATGACTATATTCATGGTCAAGAATTTTGATACTTACTGAAAAAAATGACTCATCTGTTTCGATCACAATATTATCTCCTGATAATATTCTGTAGCGTTCCCTAAGGTTCGCAAGTCCACTACCCGTCGAAGTTTCCATCATCTTTTTAGGTCTGAAATTATTTCTTACTATCAGGCAATCCTGCTGACGTGTAATGGTGATCGTCAGAGGGTGTAGTTCAGTGAGTTCGTTGTGTTTGATAGCGTTTTCCAACAGAGGCTGAAGCGAAAAGAAAGGCAGGAATTTATCTTCATCTATGGCAGAAACTTCCGGCATGACCTGATAATCCAGAGCATTTCCGAACCTGATCCGCTGCATTTCCATATAGTCTTCACATAGCTTTAATTCTTCCCGGATCGTAGCGAGTCCCGAACCATTCCGAGAGATCGACGCCCTGAGAAAATCAGATAAACGGATCAGGTAGGCATCCGCGGTCTGGGGATACTTTTTGATAAGAGACCGTAAAACATTAAGAGCATTAAAGAGGAAATGAGGCTGAATCTGCTGGCGCAACAACTGGTTGGCGGTATCGGTATTTATTGATTTTAGCTTCAGTAATTCAAGTTCAATTCTACTTTTTTCGTACTGAGTCAGTACAAAATTCTGTATCAGGAATATGAAAAGGTAAAGCATTAAACTTACATAGGGAAGATAGGCGTATACCCGCCAACCCGTCAGGTTTTGCCAATGATCGTTAGCCGCTCTGTTCAAAAGAATACCCTTGCTGCGAAGAATGCTTTCTATATACTGGCAAATGACAACAAATACGATCGTGCACAGATAACCCGTAACAAACGTCTTTCTATCCAGCAGCCCTTTAGCCGAGTTTTGCTTCTTATGGTAAAAGATAAGAATACCAATGTTGCTGAAAAATACCGCGGTAAAAAGTCCCAGTGAAATAGCAACCCTGAACAGGCTCGCCGTCAGATCGTCGGTATTACTATTGCCTATAATCAGCGATGCCACCAGCAATAGTAGCATGGTTTTTCCGCTCTGGCGGATCAGGTGTTTAACAGGGAGGGTTTGTTGCATGCTTTGATTTTTTGCTTTGAACTCCTTTTTGAGAATTTACAAAAGATCACTCTTTGAGTTTATCCTGTATAATTTCGTAAGGTACATCTGTAGGCTGTCCGCCTTGTCTGCCCATGCCATTGGTCATGGAGGTAAACATAGCCCCAAATCTTTTCATGATCAAAGAGAGTCCAATGAGAATTAAACCTATTAGGATCAGGGCAATACCGGTGAACAGAACAATAGAGACACCAATGATCTCAGGGTTAGTCACAAGCATGACCGACGAGGCGATACCTGCTGCGCTCAACAGGGCAAGTAAATGCCAGTTGGGTACACCGCGCGATTTAAGACCAAACGAGAACATCAGTCCCTGCAGAGATCTTACCGCTAACTGAATGGCCAGCAGCAGCGCGATCAGCGTAGTGGCGGAGCCGGGATTGAAAAGAAAATATATTCCTGATAAAACAATAAAGAGAGCTCCGGCGATATGCAGGGCCTTATTTTGAAGATTGCTTCTGGAATAGAAAAACAGCTCCGCAGCGGCGCTCAAAATGATAAACAGACTGATCAAAGTGACCACTACTGTCGTTACTTCCTGGGGTACTGAAAAAACATAAAGTCCTGTGAGTGTAAGCAAAATGCCTATAATCAAGGGAAGGTACCAATATTTGAGAAGTGTACTTTTTGCGTTTAATATCGTTTTCATACTGAGGCTTTTTGTTAACTGTTGTGTCAGGTAAAAATTAATTTACCTGACACAACACAACTTTTATCTATCAATATTCCAACACTTCCTTGTGCTCATAAGGTTCAGCTGCCAGTTCATCAACAGGTAATGGAGGCGTGTTCCAGCCGAAGCGATCCATCACATTGTCAAATATCTGGTAAATAACCGGCACAACGATCAGTGTCAGGAAAAGCGAGCTCATCAATCCACCAATGATCACCCAGGCAAGTCCGTTCTTAAGTTCTGCTCCTGCGCCGCTGGCCATTGCAATGGGCAGCATACCAATTACCATGGCAATGGTTGTCATCAGGATAGGTCTCAGACGCGCACGATTCGCCAGGAACAATGCCTCGTAGGTTTTCTTTCCTTCTGCTTTAAGCTGATTAGTAAAATCGACAAGAATAATCGCGTTTTTAGCAACAAGCCCGATCAGCATGATCATCCCCAGCATGGTGAAAATATTCAATGTGTTGTTGGTAAGTGCCAGGGCAAGCAACGCACCTATCACACAAAGTGGAATAGAGAAAAGAACTACCAATGGATAAGCAAAACTGTTGTACAGACCTACCATGATAAAATATACCAACAGGATCGAGATTACCAAAGCTACCAGCAGTGAGCCAAAACCTTCAGACTGACTTTCCATATCTCCACCCCAGAAGTAATTAACTCCCGATGGCTTTGGCGTATCTTTGATCGCCGTTTCAAGATCAGCCACCACCGCACTTGCGGAACGGCCTATCGCCTGAGACTGCACCTTCACAGATGTGTTTTTATCTCTTCGTTCCAACTGACTCGGCCCCGAGCTTTCACTGATTAAAGCAAACTGAGAAAGCTTTACAAGCTCACCGCGTGAATTGGTGAATTGAATATTGCTCACATCATTCACATTCTTGCGGTCATAATCGTCAAAGCGGACGTTGATATCGTATTCATATTGTCCCTGACGGAATTTGCCATCCGTATTACCATTGAATGCCAGCTGCATGGTTCCTCCGACAGTCTGCAGGTTCAAACCAAGTGCCGCCATTTTATCGCGATCCACCTGTACAGAGATTTCAGGATTTCCTGACTCGGCTGAAAGCTTCGCTTCCACTGCACCCGGGATGTCACGAAGTTTGGCCAATACTTTTTCAGAATAGGCAGTAACGCTATCCAGGTCGGAGCCGGTTACTACCATTTCAACAGGCGCACGCTGAGCCATACCTATGATGTTGATTGGCAATGTTTTAACCTTTGCTCCTGTGAGTTCTTTTTCCAATTCCTGCTTTATTTTGGCAGCGAATATATCGGATGACTCAGCTCTGTCTTTTTTATCTACAAGCTGCACCGTGATCTCAGACTGGTAAGTAGGAGAGAGCGTGGCGATCCCGCCTGAACTGGATTGTCCTACTGTCGTAATGATCTTGGTTACTTCTTTTTTCGAAGAAAGGTAATCTTCCGCTCTTCTGGTCAGTTGATTGGTTTGTTCAATAGATACATCCTTTGGCAGCTCAATCTGTACCAAAAATTCTCCCCTGTCACCCATCGGCATGAATTCTGAACTGATGAATTTATTGGTAATCAGTGTGAATGAGCCGAAAAGCAGCACCGTAATCAGCGCAAGGGTAACTACCTTGTGCGACAGACACCATTTCAAGAGTCCGGCTATCCAGACTGTAAATTTCTCAATCTGTTTTTCGAACCACAAGATAAAACGGCCATACAGGCTTTTGTTGGTCATGTGTTCGAGTTTCCCAAAACGCGAGGTCATCAGTGGCACGAGCGTGAAGGATGTTACCAGACTTAAAAGTACCGCAATCACTACTACCAGACAGAATTCCCTTAGAATGAGTGCCACCATGCTGCTGCTGAGTGATATAGGTAGGAATACCACCACGATAACCAGCGTAATGGATATAACCGTAAACCCAATTTCTTTTGCTCCGTCGATAGAAGCGCGAACGCGGTTTTTACCCATCTCCATATGTCTGTAGATGTTTTCGATTACCACAATCGCATCATCGACAAGAATCCCGACCACAAGTGAAAGTGCGATCAGTGACATGAGGTTCAAGGAAAAATTCATCAGGTACATGCCAATAAATGTCGCGATCAGAGATGCCGGAATGGCAATCATTACGATCATCGCATTACGAAGGCTATGCAAAAACAGCAGCATAATTACAGCCACCAACACAATTGCAAGTACCAGGTCAAAAACTACCGCATCTGCTGATTCAAGGGTGTACTCAGAGCCATCACTGGCAATGGAGATATTCAAACCAATGTTTTTGTATTCTTCATGCAACTCGACCAGGATCTTTTTCACAGCCTTGCTTACTTCCACAGCATTGGCGTCGGATTGTTTGATAATCTGGACAGTCAAGGCGCTCTGACGGTCAACACGCGCGATTTTTTCAACATCCTTTTGAACGTCCTGTACGTCGGCTATCTCTGTAAGACGGATCTGAGCACCTTCTTCGCTGGTAGCTACGATCAGGTTACGCAGCTCGTCTACGGATTTATACTTCCCTGCAAGGCGAACCAGGATGTCCTGATTTTTTGATTTTACGCTTCCGGTTGGAAAATCAAGGTTAGAAGCCATAATGGCCTGCTGAACCTGTGAGATAGAGAGCCCGTAAGCCTGAAGTTTGGCCGAATTCACATTAACCTGAATCTCACGTTCCTGTCCGCCAATCAGGTTCACCTGTGCAACTCCGTTGACACGGGAAAGGATAGGTTGGATCCGTTTGTCCATCACATCAAAAAAAGCGGCGTCATCCATTTTCGCAGTAGCAGCCATGGTGATGATAGGCAGGTCATCAAGAGAAAACTTGTTCAGTGACGGCGTTTCTGCATCATCCGGTAATTCCGACAATACGGCGTTCACCTTGCGCTGGGCATCGTTAAGTGCCAGATCGACATCGGCATTGTCAGTCAGAGTGATGACAATCGAAGAAAGACTTTCGTAGGATGTCGCTTCGAGTTTTTTGATGTTTTCCATCGTTGCAACGGCGTCTTCGAGTTTTTTAGTTACCGTATTTTCCACCTCACCGGGAGATGCCCCGGGATATACCGTATTGATGGAAACAACACCAGGTGAGAACTTAGGCAGCAGCTCGTAGTTGAGTGCAAAATAGCTGATCAGTCCAAACAGTGTCAACGCAATGAATACGATGATCACCAGCGTGGGACGTTTAATGGATATATTGGCTAAAAGCATATAATTCTATTTTTTTGCAGATAAGATGCCTTCCGTAGCGGAAGAAGCTGATTTACCTTTGGTTAGTTATTTTGAACTACAACTGTAGCACCGTCAATGAGGTTGATTTGTCCGGAAGTAATCACTGATTCTCCCTCAGTAAGCCCGGAAAGTACCACAACGGATTCGCCCATAATTGGTCCTGGTGTTACTGTCTTCAATCTCGCTTTATTACTTCCCTCCAGTACATACACCTGATTGGAATTTACACTACCTACAAATGCACTTCTCGGCACTACGATGGCCTGGCCTTGTTTTTCGAATTTGAACACTGCCGTTGCGTACATACCTGCGCGAATTTTATTGTTACGGTCATTATCGACCTTGATCTCCAAAGGGAAGTTCAACGCACCATCGGCACGTGCTGCAATAAATGAGATTTTGCCTGTGAAAGAATCCTGAGGAAAAACAGGAACTTTGATATCTACTTTATCACCGTTTTTCAACTGTACTACCTGACTCTCGTTAACGGCCACCGTCAGTTTAAGCTGAGATACATCCACGATGTCAAACAGAGCGGTACCTGCCGAAAGATAAGTTCCTACCTCAATATAGCGTTTGTTGATCGTTCCCGAGATTGGTGCTTTTACATGCGCATCACTAATCCTTCTTTTGGCCTGCTGTACCTTGTTATCGGCATTTCTGAGCTGCAGATTGATATCGTCCAGCTGTGACTGGGTAACACCTCCAGTTTTGAAAGAGCTTTCGTAGCGCTGCTGATCGGTTTTTAATTTCTGATAGGAATCCTCCGCATTTTGAAGATCAAGGGAAAGGAATTTCTCATCTATCGTTGCCAGAATCTGCCCCTTGCTGACGCGGTCTCCTTCTCTAACTTTAATTCCACTAATGATTCCGCTGGTCTCCGCCATCAGTTTCAGATCCTGATTGGGTACAAAATTTCCATTGGAATTGAAATCGGAATCCAGATCTTTCATGGCAACTTTAACTGTCTTCACAGAAGCTGCTCCACTACCTTTGTTGACAATTTCTATTTTTTCCTGATTCTTCTTTTTATTGTTACTTAAAACAAACCCGATCAGTGCGCCGGCTGCTACAAGGGTGACGATGGTTATGATGATTTTTTTCATTGCGATCTTTATTTTAGAATACTATATGGCTGATGACCTATTTGTTTATGAGTGATTTTATGTCTCCTCTGGACTTGATAAGTTCTATTTCAGCCACTTTGTAGTTCAGTAGCGCCTCATTGTAACTGTTTTGTGCCGTAACCAGCTCAGACTCCGCGTCCAGCAGATCAGTCAGCGTAGCCAGCCCATTTTTATAATTGTTCTGCGTGCTTTCAAAAACCTCCTGAGCCAATTCCTGATTGACTTTCTGAGCGTTAATCGCTTCAAGTCCGTAGGCAAGTTGTTTCTGCGCGTTACTGTAATTCAGATGCAGATTATTATTCGTTTTGCGGATATCCTCATTTCCTTTCATGATGTCGAATTCGGTTTGTTTTCTTCTTGCCCGTCGGGAGTAACCGTCAAAAACCGGGATTTTCAGGTTCAGACTCACTGCGGAAGCATCAAAGCTGAGCGCCTTTCCACTATAAAGGTTGAACTTGTTACTCTGGGTGTTATACGTATAATTTCCACTCAGCGAAAGTGTCGGATAAGCTTCTGCGATAATGGCCTGCCGTTGAAAATCCAAAAGCTCCTGTTGTTTGTGAAGCACCTGGTAGGAAAGCAGTATCCGTGGATCGAAAGGCTCATTACTTACAGGCTGCGCAGCAGGAAGTTGTGTATTTTCAATAGTGTGGTCTACAAGCGTGATGTCGGTGTCAATCGGCATTCCCATGTAGTATTTCAGCATATTTTCCTGTTGAGAAATCGCGTTTACAAGCTCCAGACGCTGCGTCTTTACGTTACTTTTATTTACCAGCACGCGGTCGAGGTCGATTTTTTTGGCCAGCCCATTTTCGTACTGTCCACGAATGATTTTTTCCAGTTGATCAATGCGCTCAATGTTTGCATCCACCACTTTGATTTTCTCACGGGTGATAACCGTTTGATAGAAGTTGGCGGCTACCTGCTGCATCACGTTTTCTTCACTAAGCTTTGCCGATAATTCGTAAAATTCAACACTGCTTCTGGCTGCTTTCAATCCGGTGAATACTTGCTTGTTGAAAATCTGCTGGCTTAGCTGTACCTGAGACATAGCACTCCAGGTTTGTCCGGCTCTGATGGCCAGAAATTCACCCGGCGCACCTCCGAAAGCCTCAGCAGGTAATACAAACTGTTGAACAAGAATATTGCCCGTAACCGAGCTGGTCACGTCAACTTTTGGAAGCGCACCAGCTTTGGTTTCGACCACTTTTTGTGCAACATTCTCTATATCGATCCGGGCCTGTTTGATCACCTCGCTGTTGGCCAATGAATATTCAAGTGCATTTTGCAGCGTTACACTGGTTTGTGCCCGCGCGGTGCCCACCAAAAGCGAAGAGCATACAAGAGCAGCAAGTATTTTGAATTGCATCATGTTTGGTTGTTGATTTTTGTGATGCAAAACTCAGGATACCTGATGCGTATTGGAAGAGTGAAATAGTTGAAACGGACAAAACTGCGGGTGAATAGTCAGCGACGTTTCGGGGGCTGGTTTGGCTGTTTCAGTCGTGAAATTGTTTTGCACAATACAAATCCGCAGTAAATTTGCAGCTGGTTAAGAATCAGATTCAGTGACCAAAACTTAATATGATATTCCAAACATACAGTTTGGAATATAACATTTCATCAACAAACACTTATGAAGTCAGGTATTTACAGACTTACCGTTCTGTTTATTATTGTTTTGATTTATGCTCCGGTTACAGCGCAGATTTATCCCCGTTATGCTGTGCAAAGAGATACCGCTGAGGCACCCACACTTAGCAAAAAGCCATTATTGATTTTTCAGATCGAAAATGAGAATGGGGGCATGATCGCCAACAACGCTCAGGTAAAGGAAGATTTTAACGACATTTATTATAATGGTGTCAATTTGAGAGTGGGTTGGCAGACCAGGGCGGGATCAGATCCCTATCACCAACGACATAATTTTCCGATATATGGAATCGGTTTGTATAGCAGTACTTTTCATAAACCTGAAATAGGAACACCCGTTGCACTTTACGGATTTGTTGCTATACCAATCAAGCCGGCAAGATTCAGCCGATGGGATTTTAATTACCGGATCTCACTGGGGATTGCTTCTGATTTCCGGCCATTTGATGAAGAGGAAAATCCGCTGAATATCATGTTGGGTACCAAACGGAACGTCTATATTGATCTCGGCGCGCAGGCCAACTACAGGCTTGGCAAGCATTTTCAACTTGGTGCCGGACTAGCCTTCAAGCATTTTTCCAACGGCTCTATCAAACAACCTAATAAGGGAATTAACCTGATTCCGACAACGCTGTCCGTGACCTATTATCCCAAAGTCGTCGGGGATATTTTCAGAAAACAGGCTGTAGAGCCATTTGAAAATAATTTTGCCCTGCATATTAATTATGCAGCCGGAATCAAGCAACTCAACCCTGAGAATGAGAAACGTTACTTCAAATCCACTTTGGGCGCATACATCAGCAGATCTTTGGGTGCGAAATGGAGGCTGGGAGCAGGAGGTGATCTGTACTACTCGGCATCCGGAAACGATGCGTTGGTTGCAGGATCCGATGCGGGCGAAGCAGGCGCACTGCTCTCGGGCGGTCCTGCTTTTTATATTGATCATATATTGACATCAAGACTATATCTGAACGGAAACGTAGGTTATTATCTCCACCGGAATGATTTCAATGGGGAAGTAGGTCCGATGTTTCTTCGGATAGGGGTGCGCTACAAGCTAATGCGTGAAATGTATGCGGGCGTGTCCATTAAGGCGCATGCCGGAAAAGCTGACTACATTGAATGGACGCTGGGTTATTCTCTGCCAAGGATATTTTCAGGAAAGAATAAGGGTTGATGTATTCAATAACGATCAAAGTTCTGCAACAGACCGCTGCTTTGCGTGGCAGAAAAGTACAGTCCAATGCTCCTGCTGGGCCTGGGTGTGCCATTTTGTTCTCAAATCCATAGACTGGCGTCCGTTGAAATCATTCTTATAATTGAAATTATTGGTCAGATAGCTGTATTGAGGCAATTCATCAGCACCATAAAAAATGGTTTTTTCTCCATCTTTAATCGTTATCGTCTGGTGAAATGGGGTATGTCCTGAGCTAACCTCGAAATGGACCTGTCCGGTAATTTGCCCTGCATCATCATCTAAGAAAACGACCTGTGGATGATCAGCTAGCAAATTCAGCGCAGGGTGGTGATAGGATGGATTATCTGTTTGCTGTCTGGCAAAATCCAGTTCGCGTTTCTGCAGGTAATACTTCGCATTGGGAAAAGTAAGCTGATAGGAGGTGCCGCTGGTTTTGCCGGCACTTCCGCCGGTGTGATCCTTGTGCAGGTGAGAAAGGATCACATGGGTTATCTGTTCTGGCTGGATTCCTTGGTCTTGCAGAGATTGGAGAATCTGCAGCTTGCCATCTTTTTCATATCCAAGGCCGGTATCCAGCAGGATGTATTCATTGCCAGTACTTATCAGAAAAGGAGTTACGCCTATCAGTACACCCCCAGGTCCGGAAGCCTGCTGACCATTGTAGGGAACAAATATTTTACTTCGATCTACAGTAAATAATCCTTCGGACAGGGCGGTAATTTCCATTTTTGAGATTTCTGATAACTTATTGAAGCATGCTTACGCGCAAAAGTACTTCCGATCCGCCACTTTGGAAAGTAGCATCGTCCTGATTCCTTCGTACAATTAGTGAAAGATATTCGCCAGATATGTTGCTTGGGCTTGTTCGCGAGTATTCTTTAAAGATTCGAGCATTAATTTAAATTGTATTATTTCGTGTTTTGAGAAGGCGTTGAAAATTCATCGTGTGGATTTTTTAAGAAAAGTCTTGTTCTGAAAAAAAATAATACGACATTTGCCTATCGGATAAGTAGATTAATATAAAATTATAACCCTGACCCACCATGATATTCCTACCAATTCAAACAAGTTGTTGAAAATCAGATAAAGTTTTTGACTGAATTTGAGTCCGTCCGAAAAGGCGGATAAGGCTTTTCTATGCCCGTATTTTAACGATAATTTTCGCTGCTCTTATTATTAATCCCACTTTTAACCCCGGATAAAGCTTCGGGGGGTTTGACACGTAAATATGAAAAAACAACTATTAATCTCCGCCAGGATTACTCCGGGCAGGCGTTTTGGGCGAAGCAGATTTTTTCTCGCTGCACTTGTCTGCACAATGAGCTCGGTACCGTTGCTTTCAGCGGCTCATGCCGGAAAAATACCGGCAGTAACTGAGAACCGATCACATCAAAACAGCCGGGTTCACAATACTGCAAATCTGCAGATAAAAGCGGATCAGGAAATTGCAGGTAAGGTAACAGACGATAAAGGTGAAGGTTTACCTGGCGTCAATATCCTTGTCAAAGGAACACAAACGGGGTTTCAGACCGATGAACAAGGTAATTATAAGATACGTGTAACCCAGAGTACAGGATCATTGGTGTTCACTTTTATCGGGTACGTTAGTCAGGAAATCAGGTTTGGTGGTGAGTCCAAAGAAATCAATGTAAGGCTTGCTGTAGATACAAGGCAACTCAATGAGCTCATTGTAACGGGTTATACAAGTGAAAGTAGAAAATCTTTCACAGGTTCTGTCTCCAAGATCAATGCCAATCAGCTCGAAAACAGACCTGCGCAAAGTCTCGACCAGCTACTGGGAGGACAGGCGGCAGGCGTCAATATCGTTCAACCAAGCGGTACGCTCAACAGCACGCCGGTTTTCAGAATCAGGGGAATCAATTCCATTACATCCTCGGTGTACCCATTGTTTATTGTAGATGGAGTTACAGTTTTCACCGGCTCAGCGGGTGGAGCTGTGGGCAATAACCCTTTGGCGGATATCAATCCAAATGATATTGAATCAATAGATGTATTGAAAGATGCGTCGGCAACGGCTATCTACGGTTCCCGCGCAGCAAACGGGGTAGTGGTGATCACAACCAAAAAAGGTAAAAGAGGTGGCACTAAGGTTACTTACGACGGTTGGCTGAGTTTCAGTAAGCCGTTCAATTTACCTGAAATGCTGAATGCGCAGGATTATGTGACGATTAAAAATGAAGCGAGGGTGAATGCCGGACTCACACCAGGTTTTGTGCTGGGCACCAACGCGGATGGAAGCCCTATCAGTACCGACTGGTATGATGTTGCCTACCAGACTGCCGTCTCACACAATCACAACGTGAGTTTCTCGGGTGCAACAGAACAAACGTCTTATTTCGCTGCGGTTAATTATTCTGATCAGAACGGGATTCTTAAAACCAATAAGTTCAAAAGACAGGGTGCCAGGCTGAACCTGGATCATAAATTGAACAGGTTTATTACTCTGGGAACCAATGTGTCATTTACCAATTCGATTAACAGCGGGCCTAATTCAGGAGGGGTCGCTCCGAATTCAATCACCTCCTCATCGGGCAATAGCGTAAATACACAGTATATTGGTTTGCAACCTCTGGCCAGACTGACCTACATTCTGCCTCCCAACGTACCTGTTTATAACACGGATGGCAGCTATAACATCAACACGGCCAACGGCAATATAGGTTATGGTCCTAACAGTCCTTCATTAGGTGTATTCAATTCATATAATTTGCAAACGATCCTGGATCTGGATAAGAATACATCAGAAAACAATACACTCATCGGAAGCGTATTTGCAGAGGTCGCATTGCTCAGCAACCTGAAATTCAAAACCGTTTATGGAGTGAATAATCTGGTGGTGGAGAACACCAGTTTTCGTAATCCGTTCAGTTCGGAAGGATTCCCGAATGGTGGTGCTGCAACAAATTCGAATTCAAAATATTTCCGTTCGAACTGGACCAACACGTTGAGCTACGACACGCAAATCGCAGAAAGTCATAATCTGCGGGTGCTTTTGGGGCATGAAGAAATCTACAGGAAAATCGAAGGTTGGGGAGCCACGCGCTCAGGATTGTCTGATCCTTTTTATTCGAGTTATCAGGGCGGCTTTACCAACATAGTTCCTGCTGCTAATGTGCAGGCAGAGAATGGTTTGCTCTCGTTTTTTGGTACTGTGAATTACGACTACCGCAAAAAATACCTGCTAAGTGTGAACCTGAGGCGTGACGGACTTTCTGCTCTGGCAGAGGGAAACAAGTGGGGTAATTTTGGAGGAGGATCTGTGGGCTGGAATATTTCAGAAGAAGGCTTTTTTCAAAATGCCGGTATATCCAAATGGGTTAACAACCTGAAGATTCGCGGAAGTTATGGTGTGGTAGGCAACAGCAGTCTGGATGATTACGCGTCGCTGTCACAATACAGCAGTGGCACCTATTCCGGTTTGCCAACACTGTATTTTAGTCAGGCAGGTAATTCCTCATTGAAATGGGAAACCAGCAAGAAGGTCGATGTCGGTTTTAGCGCGGGACTTCTCAATAACCGGTTTACGGTAGAAGCAGCCTACTATCAGAACAACATTGACGGGCTGATACTGAATGCGCCTCAGGCGTTGTCTCAGGGAATTCCGGGTAATTCTATTGCTGCAAACGTGGGTTCGCTTTACAACAAAGGGATAGAGCTGGCGATTACTACGCAACTTATTCAGCATAAATCGTTCCGCTGGTCCACTGATTTCAATATATCAACATTAAAAAACAAAGTAACGTCTCTGGGTGCAGGTGGTGATATCTATCCGGCTGTGCTAAGTACTTTTGGTATACAAAATGTGACCCGGGAGGGCTATTCGGTAGGATCTATATTTGCTGTGCCTGTGAATGGTATCAATCCTGAAAATGGTAACAGAATCTACATCAACCGCAATGACAGGGAAGTGCAGTATGACGCTGTCACCAAAGCATTTACCTATTTGAACGGAGAAGCGGCTCCGGTTATCGACAACTATGCGGATGGAAGAATACAGGGGCCGTCGCTTCCAACCTATTACGGTGGATTGAACAACAATCTCTCTCTGGGCAGGTTTGATTTGAATATCGGGCTGATATTCTCTGGCGGCAATAAGCTTTACAACGGAACAAGATCCACTATTTCTGATCAGCGTTATTTCAACAACGGGACTTTCATAAAAGACCGCTGGACTACACCGGGACAGATCACGGACATCCCAAAACTGGTTTGGGGTGACAGTTTCACTGGTGGTTTCTCGTCTGCAAATGCGGCCAATGTTGAAGATGGCTCTTTTATTAAACTGAAAAATATCGCGCTCAATTACCGCGTACCACTGAGCTCAGAAGGCATCGGGCGCTACATTTCATCTGCCCGGGTTTATGTGCAGGCTTCCAATATCCTGACGCTTACGAAGTACACCGGCTCTGATCCTGAAATATCAATCAATGGAAATTCGATCAATTCCGGAAAAGATCAGAACGTTCCTGCAAATGCTTCGGTGTTCACAGTTGGGTTAAATCTGGGTTTCTAAGCAATTGACATTTAATATCATCTGAATCAAATGAAAAAGACATATATAACGGGAAAGGCATTTAAAAGAACGCTTTTGTGGAGCAGTTTTTCTATCGCTGTCTTATCCTGCCACAGCAATATTCTGGATCTGCAACCACAGACCAGTATCTCCGAGCAGACGGCATTTTCGACACCTGCAAAAATCCTCTCACAAGTAAATGGACTTTATAGTCAGCTTGGAGCAGAATCTTTCTATGGTGGGCGCTACATTATTTTCAGCGAGCAGAGAGGAAACGAGTTCAGCCAGAATGACGGAAACAATTCCACCGGTGCCAACGTGTGGAACCAGTCAATCACCGGCTCCGGAGATTTTGTCAATGCGGTTTGGAGTGCTGCTTACCGCACGATCAATTCGGCCAATACGCTGATTGATAAACTGAGTGAAGATATTTCTGTGATAGACCAGCCCACAAAGAATGCCTATATCGCCGAGGCTAAATTTATCAGGGCACTCAGTTATTTCAGCCTTGTTCAAACTTATGCCAAGCCCTACACGCAAAGTAGTTCTGCGGTGGGTCTGCCGCTACGACTGAAGGGAGAAACCTCAGGCGGAAATAATGATTTGGCATTTAGTACCGTGGCTCAGGTGTATGAGCAGATTCTGAAAGATCTGGATCAGGCAGAAACAGACCTGCCCGCCACTTACAGCACTGCATTACTGAACTCATCAAGAGCACATAAGGCATCGGCAATTGCCTTGAAAACCAGAGTGAATCTGGTGAAAGCAGATTATGCAGCTGTGGCTGCCGAAGCTGCCAAGATTGTTTCAGCCGCGGCTCCATTTCAGTATGTATCAGCAAGTCTTACGCATAAACTGGAAGCAGATATAAGCAGCGTTTTCACAGGCTCCTACACAGGCAGTGAATCGATTTTCACAATACCATTCCTTTTGCCTGCGGAAGCGCCGGGGCTACAGAGCTCTCTGGCCAGTAATTACCTCACACCGGTTATTTATCTGAACACGGCTGCAATCGTTTCTGACCCCGTTTTTGGTGCGGAATCAAAAGATGCGAGAAAAGGGCTGCTCACCACCAACGCGACAGGGCAGAATCTGCTTAGGAAATTCTCAAAAAATTCGGCGCCTTTTACAACCTACATTCCCGTAATAAGGTATGCAGAAATTTTGCTGAATTATGCCGAAGCCGCAGCACAAAACAATGATCTGGAGAAGGCAACTGCCTTGCTGCAGGCGGTGCGTAATCGTTCGGATGCCAGCCACAGATTCAGCACGGGTGTAGCTACTAAAACCGAACTTGTAGCAACGATTCAAAAGGAAAGACGAATTGAATTACTCGGAGAAGGTTTCAGGTCTCACGATCTTTTCAGAACCGGCCAGCCGCTTCCTGCCAAAGTAGGTAATGCGGGTACAGCTCCTGCTATTGCCCCGACTGCCGCCAACTATGTATGGCCTGTGCCTAGCAACGAATTGGCCTACAATAAGCTTGCGCCCAGGTAGGCAATACAGTTTATTGAATCAACAGGAGCATATAAAATTTGAACAAAATTAACTGAAAATGAAAAGAACAATTCTTGCAGTATTGGTATCGCTTTTTTTTGTGGCGTTCAGGCAAACGGATCGTGATAATACCCGAAGTGAACAGACTGCCGACAAGATTTTTATTAATGCAAAAGTACTTACCATTGATGCTGATAATTCCCTTGCACAGTCGGTAGCAATAGGCCAGGGAAAGATTCTTGCCGTTGGATCGAACGCAGACGTGTTAAAGCTAAAAGCAAAGAACACGCAGGTTGTGGATCTGAAAGGTAAGACCCTGATTCCGGGCTTCATTGACGGGCACAGTCACTTTATGGGATTGGGACAGACCAGAAATGCAAACCTTTCGCCACCGCCAATGGGAACAGTCCGTAACATTAAAGACATTGTTGCTGTTCTGACCAAATTTAAAAAGGATAACGATATTAAAGACGGAGAATGGATTTCTGCCTTTGGCTACGATACCGATCAGCTGGAGGAGCATCGTCATCCCGAAAAGAGCGACCTGGATCAGGCGTTTCCTGATAATCCTGTGGTGCTCACGCATGCTTCGGGGCACATGGTCGTTGCCAATTCGCTTGCGCTGAAACTGTCGTCTATAGATCAGACTACGAAGGATCCTGACGGTGGCACGATTGTCAGAAAAAAAGGTTCACAGGAACCGACCGGCCTGTTACAGGAATCGGCAGCCAGGTTGGTGAAACGGGCAGAAGCGAGAAAATTAACGCTGGAAGAGAAATTCGAGCAGTTAAAACAACAGCAACAGCTTTATGCAAGTGTGGGCATTACAACGGCTCAGGACGGGTTGTCTAGCCTTGAATCGGTGGAGCTTTTAAAGAAAGCAGCTGAAGCTAAGGTCTTGTACATTGATATCATTTCGCTTCCCTACTACCTTTTTCTGGACAAACTGATCGCTGATAAATCTTATCAGTTCGGCACTTACGATGCACACCTCAAACTCGGAGGTTTCAAAGTTACAGCAGATGGATCTCCGCAAGGCAAAACGGCGTTTTTCTCAAAACCTTACCTGACCGAGGTACCCGGCTGTAACCATGATGAATGTACCGGTTTTGCGAACGTGACCCAGGAAGTGCTCAACAAGGTAATTGTGACAGGGATCAAAAATAGTATTCAGCCTTATGTGCATTGTAACGGAGATGCCACAGTGGACATGTATATCAAGGCAATTGAAAACGCAAATCTGCAGACAGGTATTTCGGCAGCAGCGCACAGGCCGGTTGTAATCCATTCACAATTTGTAAGGCCCGATCAGCTTGATAAATACAAGCAACTGGGGTTGGTTCCGTCGTTTTTTACAAACCATACTTTCTTTTGGGGTGATGTTCACGTCAAGAACCTTGGTAAAGAGCGTGCATTTTTCTCTAGTCCGCTTAAATCTGCGATCAAGCGCGGTATCACTTTTACCAATCATACTGATTTCGGTATCACGCCTATCAGCCAGCTTTTTTTGCTTGGATCTTCTGTAAACCGGCTTTCAAGAACCAATGTGGTGATCGGTCCGGACGAAAGGGTAACTGTTGCTGAGGGGCTGCGCGCGATTACAATCAATGGAGCCTATCAATATTTTGAGGAAAAGAACAAAGGCTCGATTGAGAAAGGCAAACTGGCGGATCTGGTGATACTCTCGGACGATCCTACTTCTATTGACCCGCTAAAAATCAAAGACATTCAGGTGTTGGAGACGATCAAGGAAGGCAAAACCATTTACGTAAAAAATACCAGTAAGAAGTAATGTTATCACAGATAGTACCTATTGACGTAAGAACGCCCGAGCAGGTGGCAGAGATTTCATGGTTTGACGATATTATAGGTGGCGATACACAGCATTTGGGCGTACTTGATACCCAGCGTCGCAGCAGCTTTAAACACTGTGCAGCTATTGCCAGGAATGCAGAGCAGCTGGGATTTACCAATATTTTGTTACCGACTGCCTATACGGTAGGTCAGGATGTGCTCACATTTGCGGCCGGTATAGCCCCTCAGACTGACAGAATCAATCTGTTAACAGCAATACGCACCGGAGAAATTCATCCGCCGATGCTGGCCAGGGCGATTGCCTCTCTGGACCACATGCTGGAAGGAAGGCTGGTTCTGAACATCATTAATTCAGATCTTCCCGGACTTCGGGAAAATCCGGATCTGCGCTACCTGAGATGCCAGGAAACAATAGAAATTCTCAAACAGGCCTGGACCCAGGACAGGATCGACTACGACGGAGAAATATATCAGTTCCACATGCCAGCTGATCCGGTGAAACCCTATCAGCAAAACGGAGGTCCGCTGCTTTATTTTGGAGGTACTTCAGAAGGATCAAGGCAGGTGTGCGCCAAACATTGTGATGTATTTCTCACCTGGCCCGAGTCAGAGGAAAGTATCTATGCGACCATGCAGGATATGACTGCGAGGGCTGCTGAGCACGGGCGTAAAATTGATTTCGGACTCAGGATACATGTCATTGTAAGAGAAACTGAAGCAGAAGCAAGAGCTTATGCAAGAAAACTGATGTCGAAGTTTGACGAGAAAAAAGCGGCTGAGATCAGAGCCAGGGGAGAGGATTCACGGTCTTTGGGTGTACTTCGCCAGGATGAGCTGCGCGAAACAGCAGACGAAGACGGCTACACCGAGGATATTCTTTGGACTCATATCGGGAAGGTTTTCTCTGGCTGTGGCAGCGGATTGGTCGGAAGCCCTGAGCAGATTATCGCCAAGCTTAATCGTTATATGCAAATGGGCATCAGAGCTTTTATATTTTCGGGTTTCCCGCTGATGGAAGAATCTGAACATTTTGCCAGGCTCGTATTACCTCATTTACCCAATGTTTCATTGTCAAAGCTACAGGGACGTATTCCTGAATCTGAGCCGTCGACCCCGCTAACCCACGCCGTACTACAATGATTGATGTTCAGACACAGGAAACAGAACTTAAAAGAGAGATCGGCTTAATAGACGCCACTCTGCTGGTAGCGGGAGGTATGATCGGTTCAGGCATTTTTATTGTCAGCGCTGATATTGTACGGAACGTCGGCTCATCAGGCTGGTTGATTGCCGTCTGGCTGATCGGTGGTTTTATGACGCTTGCTGCTGCGCTGAGCTATGGTGAGCTGAGCGCGATGTATCCCAAAGCCGGAGGACAATATGTTTACCTGCGGGAAGCTTATAATCCACTGGTGGCATTCTTGTATGGCTGGAGCCTTTTCGCCGTAATCCAGACAGGTACCATAGCGGCAGTGGGTGTATCATTTTCGAAGTTTTTAGCTTATTTTCTGCCCTGGGCCAGTGAAGATCTGGTTGTCTTTACTCTCGGGAATTTCAAGGTGTCTCCGGCTCAGCTGATTGCAATCGGGCTGATTGTGTTTCTGACATATGTAAATAAAAATGGCGTACGGGGCGGAAAAATTATTCAGACTGTATTTACTTCCACCAAACTGCTTAGTATTATCGGTCTGATCATTTTTGGTTTTATTTTTTTTAAGGCCGATGTATGGAATCTGAACTGGAGTGAAGCGTGGAAACTACACAGGATCAATATTGATGGCTCATCCTCAGAATACATAGGAAAAGCTGCTATTGGTGGCGCGGTTGCTTCGGCTCTGGTGGGATCGATCATGAGCTACGAGGCGTGGAACAATGTTACCTTTGTAGCAGGAGAAATTACCAATCCCAGGAAGAATATCGGATTGAGTCTGCTTTTGGGAACAGTGATGGTTGCCGCGATTTATATTCTTTTAAATCTGATGTTCACAGCTGTACTTCCAATGGATCAGATTGCACTCACTGAAAAGGACAGAGTAGGGATTGCAGCTTCAGAAGCAATATTCGGAAGCAGCGGAACAGCTATCATTGCAGTACTGATTATGATCGCAACGTTTGGCTGTAACAATGGCTTGATACTTGCCGGAGCCAGGGTCTACTACAGTATGAGCCGTGATGGAGTGTTTTTCGACAAAATTGCAAAGCTTAACAAACATGCCGTTCCGGAATTTGCTCTTTGGGTACAATGTATCATAGCATGTGTACTGTGCCTGAGCGGGCGTTATGGGGATTTGCTGGATATGATCACCTTCGTTGCCGTGATCTTCTATGTGCTTACTATAGGAGGAATTTTTATTCTCCGGTATACAAAGCCAGATGTAGAGCGTCCCTACAAAGCGCCGCTGTATCCTTTTCTTCCTGGATTGTATATTTTGATGGGTGTGGCATTCTGTATATTGCTCATCATTTATAAGCCTCAGTTTACCTGGCCCGGACTATTCATTGCCTTAAGCGGTATACCGGTGTTTTATCTGTTAAAGCTTCGCCGTTAGTATTGACCAATATCGGGTACGTTTCAATAATTCGCATCTCAGGCACTCTGTCATATCAGGGTGCCTGCTTTTTTAACTTAATTCCCGGATTGTTTTGGAACTAAAGATAGTCGCAAATCTTTCTACACTGAATCAGTGTTTTATAAAAATATCAATCCCGACCCGTAAGGATCAACCCATGTATAAATTTGTTCTTTTTGTCAGTCTGCTGTTATCGGTTTGCAATTTGCATGCGCAGTCAACCACTAATGTTTTAAAGGAAAAAAGTCTGATCAAAGGACAGACCGTTTATTTAAACAGCAAAGCCAGGCTGGGTGGTAAGAGCAGAATAGTATTGCCTGTGAAATTACCAGCGAATACGGTGTCGTGGTACTACTCTTTTTCCACTGTAAAAACCAATGATGCCAGTACCATACTGGAAGGTTCAGGGCTCGAAATTCAGATCGCGAAACTGATTGCAAACGGTGCTCTGAACGTGATCAAGGCAGGTATGGCAACTAACGTAGTAAGCCAACTCATTAAACCGACAGGCAGTGGTGTTGTGGATGTCTATCTCACCGATAACAAGGGTTTTAAGGAATTTGAAAAAAAGGATCTCGTAGGCATGTATGATGTGGATGTCCCCACTTTCTACGAGGAAGGAACTGCGCAGAACAGCCGGAATGGCGTATTTCAGGTTCCGGTAGTCAGAAACGATCTGTACCTGTGTATCAAAAATCCAAGTGTCACTGAGGGCGTGGCCATATCTGTGGATGTAGTCGCGATTGTTTCTACAAAACAGTATAAGGACATATGGACAGCCGAAAGTGTCGAAGCTATTTATACCGATTGTTTGAATGAATTCAGCATTCGTGACAGTGAGGCCGAAGCGATTTGTGACTGCAGCAGAAATCAGATTAAAAGCATTTATACCCCTTCAAAGTTTTCATTGTTGTCACCTTCTGAAAAGACAGGACTGCTTCGTAATACAATTAAGGTGTGTTCTGAGAAGGACGGTCTGCTGTCACAGGATTACAAAGACAACAAATTAAAGGAACTCGCTCAGCTTGCTGCCGGACAAATGATTACTAAGGACTACAAGGGTGCTGTTAAATCTTACAATGAGCTTTTGAACTCGGGCGTTACATCAATTGATATATACAATAAACTCGCGTTCAGCCAACTTTGTGCCGGACAGCTTGAACAGGCCAGAAAAAGTCTTTCTATTGGATTGGGCAAAGAACCGCAGGATATGTATTTGCTCACCAATCTGGCCTACTATTACTTGTTAACATCTGACTTCAAAGAAGCTGATAAGATTTTTGAGGACTTCAAAGGTAAAAAATTTCCCAACAAACAGAAATTTAAGGATGTAGTGGCTCAGGATTTGTCAGAGTTTGAGCGGCTGGGAAAGAATAACAATCATTTCTCACAGGTAAGACAGAACTTAAGAATTGACTGATCTGAATTAACGTAAAGATCAGTTGGTGTAATTCTATTACTATACAAAAAAAGATAAGAGCTCCGCAAAATCCGGGGCTCCTATCTGACATTACTCAACGTTGACTCATCTACGACAGAAGATTATTGATAGATCATTTTTGTTTAAAAATTAGTAAATCTTTTTTTACTAAAAAGTTGGAGCCGGATGTGATGGTTTGTTGTCAATAAAATCATTTCGAGATGCTTCTCGAATTTGTAAATTTACTTTGTAGTAATTATTCCTTAACGTTTATCGACTACGTATGTAGTAAAACGTTGGGGGTTGATGCCTGATGTGCAGATTTGTTTCGATGAGTATAGTGAATTCTACTATGTTTTTTTGCAACTGCCTATATATCAGCGATTGGTATAAAAAATTTTAGTTTTTTTTAATACCACTACTGTTGCTTTTCTTTCGAAAAAAGCGGTTATTTGAATCAACAATCCACTATCTACCTTTCCCTCTATGAGACATTCCAATATTTTCGCTTATAATGAGCTCTCGAAATTTGCGGAAAATCTTTCGCTGAGCATTAATTCTGTAAAATCTGACCTGATAGCACAACATGCTTATTTCAGGGTAATTCCGGCCAGCATGTTTTCGGAGGATTTGGCTCCTCGTTGGGAATCAATATGTGAGCGTGTTAAAAGATCCGGTCCGGCGGTAGATGAAGACAATCATATCATCACCAATGAGGTGAAGAATACAATTCTTCACATGAGTGATCAGGAGTGTTATGATCTGACAGACCAAATACTAAGTCTGAGAAATAAAGTTGCAGCTGAGTTCTAATTTACGTGTCCCGTTTCGATCTTAAAGCGGATACTTTCTGTAGGGTTCGGTCAATAATATATCTTTCCTTTATCCGATCATTGCTCAATGAACGGATAAAGGATTTTTCGTTTCTAGTGACGAATCCGGTGCCCCGGCTCATAGATTAATCTCAGAAATGTACTTAGTCTTTCATCTGTCCTATCTACAGGAATCCCCGTCACGATTCCAACGATCAGGTTGTCGGCCACACTCACACGCATCTGCGGGCGAATGGTCATATTAAATTCTGTTTGATTGAATTCTTTGTTGAATTCGATACCTATAAAATTTTTGGTTTTCGGGATCATATAGTGAAAGCTTGTATTGGCCTGGTATACAGTATGCACGCTTCCAGAGGCGAAGTCATGGTGAATAACAGGACCGGTATACAGCAAGCTGTGAAAGTTTCCTCCCCAGCGTTTGGCAGCAATAAAGAAGGGATTGTAAATATTGCCCTTCAGAAATTTCCCCTTCCCGTAGTCAGCAAAAACAGGTAATTCAAGTTCATGCAGATAGCCGATCGCCATGGTCGTTTTCCACTTTTCGGAAACCAGAAAGGAATATTGCCCTGCCACTTTAAGTCCGTTTAGTCGGGATCCTCTGGATCCTTCCAGCCTGGGAGTTGACGGGTAAATAGTAAAAGGCAATTCAACTTCAAGTCCCAGTCTGTTAATGGGAGCCCATTCGTACTCCACAAGCGCGATGTATTCATCTCTGGAATAGCGGTCATTTAGACCAAGTCCTACATTCCATTCTTTTTCTCCTTTTCTTGCTCCAAGATCCCTGATCAGATCAATATAAAGAGGTTCAGCATGCAGGACCTTTGCCGGGTACTGATGCTCTTCAACTTCCCGGATGTACAAACTGTCTTCTTCGTTTTTTTGAGCATAGCTCTGCTGATACCGGATGGTAGAACCAATCAGGGTAAGCAGCATAATAATATGAAATTTCATTACTGTTCGAAACGCTGTTAATGTGTTGTTAGTTAAGATCGAGGTCAGACTAACAGCATTTCGGGTGGAGGGCTACTGCCTTCGATGATCGGGCGCGGATCAGTAAAAATCGCTCTGCTGAGAAACCTGACAGATTCAAGTTTCAATAGGGTAGGTGAAAATCTAAACCGGCAACTCACAGGGAAATGATACAGCGTAAGTCCACTGCTTCGACTATTGCTGTCATCATCATCGGTCTCAGGGAAAAGGTGGTCGAAACCCAGAATATGCTCAGTTATGAATTCGATTAGACTCTCCTGATCATTGATGCTAAGGTCTTCAGCAACAGAGATGGGTTGAAAATCCGGAGAATCTACAGAAAGGTTAAGTAGGTGAAAGGCAAAGAAAATACAAAAATACCGGCTCGCCCTCAGGCTCCTTAGAAAAGTCATGAAATGCTTAATCGGTTCTTTAGACAAGGCAAAGTTATCAGCTTGAAACTTACAGAATCAAGGCCTTGGATATTTTAACCAGATTGTAATCAATTTGTTATCTCATTGTAATAAGTAGGTATTTAATGAAGGCTAACCAGGTAGGGAAGGTGAATGCAAATTGCCGCCTTGCTCTTTTCTGACTATGCTTTCAATATACTCATCCAGGGTCGTACCGGCGCGAAGTACATCCGGGTCGGGCTGGGTTGGATTGTCAAGCGTTACCTTTGTCATTGCACTCATCGACTCTGCCGCCAGGGCTGAGAACCCGGCAGAAATTAAAGCATTTTTCCAGTTTACTTCAGGGATTACAACACAGTCTACAGACCGGCCAAGCGCTTTCTCAAATGCACGTGCCACATCGGCCGGAGAATATAGCGAGGGGCCCTGTGCATGATACAGACGGGTTGATTCTACATGCTCCATAAGTAGATGTGCTGCGATCAGCCCAAGGTCGCCGGGAGCAATCATAGGTAATTTGAAGTTTGCAGGATAGAAGGAATGAAGCAGCCCATCCGTTTTTGCAGTCTGCAAAGCACTGTCCCAATTACTCATGTAATAGGCGCCACGCAGAACAGTAACTGGTTTGCCAAGCTTCGAAAGTAATTGTTCCATATGATACAACACGCCCAGATCGCCCAGCTGCTCACCCGGCTGAGCACCGTAGGTTGAAAGAGCAACAACCTTCTTGATAGAGGATGAATCTAATGCTTCAACAATAGTATTTACGGTCTGAGTTTCTTCCCTGACGGTATCAGTCGAAGGGTCCGCAGGCGGGTTAAGAATAAAAAGACGATCTCCCTGCGCAAATGCCTGACGAAGTTCTTCCACATTGTGGGCATCGGCAATAATGACTTTTATGCCTTTTTGGTGAAACTGATCCGCTTTTTGAGTATCCCTGATAATTACGGCCACCGATTGCTGGTTGGCGATTAGTGTGTCGACTACAGCTGAACCTACATGCCCTGTTGCTCCTAAAACCAAATGTGTCATTGTAATCCAATTTAAAAATATCAGAACTGAAAAGTATTTTATTACCCTGCATGCCTTCCTTTTAAAATTTCTTGCCTGATTACAGCTATTGAATGTGAAGTTGTTAGAACAGGCGAACGATTACCTGGCTGTACAGAGGTTACTGATCCGGGAGAAAAACAATTTAACCCATGTGGATTTTAGACTCAGGGATTAAGATCGCTTTTTATTGATATTTTGAGAATGCAAACGTTTCCATTGGGCTGAATGCTGCTGCTGTGGTGAAATTTTTGTCCAACGGGGCGCTTTATCCCCATGGTTGGCATGGGTTTTGGTTATGTAGCCCAATAGTGAATGAAGTATATTTTAACTTGGAAATGTAATATGAATCTAGCATCTAAAGGAGGGCAATCCATCTTCCTGGCAGAGGACGATCACGACGATGTCTATCTGTTCAACAATGCGCTTGGTAAACTGGAGTTAAATCATCAACTCACAGTTTTTGGAAATGGAGTAGAATTAATGAATGGTTTAGAGGGGATATCGCCGGCACTTCCTGATATTATTTTCATTGATATCAATATGCCAGTGAAGAATGGTCTGGATGCGCTTAAGGAGATTCGGGAGAAATTTTCCGCCAGACTGCCGGTATTCCTTTTTTCTACCACAGGAGACCGTGTTACGGTAGAACAGGCCAGAAAGCTTGGAGCTACCGGCTATCTTTCCAAACCAAAATCCACTCGTGATTTGGAGGATCTTCTACTGAAAGTACTATCTGTAAACTGGCAGTCGCGCTCGGTGCATGACTTTTATGTGCATCTGCAGGTGGCTGATCTTAATCAGAAAGTATAGTTTAAAATAGCATTAGCTTACTCCGCTTTAAAGCTTGCGCTAATGCTATTTTAGAAAACATAATCTGCATTTAGAAGCAGGTTGCGCTTTGGGAAACCGGCTTCTTGGGTATTATTTCATTCCGATTACTTCAATTGCCTTTTCCAATAGTTCGTCGCGACCTTCGTTCAGCGCCTTGATGGTCGGTTTCACATATACATCCGGAAGAATACCTACCCGCTGTGTTTCACGGCCATCGGGATAATATACACCCACTCCACTTATTCCAGTACTAATTCCACCTGGTAAATAGAATTGCGAAAAATCCCCATCAGCTCCGGCTGTCGGTGAGCCGACTACCATTGCATTGGGATGAACCCGGTAGCGCATGGCATGAAATTCTGATGCACTCTGAGAAACTTCATTGATAAGTATAACTACTTTTCCTTTATAGTAATCCGGATTCTCCCGGCCGGTGATCAACGGGTCTTCCAGAGTAAACGTGCCCGGGTTTTCAATACTACCGTAAGATCGCTGCACAAAATCAGTTGGTTTTGGCAGGAGATAATTACAGAATTCGTAGCCGGGAAAATCGCCTGGGTAGTTTCTCAGGTCAATAATCAGTCCCTTTGTTTCTTTGATTTTTTGCCATAATGCTGGTAGATCAGCTCTTTTAAGGAGACTGTTGTCGATGTAAGCAATATCCTTTTCTATTAAAGCAAAGGAAGTATCTGATTTGACTGTTTTTAGATGGGATTGTAGTTCATTTCGATTGCTTGTATTTAAGGTTTTGCTGTAAGTATTATTTTCTCTTTTATAGCTGATATTGATATTTGGGTCATTGGTTCTCAGTATGTTTTGAGCCATATCTCTCAATCTGGCTGCCTGGTTGGACGCAGGGAAATATTTGGATTTCCTCGATATATTTCCCATTTATTTTCGTGATAATATCGCCTTTGATTAATGCATTAGCCTTCGTACTTTCCTGATATTTACTTGCTGTTACAGCCAGTTGGTCTTCGATGAATTTCACTTCATAAGGAATACTATTTTCTCCAAGGTACATAGATAATGCCTTATTTTCTCCCAAAATATTTGCATGTGAGTCACTTATTTTACCTATTAATTCCAAGGCATACAGCGTGTATTCTGTTTTATTTTTAGCATTAATAAATTTGGGAAGAAATTCTTTCATCACAATTTTCCAATCTTGACCGATAAGATTTTTGTAGGGGAAATAATATTGAATGATGTTCCAATATCTGAAAAGTGAAAGTAATCGGAATCCGGCGTCAGGATATGGCATAGACAAGTAGGGGGATTCATTTTTGAATTCCGGGTTAAGCAAATGGGTGTTTAATCCAATGTAGTAGTGGTGATTGTCACGCTTTGCATCTTTCACTTTAAGTAAAGACTTTCGGAGCTCCTGTGAAAAGCCGGAGTTGGAGATCCAATCCAGGTCAGGCTGTAGCTTCGTTAATTTTGAATCAATGACTTTCGGAGGATCCTCCGGGAAATCTCCGAGGCTGTTTATCCAGTCCGTCAGCAGGTTGTCAACGTTTACGTTCTCTTTAAGAAGCCTTGATGCTATCCGGAAAAGCTCATAATCCCAATTGTATTTGCCACTGGCGATATGCGGATGATAGTATTTAAGTAATCCCCAGACCAAACCAAGGTTATATAACTTTTCGGCTTGCTTGTCGCTCAGATCAGTCAGATCCAATCCTGATCCGTTGTCAAACTCTCTGTCTTTTTCGGCTGCGTACTCCTTTCTTTCTATGGGAGAGATGCTGTCGATAGGTTTTCCATCAATATATATCTGAAAGTTATCCAGCCATAGCTTTCCACTTCCGAATAAAGCTCCTCCTACCACGATTTGTTTGGTTTTTTCTGGATTCATTGTCAGACTTACCTCATATTCCGACCAGTCGGTAGTGCCCTCCACTTTTACCTCGTGATATCCCAATGCAGGATCAATGCGTATCCAAAGAGCGGCATATCCGTTTTCGATATTTTGGGTTTTTACGAATCCTTTGAGCGTAACGGTGTTTCCCGGATAGTTTTCCGGCAGTGAATAAGACAATGTTTTATATCCTGGCTTTCCCGTACCGAGCTCAATTGAAGCCGAATATGTTCCATTGTATTTGGTTATAGAATCTTTGTTGATCTGATAATTATCATCCCCAAATATTTTCCACCCGATCGGTAAATTTTGATCATTTTTTTCAAAATCTAAATTTAACTTTTGTGGGGATTCTTTATTTCGCTGACCGAATGAAAATAAGTTAGTCAATAGTAGGAGGGCCGCTGCTATATATGTTTTCATTGCATAAGTTTATTTCATTAAACTGCAATGTAGGAAGGTATTTATGCCCGAGACAGGTAGTGTCAATTCATTTAACATTAATTATGATTATGTGAATTCCGGAAATAATGAATATTGTATTTCTAAGTATTTCTTTTTCAGTCTATAAATGATATTTTATGTAACCGATGTAAATTATTTATGTATATTGGCCTGTCTGCATCTAGATGTAGCCGATTTTTCTTTAAACTTTAACATGTTTCACCTCATCTGACGTTCATGAAAAAATATCACTACACTTGTTTACTATCTATATTTACCTTTTTAATTTTTTGTGCTCCATTATACGCTCAGTACCATATTGGTGTTCGGGGAGGTATGAATTTTGCCAAATTCGGATCTGCTAATGTCATTGACTACAAGGTGAACGTAAGACCAAGTGTGGCTGTTATCCTGAATAAGCCGTTAAACTCAGCTTTTAGTATTCAATTGGAACCTGGTTTTTCCGGTAGGGGAGCCAGATATGATGACGAGATGGAATATGTTTCGAATAATGTAGATGTCAGGCAAGTAGATTCAGGCAAAATCTTCGTCAATTATATTGAGATGCCGATATTGTTCCAGTACAAAAGCAAGTTGGGAGCGCTTGATTTGATACTATCTGCTGGGCCGGACGTGAAATTGCTTGTCGGAAAAATGAGATTCAAGGCTTCGAATCAAATTTATCACGATGGCGTAACCATCATTGATGCAGTAACTGACACTAAATTTGACAGGCAAGGTGGCTGGAGAAGCTTTGATTACGGACTGACAGGTGGTGCAGGACTCGCTTATCCGTTGAAAAACTTAAAGTTGTTTGCAGAAGCGCGCTACCATATGGGGTTACGTAAAATAATATCTAGCGGATTTCATTCCAACAATCGCGGACTATCGGCGCATGCCGGAATTTTGTTTCCAATCAAATTCTGATATTTCCAATCTGTACAATCAGGGCAGCGCGAAAACCATTATAGATCCGGATGGATTTTCTTCCGTACCAGCTACTGAAAGTGCTACATACTGTTTGCCTTTGATCTGATAGGTACTTGGAATTGCATTGGCTATGGCAGGTAACTTTTTTTGCCAGAGCATCTTCCCGGCTTTTTTGTCGAACGCTCGAAACAGGTTGTCGGCCGTGCCGGCGATAAATATCAGCCCGCCTGCCGTCACAATAGGCCCTGGTTTGCTATCCTGACCTGTATCGGGCATTCCGGGCAGCTTGTATTTAGGCTTGTTTCCATAGGGGATTTGCCATTCATATTCTCCTGTCGCCAGATTCAATGCATGCAGTGTTCCCCAGGGTGGGCGCAGCGCAGGATTACCCTGGTCGTCCAAAAATGGTTGGTAGGCAGTAATGTTCATCAGCCGCTCTTTGCTGGTATCTTCTTTGTCTGCTTCAGACTTTGCCACTTTGAGAGGACTTTGCTTTAAATCACTCAGGTATGTGAGTACTGCCTCCTGTTGTTCTGAAGTAAGCGAGCTGCCAAATGCCGGCATTACGCCAGCCCCTTTTTGAATTTTGCTTAAAATCTGTTCAGGTTTCATGCGCCGGGCAACGTCGGTCAGTGAAGGATACGCCGGCTTGTCACTTTCCCTATCAGCTCCGTGGCAAGACGCGCAATGCGTTTGGTAGATCACCCGGCCATGTGTAGCTACATCCAGGCCTGTCGTTGCCTGATTGTTACCCACCTTGGCAATGGTTTGGATTTCGGGAGAATCATTGGATTTGAAGTATAGCATCGATGTTTCCGGGTCGTACGCCGCTCCGCCCCATTCCACGCCGCCCAGAGTTCCGGGCAATACCAGAGTGCCTTTCTGA
Source organism: Dyadobacter luteus (assembly GCF_003383615.1). GTDB lineage: Bacteria > Bacteroidota > Bacteroidia > Cytophagales > Spirosomataceae > Dyadobacter > Dyadobacter luteus. The sequence goes on from NZ_QNUL01000004.1 coordinate 276,314, forward strand.
TCAGGTGGTGTGAACATTCCTTCATACCGCAATGATCTGAATCTTTTCAGGGTAGCCTCATGATCCGCTCCCGGAAAATTGGTCAGGTCTGCTTCTGTGATGTGTTGTCGGGAGTAGGGGGCGGGTTTCAGGGGAAACGGCTGGGTGGGCCAGGCGTGCTCGCCGGGCATATTGGATACGGGTACCTTTCGTTCTTCAATCGGGAATAATGACTTGCCCGTTTGGCGATCAAAGACAAATACAAAACCATGTTTGGTAAGTTGAACTACAGCGTCAACAGGTTTTCCGTCTTTTTTGATTGTTACAAGATTGGGTGGGGCGGGAAGATCATAATCCCACAGATCGTGGTGGACTATCTGGTAGTGCCACACATATTTACCTGTAGCCGCGTCAAGTGCAAGAAGGCTGTTTCCATACAAGTTGGCTCCGGTTCTGTCCGCCCCGTAAAAGTCGTAGGAAGGCGCTCCCAAAGGGATATACACAATGCCTCTTTTGCTGTCGACACTCATGCCTGCCCAGTTGTTCGCACTTCCTGCATATTTGTAGGCATCTTTCGGCCAGGTTTCGTACCCTGGCTCGCCGGGGTGAGGAATGGTGTGGAAAGTCCATACCAATTTGCCCGTTTTACAATCATACGCCCGTATGTATCCGGGAGGAGCATCGTATACATCAGGCAGGCGCAAACCGGTAATGATCAAATCTTTGTAAACGATGCCTGGACTTGTCATGGCCACCGAAATTTTTTCAGGATCATCCCGGAGTCCTACGTTCAGATTTATCCTTCCATTGTCACCAAAGGATGGGACCAACTCACCTGTGGTGGCGTTGAGCGCAAACAGATAATTGCCAGCCGAAAAGATGATTCTTTTGTCGTCGTTTTTCTGCCAGTAGGTAACTGCCCGTACAGGGCCGCTGCCCTCTTGGCCATCAAATGGGTCATAGGACCATATTTTCTTACCGGTTTCAGCATCAAGTGCGTATACGATTACTCTTGCAGAAGTTGTGTACATCACACCGTCTACAATAATCGGGTTGCTTTGACTTACTCCGGCTCTTCCGCCGGCAGCAACATCCCCGAAATCATAGCTCCACGCAGTTTGCAGAGTCTTTACATTTGAGGTATTAATCTGGTCGAGCGATGAGTAGCTGGAGCTGTTTTCATCTGCCTTATAAACTGACCATGACCGGTCTTGATTCTTGTCAGAACCACAACCGGCCATGGTCAATGTGAGAATCAGAAGTGTTAGTTTACAGATCGAAGTAGCGGATTTTTGCATGAAATATTGAAGTGGTTGGCTGGTCAATATTTCATCAAACCTAAAAAATCCTTGCCGGATTGTTGCCAGGTTTACAGGGATTTATCAGTGAGGCTTTCCATAAAGCTGATTACGTGCTGTATTTCCTGAGGCGTAAGCTCCAGTTTGTCGGCTGCCAGTGTCTGATTAGGTACAGACAATCCCATACCTGCTCCGCCACCTTCGTTATAAAAGTCCATCACTTGCTCCAGTGTTGCATAGGCTCCATTGTGCATATAAGGAGCTGTTTTGCCGATATTTCTTAAAGAGCTTGTTTTGAAAGCGTTTTGCCATTGCGGAAACTTATTATGTCTCCCACGCCCCAGATCCGAATCCATCACCGGATGTTTAAAATCGGTGTTACTTGTTACGCCCAGCACCTCAGATTCGGAACGCTGATAGTCTGGAGGGACAGTTCCGTTGAACAGCGGAATAAAATGGCAGGTGCCACATTTTGCTTTGCCCATAAAAAGATTAAATCCTTTTACCTGTCCATCGGTCAAAGCCTTTTTGTCTCCACGCATGTACTGATCAAACGAAGAGTTAAAAGGACTTAAGGAGCGCACAAAACTAGCCAGCGCATTCTGTACATGAATAGGCTGAATAGAGTCAGAATATGCTTTTTTGAACAGAGAAACGTAAGCATCGTCACTGGCGATCATCTTCGTAATCGCCTGCAGGGAGCCATGCATTTCATCTGTATTATGGATCACGTCGGACGCCTGGTCTTCGAGAGATGGTGAACGCAGATCGTAAAAAGTAGCCTGTTGTAAGGCCGCATACATAATTGTTGGAGCGTTGCGGAGAATATTGCCGTTTACAAAACCTTTACTGGTTTTAAGCCCGTCTGAATAAGCGAGGGCGGGGGAGTGGCAGGATCCGCAGTTGGTGTTGCCATTCCCGGAAAGTTTGCCGTCGTAAAACAGCTTCTCTCCCAGTGCAACACGGTCTGCTGTGGATTTGAAGTCAGGATTGGTTACAAGTGCTTCTGCGTCGAAAGCGCCAGGTTCAAATAATGTAGCAGCATCACCTCGCAACAATTTTCCATCCTGGATAAAAGCGATTCCGGCCTTTTTCTGCTCATTGTGAAGTAACTGGCAAATCGGGTTGAGGTGCTCTGTAATAAAAGCTGCTCTGTCCAGTGAGTTGAAGTCTTTTTGGGCTTCGAGAAAAATAAGTGCAGCTTCTACCTTCTCATTGAGTGCATCTGTATCATGAAGTACTTTGTCATAGATGTCAATGTATTCTCTGAATGCAGTCAGTACGGTTTTGCTTTCTTCCACAGCATTACCGGACCCGGGCGTGTCAAAACCCGAGATTCCCAAGGTTGTTAGCCTGAACATTTCTAAACGTAGCGCGTCCAACGCCTGGGCATCGGTAAGCTGAATATCCTCCCAAAGCATTTTAATCCGTTTGAGATTGACCTGCAATTTGCGGATGTGACGGATCAGTTCGTCTTTGTCAATTGCGTCGTCGGTAAAGATCAATTCTTCAATAACCTGTAATCCTCCCGGTTCGAATACTGCATTTTCTTCATCTTCGACTTCGTCGAGCGGAGCACCGTTTACAAGTTTTACCGTGCTCGGAGTGAAGTATTCTGCGAATGCTTCTATTTGTTTGTAGCGTAAGCGTAGCTTCAGAAATTCGTGCTGAAGTTCCCGTTTCGGAGATCCGCCTCTGGCTTTGCCCAAGAAGTCGTCATTTTTATTGATAACGATATTCAAATCGCCGATAAAATATTCTCTTACTTGCTGCGACGGACTCTGTTTCGAACATGCACTTAAAAACCATAGGGCTGAGCATACGATAGTCAGTTTGAAAAAATATCTCATATTGGTCTGAAAACCAGATAAGGAAGGCCCCGTCAGATGAGGCCTTCCTTATACTTATTTTGAACAAAAAACTATTGTTTGATTCCTCTTACGATGACAGTCTGGCCACCTTCCTTGTTTGTAGAAAGACCGCTTCCGTCAGCGCCTTTGTACTTATCATCCTGCCATGTATGTGGGTGGATGTTGATCATGAAGGTTTCAGGAATACCAACGATATCCGAAATGTCGATCATTGCTCCATACTCCCATGTGCTCAGGGAGTTATTGCCAACAGAGTTGTATTTCGAATTGAATGCCATTTCGTTGCGTCTGTGGTTCATCTGGATCATCGCCTTAGACTCTTTCGTAGCGATGTTGTATTGCCAGATCGTACCATCGTGGTCATTGTCGCGGTAGAATGAATCACCATCTTCCTGCACGTACACGTAATTCTTTGTTACACAAATGTTATCAGGGTTTACAATGAAGTTACCTGGTCTGTCGGCTCCGTCCATGATGATGTTCAGCTTACCCTTCAATGGATTAGCAGCATCGAAAGTCAGGTGATATACACGTCCCCACATGTTTTTTCCAGCCACAGGAGTTATTTTGTCCGACTGGCTCACACCAGTTGCGGTAAAGTAAATCTCACGACCCACACCATCCTTTACGTAATCGATATCTTCAACACGGGCAAACTGAATCATTTTTTTGTCGACAGTTTGCGCCTGAAGCTGTGTTCCAGTGCTTGTTTTTACATCGTCAAAAGGAACGAATTCTACGTCATAAGACTGACCCTGCGTCATATCAGTTTCTACGCTGTTCTGATTGGTACGGCGCAACGCATATAGTTTTCCGTTGTTGAGATCACCTACCGTTTCAGAAACATAGGCTACCAACTGACCATTGGTATCATCTTCTCCGATGATAATCACTGTTTTACCAGGAAATGCTGTTTTGGGCAGCGGCACTGCGTTTTCTGCATTCCATTTTCCGAAAGCAGCAACAGCTCTCGTTTTGTTCTTTTTGTCGGCTGGCGCGAATGGATCAATCGCGTGTGTCATCGACTCTGAGTTGGTTTCACCAGCAGTAAGGAATACAGGTCCGAAGCCGTGCTCTTGAGGTGTTGCAAGTGTTGCAGAACACAAGCGCCACTGTCCGCCTTCAGCATCAACGATATATTCTCCTTTCACAGGCTTTAGCTCCTTGTCAAGAAACACACGGGATACCGAGAAAAGGATCTCGTGGTTGTTGAGCATGATGTAACCTTCGCCATTAGGGTTTTTCATGAAAGCACCTCCGTCAGGTTGTGCACCATATACAAAACCCGGCGAGTCTTGCAATTGATCATCAGAACTGATCAGCGTAGTGATTTTCAGATCTTCGAAACCTGGCATCGCTTTCACAAGCGAAGGGTTCACAGAGCGATCAACAAGTTTGTTTGCATCGACAGGTGTCTGATGATCCTGAAGATTACATCCTGAAAAGGTCATAGCCCCCAGGATAAGCGCAGCAGCTGCGTTACGTGTAGAATTTAATAAATACATTTTCAATGGTGAGTAGTTTCTGCAAAACTATACACCTGCCGCCTCGCTGTGATTAAGCCATTGTTAAGCTATTGTTAATTCGGTGAAAATGAGAGATATGTAACCGGATGGCACGTTCCTGAGTGTCTTCGGGTTCAACTTGCTGAGGGCTTCTGAAAGGCATTGATAATAGCTATTTCAAAAGCTTATCCAGCACGTCATTATTCAGCAAAACAGATGGGCGATCGGCATATGAATTGATGATTTTTCCGTCCTTTTCGATCAGTGCATAATGAGGAATACCATCTACCCTAAACCCCGATGATAGACTGTTCTGACTTTGTTTGTCAATGCCGTGCATACCCTTCAGATCAGGATGTTTTGCCAGGTATCTTTTCCATTTTTCGACATCTCCATCTTTTGAAATATACATAAATACGATATCCGGGTTATCAGCGTACTTTTTTGATAGCTTCTTTGAGTATTTCAGCTCTTCAATACATGGCCCACACCAGGTGGCCCAAAAGTCTAAATAAACCAGTTTTCCTTTCAAATCAGCAAGTGTGAATTCTTTTCCTTCTATATCATTTACAGCTACCTGAGGGGGAAGTTGTCCGGCTTTGGTAACACTGATCTCAGACAGTAAATACTCCAGATCTGTAAGGTAATCTGATGTCGGATACGCTGATTTAAATGAATTGACAATAGCATCTGCTTTTTCAAAATTATACTCAGTGGCTAAATAAGTGCAGTTGTGCATAGCCAGAATGAATTCATGGTATTGGGTTATATCAGTTTTTGCAAGAATAGCTTCTTTAATAACTTCATACTTACTGTCCCAATTTTTATCTGTGAGGGAAATGTGATGATCAATTGGTGCAGTAAGCTGTACATTAAAGTCCAAACCTATATAATGACTGTAGGTTATCGGATTAATTTTGAGAAAATATGGATTGACTGAAAAGTTGGAAAAGTAATCCGGAGAATAAAAATTCTCCTTAGTTCCTTCTCGTGTCCAACGTTTTTCTGCTTTTGAAATGTTGCGGAGTTGCCTGTAAAAGTTAAAGTTCTTTCGTTCGCTAGTTGCGAATAAATAGTTACTGTGTAATAGTAATTCTTTATGATAAGTACTCAGGTGTGAGTCTTGCTGAATTTTGACGTTCAGTTCATTATAAGGTTTAGTTACCCTGGTCAAATAAAGATCTGCGTCTTGCTCTGATAAGGAAATAAACTTCTCAAAATTCTCGCTGTGCTGTTTTCTTATAACCTTGGTGATCTGGTCTGAGTCTTGCAGGTAGGAATTTATTAACCCTAAATCTCCGCCAAATGTTAATTTTCCATCGCTGAAGTGAAGAGAAACAGATTTGCCCGGTTCTATGTAAATATCCCTGCGAAAAATCGAAACACTATCATTCTTAACTACCGAAACTATCAGTCTTGTTGAATCAGAATGATTCAAATTTATCAATTCACTTTCTGCCTTTTTAAATGAAGAAGTGTATAGTGTGTCAGCAATCTGTGCAAAAGTTGAATACCTGATAATACTTATCTTTCCTCCTAGACATTCTTTACAACTTACCTGAATGGAGCTAACTGATTCCTTATTTATAAAACCCAAAAAGGTACTCAAAATTCCCAAAATAAATATTCTCATGTCGTAGTAGCATGGTATTGATTCTAAATTTAGAAATATTAATTAATATTCTGTATTTAATTTAAGCTTTTTGCGGATTTTAAAAGTTCACTTTGAAAGCTTTTTAACTTTAAGATATTTGAAATTTCTAAAGAATGATTTCAAGTAAGCGGTTATTGTTTAGTAACAAGAGTAATTTTACAGATATGCAAGTAGAGTTACATGCCTCGGTAGATGTACAATATGATGAACTGGCTGTCGGTCGCTGCTGGTTGAAAGTTGGAAAAAACTTTTATTGTTTTAAAGAAGGTTTCGTAAAGGTGTGGAACGGGCGAGGTAAGTGATCTGAGGTTGCTACATTTGTTGGAAGAAGAAATAGGCAGATTTAATATATCAACTAAATTTGACTATGAGAAAAGACGAGTATGTGGTGATGGAATAATTTAATATAATTCAGAAAGTATTTTGTCGTTCATTATATGCAAAAAGATATAATTCTAGTAATTATATACTTATTTGTATGCTTTTGCATATAAATATTGGTATATTTGATTAATTATATGTTTAAGCATATAGATTATGGAAAAGCTAGCAGAATTTGTAAAGTATAAAAGAAAACAGGCTCATTTGACACAGGAAGATTTGGCCTCTAGAGCCGGAGTCGCACTGACTGTAATCCGGAAAATTGAGCAGAATAAAGGAAATCTGAATCTTGAAAAAGTAAATCAGGTACTCCGAATGTTCGGTCACGAATTAGCTCCCGTAAACAGTAAAGACCTGAATCCCACAAATCAGACGACGTTGCTATGAGACAGGCAAGAATATTTTACAAGGATATAGAAGCAGGCCGCCTCATCGAGACGGATGATGGACTTATTTCCGAAGGATGGCTCCTGATGTTACTTTTAAAAGCTGGAAAGTGTTTAAACGACCTTATAGGATTTTTGTATTCCTGTTACCAAAATTGCATTGGTGCAGTGAGTGTAATACTTATTTCTCTACTGTAGCCATATCTTCAATTCCTGTATCACATCGGCTGTTACCTGATGTCCTCCCTCAAATTCAGAATAGGTAGGTTCAATACCCAGTTGATGAAGATAAGTTTTTGCTTCTCTGGCGTATGCTACATCAAGGGTTCTGTCCTGCTTACCGTGTGCAATAAAAACTTGCAGTTTTTTCAATTCATCTTTTTGAGCCGCAAATGGTTTGATTTCTTCGAGTAGCCTGCCACTCAGCGCAACGATTCCCTTCACAGAACCGGGATCGGTCAGGCCGATACTAAAGCTCATAATTGCTCCCTGACTGAATCCTCCAAGGTATACCTGTTCCAGATCATATTTTTGTTTAACCTGAACAATAAAATCCTGTATCATTTTCCGGCTTTGCTGTTCCTGCTGGGTATTGTATACGGGTTTTCCTGTTGAGAAATCGACCTGATACCATGCATAGCGCTCTGCGCCCATAGGGAAGGGTGCACGGACGGATATTATATAGAAATCCTCCGGCAAATAATCTGCCAGTGTAAAGAGGTCTTTTTCATTACTCCCTACGCCATGGAGCAAAATAATAGCTTTGCCTTTAATCCCTTTCTTTTCAGGTTCTTTGATCAGATATTGCAGGTTGGTTTGTGTCGTTTCCATGCTTGCGATGTTATCGTTCTTTCTTTTTTCTTCAGTTTTGACATAAATGATTGTCAGTCCGGTTAGGGCCTGCAATAGCAGGACAAATATCCATGTTGCTCTCATCCTATTTTTACCGATGTCATCGTGAGCGATCCGCCTACTGCCTGATCATTGAAAAACGAAATGTCTTCTTTGCCTGATTGCAGACCCAGGGTATACATCAGTGGCAGATAATGTTCAGGAGTGGGAATGGCCATCATCGCTTCACGTCCGAGCTGCGAATAATGGATCAGTGCTTTGTGGTCATGCTCTGCAATCAGCGATTTGAACTTATCGTTTAAATCCAATGCCCAGTCATAGCCGTATCCCTGCACGTCGTTTAGCCTGTTCCACGCTACCATTCTCAGGTTATGAACCATGTTTCCACTTCCGATAATCAGTACCCCTTTTTTACGTAATGCCAGTAATCCTTTTGCCAGGTCGTAGTGGTACTGTGCTCCTTTGGAATAGTCAATGCTCAGTTGCAGTACAGGTATTTTAGCTTCGGGATACATATGACGTACGACCGTCCAGGTTCCATGATCCAACCCCCAGTCATGATTGAGCTCTACTTTTGCGGAATGGATAAGACCTACAGTTTCCCGTGCCAGTTCGGGATTGCCAGGTGCCGGGTATTGCACTGCAAAAAGCTCAGGAGGAAAACCGCTAAAGTCATGTATTGTCCTAGGGAAGTCCATGGCTGTGATCTTAGTGCCTTGCGTGAACCAGTGCGCCGATACGACCAGTACAGCTGTAGGAGTAGGTATCTCCTTTGCCATTTGTGTCCATCTTCTGCTGAATTCGGTGTCTTCGATACCATTCATGGGTGATCCATGCCCGATAAATAATACCGGCATGAGCTGTGGCTGCTCAGGAAGAGAGTTGGTGAAATGTTTGAATGCTGAAAAAGTGCTCATGGCGATTGTACCAGTAATGGCAGTTGTTAAAAATTGTTTCCGTTGCATCGTTACAGCGGTATGATGTTATACTTTGTGATTGATTGTTTCTCAGTGGTGCAGGATTTTCCAACCCGCCAGCCAATTATAGTCGTATCGGATATTCAGCTGAATCAGCAGCAGTGTCATACTTTCCAACGTACGGCTCACTTGTAGCCCACCTGCAACAATGGGATTAAATCCTGCAATGCTTACCAGTTGTTCTACTACCTCTAATGCTTCCTGGTCGTCGCCTGCAATAAACGCATCTGCTTGTTTTTGGGAGATAACAGGTTGGGCAAAATCAGCAGCAAATACGGTGCTGAATGCTTTAACTATTTTAGAATGAGGTAACAGTAATTGCAGCTGCTCAGCGGCGCTTGTGTCCGGCGCTGTCACCAGACCGTCGTAGGTTTCATTCAACGGATTAGCGATACTGATCACTATTTTCTGGTTTGCAACCTGTTTAATCTTCCCGGCTAATTCCTGCTGGGCCTGATAGGGTACTGCCAGAATAATGATGTCCGCTTCCCAGGAGGCATCCGTCGGACATTGTGAAACAATCACATCTGCTGATGGATGAAGCGTTTGTATTTGGGATGCAAGTGCTTGTAATTGCTCTGTTTTGGATGAAAAAAGCAAAAGCCTGTAATTGCCTTTGGCAAGACTTTTCGAGATAGCTGTTCCCATGCTCCCGGTAGCTCCTATGATGGCAATAGTTTGTTTTGTGTTCATTGTAGCATCAATTTTGACACCACAAAATTACCAGCAAGGCCATACCTGCGCCAATGCGTTCAGGCAAGAAATTCTCTTGATTCAAATCAATGAAAATACTTGATTCACCTTCAGCTATGGTTTCGGGTTATTGATGCGGCTTCTGATCCGGCTGATCGTCTCAGGAGATAATCCCATAAAGGAGGCGATCATATGCTGTGCCACACGTTGGACAATATTTGGATAAAGCTCTATAAAGGATTTGTAGCGGTTTTCCGGAGACATACTGATCATCCCAAGCATTCGCTTTTGCAGAGCCACGTAAGCATCTGTTACCAGTATGCGTACATATGTTTCGTACTTGGGCATGGTTGTCAGCAGCTCCTCGTGTGATGTCCGGCTGATCAATACCAGCTCACAATCTTCAAGTGCATCAATATTTTGAGAGGAAACCTGCTCATGCATGAAGCTAGATAGATCGCTGATTGTCCAGCCTTCCAACGCGAATGCGGTGATGTGCTCCTGACCGTTTTCATCCACAACATAACTTCGAAGAGCGCCCTTTTCAACCAGTGCGATGTGTTTGCAAATGTCACCTTCCTGATGCAGATATTGTCGTTTGCGAAGTTTCTTGGGTGTCAGATATTGTTGAATATGAAGCTCTTCTGTTGGCGTTAGTTTTACTTTTTCGTTGAATTTTTGGAAGAAAACTTCGTACATGGCTGGATCAGGCAAAGAGTATCAGATTGACAAATATAAGCAAGCCGCGCCGTTTAGAAGTCATCAGTCTATGATTCCCTCAGGTAAAGCAAAATCAGGGTAGGTTCCTATGAGCTGCCCTGATTTTGCTTTGATCAGCCTTTTGGAACCGGTGCATTTTCTGCAATCAGCTTTTGCTGCTTCAATTGCGCCCAGAAAGCTGCGGGAATTTTTGTCTTAAAAGATGTTGCATTTTCCTGTGCCTGCTGTACTGTATGTGCACCGGGTATCACAGCGGATACGACTTGCGGTGCTGCGGAAAATTGTAAAGCTGCCGTTCTGAGGTCCACCTGATGCTGACTTGCAACTTTCTGCAGAGCCGACAATTTCTCTTTAACACCAGCAGGGAATTTGCCTCCATAAAGATATCTGTCCTTACCCGACAGAAAACCTGCACAGAGCGGTGCTCCAACAACAATGGAAATGTCTTTTTTCGCAACTTCAGGAAACACTTTATTCAGGGCTGCTTCGTGTTCAATCAGAGAGTATTGACAAGCAGATAAGAAAATATCCGGATCCGCCACTTCTATGGTTTTCAGGATAGGTTCGATCGTATTGACACCTAATCCCCATCCTTTGATAATACCTTCTTCGCGCATTTTAGTCAATTCCGGCATGGCTCCCTTTCTGGCAACCTCGAAGTGTTCTACCCATTTATCTTTCATATCACCATTATCAGGCGACAAATCATGTATGAAAACGATGTCTATGGAGGACACACCCATACGTTGCAGACTGTCTTCAACACTTCTTCTCACACCTTCGGCAGTGTAGTCGTATTGATACCCTGCGTTCATTTTCCCTTTCCAAAGAAGTTGTCCGGGTTTAAAATTTTCTTGCGGAGTAAGTATTCTTCCGATTTTGGTAGAAAGTGTGAAGTCTTCTCGTTTTTTATCTTTCAAAAAAAGCCCCATACGCCTCTCGCTGATGCCTAAACCGTACCAGGGCGATGTATCAAAATACCGTATGCCGGCATCCCAGGCTTCCTGCATCGATTGCAGACATTCAATATCCGGGTTTTGCTGAAAGCCGTTTCCCAGTGCGACACCGCCAAAACCGGCTTTGTCGGCGGGGCGGAATTTTTTTAACTGTTTGTTATTTACGGGTTCTTGCATTGTTTGGTTAGTTGATGTAAGTAGTCCGATTGCAGGAATAGATGCCATACAGGCGGCCACCAGTGGTGTTTTTAACAGGAATTCTCTTCTTTCCATATTGGTTAATCTCTAATGTGTGTTTTTATTTTGTTGCTCTCCCCAAATCAGCACAAGTCCGGCCGATGCGCCTGATAACGGATCTGTGAGCGGTAGGGGCACCTTGCCAATATTTTCTTTTGCTTTAGCCCTAATCTGTTCGTCTTCACGCTGCAGATCAGGTTCCAGGCCGTCAGGGTAGGCACCTAATACAAGAAAATCATTACTGTGTGAAACGCATTTGTGTCCGACTCCTGCTGGAATGATCAGTACATCTCCGGGTTGTACTTCAAGCCTTTCGCCTTTTGGTCCACCTAATTGTAGTACTGCACTACCTTCGATCACAGTCAGAACTTCATGTGTGTTACTATGGTAGTGATGAAAGGGATAAATTCCATCACGCCAGCTGTTTGTCCAGTTATTGCCAGCAAGCTGCTGATCGAGTTTATCGGCATTGACAGGAGTATCAATTGCTTTACGATAAATCAAAAGCGGGAGTATGTCATTAGGAATGACTCCGTCGTCTTGAAAATAAACCTTTTCAGGAAGTGGTGTATTCATGTAATGCTCTATCTGATGCAGATGAAAATCGCCAATAGAATCATGCCAAAACCTTTGTATTCACTGTAGAAAGGCTGATGGTCTGAGTTTAATCCCATGCCGCCGTCTGCACATTATACAAATACGGCGGCATGAAATCAGAACATTATTTTATGAAAGACTGAATACTATCCGACAGGTCATACACAGTCTTGTCGGGCAACTGCTTTTTAATGATACTCGCTCCGATTGCCGAACGGTAACCAGAAGCGCAGTGAATCACAAATGGTTTGTCCTTTGGCAATTTTTCAACCTGATCTGCCAGCTCATTAATAGGGATGTTGATCGAGCCGGGAAAAACGGGTTGTCCGGCAGACTCTTTTTGAGTTCTTACGTCAATGATGGTATATTTTCCGGGATCTGCTTTGAAAGTTGTGATATTAAATTCATCAGATTTACTACCGTCGTTATTGTCGTAAACATAAGCCCCTTTGATAATGCTCTCATAGCCGATCTTCGCAGACTTAGCAATTACATCCTGCAATTCCTGCTTTGAGGATGCAACTAGGAAAAAGGATTGCTCCGGTTTTTGAACGCTTCCCAGCCAGGTCTCGAATTTCCCGCCATCGGGAATGTTTACAGCTCCGGTTTGATGGGACTTTCTGAAGAGCTCGGCTTTTCTTGTATCTATAATACGTTCATTTGTCGACGGAGTAAAATTAGCTTTTTCGCCGGGCACTGCAGCGATTGCAGGTTGGTATGCTGCACTTCCTTTCTTATTGTTTTCGACGTCGAAGGGGAAATAGTAAGGGATAACCGGCTGATCTCCCAGCAGGATATTTACAAATGCCTCTTCCGTCATTTTGCCAAATGCGTAGTTGTTCTCTTTTTCATATCCGATCGTGCTTTCATTTACATTCCGGATTGCCTTGCCACATAATGAACCTGCACCGTGGGCGGGATACACTTTCACATCATTTTCGAGTTTTGCAAACTGATCGTGGATGGTATGGTACATCTGTTTAGCCAGATTTTTCTTTTCTGTGGCAAATTCACCAGAGTAGCTGCGCAGGTCGGGGCGCCCTACATCTCCGAAAAGCAGTGAATCTCCCGTAAAAACAGCAATGTTCCTGCCTTTTTCCTCCAGCAAAATTGAAATACTGTCCGGAGAATGACCCGGTGTTTGCAGCGCTTTCAGTTTTACATCTTTGCCAAGCTCAATGACATCTCCCTGATCGAACTGCTGATGCGGATAGGATGCTTTGGTGAGTTTGCTGGCGTAGATCGTCGCTTTTTTTGTCTTGTTAATCTCATGGTGCGAACTGATAAAATCAGCATGGGGGTGCGTTTCGATAACTCCAGTGATCTGAAGACCGTTTTTATCAGCATAGTCATAGTAAGGCTGAGGATCCCGCCCCGGATCGATCAGAACTAATTTACTTCCAGCTGATATTGCGTAGGAAAAATGAGCCAACGCCGCGTCTTTGAATTGCTTTATGTTCAACACGTCCTGGGTTAGGTTAGTGGATTGATATAAAGATTTGACTCCCAATGATATCGGTAATGCTGCAGTTGCGCGAACCAGAAATTTTCTGCGATCCATGATGATACTAGTAATAATTGCCCGAAAGAATTAGCAAAAGTATAACGAAGTGCGTTTGAAACAATTGTTAATGTTCGTTCGGTGATGTTTTTCGGGATTTAATTGCTTTTGTAATTCCGTCCCACAGTGCAATGCGCTGTTGTAAGGCTTCAATGACTGCCTGAGTAGCTTCGCCCCAATTCCTGTCGTCTTCTCCGCATAGTGAACTGGTCATCTGGTAGGCAAGTTGAGAGTGATGTTCTCCGTCAACTTCTATGTGGCGTTCCAGGTAGTACTTAAAAATATCGGTCTGTTCAGGTGTCTGCTTATGAAGTTCTTTGACGAATGACAGAAAAATATCAGGTATAAGATCTTCTCTCCCAAAGGTGAAGACGGCCGCCAGCAAATGAGGATCTCCTTTGGCGATCACCGAGAAGGTATGATTGACAAATTCTGTAACATGAGCAGGTACTCCGGCATTTTCAAGCGCATTGCTGATCTGTTTATTTGCTGTTACAGCACTGCAAAAAGTATTGATTTGATCAGGGCTGCACCCTGCCTGAGTCATCGCTTCCAGATACAGTTCAAAGTGACTGCATCTACGCCCATGCTGGTCAACATCGCTTTCTTCGCCTGTTACGATCTCATTGATTAAGAAGCGCGTTTCTGCGTCACCAACAGGCATCCAGGGGATAGAAACGCAGGTAAGCTTCTGTTGCAGAGCTTTAAGTAAGGACATGAAATCCCAAACCGCAAAAACATGGGCCTCCATGAAAATTTTCAGATCATCCAGGCTGGAAATCTGATTATATAAAGGGTGGGTGATAAGTTGATTTCTTAGTTCTGCTGTGTCTGCCCGGAGTTTCTGTATTCTATTCATTTGCAATTAATAGTGATTTTGAGTTTGCAAATGTACGTTTGATACCATGTTTTAGGATCGGCTGTTGGTGTTTTTGTTTGGTTTGTTCAGCAGGCGTATGTGGTACTTTTGCTAGACAATCGGTTACTGGCAGGTATTTATAACTATTTAGAGACTCTGCTGCGCCTGCAATCGTATAGCGGATCAACGCTTTGTACTGTCAATATTCAGGTTCCGCCGGAAAGAATTTCCCATCTCCGATAAACTCATCAGCATTAAGATTATTAGCATCTATGAAGTCATTATTGGCTTTAATCTCTCTTTGGATTCTGTCGTAGTATTCGGACGGCAGGCCAGTTTTCCTGAATTCTTTTTTACTAAGCCTGAAGATGAGATGGTTGTTTTTTACACCTATATTTTCAGAAATAATATCCTTTAACTTTAGTAAATCGGCTCTTTTCTCTTGCGTTTGCAGCTTTTCTGATAGCATTTTATCTTCTAACCTGATCTTGTTAGCTTTACTGATACTACTTTGCCTGCTACAAGAGCTGATCGAAGCAAGAAACATCAAACATAATCCAATCGTTTTTAGCAGATTCATATCATAGTTGGATCTTGTTAGTTATTGAAAATTGTCAGTTATAAACAATACTAACGGTGAAAATGATTGATTTAAGATAGATTGACCGGACACAGAAGCGTCCGGCCAATACTGATCACATAACTCTAACCTGGGGTAAGGGCTTGATGACAATCAGTTATAGACGTGTTGTCTGAGAATAGATCAGGTCAGTCACATTTCTTGTTTTGACCCCTACACGCGCAAACAGAAACCCTGTTTTTTTCAAATTCGCTTTCTGTCCCGACGTCAGAGTCTTCAAGTCCAGTTTAATCGTATTTGAACCCGGAGCCAGTGTGGTAAATGATTGCTCGTAAGTTTTAGATACGTTATCTACGATGGCAGTCGTGCCCAGTTGGATAACAACCCTTTCCAATGCTGCAGATGCCACAATTTTTTCGAGATTAAACGATGCTGTAAATACCGAATCAGTGTAGGTGCCGGCATAATTGGATATCCAAAAGTAGGGAGTCACCTCGAAATTCAGATTTTCGGCTGTTTTGTTCAATGAAAAGCGCAGTGTATCTGTATTGGGTTGCCATGGACCGCGACCCGGTGTGAGGTTCAGATAGTAATCGCCGTCAAAAGTATTGACTGTGAAGCTTCCGTCATCTTTGGTAAACACCTTTACAAACCCTTGTACCCAGCCTTCGCCTGTCTGGTGCAATTGTAGCATATTAGAACCTGTTGCATCAGAAGCTGTTCCCATCAACTGCATAGGCTGGCCTTTGTAGAGGAATTGTCCGGATACAGTGGAAGTGGGGTAGCTCCAGTTGTCAATTTCTGTACTGCATCCGAATAGCAGGGCAGCTGACACAGACACCAGGATTAGTCGGTAGATTGAATGTATGATCATCATGTTAAGTGCTTATTGTAATGGATTATTTACCAGCTTGGGATTATTTGCACGCCATCCGGGCTGAATTGCGGCGTAGTAATTCATTAATGGGAAATTCCTCGGATTGGCTGCCATTTTAAAAGACAATTGTTTTGTAAATACCCATTTGCCGTCGTTCACATCTCCCTGTGCTACTACTTTATAAGGGTATAAAGAATACATCTGTGCAGTCGGATCATTAGGAGTACCATTCCAGATGGTGTGGGCGAGCCTCCAGCGTTTTAAATCCCAGAACCTGTGATCTTCAAAGGCAAATTCTACACGGTATTCATTTACGATATGGTTGAAGCTGATCGTTGAAACTGTCAATGGCTGGATGCCTCCACGCCGGCGTGTAGCATTGATATGTGTGACGGCCTTGGTTTTATCGCCCAATTCGAACGCTGCTTCAGCGGCTATCAGGTATGCTTCTGCGATACGGAAACGCGGCCACCACATTTCACTAAATCCGGGATTCAAACCTGCGTTCGGAGATTCATCCAGAAATTTACGAACCAGAAAACCAGTTTTGTTTACAAAATTGTCCGAGTTGGAAGCAGGACCATTTATTGAAGTGATCAGATTACCACTGGCATCGCGACCATTGACAGAGGAGGTTCTGAGTACATAAGCATCACCGGATTTATTGAGCTGGCCAGCCTGAAGGACTACGGGCGTTTGCCGGTAGGTAGCGTTTGGATATATAACGGTTCCCCATAAACGTGCATCCTTCTTTGTGAAAGGGTCTTCCACCGAATTGTAAAACACATAACTACCTGTTTCTGTTGAAGTTTTAATCACCGGGTCGCTTCCATCCTTATTTTCAAAAGCCTCAACCAGATTAAGGACTGCACCCAAAGCATTTCCTTCAGTAAAATCCCGGTGAGAGTAGGGCATTGTGAAGTTGGTAAACTGCGTGACTACATTAGGTCTAAGGCGGTCCATTGCCCAGATTACCTCCGTGTTTGCCGACTTAACGCTGGTAGCTTTGTAAAACGAGTCACCAAGGTTAGTCGCGTCGATCTGTAGCACGTACGGGCTCTGTGCAATGACCTGTTCAGCTGTTTCCTGGGCCATTTTGTAGTATTTCTGTGCCTGGTCGGCAGGGATACCTGCTTCCCAATTCGGAGTGCGAACAGTGGGGGTAAACTTATTGCCATAGTTTGCAATAGAACCGGCATATACAGCTGCTCTTGCTTTCAACATCAACGCTGCCCACTTGTTGGCAATGCCTGCATTTGTTGTTTTAGAGCTGGTCAGATTAGCCGAAGCAAGATCGCACTGGGCGATTACATAATCATATATTCCTGCTTCGGTAGACCGGGCTACCTGAAAGCGCTCAGGATCGATACCCGATTCATAAGTGAAAACGGTGTCTCCCAAAATAGGCATTCCTCCGAAACTACGTGCCATACAGAAATGGTACCACGCCCTTAAAAAGATGCATTGAGCTTCCAGATTACTGCGATCTGCTTCCAGTAGAGCAGCTCTTGCGGGGGCTGATCGTATGCCAGCCAGGAACTGATTCATTCTGCGGACAAGTCCGTAATCATAGGTCTGAAAAAAGTCGCGTGGAATTATCTTTTCCGCGTCAGTGGTTGTTGCAGGCCCGTAGGACAAGTTGGCTTCATCTAGCAGGTGATAGTTGGCATGGTTACCATTGTTTTGTCCATAGTTGACAGAATTATAAAAGTTAGCCAACACAGATTGCGCGAGTGCTTTATCGGTAAAGACCCCGGACTCGGGTAGTATATTGGTTGGTTCGGTATCAAGCTGGGTTATGCACCCTCCCATTGATAACATCAAAACCATGATCAGGAAACGAAATGAGATTTTCATGCTTATTACAAATAATGGAATTAAAGTTTGAGTACGAAACCAGCGTTCACAAGTCTGGGGTTTGGATAGGCTATTCCTCCATTATGCCCCATCTCAGGATCCAGTCCCCCTGGCATGTTAGTGAAGGTGAAAAAGTTCTGAGCTGTTACATAGATCCTGAGACCGCTTAGTTTTGCTTTTTTTACCACGTGGTCCGGCAGATTGTATCCCAACTCTATATTGCGGAGTTTAAGGTAGGTTACATTAGTTTGCCAGTTACTGTTAGGCCAGTGCGTATTCATCCAGTTGTTGACTCCTTTGGTCAGAAGCGGATAGCGCCCGATATCAAATCCGCTGTTTTTATCCCAAATATCTTTATACCAGGTCGAATTGTCGGCCAGATATTGAGACACATTCGTGTTACCGTCAAAATAACGCATTACCCACTGCTGCTCATAGGTGAACTTGGAGCCACCTACGAACTCGGCCCTGAAATCAAATCCTTTCCAGCTGGCTCCTGCGTTGAAAGCAAAGTTGAGCCATGGTGTACCGCTATTGACGCGGTAGGTCACATTATTCATATCAAGATCGGTGATGTAGCCGTCATTGTTGGTATCCTGATAAATGTAATCGCCCGGACGAATGGTCGTATTGCCGAAGTGATCCTGATCAATCGGGTGATTGGCAATTTGTTCCCAGCTTTGGAACTGCCCGTTGGCTACAAGCTGGAAACTACCATCGCGGAAACGTCCTTCCGTATTGCCCAGGTCGCGGAAGCGGTCGTAGGAACTGGCCCATCTGGGCTTGTAACGCGTGCCGGTAATCCAGCGGGAGAACGTGAAATTACCTCCCACGAAATAGCTGAAATCCCTAACTTTGTCTCTCCAACCCAGATTCATCTCAATACCTTTGGTATGATCGCTGTTCAGGTTCTCAGCTGGTAAGCCAAAGCCAATTTCATTAGGTAGAAGCACGTCGTAACGACTGGCTAGCTCTCCGGTTTGATGACGGTCAAACCAGTCAAATCCTCCCGTTAAGCGGTTGCCAAAAAGACCTACGTCAATACCCAGATCAAGCACATAGACCCGGCCCCAGGTGATGTTATCGGTTGCAAGGCCGGTAATACGACTGGATACTACGTCTTTGCCGTCCAGAATCGCAGAGCCCTGATTGAAATTATAACCAGTGATGTAAGTAAGAGCGCTACCCAGCTCTTTACCCAGTACTCCGTAAGAACCGCGTACTTTTACCTCGTCGATATTCTTGCCTAAAAAAGAGTTGTTCTTCCAGAATTCCTCCTGAGAAATCCGGTAGGCAGCAGATGCGGATGGGAAGAATCCGAAACGCTTTCCTTTTTTATAGAAGTAAGATCCGTCGTAACGGCCAGACATTTCCAGAATGTACTTGTTATCATAGTCATAGTTGAAGCGACCCAGAATACCCAACCGGTTCTGGTTAAAAGGAATCTCATCCCTTACATTAGCTGTGGACTTGGTGGTTAGAAAAGGGATCCCGTTCGCTTCCTGATTTCCCCAGATGTAAACGCCCGGATAATTCGCCGTTTTAGTTTCCATTCCCGTGATCAGATGGACATGATGCTTTTGGAAGGTCTTCTCGTAGTCCAGCTGCACGTTACTGGTCATTTCTTCTGAATTTTGTACATAGCGCTCCAGATACCTCGCATTACCCTGGTAAGCAATGTTGTAACTGCTGGACGTATTGTCATAACGATACAGTAACGGAGATTTTTCCTGTAAGTCAGTGCGGTAATTCTTATACCAATAACTTACCAGGGCTCTGGCTTTGAGAGAATTGGAAATTTTGTACTCAGCAGTACCGTTAAGCTGCATGATGCGTACCTGTGATTGGTACACTCCCGAAGTAGCTTCATTGATCCATCCGTAACTGAACTGGGGATCCACTGCAGAGACAGCGGGGTAGCGCGGATCGTCATTGACAAACGGGCGCTTTGTAGGTAGATTCCGAAATGCAGCCTGAAGGGCGAAATCATAATCATCTCCCGGAAGTCCTGGCTGACGGTTACGCTCCAGACGTCCGTTGATGTTCATACCTACCTTCAGCTTTTTAGTAAGATTAATGTTGATGTTACTCTGAAAGTTGGTCCGGTCAAATCCGTGGAAATTGCGTAGCATACTTTTCTGCTCAATCCTGTTAAAGCTGATATAGTAGTCGGTGTTGTCACTTCCTCCTGATACATTCATACTTCCGTAGATCTGGGGTCTGGTTTGCCAGATATGGTTATACCAGTCAAAAGATTGATAACCAGGTTCGGTTCCTGCCTGCCATTTGGCATACTCCTCACGACTGATGCTCCTTGCAGATTCCGGAACGTTATTGTAGGTCTCATCCTGAATGATGGCCCTCATGTAGGTAGCAGCGTCTGCAGGTTTGTTATAACCCCATGGTTTTTGAAGTCCATAGTATCCCTGCATGGTGATGACCGGCTTTTGATTACGCTTACCCTGTTTGGTTGTTACTACCAGAACACCGTTAGCTGCCTGCATACCATAAATGGAGGCAGAAGCATCTTTAAGTACTGAAATATTTTCGATATCATTGAAATCAAGCTGTGCAAAGCTTCCGTAGTCTTTCTGGATTCCATCAATAATTACCAATGGCGTTCCATAGTTACGGATTTGAAGTGTTGGGGCGCTTCCAGGTACGCCTGATGTTTGTCTGAATGTAACACCGGGCATCTTGCCCACCAGTGCGCCCGCAGAAGTAACAGTGCTGGCATGAGAAAGCTCGTCAGCATTCACTGTTGAAATAGCTCCTGATACGGTTTCTTTCTTGTTTTTAAGTCCAAAACCTACGACCACTACCTCTTCTAGTGATTTGTCATCAAACTGCAACTGTACGTCGATGATGGTCTGGTTACCTATTTGCTTTTCAATGGTTTTATAACCAAGAAAACTGTAAACCAAAATGCCGGAATTATCGGGGACGTCAATGCTGTACTTTCCCTCGGTATCCGTAGTGGTACCTGTCACGGTTCCTTTCAGAACGATATTTACACCCGGCAGACCGCCACCTTTTTCGTCAGTAACTTTACCTGTCAGGTTTATTTTAACCGGAGCGCTGCCTTCGGATTTACGCAGAAGCTGCAGGTTCCGTGTGTTATCGGTATTGAGAATGATGGTTCGTTTGCTTACTTCATAAGTCAGGTTCAGGGGAGATAGAAATTGGCTCAGAACCTGATCCAGCCGCTCATTGGTCACATTCAGATTCACTCTCCGGCGGGATTGAATCATTTCAGGACTATACATAAATTTGACCTTGGCGGCACCCTCAATCCTGGATAACACGGTTCTGATTTCGCTGTTGTCGAGTTTTAAGGTTAACTTTTGTTGCAGGATTTCCTGGGCATTGGAGTCGTGAGCACAGACCAGATCTGTGAACATGACCAGCAGGAAGAATTGTATCAACGTCACTTTCATAAAAAGCAATAGTAAGCGTTGGAAGACTAGATTTACATTCATACTTTTGAGCTGTTTTGTATCAATTAGTGAGATTTTTGGGCAAAACGATTCCCTTTGGCTTTCTGACAGAAAACCATATTTGTTTCGACAAACCAGGGGAGGCACAGGCCGGTAGTGGCGCAAACACTACTGGTCTGTTTTATGAGGTAACTATGTAATCATATTGCATAAGATGTTTAGGTGGTGGATTTATTGAACTGAGTTTCTGCAGCTTTTGATATCCATTACGATCTGCCCGTCAATGACTTCATAAGAGCCGTTGATAGTCTTGCAAATCAGATTCAGTTTTTCCAGTAGCGGCTCATCGGCAAGAGATGCGGTCAGTGAGCATCCGTGAATTTGCTGTTCATCATAAATAATGGGTATACCGTAAGCTTTGTCCAGCTGGCTGAAAATGGTACTCAGGGGTGTTTCGTTAAAGATGAAATCCTGCTCGGAAATCGTCTTGTCAATAATCTGTGTGCGTGCGGCAACGCTTCTTTCAAAATAGCCTTTTGCTTTCTTGTAGAAAACTTCCTGGTTGGCTGTCAGCATGATGGCTGCTGGTGACAGATCAGACGGTTTTTGTTTTGACAGTTTATCCTGATTTGTGAAAACAGAAACCTTCCCGGTTTTTACAGTCACCTTAATTCCGTCTTCACTTCCATAGGACCGGATGTTGAAACTTGTTCCCAGCACCCTGACAGTTAATTTGTTGAAATGTACAAGAAACGGCCTTTCTGTATTTCTGACAACATCAAAGAACGCTTCCCCTTCCAGCTGGACATTCCTTTCATTGGCGTCAAATGCTTCCAGGTAGCTGATCGAGCTGCCCGGTTGCAAGGTTACTTTACTTCCGTCTTTCAATACGACCAGCTCCGGGGTCTGTGAACTGTTTATTTTGTGAGTAATGGTTTGTTGCGGGGCAGCCCATGAGATCGCAGGCGTGTTTGAAGAGCGTTTCTGAGAATCAATCAGGTAGAACCAGCTTACACCGAATGCTACGATAATGGCAGCCGCCAGATAGTAAATCCTGCTCGGCGCTTGATACCAGCGGCGTGTGGTGAAGTGCACAGAAGAGGAAATTTTTCTGTGTTTTTCAAATATACGCTCCGAGAAATCCTCGATATATTTATCAGAAACGGAAGGTATTTGTCCGCGGACGTTTTCCAGGAATAGTCTGGCAATTTCCATTTCTTTGCTCACGGAAGGATTCTGTGAGGCTATGTATTCCCAATCTATGTTGTTTTCCTGATTCTGGCCGTAAACCCATGCACGAAAGGCAGGATCGCCTATAAAATCTGAAGACTTGAAATTATTATAATTATTCATGAAATTGAATTATTGCCTTTCTATACGATTAGAAAAATAGGGAGGCTTTATACTCAAAATCAGGATAATCTTTCAAAATAAAATTCAAAAGAAAGAGCAAGTTGCTGATAATTAGCAAGTCAGGTGATGGAAATAAATCAGCATATATACCCAGTTCTCCTTAAGAACGGAGATACTTCTGGCCAGCAGATTGGATACAGACTGTTTGTTGATGCCCATAATCTGAGCAATTTCGTCGTTGGACAGATCCTGGTAAAAGCGAAGAAAAAGACATTCCCTCTGCCGGGATGTCAAAAGGGAAAAGTAACTGTTTATTTTTGAACTGAGCTCAGCCGATTCGTCAATCGAGATCAGAAACCTTTCCATATTTTCAGGTTCAATAACCAGATCCTGATCTTCGGATATGTCATACTGCTGCCCTTGTGCTTTGAGTGCCCGGATCAGATTATTACGTAAACATTTGAGAAGATAGTTTTTAACAGATACAGGATCTCCTAAACGGTTTCTTTTCTCCAGAAATTCAAGGAAAAGATCCTGGATCACGTCCTCAACCAGAAAGCGGTCTTTGGTAAATTTACTTCCGTAATGGAGCATAGGTCGGAAATACCGGGATAGAAGAATATTTAAAGACTGATCATTTCCGTCTTTAAACATGCTCCAGGCTGCATTGTCCGTAATAGACTCCGGGTGATTTTCGAACATATACTTTATATTTGTCTCCTGTCAGTGCTTGTAGCAACAGCTTGGACTGGAAAGAAAATTTGCTTTTCAGCGGTGTAGCAAATATTATAAATATTTCAAATATTACAATTAATTCATAAAAAATTTAAATATGTAACCGTTGGGTGGAGGTGTGTAGGGGAAGTGCCTGTAAGTGCCAAATCAAAAGCGCTGTATACTGCCAGAGCTACTCAGATCACTGTGATCTTTTTTGAAAAATGATAAAAGATTACAAAAAACACGACCTGTTCGGTAAAACCCTTATCCAGAAAATTGGGTTGACATCGCCATTCAGATTTGATTTTCCGGTTAGTGATCAGGCGTGCTTTCTGTATGTGCTTGATGGTGAAGTTCAATATCAGCAAGATGATCATCAGTTCGGAATCCCACGTAATTATTCCTTACTGCTGAATTGTGTCAACTCAGGGAAACAGATTCACAACGCCGATCAAAATAGGACATGTGAGATCGTGATTGTTACTTTTTATCCTGAAATACTGAAAAAAGTATACGACAGGGAGCTGCCGTCGGTGTTCCAGACGTCAGGGCGGGTAATCTCAAACAAATCCAGTGGGAAAATAAACAGTGATTTTCTAATCGAGAAATACATCGAAGGCTTGTTGTTCTATTTTGAAAATCCCTCACTGATCAGCGAGGAGATATTGGTACTGAAAATGAAAGAAATTATACTGCTACTGGCTCAAACTCCAAACGCTCAGGTAGTGCAGTCAATCCTGTCGCAGATTTTCTCACCGGCTACCTACACTTTTAAGCAGATTATTGAAGCTAATTTATTTTCGCATTCAGGCGTTGAGCACCTGGCAGAGTTGACTAATTTGAGTCTGTCCTCATTCAAAAGAGAATTTGCGAAATTATATAGAGACACACCTGCCAGCTACATTAAAAATAAAAGATTGGAGCGGTCAGCAGAGTTGCTTTTGATCTCAGACCAGCGCATTACAGACATCGCCTTTGATTGCGGCTTCAACGATCTGGCCAACTTTACCAAGAGCTTCAACGACAAGTACAAAACTTCACCCACCCACTACCGCAAGCAGCTTAAAGGCAATTAATCACCTGCTACTCTTTGCCGGAATTCGAGTAATATATGCAGAGTCTGGTAGGCCACTGAGTTATTCGCTATGCATCCGAGAGTAGTTTCTGGACTGAAACGCCAAAAAACTGACCCGATCGACAAAATAAATCTTTTCGCAATGAGCCAATTTTGCATTGTACTTCTGGCCGGCAGCATGCTTGCCAGATCAATCAATTATTTCAATATAAAATGCGACAAAAATGGGCTTATCAAATTTAGGGATTTTTCATACAGTCGTCGGTCTGGCGGCAATTGCAGGTGCGTTGACCGGATTTGCTAGATATGGCAAGATCAATCTGGGCGCGCTGTCTGGGAAAGTGTACCTTTATGCAACGATTATCACATCCGTAAGTGCGTTGGGGATATCAAAACATGGCGGTTTAAACGCAGGCCACGCTTTTTCGGTATTTATTATTATTCTGGTAGCTGTATCCTATTTTCTTTATTCAAAAAGAGGCAGCAGTGTAAGGGCGAGGTATTTTGAAAACTTTTTACTTTCCTTCAGTTTCTTTTTATCGTTAGTCCCCACTGTCAACGAAACATTTACTCGTGTTCCTGTGGGCAGTCCTTTGGCCAAAGACATTACTGACCCTGTTATTGGCAATACGCTTCTGGTTTTGTTTATTCTTTTTATCGCAGGTTCGATCTATCAATTTTCGAAACACAAGGAGCAATAAACATGTATAGTATTTAATCAGACATCCTGGTATTTCAACGTGTTGCCATAGATAACCGTCCCGTTATCAAGCACGGCGTAGGCGCGATACGATAGATAATTGGAACAGACACCCGAATTTTTCTTTTTAACACCTGTCGAAAAGGGAGAATCGAAAACTAGTTTTGTGTGTGTCTGAATCATGGGAGTGTCTGTTGGCAAACCGGAAAAACCCAGGCCCGCTATCACTACGCCGTATTCAGTTACGTGTATATTGCCTGTGTCTGTTATATCAATGTTAAACGCTATTTCACATCTTACCGCCCGGTGAGATTGTGAGCGTGACCAAGGAGGGCTGTTTTTGCAGGGTTTGATGATCCTGACAGGAAAATCCGGCCAATACGATCGACAAAAAGATAATGGCGGGAACACATACACGTTTGCACATAACACCATCGGTTTTAAAGAGATATATTAAATATTATAATAAAATATTTGAATAACCTAATTAAAATGAGCTGCCGGTATGATGCCAGGATATGTTGTATGGTCGGCTCGAAGGTGATCATGCCTGCGCAAGCTCAATGTCGGGCAGAAACAGGCTAAAAACTGATCCTGCATCATGCTGGCTGGTCGCACTTATTCCGCCATGGTGATTAGAGGCCACTTTGTCGCAAATCGCCAGGCCAATTCCCGTTCCCTGGTATTCGCTTTTCCCATGCAGCCGTTGAAACATCTGGAAAATCCGGTCAAGGTACTTCTCGTCAAATCCGATTCCGTTATCACTGACGTCTATCTGATAATAGGCTTGCGCTCTTACAACGGGATTTACTCTCTGAGGCAATTGTTGCGGACTTATCCTTTTTGCTCCAATCTGAATGAAAGGTATTTCGCTGGCACTACGGAACTTGAGGGCGTTGGATATAAGGTTTTGAAACAACTGCGCCAACTGAGACGCGTTCCCTGTGACAGAAGGCAAATCGCTTATATGTATTTGTGCCTGCTGTTCTGTGATGGCTACTTCCAGGGTGCCAAGGACTTCTCTTACCAGATCATTTAAATCGACTGTCTGCGTTGGCTCTGTAACGCTGCCCAATCTGGAGAAATCCAGTAAATCGTTTATCAGAATCGACATACGTCTTGTTGCTGACAGCATCCGGTCCACATAAAGCTTTCCGTCTTTTTCCGGGTTTGCATAAGCATCCAACAGCAGATCGCCAAACTGGTGGATTTTGCGCAGCGGCTCTTGCAGGTCATGGGAAGCAATGTAGGCAAACTGCTGCAGATTGGCATTGGAGCGTTGCAGGTCGGCAACTGTAGATTCGAGCTGAAAAGTGCGTTGCTGAACACGCTGTTCCAGTTGTATTGTAAGTTCCCGGTATAAACTCTCACTTTCCCGCAATGCACTTTCGGCCATTTTTCGGGCAGTAATATCGGTATAGGTGGCAAGAAGCTGATCTATCTGTTCATTTTCATCATACAAAGCAGAAACACTTTTATGCACCCACATCACCGAGCCGTCCTTTCTGATATTTCTCTTTTCCAGCTCAAAAGATTCACCCGTTTTTGCCAGACGCTGAAAAAGTTCAAGATTGCGGGCCTGATCCTCAGGATGTGTGAAGTCCTGCATATTTTTGCCTACGATTTCTTCGGCGCTGTAACCCAGCATCTGACAGTATCTTTGATTGACAAAAGTGAGTACACCGTCCAGACCTGCGCGTGCAAAGCCGGTGGTAGTTTTCTCGACAATGGCTCTGAGCTGTTGTTCTGAAACACGCAGTTCTGTGGTAGCCTTTGCTCTTTCGACAGCGGACCATGTCCGTTCAGCAGTTTCTTCAATCAAAGCAATTTCTTGCTCAGAAAATTCTTTTGCCTGGTCAAAATGTACAAATAAAATAGCAACCAGATTTCCGTCTTTTACCAGCGGAACGTTCACCGTCGCTGCCAGATCAAGCTGCAGGTGCGCCTGTTTTTCACTCTGAGTGAGAAGAGGATCATTCTTTACGTCAGGCCGAACGATTGTTTTTCCCTGTATTAAGCCATGATACAAATCCGTACCAAAGTCACTGTAAGAGTAAATACCCTGTATACTTTTGACGCCGTCGGTGTAGTTTCTGGTAACTGCGACAAGCTCGATATCGGGCTGTGTTTCGGCATAACCAGCCCTGTTTGCCATCAGAAACTTTCCCAATAATGAAACTGCTTCGAACTGTATGGCTTGTGGGTCGGAAAGTGGCCTTAGTGCATCACTAAGTGTTAAGATAAAATTGCGCTGAAGTTCTATTTTCAGGCGTTTCTCCTTTTCAAGCATCAGTTTGGTTGTCTCAAAGACGATCACAAGCACTCCGCCTATCTTTCCCGGTTGGGATGTTACCGGGCTGTAGCTTACATTGAACCAGGCATCTTCCAGAAGGCCCGAACGGTTCAGTTTAAAAAGAGCATCAGAAAAAGTGACAGACTCTCCGGCGTTAACACGCTGATAAATGGATTCATTCACGTGCCAGGCTTCTGGCCAGCACTGCCGGGTTGGTTGCCCTAAACCTGAGGGATGTTTGTTTCCCATGATTTCGCGGTAGCCATCATTGTAGATCTGAATCAGCTCATCTCCCCATAAAACAATACTTGGAAATGGGCAATCAAGCACTGTTTGGACAATAGTTTGCAGAGCAGTAGACCAGTCTGAGACGGATCCCAGAGGTGTTTGAGACCAATCAAAACTGCGGCAAAAACTATGCATTTCACTGAACCCATTAAACAGCTGCCGGGCACGCGATCCTGAAAACTCTGCCATTAATAATAAAAATAGTTCGATTAAGTCCTCAAATTGGTGAATTTACAGACGATTTAGCGCAAAACCAGTATTTAAGCAAAGTTTGATTTATCTTTTCTCTTTCAGCTGTTGACTCAATTGGATACTGAAATGATTCATGTGTCAACTTTCTTTCTCACTGGGACTAGATTCGTTTGCAGTTGGAAGATATCTGCAAAATCCATTCCAAAACCTTTGAGTCAGATTTGAGTAATACCTGTTCAAATTAGGTTAATGTTGAGAGCCAAATCCTGATGTGAATTTTATACCGGGCAGCAGCATACTTGTAATTTCAGACATGGATGACCATGTCACCCAATTTCACTCTCTTCCGGAATTTATATTTGAATGTCAGCCTGCCCATATGTGCGTGGGTCAATCAAGCTCAGAAATCAGTGAATTATGCAATTTTTGGCAGGGGATTTGTAACATTTCCCATTCAATTTATCTGAAATTTGAATGTGCAGCTAAGTAATTAAAATAAAGATACTACCATGTTTGGCAAAATGAGACGCAACGAAGAAATTCAGAAAGATGTTGAAGAAATTCTGAATGGAGGTTCATTTCCAAATTCTGCTGAATTCATTGTAGAAGCAAAGGATGGTGTGGTGACGCTGTCGGGTGTTGTGGACAAACTGGTTCAAAAATTGGATGCAGAAACTGTGGCGAAATTGGTACCGGGAGTGATTGTTCTTATCGAACAGATAAAGGTTAGGGACGAAGAGACTATTGCCGGTTGGCGTCATGAATACAAATCGATTAAGACAGCCGGAATCAGTCAGATGCAGGATATTCATTTCAAAAAAATAGAGAATAAGGTAACACTGACCGGCACGGTCGGTTCATTGTACGAGAAAGAAGAAGCGACCAGACAAGCCTGGAAAACCCAGGGAGTGGAAATCGTCTTTAATGAACTGGTCGTAGCACCATAATTGAAATAGCTGGCTTAAAATAACATGCACATAAGCAGGAAAGATATTACCTTCCAGCCTGATTCAAGCCGCGTGATTGCGCGGTTTCTTTTTAGTAGTGAAGAGAGAGGGATACAACTGATTACCATGGTTCTTGGCTTGTCTGAAAAGGCACAGCTGGAAGAGTTGAATTATATATTGAGGAAATATGCAAGAAGGCACCGCAATATTCTCAAGGTTTTCGAACGGCATTTCAAAAAATTGTCACCCCTGTTTGCTACCATGCAACTGGACCCTCATAAGTTGGAAACTAATGAGCGGCTGTTAATCGGAGCTTACTTTACAATGGAATACTCCATTGAGGCTGCCGCATTCTTTAATCCTTCCATCGTGGAAGACCCTGATCAGTCGCGTATTGAGCCTGGAGAAAAGCGGATTATACTCAGTTTCAGAGCTACCGGCGAGGGGCATATTTCTTCGATCGTGTTCCGCTCAGCGGTGATCGATGCGAATGACATGATCAGAGTAGAACCTGCCGGACGACTTCTGGACTCGCCTGAACATGTGCGGAACCATATTTATAAACGGACATCTTTTCTGTCAAAACTGGGAGAGATGCACAGCTTTGACCAAAGCGCATATACCGCCATCAATGATAAATTAACAGAAACTTTCACGTACGAAGAACTTAAACGTTATGTAGATGAGACCAGGCGCATGCCGGGCATGCAGGGAAGCAGTGAGCTTTTTTTACGTGAAATGATGTGGCTCGCTTCTTCACATTATGAAATGGATTTTTCTCTGGATACCGATATGTCAGAACGTGTGATCTTCCCGATTGCCGACACTGAGAAGCGAGGAATTGAAGATGCAAGGTTCGTTCGTTTTACAGGCGCTGATCAGCAACATACATATTATGCCACCTATACAGCTTATGACGGCACGGCCATCCTGCCAAAGTTGCTGATGACCAAAGATTTTTATCATTTTAAAGTACTGCCGATTCACGGTGAAATAGCTCAAAACAAAGGAATGGCTCTTTTCCCAAGGAAAATAAATGGAAAGTATGCAATGCTTTGCCGGATTGACGGAGTTAATAACTACATAGCCTATTCTGACAACATCAGTATATGGCGGGAAGCGGTTATCATCCAGACCCCAAAATATCCATGGGAATTTGTTCAGATTGGCAATTGCGGCTCTCCGATCGAAACGGAGGTGGGGTGGCTTGTGCTCACACATGGCGTGGGTGCTATGAGAGAATATGTGCTTGGCGCTTCGCTTTTCGAGCTGGACAACCCGCAACACGAGATTGGCCGGCTCGATCAGCCACTTCTGATTCCCAACCAGTCAGAGCGCGACGGATATGTACCTAATGTGGTGTATTCCTGCGGTGCTTTTATACATAATCGGAGTCTGATCATCCCTTACGCTACCTCCGATTATGCATCGACCTACGCTGTTGTCGAATTACAGGATTTATTGAACAGGTTGACGGGACAGTTCATCTGAGGCTGAGTATCTTATCATAAACAGTCAGATAGCCGTCCACCATTTTCTCTTTTGAGAACATGGACCGTGCCCACTGCCGGCAATGCTGGCGGTCGAGTCTGGGTAGCTTTTTGACTGCTTCAGCAGCCTGATCTGTATTTTGTACCAAAAAGCCTGACTTGCCATCCACGATCAGCTCGTGCATCGAACCTCTGTTAAAGGCAATCACAGGGGTGCCGCAAAACATGGATTCGGCCACGCTCAGACCGAACGGTTCGTCGAATAGTATGGGATGCAGCAAAGCCAAAGCCTTGCCCAAAAGTGTCTTGCGCTCAACTGGTCCCACATTTCCCAGGTAAAAAACAGTTCTGTCATTGATAAATGGTTTCACTTTTTGCTCAAAATAATTGTCATCCTGGATAAGTCCTGCGATGATCAGTACTTTACCTGACTTCCTGGCGATTTCAATAGCTTCACTTGTTCCTTTGTCTGGATGAATCCTTCCAAAGAAAAGAAGATAATCCTGAGGATGTAATTCAAAGGGGAAATCCTTACCATCAACGCCATTGTATACGGTGGCAACGTAGTCCAGGCTGCTGTCTCGGTCTGCATTACTGATTGAAACATATGATGTAGCGCTGTTGTAGTGACGGTAAACTTCCAGGATTTTTGGGGACGAAAATCCATGGATGGTGGTAAGTAAAGGTGTTTTGATCAGCTTCGAATAGGTGAGTGGCAGAAAGTCAAAATGATTATGGATCAGATCAAACTCTTCTGAGCGTTCCATCAGATGACTTATGTGCAGACATTCAGCTACCTTGGGGTCTACCTCCCTGTCCTCTGCGTAAGGCGTTTGGCAGACTCCCTGCAATTTTGCTGAAGTGATCGAATCCGTTGTAGCGAAAAGTGTTACATCAACACCTTTTTGATGAAGCCCCTCTGTTAGATAGGACGCGACCTGCTCCCACGGACCGTATTGCCGTGGGGGCGTACGCCATGCGATCGACGCAAGTATGGCGATTTTCATGCTGGTTGCAGCTCTAGTTTGCTTACTTCTTCAAATGCTTCCAGCACACTCAGGTGAGAGATCAGGTAAGCAAGGGTGCTCTCCGCACCCTGATTTCGATTGACTCCGTAACTTTCCAATCCGTCACAGCATCCCTTTGTTTCAAAGTCATACAAGCTTATTCGGAGATCATTTTCACCCAAAAACCACATGAATGAAGTGTATAATTTTGTAATGTAATCAGTATTTTTAGTTAGTCTGAATGCCTGATGAAACATAAGCACCATAGCCAGTGCGTCAAGCGGCTGCTGGCCAAATTTCGACTGTTCATTATCAAGCTTGTACCAGTTTTCGTTGCCGATAATGGACAGATAGCCGTTCGCAAAAGTAATGTCAGTCAGAAAATTCATACTTTCCATCCCAATTTCATAAATCCGTTCGTCATCCAGAAATTCAGCTGCATGCAACAGAGCCAGTGGAAGAAAAGCGTTATCATATGCCAGCAGCTGCTCAAACCATCTCCAGTTGTCTTGGCAGTTAATCTCATAATCGGTCATGAGCCTTTCACTGAGCTGACGTAAAATCTGTGTGATGGCTTCATCATTTGGATTACTTTTAAGATAATGACAAATCCCAACCATGGTATTGGCAATGCTGCGGATCGATTTGAGTTTTGTAAAATTGGGTACTGCGTCAAAAAAAATCTCCCGCCCCGTTTGGTAGTAAGCATCATTAGGAGCGTTGCCAAGCAGATATCCAAGCGACCAGATCGCCCGTCCGAAGGAATCTTCAGAGCCTACTTCATCGAGGAAATTTCTGTTGAAACTTAAAAAATTACGAAATGCCCCGTCTGCATTCTGCATGTAATTGATGTAGCTTAGATAAGTGGGCGAGAGTTTAAGAGCGAGAGGATGTTTGGTTCTTTTGTAAGTCATCAGTACCATCAACAGGGCTCTGGCATTGTCATCCAGGCAATATCCCTCCTTAAGGTTTGGAATGCCATATTTTGCGTGCTGGATAATACCGGTGTCATCGGTTAGCCTTTGAATGTGATCCAAAAGAAAGGGCGGCAGTGTCAACGGATCGAAAATCGGCTCTTGCACGTCGGTGGGATCTGGTTGTGCTTCAACAACAGCTTCGGCCAGTTCCACGTATTCCGTACCAATACGTGGCCATGTGATTTTTCTGCCGTAATCATAGGCGTTTTTTCTCAGTTCGTTCATTTGCCCGGGATGGTCGAGTAGCTCCAGTAGAATTTCTCCCAGAGCGGCCGAATCCTGAAAAGGAAACAAACGTCCCCTGTTTTCGGACAAAAGTTCTGCCGCATGCCAGTAGGGCGTAGAGATGACAGCAGCGCCTGCGCCGATCGCATACGATAATGTTCCGCTGGTTATCTGGGCTTCGCTGGTGTAAGGCGTAATGTATATGTCGGCGGCCGACAGGTACTGGAAAAGTTCGGATTGCCCGATAAATTCGTTCAAAAATACTACGTGCTTTTCGATTCCGAGTTTTTTTACCAGTCCTGTCAGAAATACCCGGTACTCTTCGCCTGAGTGGCGTATGACGTTTGGATGTGTTTTCCCCAATACAATATAAACTACGTCCGGATGCTGAGCTACCACATTGGGCAGTGCCTTCAGCACGGTTTCAATACCTTTGTTTCTACCAATAAATCCAAAAGTCAGCAATACCTTTCTTTTGGTAAGTTTGAACTCCTTTTTTACTTGTATCTGATCAAACTGTAAATCAGGTACGCCATGAGCAATTTTGGCGATTTTCACTTTCGGTACCTGGTATTCATCTACGAGCATATCCACGGCAGTCTGGCTCATCACGACAACAGAACTTGCAATCTTACAAATTTCTGTCAGCACCGCCTTTTGATTGTAAGAAGGGTTTTTTAAAACGGTATGTAAGGTAACGATCAGTGGAATCTTTAATTTGTGTAACAGCGGCAGAATATAAATGCCGTTTTGCCCACCGTATATGCCAAATTCATGTTGTAGCACACATACATCAGCTCCGCTGAGATTAATCAGATTGGCCGCCTCAAGATAATCCGTTTGTTGCTCCTGGCGGATCGAAAGCTTCACTTCCGGAGGATAATCATACTGCTGATCGTGGTCGTCTATGGCAATGACGAACCCCTGGTTGTTATTTTTTGAAGATGCACTTCTTGTGACCGAGTCGAACAGGTTTTTGGTGAACGTGCCAATCCCGCATTCCCGGGGTGGGTATGTTCCTATAAATGAAATTTTCATACTTGCACTCGGTTGATTTCTTCTAAGTTAACCTTATTATTCCGCATTTTTCGAATTAATGTGGCTTGTCAGCAACATGCTGCTAAACTGCAGTGATTATCCGAAAAAAGCTTTGATATCCGCCAGAAAGGCTTATCTTTCAGTTAAATAAAAAAAATATGTCAAACGAAAAGATTGCGCAGAAGGGTGACAAGAAAAAACCAGCTAAGAATTTAAAGGAAAAACGAGCTGACAAGAAGGACAAGCGAGATAATAAATCCAAGGACGATTGATCCGCATCGAACACAAGATCAGCTATGCCTATGATAGGCCGGTTTTCTATCTCCGCATTTGATTAGGCTGGCTCCTTATTCGCATTCCCATATTATACCCGGATCCTATTCGCTAACGGTTCAGCCACAGCATAACCTGCACTGGCAACAGGATGTTTACGGAAACACACTGGCCAGGATCGATTTTGAAGGCAGGCTTCAGGCCTTGTCCGTGGAAGTGAGTCTAGGGGCCACACTGAAAAGTTACAATCCATTTGATTTTTTAATAGAGGAGCGCGCGAAGGTATTTCCTTTTCAGTACGCACCGCGGATTCAAAAGGCCTTGTTGCCATATCTAAGGATTGATGAAGAGAGTTTGGTGCTTTCGCAGTATGCTGAAAGTGTCAGCACGATGCATCAGGAAATTCTGAGCTTTCTTGTTGAACTAAACCAGCACCTTTGCAGTCAGATTCGCTACGAGCAGCGACTGGAGCAGGGGGTGCAGAGTTGTGAAGAAACGCTGCTGAAGGCCTCAGGTTCATGCCGGGACTCTGGCTGGCTGATGGTGCAGGTCTTGCGTCAGCTTGGCCTGGCAAGCCGCTTTGTATCCGGTTATCTGGTTCAGGTAGGAAAAGACAACAGCATGGCAGACTTGCACGCCTGGGCAGAGGTGTTTATTCCCGGCGCAGGTTGGATCGGTTTGGATACTACCTCGGGGCTGTTTACCAGTGAAGGCCACATCGCTCTTGCTGTAGGGCCAACGCCCCAGGATGTAATTCCGGTAGATGGTACAACCGAGCCATGTATGTCTACGATCGATTATCAGATCACCGCTTTTGAATACCAGTCTGAGTAAGTTCTAGTGCTGATGGCAGCAAATCTGTAAATGCCTGGAGCAAAATTTTTTGAACAAACTGTAAATGATACTTGAAAAAAAGCTGCCGATCCAGTATCTGATCGGTATAGTGAAATATGAATTAATCGTGGTGTTGACCCTGAGTCTGATTACGCATTTTGGGGCATTGCGCCTGAGCAGTTTTCTTCCTGAAATGCCTTTGGCAATTCCCGCTTTTCTGGGTACTTCAATTACCGTGCTGTTGTCTTTCAAAATGAACCAGTCCTACGACAGGTGGTGGGAGGCCAGAAAAGTATGGGGTGCTATCACCAACGATTCGCGAAGTCTGGTCATGCAGTTGCAGGCTTTTGTTAAACATGACCAGGCAGGGCTTGTGAAGAAAATTGCATACCGCCAGGTTGCCTGGGGGTATGCGCTGGGTAGTGCTTTGAGAGGAAATGATCCCATTGTCGGACTGGATCATCTGCTTGATAGTCATGATGTAACACACGCGGTCACACATCAGAACAAACCTCTGGCTCTTCTTCAGCTTACCGTGAGGGATGTAAGCGCGATCCGTGCAACGCAGGACATAGATGTACATGCGCATATTCATTTGCAGGAAACTATTATCCGCCTTACCGATTCAATGGGTGCTGCCGAAAGAATCAATAGAACTGTATTCCCATCAGCATACCGGCTCATACTGCATTTAATTATCTATCTTTTTGTGATCACACTGGCTATTTCGCTGAGTGGTATCAATAATGTGTTTGTCATCCCGCTATTGCTGCTGATCTCTGCAGGTTTTTTTTGTATTGAAAAGATTGCCTACCATTTGCAGGATCCATTTAAAAACGGACCAAGCGACATTGCTGTTACAGATATCGCCACAAATATTGAAATTAGCACCCGGGAGCTACTGGGAGAAGTAAGTGTCCCTTTCAAAAAAGTATCGAATGACTACTATGTGATGTAGCCTGACCGTAACGGAGTTTTCACTTGAGAAAGTGTGATTTGTATAACTTTCAGTATTTCTAATATAACGATTTGGTAAATATATTACTGACCTTTATGGATAGTCATTAAACACCATGAAGATGAACATAAAGTCAGTTTTTCAACAAGGCATCCAGGGGGTTACCATCATTAGTGCTTTCTGGCAAACCATCAAGACAACCATTTATCACAATAATATTGTATCCAGGTATTTTGTCATCACCCAAAATAATCTGTGTGCGGATGAATTATGCTGTCCGCAGCAGTTGGTTCTTATACCGTTGATTCACGACAGAAAATTTCATTGAAGAAGCGTAAGAATCCGACATGACAGGCGAGCTCGAAAGGGCGGTTAAATTTTTTGACGGAGCAGTGGCTTAAATGTTCTCTAAGTTTGAGTCCCGCTTTTTTCTGAGTTTCTTGTAAAAGGAAGGTGACAAGCCTGTCACCTTCTTGAACTGATTTGACAAGTGTGATACGCTGCTGTAATGCAATTTGTATGAAATTTCTGTCAGGTTAAGTTCCTGATAAAGAAGTAATTCTTTTACCTTTTCTATTTTATGATAAATGATAAACTGTTGAATATTTATACCATTTACTTCTGAGAATATATTTGAAAGGTAAGTGTAGTCGTAGCCCAGTGTCTCTGCGATGTAGTCCGAATAATTTTTCCTTGGCAGTTCATTTTCGTGATGGATCATTTGAACGATCA
Organism: Dyadobacter luteus; assembly: GCF_003383615.1. GTDB lineage: Bacteria > Bacteroidota > Bacteroidia > Cytophagales > Spirosomataceae > Dyadobacter > Dyadobacter luteus. The sequence goes on from NZ_QNUL01000004.1 coordinate 312,690, forward strand.
CGTTTTTTATCTTTTCTATCAAAATACTTCTTTTATCATCCAGTAATTCCAGACCAGACCTGGACAGGTTTTTTTTTAGCATTTCGTGCTGGTCCTGTGCAATATCATCCATGAGATCCACAGCACCAAGGTCAATCCTGCTGTATTGGATGCCGAGGGCTTTCAGCTCTTCCTGTACCAACATTTTGCACCGCAGGCTGACCATGTATTTTATATATATTGTCATGTAAAAACTTCCTTTACGAATAGCTTGCTAAAGCCGGATAGATATAAGTAATATAATCATTTTAGTCTGTAATGTTTGATTTTTGGGCAATTGAAGATTTGATTTATTGGAATAACCAGCATTATCATTGCAGCACTTATCGGTCAGGCCTGCCATCTGTGTGGTAAGCATACCAGATAAATTTGCCGTCTCAACTAATTGTCCGGTTCCGGTTTTATAGGAGATAACTGACAACCGATAGGTTTTACCAGTTTTTAAAATTCATTTTGCTGATGTACACCAACAGTGTGCCCCTTGTCATCTCCAGTCAGGATTGCTTTGATACGGTCAATGTGAATTTGAGAAAGATGAGCTCTCTCCAGCGCTGAATTTTTGATAGCTCCTTTTTGATCTCTGGCAAATGTGAAAAGCATATTTCGCCTTTCTTCGAACATTCTCAGGGCAGTCCACATAGTTTCCTCGATTTTCAGAGCCTGTTCAAGGATCAGATTTTGGGCCGTGTAGGAATGCCCGACATGGCAACGGTAGCGTTTCGAAGAACTATTCTCCATTTCCCATAAGACGCCTCCACATCCAGGACAGTTGAAAGGAACCAGTTCCCCAAGTGCGTTAACGGCAGGCACGTCGCTTAATACGCGTTTGGCGATACGCGTTTCTATGCTTATGTCTTTGGGTATGGGTAACTTTTTATGTGGCATTTCGGCCAGCAAATCATACAGTAGACTTCCCATTTCTGAGAGCGGTAAACAGTAATCCACGTCTACATGATTCAAGGCATTGTTAGGCATGTCCGGGTAATCGGCTTCCTGAGGATCCTGGATCATGCAGATCCCGCCACACCGCTTGATCGCACTCATGCCAGCCGTTCCATCGTCGAGGTATCCTGTTAGCAGAATGCCTATAACATTGTTTGAAAAAACCACAGCTGCTGACCGGAACAAAGGATCAATCGCCGGCCGTGAGCGATTTTCATGTGCGCCTTTAGTGGTAAGAATCCGGTGCTCTTCGTCAATCATCAGATGGTGGTCCGAAGGAGCCAGATAAAGGTGTCCGTTTTCAAGAGTCGAGCCATTCACTGCATGGTGGCATTTTATCATTCCTTGCTTGTTGAGCACTTCGAGAAGTGCATCTCCCGAAGCATCGGCCGCCAGATGCTGTACGACCAGAATAGGGGCTGGGAAGTCATCATGTATCTGTCGTATCAATACCGTGAGAGCCTTCATTCCCCCTGCCGATGTTCCTATCACGACTACTTTTTCTGTTGTATGTTTTTGTTGACTGTGGCTCATGGGTAGATTGTGGACAGGCGAAAGATATGACTCACTGCGGATGTCAGTCGGGCAATAATCCTATGTGTAAGGCGCATTATAAAGAAAGTTCTGTTACAGGAAGATTGATTATGAAAGTGCTTCCTACACCAGGTGTGCTTTCGACCCGTATATTTCCACCAGCTGCATCTATTATTTTTCTTGCCAGGTAAAGGCCGATACCCTGTCCTTCCTGCTCAGTAAGTATCCTTCCGTATTTTTCAAATATTTTTGACAGCCCTGATGGACCGATACCGGCACCGTTATCATGTACTGAAAGTTTGATATAGTCTTCTTTGGTCAGGGCTTCTATTATGATAACCGGATCTCTGTCGGATCTGTACTTGATGCCATTGGAAACCAGATTAAAAAGTATACTCCTCAGGTTTTTCTTTGAGAACTGAATGTGACTGATCTTGAAGTCTCTTTTGATAGTTGCATTATTTTGGTTAATCTTATCAGAGAGGCTCCATTGTATATTATCCATAATATCGTGCAGATCGACCGCTTCTGTAAGAATGGCCTGATCCTCAATTTTAGCAACGGCAGCGATGTCATTGATCAGTCCGCGGAATGTATGTACGGACATGTTGATAATTTCTAAAAAAGGTTCCAATTCCTGGAAACTACCATGCTGCTGATTCATGATACTGATGCTGGCTTCTATGTGACCAAGCGGTGCAAGAAGATCATGTGATGTGGTGTGCACAAAATTATCCAGATCCTGGTTAATCCTCATCAGCACTTCATTTTTTCCTGTCCAGATCCAGCTGTATTGTCTTCAGTTCTGAAACGTCATTAAACGTAACCACAGCGCCTACCCGTTGGCCGCTGATTTGCTGAATATAGGGCATAGTCATGACCTGATACCATTTGCCATCGTGGGTCTGCACTTCACGTGTGATTGTGAGTCCGTCCTCAAGCATCTGCCGGATATCTTCTGTCAGGGTTTCGTATCTGAAATTTGTGGAGATGTTACTCAGAGGTCTTCCCGTATCACTTTCCAGCAGGTTGATCAGCCGGACCGTACCCGGTGAGAAACGTATCAGGCGAAGGTCGTCACTCACGAAAAGCTGGCCATTGGTGTTGCTTCTGAAATAGTTGTTCAGATCATCGTTAAGCTCCAGAAGCTTTTTGTTTTTTAATTCATAATCTGCATTGATGGTGTGCAGCTCTTCATTAACTGACTGCATTTCTTCATTCGTGCTTTGCATTTCCTCATTGGCAGAAAGGAGCTCTTCATTAAAAGACTGCATGTTTTCATTAAGCGAAAACAGCTTTTCGTTGGCCGCGGCTAGCTGTTCTCTGAGTCTTCCGTTTTCATTTTCCAGGGTTTGGGAGTATTTGTCCAGATATAGCTGCTGATCAAAAACGGTAGACTCCGACTGCTCTTGCCAGTCTGTCTGTTCTGTGAACTGCACAACCATAAAACCGTTGCGTCGCCCGTTTTGCAACATAGGACTCACAGAAAGGTCGACTTTTAAGTTTTGCCCGGCTTGCGTTATGATGATATCTGTTACCGTATCTTTCAGTCCACTCTCATTTACTTTGGCACGGATAGCTTTGAATGCGACAAGTAGCGGTCCCGGTAAAAGCTCTGTCAGATCAGCAGTGAAATTTTTTTGAAACAGGAATTTTTCGGTTGGACCATATGATTTTAGCACCCGATTGGTTTCATCAATACAGATAATCAGCCGTTGCTCTTCACTGAAAATGGTTTCATTGATCGCGCTGTCCAATGTCCGGTCGGGGCTTCTGGTGGCTTGCTGCTGGGTAGTGCCAGGCAAGGATGATATGGGTTGGCTGTACTCAGGTATAGAAAATGCCTCGAAGCTTACTGCTGGTGAAGAATCCAGTTTCTGATAAACTTTCCATTTCTTGTCTGCAACCGCGAGGCTTTCTATAATGGGAAGTGGATTTTCACTTGAACCAAGAAACAGATAACCATCTGTTTGCAGGCCGAAAAGTAGCATCTGATATATTTTCTTTTGAAGGGTAGGAGTCATGTAAATCAGTAGATTACGGCAACTGATCAGATGGATATTACAGTAGGGCGGATTTTTAACCAGATCGTGCCGGGCAAAAATCACCATTCTGCGGATATGGGCAGTAACCTTATATTGATCTCCTTCTGCGACAAAATACTTTTGTATATAGGAGGGAGACATCCGCGCCAGGGTCGCCTCGCTGTAAACGCCCTTTGCCGCATGTGCGAGCGAGGCTACGTCAATATCGGTAGCAAAAATCTTTACCTGGTGTTCTTGCGAGCTGCCTTCCAGGAGTTCACTGACCATAATGGCCATCGAATAGGCTTCTTCGCCAGTAGCACAGCCTGTTACCCAGATTCTGATTTCCTGGCCAGCGGTAAGGCTGGCCATAATGGCAGGAAGCACTCTTTGCTCCACGAAAGTGAAAGCTTCTGGATCTCTGAAAAATGCAGTTACGCTAATCAGAAAATCCTTGGCGAGCGCTTCAATTTCGCGAGGGTCGCCTTTGGCAAAATCAAAGTAATTTCTAAGTCGCTCGAAGTTATTATAGGCAGCACGCCTTTTGATGCGTCTGAGAATCGTAGTCTGCTTGTAATCTGAAAAATCAAGTGGCAGCTGTTGATGGATCAGTTCTATGAGTTCAGCCATACCTTCCTCGTCAGAGATGTTGGTCACCAGAAGCTCGATTTCCCGTTTGATATAATCTTCTATCACATCTGGCATCGATTCGGGCTCCAGGATAAAATCCACCATACCGGTCGCGACAGCATTGGAAGGCATACTGCTAAATTCAGTGGTTTCAGGATTTCTTGCAATCACCATCCCTCCGGCTTTTTTGATGGCCTTCACCCCTAAGCTGCCGTCCGAACCAAGACCTGATAATATAATTCCGATCGCTTTTTGCCTGTAATCAGAAGCCAGAGAGCAAAAGAAGGTATTGATTGTCAGGTGCGGGCCACGTGCAGTTATTTTATCGCTTAAATACAACCGCCCGCCTTTAACTGACATAAATTTATTACCTGGGATCACGTAAACACAATTGGTTTGCAGAATCATACCGTCGCCTGCTGTTATCATGGTAAGCCTGTTATGCCCCGACAATACTTCTGTCAATCTGCTTTCATAGTCTGAGGACAGGTGTTGAACTACCACGTAGCAAACGCCGTCCAGCGGCGTATTTTCAAAAAAAGAAATAAGCTCATCCAGTCCACCGGCCGATGCACCGATAGCAATGATGTGGTGGGGTTCGATTGTATTCATATGTGGGTAAGGTTGGTGATATTTATGGCAAAATTTCAGTCAGATCTGCATGATTTATGCGAACCATCGCTAAAAATTATTGGGGGCAGCACACTTTTTCCAGTATTCTACTATGACTTTTATCGTATCCTTTAAATCATCTACAGAGTTTTGTTTTAAAAAAAAGCCCTGTATAGAGTTGCTGTAAGCATCGATCACCATTCTTTGACTTACTGCAGTAGAAAAAAACAGGTACGGTATACACTTAAGGCTGAGTTGTTCATCCGTGTGCAGTTTCTGTCTGAGTTCAATGCCATCCAGCCGCGGCATGTTAATATCTGACAGGATCAAAAACGGCGCTATGTTATCACCGTGCAGATACTCCAGGGCGGCCAGGCCGTCAGGAAGATAAACCCTTTTATTGGGGTAGCCAAGTGAGCTGAAAACTTCTTCGAGCAGAAACTGATCGTCCTCATCATCTTCGATGATTATTATTTCTCCATCTTTATTCATTTCTTTATCAGGTCAGATTCAGCCTTCATTTACAATAACTAAGCCACTAAGTATTTAGCGGATACTTTAAAGCTATGTGCAGAAGGCACCTGTGAACAGCGTGTGAGTGGTATCAGAGCGATCTGGTCATCAGAATGAAGCATGCCGCTGTTTTGATGAGCGGTCTGCCAAAGCACTTTATTGCGACTGGGTTACGTATATTAGTCCAGGTTAGACTGGTGAGCCTGTTGCCGGCGGTAAAAGACTCGTTTTTGAATTGAGGAGCTGTTATAATGACTTTGTCGTAGTCTGACGGAGCAGTTTTGTGAGACTGCAAATAAGAGGCAGGCAGATGCTTGTTGTCAGAGAAGAGCTAATTGGTTTCTGGTAGCCTGCCACCAGATTTTGTCGAAAAATCACTTAGCGTAAAACTTCAGGTTTTCCCGTTATCGGCACTTACTTTCCCATACACTGCCCCATATGCGTTGAGAATAAACTGCTTCAGTCCATCATGCGTCTGTCGGGCCATGGTTTATACATGGAACGGTTGTTGGACACGCTCTGGTTTAGCTGCAAATTGTAACCTATGAAAAGTCTTGCTGATATCACTGAGCTGATCCAGAATACAACCAAAGTTTTGATGAATGGTTCAGAAGAACAAGTCGCCGCCAAAGCTGGCATTGAGCTGATCGACCAATGGGTGGTTCTGTTATCGGAAAGTGAAAATACCTTGCCCATAGCCAGTCAGCTCACCACGCTGAAAGAATTGATTACTGCCAATCATGCAGATTCGGCTGCCATAGTGGATCAAATGGGAAAGGTGGCTGCCAAAGTGTTAATTCTTACTTCTGAGACAGGGGCAGAAGGACCAGTCCCTTCATTACTTGCAGCATTGGCCGCTGCTTTACGAATGAGTGCGGTATATCATAATACAGACTAAGCCTGCGAGCTGATTTTTTTCCGGCGGGCGGGACAGTAATCAATATTAAAACCAACAAACATGAGAATGGCGGCAAGTAAGGAAAATCACAGACATGATTTCGGTCAGAGTATCTGGCGGGATGGTATCAGGCATCAGACACCGCTTCAGGAGTTTATAGAAGCATTCATGCTCAACCATGAACTGATGGAGCGGCTACAGTCTGCAATGTACATGTACCCGGTTATATTGTCGGGCGAGCACTATTGGAGGACCATTTCTGAAAATGGTATTGACTTTGATTACCCTGAGCGAATAAAGGGAAAGCTTGGATGTTTGATTACATTCTCACGTATTATGGGAGAAACAGAAGTATTATGCGTAATCAACTTAAACAGAAATGAGCCTTTTTCTGTGTATGTTACCCTGGACAATGAGCTGCATCCCACAGGCTCGAAGATGACCAGCCTGAATACTTCTGCAGGTTTCCCTCAGGAGCTAAACGTAGAAGATAGAAATGGGAAAGCGATCCGGGTTACGGTTCCTGCCCGGGGGCTTGTAATGTATAGGTAAGCCTTAGACTCAGACAGGTGCATGGGTCTGGACCAGACATGCACCTGTATCAATTGGGTTCTCTCCGATTCAATCACCAATGATTTGCATATACATTCATATATATACATGTATGAATGCATGTCCAGCAAAATACAACCACAGCATCATCTCTGGATTAAAAAAGTTTCTTCTCAGCGCCAGCAGACCCTACTCTGCAACACCAGCGCTTGCTAAGCCATGCTGCTGTAATTTAACTGATTAAATAGCGACCATCTGCGAATGCTGCGGGTGGTATAATCTGTTATTTGTATCTGAATAGTTAAAAAATATATTGATTAAGTTCTGTTATTAATCATTTGTTAACTATTTCTTAATTGCTCATCTCTTGCTTTGCCTGCAGAATTCGACTCCGCAGGCCGCCTTGCCGTGCTCCGAATTGCTTCCATGTTTTATTTAAAGTTAACCCCAGACCCTTGCCTATGATCGGTAGATGACCGTACAGACGATTCACTCAAAACTATTTGTATTGCTTGTTCAATCAAATCAATCCTCACCAATTAATAAATATGACAAATCAATTTTTACAGCAAAACAGCATCAAACCTTTTGCGAGAGTTTTGCGGCAGATGATTTTCATTCTGTCTGCAATGCTTTCCTTTCAGGCTTTTGCACAAAATCAGCCGCCAGTATCCGGCGAAACGATTATCGTTGGATCAATAAATGATGAAAAAGATCAGCCGGTGCCCGGAGCAAGTGTGGTGTTGAAAGGATCCATGAAAGGAACAACTACGGATTCGGAGGGGAAATTTTCTTTGAGCATTCCTAAATCAGGATCAATCCTGGTCGTCAGTTTCCTTGGTTACAAAAGACAGGAAATTGAAGTGGGCAGTAAGACTACATTTCAGATCAAACTGGAATTGAGTACAGATGAGCTTCAGGAAGTGGTTGTAGTCGGTTACGGTACGCAGCGCAAACAGACTTTGACCGGCGCTATTTCGAATATCGTATCAGAAGCCATCAAGACTACTACCCACAGTAGTCTGGCCCAAAGCCTGCAAGGGAAAGTTCCGGGTGTTCAGATCCGTCAGAACTCTGGTGAGCCGGGATCATTCAGTACCAGTATCAACATCCGTGGATTTGGCGAGCCATTGTACGTAGTCGATGGGGTTGCAAGGGATGGCGGCTATGAATTCCAGAAGATCAATCCTGATGATATTGAAAGTATTTCTGTGCTTAAAGATGCGTCTGCTGCTATTTTCGGGATTCGGGCAGGGAATGGCGTTGTAATTGTAACCACTAAAAAGGGCTCAAAAGGCAAGCCAAAATTTAGCTATAACGCGGTTTATGGCAGGCAGAGCCCTACAGATGTGCCAAGGATGACCAACGCTTACCAATGGGCACAGATGCGTAACGATGCGGCCAGAAATCTGGGCGAGAATCCTGTTTATACTTCTGAGGAAGTCGAGAAGTTCAGGGCAGGTGCCGCGGGATATGAAAGTACCGACTGGTACAATCAGGTTCTGAATAAGTCAGCATCTCAGACGCAGCACTTTATCTCAGCATCCGGTGGGGAAGGAGCAGCCACCTATTTCACAAGCTTTGGCTACCAGAATGAAAACGGGCTTTTAAAAAGTGGCGATATGGGCTACAAGAAATATACCTTCCGTACCAATGTCGGCATTGATCTGACCAAAAACCTGAAGGCGGACCTGATCCTGTCAGGACTTTTTGATAAAAGACTACAGCCCGGAGACAACTTCTTTAATATCTACAAAGGAACACGTATCGCCCTGCCTACTGAGCGGCCCTTTGCCAACGACAACCCCAGGTATCCGGCTTTGCTAAGCGGTGGCTATAACCCGGTTGCTCTTGCAGATGGAGACCTGACGGGCTATAACGAAGAGGTCAATAAGTTCTTTCAGTCTACTTTCGCGCTGACCTACTCGGTGCCATTTGTTCCAGGGCTTAAAATCAAAGGTCTTGTAGCTTATGATAGTAATAACTACCGCGCAAAATCGGTCTCCAAAAGCTATAATCTGTACACCTACGATGCTGCTACAGATAAGTACACCGCACATCAGCAGCGCAACCCATCCAGAATCGGAAACAACTTTTCGGATAATAACCGTATTACGTTCCAGGGACAACTATTTTATAATACTGTCATTGCCAAAAATCATAATCTGGGCGCGACGCTGGTCTACGAACAGCAGGAATCTAAAAACCGTTGGGCCGGTCTTGGAAGAGAGTATGCTTTTTTTACCAACGACCAGATTGATCAGGCCGGTCTGAACAACCAGACTACGAGTGGTTCTGAAAGCGAGTATGCCAGTCAGTCACTGGTGGGTCGTTTGAATTATGACTTCAAAGAAAAATATCTGCTTGAAATAGCAGCCCGCTACGATGGTTCTTACCGGTATCATCCTGACCGCAGATGGGGATTGTTTCCGGTGGTTTCTGCCGGATGGCGGGTAACGGAGGAAAATTTCATGAAAAGTATTCCTTTGATTTCAACGCTGAAGCTGAGAGGTTCTTACGGGCTTGTAGGCGCTGATGCAGGCGCGCCGTTCCAGTATGTACCAGGTTTCTCTCTTTCTGGCGGCGGTGGTTATGAATTCACCAATGGGAATTACACCACCGGGGCGGCATCACCTGCCATCGTAAATGAGAAGCTGACCTGGTTTAAATCCATCATACAGGACGTGGGGGTTGATATTGGGCTGTGGGACAATAAAATAGATCTGACTTTTGATGTCTACCAAAGAGACCGTAAAGGTCTGTTGGCAAGAAGAAATGTATCGCTTCCCAATACATTCGGAGGCACGCTTCCTGATGAGAACCTAAATAGTGACCGCGTAAGAGGGATTGAATTTTCTGCCGGCTACAACGGTCAGATCAGAGACTTCAAATATGGTATTTCAGGAAACTTCAATTTCGCCCGTACGATGAACCGTTACGTGGAAAGGGGGGACTTTCTGAGTAGTATGGATAGATGGCGCAGTGGGGCGGCCAACCGCTGGAACGATGTCGTATGGGCCTATCAGTTAGAAGGTCAGTTTCAAAATAAGGACGAGGTGATTTATGCGCCGATTCAGAACGGAGATTTGGGCAATACAAGAGAGCTGCCGGGAGATTTCAAGTACAAAGATGTGGATGGTAACGGTATAATAGATGGAAACGATGCCATGCCACTTTTCTTTGGCGGCGATCCTAAAATGTACTATGGTGTGACGCTGAACGCGTCCTACAAGGGTTTTGACTTCACGGCTCTGTTTCAGGGATCGGGTAAATACAGTGTCCGTTTCCGGGAAGTGTACGCAGAGGTATTCGCTTTCCGTGGTAACACGCCTGAATATTTCTATGACAGATGGCATTTGTCGGATGATAACCAGTGGATTGGCGGTAGCTGGCCTGCTTCACGGTTTAACTACAACGTAGGAGCCATCTACGCAGAAAGTTCAGCATGGCGTAAGGACGCATCCTATCTCCGCTTCAAAAGCGCGCAATTGGGCTACACCGTGAAGCTGGAATGGCTTAAGAAAGCAGGTATAGAAAATGTGCGTGTTTATGCGAATGCGCATAACATTTTCACATGGGCAGACTCTTTCGTGAAGCCATTTGACCCGGAAAAAATCGAAGGACTATTTGGTGCAGGCCTTACCTATCCGGTCACCAGAAGCTACAACTTTGGTATAAACGTCACATTCTAAGACTTGATAAATATGAAACTATTCAGATATATATTGCTGCTGCCGGCATTGTTCGCGCTTAGCTGCGGGGATGTTTTAGACAAGCAGCCGCTGGACAAATTACAAGGTGAGAATCTGTTCTCAAATCCCGAGGGTGTCAAGCTCTACATGGCCAATTTGTACTACCAGCTTCCGATTGAAGATTTTACTTTTTTCAGACAAGGATTCAACTGGAATACAGGTGATCCCAACAATGGTGGTTTTGCTCCGGCGATGGTCACTGATGAAGCTGTGCATACTGAGTTCGGAGATTTTATTGGCAACGATGATTTTCAGTGGTGGGATCAGGGCTATAAGCTGATCCGTGATACCAATATCCTTATTGACATTATACCCACACTGACTGTTCCCGAAGCTGAAACCAAGGCGTTGATCGGCGAGAGCGCATTCATCCGCGCTTACGCCTATTTCGCACTTGCTAAGCGTTATGGAGGGGTTCCTTTGATTACCTCGGTTCAAAAGTACGAAGGTGACGTCGACGCTTTAAAAGTACCCAGAAGTACCGAGAAGCAGACTTGGGATTTTGTACTGAAAGAATGCGATGTGGCTATTCAGAATTTGAATGAATCCTGGCCTGGCGGAGAACGCCGTGCTACAAAATGGGTTGCCTATGCGCTTAAATCCAGAGTGGCTCTTCACGCAGCTTCACTGGCCAAGTACTCCGACAGGGCTCCGATTTCTGGACCTGCAGTGGAACAGAAGCTGGTGGGGCTCGACAAGTCGGCAGCTGCAGAGTACTACAAAGCCGCTATAGAGGCGTCAGAAGCATTGATCAACTCCGGTAAGTTTTCGCTCTACAAACCCTCGCCTGCATCCGTAGAGGAAGCTGCAGAGAACTACAGAAAGCTCTTTGAAGATCCCAATATTGCGCCAACAGAAGTGATTTTCATTAAAGGTTACGCAAGACCGGGCTCAGGAACGGGGCATAATTATGGAATATGGTTTCAGCCTAACCAAACAGCAAACGGCTGGCCGCATCCGGGCCGCATGAACCCGACACTTGATCTGATAGATGCCTATGAAAGCTACAGCGATCCGGGTAAAAGTGCGCCTGTTATTACCACAGAAACAGGTAATGATGTCAATGATTATAATGGTTTCAACCCCTCAAAAAATTACAAACGCTACGATGATCCGGCAGGCATTTACAAAGACAAGGATGCCCGGCTTTGGGCGACTGCGATACTACCCGGAACAGCGTGGAAAGGTCAGAAAATCATCATTCAGGCTGGCTTTATCAAACCGGACGGCAACGCTCAGCTCTTCGGAGGAGAACCTGTTAATGCAAACGGCAGGACCTACTATCCGTACGGGGCGGCAGACCGGACTCAGTATTCAGGGTTTGATACCTGGGGCGGTAACAATACAAGGACTGGCGTAAGCTTCAAGAAGTTTCTGAATGAATCTGTGAATGTAGCGCCGGGGTGGAATCAGACTGTGTCGGACTGGGCAGACTTCCGTTATGCTGAAATCCTTCTGATTTATGCGGAAGCCGTCGTGGAGAGCGGAACAGGCTCAGCTGTGAACGGAGCAAAGGCGCTTAATGAGATCCGCCGCCGTGCGGGACACACCAGGGACATACCACTGACGGTAGAAAACGTGATCCGTGAAAGAAAAGTAGAGCTTGCCTTTGAAAATAAACGGTTCTGGGATCTGATCAGGAGACGTGAGTATCATACTCTTTTCAACAATACACTCCGTCATGCACTGGTGCCGGTTTTAGACCTGAGAGTTTCACCTGCCAAATACATTTTTATCCGTCAGGCGATTCAAAGGATGAACCCTACCACATTTGAGTACAGACAGTATTACAGGTATATACCAGGCATCGGAGCGAACGGCTTGGTTCAGAATCCACAGTATTAGAAAATAGAGACAATATTAAATTTGGAAATGATGAAAAATATAAAATTATGTCTGTCCGTGCTGGTATTGGTTCTGGCATTAAGTGGCTGCTCAATAGATAACTATCCCGCGCCCGATGCGCAGCTGCATGGAACGTTTCTGGACATAGAGACCAATGAGCCGGTTGAACAGGACATCATCCGTGGCAGCACCATAGAGTTTGTCGAACATGGTTATGCCTCTGAAACCAAGCAGGTCATGGTTGTCCGCAATGATGGTAGCTATCGTAATAACCTGATTTTTTCAAATACGTATACGATCACGCCCGTCAGGGGTAATTTTGTTCCGGCAGAACCTCAGCAGGTAAATGTGAAAGGGGATACACAGCTGGATTTTAAGGTGCAGCCTTATATCAGGATTAAAGAAGCGAAAATTGAGAAATCGGGAAACAAAGTGATTGCCAGTTTCAAATTACAGCAGACAGTGATCAATAATGTAAAAAAGATCGGGTTGTACGCGCATCCCGAGCCCAATGTCGGAGAGCCCATGCGTACTGTTATGGCTGATCAGGAAATCAATACAGTTGCTGACCCCAATAAAGTTTATAGACTTGAAATTGATCTGCCATCCAACAGCAGCAATCTTAAAGCGGGTAGCCAGTACTTTTTCCGCATAGGTGCGCTGATAGATGCGCCGGAGTCGAAGTACAATTATGCCAAAGCGGTAAGACTTTCACTCTGATTCGACAGACCTTCCGTTGTAAACGTTTTACAGGGGAAGGTCTTCAATTTTTACTTCAAACCTTTAACTTTTTATTGATGAAAATACTGAAACTACTTTGTCTGTTCTCTACTTTATATATCAGCTGCACTGCCAACGAAAGTCAGATAGAAACACCAAAACCTGTTCAGGAAGTTGTTTACGATCAGACGGGTATTCTTTTTCCAAGTTACAAAGGACTTGTGATGGCAGGCTATCAGGGCTGGTTTACAGCGGAAGGTGACGGGGCAGGCCGCGGTTGGCATCATTATCAGAAAAATGGAAAATTCGAGCCCGGCTTTGCCTCCATCGACTTCTGGCCTGATGTGACAGATTATGAAAAAACCTATCAGACCGCTTTCAAATATGCCAACGCAGAAAGTGCAAAGGTATACAGCCCTTACGACGAGGAAAGTGTTGACCTGCATTTCAAATGGATGCAGGAGCATAATATCGATGGTGTCTACATGCAGCGCTTTGTAAGTGAGGTCAAGTCTGAAAGTGGTAAGAGACATTTTAACAAGGTGCTGGCCAATGCACTGAAAGCTTCCAGAAAATATAAGAGAGCTATCAGTGTGATGTACGATCTGAGCGGGTCAACGTCTTCAGACATGAATTTTATTGCCAAAGACTGGCAGGAATTGCAAAATACATTTAAGCTGTATGACAATAAAGAAAACCCGACATATCTGCGTCACAACGGCCGTCCGCTGCTTGCCATCTGGGGCGTAGGGTTCAATGACGGTAGAAAGTACACGACTGCAGACGTACATAAACTAGTAGATCAGATCAAAGGCCCCACCAAAAAAGCTTCTATTCTGCTGGGTGTTCCTTATTACTGGCGCACTTTGAGCACGGATACAGAAAGCTCGCCAGCGCTTCACGAGCTGATCAAAACAGTAGATGTGATCATGCCCTGGGCGGTGGGCAGATACAATAGCTCAACTTACACATCTGTCGCAGGCACTACGCTGCCCGGCGATTTACTTTGGTGCAAAGCCAACAAAATCGACTATGCTCCTTTGGTGTTTCCAGGCTTTAGCTGGGGGAATCTGAAAAATGATAAAACGCTTTACAACCAGATACCAAGAGCAAAAGGCGATTTTTTGTGGCAACAAATCGCCGGTGCCAGGATGTCGGGTGCAGAGGCTTTGTATGTAGCCATGTTCGATGAGGTAGATGAAGGGACAGCGATTTTTAAAACAAAAAAGGAAGGTGCAACTCCACTGAACGCAGACGGCAAATTTGTCGGAATTGAGCCGGAACTGGAATCGGATTACTACCTGTGGCTGACCGGACAGGGAGCAAGCTGGTTTCATGGCAGCAAAGAATTCGGCCCTCAAAAACCAGACAGGGTCAGGTAGCAGTTGCAGCCCCTAAGCCCAATGCCCCACGCCCTAAACCCCACGCCCTTTCACGAAAGCAGCACTTCTGGCATATCCATTTGGAAATCCTCTCCGTAAATCCTGCTGTATTCTCTGGCAAAATTCTCATAAGTAGTTTTTGCCAGAGAATGTTTGCCCAGGTGCGCCAGCGCCTTGCATTTGATAATCATCGCTTCTTCATTAACAGGATCAAAGTAGAAAACATAATTGGCAAGCTCGACGAGAAATTCAGCATCCTGAGCTATTTTCATCGTAGCTGCAAACCCCAGATAGCTATCTATAATCTCATTTGAAATCTCTGATTTGAATGAATCCAGCCATTCGTATTCAACGTTCGCAAGAAAATTGCCACGTTTAGTAATCGCGGCCAGTTCCACAATCTTTTCTCTGCTCAGTGATTTCTTATTTCTGATCAGTGAAAGATAATGCGTATAGTCGACGTGAATTTTTTCGTAGTCAATATTGATTTTCCAATATCCCGTTTCCTTTGAAACCTGGCAGTACTTCATCTTATCAAGAATTCCTTTCAGCTTGGCAATATTCACAGAGCGGTTGTTACGGGCACTTTCAGAGGTCTTATCAAACCAGAGCAGTTCTTTTAGCTTTTCGGAGCTGATGCCTTCCCAACGGATTGTGTATAGCAGTATTACCAAAAACAGCTCCTTAACCAGCGGGCTGAACTGCCGCGTGATCTCCTGGCCGTCCTGATCAAACAATTGCAGATTTCCGAACAGAAATACGCTGCTGTGTAAGGGCTGCGTGGTTGCCGGGTCGGCAGTAGCAACGTGTGCCGGTACTTTGTTTTCAATCTCAGTTGGCACAGTAGCCGGTGTGGCTGCCTGCGGTTCGAAAGCAGCCGCAGGCTTGTTGCCCCTTGCGGATACCCTGTAATAGATATATACTCCTGAGATAAGACAAACAGCAGCTGCCAAAATCCACCAAAGGTTGTCAGCCCCGGCTGTCTGCCGGGTTGCAGCAGACTCAATAGATTGCAGTGGAGGAGCATTTAAGGTATACACAGATACCTTGGTTTGACCATTTTCACTATGATTGAGCGCAACAGCTACAAATCTGTTTGTGGCGTAGTCAAAAAACAAATCGGCAAAGGAATGTATGTCTGTAAACTGATACGGAATTTTTGATCCGACCGGCTGAAAATCCGGCTTTGTAAGAGAACCTTTGATAAGCTGCAGATCCGAATTGAATTTATCCTTAGGGAAAATAAGACTGTAAAAAGAGTTTTCCTGATCACAAACGATCAACGAATTGCAAAAAACAAAGTCTTCTTTCGGAGCGGGCAGCTCATAGCGCCGGGTAAAAGTTGCTGATTTTGTATCGAAAAACAGCAGATCATACCAATTTCTGGGGTTCAGAATCTGCTGACCTGTCACGCTTCCGTAGCCGCCAAGCATGTAAGCCCCGTTTTTGCCCGCGCCAAGGGCGGCCAGATACCGGGGAGTGAATACAGAGTCTTTTTGGTAGTGTTCTGTCCACACACCCGAGGGCAGGTGGTAGCGTTGCACATTGTTTTTATAGGTCAGATGTCCATATCCTCCCATGATATAAATGGAGGAGTCCTGCGGTGAATAGAACTTATTGGCAAGCAGAAACTGAGTTTTCACCACCGGCGCCGGCCCTTGTTTGTCCCACGAGTTTGTTTTTAAATCAAAAGTCGAAACCTGTTTTTCATTCGTGTAGATATGATAAAGTTTGCTGTTTTTCTGATCGAAAAGTAGCTGGTCATCCACATATACGGGCTGCTGTCCCGCAGCGTGCTTATAAGAAACCGACCTGTTAGAAGCGAGATTGTAGGCGATCGTGGAGTCCGAACACAGCATGTAAAGAGTGCCCTTGCTTGCATCAAAACCAAGCCTGACGTAGCCCGGCAGAGTTTGGGATCTTGCCAGTTGCCATTCGTAGTGAAGTTTTTTGATCCATACCGGGTTAGATACAAGTCCATTCTTTTTTTGAATTTCTTCTGTGACCTGATCAGTATCCGTCTGATTGAGAGGGAATCGGTAGACCGGCTCATTGTTTTCAGAAATGACAATGTTTCTGATCTTCATCGGGGGCACATCTGTGGACTTGAAATCTTTGTAGGTGTTTGCTCCGAAAAGAATCTTGAAGCGTGGTTTCTCAGAAAGCGTAAGCGGTTGGGAGAATGTCTTCTTGCCATACGTTATCTGAAGGCTTTTTTTATCCCTGATGAATTTCAGGCTGATCCTGTTCCACTTTTTGTACAGGTCATCGTTGGGGAAATCAAAAGAGTAAGAGGAGAATTTGTCGCCAATTACGAGTTTGAAGTGAGGGTTGTCTGTACTGTTATCGCAGACCAGGTCAATATTTTGCCTGTCATTTTCGATCATTCTGAGAATATATCCGAAGTAAATTTTTTTGTCTGTAAGAAAAGAAAGGTCAAAACAGAGTTCAAAATCTTTCTCAAAACAAAACGTGTTGTCAGGGCTCAGATCAAGGCCCGTTCTTTTATCCTGCACTACTTCGTAGCTGTCAAAACCAAGGCCATAGGACTGCGCAGCGCTTTGGTTTGCCAGGCTGAGAAAAACTTCAAGGAAGAAAACTGCAAGTAGGAATCTGAATTTCATAGAACTGTAAGCAGGAAGAATAAAATACTCTTCAGAGATTATTTTAAGCCTTGTTAATCTATTATTAATTGTTTCTTAACCGGACCAACGTTATTTGGCCACTCCATTACGAAGCCGAGATATAACATTTTGCATTTAAAGTTAAACAATAGTAGGTGTTTACTCGTAATTGCGTCAAGCTATTTCCTGCTAAAATGACAGATATCTAACTTACGGGTAATATAGTAACCAAAAAATGATCAAAGAATGATTCAACCCTTCAGGAGCTTTAAAAAAAGCGTACTGCTTTTGCTCTTTTGCCTTGTCTGCTTTTCGGTCAGAGCGCAGACAAATCCTACCGGAAACCTAAAATATGTTGACCTGAGAATTGGCAATGTCGGTCAGCTGCTGGAGCCCACCCGACCTACGATTCAGCTACCCAATCAGATGATGCGCATGTTTCCCCAGCGCAAAGATTACCTCGATGATCAGATTTCAAGTTTTCCGCTCATTGTGGTTTCACACCGGCTTGGTCAGGCTTTTTCGGTCAAGCCTTCAATCAAACCATTAGCTGCCCTGGATTACGATCAAAAGCTGACTTACGATCATGATCTGGAAATTACAAGACCATGGTATTACTCTACATATCTGATCGATGACCAGGTGCAGGTTGAGTTCACTCCAGGTAAAAAGACGGGAATATACCGCTTCAGCTTTCCTGAAAAGGCTTCGAAAACACTTCTTTTTGATCTATATAATCAGGGGCAGGGCTCTTGGAAATTTGGCTCAGACAATCAGATTGAGGCAACTGAAATCTATCACGATGACATCGTAGTGTACATGTATGGTGTTTTCAGTGAGAAAGGCAAAACCGGCATTCTGAATGGTTCGAAAGCCCTGAGTGCAAAGTCAGCAAAAGGAAAAAACGTCAGGGCATGGATTAACTTTGCTGAAAGCAAAAAAGGAGAGATTGAGCTCAAATATGCCATATCCTATGTGAGCGCTGAGCAGGCCAGAAAGAACTTTGACAATGAACTCGCCGCAACAGGTTTTGAGCAGCTTGCAAGCAGCGGTGAGAAGATTTGGTCGTCTGTGATCAATCAGATTCAGGTGGAAGGCGGGACTGAAGCGCAGAAACGCAGTTTTTATTCTTCTCTATACCGAACGTACGAAAGAATGACAGACATCACCGAAGGTAATCAATACTACAGTGGATTTGACAAAAAAGTACATACGACCAACAGGCCTTTTTACACTGACGACTGGACCTGGGACAGCTACCTGGCGCATCATCCGTTGAGAATTATTCTGAATCCCGGTCAGGAGCAGGATATGCTCAGCTCGTTTGTAAATATGTATGAGCAAAGCGGCTGGGTGCCCACTTTTCCTGTTCTTTTCGGAGATCACGCCTGCATGAACGGATTTCATTCATCGGTCGCTTTTCTGGATGCCTACAGAAAAGGTCTGAGGAATTTTGACGTAACGAAAGCTTACGAAGGTATGTATAAAAATGCAACTCAGGCAACAATGGTGCCGTGGAGAAATGGGCCCAAGTGCGAGCTGGATGATTTCTATCATACAAAAGGGTATTTTCCTTCGCTGGGCCTGAATGAAAAGGAGACAGTAAAGCTGGTTGACGCCTTTGAGAAGCGGCAAGCCGTTGCAGTAACATTGGGAGGAAGCTATGATGACTGGGCTGTGGGTGAGCTGGCAAAGGACCTTGGAAAAGAGAAAGACTATCAGTTTTTCAAACCCCGCGCTTTGAATTATAAGAATCTTTGGAACAAAGAGAAAAATATGTTTTTACCCAAAGACAGTAAGGGCAGATGGGTTGAGATCGATCCCAAATTTGATGGCGGGATGGGCGGCCGAGATTATTATGATGAGAACAACGGCTGGACCTATAAATGGCAGGTTCAGCACGATATCAGCGGACTGATCGGGCTGATTGGAGGTAAAACCAATTTTGAGACGCAGCTTGATGAACTTTTTCGTGAGGGTCTGGGGCGAAGTAAATATGAATTCTGGTCTAAGTTTCCTGACGCCACCGGTCTTGTCGGGCAGTATTCGATGGGTAATGAGCCGAGCTTTCATATCCCTTATCTGTACAATTACACCAACGCGCCATGGAAAACGCAGAAACGTATTCGTTTTTTACTGGATGTATGGTTTAAAGACAACATTTTCGGAATTCCCGGCGACGAGGATGGGGGAGGCATGACGGCCTTTGTAGTATTTTCATCAATGGGATTTTATCCGATGACTCCGGGCAAAGCCGAATATACCATAGGCAGTCCGGTTTTTGAGAAAGTGACTATTGATCTTCATAATGGGAAAAAATTCACTGTTATAGCCAAAGACTGCAGTGTGATCAATAAATATATTCAAAGCGCTAAACTCAACGGAAAGGTGCTGAATGTACCCACATTTACGCACGATCAGCTCACCGGCGGCGGAACCCTTGAACTGGAAATGGGGCCTAAACCTAATAAAAGCTGGGGATTAGGAGAATAAGCAATCTGCGTTTTGATGCTGCCTGGCCGGAATGCCAATTTAAAAACTTTATCTATTCCTATCCTGAACCGTAAGTTACCTGCAAAGCATTTTACAGGTAATGAAAAAATCCGGCCGCCAAGTGATGGCGCCGGATTTTTGTTTTTTAGTTCTACTTTATGGACAACGATTGGTCTGATAGGTACTGACTGCGATTGATGTGAGAGCCATTCTTTTTGAACGGCTCTCAACCTGGCAGCGGAAGTCAATCTACTGTTTCACAAATTTGCGCTCGCTGCCATTCAATTTGATGACGTAGATTCCAGCCGGCCAGCTGCTCACATCAATGTCAGTGGTGTTTTGTTGTGATTTTGCAGAATAGAATTTTCGCCCCAGCACATTGAAAATTTCCAGATTAGTAATTTTTGAATCTGTCGATATGGTTATTTTTCTACTAGCTGGATTTGGATAAACGCTGACTATATCGCCTGATATGATTTTGACATTTGTAATCCTGCTGTATGCGCTTGTCTGATCCAAATCCACCATTTTTAAACGATAATAGTAAGTGCCTGAAGGCAGATCTGTGTCGTTGTAAGTATAGTTCTTTGCATTAAGGGAGCTGGCATTCGTTTCTGTCCTGCCGATCGTTGTAAAATTTTTCGCGTCAGCACTTCTTTGTATTTCAAAATGAGAACTGTTTGTTTCGCTACTCGTCTGCCATTTCAACTGTACAGAATTAACCTCTTTGCTTGCAGAGAAACTCATCAGCGTTACGGGTAGGGCGTTTCCTGCGTCAGTAGTGACCGGGTTGGGAAAAAGAGGCACCGAAAGACTGTTTGTTGCCTTTCCGGCCAGCACCTTTTTGGTGTAGCCAGCAATTCCCAGGTACCAATCCGGGGTCAGATCGTAGCCGTCTGCGTCCAGCGACAAAAACCAGGTGTTGCCACCTTTGGGAGTATGGTTGGAAAACTTGGCCATTTTGAAAAATGATGTCGCTTCGTCGACTTCATCAAACATGGCAAGGTAGATCATTTGCGCTCCCTCGTTGATCACATTCTGCGACTGCTGCCACAGAAAACTACCGCCGTTTCTTGGAATCGAATTCTTGATGGCGGCTGCCGTGTTGTTGCGCACTGTCTGCAAATTGAACCAGGAAAATCCTGGGAAAATAACCGGCATGTAATCAATTCCTTTTGGAGCCAGGTAGGCCATATCTGGTCTTACGGTGTTGATTGCAAAACTATTTGCGCCTGATTCGCTCCCATACCTGCCCACCGACCATGGGCTGACAGCATCGAGCAGATCATATACGGCAAGCCAGGCCGCAGAGTGAGTGCGCCAATTGTCGTTTAAGCCACCCATAACAGTCGCCCGGTATTTGGGATTGTCAGTAGGGTCAGTAGGATCCCCGAACTTAAACCATCTTACAAGTTTTTCAGAGCGTTCTGCTGTTGCGCCAGGATCAGACGCCAGCCCGAGTCCCCAAAGTGCTACGAGCGGTTTGCCTTTATGCCACAGGTAATTGCTCTCAGAAGTGACGCCCATCTGGTCAACCAGTCGTTTCCAGTCTGCTATCACAGCTTCAGTAGAGGTAGCATTTGCGCCGGACAAATCGTACATGATCGAGTAGACACGGCCGTACTTGCTACTCGCAGTTTGTACATTTTCGATAACCCTTTCAAAATGGCGGTGTACGCGGGAGTCAGTTGTGGTGAAATTGACAAGAAAGCGCTGCTGAAAAACCCCGTCGATTTCATTTTCCTGCATCCATTTGAAGTGCTCGTCTACGGTACTATAGTTGTAGCTTGAAAAAAGTTTGGCAGCGCTTCCATCGCTGTAGGTCATGTTTGTAGCCTGCAGATCATTTTGAGGGTAATCTGCAAGATAAGGCCACATATCAATTGTTGCAGTACTGTGCTGCGGGGCGCCGTCAAACCAGTGCAGCCACCAGTTATGAGCAGGTTGTCCGTCGGTGGGCATTCCAAACCAGCCCTGATAGCCGAACATCACTTTCCCGTTCAGTGTGTTTAACGAAGGGGTCGTCGTAGTTGCGGGCTGAGGCTGGAAGAACTCAATCTCATCAATTTTTGCGGTGATAGCCCCCGATAAGGGCTGAGATATTTTAAAGTAATTAATTGCTGAGAGATTCGGTGTGCCCTGCACGGCTGCTTCTGAAATCCTGAGAAACAGGTGGTTCCAACCGTTAAGTAGTTTTTGACCGGCCATATTCCATTTATACTCATTAGTGCCCTGTTGCCCCGACGAAGTAAACGAAATACTCCCTGCTCCGTTGAATTTGCTCACATCAGAAACGTAGAGCCAGAACTTAATAAGACCGTCCTGTTGGCTTACTGTGGAATTGAATGGTGCAGCCGCATTGTATACAAACCAATCTGTACCCGGGCCGGTTTTAGTCAGTGAACCCGATCCGAGAATCTTGTTTGTGTTATCGGTTTGGATTGGGTCTGTGCCCGACCAGCCCGCAGGCTGATCAGCAGCATTAAAAATATGAGCGCCGATCAGTTCACTTCCTGTGTAACCTTTGGAAAAGCGCATATTGTCAATTTTTATAACCACACTTTCTCCCGTATTGATAAACTTGTAATACCGGAAAAAGTTAATGGCAGATAAATCTGGGTTGCCGGATTTACCGGCTGCACTCATGCGAAGTGTTACGTTGTTCCAGCCATTTCTCAGATTTACACTGCCCGTGCTCCAGTTGAATTCGTCCGTGTCAGGGCCGCCCGAACTGGTCAGTTCAAATTGTCCTTCGGACGCAGAAAACTTGGTGATGTCGGATACATACAAAGAGAACTGAAAGTAGGCAATCGTCAATTCATTGGCGGCTATACCGGTGTTCAGTGGAGCGATAAAATTCTTTCTGAAACGCTCGGTGTTTCCTCCCTCTGATTTGATACTGGCCAGCCCCTCAGCAGGATCATTGGTGTCCAGACTGAGCGTATTACCTCCACCTGTCCAGCCGCTCAGCGACTCGCAGTCATCTACCAGTACTACCTGCGCGAGTAGTGCTGATGAGATAAAAGTTAAAAACAGCAATAAGAAGTGTTTCTTCATTTTTTTAAAGTTAAAGGTTTGAGATTTGATTAAAAACGGTTTCCCGAAAGCGGAAAATCAAATCTATTCCCAGACCTATAACGTTTCGTTAATTATAACTTAATGAAGAAAAAATAATGCTTTATTGGTTTAGTTGGGCTGGTGATCTGTATGGTTGAGGTAATGAAATCAGGGGGAGTCTAATTGCAGAAACCATTGAGATGGTCAACTGAATCCTGCCCGAAAGAGAGGATGCTACAAAGTTTAAATTCTATCCGGATCAATAGGAATGCTGATGTGAATAACGGTGCCACTGTCCGAGTCGATAGAAAGCATACCCTGCAGATCCCGAACCCTGGAAGATGCATTTTTCAGTCCCATGGAATTTTTGTTGGTATGTGAAGGATTGAATCCTTTACCGTTATCGGCAATCTCAATCAGAAGCGCTGAGGGACTTAAAGTGATTTGAAGCCTGATCTGAGAAGCATTTGCATGTTTGATCGCATTATGCATAAACTCCTGTACAAGAAGGTACACGTTCTTTCTGAAATGGCCACTTACCGGCCAGTCGGGAATTGTTTCGGGAATTGACGCAAGAAAGCTCACCGCAGAGTGCTCAAACAGTTTTATACTTTGAAACTTGAGGTAAAAAATTAAATCTGCCAGATTATCATTTTCTGTGTTCGTACTCCAGATAATTTCTCTGATTTTTACTGCTAAATCGCCGACCATGGATGCAATCTGATGTATCTCATCAGTCTCGGATCTGCTACTTTTGCTGGCTACGTCAGCAAACAATTTAACGGCAAATATACCTGCACCAATATCGTCATGGATTTCGCTGCTGATACGCTGGCGTTCCTGCAGAATCGACTGCTGCTGTCTATACAGCGTTTTTTTGAAATTCCGCTGATTAAGGACATAATTAACAAGAATGTACACTATAAAGCAAACAAAGCAGGCAATGACTGCCATCTGGAAGTACTCATCCTGCCACCAGGAATGTGCTATTTCAAAGTCGTAAATAATTGGTGCTGTGATCTGACCGAGCTCCGGATTTACCGCCGTGGCCCTAAAAGTATATTTTCCCGGCCTTAGTGAGGCAAAAGTAACACTGCGTTCTCCCGGCCCTGTTACATTCCAGCTGGAGTCTGTGCCGGTCACTAAGCTGTACCGGATGTATGTCTGGAGGGCTGCCGCATACAGAGGCAGACTTATTTTGAACTGCAGGTTATTCTGATCAGGTTCAAAAAATGGATCTGTGACAGATTGGTGGTTGGCTAAAACCGACAGGGTAGCATGTACCATTTTTGTTGCAGGACTCACCTCTTTCAATCCGACTACATGCAGACCGGTTTGTGTGGCCAGGTACAACTCATGATCAGTTTCGATCAGATCGCTGGTCAGTATACTGCCCGATGTTGACAGGCTCAGCCGGGAGTCAAAAACAGACCTTTCCATGTCAAACACCTGAACGGCCCCTGTACTAAGAATCCAGAGTTTGCCATAACTATGCTTCATTTTGACTATGTTTTCAGAAAGAAGGCCCTGCCCGACGGAAAATTTTTGAATCTTGCCCTTATCGTAAACCAAAAGGCCATTGTTGATCGTACCAATGTAGATTTTCTTCTTGTAGTAGGTTGTGTAGAGTGAGTACACTTGTTTTCCTTCATAAGTGACAGGG
The DNA here is from genome assembly GCF_003383615.1 of Dyadobacter luteus. GTDB lineage: Bacteria > Bacteroidota > Bacteroidia > Cytophagales > Spirosomataceae > Dyadobacter > Dyadobacter luteus. The sequence continues at coordinate 336,970 of NZ_QNUL01000004.1, forward strand.
GTGAGCCCGTCGCTGTTGAATACATGCAAGGCACTTTTAAAGGCAACAAAGAGTTTTTGCTCGTCAGGATAGTACGACAAAGCAGAACACCTCTTCGGATAGAGAAATGAATTTGTTTGCTGGTCATAGTCTTTTATGCCCTCAAATCTGGCGACTACTTCCTTTTTGAGTTTTTCTGATTTTTTTTTCAGTGTAATTACCAAACCGTTTGCCGTTGTTGCAAACAGAAGATCCTGAGTTTGGTCGATTTGCTTTAATATTTTTATGGCTGGTTGCAGTTTGAACTGTTGTGTATGTATGTTGAAAATGTATGTGTTGATCGATGTACCAATCAGGAAATTACCATCATCTACAGGGGCGATCTTGTAAATCGATCCGAACTTTTCGTTGGGTGCAACTCTTTTTACGAGTCGTTTCAGGACATGATCATACATATAAAGCTTTCCGTGCTGGGTGCCCAGCAGTAAAATGCCTCCCGCTTTGACCATCGTTCTGACGTGATCAGATTCATCCATTCCGGGTATAACTACCGTTTGCCGGGATACACCTTCGTTTTGGACAAAAAGACCTTTGTCAAGGCTCGCATACCAGGTATTACCTTCCCGGTCAGCTACTATATCGCTAATATTCAGGCCGGTAATCTGCTTGCCGGCTTGGAGCTGCGTGCTGCTTTTAACCATATTGACCCATAGCTTACCAGCAGATAAAGAAATGGTATTGATGAAGTCATCATAATGACTTTCTTTGAAAAGTATAACAGAGTCGTTGCTGATGCCGACATGAAGTAGTCTGGACGAAGGGTTAGCGAATAAAAGAGCCGTATCGCCCAAAGCCTGGGTATGTAGTAGTGCTGCGTCTTGTTGCCAATGTTTGATTTTAGGATCTTTTTTCGCTGGCCGTACACCCTTAGCTGTATCGTAAGTGAACCACTCCCCATTTCCATATGCAAGAAGTTTGTTGCCAATCACGGCAATCGATGTAGCTGCTGTCCCCGCCGGAGAAGGAATATACTTACTTTTTAATGTTTTTGTATGACAAAGAAATAAACCTCGGTCGGAGCTGGCCACCAGGAATCCTTTGTAAATGGTCAACCTTGGAAATCCTGATTCAGTTTGTGAATCGTAGGATTCCAGCAGTGTGGTTTTACCATGATCAATGTAAAAAATCTGTCCCGTAAAGTTGTGGAACCAGATCTTTCCCTGATCATCCTGAATTAGGCCTGAGGCACTCAACGAACTTTGTTCGGGGGATGAAAACAGTGTGAAGCCGATACCGTCATACCTGTAGACGCCCACTTCTGTAGCCAGCCACAAAAAGTTTTGCCTGTCCAGAAACAGATCATAAATGACTTTGGTAGGCAAGCGTTCAACTGACTTTAGGCCTGCATTTGTTTTTTGAGAAAATAGATTGAACGGGGATATCAGGAAGAGTAGTAAAAATAGCCGCGAAAATATGCTTTTCATAGGGATGAGTTTGAGTCTAATATATGTATTTTTCGCAGAAAATAGACCTGTTCAAAGATTACCCTATTTAAATGATTTCTATATCCGTTGTTGAGGATCACGACCATTACAGACTATCGCTTGTCAAAATGCTAGAAAGCGACGGGAGGTTTTTGGTGACAGGTATTTACGAGTGTGCCGAGCAGGCGCTTGAAGGTTTACAAACCGATCCGGTCGATATTGCAATTGTGGATATAATGTTAGGGCAAATGTCGGGTATTGACCTGGTAAGATCAGTGAAACCCAAAACTGGGAATACCCAATTTTTGATGTGTACTTCCTATCAGGATAGTGAAAATGTTTTTAGTGCGCTAAGGGCGGGAGCTACAGGATATATTGTTAAAGATGCCAGTGCATCCGAGATTATTGATGCGATAGTGGATTTATACAACGGAGGCTCTCCGATGAGTCCTTATATCGCCAGAAAGGTAATTACCTTGCTTCACACCCAGCCACAATCTCAACTGAATGTGCTCAGTGTGCGTGAGCTTGAAGTGCTGACGCTTCTTAGTAACGGGTTGATTTATAAAGAAATATCTGATGTGTTGTCTATTAGTCTGAATACTGTTAAAAACCATCTTAAAAACATATACAAGAAATTGCATGTGCAAAATAAGGTAGAAGCTGTCAACAAATACAGGGCAGGAATTTAAAATCATACAGATTTAAATACATGCCGTTCCATTTGTCAAGGAAACAATAGCCTTAACGGGCTATTGTCGTCATCGAAACAGAACCTTAGCTTTGCGCACATTATTCCAGGCATTCTGTGAATCAAAAAAACAATTTGCTCAACTCCTCTGTACTATGAAAAAACGATTCATTGCCTGTGCCAACATCCCGCAACTTACTTCAACTCTTGATAGCAAGCGATAGCGTTACATCTCCGCTGTACGTGGATTGAACCTTATATTTTAAATCAAAAGGCTACTGTCTGCAGTTAAGGTTATCTACTGTAAATGATTGTAGGCAATTTTCATGAGCAATCACCTTTTTCCTGCTGTGTAATTACTTTCTGTATGGCCAGCAGCCGAGTCATCAAAATGACTGATCTTCTGACACCCTTTATTTTCATCTGACATTTTCTATTTAACAAACCAGCAGTTCCTGATTATGGAGAAAATTTTACCTCTGAGAAACAAATTAACTATCATCATTTTTCTGATGCTTTTCTTCGCCGGAAAGGGGCATGCCCAGAAATGGGACCAGATCATCAAGCAGGTTGCCGGCGATAGAAATGCGCAATCATCCGCAGGTCGAGAAGTGTCTGACGTATATGGTATGGCGGTGTCGTTGTCGGGTGACTATGCTGCAGTAAGTGCATATAATCATGACGGAGATCAAAATGGTTTGAATAAAATAGTTTCAGCTGGTTGTGTATATATATTGTACAATCAGGCGGGTACCTGGGTTGAAGTGAAAAAGCTGGTAGCTTCTGACCGTTCAAAGGATGCCTTGTTTGGTTATTCCGTTGCAATCCACGGAGATTACGTAGTTGTGGGGGCGATACGCGAAAGCAGAGATGGTGCATCCTTGAATCCGGTTGCATCCGCGGGGGCGGCTTACATTTATAAAAAAGACCAGGGAGGGGTTGATAATTGGGGACAAATCAAGAAGATAACAGCCAATGACAGGGATGCAGACGATCTGTTTGGATACAATGTAGCTATTGACGGAGACTATATCGTCGTAGGCACTCTGTTCGAAGATCATAATGTGTCGGAAGGTGCCCCATTAGAGAATTCAGGGTCGATACACATTTTTAACAAGAATCAGGGCGGATCAGAAAACTGGGGATTGGTTAAGAAAATGACTGCCCCTACCCGGTATGTAAATGGGAGGTTCGGACTTTCTGTTGAAATAAAAGGTGACTATCTGGCTGTGGGAGCCAGCGAATCGAATCTTAATTCCGGCTCAGGTTCAGTCTATTTTTTTGCAAAGAACCAGGGCGGTGCCGGTAACTGGGGATATGTACAACGTGTGATAGCCAGTACTCAGGCGTCATCGGATTATTTTGGTGCATCGGTGTCAATCAGCGGGGAGTATGCAGTCATCGGAGCTTATGCTCAGGATACAGACGGCTCGAATGCCAACTACGTTTCTGGGGCAGGTTCTGCATATGTTTTCAAAAGAAATTCGTCCAGTGGTAATTGGAGCCAGATAAAAAAACTTACAGCGCCCGTGCGTGCTCAGGACGATAACTTCGGGTACTGCGTCGCTATGAGTGGAGATTATATCGTTATTGGTGCTTATAAGGAAAGTCAGGATGCAACAGAATCGAACACAAAGACTGAATCAGGCTCTGCTTATATTTTCAAAAAAGATGTAGGCGGTAGTGATAATTGGGGATTCCAGAAGAAAATAACCGCAGCAGTAAGAAATGCCGGTGATCAGTTTGGTTACTCACTTGCCATTAGTGGTAACACAATATGGTCGGGTGCATACAAGCACAGCTATGATGTTTTCGAGAGCGATATAATGAGCTGGTCGGGTGCGGCTTACTGTTTCCAAAAGGATAAAAATGGCAGCGAAAACTGGGGACAAACACAAAAGATGGTTTCAAATGGATTAAGAGAAAAGGACAACTATGGCTGGTCGGTGTCAGTGAACGGAGACTATGCAGCAGTGGGAGCTCCCGGCAACGACAGATCCGCTAATGGTAAGACATTCACCGACGCTGGAGCTGTATACATTTTACAGCATAATGGGCTTACATGGAATGAGATAAAAAAAATCACGGCACAGGATGCAGCTGTAGGAGATAATTTTGGTTGGTCAGTAGCACTTAACGACGATTATTTGGTAGTTGGTGCACCTCACGAAGATGGTGTAAACCCTGCAACGGATTCCCAATCCGGTGCTGCCTATATATTCAGCAGAAATCAAGGCGGAACCAACAACTGGGGACAAGTAAAAAAAATAGTAGCAAACGATAGAGCCGCCAGTAATGTATTTGGTTTTTCAGTTGGTGTGGATGGTGAATTTATTGTTGTAGGGGCCAGAGGAGCATCTGACCAACGGGGAGCAGCTTATTTGTTTCACGCAGATCAGGATGGAGTGCAAAATTGGGGTCAGGTCAAAAAACTTGTTAGCAGTGAAGAAATTGTATTGGGACGTTTTGGTGCTGCGGTCGCAATTAGTGGTGATTACATTGTAGTTGGAGCAAACCGAGTGGGTTTTCAGGGCAACCTGGAGTACACATTTGAAGGATCAGCCTATTTGTTTAAGCGAAATGGTGCGGGAGCAGCTGATTGGTCAGAGTTTAAAATAATGAAGGGTTTGCCAGGATATAACGACGGATTAGGCGGATCTGTCGCTTTACATGGCGAACATTTAATCATTGGAAGAAAGACTGTTAATTTTGGTAGTCGTCCGGGCTCGGCATTCGTCTACCAAAAGAATTTTGCAGGAGAAGATAATTGGGGGCTGGTCAGACATATTACAGAAGATGCTTCAGGGTACGCGGGCTTCGGGTCAGCTGTAGCTATCAATGCAGATGCAGCTATGATAGGAGCGCCCTACCATCATTATTATTCCAACGGTGTTGAGACCAGAGAAGCAGGCGCTGTTTATGTATATGGAATTAATAAGGGTGGAGAGAACAAATACGGGCTTGTTGAACGAATCAATCAGGTTTCTAATTCCATTACAACAGAAGACCATTTCGGATTTGCTGTTGCGATGAGTGATAAAGCTGCACTGATAGGCGTGCCTGATGAAGATTATGATGCAGATCAGGGTAGCTATCTGGCAGATGCGGGGTCAGCCTTGTTTTATAAACAACAGCAGATCTGTCTGCCACCTGAGGTTAGTATTACAAATCTAAAAAATGTTTCTGCAACTGCTACATGGCCCGCTGTAACAACCGGTTATCCGGTAAACGAGTATGAATATGTTTTTAGTTACGATACCTGGACGCCAAATCCCGGCTTAGCCAAGACAGTGGATTTGGACTGGCCTACAGTCAGAGCAGATATGGAAAATCTCATACCAGAGCGTGGGTATACAATTTGGGCAAGAAGTACGTGCCGTCCGGATTACAAATCAGATTGGAAAGAAGTTTACTTCGTAACTAAAGCCTGTCCGGATGATATTTCTCAAATGGAAATCCCTGATGAAAATGACATTTATATTACCTACAACGCCATCCAGGAGGGCAACCTGACTCATTATTGCGATTGTAGCCGTAATAAACTACTGTTGACCGTTGAGCATTCAGATAGTGACCTTGTCATTGATCAGGTGGCGGTTCAGGTGGATTATTCATCTGTGTACTATGCAGGAAATCAGGGGTTTATAGCAAATCCTGATGGGGCTATTTTTATGCCTGTTCGTTGGGACGTTTACGCCTCACAGCAACCGGGTAAACCAGTCAAAGTCAGGTATTATTTCAGAACAGATCAGTTTACCCAATTTAACAATGCTATGGAGGCAAGGTTTAAATACCGGCTGCAAGACGAGAAACAGCTCATGTTTTACAAGCACAATCTTGACTACAGCGAGTATGCTCCTTACCCGCCACATATCCCCGCGCAACAAATACAGATACTAACCAATGGCACACAGGCTTCTACCAGCCGCTGGGTATTGGGAACCCGCGGCAGCGACAGATATGCAGAGTTCCTGGTCAGCTCGTTTTCAGGTGGAGGTGCCGGAAGTAATTTTACCAACAACTCATTGCCTGTCAGACTGATGAAATTTGATGTTGCTAAAGCTGAGAACACAGCCTTGCTGACCTGGTCGTCGGCTAGTGAAACGAATACCGGTTTTTTTGATGTGCAAAGAAGTGCGGATGGTAAAAAGTGGTCATCACTGGGAAGGGTAGAGGCAGCTGGCCAAAGTAGTGAGATCAAATCGTACTCCTTTAAAGACCAATCTCCAATCCCTGCAGAGAATCTTTACCGTTTGAAAATGGTCGATAAGGACATGACATTTTCCTACAGCCATATCAGAAGTATCGTTTTTTTAGAAACGAATCCGGATGTATACCCTAACCCGGCAGTCGGCAAACTCTTCGTGTCTGCCACTAAGAACATTCAATCAATACGGATATTCAGTATTACGGGCAGCATGGTGTATGAAAATACAGAGGTGCCAGCAGATGGTATCAACACAAGCAGTTTTGCACCAGGAATATATACTGTTCAACTGCTTCGCACAAACGGGATGATACAAACCAGTAAAGTCATCGTGGCGAAATAGTAGTAAAAAAGTTCTGGTCGGTGATAGAAATGACTACGGTTGTTGCTATCACCGACCCTGAAAAATCTTTCCGGGAATTATTGCATTACTTATCTCAAACACTCAACCCAACGCTACGAATGAAACACTTATGCCATCTCACCTGGTTTATTTGCTTATGTCGTTTAGTTTATAGCTGGTACTTCTGCCACCTGCTTCTTCTTTGATTAAAATTCCCTGATCTAAAAGATCCAGAATATCTCTTAACGCAGTATCATTTGACACTTTGGTGATTTTAGCCCATTTAGAGGTGTTAAGCTTTCCTTCAAATCCATCAAGAAGCTTGTTAAGCATTAGCTTCTGACGTTCACTTATACTTTTCGATCCAAAAAACTCCCAGTATCGGGCTTTGGTTATTACCGCATTCAGTATCTTATCCGTTGCCGTTAGTGCCCTGTCAAGACACGACAAAAACCAGATAAGCCAGCCGGTAATATCAAGATCGTCTCTCTGCGTTTTTTCCAGAATATCATAATAAGCCTTACGTTCAAGCTGAATTTGTGCGGACATGCTGTAAAAGCGTTGATAATTGCTGTCAGATCTTGCCAGCTGCAAGTCAGTAATTGCACGGGCTATACGTCCATTTCCATCATCAAACGGGTGTATGGTCACAAACCATAGATGTGCTATCGCCGCTTTTAAAACCGGGTCTTTTTCTGTTTGTGTATTAAACCAATTGATGAATTGCTGCATTTCGGCTGGAACTTTATCAGAAGGCGGAGCTTCGAAATGAACAATTTCCCGTCCTAAGGCTCCTGATACCACTTGCATTGGGCCAGTCGTATCTTCGCGCCACTGCCCGACTTGGATCTTATACATTCCACTACTCCCGGACGGAAACAAGGCTGAATGCCATCCGAAAAGTCGCTCTTCGGAGAGCTCCTTCGTATACCGCTGTGTTGCGTCCAAAAGCATTTCAACTACTCCGTCCACGTGTCGGTCAGAGGGAGCCAAAGCTCCAATATCCATTCCGAGCTTCCTTGCAAGCGAAGATCTGACTTGGTCTGCATCCAGGAATTCCCCTTCTATCTCGCTTGTTTTAATAACATCAAGCGTTAAAGTTTGCAGGATTGCTTCGTCCCTAAGTGAAAAACCAAGACTCTCCATTCGTCCTGTCAACCGTCCTTGTCTATGACGTACCGACGCGAGCAGACCAGATACTGTTTCCACATCCCAGTTAAAGTTAGGCCACTGTCTTCTTTGATGAATATACATATATTTAACGCAAAATATGCGGTAAATATATACGCTATTCGCCGCATTCTCAAAATATTCCCCTTATTTTATGCGGTGAATAGGAGTTGTAATCACCGCATCATTAGGAATAATACTGAACTCTGGTCGAAACGGATATCTCAAAGGGCTTTTAAAGCGCAGTGGCATTATATTCTTCTTTTTACATCAGCCCCTTTCTGAAATAACACAGATAAATCCGGAATTATCTACTGTATGCCTGGTTTTAACCAGCGCATCCCATTCTGATTCTGTAGGAAGCCGGTAGGTGATATGCTTTTTTGACAGAAGGTTTTTTTCAACCATTTCACTGAAAACTACTTTTTCTGAATTTGCTTCCGTGTAGGTAGACAGCACACTTCTCCATTTACAGAATTCCTGAGCCTGTAGCCAACTCACACCTAGTACAGGACAATCATCATTTTGTTTTTCCCAGTTATCAGGCAGCATAGAGTGCAGATATTCTTCAGAAAAGGTTTCATCTGATTCCAGAAACTGAAGAAAATCAGACCAGTCTTTGTTTGAAACAGGTTTTGAAATAGTCAGTCTTGGCTCAGTTTCAATCATAAATCCTGTGGATTGATTCAGTGGAGCAGGGAAGATGGATTGTGTATTTGCCGAATAATGAGGATTGTTACTAACTATGTAGCAGACTGATCCTATCGCTAAAACGCCTGCCATTGAAAGCCTGATAAACTGGGGACTTTTCATTGTGTGTAAGTTGAAGTGAAATGAAGGTTTGGATATCAGATTCGGACGTATAAGAAGTAACACCTCTTTTATTAGCAGCAATTGCGCCTTCCTGATACCCTTTCTGCGGGCGTCGAATTCAAATCTTTCCAGTAAGTCTCCTTCGATATCTTCCCGGAAATCAGCTTTACAGAACCATCTGAAAATCACAAGCGCGAAGCCAGGTGGTTTATGATCATTAAATTCATCCATATCTGAATATCAGTTGAAGGCGATGGCAGGGATTGCATCCCATAACGCAAGCCGTTGATTTTTTACATCACTTAGCACTTTTTGACCTTCCGGCGTTACAGTGAAATACCGTTTTCTCTTACCGCCTCTTATCTTGGTCGCCTCACCAAATGCTGAAGTCAGCAGTCCTTTATCTTCTAATCTTCGCAGCACAGTTTGCAGAGCACCTATACTGACTTTACGGTTGAGGCGGCTTTCCATCTCGTCAATAATGGCTATGCCGTAAGCCTCATTAAACAGAACTGCTACAGTCAGCAGTACCACTTCCTCAAACTCACCTAAATGATGTTGGCTCATGAATCTATTATTTACTCAAATGTAGTTAATATGAATTTATATTTACACTATTTGTAGTTAAAATATTTTGAAATGGTTTTTTTCTGCTGAAGCGGCTTTTGCTTTTCAGATTACTCAGAGGGATTTAGTAGGGCTACCCAGATCATTCCTGTAAGTGCCCAGACTCATTTGTTTGTGCCTTTTGAAGAATTTGTTGATATGACTTTCATCAGCAAACCCAAATTCGTCGGCAATCTCGTGGATTCTTTTGCCACTGAAGCGAAGACGATGTTCGATGAGTCTGATGCGGTAGCTGGAGATATACTGTTGAAGAGAGTCGGCACACTGCCGGCGAAAATAGCTTCCCAGATAAGTCGGCGACATTCCGAACCTGTCAGCAATAACATTTATCCTTAACAGGTCGGGTTGCCGGATATGCTCCTGTATGTAATCCAGAATTTGTGTTATACGGTTATCCGGGTTTGTACTCAGCCCAGAAGGTTTTAAGAGAGCAATATTCCTTGCAGCAATTACAATAATGGCGTTGACCAAATGGCGTATCAGATCCTGTGCATACATCCGGCTGTCAGAATTTGCCAGCCGTAGATTTTGTATCAGTTGACCGACAATTTCCTTTTCATCCTCATTGATCAGTACAGAACCTGATAAGTCAGATGCATAATGTAGAATGCATTCTAAATGGTCAATACTTTTCCACTGGTATTCGTTGATGTAATTTTGTCCGAAGCGAATAACCATAAATTCGCAGGTACTTACCAAATCAAACTCATGTGTATCTGAAGGCGTGATCAAAAACAAATCTTCCGAAAAGAAGGCGAACCGGTTTCCGTTGACTGCATGCATACCTGGTCCTGAAATGACATAGACCATTTCAAAGAAATTGAACATTCTTTCCCTTAGCGGACAATGGTCTACCTTTTCATAGAATATCTCTAATGACTGATAGATATTTTCTCTTGCCATGTGGCAAATATACCTAAGTGTGCTTGAAATGTACCTGTTTTTGCGCTGCTTTCCGGTCTAGTTTTGCTTTTCAAAAACAAAATTATGAAAGCAATAGTATTGGAAGGTTTCGGAGGAGTTGACCAGCTCAAATATGTAGACATGGAAAAACCAGCAATAAAATCCGGTGAAGTCCTTGTCAGGGTAAAGGCGATTAGTATTAACCCTGTTGACGTGAAGGTGCGCAGCGGGAAGGCTCCGTTGGCTAAAGATCTGGCCGGGCGTAACCCGTTGATTCTGGGATGGGACGTATCGGGAGAGGTTGCAGAGACTGGTAGTGAGGTCACACGTTTCACTGTTGGAGATCAGGTATTTGGTATGGTTAACTTTGCCGGACATGGTAAAGCGTATGCGGAGTATGTGGCGGCCGCGGCAGATCATCTGACCTTGAAACCTTCAAATATCAGTCACATTCAGGCAGCTGCCAGCACTCTTGCTGCTCTTACAGCCTGGCAGGCTTTTACGTGTTACGGAAAGCTGAGATCTACAGACACCGTTCTGATTCATGCGGCAGCAGGAGGGGTTGGACACTTTGCCGTGCAGATTGCAAAACATATAGGCGCACAAGTGATCGCAACATCTTCGGGCGCGAACAGGGATTTTGTTCTGGAGCTGGGAGCCGATCAGCATATTGACTACCGTAAAAATCAGTTTGAGCAAATCTTAGATGATATTGACTTTGTGCTGGAGTCTGTGGGCGGAGAGAATTTTCAAAAATCGGTTAGAGTCCTCAAACCATTCGGTACAATAGTCACTCTTCCCTCGGGTCATTCAGCAGATGACGAGTTGGCAGCAAAAGAAAAGAAACTCCATGCCTGTTACTTTATGTCTGTTTTTTCAAGCGGGGCAGATATGGATTTTATCGCCTCACTACTACGTGAAGGGAGTTTAAAACCGCATGTTTCCCACGTGTTTGATTTTGATCAGATCGCTCAGGCTCATCAACAAATTCAAACCGGCCGAACTGTTGGTAAAGTTATAGTTACGCTATGAGCTCACCAGATAAGATGATTTGTTTGTGAGTCATTCGGCTGACATTAGAGAAAAGGTCTCACCATTCTCATCAGAGTTAGAATTTATGAAAAGAATTGTTGTTATTAATGATCATCCGGACAAAGAAAGTTTCAATAGCGCGGTAGCAGATTCTTATATCAAGGCCGCTACTCACGCAGGTGCTCAGGTCAGATATATCCCCATCGGCGAACTGAAATGGATGCTGAGGACAGGCTGAACTCTCTGAAAAAGATAATGGATGCCGCTAAGATGGAGGCTGTATCTAAACTACTCATTTGTAGTAAGACGACCATTTAGTGAGTTTTAAAAACTCTCGCAATTCCTAATTTGGCCAATTGCGAGAGTTTTGATTTCGGGGTGGTAAAATTATACTTTAACTGTCATTCGTTAACGATTCCTGTCGTACGGTCTAATTCGATGCGGGCTGAGAGATAGTCGAATACAGCTTCCAGATAATTTGATTTGGCCGTTGTCAATGCCAGTTCTGCATCAGTGAGTTCAAGCCGTGAGGCGACACCTTTCTCATAGCGGTATTTGGTTATGGAATAGCTCAATTCTGCTGTTTGAGAAACGTTATTCTGCGTTTTAATACGCTCAGATGCTTCATACAGACTGGCTGTGACCTGTTTTATTGTGGTTTTGAGCTGCTCTTGTGCATTATCAAAGATCGCGTCGGACTGTTGTCTTTCGATTTTACCCAAAGCGATTCTATTCGCATTCTGCATACCTGTAAATAGTGGGATTGAGACCTGAATACCTGCATAGAAAACCGGCGGCCAACCGGCTTGATCATATCTGAATTTGTTGGTTTGTGTCTGCAACTGGTACTGACTGACAAAACTTACAACGGGTAGTCTGGCTGATTTGTATAATTGAATCTCTTTGTCATTAATCTCCTTGTTCAAATTCAAGATCTGGAAATCGGGACGTTCCATCAGCGATCTGCGGAATGCCTGGGTTTCGGTGGGAATCGAATCAGAAGTGTTAAGCTGCAGTGAATCGGATAGAATGAATTCTGTACCGGCCGCACTGCCGATCAAAGTGCTCAGTTGCTGCTGGCTGATCTGAAGTGCATAGGTGAGCCGCAGTACATCCGGTTCCAGGTTTTTCACTAATGTGTATGCTCTTAACGTATCTACACGAAGTGCCCTGCCTTGCGCAAGCAGTGATCGCGAATCTGCCAGAGCTTTCTTGTTGCGTGCAATACTTTCATATTGCAAGTTGAGCCGTTGCTGAAGCACGAGGAGTTGCACATAATTTTGTTTTACCTGGGCGACCACATCTACTTCCCGGTTGTTGTAAGATAGCTGGCTTTGTTTTTCAAGGAGTCTGCGTCTTTGGATTTCATATTTCGCGCTTGCGCTGTAAAGAGCCTGCGAGAGCGTTACCTGTGCTCCACTGATCTGCGAGCCTCCAAATCGTGCATAACCAACCCCCTCGGATGAAGAGCTCGAATTCAACCCAAAGAAAACCTGCCTTTGAAAATAATGTTGAAATTGGCCGGTCAGACTAATATTGGGCAGAAGCAATCCTTTACTTATCTGAGTCTGTTGTCTGGATTTGGCAATATTAAATGAGTCGATTCTTAAATCACGGTTGTGTGATTTGGCTTGCTCGATAGCCTGTTTCAGTGACAGCGTTTGATTTTGTGCGCTGAGGCGAGCTGGTAGCCAGACCGAAGCCAGTAGCCAGATTGCCATTTTTAGAATATGATTTTTCATTTTTTGTGGTGTTTTAAACGCAGAGTGAAAAGAGTCAATCGCAGAGTTTCACGGTTTTTTTACCGATGTTTCACTGTGAATTAGATTTTTAACTTCTCTAACTTCTTAACTCCCTGTAACTTCTGATTTTCAATGTACTAACTCTTCAACCATTTGGTTTTTCTCTTCACCTGCATGCCCTTTGAAAGGCCGCGAGAAGTAGGAGTAGATAGCCGGGATTACATATAGCGTAAGAATTCCGGCGAAAACCAGTCCGCCTACAACAACGATTCCCAGTGACTGGCGGCTTCCTGATGCTGTTCCCAGCGACAAGGCAATAGGCAGCGTTCCAAAAATCATCGCTAGTGTGGTCATCAGGATCGGACGGAAACGGGAGACGGCAGCCTTTTTAGCTGATTCGATAATGCTGTTTCCTTCCTCTTTGCTTTGGTTGGCAAATTCCACAATCAGAATACCATTTTTTGTAATCAGACCAATGAGCATAATGATACCTATCTGACTGAAAATATTTACGGTTTGGTCTGTAAACCAAAGGCTTAGTAGTGCTCCTGTTAATGCCATAGGAACTGTCAGTAGAATGATGAACGGATCGATCAGACTTTCAAACTGTGCAGCAAGAACAAGGTAGATCAGCACAATAGCGAAAATGAATGCGAAGATCAGACTGTCGCTACTTTCGGAATAATCGCGGCTTTGTCCTGCCAGTGCGGTACTAAATCCCTTCGGAAGCTCTTTTGCCGTGATTATGTCTATCTCCTTTATCGCTTCCCCCAGACTAACGCCTGATGCCGGTGTCGCTGAAATGGTCGCACTATAAGATTGATTGTAACGGTAAATAGCTGGTGGGCTGATTCCTTCATTAAGTTTTGTAAGGTTATCCAGTGAAACCATTTCTCCACTTCCTGATTTCAGATAAAGAGATCTCAGATCATAAGGTGCCGAGCGGTCTTCACGGTCCAGCTGGCCAATGACTTCATACTGACGGTCGTTATGAATAAAATATCCGTAACGGCGGCTGCTGAGCGCAAGCTGCAGTGTCTGACCGATGGCTTGCGTTGAAATCCCTAGTTGTGCAGCACGTTGACGGTCAATTGATATACTGATTTCAGGACGGTTTATCTTAAAATCTGCATCCACGAAGTTGAGCTTTGGATTACTTCCGACGCTGGACATCAGTTTAGGCATTACGTCAATCAACTCTTTTAGGCCCGGAGCCTGCACCACGTACTGCACCGGCTGCGTATTACCATACCCGCCGATCGTTGGGGTTTGCACGGGAATGATTAATACATTTCTGAATCTTGAAGAAGCAGCAACCAGCTTCATGAAGATCTGCTGTTGGGTCAGTCCGCTTTTGCGGTCTTTGGGTTCTTTGAGAAATATCCATTGGAAGCCGCCATTCACAGGTTGAGCCAGGGTTCCACCAGCTGCCGCTACCGCAGTATAGGTGCGCTCCTGATTCAGATCCGGGATAGAATCACTGATGAAATTCCCGATCTCTTTCATGCTTGCCTCCATACTTTCATAGGAAGTTCCCTCGGGTGCCATCACAGCTAGGCCAATCATAGAACGGTCTTCCAATGGCGCCAGTTCTGAAGGAAGTTTTGGTGCAAGCCAATAAGCCACTCCGAACGAGGCAGCCAGAAGAATAAATCCCAGCCAGCGTACTTTCATAAAAGCTGCCAGAGAATTGCCGTAAGCATCATTGAGTTTTATAAAATAGGGTTCTGTTTTTTTGTAAAGCCAATTATGAGAAGTCCCCGACTTAAGCAGATAAGCGCTCATCATGGGCGTCAGCGTCAGGGCTACAAAGGCTGAAATGGATACAGAGCCTGCGACAACGATAGCAAATTCTTTAAACAACCGTCCTGTTAAGCCTCCTAAGAATAAAATGGGAAGAAATACAGCTACCAGTGTTACTGTGGTAGAAATCACAGCGAAGTAAATCTCTGCCGAGCCCTGCCGGGCGGCCATAATAGGCGAGATGCCTGTTTCAACTTTGGCGTATATGTTTTCAAGCACAATAATGGCATCATCTACCACCAGCCCGATGGCAAGAACCAGCCCTAACAGCGTCAGTACATTTATCGAAAAGCCGGCGATGTACATAATAAAGAATGACGATACGATCGAGACCGGAATGGCTACCAATGGGATGATTGTACTTCGCCAGTCGCGCAGGAAGATGAAAATGATCAGTGAAACAAGCGCGAAAGCCAGTAGCAGCGTTTCTTCAACTTCTGACAATGAATTTCTTACAGGTACAGTAAAGTCTTTACCAAGAGCGATTTCATATTCTTTCGGAGCGGTCTTTTTAATTTCCTCAAACCGCTTTTTGAACTCATCTACAATGGCAAGCGAGTTGGCACCACGCTGCGGACTTACGCCGGTACCCACACCGTAATCAGCAGTTTTACCACTATAGATGATCATAGCTGTACGTTCATTCTGAGATGACATAATCGCCTGACCTACATCTTTAAAGCGTACTATCGCGCCCTCGCTTTCGCGAAGAATCATATTATTAAAGTCATCTTCGGTAACAAGTCTGCCCTGGGTACGTAAGGTCACTTCTGTGCTGGCTCCTTCAATTCTGCCACTTGGCAGATCGACATTTTCCTTTTGCAAAGCGTTCTGGATATCAATAGGAGTGAGTCCATATGCGGCCAGCTTGACAGGATCCATTCTAAGCCGCATAGCGCGCTTACGGCCGGCATAGGAATCCACTAACCGTACACCAGCGATGGACTGCAGTTTTTCTTTTACATTGATGTTTACAAAATCGGTAACATCTTCCAGACTTTTGGTTTTACTCTGAACTGTGAGAAACACCAGAAAGTCTGCAGGTCCTGCTTTTTCGACAATTGTTGGTTCGATGTCGGTAGGCAACTGCTGGCGGGATTTGGAAACCTTATCGCGCACATCATTTGCGGCCGCTTCAAGGTCTGCATTTAACTCAAATTCGACAGTTATGATGCTGACCTGTTCACGGGAAGTGGATGATACCGAGCGTATACCATTAGCTTCGGCTATCGCTTCTTCGAGTGGCTTGGTAACCTGTGAGGCGATGATATCCGCGCTCGCTCCCGGGTAAACGGTTGTGACCATTACAATAGGGGAATCAGTTACAGGATACTCCCTGGTTCCCAGGAAGGTGTAACCTACAATCCCGAAAAGTACGAGCAGTACGGACATAACCCCGGCCATAACAGGCCGGGAAATGCTTGTTTGTGAAATAGAACTCATTTTTTTACTAGCTATCGGCTTTCAACGAGCTGCTGTCAGCCTTGGGGTTGATTTCAAATTTGGTGTTGTATTGCTGATAAACACGAGATTATCAGCTCTGTATTGTACATTAGTCGGAACAGTAATGTTTTCTGTTAGTCAGCTATTTGAAGGTGTTTAATACTATTTAACGCTCACCAGTTGTATCTGCGCATCAGGGCTGAGCCTAAGCATATTGCTGGTGATAAGCGTATCGCCTTTCGCTAATCCGCTGACTACGTTTACGGTAGCGGCGTTGCGCTGACCAATCTGTATGCTTTTCAGACTTGCTTTGCCTGCGTTTGCAACAAAAACACTGTAGCCGTCAGAAGATGGAATCAGCGCCTGATTCGGTATCATTAGAGCGTTACCGGTAGTGTTTAAACGTAAGGTGAGGCGAGCGCTCTGGCCTGGTAGTAGTTCGTGGCTTGCATTATCGCCAACTGCACGTATTAGCAAGGTTCTGGTTTTGGGATCCAAAGCTGACTCATGAGCGATGATTCTTGCGCTTTGAATTTTCTCATTGGATTCTACCTGATACTGTACCGGATCCCCGTTCTTCAAAGTGTAGGCGTGTTTTTCAGGTACTGCAAAGTCTATTTTTAGCTTGCTGTTGTCTGTAAGCTGAACCAGCGGCGTTCCAGGCGACACATATGCACCTGTGTATACGTTCACTATTCCCAAGTGACCGCTAAAAGGCGCTCTGATGCTTGTTTTGGCAATATTGACCTTCAGCTGCTGGATTTTTGACTGAACTACTTTCAGATTAGTAAAGGCCTGATCATAATCTTGTTGCACGGCGGCTTCCCGGTCGACGAGGTCTTTTAATCTGCTTTCATTGAGTAAGACAAATTTTTCCTGCTGTTTTAATTGTTCGAGTTCTGCCAGCAAATCGGCATCATCCAGTTTAAAAAGCAATGCTCCCGTATTGACAAACTTACCCTCTGCTGCATGAACAGCAATCACTTTTCTGTTTAACTCACTCATAATGCTTACCTGCTGATAGGCCATCAGTGTACCGGAAACCACCATTTCTTCATTTAGCGCACCGGAAGTAATAATTTGACCGTCAACGGGTATGCCTTGCGACTGTGGTTTTATCTCAGGCTTTTGTGGTGTTGTATCTTTTGAACTGTACGCTTTTAAGAGCACACTTCCTGTTATCAGGCCTGCTATGATGAGCCCTGACACGATTTTTGCGGATTGTATTGTCCTTTTCATGAATTGATTTATTTAAATATTTGAATATATGTAATAGGAGTGATGCTTCATTTTCACTTTGCTGCTGTAGTGTAAGTGGTTACTCAACCGATGATGTAACCAAGAGTTATTAAATTGATATATTCAAATGTTTCGATATATCAGTTTAAAAAATTTTAGCTTTTAAGTGTATTTAAAAAATTAACGTACTCATCAAGTACTGTTTTATTGAGTCTGTATTTTACGTTTCTTCCTTCTTTTCCTGCTATGATCAGATCCGCATCCGCAAGCTGTTTAACGTGGTGTGAAATGGAAGGTTGTGCCAGGTCAATAAAATCGGATATCTCATGACAGTACAAACAATCTTCTTTTTCACGAAGCTGTTTTAGAATGGTAATCCTGCTCGGGTCGCTCAACGCTTTGGAAATTCTCTCCACTTTGCGAACATCCATGATTCTTATTTATTGATGAATATAAATGTATTGATGTATCTGAATTAGCTGTACTACAAATCGGTATTCAAAAAGATTCCCTGTTTTGAAAAATATTTAACAAATCTTAATTTCTTGGTTGATTTAGTTATGGAATGGCAGCCAATAGGTTTACACTTCTAGCAGATTATTGAAGGTTTTACTTTATCTTTTGGCAGAAAAATAACCTTAGTATAATGATACAAGACGGTATTGCTGGACAGCTTATAGCGCTTGCTGAAAATGATTTAAGGGTCAGGGAAATACTTTTGACCGAGAACAGTTTGTCGAAAGGGTACAATCCTAAAATGGAACAAGTTCACAGACAAAATGCAGCTCAGCTCAGAGTTATCATTTCACAAATTGGCTGGCCGACACAGGCCAGAGTAGGAGAAAAGGCTAGTGATGCCGCCTGACTCATCGCCCAGCATTCGATCGGAGAAGCAGATTTTATGAGGTATTGTTATAGTCTGATGCTCGAATCGGCATCAGATGTTAATTCTCAGAATCTTGCTTATTTACATGACCGGATCTGTTTTTTTGAGCAGAAACCTCAAAGGTTTGGTACTCAGTACGACAACGGAAATATGTATCCGGTTGAAAATGCAGCGGAGCTTAACACGCTCAGAGCGCAGATGCAATTGCCAGCTGTTGAGCCAGATAGAATTGTGGATGCAGGGTCTGTGAAGCAGATGTACTCAGATACACTGGAAAGTGATTCTGATTTTCAGTTATGGCGGCGTCAGGCAGGATGGATATGAATGGTATTCGCGAAGCTTTTGCTATGAGGCTGTAATTGTTGAATTTGAAAACAGCAGCAACACTTAAGAAGACAGATTCTCTGCAATATATTTTTCGGTATGAGGATTCTTATTTTAATGATTCTAACTGCCTTGCTATAAGTCTATCATTATCAAGAGTACGTCAGGAATACCCTTCCGAGGTACTCTTTCCTTTCTTCTTTGGTTTACTTTCAGAAGGGATCAACAAGCAGACGCAATGCCGTTTACTTCGTATAGATTAAAATGACCTTTTTGGTCTTTTTCTCGCTACAGCAAAAATGTCGCTTCTTAACGCGTTTTTCCACTTGGCTTTCCTACCCCTGTGTTAATCAGTGGCAGAAGGCTCTCTATAATGTAATCTGCCCATGCGTTAGAGCAGGCTGAGAAGCACTCCAGATCAGGCGTCAGGCCGATATGCGTAAAACGGATTTCAGTCTGGTTTCCCTTTGGTGTTATATCAAAAACGATGTAAGTATTGAGCCATTCCTTTTTATCGTTGACAAAGTTGATCATACTCTCTGTTACGAGCCATACGATTTTTTTGTCCGGCAGAAGCTCGGTTATCGTTTGGGCTGAAACATGTACTTCTCCAAAATATACCGTGAATGTATCATTCATATTGCGGGACCGGCCCTGTAGGTCTGATGTCCACCAGGACGCTACATTGTTTATGCAGTCAAACGCTACATGTGATGGGGCGTCGGCAAGAATAGTGATAGAGTACGCTTCTTTTTTCATGTTGTGTCAACGTTTGAAACTATACAAATATAGATCCCCGGCATTCAATGAAGCAGGGGGAAAACAGACATTCAGGTGGGTGTTTCCGGACAAAATTTGGCAGATAAACAGAAAGGTTAACAAATTGAAAGCAAAGTCGATACTATATGTTGATATTCTATAGAATAAAATCTATTTTATATAGAATATTGAGATGGGTCGCTTATTCGACGTGGGTGAAAATTTTGTCATTAAGGTGTGTTATTTTGTCAATTTGCTGAATATATGGATAATGTGATCGATTCATCACTATGTTTGCTCATGAATTAGTTATCGAAATATTTTGATAACAAAACTACCTTTTCTGTGATACCTACTGCTTTATTTCGCCTGGTATTTCTTATCCTCTTATGTTTCTATTGTGCTGATTCGGTTAGGTCGCAGGCCTTCCGGAATCTGTCAGGAACAGAAGGTGCATCTATGTCAAATGCCAAAGCCGTGGTGCAGGACAAACAGGGATTTATGTGGTTTGCCACCTATGCCGGTTTGTTTCGCTACGATTCCCATACTTTGAAACAGTATCTACACAGTGCTGCTGATGCCAGATCGGTATCTTCTGATATGCTCAGTGCAGTCTTTTCTGATTCAAAAGGGGACTTGTGGGTGGGTAGCAGTGGAGGACTTGACCGTTATAACCGCGAAACGGATGACTTCACACACATCGATCATAATTTGCCAAATACAAATCCTGAACGCAATAACCAGATTTACTTTATATCTGAAGACCGCGAACATCATATCATAGTTGGTACACCATTCGGGTTGAACAAAATAGTTGTAGAAAAAAGCGGAGCAAAAGTTACCTATATCCTGCATCGTGTGTTCGAAGGGCCTAGTCAGGATATTGTCTCGGTGAGCCAGACCAGGGCAGGGGAGTTTTGGGCAGGAAGCCTTAACGGATTGGTGCACGTGCCTGCCCGGGGAGGCAAACCAAGGTTGCTCCGCATTAATTCTTCAAATAAATCACCGCTGGTCAATCAGTTTCCTACTCAATATCTGGACGATCATAATATTATCTGGCTGGGCCCTGCCTCAGGAGGGATTGTGCAGTTTGATATCGCTACAGAGATGTTCCGTCCGATGGCCGACTTTACGGATCCTGAGGGGAACCTGCCCGTAGTGAGCAGTATTGTTGCCGATGGCAGTGGGAAGCTATGGATGGCGACACATTCGGGCCTTGCCTTATTTGACCCCGTCAGCAGGAAATCTGTCTGGTATAGAAATCAACCCGGCAATATTTACAGTCTTGCAGACAATCGTATCCAAACCATGTGTCTGGATCGCCAGGGAGGCGTGTGGCTTGGAACCCATTATTTCGGAATCAGTAACTTCTATCCGAATGCTCCGCGTTTTCTACCCTGGCCATTTACAGCAAATGGTATTTCCGATGTAAGATATGCCAATTCGTGGATGGGATTAAGCAAAGACGGCGAACTTTGGGTGATCGGAAAGGATCAAAAGAAGTTGCATTTTTTTGATCCTGATGGTATCACTGCTCAGTCTTATGATCTGCGGCTAAAATCATCCACTGATTATTACCGCTTCTATATTGACGGAGATGATATGCTATGGGCCGCAGGCAATTCTATGCTTACGAGCTATAACCTGAAAACCTACGCCTACCAGAATTATCCCACAGCGATTGAAGGTCAGCAGGAACTCGAAGACGGCAGAGTACACGATATGCTTGAAGATAGTCAAGGCAGATTCTGGTTGATAGGCACATTCGGAGCACTGCTTTTTAACAAAGAAACCGGACGGTTCAAAAAACACAGATCAGTAAGTTATGCCCATAGTGTTCTTGAAGATTCTCACAAGAATATCTGGGTAGGTGGTGGCGATGAGGCCTACGTGCTGAAATCAGATACAGCAGATTTTGAAATGTTGGTCACCGACAAAAGCAGGGGTGCTGGTAACTTTGCCTCTGTGTGGAAGTTAGCTGAGGACAAGTCAGGCAGGATATGGGCCGTTACCCGGCAGGGATTACAATATTACGACTCTAAATCCGGTCAGTTTAAATTAGATCAGAGAGTAGGCCTTTCCAAAATTGAGGATATACAAATTGATCATGGAGGCTATTTGTGGCTGGCTACCGAAGCTGCTTTAACCAGATATCATCCTGATAAAATGTCTTTGCAGACCTACAGTTATCAGGATGGTCTTCCATTCAACGGAATTTCACGCCCTGCTTCCAGTGTTCAGCTTAATACAGGAAAATTATATTTTACGACAAACAAAGGAATTTTTCAATTCTCACCTAATGAGTTTAAAGTGCGAAGCAGCGTTTCGCCAGTCATTTTTACATCTTTGAAATTATCAGATCGGCTTGTCAAAGCAGATGATGAAACAGGCATTCTTTCCAAAACCCTGGATAAGACGTCAAGTATCACTTTGAAGCATGATCAGAATATATTCTCTGTCGATTTTGCGCTACTGAGCTTTCCCAGATCTGAAAGGAACCGGTATGCCTATAAGCTTGAAGGTTTTGATGACAACTGGACCTACACCAATAAGCAGTCTGTTACCTATATGAACCTGCCGCCGGGTAGTTACGTACTAACCATAAGCGCTTCCAACGGAGACGGCTACTGGATGAAAACAACCAGACAGCTGAATATCCGGGTGCTTCCTCCTTGGTGGTTATCCTGGTATGCATATGGGGCTTATTTGCTAATTGCTGCCGCAAGTATATTTTTGATAACCCGCTTTCTTTGGCTACGGACAACGCTGAGAAAGGAGAACGAATTTTACCAGGCCAAGCTCGACTTTTTCACAAACATTTCTCACGAGATACGTACGCATTTGTCTCTGATCATTGGTCCTTTGGAAAAAGCCTATGGCTCGATTACGGAAAATACCACGACAAAGAAGCATCTGAATTATGCACGCGACAACTCTGGTAAACTGATGCAGTTAGTAGATGAGCTTCTTGATTTTCGTAAAATTCAGAATGGGAGTGTCAGGCTTCAGGTTCATCAGTACAATCTTGTCAAAATCTTAAAAAGCGTACTCTCGTCTTTTGAGCACCTGGCTGCCGAAAAAGGAATCAGCACAAGTTTTAATTACCCTGACGGTTTGCCGGGACTATGGTTTGATCTGAGTCAGCTGCAGAAGGTATTTTATAATCTTTTAAGTAACGCATACAAATTTACAGCTGAGACAGGACATGTGTCCGTAGATATTACTCAACTGGCAGATCAGGTCTTTGTCAGTGTTACAGATAACGGGAAAGGTATTGCCGAAAAGGACCTGGCGCACTTGTTTACAAACTTCTTTCAGGCAGCCGGCAGCAGCTCACAGAAAGGTTATGGCATCGGTCTGGCCCTTGCAAAGCAGATTGTAGATATGCACAAAGGTGGCCTTTCGGTTGAAAGTCGCCCCGAATCTGCTTCTGAGGCTGGTCATACTACCTTCAGGGTGAGGCTACAGACTGGCCGGGAGCATTACCGTGAAGAGCAACTCGGGAAGGATCTGCCACAGGTAGCATCATTTGCACCGGGCAGTACCCACGGAGTTGAAAAAGAACACACCTTAACAACTGCCAAGTCGCAGACTGTACTGCTAATAGAAGATAACGACGAGCTGAGATTATTTGAGAGGGATCTTTTAGAAGAGCATTATAACGTTTTGGAAGCAGCCAATGGAGCAGAAGGTTTAAAAATGGCTTTTGAACATCTTCCTGATCTTGTTTTGTGTGATGTGATGATGCCTGAATTGAGTGGTGTACAAGTTTGTGAGTTAATCAAAGCTGATCTGCGAACCTGTCATATACCGGTTATTTTATTGACAGCACGTACTGCGCTGCCACAGGTTCTGGAGGGGCTTCAGGCTGGTGCGGATGACTACCTGGTCAAACCTTTTGATCCGGCTGTGCTGAATCTGAAAATAAGTAATGCGATTCGGGTCAGAGAAGAGCTCAGGCGCTATTATAACCGTTCTTTGGTATTTCCAGATAATGAGCAGCCGATACAAGGCCAGGATAGTGAGCTGATCTCCAAACTGCGCGAACTGGTACTAAACAATCTGTCTGATGCTGATTTTGGCGTTCAGCAAATGTCGGTTCAGGTAGGGATGAGTGTTTCGGTACTGTACCGAAAGCTTCGGGCGCTGACAGGCACAACAATCAACGACTTTGTGAAGACCATCAGAATGCAAAGGGCATTGCATCTCATAGAGTCGGGACATTATCAGGTGAGCGAAGTGGCTATGCAGGTGGGTTTTGAGGATGTCAAGTATTTCAGTAAAGAATTTAGAAAAGTGCATGGGAAAACCCCTAGCCAGTTCAAAGGGCAGCCGGGCAAACCACTGATCTCTGAATAGCGCTTTATCAATTTATTTGTTACTTTTCGGATCTGTAAACCGGTTAATTGTCTGTATTGTAGCGCGCCAAAGTAAGATACCCATGAGAACCATTCTGTATACGATTCTTTTTTTTACTAGCTTTTCCGTGCTCGCTCAGAAGAGTAATTTACAGCAGTATTACAAAATTGCAGCGGCCGCTCAGGATCTGTACAATCAACAGAATTATCAGAGCTCGGTAGATTTATACAAACAGGCATTTGAAATCAAGAAGGATAGCCGTTATGATCTGTATAATGCGGCCTGCTCAGCGGCTCTGGCAATGCAAAATGATCTGGCATTAGAATGGCTGCGGCAGGCGTTCGATAATGGCTACACCAATATCAGCCATGTAAAACAAGATGCCGATTTAAAAGGTCTTCACAGCTTGAAACAGTACCAGGCTCTGTTAAAGCTCATGCAGGCAAAAGTTGACCAGATCGAGGCAGGATATGACAAACCTTTGCAAAAGAAACTGCTGGCTATCTTCGAACAGGATCAAAAGTATCGTCTCCAAAGTGATCAGGTAGGCAAGCAGCATGGATATGAATCAAAAGAAATGGATGCGTTGTGGAAGACCATTGAGCATCTGGATAGCATCAATTTAATCAAGGTTGTCTCAATACTGGATAAAGCAGGTTGGACTGGGCCCGAGCAGGTAGGACCACAGGCTAACTCGGCTCTTTTTCTGGTGATTCAGCATGCTGATCTTCCCACGCAGCAAAAGTACCTGCCTATGATGCGGCAGGCTGTCGCGTCGGGCAAAGCTCAGTCCGCAGAACTGGCTCTTTTAGAGGACAGGGTCGCTTTAGGAGAAAAAAGGCTGCAGATTTATGGAAGTCAGATTGGTGAAGATAGTACGGGTTTGGCGTATGTACTTCCCATGCAGGATCCAGACAATGTTGATGTGCGAAGAGCGGACATGGGACTGGGGCCTATAGAGTTTTACCTTAAGAACTGGGATGTTAAGTGGGATACTGTGGAATACAAAAAACTGCTTCCAGCGCTAAAAAGAAAAGAGGGGATAACTGACTAGGCAAACGTGCTGATTGGGATTGTTGTCAATGTCAGATTTTGGATAATGATAAGTGGTCGCGATCATTCAACTCAGATATGTCTTTGATTGCATATATTTGAGGCTCATTTTATATTGCCAGCAACCGTGGAGCAGAAAGAAGACAACCTGTTATCAGGTGTGAAGGAAATTGCCAGAAGAGCAAAAGTCTCCAGAGCAACAGTGGATAGAGTTATCCATAACCGGCCAGGGGTTTCAAAAAAAACCAAGGACCGTATCACAGCTATTATTGAAGAACTCGATTATCAACCTAATGTACTCGCTCAACGGTTGGCGCTTGCATCAAGGGGAATTGTCAAACTGGCAGTACTTCTACCCGGCGTATCGGAAGAAACAGAATACTGGAAAGCACCTCTGGAGGGCATTAGCAGAGCGGAAGCAGAAATCAAACAGTATGGAGTACAGGTCGACTACTATTTCTTCGATCAGAATGATAAAGCTGTATTCGCCCGGCAGGTGCAGCTGATTATTGACAACGGAGCGGATGGGGTACTGATCACTCCCACATTTGAGCCAGAATCGATAAAACTCCTGGCTCATTGCAAGGCGCATACGATCCCGTGTGTGCTGATGAACTCAGACGTCGCAGGTCAGCAAAGACTCTGCTATATTGGCCCTGAGCTCTTTGAAAGTGGGTATCTATCAGCCCAGCTGGTCGATTACTGTCTTAAAGAAGATCAGAAGGTGCTTGTAGTCAATATCGCAAGGGAAATTGAGAATAATGCGGCCATTATCCGAAAGCAAGAGGGCTTTCTTGCCTATTTTGACAAGAAGCTTTCAAAGGATTTATTGGTAAGTTTTAACAGTACCGATACTGATTACGAATCTGTTGCCGAAAAGCTGAATGTTGTTTTAGAAACTCAGAAGCAAATTGGAGTTATCTATGTTACAAATTCGCGTGTTTCACTGGTTGCCAGGTGGCTGGAATCAGTAAGCCGGAAAGATATCATTCTGATGGGATATGACTATCTGAGAAGTAATATTGAGTTTCTTAAAAGAGGAGTGATTGACTTTCTGATTTGTGAAAAGCCTCAGGAGCAGGGCTACCGCAGTGTGATGACGCTGTTTCAATTTTTAGTATTCTCAACTCAGGTTAAAGAGGATTATCTGATGCCAATCGATATTATCACCAGCGCAAACTATAAATTCTATCGAAATTAACTTGCCAGTACCAGGAATTACAAAACTGATTGTAAAATATTAAAAGAGGCGAGCTGAAAGTGCAATGGAATGAAATTTGATGGGGCTGATTATAAAACTCAACCAAACCAGATTTACTTTCATGGAACAGCAAAACATACTCAAATTTCTGGCAATACAGGAGCGGGATTATCTCAGGGCATTGGCTGAAATAAAAGCCGGTAGTAAACAAGGGCACTGGATGTGGTATATTTTCCCGCAGATCTCAGGGCTTGGAACAAGCATCAACGCCGTGCAATACGCTATTGAAGATCTGGGGCATGCCACTGAATATTTATCGCATCCGGTTCTTGGCCCAAGACTTATCGAAATAAGTAATGCTTTACTGAGCGTTGAGCATAAATCTGCAAATCAGATTATGGGAAGTCCTGACGATCTGAAGCTGAGATCATCTATGACCCTGTTCAGCAGCGTGCAGCGAGCCGATGAGGTCTTTCAAAAGGTTCTTGATAAATACTTCGACGGAAAACCAGACAGCAGAACACTTAACTTGATCGGCAAATCGTGATGATCTTATGTGTTTAAAGTCGCGGCAATCCAATAGAGCTTGCGGTCTGCAATACTTGCTCTTCTCCTGCAAATTTCAATATTGTATAATTTTAATAAAAAATAAAATTACATAGGTAAATGTAAAAAAGGGCCTAAAACATCTGTAAACGCGCTTTTTGCTTGTATTTAAAACGGCTTATTGTTGTTTTGGGCAATGATTTGAAAGTTTTTTATATGAAAGGATGTTATAAAATTTGGTGTATTAATTTTTTGCTATACATTTGTGCACGTGCCCGGTACTTTAAATCACTCCTGAAAACCACTTAGGAACTTTACCCGTGTAGCAGCGGGATATCAATTTTTGAAAAATCGGGTACGTACCCGGTAATTGATGAATTGTTAGTCAGACTTCTGTCGATATAGCCCTAATGGTGCTTGTAGCAGTTGTAATGTAAGGACTGGGGGTTCACACTATTGTAAGGCGAGCAAAAGCCTTATCAACTTTTTGTGTTTTAATTTGTCAACTTAGCGAGGTTTGTCCTATGGCTGTTTTGGGAAGATTTATAAAAATTGTAAGCTTCAGTATGCTGCTCTTGCTTGTTTTCGCCCTTGTCTGCGCTTTCGGGCGAGATACAGGCTATGATGTCCGTGATTTTGGGGCGGTGGGGGATGGGCTTGCAGATAACACAGCATCTATTCAAAGGGCGATAGATTCCTGTGCTAAAAATGGAGGGAAGGTTTATGTTATTGGAGGGAGGTTTCTTTCGGGAACTTTGGTACTAAAAAGCAATGTCACGATTCACATTGCCGCCGGCGCAACGCTTTTGGGGCAACCCCATACAAGGTTCTATCCCTATCAGAATTCGGGCATCAGGTTTTATGGCGAGGACTGGGCCAGGCAGGCACTTATTTTCTGTAAGGATCAAAAGAACGTTGGTATTGAGGGGCTTGGAACCATTGATGGGCAGGGGGACTCATTTGTGGTAACTACAACTAAAAAGCCTGACCGTTACAAAGACAGACCTTATCTTTTATGGTTTGCAGGCTGTGAGAATGTTCTTGTCACAGGAGTAAGGTTACAGAACTCGGCTTTCTGGATGCAGCATTATCTGGGGTGCACAAATGTGCGTATTGATGGCGTTAAAATCTGGAATCATTCCAATAAAAACAACGACATGATTGATATTGACGGGTGTCGTTATGTAACAATATCGAATGTAATCGGAGATTCTGATGACGATGGTATCACTATTAAATCTACTTCAGAACTGCCTTCAGAGCATATAACGATCAGTAACTGCGTGCTAAGCAGTCATTGCAGTGCTATTAAGTTTGGCACAGAGTCTGTTGGGGGCTTTCGTAACATTGCTATTTCGAATTGCGTGATTAAGCCATCAGCTCAGAAGACAACTATTTATGGTAAACCAAAGGGGATCGGCGGACTGGCAATGGAGATTGTTGACGGTGGAATTATGGAACGTGTGTCAGTAAGTAATCTGGTGATCGATGGAACCGAAGTGCCGCTTTTCATACGTCTTGGAAACAGGGCCAGAAAACACATTGCGTCCGCGCCGACGCCAGGGCTTGGCAAACTGCGTGATATCAGTATTTCGGATATTCAGGCTACCGGCGCTGGGCTGACAGGCTGCTCGTTTACAGGTATAAAAGGCGCTTCAATCGAGAACATAACCCTGCGCAATATCAATATTGAGTTCGAAGGAGGCGGAAAGTCATCAGATTCAAACAAAGCAGTCCAGGAGCTGGAAGATGCGTATCCAGAGGGTACCATGTTCGGAACGCTTCCTTCTTACGGATTTTATATCAGGCATGCCAAAAACATTAGAATGTCCGGAATCTCACTTAGTTATAAGTCCTCCGAGCAGCGTCCGGCATTTTTTCTCTCTGATACACATAATTTTTCCATAACTGATACAGATGTCAAGCCTGGAATTGGAAAAGATGAAATGGCAGTTGTTGAAAGCAGCTCGAATGGTATGATTACGGCCAAAGGTTTTCACTTTTCGCTGCCTGGTTTGGTCAGAAAAGATAAACTTTCAAAAAACATTGTAGAAAGAATCGAATAGGTGACAGTTTAGGGTGCGTATAGTTATAATAGTTAGTTATTAAGACGGCAGCGTGATGGTAAAAAATATTCTGTACTTTTTGATTGTAGCGCTATTCTGGTCGGTAGCGACATCTGCGCGGGCAAGTATTGGGTCGTATGCTAATCGGGGATTAGCAGAAGATACGGTTTTGAACAGCTTACCGGTTTTGCCCTACCCACAATACGTTTCTGGTGGTAGTGGGGTCTTTCAGGCTTTCTCCAGTATTGAAGTAAAATCGGCTGGTCTGAGTGCTCAACAGTCCCGAAGGCTAAAAGAGCATCTGAAGACGGTTAGCGATGAAACAAAACAAATCAAAGTAAAAGGAACTCTTCATATTGAGCTCTTACTGCTCTCCCAGGTTCAAAACGGACAGGGGGCGTTTTGGGATAAGGCAAAGACTTACAAAGACAGCATTGGAACACAAGGTTACATCTTGTCAGCTGAAAACAGCAAAGTTATAATCAGTGCTCAAAGTGAAACAGGGCTTTTTTATGGTCTTCAGACGCTAAAACAACTACTGAGATCAAATTTTAGTAAGCAGGTATTTATAGCAGACTGGCCCGCTTACCAGGTAAGGGTTGTGTTCGATGATATCAGCCGGGGGCCTATTTCCAAAGTTGATTACATCAAAAAGCAAATTGAAAGATTGGCAGAACAAAAGATCAACTACCTTTCCTTTTATATCGAGCACGTGGTCAAGACTGTCTCGCACCCCGGCTTTGCTCCTGAAAACGGCAATCTGACCATTGCCCAGATCAAAGAGCTGTCAGCGTATGCGGAAAAATACCATATGAAGCTGATCGGCAGTTTTCAGTCCTTTGGGCATTTCGAGAAGATTCTTGCCCTGGATCAATACCGCAGCATGGGAGAGACTCCCTCACTGATATCTCCACTCGATCCGAAAGCCAGACAATTTTTGAAGGATGTGATCGGGGAGCTTTGCGAGGCTTTCAGCGCGGAGTGGTTCAATGTGAACTGTGATGAGACTTTCGATCTTAACAAGGGTAAATCAAAAGAGTATATCGATAGCATAGGTGCTGACCGATTCTATGCTGATCATCTCAACTTTCTGTACGATGTATTAAAAGGCCATAACAAAAAAATGATGATGTGGGGCGACGTAGCGCTTCAACATGAGAGTATTCTGGATATGCTGCCCAAGGATGTGGTTTATCTGAGCTGGGAGTATGGCGCGAACAATGATTACGCTAAATGGATCAGGCCCTTTGCCAGCCGCGGGCTGGAATATATGGTGTGTCCGGGTATACTTAATTCTTACAGGATGTTTCCTGATATGAATATGGCCAAATCTAACATCAACGGGTTTTTATCAGAGGGTAAAAAAAGCGGGGCGACAGGCGCGTTTACTACACTTTGGGACGATGGGGGTGCCTACCTGTTTTCTGTGGACTGGTATGGTGTTTATTACGCGGCAGAGAAAAGCTGGAATCTTCAAAAAAAGAATGAGACTTCTTTCGATCAGCGCTACACTGCAGTTGCTTACAAGTCAGATAACGTTAACTATGTGAAGGCTGTTAATAAACTCTTGCAGCTGAGGAGTCTTGCTTTGACTTACAATATGAATGATCTTGTATGGCATCAACAGATACTTCCAAAACAATCAAAGCAACTTTGGCTCAATAACCAGGATGTGACGGCGGCACAAAAGATTCTGCGCGAGGCTTCTGAACTTCTTAGTGGTAGCCACGCGTCGATCAATCTGGCTGACATTACTGCCCTGCAGCAAACCATTGCCCAGTACCAGATTTTGATGGATTCCCGTCAGTTGGTAGCCAGCGTTGGCAATAATTACAAGACAGCCTCGAAAATCCAACAGACCGACGCTGCCGGCAGCGTCAGGCTTCTTAGCGAGTCAGCAGATTCGATTGGCCTGCTGGCTGGTCGTTACAACGCTCTTGCTGCTAATTTTGAGAAGCTGTGGCTTGCTGAAAACCAGCCCTATTGGCTTGATGTGGTGCTGCAATCCTATAAAAGCAAGGCGACTGCACTCACAGAACTGGAAATGTCTCTAAGAAAACTTGCCGGCACCCAGGCTCAGACCGCGTTGCCTTCGCCGGGTGCTATCGGTGCTGACATTGTGCAGACTCCCCACAGCTATTTTCAGTACTGGCTTTTGGCAGGGCCCTTCCCAACAGAGAAGCAAGGGGTTGTTCCTGACTTTATGTTTTCTGAAAGCAAAGAGTATGACAAGCCACCAATTCCGGGAGCGATTGCTGTTTATCAGAACAAGAACTACCGATGGAAAAAGTTTGCCTCCGACACTGGCGGCCCGGTTGAGCTGGAAGACTACTTTGGGGGCAAATCAAGAGCGGCAGCATATGCCTACTGTACTTTGAATGTAACAGGACAGCAGGTAAGTGAGCTTTTTGTAAAAGCTGCTCAGGGCGCCGAGGTATTTTGTGATGGGGAAAAAGTGGGAGTTATCACCTTAGATCAGACCGATTCAGGTGAGATGCGAATACCGTTGATCTTGAAAAAAGGAAACCATCAGATTTTATTAAAACTACCCGCAGATGATGCCACCCCTTGGAATTTTAGCTTCCGGCTTGGAAACACGGTTCAGGTCGTCAACAGTAAACACAAATATCAGACTAACTCTAAAAACAAGACTTATGAAGCAGAATAGATCGCGGTTTTATATACTACTATGGCTGGCTTTGTCAGTTGCGACAACTGTTGCTGAGGCTCAGAGTGAAAAGCCGCAGGTAAGCCTTGCAGTTGATCAGATTGCCAGATATGTCTCTGATGTAATTCTGGACGCGGAAGGTAAATCCAGATGCGATTACAATATGACCGAGGGTAAATGGTATGATTACGAGGTTCCCTGGCATACTGGGCAGGCTGTGAATGCGCTGCTGGCTGCCTATAAGCATACGGGTAGCAAAAAATACCTGACTGCAGCCATCAAGGCGGGAGACTATTGGGCAGGACTTCAGATCAAAGAACATCCTGTTTTGAAAGGTATGGTTAATGCAAGACATGGCGATTCGATAGGAGAAGATTACATCGTGTTTGCTACCGTATCTGATGGCACCCCGGGAATCTATGAGCTATCCAGGGTTACTAAAAATCCTAAGTATGCCAAAGTAGCAACGTCTGCTGCCTACTGGATGATTAAAAATATGTATGATGCTGACAAGGGGATCTGTTATGATAACATAGATGTTAAAACCGGAGAAGTACTTAAAGAGTATAGCCCGTTTTGGAAAGACAAAGGCCAACAGAGTCTGTTTGACGTGTCGCGTCCGAATACTGAAGGGTCTTTGTTTAAGGATGCTTTTGAGTTTTCTAAAGACAGTCAGTTCAAGGATGCTTTTATTAATCTTTGTAACAGTCTTTTGGAAAAACAAGGACCAGAAGGCGTTTGGATGAGCTTTATGCCCAATTCAGTTGAAGCCAGGTCATTCCACCCGCGTTTTTCTCTTTGGTATGCCGAATCATTGATCGAAGCTTTCAATCTGACTGGCGACCGAAAGTATCTTGATGGGGCCGCGCGAACAGCTGAAGTTTTTGCTGCAGCCCAGCAGAAAGACGGGACAATATTTTATGATAATTACCTGAACGGAAGATTGCCCGACAAGGGGTCAGTGACCGGGTCTGCATCAGCGCTTGCTGGCATTGTCTGGATCAAACTTGTGCAAAACGGCTACAAGCAGTTTGAGGGTAACATCGAAAGGTCGACTATCTGGATCCTGCAAAACCGCTATGCTCAGAACCATCCCGATCCGAACCTGAGAGGAGCTGTGCTCGAAACCCGCACACGTTTCAGGAAAGGTAAGGTATGGCTAACTAACCGTGATACAGGCAGCATCTTTGCGCTACGTTTTCTAGTAGATTATTCCCAATACAAGTTCAAATAAATCCTTCAATCTTTTATCGCTGTTTCCTTATTGTAGTATGAAAAATTTACTCAAAAATCTCAGTGCCTTTCGGGGTTTACTGCTGGGCATGCTGGCTCTGGCCGGTTCGGTCTGCAGTGTATTTGCGCAGCAAAACACAGGAAATATCAAAGGGCAGATTACAGGTAGTAGCGGAGAGATTCTTCCCGGCGCGTCGGTATTTATCAAAGGTACTACCTATGGTGTAGCGACTGATCTTTCAGGAAATTATACACTTTTGAATGTGCCTGTCGGCGAACAGATTATTTCGGTTGTCTATATGGGTTTTAAGTCCTCTGAACAAAATGTGAGCGTCGTTGGGGGCAGAACCGTGTTTCTGAATGTAAGGATGAGCTCGGATGATCTGAATCTGAGCGAGGTGACTGTAACTGCCGCTCAGGAAGGACAAAGAAAAGCTCTGAATCAACAACGAAATTCTGACAATATCAAACAGGTTATATCTGCTGATCTGATGGGGCGATTTCCTGATCTGAACGTAGCAGAGTCGTTGCAGCGTCTGCCTGGGGTCACCATAGGCAGAAACAGCAGTGGGGAAGGGGCTACGGTTCAGATGAGAGGAACGCCGGGAAACTTTACAAACATTAACGTGAACGGAGAGCAGATCATGGGAACCCAGGAGGACGGCTCACGGAATGCTCAGCTGGATGTGATTCCGGTTAATGTGCTTTCTTCTATGGAGGTGGTCAAAACTCTGACTCCGGATCTGGACGGAGATGCAATTGCAGGGGTGATCAATATGAAGACGCCTACGGCCAGCTCGCTTCAGCCTAAATTATCGGTTGATTTAGGAGCAGGTTACAATAATCTTCGTAGCAATCTGAACGGAATCGGAAATATCTCGGCGGGCAAGCGCTTTTTTGCTAACGATAAAAATCCGAATGGCAGGCTCGGGATCATGGCCACAGGAAGCTATTTCAGAACCAAAAATGGCTACGATGAGATACGGGCTCAGGTTTGGGAGGCCAATGATTACGGCAAAGGGAGTATCTATTTTCCGACAGACATCAGGCTGTTGTATGTTGAAAACCAGCGCACAAGGACTGGGACATCGGCTACAATTGATTACAGCTTCAGTCCGACGACAAACATTATCGCCAATGTGATGTACAGCAATCACTTCAATGAGCTGACCCGGTATCGGAAGAGAACCCGGATGCAGACGGCGAGAAACGTTCTGACAGAACAGGGAGAGTATACCAACTCACGGGGCCGTGGTTACAATGAGATCAAGTCTGCCACAGAGGACAACAGTAGCTTGAACTTTAACATTCAAGGGGAGACTGTGATAGGCTCTGTGAAGCTGGATGCGGGTGTTTTTATGAACGAGTCCGAGTTTGTGAACAGATCAGGTATTTATAATTTCATCACCGGAAATATTCCGCTTGCCATATCTGACATCAGTACTGACTACCTGTCAGCTTATGGGACTGACTGGAAAAATAACGCCTCGCTTTATACCTACAACACAGTAGAAAGAGACTGGTGGAACACGAAAGGTAAAAACCTTACAGCCCGTCTTAATGCAAGTGTACCTTATAAGATCGGAAACAACTCAGCCTTTTTTAAGGCAGGAGCGAAAGTTAAGCGCATGCACAACCAGCGCTCACGGCCGGATGAAACCGTGGTTACAACTTACGCAGGAGCGGCTGCAGCGGGGAATCTTACCAACTTCAGCGGTAACCCTGAGATCTCTTCTGATCTTTTGGATGGGAATACCAATTTCGGCCTTGGCGTAGATAAGGACAAAACAATCAGTTTTCTGGATCAGAATCTGGGAACAGCGCTTTTCCCTATCAATGTGGGAGCGACCAGAAACAGTATCGACTCTTATTACTACGATGCAGTTGAAACTGTTTCATCGGGTTATATCATGAACAGGATTCAGTTTAATAAGCTGATGTTTCTTGTGGGAGCTCGCATCGAACAAACCAAGGTAGATTACAAGGGGAATGTTATTCAAACTGATGTAGACGGTAATTGGGTATCTACAACACCGAACCAGAAAAAGAATGATTACATCAAGGTGCTTCCCAACATCCAGTTTAAATATGATCTGGATAAATCCTCCTTGCTGCGCGCTGCTTTGACCTATGGTTATTCACGTCCCAACTTTGTAGATCTGGTGCCGGGGCGTGTGATTAGTCTTTTGAGCGAGACGGTCACTGATGGAAATCCTGAACTACAGCCTGCATTTGCAACCAACTTTGATCTAATGTATGAGAAGTATCTGAGTAATCTTGGAATTATATCAGGTGGACTCTTTTACAAGAAAATCAATAAGTTCCAATACAATAGCGTCTTTGCGCTGGCAGGTGATGAATTCGAAGGCGCTGAGCGCTACACTGGCTGGAGATGGTTCAGAACCCTGAATGGAAACACTGCCAATGTGTATGGAATGGAGCTAAACCTTCAGGCCAACCTTACTTTCCTTCCGGGCATTCTTAAAGGTCTTTCGGTGCTTGCCAACTATACCTATACGCATTCAAATGCAGATGCGCAGTTCCGTAAGGATCTTAGACTGCCAGGTCAGGCTAAGCATACAGCCAACGGCTCACTTTCTTTCAACCATAAGCGTTTGACGATGCAGGCGAATCTGAACTACAACGGTTCTTACACGGTGCTTTTGGGTGATCAGGATGCAACTGATGTGATACGTCACGACAGAATTCAGATAGATGCCAACGCCTCTTACCGCATTACGGATAAAATCTCAATCTATGCAGAAGCGCAAAACATCGGGAAGGCTCCCCAGGTCGATTATTTCGGAGAGCGGGATAGAATCTATCAAAAGCAGTTTTATTCTTTCTGGGGACGGGCTGGTGTAAAGCTAAGATTTTAGAGAAATAAAAATCAAATACTCACGTAACAGACAATAATTTAAATTCACACAAAATGACAATGATTAAAAAGGGCACGGCAGCAGAGTTGAATGTAGTTGTTTTTGAAAACAGAGACCAGCTTGGGCAGTATGCCGCTGAGGCGGTTGCTGAAAAAATAAATGAGCTGTTAAAAAGCCAACAGTCGGTAAACATCATATTTGCTGCAGCCGCTTCACAGAACGAGTTTTTAGCAACACTTATAAAACTTGATGTGGATTGGACGCGTGTGAATGCCTTTCATATGGATGAATATATAGGACTTGCAAGAGGAGCAAAACAACACTTTTCTCATTTTCTTTCAGAGAAAATTTTTGATAGAGTACCGTTTGCAAATGTATTCTGCCTGGATGGTAGCGCCAGTGATACAAAAGCAGAGTGCGAGCGTTACGAAGCTTTACTGCTGAAGTATCCTACCGATATCACCTGCATGGGGATAGGGGAGAACACGCACCTGGCCTTCAACGACCCTTATATTGCAGATTTTAACGAGGACAGGTTGGTAAAAGTCGTTGAGCTTGCTGTCGAAAGCCGGCAGCAGCAAGTAAATGAAGACTGCTTCGATACGCTTGACCAGGTTCCTGAGTTTGCTTATACGCTAAGCGTTCCAGCTCTTTTGAAAGCCAAATACATCTACAGCATGGTTCCCGGCTCATCAAAAGCACAGGCGGTTTTTTATACATTAAATGACGATATTTCAGAAAAGTATCCATCAACGATTCTGCGCACGCTGCCGAATGCTTACCTGCTGCTTGATCAGGATAGTTTTGAGCTTGTAGAAACTGAAGCAGAAATTTCACCGGTACTTTTTGACTGATCTTATGGCCCGGTCAAAGGCCGGGCCTGTCCGAAAACAAAATCAGGCTTTATAGCTGTTTTAAAACCCGACTATGACAGATAAAATAAGTGGAAACTACAGGTGGGTGATTTGCACCCTGCTCTTTTTTGCAACCACGATCAATTACTTGGACCGGCAGGTACTGGGTCTTTTAAAGCCTATTCTTGAACAGCAGTACAACTGGACTGAAACGGATTACAGCTACATCGTGATGGCCTTTTCTTCGACCTACGCCGTGGGTCTGGTTGTTTTCGGAAGAATTATCGACAAGATTGGCGCGCGGTCGGGCTATTCTATATCAGTTACCATCTGGAGTATTGCTGCGATGTGTCACGCGCTGGTCAACAGCGCTTTTGGTTTCGGTCTGGCAAGAGCGGCCTTGGGAATCGGAGAATCCGGAAACTTCCCGGCTGCTGTCAAGACTGTTACAGAATGGTTTCCCAAAAGGGAGCGTGCACTTGCAACAGGTATTTTTGATTCCGGAGCTAATATCGGAGCCTGTGTAGCACCGATTATGGTGCCGTGGCTTCTGGGAATCTACGGTTGGCAGGCTGCTTTTATCATCACGGGCGCGATAGGTTTTTTCTGGCTGATCGCCTGGAGAATAATCTATCGCCAGCCCGAGCAGCATCCGAAGCTCTCTGCCGGTGAGCTTCAGTATATCAGAATTGATGATACCGAATCGGAGCGCGAAGCAGATCAGCAGGCTTTGCTGGGTGAGCAGGGCCAGAAGTTGAACTGGACTGCGCTCTTCTCTTTGAAACCGACATGGTCATTTATAGCGGGAAAGTTTTTGACCGACCCGATCTGGTATTTTTTTCTCTTCTGGCTACCGTCTTATTTCAGTACGACATTTAATCTGGACCTTAAAAAGCCTGGCCTTCCGCTGGTGATTGTTTATTCTGCTGCCACGATCGGAGCAGTGGGAGGAGGGTTTTTATCTTCTTGGTTTATCAAAAAAGGATGGAGTGTGTCCAAATCCAGAAAAGCAGCACTTTTTATAGCCGCTTTGTGCGTGGTGCCTATCCTGGGTGCTCGTTTCGTAACGGACATCTGGGCGGCTGTGGGGCTGATCGGGCTTGCTGTAGCAGGTAATGCGGCGTGGAGTTCGAATATTTACACGATTGTTTCGGACATGCTACCCAAAAATACGGTGAGCTCAGTGATTGGCATCGGAGGGATGGCAGGGGCAATCGGAGGTGTGTTATTTCCACTGCTGATCGGGACTATTCTGGACTATTACAAAGGTATCGGCAATCTGGTAGCGGGCTATAATGTGATCTTTTTACTATGCAGTGTCTCGTTTCTTATCGCATGGCTTGCCATACATTTGATCACACCTAAAATAGAGCCTGTTTCGGTGTAGAGCAGTGGGGTTGATCATGCTCAATTCAAGGGGGAAGAGCTTTGCTGTATTCCCCTTTTTTGTGTAATGTGGGTGCCCGTCTGGTTGATATGCATGGCCCCAGACGGGCCGATATTGAAGTGTTAGGAGAGTGAAAATTCTGTCCGGATCTGACAGGGAGCCAGTCCTTTTTGTTGGTTTAATTAACACGAACTTTGTCTGAGTGCGGAATCCAAATAGACCAGATTTTATCGGAGTGCAAAGATTTGATGGAAAAGTTCTTGGCATGATTTTATTCCTCTGTTAATTGTCAAATCAACGAATAACTTCATTTTAACAAAATAAAATCATGGAAAAGAATTCAAAATCAGATAAAGCATATATCAACACCAATCCTTTTGCAAGCCAGAAAGATACCACAGCTCAGAGCCGGGTCGTAAGCAAGGAGGGGAAACGTCCAAGGATTCAAAAACCTGTTTACACCGTACGGTTTTTATGATTGGTGACAGCTCAGAAGCGCAAAAAAAGAGTTACTGTACTTTGAAAGCTGGTATTACTGCCGCCTGATACAAATTTATATCATACAAAATAGTCGGTGTAAATCTCCGGCTATTTTTTTAACCTGGAGACAGGATAGCCTACTGACTCATAGCGCATCGCCAGCCGGCAGGAAGAGTGTAAAAATTGAACCGCTGCCTGGGGAACTGCTTGCCGAAATAGTCCCACCATGAAGAGCCACTATTTTTTTGCAGATCGACAAGCCAATGCCGGTTCCTTCATATTGCTTTTGGGAATGAAGGCGCTGAAAGACTTCAAAGATTTTTTCCGAGTACTGCTGCTCAAAACCAATTCCGTTATCGATGACCTGAATATGTATCCACTGCTGGCTTTTATCCAGGTCAAACTGATCAGACTGCTGCTTCGACAGACGACTTGCTTTGATCTCAATCGCAGGTGTTACTCCTTTGGCGGTGAATTTAATAGCGTTTGCCAGCAGGTTCTGAAACAGTAGCATCAGTTGAGCTGCATTACAAGTGATAGGGAAACTATGGTCGGCCACAACCACTGCAGCTTTTTCATTGATAAGGTATTCAAGGTTGGCCTTGGCCAGCTCAATGATCGTAGACAACTCAACGGTTTCATTTAACGGAACAGGTCCTGAATTGATCCGAGAATAGTCTAGCAGATCCTTCACTACCAGATGCATCCTTTCTGAAGAAATTTTCAGTCGCGACAGTAAATCAGTAGCCTCATGCGGAACCGTATCACCAAATTTTTCGATAATCAGATCGGTCAGTAACCTTACTTTGCGTATCGGCTCCTGGAGGTCATGGGAGGCCACAAAAGCGTAACGGGCCAGTTCCTGGTTGCTGCGGTTGAGCTCGGTAATTGTATCATCCAGCTGTTTCTGCCTGATCTCCATTTCTTGCCTGACCTGCCTCAATTCCTGGTTGTCGCGCAAAGTTTGCTCTACCATTTTTTGTGCAGCTATGTTGACAATGAAGCCGAACCACTGGATTACGTTGCCTGAACTATCCAGCTGGGGTGTCATAGAGAGCAAATGCCAAACCTTTCCTGTGGTGTCAGACAGGTTGACCTCAAGCTGAAACGGCAGATGAGTAGCCAGTTTTAGCTGTAGTTGTTCGATATCCACACTCAGATGATGAATCCTGACCCAGTCCAGCCAGTTTGTGTCTTCGAGCGTAGTGAGCGTTTTTCCTGTGAAATTAAGAAACCATCGGTTCGCATAGACTATTTGGTGATCGGCAGCAAGGGTAAACATCATCAAAGGCAGCGAGCCGGTCAGCTCCTGATAGCGGTTCTCACTTTCAACCAGGTTATCAGCCAGCTGCTGGAGCTCGATATTTTTCCTTTTTACTTCCTCGTAAGGCGATATTGCTTGTGAACTTCTGAATGCCTGCCTGCACTTTTCGATCAGTGACTGCGTAAGATTTACAGACCTTGGCGGCTCTACACGAATTGAAACTTCCGTATCCGTAATATCGAAGTAGCCTGCAAGCTTTCGGGCATAGTTGAAATTTTCATTGGCCAGGTTAAGTCTGGCCAGAGCAGGGCTTTTGATACTCGCACAGATCATCAGTGGCTTGGCTTTATATTTGTTCAAAGACAGGCTCAATACACTGTTACTGCCATGCTCAATCATAAAACGCACCACCTCAGAAACAGCGGTAGCGAAACTGGTTTGCGCAACCAGTCCTAACCCGCACATTTCGGCAAGCTGCATGGATCTCCGATGCGCCAGCACCAGATCCTGGTCATTTTCAAGATTAAATAGAATGATCTCCATGCTGTAAATTAATTTACTTTAACAACGAGTACAGACATGTCATCAGACTGGCGTGCATAGTCTTTATAGATTACTGCGGCGAGTATTGACAAATCATATTTAAAAACAGCAGGATGCTTGCTGGTATCCCAGCGTGTCGAAATGCCGTCAGAGCAAAGGATCAGGTAGCTGCCCGTTTCATTTTCAATGGTCTGCGGCTGCAACCTTGCCGAAATGTTGACACCGATAATGCCGTTGTAGGGCATGTAGGTTTTCGCCGTAAGCGCATTGCATAACCTGGTTGAAATGTTGCCCACACCACAGATTTTCCAGATTTTATTGACCAAGTCGAAAACGGCCACGGTTGCAACTAGCCCCCTGGTGTCTTTCACATATCTGTGAATGTCGTTGATGATCTCACTGGGGTTGTTGAACACAGATTTACGGAATGCCTCGCAGGCGCGTTGTGCAGCCAGATGCGCCAGCGGGCCGTGGCCAAGTCCGTCGGCCAGAATAACTTTAAAAAAATAGGGGTTTGCTTTCCATGCGAAACCATCGCCGCAAACGGTTTCTCCTGGTTTATTCAGAACAATAGGGTATGCCCAGGGTTTCGCCGGATTTGCCGGAAGGGCTACGGAAAAAATCCGGGACAAAAGTACGGTTCCCCAGCCTTTGAGAGAATACAGTTGAAACTGATCAGAAAGCCTTTTTATTGATCCCAGGCCATGTCCCAAAGTTTTTGTTGTCGATACACCGTCCTCAATCATACGGGCGGGATC
This sequence comes from Dyadobacter luteus, assembly GCF_003383615.1. Lineage (GTDB taxonomy): Bacteria > Bacteroidota > Bacteroidia > Cytophagales > Spirosomataceae > Dyadobacter > Dyadobacter luteus. The sequence goes on from NZ_QNUL01000004.1 coordinate 377,706, forward strand.
TGACATTCCCGGCCCGTTATCAACACTTATTATTTCTATACCTGCATTTCCGTTTTCGGATAAAGTGCGGACGATTAGCTCGCCTCCATTCGCGTGTTTTAATAAATTGGTCGCGATTTCAGAAACAACCAGTTCAAGCTCAGCAATCCTTTTGGCAGGCAGGGCCGCTGCTACGGCAATTTTTACTATGTCTTTTTTTAATATACCCAGATAGCTGCGGTCATTAAGGTTGAAAACCACTTGCTTGTTGCTATCCATTTTTCCATTTTAAAATTTTTACAGTCGTCCCCTTGCCTGGAGTGCTTTGAATTGAAAATTCGTTTACCAGGCGTTTGGCGCCGGGTAAACCCATCCCAAGCGTCCGGCCGGTAGTAAATCCATCCTGCATGGCCTTGTCTACATCTGCAATGCCAGGTCCTTTGTCTTCGAATGTAAGTTGTATACCTTCCAATTTGCCTCGTGTGATTATTTCCAGCCTCATGATGCCGCCTCCACCATAAATGAGCATGTTCCGCGCAAGTTCACTGGTTGCAGTGATTAGTTTTGTCTGGTTAACAAGACCCATACCTATTTTCCCCGCAACTTCTTTAACCCGGTTGCGACAAAAAATCAGATCACGCTCCTGCTGGATAGCCATATTTTCTTTAATCATCATCAGCGGTGGTGTCATCTTCCTGGCCGGTTATCATTCTGGATTCAAGCAATGCCATTCCTTTTTCTACATTCAGAGCTGTATGTACTCCGGAAAGTGGCAGCCCTAACTCAATAAGTGTAATGGCTACTGCAGGCTGCATACCTACCACCACCGTCTCAGCATCCATGATACTGGACATCCCGGCGATGTTACCTATGATTTTACCCATGAATGAATCGACAATGGATAAGGCAGAGATATCAATCAGTACCCCCTTGGCCCCGGTTTTAAATACCATCTGGATCAGGTCTTCCTCCAAGTTTAAGGCCAGCCGGTCATACAGATCTACCTGGATGGTAACCAGCAAAAACTTTCCCATTTTAAGAATAGGAATTCTTTCCATATCGTGATCGCTTCTTATTATCCGTTAACTTTTTCTTTTTGCACGCGTCGTACTTCCAGCTGTAGCGTATTGAACGCATATTTCAAGGCACTCTCCAAAGTCGCCTTCGTGATCATTTGGGAAAGGTCGATGCCCAGGTGCACCACCGTTTGTGCTATTTCAGGGCGTATACCACTGATGATACACTCAGCCCCCATCAGACGGGTCGCGTTGACAGTCTTGATCAGATGCTGTGCCACCAGTGAATCCACCGCTGGCACACCTGAGATATCAAGGATAGCAATGCTGCTGCCGGTATCTACAATCCCCTGAAGAAGATTTTCCATAACTACCTGAGTGCGCGCACTGTCCAGGGTTCCGATGATCGGCATTGCCAGAATTCCGTTCCAAACCCGGATGACAGGTGTAGAGAGTTCGGCCATTTCATCAGATTGCTGAGAAATGATATCTTCTCTGCCTGTGATGAAGGTTTCAAAACTAAGTATACCGATGTTGTCAATGAACTTGCTGATTTGGATACTGGCGTGGTAGAGTTTAACCGGATCTGATTCGATCTGTTCACTTAGCACTTTTAAAAGTGCATCTTTGAGCGTAAAGATGTAAGTCGCTGTTTCTCTGGGAGAAAATCCCTGGCGTGCCCTGGAAATAGTCAGGCTTGAAACATAGTCGGTCAAAGCTTCAAGCTCCCAAGAGGTGAAATCCTGGATGTTGTGCTCGGTAATGCTACCGAAAAGCAGATCAACAAACTCAGACGACTGTGCCTGGAGCTCGTCGTGGGTGTTAAAGTTGGAGGATGCTTCAGTGTCCGAATCCTGGGCCTGAAGCCAGAGTGTCAATACCTGGTCTTTTTTAGACCGCAACAGGTCAATAATATCTCTTTCCATTTAATCGCTTAAAGTTTTTGTTTGATCAAAAAAAGAAAGCGCCTGCAACGATTTGGCAAGCGCTTTGTTCGGGTGTGCAATGTAGGGTTATTATTCTTTATTCCTTGTTTATTGTTACTTTTTGTAAGGATAAACTTTGAGGATTTATGGCACGGACGATATATGGTGACAACTGTCAGGACGTAGGTATGTCTGAATGGCGATTTTACAGGAAAGCAGCAAATTGGTTTTCTATATTCAGCGCTATCTGATTTAATCCAACCGATGTGCTGGGCTTGATTAAAAAATCTGTCGCGCCTGCTTCAAAAGCCTGGCTTTGTAGGTCCGGGCTGGAAGATGTGGAGATGAAAATTACCGGAATGCTTTGCAGTGCAGGGACACTTTTAAGTTTTTTGATTGTTTCCAGTCCATTCATAAATGGCATATTCATGTCCATTAGCACAAGAACCGGCGCTGCAATCTGGGGTTCAGACCCTAACTTTTCCAGAAACTCGACACCATCTTTGCATTCGATAATAACTACATTTTTAACGGTTTTGCGGACAGCTTCGCTGAGAAATAATCTGTCATCTTCGTCATCATCAACCAGGTAAAGTGTAGATTGGGTTTTCATAGGTATTTAAAGTATTCTACAAGGTACAACTTATAAACGCATATATCGTGCATAAACCAGTTATCTCTTCATCGGCCAGAAAACTATCCCCTTCATCTGATCTTCAGAAGTAGTAAAACAGGATGTGACAGGTGTCGAGAAAATGCTACGCGAAGGCAAAGAAGTCACCAGACAAACACTGGATCCTGGCCACACCGGCGAGAAGATAACAATCAGGCGGAAGATGCTGTCTGTCCGTACAGTTATTCCGCATTACAGTACACAAAAGGCAAGATAGTCCAGACTGCAGCTTGCGGTTAGATTAAAGCTGATTTGAGCGTGTATGAGCTGGCTATCTATTGCCCTGGGACACACCTGACAGTATACAGTGAGGGTAGTCGCTTATTCTGCAGAAATATATATTTATTTGAAGAGCTCTTTGTTTGGCGACTAATCGCTAAATTACTGCGGGTTACGTTCAGATCGTTCGGTAATTAAAGAAAGTCATGCCATTGTACAATTTAGACCGTGCTGCCACGGTGAGCCGCTTTCTGACACTGGAAGTAGACAGAAGAAATGAACTGCAACAAATAGTCGATTTAGCAGCTGAGGTATGTGGAACCCGAATGGCACTGATTACGCTGCTTGACGAACAAATGCAATACATGCAATTTGTAGCGGGTTTTCAGCTACAAGACCCCGTCACAGACCATGACTTCTGCCATCATACGATTCAGAGTGACGCAATTCTGGAAGTGACTGATGCAAGGCAGGATAAACGGTTTTATGATAACCCTCTGGTAGTCGGTGAGCCTCATGTAAGGTTTTACGCCGGAGCAGCTCTTGCTACCCGTGATGGATACGTGCTGGGTTGTCTTTCTGTGCTAGACAGCGAGCCAGGGCATCTGAGCGGGAATCAAAGAAAGATGCTGCAGGCCTTATCCGGACAGATTATTCAGATTATAGAGTTTGACCTGAGCATCAGCTTGCTGAAAGATCAGGTAGAGCAGCTTCAAGTATCTGAAATAAAGCTGAATTCTTTCTTTGAAAGTACAGTGAGCTGCCATTTACTGATCGGCAAAGAGCTGGAAGTGCTGGCTTACAATAGGATGGTCGCTGGTTTTATAGATGAGTATCTGCAAATGCAGCTCCGAGAGAAAATGGCAATTTCTGAATTTCTCCACGATGACTACAAGGCGGACTTTATACTGAACTATAACGCGGCCATTCAGGGGCAGACTGTGACCAGTGAGAAAGAGCTCACCTATCAAAACGGCCGGAGGATATACTGGTATATGAATTTCGAACCTGCTTTTGGCAGGGACAGGGAAATTATCGGGGTGTCATTTAATGCTACGGATATCACCGAGAGAATTCATCAGGGCCAGCTTGTCCTAAAGCAAAACCAGGCGCTGAGAAAAATTGCCTATGTGCAGTCGCATGAGCTCAGGCGGCCCGTGTCATCTATACTCGGTATTGTCGAACTGATCAAATCCGAGGTGATACCAACAAGTATCAAAGAGGAGATCACGATGCTCGACCAGGCAGCGAAAGAACTTGATGTAAAGATCCGCGAAGTTATCAGTTTTACGGCCTAACCTTTTGATGCTGGTTCATACCCAATAACCTGCAGTTTCATCAATAGGTAGTCTGTTTCCCGCCCCTCTTGCGATTCAGGTAAATGGATGTGCCGGATTGGATAGCGGTACATATGATGACAACCAGTCATTACTTTTGTACGAAGGTATTTCAATTGATACCGGATCTCCGTTCAGTATCTGGGAAACCTGTGTTTTGGTAAGCGGTTTTTGCAGGAAAGCCCTTAGCTCGGGATACTGTGCTGCGCTTTCAGCGTCCCTTGTGTCCGTCGACGAGCTTACCAGATATATTTCCGGAGCGTAACCTGATGGCATCAATAATCTGAGTTTTTCCAGGAATTGCCATCCATTCATGATCGGCATATTAATATCAAGAAGAATTACCTCCGGCAGTAGCTCAGGTCTGCCCATATTCAGAATCAAAAACTCCATGGCCTCCAAACCATTGTTGTAGCGTAAGATCTGATGTTCAACAGAAACGGTCTGTATCAATTTCCTGTGCAAAAAATGACACAGCGGGTCATCGTCTATAATCGCGATCTTCATATCAGGTTGAGTGAGTTGGCAAATCAGTCTTTTACTGGAAATAATTGTGCTAGCTACACTTTAAAACAGAGTCATGAAGGTTGTTTTAATATGTATCCCAGATCAAACATGAGTCAGATCGGGTAACAAGTTGAAAACCAGTATGAGCTTGTAGGGCAAACCCATAGCTAATGTTCGACACTTTACAGATTTTTTGTATCGTTGCGGCTTCAGTCATATAACAAGGGGTATTTTGGGGTTATTTCTCCATAACGTATAGGGGCTTTTGGGTTGAATTTTCCACAAATCTGTTGGGTGTATACGCACATGGATTAGGTATTTGTAATGGCATTTTCAGGCTCGCTGCCTCACGCATGCGGGATCGAGCCTGAAGAAGACCGGTTTACGATTTACTATGTTGTCCTGCTCATCTTACGTCAAGTCGCTGGGCCAGCTATTTAATATACACCACGGCATGGGCAATTATGCGTAAGTTTACAGGTAATCATCACAACCAAATGACTCATTCCCTTTTTAGTCCCGAAGAAAACCGGCGAATACAAGCCCTTAAGGAATACAACATTCTTGACTCAATTTCAGAAAAAGAGTATGATGATATCACCAAGCTGGCTTCACAAATTTGCCAGACTCCCGTATCATTGATTAGTCTGATTGATGATACGAGGCAGTGGTTTAAGTCGAATCACGGTCTGTTTGTTAGAGAGACGCCTCGCGAATATGCCTTTTGCACGCATACGATTCAGAATCCTTCACAGGTATTTGTTGTTCCCGATTCTCGGGTTGATGCACGTTTTTCGGATAACCCGCTTGTGTCGGATGATCCCTATGTGATTTTCTATGCAGGTGCGCCACTGGTCGATTCAAATGGTTTTGCACTGGGGTCTTTGTGTGTGATAGATCACAAGCCTAATTCGCTTTCGGAGCAGCAGTTGCAAGCCTTACAGGTCCTGGCTGGAAACGTCGTTTCACTAATGGAAAACAGAAAAACGCAGCGTTCCCTCAAAATACTGCATAAGGTGCTCGAAGAGCGGCACCAGGAAAGCGAGAGTACCAAAAAGCGCATAGAAGGTATTATATCTGACAGTCTTGATCCTGTTCTCAAAGAAGCTAAAACCATCATCGATCAAACAAAATGGCAAAATGTGCAGGAATTGACAGAAAAGATTGCTGTTGCTTTAGAATTAGTGGCAAAAATAAAGGAAGAAATAAAACGCTGATCGCCGTTGCGACAACCTGTAACATCGACCTGGCAAATTTTGATTGCATCTGGCAAAGAATCTAAGCCTAAGACCAGTTGTGAATAGGATAAAATAGGGATATAGTATTGTAATATTAGATTAATTTGCGATATTCAAATAGCATTTGGTTATTGTTATATATCATTAACTTGTAGCTATTATGAGATCTTTTCTATACGGGCTTATCTGCATTTGTATCTTTGTACAGGTTTGCCACAGTCAGCGTATTGCATCATCCGTCAGCAGGGTACCGCGCGTGAGCATCCGGGTTGTGGACAAAGAAACCCTGCAACCGATTGATGCAAGAATCTTGATCACAAATCAGCACGTCGATCATTCAATTACACCCCTATTTGAAGACAAATCCTACAAATACAAGTTGACGCTCACAGATACGGTCAATATTTCTATATATGCGGTTGGTTATCATATGCTCAATGAGTCGCTGGTGATCGGTGAGATCAATGGCGTAGAGACCTATTATCTTACTGCGAACCATTCTTCTTCAGAAAGTCAGCATACAGCCGGCAATCCAATTCTGGCCGAAGAGATCAGCGCAATTATTTACTTCTCTCAAAGTAATACCGATATCGCTCCAAGGTCTGTTCGGCACTTGGAAAGGGTAGGGGCGTATCTTCAAAAGAACAAGGTAAGTGCTGTAAGTCTGCAAGGTCATACAGACAATGTTGGTGATCCGCAGAAGAATATGTTGTTGTCCATAGACCGGAATAGCGTAGTGAGGTCATACCTATTAAAATCGAGCGATCTGGATGGACTGATTTCCAGTAAATCCTTCGGCGGCAGCAAACCGGCAGCACCCAACGACTGCGAGCAGAACAAGCGGTTTAATCGCCGTGTGGAAGTTCGTCTTTCCCTTCCTAATTAAGTATTAAAAATTTATGACACTTTGAATAATTTTAGTTTGCAAATAAGAAAGAGATGACAGATAATTTATCAATTTAATCGGGCTGACCCAGCGATTTTTTTGTCTCATGACGTTTTCTGAAAGCCGCTCGCGGTTGCAGATAACGGTCAGCTTATTTGCCATAAAGCTATTTGATAGCCAAGACACCCGGTTAGCGTATAGCTTACCTGAAGCTGATATTCTGAGAAAATAGCAGGGATGTTACTAATTAGGTAAGCATTGGAAAATTCACTGTTTAGAGGTGTTACATTCCCATCAGTATCTTGAAAACTTAGGTGATCACCCAGACTTATTCCAAGCACGAACACCTCACAATGAGCAAGAACCTGCCGGGAATGGGCCTTCAACAACCCGCACTTATACTGCAGTGCCGTTGTTGACAATCTATTTTACACACTATTTGTTATCCTGGTCATAAACTCTGTTTCATTATGAGAGAAACTACGGCTTCTGGCACATTTTTAGCGGGAGCGACGGCTCATTCAAACTGTTTAAAGATATGAGCTCGAAGTACAATGAAGATTCTAATGATGGTTTTGCTCTCGGGCTTTTGGTTGGAGCTACAATAGGTGCATTGACTGCCTTATTATTTGCTCCAAAATCCGGAGCAGAAACTCGCGCCCAACTTAAAGATCTGGCAGATCAGCAAAAAGATAAGTTACGTGAAAAATGGGAAGATACTAAAATCAATGCGGCAATTGCTGTTGATGACCTCAGAAGCAGATTGGATAATGCAGCAGATCAAGCAAAGCATGCCGTTGATGAATATGCGCATAAAGCCAATACAGCGGTTGATCAATTGGCAGACGATACAAAAACGATGGTTACCGGATTTCAAAAGCGCTATTGACTAAAGGGACTGTATGTTGAGGGGTAAAATTTCTCAGTATGATTGCTAATGATAGCCATCATGAATCTTATTATTTCACATACAGTAGCTATCGAACTACGGCCCGAAAAATATAAGCCCCGATCAAGTCAACATCAGCCTTAGTTGGGGTTTATATTATAGGTAGCAATACAGGGGCATTGGCTTTAATTTTCGTATTATCAAACCTATTCCGCACCGGCCTGTTGATTGATATACGACTCTGCTAGCTTGGTTATCAGATGATCGATCTCTGCTCCCTAAGCTACGCTATATCTCCGTAAGCGGACATTTAATATTTCTGGGGTGTTCCGCAGTTTCACCCGACCTGTGCAATAAGTTTTTTATGCTGTGTTTGCACTTTTCTTCGTAGCCATAATCGTTACGTCAGGATGAATTATTAGAATTTCTATACACTTGTAAAAATCCGTGAAAGCATAATTGTATCAGTGGCCGATATACGGCTGTCTGCTATGTAATTGAAATTCTGTCGAAAGTTTCGTTTTTGCACTGACTTTGCCACCTGATGATTAAAATCTGCTAATAAGGAAGATAGACACTAAACAGCGCGCCGTTACCTGGCTTGCTATCTGCTCTGATAATACCCTTATGGTTATCGACAACTCGTTTCACAGTGGAGAGGCCAATTCCACTGCCGGATTGCGTACTTGTGTTTTGTAGCCTTGTAAAAAGTTGGAAAATAATGTCAGCGAATTCTTGCTGGAAACCTAATCCATTGTCGCGTACTTGTATTTGGTGATATTGGACTCCGTTTTCCAAATATGGAACTGAAGAAATTTCAACGTGTAATGGAATTGAAGGATCTCTATACTTTAAGGAGTTACTTATCAAATTAAGAAACATTTGGTAAAGCTGCCTTTTATAACCAGCGATAACGGGTAAGTCATTAAAGGTGAAAGAAGCATTGCTTTCTCGAATGCGAATTTCCAGATCTTCTAGTACCTGACTCACATTCTCATTGAGATCGACTGGCTCTTTGGATGGAGGCACCAAGCTCAATTGCGAATACTGCAGCAAGTCATCAGTCAATTTTCCCATTCGCTCCGCCGATGATATGATCCTGTTGAACATCATCAGGTTTTGTTCAGTCAATTTTTCTCCAAGTTGATCTTGCAACATATTTGCAAACATTTGGATTTTTCTTAAAGGCTCTTTTAAATCATGGGAAGCAGCATGCGCAAAGGCTTCGAGATTCTGGTTGGATTTCTCCAAATCAGTGATCTTATTGAGCAACTCAAATTCAAGGTATTTCAGCTTGGTGTAATCTGCAAAGTGCAAAATAACTTCCTCTCCCATTTTAATCGCTGTCATTTCATTATATAAATCCAATCCATCTTGGTCATAATGAATCATCCAGGTGTTAGATTCTCCAGTTAAGAAGGTTGCAACTACGTTGCTGAAGCTTGTGGTATTTAAATATCCGGGAAATACATCACTTACTTTGCACCCACTGATTTGTTTGGGCGTTGTGTTCGCATAGGAGGCATACGCTTGATTTGTCAGATTAAACCGAAAATCAACAATTTCACCTTTTTCATAGACTGGCGAGAGTACTTGCAGAGGCTGTTTGAACGAATTGATGATATCTTGCAGGTATTTGTTCGCCTGCATGACGGAAGTATTTGCTTGATTTAGCTCGTTTGTTCTTTGCTGAACTGACTCCTGAATCATTTTCTTCGCTGTCACAGCAGGAGTTGTTTCCAAAGATGTAACCAACACTCCCTCAATGCTACCACTTTCTGCAAAGATTGGGCTATGGCTAAAGGTCCAGTAAACATCTTCCATTTGGCCATTTCTTTCTATGGGTATTAATCTGTTTTCGAACCACGATGGCGTCCCTGTAGCATATACGCTGTCGATTAATGAAGCAGTTGTTTCCCAGACTTCTGGCCACACTTCGATCGCAGGCTTTCCTATTGCAGGATGCTTACCAGATGTTCCCAGACTATGCCGGTAGGCATCGTTGTAAAAGCAAATTTTATCCGGTCCCCAGAATACAAACATTGGAAAAGCAGAATTTAACACAATTCCTAATGTCGTTTTTAGGCTGGCGGGCCATAGCCGGATAGGTCCCAATGAGGATTTATTCCAGTCGTAAAGAAGGATGAGTTGACCAATTTCGCCTGCGTTTACTAAAAAACTGGTTTCTGTGCCGATTCTTTGCTTATCCAATGCGTCCACGTATAAAATTGTAAAAAATCAAATTTCTGACTTAAATATAGCTTTTTTGCTATGATCGGTTACATAATTATTGTTTTGATTAAAACTATTACTATGAAAGGAATTATTGGATAGAAGATTTACTCGATTTAATAAGTCTTACATTCTGCAAGTCGCTTAGAACTTGTCTCTTATCAAAGCATGTTTGGCGGCTTAATTTGATAGGATCTGAATTACACCTTAAGCACCTTGTTACTGAAAGTATTGGTGTCGTAAGGTTACTTTTCCTGATCCCCTCCAGCGGTAGTATCTTTCATTTTTACATATTGCAATTATAATCACATGATTATATCGATTCAATAGGGATAAAAATTTATCCCTTATGCGAGGCGTAAGTCCCTATCTGGTGACGCTTATACTACCTCAGAAATTTGTCTTGGACAAATCGGCGGGCTGATGGATTCTAACTTTTAAAAAATGAGTTATCAGGAAAAATCGCATAGCTAACCAGAGTCTGCAAGGGAGTCGGCAACGCCATTGCAGACGGCCTTACGAAAGCCTGAGCAATTGTTATTGTAACTGCAAGGAAGTTACAGGAATAAGGAAGTACTAGGGTGCTTCGTCGTAATAGATTAATTAGTTTGGTTACCGCCTACAGACTGCTTATTTCAGCAGATTGTTCATAAGTAAAACCGTCGCATTTCAATTAGGAGATTATTTTATAAAATATTCAGAGTGAGTTTTAACATGTGGTCGCATACATGGATATAGTATCGAGAGTAGTATTAACTGATTCTAAGAGATTTTTTGCTTAGTATGCGCATTGAGAAGGAAACTCTCAAGTGTATACAGACCGGGATTTTTTAGAATCTGGAACCTTGCTGAGCAACTCCATACGCTTATTAGTGGCGGCAAAAGAAAGTCCATAAACGACGTTTATAGCTTTGACCGGCTTGTAGTTCAGATGAAATGTCACTCTCAAAACCCAGATAGGTGCTGTCGATCTGCTGACCTTGGTGCACATGCCCTGCTGTCTAACTACTGTGAAAATCTTGGTGTTTAAAGCTACTTCAATTCATTTTTCACAAATATGTTTTTTAGAGCGAGTTAATCTTATCATTTTGCTTGTACAATAAATCGCACAATCCAAAGCTGCCCGCTTTTGCAGACAGCTTTGTTGTGCGATTTAAAAAGGGCCTTTGTGATTGATGCGGTCTGCATTCTGGGATTGGCCTGGCATTTCACCACGCTGACCTTTGGCAGGAAGCTCAGTGGCATTCTCCCGGTGATACCAATCCGGCGTGAGTGCTTTAGGGGACGAATCGCCTGTCTGTTGCTTCCACTGCAGCAATACCCGTTTAAGAGCAGCTATTTGTTTGTTATAGACAGGGTCTGCAATTAGATTCCTGGCTTGCAACGGATCTTTTCGGTTGTCAAAAAACTCTTCTGCCGGCCTGGGGGAAAGAAAGATTTCGTTTTGATAGGCAGTGATGTTTCCGTCAGCTTTGGCCTTTTTCAGCGCCAGGGCGGAAGGACTCTGATTGGCATCAATAGGGCCTTCATTGGTCAGTAGTGGTCTTTCATTTACCAGATAAAGAAAGTCTTTCGATCTTACAGACCGCTCCAAACCCTGGTAATCGTGCCAGTTGTGTTCACCGAAAACATAATTACGGAAATCGGCTTTGGGATTGTTGAACAGTTTAGAGAAACTGACACCCTGAACTGTTTGGGGTGATTCAACGCCTGCCACTTCAAGCAGCGTTGGGGCAATATCGATGCTGCTGACAAGCGCATCAACACTCTCACCTTGGCCTTGAATCCCCTTTGGCCATTGGATCACAAAAGGTGTTCTTAATCCTCTGTCCAATACCCTGGTTTTAGCTCCGGGGAAAGCGCGGGCATTGTCAGCGGTGAATATAATGATCGTGTTATCGGCAATACCTTGTCTTTTCAGTTCAGCTTGCAGCTCACCGATATAATCGTCGATTCGCGTGATCTCGTTGTAATAGTAGGCAAGATCCTGACGGGTTTCTTTGGTATCAACCAGCGAGGGCGGCACTACTACATCCTGTGGTTTGTAAGGATTTTTAAATTCGTCGTTAGCTGACCATTCCCTGTGTGCATCATAGGGAGCGAGCCAAAAGAAAAAAGGTTTGTCAGTCGGCCTTGCTTTAAGCAGGCTCAGCCATTGCTTTTCTCCACCGGCTCCGTTTACACCCTTATCTACTAACAGGGTATCATACGCTCTCTTCGAGTTTTCGCCCTCATGCCATTTTCCAGCCAATGCGGAATAGTAGCCTGCTTTTTTGAGCAGCTCGGGAAAGTAGGTCAGGTGCTGTGGAAGTGGCGTATGCAGCTCAGCGGCTCCGGTATTGTGCGGATAGCGCCCGGTGAGTATGCTCGTCCGGCTTGGACTACAGGAACTCGCTGTCAAAAACAGATTGTCAAATTTCAAACCGTTTTTAGCCAATTTGTCAATATTCGGAGTACGTATCGCCTTGTTTCCGTAAATGCCAATGTCTTCTGCGCTGATATCATCTCCGATGATCAGTATAATGTTCGGAGGACTGCCAGGACCTACTTCTTTTTTAGCCTTGGCCTGGACATCTATGCAGAAAAGTGCAAGCACGATATATAGGAATTGATGCCGGATCATACTATTTTTCATATAAGATAGCGCTTATTTATCAGTTTTTTCTTCGAGCCGGCTCAATAAGAATTCGGCCGCATTAGAATCATATTCTGAGGCTTTGTTTTTGGAAAGCTGTATCAGATCCTTTCTGATTGGTTCCAGTTCAGCCGGACTGACCACGGTCAGCGCGCTGAGAATCTGTACACGAAGCATTGTGTTGCTACTTGACAGGTTCCGATACCATGCGCTCAGCGCTTTATCTTTATCACCAAGCTTGTAAAGAGCTTCAGCGGCAGCCACCTGCACGTAATCCGTGGGGTCATCAAGTAGTTTGATCAGCTGTTTGGAAGCTGTTTTTGCCCGGTCTGCCAATACCAATGCGCCGGTGGCTGCCCAGTAACGTATGACTGGATCTTTATCTGACATGCTTTTGATCAGCAGTGGTAGCTTTGACTGGTCTCTGGAGGATGCTGCAACCGCAATTTTGAGCACTTGATTGATATCGTATTTGCCCGAACGCGCATAGTCATAGGGAGTGGTCGTTTTCGAGATATCTTCAAGGCCCGATTCAGGAATAAAACCAGGGTCATTCAAACTGATAATCTTGTCAAATGTATCTTTTCTCAATGTTTCCAATACCTGTTTGAATTCCGGTTTGTCTGCCAGGTTAATGACATTATCAGCATCAGCAGAAACATCGTAGAGCTCTTCTGATGGTTTCTCTTTGAAGAATGCAGATTGGATTTGATTGAGCCTACCTGCTTTGAACTCCCGTTCCCAGGACTGCATTGAAGAGGCCATCCACATGAATTTGATATGTTGTCCGTAGATTTTGTGCGGCATGAAGTTGGCCACATAACGGTACTTTTTGTCACGGACAGTGCGGACCAGATCAATTCCGGCATCCATTCTGCCCCTTGATCCGAAGGCCAGTGCTTTTTCATCTTCTGGTCTGACCGATGCACCCAAAAATGCTTTCCCTTGCATGTACTTTGGAATAGTTATTCCAGCCAGACTAAGCACTGTAGGGGCAAAGTCAGTAAAGTCAACCAAACGGTCAGTTGCTGATCCCGCTTTAAGTGGACTTGCCGCACGGTACCTTTCAGGAATTCTGATTATTAATGGAATACGAAGACCCGACTCGTTCATGAATCTTTTACTTCTTGCCAATATTCCTCCGTTGTCGGCATAATAAAACACAATCGTGTTCTGTGAGAGTCCCTGCTTATCGAGCTCTTGCAGAATTTTGCCTACCTGAGCATCCATTTGCTGCATTTTATCATAGTAAAGGGCCCAGTCGTGCTTCATCTCTGCAGTCTTGGGGTGGTAGGCAGGTATGCGGACTTTTTCCGGGTCATGCTCAGGTGTTGGCTCCTGTAGCTGAACCGTATTGGCCTGCTGTGCTGAGGCAAACTGAGCATACATTTGCCGTTTGGCAGCAGCAGGAAATATCGAGCTCTCATGGGTTGTTTCAAGATTGAATACGGCAAAAAATGGCTGACCTGGTGCTCTGTTCAGGTAAGTGGCCTGTTTACTGGATTCATCCCATGCTTCTGTCTGGTCGGTTGTGTTATAGTCCTTTTTTGCATTGTTGGTTGTATAATATCCCGCCTCACGTAGGTAACGCGGAAAGAATTTGACAAAAGAGGGTACCGGATAATTGCTTCGCATATTCTCTGTGCCCATTGAGGAGGGGTACATACCTGTAATGAGCGTAGAGCGGGACGGCGCGCAAACTGCGGCAGTACAAAAAGCATTCTGATAAAGAATTCCTTCTGAAGCCAGCTTGTCGAGTACCGGTGTTGTGGCAAACTGATCACTATAGGCACCGATAAAAGGACTGTTGTCTTCGCTGACGATCCACAATATATTCGGCCGTTGATCAGGCTGGCTCACAGCTCTGCTGGCAAGTACTGTACTTGCCAGCAGAAGAATAAAACTTTTAAGTCTCATGGGTTTTGTGTGATAGCCGGGTTAACGTCAATCGCGCTTTGGGGTATGGGGAAAAGCAATTTGTCAGCTGAAATCGTAATGCCCTTGCTGCTCAAAACGCTGGCGGCCCGTTTTGTTCTAACTAAATCGAAAAACCGGTGAAATTCAAAAGCGAGTTCTACGCGGCGCTCATGTTCAATCGCCAGGGCAAGTGTATTGTATTTGGACGGGTATGCGGCCTGGCCGTAGGCAGGCAGACCAACTCTGGCACGAACCTGATTCAGATAGGTGACCTGCTCTGTGGCTTCTGCATACAACAAAAGAACATCAGCATAACGGATAATTTCAAAGTTCTGACCGGCATATCTCCATTGCGGGTCAAAAAATTTAAGCGTGAAAGGATAAGCGATAAACTGATTTGTCTGCAGGTCGGTGTAGCCAGGGTAAATCGAAAGCTCTTTTCTTGGATCATTGGTTTCAAATTCACCGATCAGATCTGCGGTTGGTGTATTGAGGCCATCTCCGCGAAATGTCTCTGTACTTTGAGGTAAATGGAAAGCAAAGTGGAACGGTGTGTAAGCCTGTTGATGCAGGCTATTGACCTGGTTTTGGCCAGCCAGATACTGCGCTTCCAGAATAGATTCTTTTGAATTCTTAGTATCTGCTTTGAAAAGATGGGCAAAGTCGGCAGTGTTTACGGCCCCATCCCTGTTGGCATCCAATGAGAATAATCCACTGTCTATAATTTCTTTTAATTCAGCTGCGGCTTTGACTTTATCGCCCTGTAGAAGATACAGCTTTCCAAGAAGAGCCCCGGCTGCATATTTAGTAGCCCGCCCGATATCTGTGCCAGTGTAGCTGGCAGGGAGAACTGATTTTGAAAAACTCAGATCTGAGATGATCTGCTGGTAAACTGTTTCCTTTTTCTCTCTTGCATATTGGTAGCTCTCGGTTGGAGAGACCACAGTAAGTGGCAATGGTACATCACCCCAGGCTTGCACGAGATTGAAAAGAATCACTGCGCGTACCAGTCTGGCTTCTGCTTTCAGGCGCTCTTTTAAAGCAGGCTGGGCGAAGCTCACTTCTGTTTTTTCAAGTTGAAGCAGCACGTTGTTTGTGATATACAAGCCGTTGTATGCAGTTTCCCATGCCAGTTTGAGTTTGCCGTTATCAGGCAGAATTTTGTGTTTATTGATCTCTTCAGGGAACGCATTGGCCCCGCTCGTAAATTCAATATAGACGTTGTCTGAGTAGAGCTCTCCGTAAAGATCTGCAATACCGCCAGCATCATACAGCCTGCCCAGCTGCCGGTACACATCGTTGGTGGCCTGCACGAGCTGAGTTTCTGTTTTGTAAAAGCTCGCATCGGTGAGCCGCGTCTCGGGGTACAAATCTAGCAGGCTCTCAGAGCAGGAGGCCAGCAGGATACTCAGGGAGAGAACAATATATCTGTTTATATTTTTCATAAAGCTTTCTGGGATTAAAGGCCGATATTGATACCAAATGAATACACTTTGGCAGTAGGATAGGGGTTGGCATTTACACCTCTTCGGGAGGCGTCGGTCATATCACCGCTAAAGTTTTCAGGATCGTAAACCGGGATATTTTTGTGCGTGAACAAATTTTGTCCCGTCAGGTAAATCCGAAGAGAGGACACCTTGATCTTTTCAAGAACAGCAGCAGCAAATGTATAGCCCAGTGTCAGGCTTTTTAATCGGAAGTACGAGCCATCCTGAATCCAGTAACTTGACGGTGTTTTTTCGTATCCGTTCTGGTCTACAGATAATTTGTAGTGGTAACCGTCTCCGGGTTCAGCCTCTGAGCGCCATCTGTTGACCGCGCTTTTGTAATAGTTGCGGCCCTCGTGATAAAGCAGTGAACGGTGAATATTTTCGTCAAGTACATCATTGCCCTGTACGCCCTGAAGCAGAAAACTCAGGTCTATCCCTTTAAAAGAGAAATTATTGGTAAGTCCCCATATAAAATCAGGATTGTAATTGCCGATCAGTGTACGGTCGTTTGCATCCAGTTTGCCGTCTGCGTTCACGTCCTTATATCTGCCGTCTCCGGGAGTGGCTGTGCTGTAATGAGCCGGATCAGCATCAATCTCACCCTGGTTTTTATAGACACCTGCATATTCGTAGCCGTAATAGCTGAATATAGGACTACCCACCTGATTGATTTTTTGCATGCCGCTGAACACAGCAGGCGTGAAAATCATAGGAGCATTGTCTGGTCCCAGTGCCAACAGCTGATTGCGGTTGCCGGAGATATTGAATTTCGTGCTCCATTTAAAGCTGCCTTTAGAAATGTTGTGTGTCGTTATACCCAGCTCTATTCCCTTATTTTCAAGTTTTCCAATGTTTTTAAATACACTTGTAAATCCTGATACGACCGGCACTGGCACATCCAGTAACAGTCCGTCGGAAACAGATCTGTAAAAGTCTGCTTCCAGGTTGATCCTGTTGGAAAGAATACCCAGGTCAACGCCGATGTTGAACTGCTGGGTTCGTTCCCACTGCAGATCCGGATTGGTGATCGCAGAAGGGTAGTAGGAAGCTCCAAGCGTGCTGCCAAATGCAACACGTCCCTGTTGAACAGAACCTATCCAGCGGTAATCGTCGAAGCGGTCGTTACCTGTGAAACCATAACTCGCTCTGATCTTCAGCTGGCTGATCTGCGGCACAGACTGAAGAAAATCCTCCTGTGATACCACCCAGCCTGCTGACACTGCCGGAAAGAGTCCCCATTTGTTATTAGGTGCGAAACGAGAAGAGCCGTCTGTTCGTAGACTTGCAGAAAGCAAGTATTTTTCTTTGAAGTTATAGTTAACGCGTCCGAAATAAGAAATCAGAGCACTTTTGTTTTTGTTATCCATGGACTGGAAAACAGTACGTCCTGCGCTGAGTGCTTTGAGCTCATCGTTGTCATATCCGCGTCTTTCCTGCAGCGTATAATAGTAATTGCTCGAATTGTATTCAGCACCCAGCAAGACTGAGACGTTATGATTGCCTATTGTTTTGTCATAAGTCAGAAGGTTCTGATAGGTGAAATTCAGCGTTCTTGCGTTGGCTACAGACATACTGCCTTCTGTGTA
Source organism: Dyadobacter luteus (assembly GCF_003383615.1). Taxonomy (GTDB): domain Bacteria; phylum Bacteroidota; class Bacteroidia; order Cytophagales; family Spirosomataceae; genus Dyadobacter; species Dyadobacter luteus. The sequence continues at coordinate 395,236 of NZ_QNUL01000004.1, forward strand.
ATAAGCTGGCCCGAGCTGGTGATCTCTGGCTGCATAGGTGTTGTCGTCGGTGCGGTTGTAAAAATAATTCAGTGCACTTTTAAAATTCAGGCCCGGTAATAATTTGATCGCTGCGAAGGCATTTCCCAGTGCATTGAAACGCCGATGGTGAATGTCATCTGTAATCCGGTATAATGGGTGACCATTTTGCGGACGGAATAAAATTGCATTGTAGTTCTCAAATCCGGGCTGATTGGCAGGAGCCCCCAGATATCCGTTGGCACTGTAGACAGGATAAATGGAAGGATACTGAACTGCCCATTCCGCAATTCTGTTGAAAGGCTCTTGTTCGTGATCCAAGGCCAGGTTTACCGAACCTCCGATTTCGAGCCAGTTGGTTACTTTCGTGTTTGTGTTTAAGCCCAACGTGTATTTGCTGTATTCAGAAGTTTGAATAATTCCCTTCTGCTTTACAAATCCTGCTGATACCAGATAGGCGGATTTATCAGAGCCTCCGCTTACGCTCAGATCCAGCTTATTGATAGGAGTAACGCTATAGATTTCATCCTGCCAGTCGGTATTGACCAGGTTTTCAGGATTATCAAACGCGGCAGGCCAGGTGTATTTATACTGTTTTCTGGCTGCAAGCGTATTGGGTGCTGAAGGGTCGCCACCACTTTTGATCCAGCCATTTTGAGCAGCGTCGATAGAAGCCTGCGCATATTCGGCCGAGTTCATCACCGGTATTTTATCGATCACCTGCTGAAGACCGCTCACAAAGTTAAGGTCCAGTTTGGCATGGCCGGATTTTCCTTTTTTTGTCGTGATCAGAATCACGCCGTTCGCCCCTCTTGACCCGTAGATAGCAGCCGAGGAAGCGTCTTTGAGTACTTCTATCGATTCAATGATGGCCGGGTTGATCAAATTCAGATCGTAATTGGGTGTAGGAAGGCCGTCCACGACGATAAGTGGCGTGCTACCGGCAGAAACCGAGTTGATTCCTCTCACCTGAATTGAAGTGGATGTTCCCGGGCGCCCGTTGGCGGTGATTACCTGCACGCCAGAGATTTGTCCGTAGAGTGCCTGACCTACTTCCGCGGCCGGCCGGCCGGCAATCTCCTTGTCAATTTTAACTGTTCCGACAGATCCGGTAATGTCTGCTTTTTTCTGAGTGCCATATCCAACAACGAGCACCTCATTCAGGTTTTGCAGATCATTTTGCAATGTAACATTGATCACTGACTGCTTGCCCACTGAGACTTCCTGGCCAACAAAGCCAATAAAGGAAAATACCAATACGGCGTTTTCTTCATCTACGACCGAAAGGCTATACTTCCCGTCCTGATCTGTGACAATCCCTTTCGTTGAATTTTTAACCAGAATACTCACCCCGATCAAAGGTTCATTGTTTTGATCTGTTACCCTTCCGCCTATAACCCTTTCGGTAAGCGGTGAGCTTGAAGGCGTTTTTACCTCTACTGGCTGTGGTCCCGCAGCAGCTGGCTGGACCTGGGTACGCAGAACAATCACCTTTGAGGTAGCTTGATAGCTGATTCCAAGAGGCCGAAGATAGCTGTCGAGCACCTGACCGATGGGTTCATTAACCACTTTCACAGAGACCTTCCGGCCTGCATCAATCAGCTTCGGACTGAAAACAAACCGGACATCAGCCTGCTTTTCGATTTGCTGCAGCAGATGACTGATTTTTTGTTCTTTCAGATTCAGATTAATTTTTCTGCTCAGAAGATCCTGAGCATGACTTTTGGCTGCAAATGCGCTTTGCAAAAAGCCGATAGCCAGAAGCATGTGTAGCAGCCCGATTTTCATAAGCCGGATCCATTGATTGTTAGCAAATACACTTTTTTGCATACCTTTAAGGGGTTTTGTTATGGTAGAACATGTAATAAAACTTACCGAAAGAGTCTGCAGATCGTCGAAAATTCACAGACTATTCGGGCAACATAGGGCCGGTGTTGTTGCAAGCAACGCCGGCTTTAACTTGATATAGTGTCTTGTTGAGTTGTTTGAAAATGCTTTGTGCAGGTCTTATTCTTTGGGGTCAACAACCCTGACCTGTAACGGTAATCTGGTTTTCGTTGATTGTGTAGGATGCGTTGATGGCAAGACAAATTGCATCCAGCTTTTCGAGCAGATGTAAATCGGTCAGGTTAGCCATTACAGCGCAATTGCTCAATTTCTGTTGATCGAAGTCGATGACGATCCCGTAGGATTTACTGAGTTTTTCAAAGAGTTCAGATACAGGTATCTCCATTAGCTGCTCATCCTGAACAGCAGGTCCCTGCTTTAAAATACTTTTTTGAAAGCTGTTGTCATTTTTTGCCAGTTGTAGCTGTTGATTGGCCTGCAGAAGGCTTACAGGCTTGGTTAACCTATCTTCTTTGTCTTGCTTGTATACAGCCACTTTGCCTGTTTTTACCAAAACTGTTACCCTTTCATCGTGCTCAAATGCCCGGATATTAAAACTGGTCCCCAGTACCTTTGTCACAGAGCCGCCCGCATGAACGAAAAAGGGTTTTTCAGGATTTTTGCTGATCTCAAAAAAAGCTTCACCCACCAGATTCAGTTCTCTTTTATGTGCTTCAAAGGTGATAGGATAGGTAATATAACTGCCCGGTTTAAGGACTACAGCGCTACCATCCTGCAGACGGATAAGTTTTGCCACTGCAGTGTTATTCTCTTTGCGAACCATCTGCACGCTGTTCGCAGCAGCGGAAGGTTTATTCAAGATCATTTTGCCCAGCATAAACAGTCCTATAATGACGGTAACAGATGCGGCAATTCTTGTAAGTATGGATACAGGGACAATCCGGGAAGCTCGCCGGGTCTTGCGGGAGGTTACAGATAATATCTGCTCAACAGCCTGCTGGAATTCTTGCTCAGTGAGTGATACGTTGGCGATTCCAACTGAGCGGATAACATCCTGCGCTTCACAGAATAGCTCTGCTTTCTGGGGATGCGACTGTATCAAGGAATTCAGTTCGAGCTGCTGTGCACTGGTCGGATTCAGTGTTATTTGTCTGAAACTGTCGTCTGACAAAAGCTGCTCAAGTGAATAATTCAGATACTTGTCCATGTCTTTGGTTTTTTCTTTCAAACCCCATTAGACACAAGGTCGGGACACATACCCTGTTTGCAGGAAAAAAAATCAAAAAAAGTATATTATTGTTGAAATGCCAGACTCAGAATGATTCCTGAGAGATGGTAACTTGCAGAAATCCAGTTGTTTTTGATATGGGTAAAAGATTTTTGCAAAAAGTTGGATACAGACTGTGGGGTAATCTGCATCACCTCGGCAATCTGGTTACGATCAAGTTCCTGAAAAAAGCGCAGGTAAATCACCTCCTTTTGCCTGTCGGGCAGTGTGTTAAGCATAGCTGCGATTTTTTCAGACAGAAACATGTTTTTCTCGTTTTCTATCAGTGTTTGCTCGACGTTAAATATAGGGTCAAAAACAGAGTCGGGCTCAATATTATTGAATTCGATCAGCTCATGTTGAACCTTGCGGTGGATTCGCCGGCGCAGTGAAGCGAGCAAATAAGCTCTGACAGGAATGGTGCTATCCAGGTTGTGGCGCTTTTCCCAGACATTTAAAAATACATCCTGAATACAATCCTTTACCAGGTCTTTGTTTTTATTAAACTTCGAACCATACTGAAACATCAGCGGGTAGGTTTGGCCTACCAGCGTTTCATATGCTATGGAATTACCTGCAATAAACGAATGCCATAATTCCTCTTCAGATAGAGTTTGGGGCATGAACTTGTATTTAGCGATAACTTAAATGCCGGAATAGATATCCCGAATCGCAAATATATACATTAAGTTATATTCCCCATAGAATTTATAGAGTATAAAAGAACAATTTGCTTGTTAGCGAATAAATCTACCTTGTTTAGCAGAGCATTGCGGTTTTTAGATTATACTGAATCCCGGTAAATGATCCAGCGAAAAGAATCAGAGATAAATCGTGCTAATGCCTGGCAGCAGCCTTGATAGGGTGTAAAAGAGTATTCAGACAGGTTGTTTACTTTTTTAGTATCTTTACTCAGCAGGTTATCTTTTAATTATGAGACTTGAAGACGAAATAGCTATCAATCAGTTCGCTCAGTCAGTCCGGTCAATAGACGACTTGCTAGCCTCATTTTCAAATTTGGAAGAAAATAGCAAGCGCACAGTTTTGGGTTTTTTATGTAATTTGATATGGCAATCCAAGCCAGTTGATTCAGATGTCAGATTAGCTATTGAGGGTAGTGCTCTCAAACCTACATTTACTCCTTGCGTGCTTCTGCTCACTCACCGTTTGGTAATTGGGTTACCTAAAGTTATAGATTTACCTGATAGCGAGCTCAGAAAGAGCTATATTCTGCTGCTGCATCTTTTTAAAATAGCCTATTTACGCCGGTTTGAAGAGGAAAAAGGATTTTCTGAGAAATGGTGGTATGCCGATCTTTCGGATATTGGATTCGTAAAATCTTTATTAACTACAGGTGATTAATTGAATTAGAGTGGCAACTGTAAGGAAGCAGAAAATTTGTGGCCTTATCTTTTCACGATAACCCAGGATATTTCTATAATCAAAGTCATGACCTATCAAGATTTCGTCTACGGTCAGATCGAAATTGACCAGCCCGTTTTGAATGCGCTTATAAGCACTGCTAGTATGCAGCGGCTTAAAGGTATTTTACAACATGGGATTACCGGGTTTTTAGGAATTACCAAGCCAATTACGCGTTTTGAACATTCAGTTGGAGCTATGCTTTTGGTCCGCCACTCTCAAGCTCCGCTGACCGAGCAGATTGCCGCGGTGCTGCATGATGTGAGCCACACTGCTTTTTCGCACGTAACAGATCATGTTTTCTGCACACCAGCCGGGGAGAGTTTTCATGAAATCATGAAACAGACATTCTTGGCTCAATCGGATATTGCCCAAGTGCTTGCAGATTACGGATATGACTGGCGCGATTTGCTCGACGATTCGGTTTATCCGATCTTGGAGCAGCCTTCACCGTTGCTTTGTGCCGACCGTTTAGATTATTTCTTTCGGGATAGTCTTGCTTTGGAGATAATAACAGGCCAGCAGGTCATTTATATACTTTCGCATCTGGTGATCCGGGAAAAACAAATTGTCGTCAATGACCTTGTCGCTGCGCGGCTTTTGGCACAAGCCTATATGAAGACAGACCAACAATGCTGGTCGAGCCTGCAGGCGATTGGCTTGTACGAACAAACAGCGAGTGCAATTCGCAGAGCTCTCCAAATAGCTGTGATACAAGAATCAGACGTCTGGGGAACTGATCAGGAATTCTGGGATAAACTAAATGCTTCAGAAGATGTCATTTTAAAGGATCAATTATCCAGACTGTCTTCCAAAGCCCTTTTTGTGGAAAGCGCAGAAAGCCCTGATTTTGTGCTCACTCCTAAAATTCGCACTGTTGATCCTTTGGTTTTAGTAGAAGGTAAACTGGCCCCTCTGTCGGTCTTCGATTCATCTTATTTGCAGCTTCGAGAAACATATCTGAACGAAAAGAACAGACCTTTGGCTCTTCAACAGGTGTAATTCTTTTGGCGCAAAAGATGCAGATCTACAGAGCTGTTTTGTCGCTGTATGTGAACCGCTTGGTGAAGCCTATGAACCAAAAGGATAAGCTGAAAATTAGTTCTGTCTTCGGTCAAGTTGCGATAATTTATCTCAATAATATGGATAGTTTGATTAGTACCGTTCGGAGTAATAAGGTGGCTACGACTCTGGGCATTCAGGATTTTAGTCAACTCAAAAAAATCATGGGCGCGGGAATGCCGATGTAATCATGAATATCGTCGGCAATATTTCCTCTGGTCAGGTAACAGGCGATATGGCTAAACAGCTGTCTAAACGCTTTGGGAAAATTATCAGCAAATCCCAACAGCTTGATTCTGCCGTGCTGCCGTCTTCCCGGAAACTTTTAAAATGAAGATAGGAGAGTAGGCTGGGAATTTACTTAGAGGGCTTATTCCTAACAGTGTAACGCATCTGAATAAACGCTTCGTGGATCAACAACCGGCATTTATTCAGATGCTGCCCAGGTCTATGGGAATAGGCTTAACTAACGCCGGGAAAACAAGCTAATGATGAACAGCAGAAGCCATCCGCCAAGCGCGGCGATCACGATATGGCCAAAAAGTCCTGTTCCGCCAATTCCTATTTTTGCAGCTATCCAGCCGCCCAGGACTGACCCTACAATACCAACAATGATATTACCGATTAGTCCAAAACCCCAGCCTTTGAAAAGAATGCCGGCAAGCCAACCGGATACTGCCCCAATCAACAGGAAATACAAAAGATCCATAAGGAAAATGTTTAGATGGTTTAATTGAAAAAGTTGAGTTTTTTATTGAATAGAGTTTCGAAACTATCGTTACTTGCGCAGCCAGGTTATGGCGGACTTTGCAAACCATACTATCAATCCTGGTATCAAACTTAGAGATTCTAATCTTGATATGCTGTCAGTTTAGAATTGATTCTATCGTTAGAAGAACCGTAATTCTAATGCTCTTAGCTCTTCTTTGAAAAGAGATAGATCAGACCGGATAACGATTATGGATGGAGCTATAGGTTGTTAAACCGGCAATCCAGTATCATGAAGGCTATGTAGCAGGCAAAAAACTGAACGGATCATTGTATCGCTTGCAATGTCTTTCGGGAGTTGCAGTCAGATGCCCGACTGCAACTCCCGAAAAAACCTTACAGCTCTGTAACCGTAAATCCTGAAAAGAGGTCATTTCGGATAGTAGCCTGCCCTTCGGATGCTCCGTCACCGGCTACGATTTGCAGTGCCCGTAGTTTTATTGATTCGGTGCCGGCAGTTGCAGTGAAGACCATTTGAATGCTGCCGGAGCTTCCCGTCCCCGGGTTGTAATGTCCGAACAATTCTGCCTTCGCTGAGATATCCAGTGGCTGGTTGTCAGCGGCATTTACTACTCCGAACAATATAGAGCCAAAAGTTCCGAAAGTATTATTGAATTGTGCGCAGTGTAAGTTAGCTGTAATCAGGTAGGTTTTACCCACCGTTAAGTTGGCTACACCGGTTGCGGTATTATAGGGAATTGTGTTGTTTGTCTTGATGACTCCATCTGGAATAATATCGACGCCGGTAGCAACACCCTGGGAATTGGCTGTTCTGGCTACTGCTAGAAATTGTCTGGGCGCAGTGCCCTCTGTAACAACCACATCTCCGGATGCATTTACACCCAATATAGCAGCTCCTGCTGTAGTTGGACTCACATTGGTCAGGTTGGTAAATCTTAACCCGGATTGATTCACTCCATCGGACTTGATCTCCAGCTTATTTCCAGGTGCGGAAGTCCCTACACCCATATTGCCGTTTTCTTTCTGAATGACGGTTTTGTTTCCGGTGACGGCTTCTACTTCCAAATGTAGATTTTCACCAATGACAGTAGGGTTGGAGCCGATCTTGATCTGCGCTGCAACATAAGAGACATGGCCTGATAGAGAAAGGATGCCAACCAGTAAGTAGAGGTTTTTCTTGAAACTGAAATGTTTCGTGAGCATGTGTAATTTAGTTTAAATTGTGAAAGGTGTAAATAAGTTCGGATTAGTAAAATCAGGTATAAATTAATCACCTGGTCAATGATTTGATTGACAGGGTTTTGAAAGTACGCAACAAATGTAAATAGAGTAAGCCGCATTAATTTCGCAGTTATTCTGGTGATTGGTTAGAATTGATTCTGTATCGCTTCTGTAGTGTTTTAGATCATTTGCCAAAGCTTACAAAGCAACAAAAGACTTTTAGTATCAACTGAAATAGAAGTGGAGAAAGGTGAGCTGATTATAACAGCACTTAAAAATGGAGCGAGCTGAACGAAAAAAATCTCCCCGCAAGACTTATTCGCAGGGAGAAAAAAATGAAATGCTTTTCCAGTTGCTCTTTGGAGGCAAGAAGTAGTTGGGAAAATGTCAGAACATCTTGACGATGGATAGAAAGGCATTTTTGACAACAACGTATTGCGCAGGTCCTCCATCATAGTTAACAGTAACATAAATATCAACTACAGAACCAGCTGGTAGATATGCCTGCCAGAACGAGGATAGAACTGGGCCAGTCTTATCATCTATGTTCAGGTAATTATTGAAAACTTGCCATGGGTGCAGGTAAAATACGACATCGGTAGTACGAGGGAAAGGCAATGTGCCAACTATTCCTGCGCCGGCAAAAACTCTGTAATAACCACTTTCCTGTATAGTATATTGCTTAGTAGCAGGATTGTAGCCGGGCAGGGAGCCAGGCCTCACCGCCAATGGAATACGATCTTTAAGTACGTTGAATGTGCCCTCCCAACCAGTCACTACGTATGGATCCGGTCCCTGTTCACCCACAAAGACTGTCTCTTCAACACGAATTGCTGCTGGTGGAGTCCATGTTGCAACTCCATTGGCATCTGAGGTCAGGATCCTGCCTGCCCCTTGCGAACCATCCGCAACAGTCATTTTTCCGTTTGTTTTGTTAATACTGATTTTATTCCCGGTAGTTGAGCTCTCTACTTCAAGATTGTTTGCAGGATCAATTACAGTTGGGTTAGCTCCTATCTTGACCTGTCCAAATGAAGAAAATGACAGGATGAATATTGTAAAAAACAATAAAATTGTAGTGTGTCTCATTAGTTTAAGTTTTAAAGTGTGATATGAAATGTAAAGTCTGTCACTTTGATGAAGGCAAATTCTGCAAGTGCCTTCATCAAAGCGACAAATTGGATTCTTGCTTGCTCTCTGTTAATGTCAATATGAGCTTAATAAGCAAGTTTAACAATAGTCAGATATCCCTTGTCTACCTCCACCTCCTGAGTGGAGCCACCTGGTATGCTGGATACTGACGTTACAGTAACACTTACCAGTTCACCGGCTGCGAGGTAGCCATCCCAAACCACAGATAATACTGGCCCAACGACATTGTTGATACCATCATAAGTATTCAGGGTTCGGAAGGGGAAAAGACACACTGTCGCAACCGTTGTCTGAGGTGGAGCTGAGGTGCCGTTCAAAGCTGCTCCGGCAAAAATCCGGTAGTTACCACTTTCTTGTATTGTATATTGTTTTGTGTTAGAGTCGTAGCCAGGAGATGATCCTAGTACAGAGACCAGCGGTATCCGATCCTTTACAGCATTGAATACATTATTCCAGTTTGTAATAGTATATTTCTGCGATGACTGCCTACCAACGAAAACAGTCTTGTCTATTTGCAGTTGGCTTGGTGTTTGCCAGCTTGCTCCACCCTGCGCGTCAGAGGTCAATACTTTACCTGTGCCTTGTGTGCCATCCGCCACAGTTAGCTGGCCTGACGTTTTATCTACTTTTAATTTTCTTCCTGTCGTGGATGCTTCTACTTCCAGATTGGAGGTGCTTTCAATCGTAGTTGGGTTCGTTCCAATTTTTACTTGCCCAAAGCCAGTAAGAGAAATAGCAAAAAAGCTAATAATCAAATAAGTTTTAAGTAGTGTGGATTTTCTCATAGTGTAATTGTTTGTGTGTGATAAATTGGTTTTTAATAATTGAATTTACTGTTTTAATCGAAGTGTCACTGAATTGTTCATGAATCGGCAATCTGGCTTGTTTATTAGAAGGGAAATGGGGATATGTAATGTTGTATATGATTTATCATGTTTATATCGTCATAGTTTGTTGAAGCCGTAAAAGTGGTAACAAATGTAGTTACCTGATATTGATTTCCCCTGGTGGATATTCTATTAGATGTTTAGAATATATTCTATATTGATAATTGATTTAAATTGAGCATGATATTTTCATATTCATTTGTGTTTACTACATGCTGCACATATTTCAACACTTATTTTTAAATCTGCTTACTTCGAAATATTTGAAGTTTCCAAGTCGGATAGAAATAAGATGATATTTTTCAATAAAGCAATGATTGTTTAGGAAAGGTATGATAAAAATAACATTCATTAGTATCTAAGTATTATTTATTAGATTAACAAATAGGCATCTATTAGAGATTATTTTTGAATTTAATCCATTTTTCATCATGATGTGCAAAATAATATGTTTCGTTTTTTGAAGATATATATATTATATTAATTTAATATTGGCAATAATTCTAACCGTATATAGAATTGTTACTAATTTTAAATATTTCAGATATTATATACATTTGTTCAATAATGAACTAGTAACCTGTGCTATTATAATGGTTATATTTAGCGGATGATAGTGATTAAGTTATTTAATCATATATAGACATATACGACGTTAATATTGAATCGAAAAATATTTAAAGTTTTTTGCAACGATTTATAATTTAAAAAGAACACATACAAATAGTTTAATTCCCTATTATGATAAAAATATATTACTAAAAAATATCCGGTTTGGTGTTTTATTAAGAGCTCATTAACTATCAACCTTCCTTCTTTAATATTTTTCAAATATATAAAGTTTAGCCTTTCGAAATTATTGGTAAAGTCATTGTTGGTGATTTTAATAAATAGCCCACAGGTTAGTTTATTTATCATATTATAAGAAGTTAGTGATGCTTTTAAACTAGATATATTAGTTGCAGAGTCGGCATTATTAACAACCGATGTTCAGATTCCCCCTACGCTGACAGGCTACTGAACAGCCTATAAATTGCCTGGTCAAAAGCTATTGCTTTTACAAGATGTGACTGAAAGACTTCAAAAGAAATGTAACCAAAAACAATTTAAGCTAAAAAAGTATTACAAATGAAAAATTCAAGACAATTTAAAACCTTCCTTATCGCGGCGTTTGTTGCTGCGTCATCTGGTGCTTTCGCACAGGTAAAAATTGGGTCAAATCCAGTAGTTATTGGTCCCAACAATAACCTTGAAGTTGAAGCGACCAACGGAAACAAGACTGTGATTCTAAAGGATAATGGCAATGTAGGTATTGGTACCACAGCCCCAGGGAATAAAGCTGAAATAAACTCCGGGACGGCTAATACATCTGGCTTGCGATTTACTAATTTGAATGACGCTAGCGGTATTACCACAAATACTAATACTAATTACAATTTAAATGGACGTATTCTTAATATATGGAAAACAGGTAAGTGAAATTACGTTGTCAACTGATGAAGAAATGGTCTCTACCACTTTTTGGATTTTTTGCTGAGCAAGTTCAAGGCTTTCAAAAACTTTGTTTTTTAGATATTTCCGTACTTCCTTGAAAAACCTTTCAACAGGATTTAGTT
>NZ_QNUL01000040.1 GCF_003383615.1 Dyadobacter luteus
AGCATACGATAACGAGTTTGTTCATAAAAGGGCAGCGTAAATCATACGTTTTCCTTGACTTTGTCTTAGCTATCTCAGGGTGATATCCAGCCTTAAACCAAAATCACACATATCTTCAGAGTACAACTACCGGCACATATCGTATGTGCCGGTTTTTTTGTGCACCACAATTTTCCTTTTGTTAGTCAAGGATTATTTTTTATCAAAAAATTTATATTTTTGATTGAATGAACGTTCAATCAAAATAACTTCATCATTCGTTAACATTCTCTTAACCTCCGACTGAGCGGCTTTAATGAATTTTGTCCTCCCAAAAGGCAACCACATCATTTGTTTCACAAAGTTTCCTTAAACTCTATTCATTATGAATTACACTTTACAAGTAGGTTTGGGCAGTGTCAGGCTAAGAAGAGCAATTATGCTCGGGATGGCAGTGCTGTTCAGTTTTTCTGGTTACGCGCAGGGAGTTACGATCTCCGGGCAGGTAACAGGCGGGAACAACGGCGAAGTTTTACCAGGTGTTAACATCCTGCTGAAAGGTACTCAGCGTGGTACTGTTACAGATGGAAACGGTAGTTACACTATTTCAGATGTCAATCCGGGATCTGTGCTTGTATTTTCTTTTATTGGCTATAAAGCACAGGAGAAAGTTGTTGATAAGCGCAACAAGGTGGATGTCATTTTAGAAGTTGATGCTTCTAATCTCCAGGAAGTAGTTGTAGTAGGATATGGTGCTCAGAAAAAGGAAAATCTTTCAGGTGCTGTTGACGTAGTGGACAGCAAAGTACTGCAGGCACGCCCTATTCAGAATGTAGGGCAAGGCTTACAGGGGGCTGTTCCCAACCTGAACATTGATTTTGCAAGCGGTGAGCCGGGAAAAGCTCCGAATATCAACATTCGTGGATTTACATCTATCAACGGTGGGAATCCGCTTATCCTCGTGGATAACGTTCCTGTAGATGCAGCTGAATTGAATTTCATTGCCCCATCAGATATCAAAACAATTTCTGTACTGAAAGATGCTTCGTCTGCAGCCATTTATGGTGCTCGTGCAGCGTTTGGGGTGATTTTGATTACTACCAAGTCAGGGATGAAAGATGGAATGACGATCGACTATACCAACAACTTTTCGTGGGGTAAGCCTACTGTAATGCCTAATAAAATTACAGATCCTTACATCTATATGCGCCTGTTGGAAACATCAACCGACAACACACCCTGGGACAATGTAAACTATACGGACAGCCAGTATGCGTGGGCAAAAGACCGTTCGGATAATCCTGATGGTACAAACCCGGTAAGACTTAATCCGCTGGATAACTCATTGTACGAGTACATGGGTAACAGAGATTGGACAAAGCAGCTGGTAGACAACTTCACAGTTTCTCAACGTCACAATATCTCGTTAGCTGGTAAATCTGGTAAAACAAGCTACTATTTGTCAGGAGCTTACGATTCTCAAAATGGCGCTTTGCGTATAGCTGAGGATAAATTCAATCGTTACACCACAAGAGGTAAGGTGAATTTTAAACCTTACAAATGGCTGTCGATTGGTAATAATACGTCCATTGCACTTACACAGAGAACGAGGCCCTATCAGCTTTCAATGCAAAATCTGTTTAACCTTTTTCCAACAAGCTGGGATAAAAACCCTGACGGAACATGGGCTAATACGGATGTAGGTCGTGAATCAGCGAGGCTGACAGATGGTGGAAGGTACGATCAGCGGAACAATATGTTTCAGACTACATTCAATACTGAACTCACTTTCTTTGAAGATGCATTACGCTTCAATGCAGACTATACTGCTCGCAGAGAGAATATCAATTTAGCCGGAAATGAGTCAAAAATCCGTATTGGTTATGGCCCGGCTGATATTCGGGAGGAAGGAAATAACATCGCTTACCGCAGAGCTGACAATGTTACCTATTCTGTATTCAATGCTTATTCAACTTTCAATAAGCAATTTGGTAAGCAAAATGTAACTGCAGTTCTGGGTTACAATCAGGAAGAAAGCCGTACTGAGTGGTTTAGATCACAAAGAGGAAATGTGATTTCAGCTTCACTTCCAAGCATAGGGCTTGCTACTGGGTTGATGCAGGTAGATGAAAAGGTAAAGGAATGGGCAATACGTGGAGCTTTTTACAGGCTTAATTACATCTACGACGATAAGTATATTCTTGAATTCAACGGACGCTACGACGGATCTTCCAAATTTCCGAAAAACAAAAGATTCGGATTTTTTCCTTCAGTTTCAGGAGCGTGGAAGGTGGATGGAGAAGATTTCTGGAAGCCAATGGCTAATGTTGTAAATGCATTCAAAATTCGTGGTTCGTTTGGTTTGTTGGGTAATCAGTTTGTAAATGAGTACGGCTATATATCTGCTTTGGGTCGACCAGACGAGAATGGCTATATAGCAGCCCTGGGCAGACAAGCTAATGACTATCTTATTGGAGGTGTTGTAGCACCGCAGGTGACTGCTCCTGCCTTGGTGTCAACCAATTATACCTGGGAAAAAGTTGCTTCCAGAAACATTGGAGTAGATCTAGGTTTTTTCCAGCAGAAAGTTACGGCTTCTTTCGATTATTATAGCCGAACCACCAAAGGTATGCTGACTCCGGGTAAAGATCTTCCGGATGTATTAGGTGCAAAGGAGCCAAATGAAAACGCTGCTGATTTGGTGACGAATGGATGGGAGGTTTCATTGGGTTATGATAATGACTTCAATGTAGGTGGAAGCCCATTAAATTTCAGTGCGAAATTCAATTTGTCTGATAACCGTTCACGCATTACTTCTTTTGACAATCCTTCGGGTTCTATAACTCAATACTATAAAGGCATGCAGCTAGGTAGTATCTGGGGATTGAAAAGTGATGGATTTTTCCAAAACCAACAGGAAATTGACGCCCTTGACCAATCACAGATGATACCATGGGGAGCACTTTCAATTGTACCGGGATGGCCAAAGTACCAGGATCTGGACGGAAATGGAAAGATCGAAAAAGGGACGACAGTGGATAACCCAAAGGATTTGTCGGTAATTGGAAATATGTTGCCACGCCTGCGTTTTGGGGTGAATCTGGGAGCAGATTGGAAAGGCTTTGACGTTCGTGCCTTCATACAGGGTATTGGCAAAATGGATTACTATCCTCTTAATTACCTGTATTGGGGCTTCTACCAGCAACCCTATGCCGGTGGATACGAACACTTGCTTGATTTCTATCGTGGAACAGCTGACAGTGATGTGCAACGTGCCAAACATTCGCAGGCTTATCTGGATGCGGGCCTTGCAGATGCAAACACCAATGCAAAATTCCCGGTATTACAATCCTGGTTGGCAGACAGAAACCTTGGTGAGCGTATAGATCAGGCACAAGGATTAGCAGTGCCGCAAACCAAATACATGCTGAGCGGCGCGTATTTGCGTCTTAAAAATCTGACTATAGGATATACGCTGCCATCACGTCTGACAGAGAGAATTAAAATTGCCCGTATGAGAGTGTACGCAAGTGGAGAAAATCTGGGTGAAATTTCAAAAGTGAAAAAATTCTTTGATCCTGAATCTATCACTGATAATGTCGATAAAGTAGATCCGAACAAACAGACTTCAAGCGGATGGGGATATGCCTACCCGTTCCAAAGACGCTATTCATTCGGTTTGGAAATTCAGTTCTAATTTTTCTTAATGATAATCAGCATGAAAAAATATATTCATATCTCTCTTTTTGTGTCGATGTTGCTCTTTACAGGTTGCAACGACGATTTTCTAGAACGCTTTCCTGAAACAGAAATTTCAAAAGAAAATTTCTTCAACAGTGCTGAGGACCTTGAAACGTATATGTACAGTCTATACAACTTTCCTGGTGTAGGGATTTATGTAGAAGATGCATCTACTGACAATTCTCCAACAACTGGTGTGACTGAGATCAAAAGCATGATGGTAGGAACTCCTTCTGCTGCCACTATAAATAGTGGCTGGACCTGGGATCAGCTCAGAGGCATTAACTACTTCCTGGATAATTTCAGAAAAGCGCAAATCAGCGAGGAAGCTTTAAATCACTATGAAGGCGTGGCCAGATTTTTCAGAGCCCGATTTTATATGGAGAAAGTGAAAAGATATTCAGACGTTCCCTGGTACGAACACGCGATGGAAACAAATGATGATGGACTGAAAAAACCACGTGATCCAAGGACGCTGATTGTTGACAAGATCTTTGAAGATTATGAATTTGCAAGTCAACATGTGCGTGATTTTTCTGCCCAAAGCGCAAGTAATTCTGAAAATCGCACTGGAGCTGTTAATAAGTCTGTGGTGTTGGCTTTTAAAGCAAGACATGCTCTTTATGAAGCGACATATCGAAAGTATCATAGTGAACTTTCTTTGCAATCTACAGCGAATAAGTACTTGCAAATTGCCAGAGACGCTTCAAAGCAAATTATAGATGGAGGTAAATATCAGCTTCATAACGACTATGCAGGACTTTTCAATAGTAGCGCATTGGAATCCAACAAAGAGGTTATTTTGGGGGTATTCAGCGAACAGGACAAACGTAACAGTGGCTGGTGGGGAGCATTTATGTTTGGTAACTATGAGGCAAGTCCTGCAAGAGATCTGGTTCAAAGCTATCTCATGAAAGATGGTACGCCATATACTAACAAGGCTGGTTACAATACTAACTTGTTTGTGGAGGAATTTAAGGATCGGGATCCACGAATGTCGTACACCTTGGCCTATCCGGGCTGGGAATTGGTGAATAATACTACCTATTCGCAGGGAGCGGGAGTATATGTACAGCAATTTGCCAAAAATCAATCAGGTTATCACCAATTGAAAGGATTCGTCAATGTACGTGATGTTGCAGTGGCGAATAGTCTGGATGTGCCTGTTGTAAGATTTGCCGAGGTACTGCTTACCTATGCTGAGGCTAAAGCTGAACTGAATGAGTTAACACAAGGCGATCTTGATTTATCAATCAATAAACTTCGTGCGAGAGCTTCTATGCCAAACCTGACTATGACGCCTGTTGCAGACGCTGTTTTGAAGGCTCAGTATCCGCTTGTAACAGGAGGCAATGCAGCTATTTTGCTTGAAATCAGAAGAGAACGCCGTGTTGAGTTGGCTATGGAAGGTTTCAGGTTTGATGATCTGATGCGTTGGGGCGCAGGAAAACTCATCGAAAAGGAACCGGAAGGATTGTATTTCCCGGGCCTGGGTAAATATGACCTGACAGGCGACAATGTTGATGATGTAAAACTGATTCCGTTGTCTGAATCAATACCGGAAGAAAAAGACAAAGAGGCGAATTCATTGGGTAAGAAACTGGTGTATTACCGCGTAGGGGCAGTTGGAAGTGATGCTTCATTTTTCCTGAAAAACGGAACAAGTGGTACCATTGTAACAGATCCTGAACGTGGTACTTTCCAGGAGCCTAAATACTATTATCGACCAGTTCCGCAAGCACAGGTGACTTTAAATCCGGCCCTGTCACAGATATTTGGCTGGTAAAACCAAAACATAGATTGAGAACCGTTTGCTTTTTCAGCAAATTGGGTCTCAATTTGTATACGCACTTCACTTTTTGTTTATCCTAACCAAAGTAAAATGACCTATCTGAAACCTAAATTATTGCTATTATTTTCCCTGTTATCATTAGGTGTAAATGCGCAATCTGATAAGAAGAAAGCACTTTTTGTAATCGTAGATGGAATTTCTGCCGAACAGCTCCGTAAAGTTTCGACTCCTAATCTGGATGCTATTTCCAAAGTCGGAGGTTTTACGAAAGCATATGTTGGTGGAGAGGTGAAATCATATAGTCAAACCCCGACTATTTCAGCGGTGGGTTATAATAGTCTGCTTACATCCACCTGGGTGAACAAGCATAATGTCTGGGATAACGATATTAAAGATCCTAACTACCATTATTGGACTATATTCAGGTTTTTTCAGGAAGCTTATCCTGCGAAACGAACAGCCGTTTTTTCAACCTGGCTCGACAACCGTACCAAGTTGATCGGAACGGGATTGCCGCAAACTGATCATTTACAGGTACATTATGCTTTCGATGGTTTTGAGTTGGATACGATTAACTTACCTCACGACAAGGAAGCGGAATACATTCATCAGATTGATGAAAAAGTAGTAGATGAGGCAGCAAGGTATATTGCCGACGAAGCGCCGGATCTTTCATGGGTTTACCTTGAATACACGGATGATATGGGTCATAAATATGGAAACAGTGAACGTTTCAATAAAGCAATCGGATATATGGACGCGCAAATGGGACGGTTGTGGAAAGCGATTCAATATCGTGAAAAGACTTTTGGAGAAGATTGGCAGATCTTTATCACAACAGATCACGGTCGTAGCGAACCAACAGGTCAAAATCATGGAGGACAGTCAGCTGCAGAGCGTAGTACGTGGATTGTAACGAATGCGAAGGGTTTGAATAGCTATTTTCAGGGGAAAGCAGGTATACAGCACGTACCCGGAATCGTCGATATTATGCCAACTATATCCCGACATCTTGAAATCCCGATCAAAAAAGAACAGGCGATGGAGCTGGATGGTGCTGCTCTGACAGGTAAACTCTCGGTATTGTGGCCAACTGCTAAAAAAGAAGGAGATCAAATTAGCGTAACATGGAAATCAGTGGATAGCGAGGGAGATGTGAAAGTATGGTTAACTACAACCAACAAATTTGAAGAGGGGGGAAGTGATCATTATTTGCTGATGAAACAGGTGCCGGTAAAAGACGAAAAAGTGGTGATGGATGTCAAAAAGCTGCCCAAAGGATTTTATAAAATCGTTGTGGAAGGTAAATACAACACGGTAAACAAGTGGATTGTAGAATAAAAGAGGTGTTCGGTTGAACAGACTTTGTGTTGTTAAAAAAGAAAAATACCTTCGCTTTTGAAGTTTTAACCCTCTACATCAATGGGAAGAAAAAGTCTGAAAGAGACGCGGCAGAAAGAAATTATCAAAGTGTTCTATAAACTAGCCAAAAAAGAAGGGCTGGAAAATACTTCCATTGCGAAAATCGCGAAGGAAATGGATATCAATCCGAGTCTGGTGATACACTATTTTCAAACTCGGGAAGATCTCACCTATGGATTGATAGACTATCTCCTTGATAAATATCAGCTCATTTATAAAGTCGGCAGTAAAATACAGGCCAATTCTCAGGCGGCTCTTCTTGAAATTGTTGATAACATCTTTTCTAAAAAATGGAATACGTTATTCGATGACGGACTTTTTTACAGCTGTTATTCGCTCACATTCAGAGAACCGAAGATCAGAGAACTATATAAAAGCATCCTGGATGCTCTGCGTAAAAAGCTGAGTGAGCATATAGCACAATGCCACAAAGAGGGCTTGATCAATGTAGAAGACCCGGATCAGATTGCGGACGATATTTTCGTGCTGGTGGATGGTGCTTACTTTTATCTTAGTCTGGTGACGGATAAAAAGGATTATGAGAAACGTATTCAGAAGTATAAGCAGCGGGCTATTGCTATGCTTCGACTGCCTGCGTCAATTCCTGCCTGAGATATCTGTAAATCGTTTGGCCATCGCATAAATCCCGATTCCAAGCCATATGACATTAACAGCGATATTTGGTTTGTCTTTTTCATAAACAGAAACAATGATCAGACCGATGGCTCCTAATGCATTGAGACTGTGGAAAATGTAACTACTTGATTTTAATCGCCCGGTGCTAAGAAGAAAATAGGAAAATACATAAAAAACTACACCCAGCCAGCCGGCGGTTTCAGTCAGCATTTGTTCATTCATAACATCACAGGATTTTGCTTATGTAGTAGCCACTCAATAAAATCCTAAAGTAAAAATAGCAACCCGTTTTATGCAGGTTGCTATTTTATTTTTTCGTTATGTACAGTAGTGAAACAGGGTCAGTTCAGGAGTGCATCTCTCTTTTTAACAAAGATTGCCTTTGTTTTTTCAAGCTTTGTTTTTTCCAGAGCCGATGCTTTTTTGATTTCCTCATCCAGGCGGTTGATCTCGTTGGTGATTGAATCATATTCTCTTTTTGCAGCAGCATCCAGTTTGCTGACTTTGCTATCCAGTGCTTCAGAAGTTTTGGCGGCGGCTGCTTTTACATCAGCAATAGCACCTTTCCCTGCTTCTTTTACATCCGACGCAACATCCTGCGCAGCTTCTTTTACGTCGGTGGCTACATCACTGGCTACATCCTTAGCGTCAGACGCACCTTCTTTAATATCCGCAGACACCGCTGCTGTAGCTTCTTTGGTTTCCTGCTCAGCTTTTTTCGAGCAAGAGGTCAGTGCAAATGCACTGATTAGTAAAGCAAATCCAACATTGAGAGTGATCTTTCTCATTTACTTTAAGGTTTATGTTTTTCCAACTGATTCTAAAAAATCTGTGATTCAGATTAATTCCAGCATTGGACGCAAAATCAGTTATAAGTAACAGGAACAAAACCTTAATCCTGTTCTTTTTTCTTGCCAAAAATATAAACCACTCCAAAATGGCTTTTCAGAACCCCGCTATCAAAACTATCTTTTACGTATGGATTGAGTTCAAGGGCGAGCTGAATCCGCCTGTTTTGACGAAGTGGAGATATACGTGCTCCAAAATTCACAGAATAACCATCAATGGTAATCAGGTCAGCCCGGGAATCAGCAATGCGGTACAGCGGGTTAAGTCTCAGACCTCCGCCAATGTACCATTGTACAATTTCACCTCTTTTGAGGTTGATCATAGGTAGCAAATCGATGCTCAGGCTGCTGAACAGAGAGTTGGTTTGAACACGTGTATCAAGCCAGATCGCTCTGTGCGTACCTGTGCTCACTGTTACCAAATTGCTCCACGGATAATAACCAACAGAAGCCTGTGCTTGCAGCTGATGATTACCCAAGGCTGCAAACAGCAGGAGCAGGACAAATATTTTTTTCATTAATATGCAGTTATAAACACAGAAAACTAGCGACGTAATGCCTTACCAAGTTTACCGGCGGCCTGCATAGTGTTCATTTTTTTCATCATCTTACGCATTTCATCAAACTGTTTGATCAGATTGTTGACTTGTAAAATGGATGTTCCGCTACCTGCTGCAATTCTCTTTTTGCGGCTTCCGTCAATGATTTCAGGATTTTCGCGTTCCTTTTTAGTCATTGATTGGATAATGGCCTCAATCGGTTTGAATGACTCATTATCGATGTCCAGATCTTTCATGGCACTGCCCATTCCGGGAATCATACCAATCAGATCTTTTACATTACCCATTTTCTTAATTTGCTGCAACTGACCAAGGAAATCGTCGAAGTCAAACTTATTCTGACGCATTTTTGCGTTGATACGTTTAGCTTCATCCTCGTCAAATGCCTGCTGAGCACGCTCTACAAGAGAAATTACGTCCCCCATGCCGAGAATACGGCTGGCCATACGATCCGGATAGAATGAATCAAGCGCCTCCATCTTTTCACCGGTACTGATAAACTTAATAGGCTTATCAACAATCTGACGAATCGATAACGCAGCTCCACCGCGGGCATCACCATCCAGTTTGGTAAGAACAACCCCGTCGAAGTTCAGGCGTTCGTTGAAAGTCTTGGCAGTATTCACCGCATCCTGACCTGTCATCGAATCCACTACGAAAAGGATCTCAGAAGGTTTTACTGCTGATTTGATGTCCTCAACCTCCTGCATCATTGCTTCGTCAACTGCCAAACGTCCGGCAGTATCGACGATCACTATTTTCTTGCCGATTTTTCTTGCGTGAGCGATGGCATTTTGAGCAATGGTTACCGGATTTTTATTTTCCGGCTCAGAGTATACCTCCACACCCACTTGTTCACCAAGTACTTTCAACTGCTCAATCGCAGCAGGACGGTACACGTCGGCAGCAGTAAGTAATACTTGTTTTCCTTGTTTCTTAAGCAAATAGGCAAGCTTTCCTGTGAAAGTTGTTTTACCGGAACCCTGCAAACCTGCAATAAGAATTACTGCGGGATCACCCTTTGTATTGATGGCTTTCGCTTCACCACCCATCAGTTCGGTCAGCTCTTCCTGCACGATCTTAACAAACATCTGTCCGGGCTCAACAGATATCAATATTTTCCGGTCGAGTGCTTTTTCTCTGATCCGGTCTGTAATTTCTTTGGCAACCTTGAAGTTAACGTCGGCATCTACCAATGCTTTACGCACCTCTTTGGTAGTAGCAGCCACGTTTATATCTGAAATTCTATCCTTTCCTTTTAGTGTACGAAAGGCATTATTAAGTTTATCCTGTAAGTTTTCAAACATGGAATGGTATGTATGATTCTGATCCTTAATTGAAATAATTCACAAAGGTATAAATAAAATAAGGAGTACAGGAATCAAGACTCCTATACTCCCGTAATAATCGATCAGAAAGGTTATATTTTAGCTATTGTTTCAATGCCACACTCACCTCAGCAGGTTTCGGAGCCTGAATTCCATCTATTGCAAACTGTCTGCTGATGGCCTCGTGTACAAAGTAGTACGTTTCCCAATAAGTAACACTCGGCGTCCAGACTCTCACATCGAAGAAAATTGCATTTTCAGTAAGTTTTGTAACCAATATATCGTGTTGAACATCTTTTAGAGCGGTAGGACAAGCATCAACTGCTTTCTGTACCGATGCTCTGATTTTGTCAGCTCCGTTCTGGCTACCTGCTGCGAAGACCATGTCTACGCGGATTTTACCTTTACCTGAAATATTGGTAATAGGTGAAGTTGACAAAGAACCGTTAGGAAGAATGATTGTTCTGTTGTCAGGTGTAACGAGGATGGTATTAAAAATTTGCACACCTTCTACTGTTCCTGTAAAACCTTGCGCAGTGATAAGGTCTCCTACACGGTAAGGTTTAAAAATCAGAATCAAAACGCCACCTGCAAAGTTAGCAAGGCTACCCTGAAGCGCTAAACCTACTGCCAAACCAGCTGCCCCTAATACAGCTACAAAAGAAGAAGTCTCAATACCAACAATTCCCGCAATACTCAGCAGGAGCATTACATTTAGCAATACACTAACCAATGAAAGAAGGAAGGGTTGAACATCTTTGTCTACCTTTCTCTTATCCATTACATTGGCGATAATTGAGGTGATCTTTCCGATTATAATTCGCCCGATGATAAAGGCAATTATTGCTAAAACAATTTTGCCGCCATACTGGGTAACTGTAGCTACCAATTGCGCTCTAATAATCTCGTAATCCATAATGTGAGGTGTGTTTAAGTGAATTTCATTCTTAGACCGCACCTGGAATGAATAGTCACCGATAAAGCGCAAAACTCTTACGAATGGTTACACTGAGAAAGAATTAAGAAAGAGCTATAGAGAAAAAGAGGATGACCGGCACACTAAAGCGCTGGTCATCCTCTCTTTATATAGTTACTGAGCTAGTGGCTTGTAGCTAATTGCCAACAGCTACTTATGTGCTTACTTGCGGAACTTCGCTGCAATCCAGCGGAACATCTTTTTCTCTTTCTCCCAGAAGAATGAGAACTGACCAAGCAGAAAGCCGTAGATCAATAATAAACTCTGATAGGTAGGAAATATGAAAAGGATGTAAGTAATTGTTTTGAGCCACATGGGTGTAGCATCGTCATAGCCCAGCAGGTGAAAAAGTCCTTTTCTCAGCCACACAACCGACGAACCCGACAAACTAAAAACAGCTAAAACCAAAAGAACCTGTCTGGTTGTCTCCAACCCCCATTTTTCCTGCATTTTCCCCAACCAGGGCTGTGCACTTTTTTCTCCGCTTTGCATATCTAACTTTTTGACAGCTTTAAAATTTTCACAAAGAAACAACGCAACTCGCAATTTTCCTTGATTTTAATTAAGGTTTAATTATGACGATGGTCAGTGCCGGCGGACTGAATTTGACTTATTCTTCTTTGAGTAAGGTTTCGATATCTTTCAGAAGTTCAGCAGTCCCCTGCTCGGTCGTGCCATCATACATCCCACGTATATGCTTATTTTTATCTACCAGAATAAAATGACCGCTGTGGATATACCCTCCGGCTTCAGCGGAATCTTCACGGGCGCTTACCATATAACTTTTTTCACCGATTTCATAGATTTTGTCGCGGTTGCCGGTTACAAAATGCCACATGTTCCCTGTTACCCCCAGGTCATCAGCATACTTTTTCAGCACCGCCACGCTATCATGAGCAGGATCAATTGTATGGGAGAGAATCCCAACTTCCGGGTTATCCTTAAAAGCCTGGTAGACCTTCAAGAGGTTTTTTTTCATAGGCGGACAAATTGTAGGGCAGGTCGTGAAAAAGAAATCGGCGACATAAATCTTGCCATCTAAACTTCTACCGGAGATGGTTTCTCCATTCTGATTTTGAAATGAAAAATCCGGTATAGCGGGATAAATCGTTTCTTCGACTTCTTTTCCGTCGACCACTTTCGTTACGAGCTCCGGCTCCCCTATATATGGGAGTTTTTTAGTTTGGCAGGCTGCGAATAACAGCATTACCAGACAAAAGAGGGAAATATGAAATGTTTTCATGTTGCTATCTTTTTTCAGTGAAAATCTGCGCCTCTTTTATACTCTTTGTCATCAGATTTCTCACCGCTTCAATCTTCATTTTCTGATCTGCGATGTACGTTGCAGCCGCCTGTTCGTCCAGTTTTGTCAGGGTATCAGCTTTGTACTGGTGCATCCAGTTCATCATTTCCTGATCAGCTTTTTCCAGTTGGAGGTGTAGCGTGAATGCTTCTTCTTTGCGTCTTTTCAGGTCGCCGGTAGGTTTTAATGCCAAAAGACTATCCGTTGTTTTCAGATCAATGGTTATTTTTTGTTTCAAATCCATAATTTTACTAACGGAGGGCATGATGCTGTCATGAATAGCCATTAC
The DNA here is from genome assembly GCF_003383615.1 of Dyadobacter luteus. Taxonomy (GTDB): domain Bacteria; phylum Bacteroidota; class Bacteroidia; order Cytophagales; family Spirosomataceae; genus Dyadobacter; species Dyadobacter luteus. The sequence continues at coordinate 12,875 of NZ_QNUL01000040.1, forward strand.
CTCTGCCACACGAGGATCGCCTCCTTGCGAGCCATGATCGTGACCCTGATGATCTGTTTCATTATCGGTTGATTGTTGTGTTTCTGAGTTGCATCCGGCAAGCAAAAAAAGAGCCAGTATGTACATGATGGTTGTTTTCATTGTTTTTAAAAGAATAATGTAAAAGATGATTTTGAAATAAAGCACAGGTTTAATCAAGCCTGCGCTTTATGTACTAAACATGATCACGAATCAATTTGTAAGCGTATTTCGCCATCGGCTTTCGGCGGCTGGCAATCGGCTAAAAAGTGGTTTCCGGGATAGGTTTGATAGCCGATAGCTAACAGCCGATAGCAAACATGCTGATATAATTCTATGCGTGATAATGTCTACTATTAAACAAGTTTATGTGTTTGGTAATCTGTTAATTATTTCACTTTATGGCTTCTGTAAATCCGGATTGCTGATAAACGAATGGTCCGTCAGCGTTTTGAGGAAGGAAACAATAGCTGCTTTGTCGGCTGCCGTGAGTTGCATACCTCCTGGCGGCAAGCGCGGTTCAAGCGTATTGGAATTCCTGATTCCCGAGGAGTAATGCTCCACCACTTCCTCCAATGTTCCGAATCTGCCGTCATGCATATAAGGTGCGGTAAGTTCTGTATTCCGTAGTGTTGGTGTTTTGTACTTACCAAGATCAGCTAGTTCGTAACTGATACGGTACCGCCCGAGATAAAGCCCTTCGTGCTCCGTATTAGTAAAATCACTATCCAGACCGTTGTTATGATAGTCATTGTCAGTAAACAATTCACCACGATGGCATCCCTGGCACTTTTGCTTTACCAATTCGAGCCCTCGTTGTTCTATGTCCGACAGTGTTCTTTCAGGCTTGTTTAGTCGGAACCTGTCATATCTTGAATCTGCGGAAATCAGCGTTCGCTGGAATTGAGCCAATGCCTTTGATACATTCTGAATGGTTAAACCATCATCAAATGCAGTCTCGAAATGCCTGACATAATCCGGTACAGCATTCAATTCATCTATGAGTTCATATAAATCCTGACTCATTTCATCATGTGCAGTAAGAGGCCCGAATACCTGTGATTCCAGATTGGTGGAGCCGCCGTCCCAAAATAAACCATTATTGGCCCATGCCAGATTAATCAGTGCGGGTGAATGTCGTAGCAACTCAGTTCCTGCGACACCAGCCTTGCTGAATGCTACTCCATCACTAAACGCCAGTTTTTGTTCATGACAACTAGCACACGAAACCTTATTATTTCCTGAAAGACGAGCGTCATAAAACAACATCCTTCCAAGTGCAATACCTTCGGCAGTCATCGGATTCCCGGTGTCAAAAACAGGCTCCGGAAAATGCTCCGGAACCGGCAGAACATATCCTGCCGGCCCGGGATTCACTTCCTGCTTTGTACAGCCTGCAGCTATACAGATGATTACGGAAAAGCAGATTACTTTGATCAAACGCATGCTTTTACTTTACAACAGAACCGAATGAAATGGCTTTAGCAGAATAGTTTTCGGCTACTGTAGACATCAAAGCGGGAGTCAGCGCACTGATCGTCGGATTTTTGGCAACATCAATTCCATCAAAGACTTTGGTAATATCCACATTCAGGATAACTTCTTTTGTAGCCGAGAAATCGGCCGGTGCTGGCAGGTCAACTGTCAGTGTTTTGTAATTGGCATTGAGGCCGGTTTCTGTTTTGAAAGCTACCGTTGATCCGGCGTCTTTAACAGTACCGGTGAGTGAAGAGAAAATATAGCTCGAATGCCACATCCAGGAGATGTTGCTCATGCCGTTCGCAATAGACAATTCACCGGCTACCAGACTCAGATTATCGTTGTATTTTTGATCAACACCGATTGAAAATCTGATGCTTTTGTAAGTTCCGGCAGGTATGTTGGTCAGGTCAACAGACTCTCTTTTTTTAGCAGGATAAATGTTTTTGTTGTCATTAATCGTTCCCGTCAGATCCATATCTCCTACTTCTTCAATCAGATAATAGGAATCAGGGACTTTGTATTCCGCACCTTTGTCATCAATCAGGCTAACGTTGCTGACCCAATAGCGTAGCTTCCTGAAGTTGTAGGTCTTGTTATCAACCGTGAAATCCTTGTTAAGTGCAAAATCAGCATTGCCTATCCTGGAATCAAAGGTGATTCGGGTGCTGCCTGAGGCCTGGGGATTGACGGTTTCGGTTGGCTCGTTGTCATCAGAACATGAAGTGAAAAACAGGGCCGCTATTGCTAATGTGAAAAGACGTTTCATTGTTTTGTATAAGCTAATTGTAATTGAATTTTTAAATGCACGTACACGCCTTCGGATACACGTATGCATATCCAATCGTGAGTCATCATTGTTAAAACAAACCGGAATTAGCTTAGCTGTGGCGGACGGAGTATACCGAAAAAGGGAGAGCGATAAACAGGAAGCTGATAGAAAAAGTCCGGTAGCTCTTTCGATATAAAGGTTTCAGACTGAAATTGAAAGCGCAAAATCTTAGCTATAAACAGATGCGCAACGGGTGAATTGCTCACCCTTTCTGTAGTTTCCTTGTCTTTTTTATCCTGTTGTTGTTTAAGTTTTTTGGCCAGATAGCACTTCCCGTTGCAATTCAGCTGCGGGCGTGTACGGTTTTCGCAAAGGACTTTGGCTATGTAATCCCTGTTGATATGAAAATACGCGACCGTTCCCCACGGACTTAACGAGGGTAGCATGATGGAAAGGAGTAATATGTATGCTATGGCAGCCCGCACTTATCTTCTCAAAATAAGATGCCTAATTGAACCAGTAAACGGTTTTTTACACCCACGTGGCCTGAGGAACTGCTTTGAGCCAATGGAGTTTGTCCGTTTACTCCAAGTGTCCAGCGATTGGTGAATAAAGTAACGCCTGCGCTGCCATTGAGAAGTCTTCCTCCTGTAAGATCAAGAACTTGTCCGTGTTGAGTTCCGTGTTCTGCATTTTCGGCATAAATCCCGACGCTCGGTGTGAGGGATACTTCGCCTTTGCCGATACGGAATGATTTGTACAGATCAATAGTGCCAAAGAGCTGGTTACCGAATTTATAGTCTTCTGAGTTGGTGGTATTAAACTTGCGCGAAACATTTGTTGCCAAACCCCAGTCACCTTTATTGATGGTGTAAAAAGCATTCAGTATAAAATCTGTGCTTCCTGTTCCCAGCTGAAAATTAGCATTGGCCACCTGCAACGGGTTATTTTCATCAAATTTAAATTTTCCGGTGGGTAATTTCACTCCTCCACCTACCATAAGGGTATGTGTAAAAGCACCTGAATTTTCTTTGTCCATCAAGGTATTCAGGACATTGTAATTGGCAAGAATTGTCGCATCGCCAAATCCGTTTTGCTTTTTTACATCCGCAGAAGTGACCTGCTGATCTGTTCGATAGGGTAAAAATGCCATTACCTGTACGCGTTTGATGGGGAAAAAACGTGCGTACAATTCAGCTACATTGAAATTCTCCTCCGTACGAAGCACTTTGCTGTCGGGATGGGTTACAAAGTTGAGGCGTTGGTAGCGAACACCGATCAGGGACTTATTGGATTGTGGAAGAAGACCAAAATAGGCCCCACTGTTGGCGCATCCGCAGATGTCGCATGCATACGAAAAGTCTGCCGCCGCAAGCAGCAGAACTAAAATGATATATTTGAATTTCATATTTAAATCAGTAGTTAGGTCAGTTTATAGCGCATTGCCGATACCGGGGTCAGCCAGTTTCGGATTGCTGATAAACTGTTCGTCAGATAGCGTTCGGAGGAACGCGATAATAGATTGCTTCTCGGAAGAAGTGAGTGAAAGTCCGGTTCTGCCGTCTGCCCTGATTAGTAAAGGATCCAGTGTTCCCAATTTTTGAACGCTGTCGGTGTAATGATCCAGTACTTCATTCAAAGTGTGGTAACGTCCGTCGTGCATATATGGAGCTGTATAACCCACATTCCGTAGACTGGGGACTTTAAATTTGTACATATCCTGCTCAGCTCCGGTAATATCAAACCGACCTTTATCGTCTCCGGGCATAGGCATCAGTCCGTTATTCCGCATCGATTGATCTGTAAATAATTCGCCTTGGTGACAGGTGCTGCAGTTTTTCTGAAACAAAAGCATTCCTTCTTTTTCCTGTGCATTCAAGGCATTGGCGTCACCCAGTTTGTAGAAATCATATTTAGAACTCGCAGAAACCATTGTCATCATAAACTGTGACAAAGCTTTCATAATACGTTCACTATTGATCTCGTCTGTACCAAATGCCTCCTTGAACATCTTCGGATAATTCACCGGAATTTTAGATTTCGGATCAGGCGTGTTTTTCAGTTTTGCGATGATATCGGGTACATTGGTATCCATCTCAACCGGATTTTGTATCGGATTGAAAGGAAGCAAATCCAGATCATGTACACCTCCATCCCAGAAAAAAGACGTTTGCCATGCTACATTCTGAACAGCAGGAGAGTTTCTGATTCCCAGCAGATCATCTACGCCATGACTCAACTCATGTCCGTGATGCGTAAAAGCTGCCTGTTGCTGATGACAGGTTCCGCAGCCGATTTGGTTAGTACGCGAAAGAATGCCATCGTAAAAAAGAAACCGACCGAGTTCCACACCTTCTTCTGTAAGTGGATTTTTTGATATATCGTATACAGGATCAGGAAAGTGTGCAGGTTTTTTCCATTCAATGGGCGTTGTTCCCTCCTTGTCGGGAGTTACCTCTTCTTCCGCAGTTTTGGGCGAACATGCTAACCAGACCGATACGATGCACACCGGCAGAATACACGCTGCATATTTTTGCCATTTCATAAGCACAATCTGATTAGTGGATATGATCAATGGTAAACATGCCCGAGTAGTTGTTGGCGATTTGCTGCGATTTCTCTTGCTGAGATCCCATCACCATTACATTTTCCGCAATACTCAGGTTTGTGCCGGGGCCGTTGAATAGCTTCAGTAAATCCACCACAAGGTGCACTTCCGGAGTTTTACCGGTCTCACTAACGGGAGCAGTAAGAGCTCCGAATGGAATAGTCACAATCCTTGTATTGTTTACTGTCCGCTCGTTATAACCTCCGAAAAGACCAATATGGTAATAAAACTTCCTGTTAATGGATGTAGCGACAGAAGAAACCCCTTCCAGTTTGACGAATATATAGCCGGAATTCCATTGCCAGTACATACCATCCTCAGCCATAGATCCGCCAGGATCAAGTACTCCTTTTCTTTTCGAGATATCGGCGGTATTCCGAAGACTGTCCACGCCAACCATAAACTCAATTTCTTTATAGTCGCCTTCCGGCACATTGTTAAGCGTAACAAACTGGCTTGCCTTTACACTTTCCTTGATCAGAAAATAGCTGGAGTCCTGAGGTACCGTGTATACGGATCCATTCGCTTTTTTGAGCTTAATGTTTGAAATGAAATAATCTAATTTGGTAACTGTAAAATCTTCATTCGCTGCATTCTGATAGGTAACGCTATTTAAAACCAGATTTTTTTCACCTACTACGTTATCGAATTCTATGCGAAGTTTACCTCCTGGTACGGGCTCCACGTCGTTACATGCATAAAGTGCGAATAGAGTAAGAATGGCCAAGAGGGAGGTATAATATTTTGAAAAAATATTCATAATAATATGGATATAGCAGATAGTATCAACCTCATAGCGAAGCTAATACCTATCCTGATTAAAGTTCAAGATGAATGTATCAATTCACCAGACCATACGGCTGGCGTTATCTCTTAAACGAGCGGGGGGTGAAAAATATCATCGGCCATTAAAAATGCCGTAAAAGGGGATGCATAATCAAACGGAACCTTATCCGAGATTACTTTAAAGGGTACTTCAACTTTAAAATAGGGGTGGTGATTGGTATTCATGACCTGATAAATCAGGCTTGCCATATAATCCTGTTCAGCCTGGCGCTCTTCCTGCTTTTTTGCTGCTTCTATTTTTTTAGCGAGGTAGCATTTTCCATTACAGTTGAGTTGAGGACGGTTTTTATTCTCACAAAGATTGGCAACAATGTAATCGCGACGGATCTCGAAATCAAGATATAACAATGGAATCACCCATGCTTTCACAAACATCAGGCCAAGCAGACCAAGGGCTATACATTGTTTTAAAGTTGCTTTCACAATACAATCAACGAATGAAAGACGGATAACAGTATCCGGCTACAAAGGTAAATAGGGAATGGATACGTCTGACCTCTTCTACTAAATTTTACATGCGCCGCCACAAATTGATTTTAGCGTATCCTATAGAAAAACTGGGCTGTGATACCTCCGGTTGCATATATGATTAAATCTGAACTTGCCGAAACACCCATACCCGGATAGTAGGACGGTTCCAGTTCTCCCATCCGCAGGGCCGTACTTATCTGTCCTGAAACACGGATGAATGATTTCTTTCCTGTTGTAAAATCATAGCCCAGGTAGCCATGTACTCCGGCGGCTAAGTTGTTATAGCGGAAATGATGCCTGTAATCGCCAAAGACAGGGCCCTCAAATAGGTGACGTCCTGAATAAACACTCCATGAAACCAAAGGTCCATAGCCAATGCGCAGAGGAAATCTTGTATGACTGGTTTCAAAGCCCGCTTTAAAATAGATGCCCTGAAAATTCTCTCTGGTACCCGGGTACATGGGATTTTTGGTTGTGGAGCCGTTCACATAGCCGGCAGAAAGAAGAATAAACTTACGGGGTAGCTTTCCGTTCATCCTTAGCGTTGGCTCTACCACAAGTGTATTATGTGTAAAATATTTCTCTCTGAGTACGAATGAAGGTATACTTTGAAAGACATCAAGCCCAAGAGATATCTGTTTGGGTGGGGTAGATAAACTGTCGGTCTGTGCAAATGAAATATGACTTGCAACAGCGAGGATCAATAAGAATAACGCCTTTTTCATAGTGCAGCACTTACAAAAATACCACCCTGATGACCACCCCATCCTTTACTCTCTCCGACAAATGGAATGGCTGTCACATGTAGGTACGAAAATGTTGATTTACCCTGGACATCATCTACATCTACTACAAATCCGCAACCTTCCTGGTGATAGAATAGTCGTTCGTATGAGAGGGTTAATGTATCTGTACGGTTTTCGAAATCAAATATATAGGTGGTTTGATCGGCGTTCAAAGATATAGGAAGTTGGAATTCCCGGTAATCGCGGAATTCTGTTGTGATGCTGTCTCTAAGATTTACAAAGGCATCATTATTGAGGGCTCCAAGGGCAGTTATTTTATTGAGCTTATTGTCGGCCACATTGATGCTCAGCGAAAAGGTAAGTTCCCTTTGAGGCCCACATTCCATGCAGCTTTGAAATAGGGGAAGTAAGAAAAGTAAAAGGAGAATTTTTTTCATGCAGAGAGGTTGAAGTTGTACGTTGAGAGACAGCAAACCTAACTAAATGGTTGGAGCGAATCAATGATCTAAGCTGAAATTCAATAAATAATCAGCTACATCTGATATACAAGAGGATTTTTAACTTTTAATCAATTTGCGGGATAGGTAAACCAAAGGTTGATTTTGTTATTTTTGTTAAAATCAGATTTGTGATCATCATGCCAGCAGTGCCACAAACTACATATTCAGAAGAAGAATATCTGAACCTGGAAGAAAAAGCTGAAACCTTCACAATTCGCTCGATTGAAGCTAGGCTCTTGCTATCACATATTTACCCTGGTACAGATAATGTTAAAGAGGGCTGGATTACGCCCGAAGAGTAATTTTTCTATCTTTGCCCTTTGAACAATAAGGAGGGCATTAGTCCGTTTATGTTCAAAGTCATTTTAAGGCTGAATAACCCTTTATTTATTAAGCTTAACCATTCACTTTCACAATTATATGATGCTTCTACAAGCACTTACTGACTCTACTGTGGCAGCTCCCGTTGCTGACCAGGGACTATCTATTATTGACTTGCTTGCAAAAGGGGGCTGGGTGATGCTTCCGCTAGGGCTGTTGTTTTTAGGTACATTGTTCCTGATTATTGAAAGATTCCTGGCCATCGGTGCCAACGGTAAAATCGATCCGCAGTTTGTAGATAATGTAAAGGATTTTATTCAGCAAGGAAATCTTAAGTCGGCGGAGTCTTCCTGCCGCAATCAGCGTAATGCAAGTGGTCGTATTCTGGAGCGTGCTATCAGCCGTATTGGTTACCCGATCAAGGATATTGAGACTACCATTGAGAATGCAAGCCAGATAGAAATTCAGCGCATGGAAGGTAATCTGCCCTATCTTGGGGTTATCGCGGGTATTGCACCTATGCTTGGTTTCGTAGGTACGATTTCGGGTATTATTCGTATTTTCTACGATATTTCTATTTCGAACGACTTCAATATCAGTACCATTGCCGGCGGTATGTATGAAAAAATGATCACTTCCGGATCTGGTCTGATCATCGGTTTGATCGCTTATGCAGGATACCACCTTCTGAACATGAAAATTGACCGTTTTGCTTTGAAATTGCAAATGGCTGCTTCCGACTTCCTGGATGTGTTGCAGCGTCCGGTTAATTCCAAATAAGCAGTAGTGCTGGTCATAGTTCAAAAAATTTAAAGTTATTTAAATGAAAATACGTCGTAAGAGTCGGTTTGCTCCGGAAGTGTTTACGCACTCGCTCAACGATATTATGTTTTTCCTGCTGCTGTTTTTCCTGATCATTTCTACGATGTCCAATCCGAATGTGATCAAACTGATGCTTCCTAAAGCATCGGCAACACAACAGATGTATAAGAAACAAATAACACTTTCGATCGACGATCAGAAGGTTTATTATATCGACAAAGAGCCGATTGCTTTTGATGCGCTTGAAGCAGAGTTGCAGAATATCTTTGCAGGTGTGGAAGATCGTACCATCGTTTTGAGAGTAGATAAAAATCTTGCAGTTCAGGATCTTGTAGATGTACTGGAACTTGGAGCCAAGCAGGATATCAAAATGGTCATGGCTACAGCGAAATAGAGCCCTCTGGTCTGTACGCTTTTCAGCGGGCTGAACGGTAGAACCCGGAAACTGAACGGTAGACCTCAGAAATAGAGCTTATAACATAAAAAACGCCTTGTGAATTCCGGTTCGCAAGGCGTTTTTATGTTATAACATCACCGTATGAGCTGATTCAGCACTTTGATATATTCTCTCAACGATCTCCTGTAGTACAGCGCCCTGCGTCGCGTTGCAGATGTTAGAGGGTTTACCAAGACATGCATCGATAAAAGCATGCGTATTTTTTAGCTGCCAGTTCGATTTTTCGACGAATGGAAAATGGGTATCTGTCAACTCTCCGGCTATTTCAGTGAACATCACCGGAGGATTTAGCATGGCGCCGGCATTGCTGCCAAACACTTCAAGGTTGACACTCTCCTCTTCTTTCTGATTCAGTGCAAATGAGCACGACAAAGAAATACTGGTATTATCAGAAAATGAAAGATGAGTGAAGCAGGCATCTTCCACCTCGAATTTGGATGGATCCCAGTTTCCCTTTAGTCCCTTTCCGCCGGTATTGCCAATAAGGTCATAAGTATTACCCAGGATTTGCTTGGGTGTCTGGTAATCCAGTAAATCCAGTGCCAGATCAAGTATATGAACACCGAGATCAATAAGTGCCCCGCCTCCCTGAATTTCTTTATTCGTGAAGTTGCCCCAGCCGGGAATGCCTCTTCTACGCAGGTAGGTAGCTTTGATGTGGTAGATATTTCCAAACCGGCCTTCCTCCTGCAACTTCTTTAAAATGGAGAACTCATGAGACTGTCTTCTCTGGAAATTGTAGGCAAGGACTTTCCCTTTGCTAAGTGCTAACTCAGCCATTTCACGTGCCTGCTGTGCATTTAATCCCGGCGGCTTCTCGCACAATACATGGCATCCATTTTCGAGTGCTTGCATCGTGAATTGGTGGTGCAGATGATTGGCTGTACAATTGAAGATCAGATCAGGTTTAAGATCGCTTTTGTACATTTCCGCTGCATCGTCGAATGCTAATGGAATACCGTGTTGATTCGCTAAAACACGTGCCTTGTTTATATCGCGACTGCATATGGCTACTATTTCAACTTCTTCGTTGAGCGCTTTAAGTGCCGGAATGTGATTCTGACTGGCAATATGCCCGCCACCGATGATTGCTGCTTTAAACTTCGCCATGGTTTGAGTTTTGAGATCAGGCAAATTTATACAATCATGTCAGATCACCATAGAAAAACCTGACTTATAGAAATCAGGCTTTGAGAATAATAAGAAAATATCAATTTGGTCTACTTGGTATAGGCAACCTTGAAATAACGGTAATTACTGGCAGGCTCTGCGATTTTATAATTCATAAATGTGTTGTCACTGCCTGTATGTAAGGTAACATGATTGGAAGGAGCCGGGATGGCTTTCTTATCATCAAATTTGAATTCCTTCAGATTTGCCTTTGCCAGTTTTATGTCCTCTGATTTGGGGTAATTCATAAAACCCTGCCTTTTGTCTTTATCGGCCTGAGATTGGTCGATCTCGAATTTAATTGGGAGAGTGTGCCAGGAAGCAACTGCTTCACCATTTTGAATGGCAGGACTCCATTTCGGCATACTCCAAACTACTCTTGTAGCTTCCTGATCCAGCCCGTATCCAATGCCTTTGATAATTTCAGTTTTTTGGATGTGGCCATATTCATTTACTACAAAAGATATAATTACAGTCCCGCTTATGTTAATATTTGCGGCCTTGGTTGGGTATTTGACATTTCGTCCAATGTACTTCATCATCTCTTCTACGCCACCTGGATACTCTGCTTTTTGTTCAACTATTACATCCTTCTTAGTACTTCCTAAACTTTCGTTGCTGTTTCCGGTTCTATTTTTGACTGTTGGGTAAGTAACCACCACCACTTCCCCATATACATTCTCAGCAGACTGCAGCGTGATCTTATACTGAGCTTGCGTTTTTTTGACTTCGAATTCTGCACTTTGGTAGGATACATGACTCGCCACTAACGTACTATTAATCGGAACCTTGTCTAACTTAAAACGGCCGCTGTGATCAGCGCTAACGCCTATTTTTGTATTTTTAATAATTATTGTTGCGTTCCCAACAGAAAGTCCGTTTTTGTTTACTATTTGTCCTTTAATATCAATAGTTTCGTCTGCCTTAACTGGCGTCTCAACGGTTTCTATAATCGGCTCGGCTATTTGTTGCGGAACATTTTTAGCCTCTTCTATGAGCATTTCTGGTTTAGAAACAGATTCTGCTTCAATCATCATATGCTCACGTGCAGCGGTGAGGCTCACCACCAATAATAGAACAGGTAATATCATCAGGTACTTTCCCAGAAGCCACCGTGATGTGCGGTTTTTATAGATCATTTTGATTCGTGATTTTAAAAGTGAACTACTAAAAAACTGGTTGGTCAAAGATTGGACGGGCGAATGCATACCATAACCAATGAGGAAAGTAGCGTAACGCTCTCTGTTTGGAACCTCTTCATCAGCAAGGAATTCATGTACTTCCTGCAAAGATTTTTTATAAAGCCATAACACAGGATTGAACCAGAAAACGACTTTTAATAATTCAATAAGAATAATGTCATAGCTATGTTTTTGCCGGATGTGGACGAGCTCATGCCGGAGTACAGTATCAAGGTTTTCTTCGTAATCCTGCTGACTTACCATCAGCCATCTGAAAAATGAAAATGAGCCTTGCTGGTAGGTTGACAAGGGTAACAGTATGAGTGTATAGTCGTCGAAAGCCAGTTGCTCGTTCTTTCGAAGCAGATTTCTTATCGCGAAAAGTCCTTTTGCAAGCTGTAGGAAAAGAATTGCTGCACCGGCCAGATAAACGACATACAATAATTGTGTCCAGTCAAAAGAGGTTGTCTCTTCACCAGAGAAAACTATGGTGGTTTCAGGGTAAGTCATTAAATCCGGAACTTGTATTACCTGCGCGAGCGGTGCTACTGCAACAGTCTGCTCCGAAAAAGTGATTAACGGAACTGCAAACGAAGCCAGGAGTGATACCAGCAAATAGAGCCTGTTCCATTGAAAGAAAGTATGCTTTCTGAAAAACAGCCAGTAGCAGCCATAAAACAGTATCCAACATACATTTACTTTAGCGAGATAGAGGAGCGTTTCCATGACTTATATTAGTTGAGGCTGTTAATTTTTTAAATCATTCAGCGAACTTCTTTTGAAGTAACAAGTATGACGCCGTTTGCCCCCTTTTTGCCATATATTGCCGTGGCTGACTGATCCTTTAGCACTGAAATACTTTGGATTTTATTAGGGTCAAGTTTGTCCAAGGCGTTCTTTTCTTCTAAAATGACACCGTCCACAACAACCAGTGGCTGTACGTCAGGATTAAAATTCTTTCTACCTCTTATTCTGACTTTTGTTTTCGAGGCATCTTTCTGGAAATAAATAGCATTGGTGTCTTTTCCCTTATCTCTATGAGTAATTGATTGGTCGGAAATTACATGAGTTGCTTTTGCTGATTTTTTATCTTCTTCCAACTGGAACATTATTGGCAGATTGTATTTCACACTCACCGTTTTTCCATCCTGCATTCCAGGTGTCCATTTAGGAAATTTGGATACCACACGTACGGCTTCTTCATCACACCCAAAGCCGATCCCTTTCAGAACTGTTACATCACTTATAGTACCGGATGCATCTACGATGAAGCTAATAAAGACTCTGCCGCTTACATTGGCATCTGATGCTGCTTTAGGATATTTGATATTATCACCTAAAAACTGGAACATCGCTTTCACGCCGCCGGGAAAGGTCGGTTGCTGTTCTACTGCCATGAATACTTTTCCTCCAACAGGATTCTCTAATGTTTGCACCTTAACATCTGCATTGGTTGCCGATTGAGAGGGATCGGAAATGTCTTCAGACACAGGAACCAGCGCAATGCCTTGGTTAGCCATTCCTTTGAGTTCAATGGTTTGGGTATGAAAGCCGTCAAAACTTGCGATAAGAGAACCGTAAGCCGGTGCTTCAATTTCAAAATGGCCGTCTGCATCGGTACTGGTGCCTCGTTGTAACCCTTCAACCAGAATGCTGGCTCCGGGAATGGCCAATTTATCTTTCTGATTTACCACCCAGCCTTCAACTTTAATGGTTTTGGTTGAGTCCATTTCCTGCCCGGGAAGACCGGAGCTGGTTTCAGAAAAATTCTTTTTGATGCGTTCGCAACCTGCAATAAGTAGCGCAACTGCACTTATAAACGTAAATGCAAGCAGGTAGGAAGAGCGCAGCCATTTAGATGATCTGCTTTTGTAAATCATTTGGATACGCCCTTTTAATTGTGAAGGCTTGAAAAAATGATTTGTTAGTGCAGCTATTGGTGCATTCAGGGAATAGGCAAGAAGGAACTTCGCATAGACCTCGCGGTTTGGAGCTGCTTCATCGGCCAGGTATTCGTGAACCTCCTGCAATGAATGTTTATAACCTTTGAGAACAGGGTTGAACCAGAAAATCATGCTCAGGATTTCGACAAACAATATATCATAACTATGTCTTTGTGCAGTATGTACCATTTCGTGTCTGAGAATAGCATCAAAATGAAGTTCATAATCATTCCTGTTAACCACAATCCACTTCAAAAATGAGAAAGATCCTATTTCGTTCGAGTCGATCAGAACTACTTTACAATCTTCCAATTCAATAATTTCCCCGACTTTAATGTATTGGTATAGCTGCCGGATGTTATTAAAGAATACCAAAGCTCTGCGGCCAACAGCCAGGAGATAGAAAAAGATAAAAGCGTTGAGCCAGGTAAAAACGGAAACTTCCTCAGGTTGGTAAGATGAAACAGAATACGTTGCCGCACTTACTGTGTACATCACAGGCATCTCCGGAGCCGACTCCGGATACACTACCAAAGGAAGCAGAAACGATGCCAGTAAAGACCCAAGCAGATATGCTCTGTTCCAAACAAAGAAGGTTTGCTTGCTCAGAAATAACTGATAACAAGCATAGAACAGAATCCAGAATAAACTCACTTTTCCGATATATAGCAGCATTTCCATGGCTGATAGCTTTTATTGTTCGTCTTTATGGTCGTTGATCAACTTCATAATTTCATCCAGATCTCTGGATTTCAGATCGTTTTCCTTTACGAAGAAAGAAACCAGATTCGGTAGTGAATTGCCGAAGTAGTTGCTCATCAGATTCTGGACTTCAAAGCGCTTGTACTCTTCTTCGGTAATCAGCGGATAATATTCGTGCGTTTTACCATAGGCTGTGTAACCTACCACTTCCTTTTTTTCAAGAATACGAATTATGGTGGATACGGTATTATAGGCAGGTTTAGGCTCAGGCATTTCAGCAAGAATATCCTTGACGAATGCCTTTTTCAGTTGCCAGAGAATTCTCATGATCTCTTCTTCTGCTCTGGTAAGGGTACGTATTTCCATGATATAGTATTAAATGAAGACTTGTTTGGATAAGTAAATGTAAGACTATTTTTTTAGTTTCAAAACTATTTTATTAGTTATTCTATAAAAGGGGTAAAGGGTTATGGGCAAAGGGTATTGAGGCCTGGAACAAAGGGGACATAGAGCTTAGGGAAAGGGGCAAAGAGGAGGTCTACTCAATCCCCCTGCCCTTATCTCTATGCCCCAATCACTCTGCCCTGCGCGCAAAAAAAGGCATAGAGCCAAGAGCTACGCTCTTATCTCTATGCCTAATGCTCAAAGCCCTTTGCTTAAGCGCTTTGCTTTTATTCTACAATGCTCAGCTTAACAGTATTGGTTTTGCGGTGTTTAGAAACCGGCATGCTCAATGTATTAATGAATACATCACCTTTCTGTAATTCACCTTTTTCAAGAAGGAAAGATTTGATGTCTTCAATCAGGTCATCAGTAGTAACTCCCTGATCACGATCGTAATAGAATACTTTCGTTCCCCAATACAGTGCAAGTTGGTTCATCAATACTTTATTCGAAGTAAAGATCAGTAATCCTGCTTTCGGACGGTGGTGAGAAAGACGGAATGAGGTATATCCTGAGCGGGTGATCCCGATGATAGCAGCAGCATGCGTATCACGTGCCAGACGGCATGCACTCATTACTACGTTATCATTCAGTTTATCAGCACCAGGACTTTCGTTTACAAAAGCGTGGTATTTGAAATAAACGCTGTCTGTAGAAGATTCGATTTTTTCAATAGTACGGCTCATACTTTCCACCGCTAATACAGGGTATTTTCCTGAAGCAGTTTCAGCACTTAGCATTACTGCATCAGCACCATCCAATACAGAGTTGGCTACGTCGCTCAGCTCGGCACGTGTAGCACGTGGGCTTTCGATCATGCTTTCCAGCATTTGGGTAGCAACAATTACAGGCTTTCCTGCTTTGTTACATTTCTCAACGATCATTTTCTGGATCATCGGAACCTCTTCTGCAGGAAGTTCAACCCCGAGGTCACCACGAGCAACCATGATTGCGTCAGTCGCTTCGATGATCTCATCGATGTTTGCGATAGCTTCAGGTTTTTCGATTTTAGCGATAAGACGGGCAGATTTACCTTTGTTCTGGATATATTCCTTCACTTTAAGTACTTCTGATGCTGTTCTTACAAAAGAAAGGGCAACCCATTCAACATCATGCTCCAGACCAAAATCAAGATCTTCGTAATCTTTAGCAGTAACAGATGGCATAGAAACCCTTGTATTCGGCAAGTTTACGCCTTTCTTAGATTTTAGATATCCGCCGTATATAACTTCTGTAACTACATCAGAACCATCAATGCCTGTAACCAATACTTCCAGTTTACCATCGTCCATTAAAACGCGGTCACCGATTTTTACATCATTGTACATTCCATCGTAGGGAGTGCTTACTTTTTCAGCAGTTCCCAATACTTCGGTGTTAGACAGAATCAGTTTATTTCCCGCTTCGATCAGTACGCCGTCTTTTTCAGCAACCAGACCGATACGGATTTTTGGTCCTTGTAAATCCTGCAGAATGGCAAGATTGTACCCGAACTCTTCATTTATTTCACGAATTGTAGTAAGTCTGGCCAAATGATCGGCATGTGTGCCATGAGAAAAATTGAGGCGAAATACGTTAACTCCGGCTTTGGCCAATGCGAGAAGCATTTCTTTGCTTTCTGACGTAGGACCGACGGTAGCAACGATTTTGGTTTTCTTGGAAGACATAGATTAATTAGCAGTATGGAATAAATTTACTTTATATACAATCCACGTCGATGACGATATGGATACTTTTTAATGTTTTATCGGAGAGCACGTCAATCACTTTTTCCTGGACGAATGACTTTGCCGCCCTAAAATTAATCTTTTCTCGCTCAATTTTAATGAGAATGTCGAACAAAAACTGATTTCTCACCCTTTCGACCAGAGGGGGCTGTGGTCCCAACACCCTGCCGGTTCCCAAATTTTCCACCAGTTTGCCTGCTAACTTATCTGCTGCTCTTCGCGCTGTGGTGGCATCCAGATGTTTAACAGTGATTTTGATCAGGCGCGTATAGGGCGGATAGTGGAATTTTTCACGCTCAGGTAATTCAGCGTTATACATACCGATATAATCGCCGTTGACCACGAAATCGAGTAATTTCTGAGCGGGATTGGCAGTTTGGATCAGTACTTTACCAGGTTTGTCTGCGCGTCGTCCGGCTCTCCCGCTTACCTGAGTCAGCATTTGAAATGCACGTTCCGAGGCACGGAATTCCGGAAAATGAATCATGCGGTCAGCATCAAAAATACCAACGATACTTACATTGTCGAAGTCAAGGCCCTTACTGACCATCTGAGTGCCAACTAATATATCTATCCCGCCGTCTTCAAATTCCTGTATAATCTGCTGATATGCATTTTTAGCTCGTGTGGTATCCAGGTCCATCCGTTGTACGCGCGCGGCAGGAAGCAAGAGATTGAGCTCTTCTTCGATTTTTTCAGTTCCAAAACCCATCGTCTTCACTTTGGGCGATCCGCAACTCGGACAAATACGCGGAACTTCCTCTTTATGCCCGCAGTAATGGCAGCGTAGTTCGCCCACTTTCATGTGGTAAGTAAGGCTCACATCACAATTGGAACATTCAGAAATCCAGTTGCATTCCTCACATTGTAAGTAGGGAGAATATCCCCGCCTGTTCTGAAAAAGAATTGTTTGCTCTTTATTCCGAATATTGTTTTCAAGGTTTTCAATCAAAACGGAAGAAAATTCATTCTTCATTTTTTTTGATTTTTTCTCCTTTTTGATGTCAATCAGCTCGAAGGTGGGTAGAGCAGCATTTCCGAATCGTTCAGTCATTTCTACCAAGCCATATCTTCCTTGTTGTGCGTGAAAATAACTTTCCATGGAAGGTGTTGCCGAACCGAGCAGTACTTTTCCCTTATGCATATAAGCCATGACGATAGCTACATCGCGTGCATTGTAACGTGGGGCTGGGTCATGCTGTTTGTAAGATGTTTCATGTTCTTCATCAACGATGATGAGTCCCAGGTTATCGAAAGGAAGAAATATAGCAGAGCGTACGCCTACCACAAACTGAAACTTGCCGTCCAGAATCCCCTTCCAAACTTCCACTCGCTCATTGTCCGAGAATTTGGAGTGGTATATACCCATTACGTCACCGAACACCTTTCTAAGCCTGACTACGATTTGTGTTGTAAGTGCGATTTCAGGTAATAGAAACAATACCTGAGAACCACTTTCAAGTGCCTGCCTGATCAGCTCAATGTAAACTTCTGTCTTCCCGCTTCCGGTAATTCCATGAAGCAGTACCACTTCCTTATCGGCAAAATGATCATAAATCTTGGTAGATGCTTTTTGCTGAGATTCAGTCAGCTTTATTTCTACTGATGTTCCAACAGGAATATCATCGAAGCGTGAAACAAAGATTTCAAATTGTTCGAAAATACCTTTTTTAATCAGTGTTTGAAGTGCCGAGTCTGATAAGCCATCGTTTTGTGAGAAAATGGACTTATCCAGTCCCTTCAGATTCAGATCCGAATTGTTAAATACCGGCACATGAGAAAGATAACGAAGTAAAATCTCTTGTTGCTTTGGAACTTTGTCAAGCGAGGAAGTTAACTGCACCAATGCGTCATTGTCCAGAAAGCCTGGCGTAAGACGTACCTTTTTTGCTACTTTCGGTTTGTATTTTTCTTTAACTTCTTCAAAAAGGATGACGGCTCTTTTCCCAACCAGTGACTTTATTAAGGAGGTGATATTGTTTTTCTGTACAAGTCTTTCAATTTCTTCGTATGAGAGTGTCTGGTGCTTTTTGATCTCATCCACTACCACGTGTTCCAAATCTGTAAGCAGATCGTAATATTCAAATTCGGGATTGAACTGAATGCGTGACTGACTTGTGATTTTGAGTCCGGCAGGTAGCGCTACATTGAGTACTTCTCCAATGTTGCACAGATAATAGTCGGCTACCCAGTTGAATAGCTCCAGCTGGCGGGTGGTCAGAATAGGCTGCTCATCCA
Source organism: Dyadobacter luteus (assembly GCF_003383615.1). Lineage (GTDB taxonomy): Bacteria > Bacteroidota > Bacteroidia > Cytophagales > Spirosomataceae > Dyadobacter > Dyadobacter luteus. The sequence goes on from NZ_QNUL01000040.1 coordinate 31,320, forward strand.
GTAATTCCAGAATATACTTGGCCTGATACTTAACAGGAGGTGTAGTATGCAAATGTGCTACAGCGGCGGTTAGTACCCTTTTCTGGCCAAACTGCACAATCACTCGTGCTCCGACTTTTATCATCCCGCTCATTTCCCTTGGCACTCTGTACGTAAACAGAGATGGGATGGGAACGGGCAGGATCAGGTCTGCGAATAAAGTATTTTCTTCCTCAAAAAGGGAGGTCATTGGATTTGGGGGCAAAACTGTCTGTATTTGGAATGCGGTTTAAAGTTAATTATTCTGCAATCCCTCATGTATCAGTCAGATTGAATAACTATGAATATTTCTTCTTTTTCGGATGCTGCCGTGTATCAAAAACAGCAATTATTAAAATTCGACTTTGTGTAATGCGGTAGAGAAGTAAGTTATGTTTGGTAATAACAGCTTCTCTGACAGCATTATTGATGGATACTTGTCTGAATAGTTGCGGATGCTCTGAAATCAGTTGAACAACGCGATCCATTCTTATTATGAAATCTTTAACAACCTGGTGGCTCCAGTTTTTCCGGAGATACTGTATTACTTCTTCAAGATTGTTCAGCGAGCGTGGAGACCAGATTACATCTAAAGCCATTTCTTATAAATATCCATGACCTGCTCATGTGGAACACCTATTCCGGCTTCTATTTGATCCATAGATTCTTTCGCGTCAGCTATCACCTTATCGGATAAGTCTCCCCAATCTTCTTTCGAATCGAAATCCTTAAATACTGACTTTATTGCATCAATAATATTTTGATCCTCAGTATCCAAAACTCTTTTAGCCAATTCTATTTTTTCTATTTGCAGATCCATGGTCTCACATTTAAATTACGAACTTGATTCAGAAGCTAAACTAAGTTGAGATATTAAACGAAAGGGATTTTGTTGTTTTATCGACGAGATCACCATTCCTCAGGTAAAGTTACAGCATACTGCTGACTTCTAAAACAGGTGCCTCTTCCCAGCCAATCATTGCATTGAAAAGTCTGATATGACTATATTTCTGCAGATCCTTTTCAGATATGCTGCAGGTTTTAATTATTCCTTTATCCAGCAGACTCGCCCTCTGTGTGCCTTTCAATAAACAGGTATCCGGCGTAAACCATTTGCTTCCGTCGAACAGAGCGACATTGTGTACATAGGTGTCTGTAACCATTCCATTTTTGATGATCAGGATTTCGTGAGCATCACCACGTTGTTCAAAAAGGACATTCAGCTCAGGTCTCTTGTCATATTTATAAGTATAGTCAATCTTGTTATCATACACCAATTTGATAGTTTTGATTATTCTGGGTACATATAGTTCCCATTGTACATTGTCGATTTCTGAACCGTATGCGATACGGCACTTGTAAAGTGCATCTGAAACTGAATCCGGAATCCGGATCATTTGTGCAAGATCCCAGGTATCCGAGAATCCCCAAAGTTCATTCCTGGTTTTGTTTAAACGCGCCTCATGGTAGCCCAGATTTTTAAATTGCCTGTATTCTACGGCAATGGTTTCAATGCATAATCTCTGAAGCATGACGAATCGGTAGATAAACTTTGTCTATGATTTCCTGGTATTCATGAATGGCCTGACTGCTGGCAGTTATTCCGCCTCCGCTTTTAAAAATCAGATTGCCATTCTGAGTTTCGATATAACGAATCATAACTGAACTTTCGAAGTTTACTCCATCAAAATAACCCATTATACCCGTGTAATATCCCCGCTCATATTCTTCGGCTTCTGATATGATTCGCTGAGTACTTGGTTTGGGGGCTCCGGTGATGGAGCCGGCAGGAAGTAATTTCATGATCAGATCTCCGTATTCTCCGTTGAAATTCTCCGGTAAAATACCTGCGATTTCTGAACTAACCTGTAAAAGAACTTTATCATTGGTATTGATCCGATCAATATACCTGTATCGCTCCACCCATACTTTATCGGCGACCATACTCAGGTCATTCCGGATTAGGTCAACAATGGTTGCATGTTCCGCTGACTCCTTTGGGTCTGACAAAATCAGGTTCTGAGCGTCAGGAAGAGCGGCGTCAATAGTCCCTTTCATCGGGAATGACGATATGAATTTTCCTTCTTTTATTTTGATAAATATTTCAGGAGAAAAGCATACGAAATGATCCTTTTTCCAAAACCGATACGGAGCATCGCTGTGTTCGAAAATATCGGCTAAAGAAAGATTAGTTTGTATGGGTGTAGGTGCCGACAGATTAACAAGAAAAGAATTCCCTGCGCGGAGGTTACTGATAACGTGGTCAAATTTCTTCTGATATTCTGAAAACGCGACCGGCGACTTTTGGAACAGAATATTTTCTGGTAAGTCACTTTTTGATCCGATAACATTAGTAAATCCATTCAGGTTGTATCTGATCGCCGTGGAGTCAATATGGTCAACACGCCAGGCGAGCGGTTTTTCTGCCAGATAATCAACAAGAAAGACAAAAGGAGTCTTTTGAATTCCCCAGGTATTCAGTTGTTCCTTAAATGTTCTTATTGGATCAGTCAATGGGTCTATTTGTAATATTCTTAGAAAGAGCTAAAACAGTGCTGCAATTTACAAAGTTCAGAAACCAAACGGGAAACAGTGGAGTTTGTTAAAGAGATTGTGGTTAGAGTAGGGAAGAAGTTTAAGGAGTAGTTAAGAAGTAGTTAGAGTAGTTAAGAAGTTAAAGGAGTAGGGGTTCTGCTATATGGAGAAGGGTATACTGAACAATGCTTCGAGACGCTCAGCATGACAGTCTCCCAATTAACCTATTTTAACTGGAAGATTTAATTTAGAATTGCTGAACCAAATTTTAACATAAACGATTTTCGACAGCCGACAGCCGACAGCCGACAGCCGACAGCCGACAGCCCCAAAACATATGCATATACACGACGTAATTATCATCGGAGGAGGCCCGTGCGGTCTGGCGATGGGAATCGAGCTAGCAAAAAGCGGGCTGGATTATCTGATTCTTGAAAAGGGAAATCTGACAGAGTCTATAAGGCGCTATCCAAGGAGAATGAAGTTCTTCTCAACGGCCGAAAATATTGAGATAGGGGGGATTCCCTTTGCTATTTCTGAAGTGAAAGCGAACAGAAATGAAGCTTTGCAATACTACCGAAAGGTGGCGGGATATTATCATCTTAACTTCAAATTGTTTGTTGACGTAGAAAAAACGGAGAAACAAGCAGACGGAACATTTTTGGTTTACGGGAAAGGTGGAGAGATTTTTCAGTCCAAAAAGGTAGTGCTTGCTACAGGTTATTTTGATGTTCCTCGTATGCTTAACGTGCCAGGCGAAGATCTGCCGCATGTATCTCATTACTACGATGAACCTTTCAAATATTCATATACCAATGTGGTACTAGTGGGCGGTTCTAACTCATCTGTGGAAGCTGCTTTGGAATTGTACCGCCACGACGCCCATGTGACGATTGTACATAAGGAAGCTGATTTCCGTACTAAGGTGAAGTATTGGCTTGTACCTGATGTTAAAAATCGGGTGAAGGAAGGTAAGATTCATACACGTTTTAATAGCATTACAAGAGCGATTGAACCGGGAAGAATGCAGATTGAAAATCTGGAAACAGGCGAATCGGAATGGATCAATGCAGATTTTGTGTTTTTATTAGTTGGTTACTTGCCGGATGAGCATCTACTGTTCAGATGTGGTATCACACTGGATCCGGTTACGAAGGTGCCATCTTACAATACCGATACGTTTGAGACGAATGTTGACGGCCTTTATTTATGCGGAACTGTAATGGCAGGGGTATTTACAGAAAAGATATTTATAGAAAATGGTCGTGACCATGCCGCCGCCATTGCAGATCATATTACAGGAAGAGAAATTCGCAAAGTGAAAGATTTGATTGATAGAATATGACAATTAAACAGGGAATACTGTTAAGATAGGCCGGGATCCAGCCCCGATTGCTATTGCCTGATAGCCTTGTAGTCATATCTTAAAAGATGTTAAGCGGGGTTGATGTTCAGAATATTAGGTTTAGAATTGTGAAGGAATTTTTTCGCCACTTATCTAAAACTAACATTCAATACCATGAAAGCGTCTAAGTTGTTGAGCAGGTTTTTAGTTTGTATGGGCCTGGGCTGTGTTGGGGTTGGTTGTGGCTCTGGGGAACAGGGAAACGACCGCGAAATCAGTGGAACGCTGCTTGGATTACCTGATGGGATGATGTACCTCAGGAATATTAATTTTATTAACATTGACTCTTGCCCTACTGTTGGTGGAAAGTTTAAGTTTCGATTAGTATCTCAAAAATTTCCGGAACCCTCATCTGCCACTATATTTCATCTTTCTGATGAGGATAGTACGTTACGTTTTTTTCAGTTTCCCCGCACACCTAAAACAAAAGGCCAGTTGGTCAGGTGGGGGCGTTTCATGTTGGATCAGGAGGGCATCACGATGAATGGAACGATTAAGGACTCCTTTTTTGAGAGTAAAAGGGCATCATCTACCATAGATGGCGAGGTGAAGTTTGGTAAACAGACTCATTTTATGTTGGATGACACACTTAAATTGAACGGTAGTATCAAACTTGATGATATGAGAAAGGTGATTCTCGCAAATCCTTCTTCTTATCATATGTTGTATAACGTTAAAGGCATTTTACATTCTTTGAACACGAAGCAAGCAATGTTTCTTCTAAACTGTTTCGATAAAGATGTGCTTGCCAGTAATACTGCCTTGGAAATAAAAAATTATGTCACTTCTAGAGGTGAAATGAGATTGTATAACACCAGCCTCACGGATTCCGCAGGAAAGCAACATTATATTCTCAACAAAAATGCCAGACTTAATATGGTTGTTTTGTGGGCTTCCTGGTGTGCTCCATGTCTCGAAGAAATACCTCAACTGAAAGAATTATATCAGAAGTTCGGTGCTGACAAAAATTTTAACATGGTGTCTGTATCTCTTGATCTGGACAAAGCAAAATGGAAAAAACGGTTAGATGTTGAAAAAATGCCATGGAAACAACTTTTGACAGAAGAATCTCAATTTGATTATTACAAAGAGATTTTTGGAGTGAATAGTGCAATCCCAACTATCCTTTTATATGGTAGAAACGGTAAACTATTAAAAAAATATACAGGCTACAGCCCTGAAAATAAGAATGAGATGATAAATCTGTTAGCTTCAAATCTAAAATAATAACACAAATGCCGGTCTTGCAACCGGCATTTTATATCAATCCACAAACTTTATCCTTCTTCGTTTTTTCTTTGTAGAAATATTATCAATTTTTCCAATCAACCCTTTTCCACCAACCGCATAGCCAACATTTCCTGAAAAGCTGACAGAGTGAAACGGCTCAGTACCAAGTACACTCCATGACTTTCCCTTATCAACCGAATAGCTGCTTCCGGAAGGGCCGGTTGCAACCAGTGTGTAGTTGTCGGCTCTGATTTGGGTATCTCCGTTCCAGGTTGCGTTGGCTTTATGATATATGTCAACACATTCTTTGAGTCCGGTTGGTTTTGTCATGCTTTCCATTTTCCAGCTAGCCCCGCCATCCAGGGTAGTAAGTACATTTACAGTCGAATCAGTTGTACGCTTGTAATCGCCGCCCACTGCAATTCCATGGGTTGGAGAAAGAAATCGAAGTGCAAAGATTCCGCTGGTTGGTCCGGCGGGCATCGGCGTTTCAGTCACTTTCCATGTTTTTCCATAATCTCCCGACCGGAATACCCTGGCTTTTGTCCCTCCGCCGGAGCCTATAAATACGTTTCCTTTTCCCAATGTCAGAATACTGGTGCCGCTTGCTGCAAAGCATGCTTCACCAGGAATAATATCAGGTCTGTTTGTGGCAGGTAGTTCTGCCCAGGATTTGCCTCCATCTTCTGTAGTAAGTAGAAAAAGTTTTCCGTCAATCGGATCACCCAAACAGATACCCTTATTTTTGTCCCAAAAGCCGATTCCATCCAAAAAAGCCCCATTTTGTGTAGTTTGGTACACAAGATTCCATGTTTTTCCACCGTCTTCGGTGCGGTAAATTTTTGCTTTTCCTTTCTCCCCTTCACCAGAACTCATGGCCACGGCGGTTTCGCGGTCAAACGCATGAATATCCCGAAAGTCGAGAGAATCTGCGTCTGGCACTTTAACAGTTGTCCAGGACTTTCCCGCATCCAGTGTTTTGTATACGTTACCGCCTGTTCCGGCAATCCAGCACACATTTGATGATACAGCATGAACTGCTCTCATATGAGCCTTGGATTTGATGTCCAGAACTTTCCATTGGGCATGGACATCATGACAAATGACTGCCATAATAAGCTGTAAGCCTAACAAAATTGGTAGTGAAAGATCAGAAAAGATCGTTTTAGGTTGATTTGGCACAGTATTTTGATTAGTTTCGAGATAAGTTAATCTATCATCACACAAAATAAGACATTAATATGAACAAGAATCAAAAATTTCTGATAGGATCGGTAGGAGCATTATTGACTGGTATCGCCATCGGACTTTTGGTAGCTCCAAAAAGCGGAAAAGAATCCCGTAAACTGATCAAAAACAAAGCGAACGATTTGGGTGACAGCGCAAAGGGTCAATATGATAAAAGCCTTGAAGAATTAACGATTCTTGCTGAAAAGCTGAAAGAAGGATTCGTGAAAAATATCAATACTGTTAAAGAAAAAGCGGGTACAGTTGCTGAAACTGTAAATGATAAAGTTCGCGGAGTGGTTAACAATAACGCCTGATTCCGCGGCGTATAGATGAAAGAGGTTGACGTCTGGTGAAGATATCAACCTCTTTTTTTGTCAGGGTATTTTAATAAATACGTCGCTGATCGCGTCATTGATCTTTCCGGATATGTCCTGATCCTTCTCCGGTAACACTCCTTTAACGCCTCCCTTCCATACCAGCTTATCATTGCTTGCATCTACCAATTCGATAAGGATCGTTCCTTCTTTGTATTTTCCAACAGGAACCTCCTCGCTTTTCCAGGAGTAACGGCGCTGTCCCATGTATCTGGGATATCCATCCGTTAGAAAATTAGTTTCTCTGGTTTGTATTTCTTCCCTAACAAGTAACGCAAGGTTTACTTTCAATGCAGGCTCCTGTGCTTCATTTAAGCCTTTTTTAGCCATATTGGCTGATACAGCAGCTTTGGTCACAGCAATATTCTTTTCAAATATAGGCGAGCTGACGTCACCTTGTGTATCAATGTCGTAAAATCCGAAAGTAGGATAGTCAGCGAGGCGAAATCCTTTTTCCTGATCAGACTTTAAGAGACGATAGGATGTCTGGCAGCCAGTTGATAATACAGTCAATACAAGTGATAGAAGAAGTAATTTTGAAGTTTTCATAGCGGAAATTATTAAGTAATGTATGTAGCGTAGCCCTAATTAAAACCATAAAAGTACTCCCGCCTGGACGCATTATAGCCGCGAAACTCTTTTCCTCTAATCATCTTCGATCTGCAAATTCTAATGTTTTACAAATTTCCACTGGAAATGAGTCAATTAAATATATACTTTAAAGATTTAATTCCTTAAATACCATACCCGGATGATAAAATAAATCAGCTATTAAATCCGTCAGACTATGTAAAATACGGTCGCAGCGGCGATCCGCTAAAGTTGCTCTTGTCAGGCATTATAAAACCATCATGATCGGCCAGATACTAACAAGCTGATGCCTGGTTGCCATAGAAATACTTACATGACAACACAACCGTGGTGATAACTTGGGAGTTTGTTAATTTCGGCCTACTATCCATGTAGCAACTACTTGTTTTTGTAAAAAATTGTCTCATAAACAATATATTGCAACTGTAAAATCTTTCATCATAGGGTTGTTTGGTTCGCAAAACAAAGTAACCTCATTTTGAAGGATTTTGCATTTTTTACACTATACAACTTGCATTAAATATTAGTTGTAATACTAAATTAGAAATAAAAAGTCGTATATTTGTTTATGAAATATGCTGACATTATAAAAGAGTCTGAATCGG
>NZ_QNUL01000041.1 GCF_003383615.1 Dyadobacter luteus
TTCAATATATTAACAAATACTTATTTAAAAGGAACATCAACAATATTAAAATTCAGATTACTTGATTTCACCCAACGGGTTAATGTATATGTTTAAGAGTCACAAATTACTAAATGATTATTCCAAAATTGCCTGCCGACAAAAAGTTACTGACTGTCAGGAATCCCGAAGATAGATTTCGCCTTAAAAGTCCTACCTACGTTATCAGAATGATAGCCTATTATCATTTTGATAGGTTAGAAGAGAAGGAGCAGAATATACACAGCCGGAACAGACTTCAGCAAATTGCTTCGACAGATTGACAGCTTAGATGACCGAATGAGCTTAAGAACTAACTACGAGATATTAGTTACACTGCTACTGCAATGGCTTCAATCTCCACCAGATAGCCATGATGAAGCTCGGGAACGGGTACTATGGCTCTTGCAGGTTTAACATCGCCCAGCATCTCAGCATATATTTTATTAAACTCCGGCCAGTATTCTACACCAACAATATACACAGTCACTTTCAGAATTTGTGATGTGTTACTACCAGCTTCCTTTACAATTTCCAGCAGATTGTTAATGGCCTGTCTGGCCTGCACTTCAAATGGCTCAGAAAATGTGTGCGTTCCATCAGCCCTCACAGGCAGCTGACCGGAGATAAATACCAGATTTTGAAATGCAGTTGCCTGTACATAATGTCCTCCCGCCGGAGCCGCATTTTTGGTATTGATGATCTTTATTTTTTCCTGCATTCTGTGTTAATAAAAATATTACCTATTCCAAAACTTCTGCATCAAATCGAACCCTTCAGAACCCAAACCAGGATGCAACGTGTTGGTGCCCATCTATCTTAACAGATTTCCTAATGACCTCGAATTCTATCTTTACATAGCCTCGTCTGTCGAAATAATCGGTCCTTCTTTTACTGGCATTCCCTGGTCTTTTCCCATGTAGAGTGTTTGGGAAGGTAACATAAAGCGCGTACCGCAATCCTTCACCACCTCCATCATTTGTAACAAAAGCTCTTCCTGTATTTCCAGAAAAATATTCATCTCGCCTGTATCAACATAGGCAAATATGTCGATTTTCACACCATTCAGACCAATTTCTGTAAAGCGCACTCTTGCAGGATCCGGATTGACACGTGGATGAGTCAGCAGTACCCTGCGCAAATCCTGAATGACCTGCCGGATCTGATCCGGGCTGGTTTCCGGGCGCAGGAAAAAAGTCGGATGAAACCAGAACCTTTCGCGGTAAGCGTAGTTTTCAATTTTGAGCGACGACAGTTCGCCATTGGGTATCGTAATGATTGTTCTGTCAAGCGTACGCACTTGCGTAGCGCGCATTCCGATTCTTTCAACCGTTCCAAGAATTTCACCAATCTTACAAAAATCGCCAACTCTTACCGGCTGATCGGCAATAAGCGTAACACTTCCCACAAAGTTCTCAACAGTTTTCTGCGTACCCAAAGCAAGCGCAATACCACCTATTCCGAGTGCTGCAATCCCCGTAGTTACATCGAAACCAAGCGTATCCAAAATCACAATAACTCCTATAATAGCCAGTGCAATTTTGAGTGCCCTTCTAAAAAAGAGAATGGCAGAAACGGCAGACTGGTTACGATTTCGGGTCATCCTCTGCTCAGTCAGAATACCGGTGACGTCGATAAGTTGCCATATCAGCAAAATCACTGCTATGATACCCACTAAAAGTGTGAGATTGCTGAAACTCTGACGTACTACTAGAGAAACCCCTGCTTCTCTGCTAAAAAAGGTAAAGAGCGTCATGGCTGCATACAGCTGAGCAGGTATTGAAAATGCCCTGATAACCCGCGGATAAGGATCTCCCTCTGCCTTCCTGATAACTTTGGGTATCAGGTACATCAAAAGTCTTGCAATGCCAAAAGCAACCAGATAGGATGTAATCAGCAATAAGACAATCGCGATCCAATGCGCTGCCGGAACACCGCCCCATTTGGTTACCTGTAAAAATGCCGGTGAAATGTTGTTGATCAAAGTCCCGGATTCCAGATCTTCTATATCCAGCGGTATTTGTTCTATGGTCTGATCAGAAAACAGCCATATAGGATTTCCTTCCTTATCTGTATAGCGCTGCAGGATCAGATCGAAAGATGCGTGATTGATGGTTACAGCACCAATTCTGTCCAGCTCAGGACCAAGATTGTCGTCCGTTTTACCATCCGGATCATTACTGATCCATGAATATGGATAAATACGACCGTTCATTTCCAGCACAGCTTGTAAGGCTTTAGCCTGCCTCACAGTTTGTCGCTTCGTTATTCCCGCACCACGATGAAGGTAAAGTGCAGCTTTTTGATAATTACTTTGATAGCTTGCTTTGATGAACCCGTCGATAGATCCCCTTGGAGAACGTCGTCCCAAAGAATCCGGCGGGTATACCGTGCGTTGTGTTTTGGTTGTATCACCGGAAATCAGCGGAATCTGAGCTGCAGATGGAAACTGAGCCAGCAATAATATCAGGCATCCAAACAGAAGACGTGTAGCAGTGAAGTTTTTCTTTTTTTTATTCAGCATTATAAAGGTGTAATTGATATTCTCTTCCCGTAAAATTTATGCCAGGTGCATCCCCAGGGAATAGAAACAATAGTCAAAGGTAGGCAGGAATAAATAATGAAGCACATCAAATTCAATCCCGAATTACGAGTTCACTGATAGTCAGCCGATTGACAGTCCACCTGATTTTAAGAAAAATCTCAGGTATGCTTTTAATATTCTACATGAGAAGATAATGATTATTTTCGCCATATAGCCAGTCAATAACACAAAACGCCCATGATCCGGACATTACAAATCTCCAATATTTTAGCCTTTTTGGTAACCCTTGTAATGAATTACCTATCCAACACAGGTGTGTTCAACAACAGTACGATGGCTACCGTTTCAGCCAGGTACCAGAACCTTTTCACACCTGCAGGATATGCTTTTTCCATTTGGGGTGTGATATATCTGGCACTTGCAGGTTTTATTATTTACCAGGCAAAAGGCCTTTTTGGCAATGCTAAGCCACATGCAGTTGTAACGAAAATAGGATGGCTGTTCGTTTTATCCTGTATTGCAAACTGTTTTTGGATTATCTGCTGGCTGTATGACTACACGGGGCTTTCTGTATTGGTGATGGTATCGCTACTGGCGAGTTTGTATGCCATTGTTTTAAAAACCCGAATGGAACTGGATCTGATTCCGCTGAAAAGGGTCGCCTTTGAATGGTGGCCATTTGCCATGTATCTGGGCTGGATTTGCGTGGCGCTTATTGCTAACACAGCCGCCTACCTCACCAGAATTCAGTGGAGCGGATTTGGCTTATCCGACAAAACCTGGACTCTGATCATGATTCTGGCAGCGGTGGTTATTGATATCCTTTTGATATGGTTCAGGAATCTTAGGGAATCCGCAGCGATCGGCGCATGGGGAATTGCAGCTGTTGCTGTCGCCAATCATCATAAAGTGCAGGACATTTTTTACGCGGCAGCGGCAGCAACACTTTTGTTATTGCTAAATGCAGGGGTACACGCCTATCTGAATAGGGGAAAGTTTTTTAGTTTGCCTAAGCGGGTTGGGAAGTAGCCCGCATGTTCCCCCCTAAAAAATCATCTGCAAAACAGATTACCGATCCAACTTGACCCCAAAGGAAATATACCCGATTCTATCTCTTTTACCTTCAATAAATCCTGCACCCGGCTTATCTCCTTTTCCGGACCATGTGGATGACTTCAGGCTAATGTAGTCGGGATAATACACCATGAACACACTAATCCATTTGTAACCCATTTCACCAAGGTAACTGACTCCCAAAGTTTGCTTGTCACTGCGAACGTTATAATTATTAGCTGCGACAACCGGTGAAATGGTTAGATATAACATTTTTTAACGATCAGACACCAGCACGATTACCTAATTTCGGATCTGCAATTAATGAAACTGGTCATGAAAAAAATCGTGTGTTACGCTATTATCATTCTGATACTATCATTTATATCTCTGGATATTTTTCTTGCATTGATGTATTTAAAGGTGGGCGACAGACTTTATTCTCAAACCGGATTTACCCTGTTTACTACGCATCATGGGATTATTTATCTTCTCTGCATTTCGCTATTAGTCTTCTATTTCAGATATGAGAGATACCGGTTATGCTTTTGGTCGGGATGCTTGGCGGCATTAACAAACCTGACGCACACAATTATACTCCATAAAGCCTTTACAAAACCGGGTTTCGAAAACTGGTACTACATTTCATTTACAGCACTTCAGGTAGGCTTGTTACTATTTACAGCATCGATTATTACGTCAGCAAGCCGGGAACGCAAGTGGCTGAAAGTATTTGGAATCACACTCCTTATTCTCCAAACGACACACGTCGTAATTATTATCGTATATTTTTGCTGCGCAGATTACCAACTTCAATCTACACTTTCACAAGTTTCTTTTTGGCTTGGTTTGGCTGCAAATGCTTCCTTTGGGTTGCTTATTCCAAATTTCACAGATGAGGTCAGCAAACTGAAATCTGCTCATCACTTTACCTTATTCCACAAAATATCAATTGGTTTTCTGGCATTCCTGGTAACATATTTTTCCGTTTACCCTGGTCTTCAACTCTACAGGCAGTGTATTACACCCTCAATATCCAGAATACCAACAGCCAAAGAAACTGCTGTAGCCAGCCGCTTTGAAGCACATATTTTCACCAATAGCAAAGGCGACACTTTGCTATACCGACTATTTTTACCGTTCGATTATAATCCTGAGACCAAATATCCACTGGCGCTATGCCTTCATCACGGAGGAGCGCATGGAAATGACAATGTTGTACAGGTTGAAAGCTCTTTTGCTCCATTCCTTTCAGGCTACAACATGCGTAGAAACCACCCCTCTTTCCTGCTTGTACCACAATGCCCCGTGGCAAAGTCCTGGTGGAGTCCGGATATTGATTTGTCAATTACCGAACTCATGCAATCACTTGAAAAGCAATACCGTATTGACCCTAAACGACGCTACGTGCTGGGTCTTTCCGGCGGAGGATATGGCTCATGGCATTTTATCGGAAATCATCCGGACCTTTTCGCAGCTGCCATTCCCGTTTGTGGAAAAGGGGACGAAAGGCTGGTCAAAAATATGAATGACGTTGAAATATGGGCTTTTCATGGCAGTGAAGATCAACTCGTGAATGTGAATGAATCCCGAAAAATGGTAAGCGCGCTTAAAAAAAATGGTCACAATGTTCGATATACAGAATTCGCAGGGCTGGGGCATAACATAGATGATCAGGTGCGCGGTACACCAGGTCTTTGGGATTGGCTGTTTGCTCAAAGGAGAAAATAGCCTTGGCATGAGAGTAATGATAAAAGGAAAATTCCAATGAATACATCTAAACATGAAAAGCCAACCGCTCATCGCTACCTTCGTCATCGACTCGTCGGCTCAGGAATACTTCAATAGTCTGCGTAAGCAACATTTTCCTCCAGAGCGTAATTACATCGATGCACATCTGACTCTTTTCCATGCATTGCCCAATGAGCCGTGGATCAAAGCGGATCTGAAAGAATTGGCAAGCATGCAGTATTCCTTTCAGGCAAAATCAGAAACAATTGTATCACTTGGGTTCGGAACTGCTTTTAAAATTGTGTCCCCTGAACTGAGCAGGATACATGGAAAACTTCAGCAATCCTGGTACGATCACTTGACCAATCAGGATAAACAAAAACGGAATTTCCATATAACCATTCAAAACAAAGTGGAACCTGCCGTCGCTAAAGAATTGCAGCAAATTTTAATGGTTAATTTCAAACCCTTTGACCTGCACATTTCCGGAATTCAATTGTGGAGGTATCTGGGTGGGCCCTGGGAGTTTGTGACACAGTACGATTTTATTCAAAAAGAACCAGTATATCAAAATCCTTAAAAGTACGTCTGATACTTTTACTCTACGCTTTTTTACCGTAAAGCAGCAATCTTTTAAATGCATAAATTGCAGGAAATCTTCCGAATTCATCTTTGATTCTGCTTTTGTATTCGGTCACAAAAGGTTCTTGCTGCTCTTTTGACAAGCGCTCCAGATACGGGATCAACGCTGAACCGGAGATAAAATCAAAAAGCGTTTTTTCGCTATCCGCTATAATAGGATATACCTTCTGAACGATTTGAATATCCTGAAGTCCGGCTTCAAACATGATCTGCGCGTAGTCGTCAATACTGAGCATTGGTGTTTCCCTTTTCCAATGGTCCAGATAGCTCGCATAAGGTTCTTCTTTTGCCAGTTCCAGGAGGATTTTGTTCAATTTATTCTCATTCTGTACCGGCATCTGCACCGCAAACTGACCGCCCTCATTTAAAAGTGATATGAGTTTAGGAAACAGATGGGCATGATCGTCCGACCACTGCAAAGCAGCATTACTGAAAATAAGATCCCATTTTTCCTCTGTATGCGATGCTATAAAATCCTCCACAGTTGAGATTCTGAACAACAGGTTTTTCTGACTCCATTCACCACTCCCCTGAAGCATTTCTGCCGATGCATCAATGCCGGTGAAGCTTGCCTGTTCAAATTTATCTGCAAGAATAGAAGTCTGTTCGCCAGTTCCACATCCAATATCTATCGCCTTCTTTAAGCCGCCTTCACTGATCAACGACATCAGATCAAAAAATGGCTGATAACGAACATTCTTAAATTGATTATATATTTCAGGATTCCACGGCATAAGTATCTACTTTTTTATTGCATCTAATTGATTCAACAGTTCCGTCGGCGCGTATCCAAATTGCTTTTTGAAGGCAAATGAAAAATGTGACAGATTTTCAAAGCCGGTTTCATAACAAACGTCGATTGGCTTCATTCTCTTTTCAACAAATTGATAATGTGCCAACTCCAGTCGTTTTTGTGTAAGCCATCTTTGAGGTGTAAGATTGAACGCCTTACTAAAATCACGCTTGAATGTAGTGAGACTTCTGCCCGTGAGATAGCCAAATTTTTCCAACGGCAGATTAAACATAAAATGTTTCTCCATATAGCCCACCAGATCAATTCTGCCCGGCTCTTCGTAATTAGTCAGCACCTGGTCAATATCCTTGTCAATTGTCCTGAGAATAGTTACTGCTTCGGTGAGCTTCAAAGTCGCAATATTTGGTGGAAGATGCTCCAAATCGAAATACGGAATCAGAGATGCCAGACAACTTTCAAGTAACGGGTGATTGCTAAACGAATATATTTTGGTCGAAGAAACTGGTTTGGGTTTCACCTGAAGGTCAGCGTAAAACGCCTGGAGCATGTCTTTCGACAAATGCATCACAACGGTTTTGTGTGGTTGTCCATCTTTGGGATAATTTACGATGGTTGCCAGCTGGTTTCTGGGAATCAGGAAAATATCTCCTTTACCAAAAATGTAGGTAGCGTCGGCCTGCACAATCTTCGTCTCACCGGAGATAAACCAGATCAGCATGTGGTGCTCAAACATGATATCAGACTTAAAAAACTTATCATCATAAGATGAAAGCTTAATGTCTTCGGTGATATATTTCGCCTGATATTCCATTATTTTTTCATGGGTAAACATTAGTCGTCATGACGAAGATAGGGACATATTCCCCATCTCCGTATTTTTCATGGAGCTTTCCGGTCACAATGTGAAGGATACGCCCGTAACTTTTTCTGTCCAATCCCATAGACGTTCAGCACTTTCACCATCCACCGAATAAGCTTTCACACCTTTGGATGTACCCTTTTCTACCGATAATTCCGCCACTTCAACATCTTCACAATACACACCTCCTATCTGATCCAATAAAGGACTCGTGGCACACCAAACAGTAGTCGCAGCACCCTGAGGAATAGTTTTCAGCGAGGCGGCAACTTCTGGCAGCAGGTTCCCACGCTCATCCACAAGACCCATTTTTTGAAAGGTTTCCAGTGAAGCTTCCCGCCCTAATTCAGTACCTCCGATTGATCCGGGGTGTAAAGAATAGGCTCTCACACCATAGTATTTCGCCCTATTGTCCAATGCAAGCGCAAACAAATTACTGGCTGTTTTGGATTGACCGTAGGCCTGCAATGTTTCGTATGGCCTGTGAGCAAAATTGGGATCCTCGAAGTCAAAATCACCGAATTGATGCCCCTGGGAAGATACATTGATAACCCTGGCTCCTCCGGCCCGTTTCAGTGCAGGCCATAATTTAGCAGTCAGCTGAAATTGAGCTACATAGTTAGTAGCCAGTTGAGATTCGATACCACGGGTATCATATCGTAGTGGCACCCACATAATACCGGCATTGTTGATCAGCAGATGGAGCGGCCTGCCTGAAGCCAGAAAGTAATCAACAAAATCATCAATGGAAGCGGGCTGCATCAAGTCCATTTCGGCAAGTTCTACGTTGCCAATACCTGACAGATTTCTTGCTGCTTTGCGCATATCACGTGCAGGCACGATCACGGTTGCGCCCGCACCGGCCAGTGTCTTCACCGTTTCCAAACCAATACCTGTACTCCCACCTGTCACTACTGCAATCTTTCCTGTAAGATCAATATTTTTAATTACGTCAGCTGCCATCGATGCAGCGCTAAATCCCGAATTTACAGGCTTTTGCAAAGCTCCCATATCATTGTTTTGTCTCATGTTTTCTAAAAGTTTTAGTGATTCAATGAGACAAATGTACCAGCCCTCTGAGATAGCAATTTTGTTTAAACGTCCGAATCAGCTTTGTTCAAAAGACCATACAATTATCGAATGGAATGGAGGATTTCGTACAAAAAAAATCTGACATAAACTGCTGTGTGGCAGTTCATGTCAGAATCCGGTATTCTGATAACAATCAAGATTAGCCCATTACCAACTCACCCAATGCCTCTTTGGTGAAACCTTTCAGTTCGTCAGTACGGTGCTCGTGGATTTTCTTCACCCACGAAGGGTCAGATAAAAGCGGGCGACCTACTGCTACCAGGTCAAAATCGCCACGATCCATACGGCGCATCAACTCATCCAGCGAACTAGGCTGAGAACTCTCACCAGCAAATGCAGCAAGGAATTCGCCGGTAAGTCCTACCGACCCCACTGTGATAGTAGGTTTTCCTGTCAATTTTTTCGCCCATCCGGCAAAGTTCAGATCCGACTCTTCAAACTCCGCTTCCCAGAATCTTCTTTGTGAGCAATGGAAAATGTCGACACCAGCCTCAGCCAGTGGATTCAGCCAAGCCTCCATTTCCTGAGGTGTTTTTGCAAGTTTATTATCGTAGGCGGTTGGCTTAAACTGAGATAATCGGAGAATGATAGCAAAATCTTCACCTGTTTGTCTGCGAACCTCTTTAATCACCTCCACACCGAAACGGGTACGTTCTGCCAACGTTTTACCACCATATTGGTCAGTGCGATCGTTGGTCTGATCCCAGAAAAACTGATCAATCAGATAACCATGTGCTCCATGAAGCTCCAAAGTATCAAAACCTAATCTTTTTGCGTCGGCTGCTGCACGCCCGAAAGCCTGAATCGTATCTGCAATGTCGGAGTCGGTCATGGCCTGCCCATTTTTTACACCAGGCTTTCCATAACCCGACGGTCCTTCAAACGGACCGGCAGGAAGCCAACCAGAATAATGATTGTCCATCACGCCCATGTGCCATATCTGCGGTCCCATCGCACCACCTGCAGCATGTACGCCGTCAATCACGTTTTTCCAACCAGCAAGGGATTTTTCACCATGAAAACGTGGAATATTTTCGTCATTAGAAGAAGCCACACGGTCAATCACGGTTCCTTCTGAAAGGATCAGTCCTACTTCACCTTCAGCTCTCCGCTGGTAATAAGCTGCGACCTGGTCAGTAGGCACGCCTTTGGGTGAGAATGATCTTGTCATGGGAGCCATGACGATACGGTTTTTCAGGTTCAGCGATTTCAGATTGAAAGGCTTGAACAAATTATCGGTATTCATAAATAGTGACTTATTGGTTAATTATAATTCTTGTTGAATGAGTTGGCTGAGCGCAGCAAATGCTTCCTCGTTGCGTTGGTAGTAGGTCCACTGCCCAACCCTGGTTGCTTTCACAAGTCCTGCCCGCTGAAGCACAGCCAGATATTCTGACACAGTTGACTGCGTCAAACCTGCCTTCTGCTGAATCTGCCCTACACATACACCATGTTCAAATCCATATTTTTCCTGACCGGGAAAGCTGCCTTGCGGATCTTTCAACCAAAGCAGGATATTGAGTCTGGTAGTATTGGCAAGCGCCTTAAAAATTTCGAGTTGTTCCATATCGGGATATCGGTTATTTCCGATATCCCAATTAACGCCGTTCGTTGCGATTGCGTTCAGTGCTTCGGAAAAATTTTAAGAAAAATCAGGATTCGTACCCAAAGAACCAGGTGTAGAGAAAGGAAATAATACGCTATGCGGCCTCTTAAAGCGCATCAAGAAAATTCAGATAGGGCTGAACACTTTTTTCAATCCATTCTGTTGAAGAGTTAAATTCTATACCGTAGTAGGCAAAAAACGGACGGTAGTCTGCCTTTACATACTCAAAACTCAGCTCGAAGGGACGCGTGAGTTCATTCAGGGTATATTTATACTTCTCATCACGGGACAACTCGTGCTCATCCACGCCGAGAGAAATAGCAAGAGCCATTTTCTTACCGGCAAGCTTATAGCCGCTTTTGCTACCATACGCCCATCCATGTGTCAGCACTTCATCGAGCCACTTCTTGAACAAAGCCGGACAATTGAACCAATAGTAGGGAAACTGAAAGACAATCTTGTCAAATTGTTCAATCAACCGCTGCTCATACAAAACATCTATTCGCTCATCAGGGTATGCTTCATGAAGCTGATGAACAACATACTTGTCGGGATATTTACTAATTTCTTCTATCCACCTTCTATTGACCGACGAATTCCGGATGTCGGGGTGAATGACAATCACTAATGTTTTCATGTTATGATTTTATATTTGTTGTTTGCAAACATAAAACCCATAACTTCAAATTCGTGTGTTAGCTACCAGATGTTAGGTACTATAAAAAATGTAAGTATGTCAAAAATAAAGGAAACATCGACGAATTCGGCCAACAGAAAAGCGTTGGGCGATGAATGTCCGGAAGCATATGCTACAAACATTGTCGGAGGCCAATGGGTGTTGGTTATTTGTTCGTGGCTAATGAACGGAAAGCTCCGGTTCAGTGAACTTAAAAAAGTACTTCCCAATATCACCGAAAGAATGCTTACGCTGCAACTTCGCAAACTGGAGCAAAGCCAGATCATCAAAAGGACGGTGTATCCCGAAGTGCCGCCGAAGGTGGAATATGAGCTGACAGAAATAGGCTACGATCTGAAACCGATTATTGCCCAGCTTGAACAATGGGGAGATAAACATAAGGCGCTGGTAAACAACACATCACATCCCGATCACGCGGTTCAGATTTAATAATATGCTTTTTGCAAAACAAAAAGGCGGCTAAAAAAACAGTTATCCAAACCGTTTTTTTAGCCGCCTTTCTTACACTGAATCAGGCATTTAGACCACCATCAATCGTAATCCAGGAACCGGTAATATACTTACTTTCTTCACTTGCCAGAAATGAAACAAGACCGGCAATATCCTCACCTGTACCATACTGCGGAATAGCCATTCTGCCACGGAGAAAATCGGCAAGCTGACTATCAGCCGGATTCATATCAGTGTCAACAGGGCCAGGCTGAACCAGGGTAACGGCAATGCCTTTTGGACCAAGGTCCCTGGCCAACCCGCGGGTCAAGCCTTGCAGGGCCGATTTACTCATGGTATACAGCGTTCCCTGCGGTCCCATAGAATTATCTGCCATGTTACTTCCAATGGTGATAATCCGCCCGCCCGCTTTCAAATGCTTTACGGATTCAAGTGCGGCTATATAAATGGCTTTCACGTTTACATCCATAATCTGATCATAATCTTCAATGCTGTGTCCGGCAAATTCTCCGCCGATATAGATACCGGCGTTATTAACCAGAATATCCAATCCTCCAAAAGTCTCAACGGTATGGTTTACTGCCTTTATCACGTCTGTGGCCACAGCATTGTCTGCAGCGATTGCTAATGCTGTTCCACCCGAGGCATTAATTTCAGATTCCAAGGCCAATGCCTTCCCTGCAGAACGTGCATACGTGAAGGCGACCTTTGCTCCTTCGGCAACCAGTCGTCGCACAATAGCCTCGCCTATTCCCCTGCTTCCTCCGGTAACCAGTGCAATTTTACTTTCTAACTTTTTCATAAAATCATTTTCTTTTTAATTGTGCTGCAAACCTACAGCAGTTGCTTTATATTTGTAAGCATACAGCAAATTGTTAGGTACCAACAAAAAAGTAAGAAATGAGAAAATACACTTCCACGAATGCTTTGAATGAAAAAATGATCATCGACAGTTGTGGTATGGCCTACACACTTGGCGTATTGGGTGGACGCTGGAAACCAGCAATACTATGCAGACTCATGCACGGCACTATGCGCTACGGCGAGCTAAAAAAATCAATAGAAGGTATATCTGAAAGAATGCTGGTAGCTCAGCTCCGCGAATTAGAGAGTGACGGTATTATTGAACGAAAGGTATATCCCGAGGTACCGCCACGTGTTGAATATGAAATGACCCAACTGGGACTAACGATGAAATCAGTGTTAGCTACGATGTCCGATTGGGGTAATATGCACAGGAGTTTAGTACAATTACACACTACCGAAACGGCTGAGTAAAATTATTACCAGGCCTTTTCATGGTAATGTGTAGAATCTGCGTAGGTAGATTACTGCTCAAAATTATTCGGTGCGGCACATTTTTGCCAATATTCCATGATGCGTTTCATCGTATCCCTAATCTCAGAATAGGTACTGGGTTTGACAAAGAATCCCTGGGCTGAGGTACTATATGCATCAACAACCAGCTGATGATTCAGCGCAGTGGTCAGATAAAGATAAGGAATGCACTTCAGGTTAAGATCTGCGTTATTTTTCAACTTCCTTCTGAGTTCAAGGCCATCCAGCTTGGGTAAGTTGATGTCCGAAAGGATCAGAAATGGCAATGGAATCTGACCGTTCAGATAATCCAGAGCTGCCGCACCATCAGGAAAGTAGACGCGTTCGTTGGAATAGTCAAGTTCGTTGAATACCTGCTCCAGCAGCAACTGGTCATCCTGATCGTCCTCGATGATAATAATTGCCCCATTCTTGTTCATGGCCTACTTATATTGATGTAATTATGATTATACAAAATTCAAGCCAACAGGTTGGCGGGAATTATCAGGTAAGCCAGAACTTAAACCAGGCACAATCCATAACCGCCAGAAAGTACGCTATTTCATTTGTCTTTCTGATCACTCAGCAGATTACGGATTTCCTGCTCTGTTCCTTTCACAAAATGCTTGCTGCCGTCTTTTAAAATAAGCAAGGTAAAGCGCATGTCCGCATCGGGAATCATTTCTAGAATCTCTTCATCCGCGACAGCAAGCTTTGTAGCCCCATCTTCTTTTACTTCAAGCTCAATTTTCTCCATTTACCAGATCAGTTAACGGATTCTCCATTATCCGGAAACCGACGTACAATACGGCTTTTTATCTCCGCTGCACGTGACTCCGTTGCCAAATCATCACTTTCCGGATGATAGCTTCCGGCAGTTTCATGTACATTGAGTGCGCCATAGCCATCCAGAACGCTCACTACATGTTCAGCATCATCGTCACTGGTGGTATGCACTGTTACAATGGTGCGGTTATGACTGGCCCTGTGATAGGTCGTTACCTGATAATCGTCTTCACCAAACAGTTTTCTGAAAAATGATCTGATTCCCTCCAGTACATCAGGCTCATGCGCCTCTTCGGGATCTCCTTCCGGTTGCTCCTTGTATACTGCTGTTTTTAAAGTAATTTCTGATTGTAAATAACCCTTCTCTAAAAGATATCTCTCTGCCTGACGTGCACTTTCGATCTCATCAAAAATTGCAACTACTGTATTGGCCATGGTTTTGTATGATTAAGAGTGTTATAAGAGTGTTAATGGTGATGATTTCTGTTGTTGCCGCAGATAATGCGAAAACTTAAGAATTAAAATACAATTTCTGTGCCTGTAAATAATTGTCCGGCATCCGTCCAATTTCCCGCATACCCCATTTTCTTCTGGCATGATATTGATACAGCAAGCAATTCAAAACACATTATAACCAACAACAAATACTAAGAACATTATGGCAACTACAGGAAATGCAACCAGTGTAATCAATGAACTAATCGAAATAAACAACGACCGCGTAGCCGGTTTTGAGAAAGCAATTGCAGATATCAACAGCGAAAATATCGATCTGAAAGAATTGTTTCAGGGATATGCTGAACAAAGCCGGAAGTATGGTCAGGAACTTTCCGCCATCGTAGGATCTGTTGAAGAAGTGGAAACAGGAACCAGTGTCAGCGGAACTTTACACCGTGTCTGGATTGATGTTAAATCCATCTTCGGAGGTAGTGACAGAGCGGGTATTTTGTCTGAAGCAGAACGCGGCGAAGATGCTATTAAAAAAGCTTATCAGAATGCGCTGACAGACGAAAATCTTCCGTTCGATGCATCTGAGACCATCCGCAGTCAGGCAATTGGAATCAATTCGGCACATGATCAGATCAAAGCACTCCGCGATGCGGCAAAGGTTTGATTTTAGTACAATTAGTTTACAAAAAGCTGCTCTCAACAGGGCAGCTTTTTGTATTTAAGAACATCACAACTTCCTCTGTACCAGATTCTTTTTTATTCTACTGAGTGTCTCCGGCGCAATACCAAGATAGGATGCAATCAGGTTCTGAGGCACACGCTGTATCATTTCGGGATTCGACTCTGCGAGCTTCACATATTTCTCTTCCGCAGTATGTGTGATGGAACTCATCAAACGCCGTTCCTTGGTGACAATACTGTTCTGATACAGAATGCGGAAATAACGGTCCATAACAGGAACAGCCAGGGTCAGGGCTTCGTAATCAGCACGGGAAATCAGCAGAAGTTCCGAATCTTCAATTGCATCAATATTAAATACAGCGGGTTCTCCAGTCAGAAAACTGTTAAAATCTGATAACCACCACCCTTCCCAGCCAAACACACTCATGTGCTCATCACCTTTCTCATCTACATTGTAAGTGCGAATAAGTCCTTTCGCTATAAAAGTCAGGTTTTTACACACATCACCTTCCTGCAAAAGATATTGTCGCTTCCTTAGTTTTTTTGGGACGAAAAATGATGTAATCATTTCCCTGTCGTTGTCGGTCAGTGAGACCTTTGCTTCAATATGGCTGAAAAGCACTTCAATCATAACTCCATTGTATTGCGAAATACAAAGATAGATTTTTCCGCCCGATGGGGACAATAATGAACCAGACCTTACCACTTGACACAGATCAAGTGCCTTAGTTGACACAGGTCAATCCGTAACCTTAATGACCAGGGTACCTTTGTGAAGCAATGAAGAGAGGGCGTCGAACCTCATTAACACTACAGTTTGATTAGTCCTCTTCGATCCGTTTTCTATTTTAACAAAACAAAAAACAGTATGACAAATATTGCGCTGGTAGTGGGAGCTACCGGAATAACAGGAAGTAATCTTGCCGAAAAACTGATTGACAAAGGATGGACAACTTATGGTTTGTCCCGTAATCCGGGCAATGGGATTCATGGACTTCGATCCATTTCGGCAGACCTTTTAAATCCCGAGGATCTGGCCGAGAAACTGGAAGCAATTTCCCCAACTCACGTTTTTTTCACAACCTGGATGCGTAATGATACAGAGGCCGAAAACATACGTATCAACAGTACCCTTGTACGCAATCTGCTTGATTGTCTTTCTTCCAAACAGTCTATTCAACATGTTGCACTGGTAACAGGATTAAAACATTATCTGGGACCTTTTGAGGCATACGCCAAAGCGGGTACATTGCCCGAAACACCTGTCCGTGAAGAACATCCCAGACTGAAACTGGAAAATTTCTACTATGCGCAGGAAGATGAAGTGTATGCCGCAGCAAAGCGGGACGGATTTACCTGGAGCATTCACAGGCCTCATACAGTGATCGGGAAAGCAGTTGGCAACCTGATGAATATGGGTACAACTCTGGCCACCTATGCAACAATATGCAAAGAAACCGGCAGACCTTTTCATTTCCCGGGATCCGCTGAGCAATGGAACGGGATATCAGACGTCACAGATGCGGGGATACTGGCAGAACAGATGATCTGGGCAGCTACCACGCAAGCTGCTCAAAATGAAGCTTTCAATATAGCCAATGGAGATGTGTTCCGGTGGAAATGGCTATGGCACCAAATTGCGGACTGGTTCGACGTGGAGGCGTCAGATTTTGATGGAGTCATGCGCCCATTGGAGAAAGAAATGGCAAATGACGCTGATTCTTGGAATACCATAGCGGTTAAATATAACCTCAGGGAAAAAGAAATGAACCGCCTGGCTTCTGCATGGCATACCGATCTGGATCTTGGACGTCCTCTGGAAGTGATGACAGACATGGCCAAAAGTCGTAAGTTGGGATTCACGGGTTATCAGGACACAAGGGACTCTTTCTTTAATTTGTTTCAACAGCTGAGGGATGAAAATCTGATTCCATAGAGAGATGAGCTGCCTCAAAAGGGCAGCTTTTTTCTTTAAACCATCTAAAAAATGACAGCCTGCCGGCACTTTGAAATACAATATTGTTAAGTTTGTTATCTTACGAACGACGAAGAATAATCATATTAATAACTTATGACTTCCAGCAATTTACTTGGATACGCACAGCGGCTAAACGCATTAGCAGAAAACGGCCTGGCTTTCACTCAGAATGAGTATGATAAGGAACGATATGTTGAAATACGGGCGATAAGTCAGGAGATTCTTGCCACCTTATGCGATGTACCTCTCGAAAAAATGATAGAATTAATCCCTTCTGACATGGGCTATCAGACACCCAAAGTGGATATCAGAGCAGTGGTTCTCAACACCGAAGCACAGCTGCTCATGGTTCAGGAAAAGGTAGATCATAACAAATGGACACTACCAGGCGGATGGGGCGACGTAGGTTATACACCTTTCGAAGTTGCACAAAAGGAGGTTTTTGAAGAAACAGGCTTGCAGGTGAAACCCACAAGATTGCTGGCTGTTTTCGATAAAAAGATGCATCCACATCCTCCACAGCCATGGTACGTTTATAAATTTTTTATTCTTTGTGAGGTAACAGGTGGAGAGCTGCTCGCCGATACCATAGAAACGGGTGATGCCTCCTGGATCAGAACCAACGAACTTTCTGCTTTACCTCTCTCAACCAATCGCGTAACGTTGTCGCAATTGCAAACGGTTATTGAAATCGCCCTCAACCCCGGCTTGCCTGCATTGTGTGATTGAAAGGACCTAAAAGTCAATCAAAATCTGTATCCCAAGTGTACAGTAGGAAAAACAAGCCATGAGCCAAAATCATAAGGGCCATGGCTAAACTGTAAAGTGGGAGAATCGGGCGTGTAGATCAGTGCCACCCAGGGAACCAGGTAGAGGCCCCTGTATTCCTTTTCCTTCTTACCAAACATAAATCTATAGCCCGTCCTTAAACCCAGATTGATCCCACTGTGCTCTTTCGCCTCTTCTGTCTGATCGAATCTGACTTTATCATTTCCATAATCAGACTGCAGTCCAACAAAAAGTCCTTTGCTTTTCCTGAAAATATAATCTGCCTTTATTCCGAATCCTCCGTTACGAATGGTATACCTGTCGTCGGATGTAAAAAAATCTGGCTGCGTTATTGCAAATGTTCCTGCATTAAAGCGAAAATGTCCCGTCTGGTATCCGGCATGAAAGGAATATCCTTTAAAAATGTAGGCAATGGGGTCGACTTCTACCTCAAAATGTCCCTGACCAACTGCCAGTGGAATACCTGAAAACATCATCAGCACTACAAACAATACACGCATAATCAGCTCATTGGTGAGAACATCAAATGTAGGCGCGCAAGCTGTAAAATCGCCATATCTTGTTTTAAGGTATTGTTACCATCACACAACTGGACCAGTAAGTTATGTAAAATCTGCACCACCATAGCAGTCCAAATCGATCCTACTTTTGTCTTGCAATAACGCAGAAACCTAAATACTTCAATCATGGAAATCACAGCAATTGAATCTCAGCACGATCAAAAACAGTTTAGTTCAAAAGACTTTCACCAGACATTTGCCCGACCACAGTTTCAGAAACCAGCTTACCTGATCCATAAAAATGTGGAAAATGCAGGTGAACATAATCAGTTCTCAACTGAGCGGAAACACCCGGTTTTCTTTGTGGATCTTCCCAGCAAAAATGTGAGTATGACCATCGGCGGACTGCTCCCCGGTCAGTTGACAAACAGACACCGTCATACGTATGAAACGGTATTGTACGTGTTGGAAGGAAAAGGTTACACAGAAATAGAAGATGAAAAAATTGAATGGGAAAAGGGCGACGCGGTATATATTCCTTCCTGGGCCTGGCACAGACATCAAAATTTAAGCAATACTGAATCTGCCAAATACATAGCATGTGAAAATGCTCCGCAACTTCAGAATCTGGGTGTGGCGCTGCGGGAAGAAGAAGGCCGGGACCTGTAAGTATAGCATCTACTCTGAGTCCTCCGGTCGGAGGACTTACTCACTTTTAAATTTCATAAACAATGAATCATGTTCCTTTGAAAGGGATCATTGCGTATCCTATTACCCCATTCGATCAAAACGAACAGGTGGACCTCGTGCTGTTTAAAAAGCTTACAGAACGCCTCGTTCTTTCCGGTTCACACGCAATCGCTCCTCTGGGCAGCACAGGTGTATTACCTTACCTAAATGACGCAGAAAAACAAGCCATCACCGAAGCTTGCATTCAGCAAGTGGCAGATCGTATTCCCACTTTGGTAGGTGTATCAAATCTGACCACAGAAAGAACCATTTACCATGCAAAATTCGCTGAAAAAGCCGGAGCTACCGCTGTAATGATCATACCAATGAGTTACTGGAAGCTTACCGACAATGAGATTGTCAGACATTATGATGCAGTAGCGTCGAAAATCTCCATACCGATTATGGCCTATAATAATCCTGCTACAGGTGGAGTAGATATGTCTCCGACCTTGTTGAAGAGACTGTTGGAAATTCCGAACGTTACGATGATCAAGGAGAGCACCGGAGATGTGCAGCGTATGCACCTGCTGAAAAGAGAATTGGGCGAGGATGTGGCATTCTATAACGGCTCCAATCCCCTGGCGCTCGCTGCTTTTGCTGCAGGGGCAAACGGATGGTGTACAGCCGCTCCGAATCTGATCCCTGAGTTGAATCTGAGTTTGTACGAGGCAGTACAAAACAACGATTTCGGATCGGCGCAAAATCTCTTTCTGCAACAGCTGGACTTGCTGCGGTTTATCGTCAACAAGGGTTTGCCCCGAGCTATTCAGGCAGGACTGAACATTCTCGGAGAAGAAGGAGGACATTTGCGAGCACCTTTACAACCGCTTGCAAATCAGGAAATATCCGAACTGAATCGCATTCTGAGAGAACAGGAATTGGTTTCCTAAGCGGAGTAATATATAACTAAAGCTGTCTCACTGAGCATAGGACTGTGAGGCAGTTTTAGTACATTATATGAAAGAGAAGATTTCAAAAATAGTAGTTTAACCAATCGCTGAATGCTCTTCGCAGTCAAGTTGAATTTTGTGATTTTCCAGTATGGTTTCCAGTAATTTGCAGTAATGTCTGCTACGATGATGTTCATAGTGATTACAAGTATAACACATCCTCTGAACGCCAATAATTTTCATACGATGTAGCTCATGTATCATGCTGACAAGACCATCATACATCGCTTCTTTTTGCCTTTCCGGTAAATTACTGACGAGCATTTGAAATGGATGCACAAAATCGGAAGCCTCCATTGCCATTTGCCTGCCTTTCTCAGTAAGAGTTATGGTATAGCTTCTCACATCCAAATGACTTTCTGCCTTTTCAATCAGGGATTTTTCAAAAAGTGATCTTACACTGTCACTTATGGTGGCTTTGGTCAAATCAAACTCCCGAGCCAGAGTGCTCACACTGCATTTCCGGTGTGGATGAGAAATCAGAAAAACCAGAATTTGGATCTGTATAGGACTGAGGGAAGACGTCTTTGTCTCATTGCGAAGCAGAACCTGGAAAGCATGTGCAACACGTGCGAGTGCAACGATGATACTTTTATCCCTGTCAGCCATTTTATGAAATGTTAGCAGTAAAAAAAAGCCGGCGAAAATTCCGCCGGCCATATAATTCTCAACCCTTAACATCTGCCAATGAAGCGCCAAAATTAATATGAAGTACGTTGCCATTTGGTGTTACCAAAGCAGGTACAGATTTGATGCCGGCTGTTTCCGCTTCTCCAATACGACTGCGGTCTTCTCCGATATTCACAACCTCAACCTGATCTGCACCAATCAGATTAATAATTTCTTCTTCTGCGCTTACACACACAGGGCAACCTGCGTGGTAAAAAATTGACTTGCTCATTGTTTTCTGTTTTTAACTGCTGTGGCGTCATTGCCGGTTCAAACTTAGTGAGGACTCCTAACGATATCAGCTGGACTATTTTGATTTGAAAATACTGGACTATCTTCACATCTGCCTGTAGCTGTACCTTTCCACAATCTTCTGAAAATCAAATTCACCAACCTTGCGATGCATCCAAAGAATTGTAGCTTTGGACTGCAATAGCAACACATTTTTAACCAAGCGAGGTAGTCCAATGCTCAGACCATGGAAACTGGAGATCCGAGTTGATCATAAGTCAGAAAAGGCCATTTATTTGCAAATCGCAGATGCTATCATTGAAAACATTCAGTCGGGCAGATTGAAAAGTGGTGATGTTCTGCCGGGGAGCAGGAGTCTTGCTGACATGATTCATGTAAACCGAAACACGATCGTGGAAGCATTAAACGTGCTGCTCAACGAAGAATGGATCTTGTCAAAAGAAAGGAAAGGAACCTTTGTCGCAGATAAACTGCCCGACTTCTCCAAACCACGCAGTAGCAGCATTACCTCGGTTGACACTGAACCTGAAAAACGAAATTTCCGGATCGTTTTTGACGATGGTTATCCGGATAGTAAAATTGCTCCGGTAACAGAACTGGCTCGGGGATACCGTCAGATATTCAACCAGAATGCACGCTGGCAAATGATGGGTTACACCGATGAATTCGGCCAGACAGATTTCATCGAAGCCATTGTCCGGATGCTGAATCATCAGCGTGGTATGCAGGTTAATTCAAATTCGGTATGCGTGACCAGGGGTAGCCAGATGGCAATGTACCTCACAGCCCGATGCTTATGCCAAAAAGGAGATTTCGTAATGGTGGAAAACCCGGGATATCAACCTGCATGGAAAGCATTCGAAGACGCCGGTGCCAGCCTTCTTCCAGTCAGCGTAGATAAAGAGGGACTGGTGATCAGCGACGTGATTTCATATCTGAAAAAACATAAAGTCCGTGCACTCTACACCACACCTCATCATCAATATCCAACGACGGTTACATTAAGTTTAAAACGACGGCTTGAACTGATCAGACTTTCAAATGAATACGGATTTACAATTATAGAAGACGATTACGACAATGAGTTTCATTTTGGGTACCGCCCGATTTTACCCATTTGCAGTTTTCCGGAGCTTCGCAACTACGTCTACATTGGCACGATGAGTAAGGTTGTGGCGCCGGCACTACGAATCGGCTATCTCACAAGCCAGGATACAGAGCTAATCAGCAAGATTGGTACGTTGCGAAAAATCATTGATGTACAGGGAGATGGTATTATGGAACAAGCTGTATTACAACTTATCAATGACGGCACAATCAAGAGACACATTAAAAGAGCAACCAGTCACTACAGAGCCAAAAGAGATTTTACCGTATCACTTCTCAATCAATATCTTAAAGACAAAGTCACTTTTTCCGTTCCCGAAGGCGGTCTTGCATTCTGGATTGAGCCTAACCGGAAAGTAGACTGGCAAAAGGTGAGCGTAAAAATGGCGGCGAGTGGAATTAAAATTCTTACACCCGATCATTTTGGTCATGATCCCGCTCTCAATGGAATACGACTTGGCTACGGTTCGCTTCCTGAAAATGATTTAAGAGAAGGAATTATGCATTTGGCGAGGCATGTGGATTAGGGAACAGTTATGCTGGTGAGGCAGAATAATTGTTCAACACACTATGGGGTTAAGGATACCTGATAAAAAATAAAACACACCAGATTTTACCTGGAGCTATTCGTATTGAACCACAAGGCTTCAGATTATTTGAATTCTACGACTTCTGATTAAAACTTCTTTCGAAGAAACTTTCCTTGATGAATATCCAGATTCACTATTCACATCCTTTTTCAAATTCAAAAGCGAAGCCCGGAGGGCTTCAATATGAATAGCGCCGGATCTTAATCCGGTGGCAGACGTGATTGTCCGGAAAATCCGCAACCCTGTAGGGGTTGAACATCTCCTACCCCATCAATGCATGATTAACTCTCAATTCGCACCTCACACTTTTTTCATAAATTTTTACACGCCGCGCAACCCTTGGATCATTTTCTCCGTATCTGTATCAAAAAGTGATTAAACATGCCCGGATCAAACTCCGCAGCTATTGATGAACTGATCGATGGCTGTCTGAAAAGCAGCCGCCGAAGCCAGGAGTTGCTCTACAGACAGCTGTACGGGTACGCTATGGGGATTTGTTTGCGGTATTCAAAAAACAAGGATGAGGCCAGGGAAATACTGAATGATGGTTTTTACAAAGTCTTCACGAAGCTTGAAAGTTTCGACAGGCAAAGGCCATTCAAAACCTGGCTTGCCAGAATCATGATCAACACGGCCATTGATTATTACAGGCAGGAAGTAGGAAAAGACATTTTTGTGCATGAAGAGGTGGCGGCAGAGTTTCCCGTACAGGAAGCGGTAATCAGCAAACTGGCTTATGAAGAACTGGTAGCCCTCATTCAAAACCTGACACCCGCTTACCGACTCGTTTTCAGCTTGTATGTAATTGATGGCTATACACATGATGAGATAGCTGAACAATTGAATATTACGCCGGGAGCATCTAAATCCAACTTATCCCGGGCGAGAGAAAAACTTAGAGAACTATTATCTAAAATTAACACTGACAATTATGACAGAGTTGCCAGATGACGAACTGGACAAACTCTTCAGAAAGTCGTCCGAAGAGTTTGATCCCATTTATGAGCCCGAAGACTGGAATGCTTTGCGTAAGCGACTGGACAGGCATGATGGAAAAACTCCGCTTTATTGGCTAAAAAAATGGTGGCCTCTGGCTATGCTTGGGTTACTAATTCCGGCAGGAATAGCCTATTACATGCTTGACAGCTCTGACGAGCTGACAGCAACGTTTAGTGATACACGGGTTACAAAATCAAAGTTAAACAGGTACCCTGCAGAAGTGAAGCAAACCGCTGATTCAAATGCTGTGATACCGGAGCTGGTTGGTAGAAAAGATCGAGAACTTAACCATTCTAAAGAAGAGAACAAGCCGGAAACTGTTTTAGGTATTGCCAACTCGAATAGTGAAAAAAGTAATGAAAGAGAAGGAAAAACCGGTAAGACAAACACATACCGCAACAACCGACGCGATACAAACGTATTCTCAGATGTATACCAGATAAAACAGAAGAAGACGCCCTCTTTACAGAACGATCTCACAGAACGGGAGGTGTTTGA
Organism: Dyadobacter luteus; assembly: GCF_003383615.1. Classification (GTDB taxonomy): domain Bacteria; phylum Bacteroidota; class Bacteroidia; order Cytophagales; family Spirosomataceae; genus Dyadobacter; species Dyadobacter luteus. The sequence goes on from NZ_QNUL01000041.1 coordinate 23,746, forward strand.
AGAGCAGCATCTGACAAAACAAACAATTTCGAAACGGGCAGATATAGATAAACAGAACAACAGCTCAGGCAATCAGCAGCATATAAATGACGTATCTGCAAAAGAGAATACAGCAAATGGTTCAGATGAACTGAACTCCGGCAATCCGAGATCAACCCTGTTAATCAGCCATATAGAGAGTTCGTCTATTATCCAGAATACATCTTTGGCTCTTCCGGATGTAGAAATTCCGCAGAATGATCCTCAACCGACTGTAGCATCAGTACGGGATCTTTCACCAAAGCTGGCTGTCCGGTTTGGCTACTCCCCCGATATGACGACAGTAGGTTTAAAGGATTTTTCAAAACCCGGTGCTGCTGTTTCGCTGATGCTTGAATACAGTATTTTGCCAAAACTCTATTTGCAGACGGGTATCGTGAGGAGTGTAAAAGACTACAGAGCCGGTGCCAGTGAATACGCACTCAGTAAATATGTAACGAATATCAATACTCCATATGCCGTAGATGGAACCTGCACAATGTTTGAAGTACCAGTCGGGTTCCGGTATGATCTAATTCAGAAACCTCGTTCACGCTGGTTCGCAGGAGCGGCAATGAGTTCCTATTACGTTCAGAAGGAGAAATATATATATAATTACGAGCAGTACGTACACGGACAAATGTCTGGCTGGGAAGGGAAAACGGGTTGGTTCTGGCTAAGTCACCTGAATGCGTCTGTGGGCTACGAACACAGAATCTCGAACAAATTATCGATCATGGCTGAGCCCTACATTCAGCTTCCCCTGAAAGGTGTGGGTTATGGAAAAGTGAACCTGATTACCACTGGTATGTGGCTGTCTGTTCGATACACGCCTATTTTTAATCGTTAGGTCTCCTCTCTTCTTTATTGTCACTAACTAATCAATTATATCACTATGAAAACTAAAGAAGAAACAATGAAAAGGGGGGAATTTCTCAGAAGCCTCGGGCTTAGTTCTGCAACACTGATGGCCTTTTACTGCCTTGGCACCACCATGAGTTCCTGCGGTTCCAAACAGGACGATCCAGATCCGTCCACTGGCGGAGGTTCGGGTGTGAGTGGAACAACTTCCGGAAACAATATCAATTTTACGGTAGATCTGACAAACAGCACTTACTCTAAACTAAAAACCGCAGGATCGTTTGAGGTAATCGGAGATGTTCTCGTTGCTTTCACAAGTTCTAACGGTTACGTGGCGCTGTCAAAAATTTGTACACATGAAGGGACTACGCTCCGTTACCGCAGCCAGCAAAATGACCTTTTCTGTTCCAGCCACTCCTCTGAGTTTTCTTTGACAGGTGCTGTGGAACAAGGCCCGGCCACAACTGCCCTGAAAGCCTACAAAGCATCGGCTTCAGCAGATGGAAACACGCTAACCGTAACAGTGTAAACATATTTATTTAGTCTCCTATGAAATCACTCCGGATTCTTATATTACTAATAATACCTCTCATTTCGCAAGCTCAGGATGATTTGCTCAGCGAATTACAGAAAAATGACAGTACACAATATACCCCTGTTGTTGCTACTTTTAAATCCACGCGTGTCGTAAACGGACAATCAGTGGAAACGATGAAGAAGAAGCATCTTGATTTCCGCATCTCCCACCGCTTTGGCAGGTTGAATTCCGGTGCATACCAATTCTTCGGTCTTGATCAGGCTACGATGCGCATGGGGTTTGAATATGGCATTACTGACCGGTTTATGGTGGGTCTGGGACGCAGCACCTCTCAGAAGGTTTATGATATCTTCGGTAAATACAAACTGATCGAACAGACCACCGGAACAAGAAACATACCAGTTTCAGTTACACTGTTCGGTGGTACCGGCGCGGCTACAGCCAATCAGGATCTGGTGTTTCAGGATAAAGTTTATTACACTGCACAGGTGCTTATTGCCCGAAAGTTTTCTGAAAGACTATCCCTTCAGCTGTCTCCCTCCTATTTGTTCCGAAATCGTCCGGAAGTGACAGGAGATGAAAAATTGTTGCTTGCAGTAGGTATTGGTGGCAGGTATAAAATCTCTAAACGCGTATCAATCAACGGAGAATACTTCTGGACAGCCAGAGAAAAGAACACGGTGACAGCTCCCTATCATGACTCTATGTCCTTCGGCGTGGATATCGAAACGGGCGGTCATGTTTTTCAGCTACACTTTACCAACTCTTTGGGTATGATTGAAAAGCAGTTTATCGGCGAGACCTCCGGCAGCTGGGGCAAAGGCGATATTCACTATGGCTTCAACATCTCCCGCACATTTAGTTTTGATAAACGCAGTAAAAGACAGTCCACTAAAAATCAGAACTTATGATTCGTAGCTTGTTAATGGCTTTGACAACATATGCCCTGGTGCTCATTTCTCTTACCGGATCTGCATCGGCTCAAAGCATCCTCTTTTATACGAACGCAGGTAACACCAGCTTTTCATCCAAAACTCCATTGGAAGACATCGATGCAGAAAACAAAAAAACGCAGGCCATATTGAACACTACGACAGGCGAAGTGGCCATCCGCATGAACATGAAAGACTTCTCGTTTGAAAACAAACTCATGCAGGAGCATTTCAATGAAAACTATATGGAATCGGGTAAGTATCCTGTAGCTACCTTTGCAGGCAAGATTACCAAAACCATTGATTATTCGCAAAACGGAGAATACGATGTTTCCGCAACCGGAAAATTTACCGTTCATGGTGTGACACAAAACAGAACCATAGAAGGGAAGCTAAAGATAGAGTCAGGCAAAATACTGATTACTTCCGCCTTTCAGGTGGCATTGGCTGACCACAAAATAGAGGTTCCTCAAATCGTTTTTGTAAAAATTGCTCAGAATATACAAGTAAAAGCACAGTATGTTTTGACAAAAAAATAACCTGGCTTATAAAGAAAAGGTGCTGAATAGTGATTGTAGAGACAAACTATTCAGCACCTTTTTTCTTAATCATAAGGAAAGATGATTTTCAATTGGACACTATCTCAATCAGTGATATGATACCGTATCGTCTGCCGGCGATTTGGCCCTACAGATAATAATGTCACCGGAACGCCTGCTTCCGTTTCTATGAATCTTATATATGCTTGTAGCGCTTCGGGAATTTCATTGCGAAAGCTGGTATTTCGGATATCCTCTTTCCATCCATTCATGGCCTTCAGAACCGGCTGCAGTTCCTGCCGATGTAAAGCATAAGGCATGTGCGCTCTCTCAATATCTCCTTCCCGGTACCTGGTACACACATAAATCGTTTCCAGTTCACTCAGCACATCAGCCTTTGTCATGATGAGTTGCGTAACCCCATTCAGTAAAATTGCCTGTTTTAGGGCAGGCAAATCCAGCCAACCTGTCCGTCTTGGACGGCCGCTTACGGCACCAAATTCATTTCCTGTTTTTCGAAGCAATTCACCGGTCTCGTCATGCAATTCGGTCGGGAACGGTCCTGCACCTACGCGGGTACAGTAAGCTTTGAAGATGCCGATTACCTCGCCCACCTTTCCGGGTGCGATACCCAGACCAACACAGGCTCCGGCTGCCGTGGTTGTAGACGAAGTCACATAGGGATAAGAGCCAAAATCCACATCCAGCAAAGTTCCCTGCGCTCCCTCTGCCAGTACTTTTTTACCCTGTATCAGATAATCATTTACCAACAATTCAGAATCTACCAATGGAAAGTCGGCTAAAAATGCGATAGCATCGAAAAATACTTCTTCTTCCTCAGTAACAGACACTTCTACGTTGTACAGCTGCTTCAGAACGGTCTCGTGTTTTGCAACCAGACTAAAGTACTTTTGTTTAAAATCAGGCTCGTTGATATCTCCCATGCGCAGCCCCGCTCTGCCAAACTTATCGGTATAAGCCGGACCAATCCCTTTCCTGGTTGTACCTATTTTACCTTCTCCCATCTGATTTTCAGATGCTTCATCCAGTAGCCGATGCGTAGGTAAAATCAGATGGGCACGTTTGGAAATCATCAGATTCCCTTTTTCCAAAAGATCATAACCTGCATCTTTAAGCCGGAGTATCTCGTTCTTCAAAGCAATTACATCAATCACTACTCCACTACCAATCAGGTTCATGGTTCCATTTGCAAAAACACCTGAAGGAATCGTATTTAATACAAATTTCTTACCTGAGAATTCAAGTGTGTGCCCGGCGTTGGGTCCTCCCTGAAAACGCGCCACCAAATCATAATGAGCACTTAATAGGTCTACAATTTTCCCTTTACCTTCATCTCCCCATTGAAGACCAAGAATGATATCAACCGGCATATCGGATTACTGTTTTAGTTATTTAATTGTGTGAGCGTAATGAATACTTGCAAAACAAAAGCTCTCCAAATCATTACCTTACAAAATTCCGGTTTTACCGACTGACGTCCATTGCCATTTGGCAAGAAACAGGCTAGCGAATGGTTTTTCTTATTCTGCTTAGCGAAGTAGGTGTTATTCCAAGATAGGAAGCGAGCATGGTTTGAGGAATCCGGTTGGCGAGGCCCGGATAGTGTTCTAAAAAATGCAGATATCTGGTTTGAGCGTCCTGAACCAGCATGTTACTGGCAGCACGCATTTTGTTTTCCAGCACGGAATAGAAAATCTTTTTAAAGATCTCATCCCAGTTTCGGACGGTCCCGGCAAGATGTATATAATCTTCCTTTGTGAATTCCAGTACCACAGCGTCTGTGATCGCTTCGATATATTCTGCAGCCGGAATTTCATCAATAAAGCTATTGATATCCGCTACAAACCGGTTTTCATATATAAAGTATCTGGTAAAATCGTCACCAGTTTTGTTGTAATAACATACTCTGAAAACACCCTGTGTTACAAAGCAGATTTTCCCCGCCACTTTTCCTGCTTCTGAAAGATAAATACCTTTAGAAATCCTGTTTTCTCTGGCTCTCAGCCGAATCTCCGCTTGTTCGGATTCCGTAAGCTGTCCGAACTGCTGCAGATATGTAATTAAGTCGTCCATAGCTCAAAGATAAAAACTGTCGCCGGGTAATAAATTGCCATTTGACAAGATATAAAAACCGACGAAATCGGATCAGGTAGTACCCCAGGCATACCAATTATCACTGATTTTAACCCACCTCACCACCTCTCCGCAATCATTATCAGCAGGCTGTTTCCCTGTTTCAGAAAAAGCAATTCCGAAGCAATTGTCAAGCATTCCATCCATAGTGAAAGATATGGTTCCATCCGGCAAAACGATAAAACCGATCAGGTTGACTTCAATCAGGGTGTTCCTTATCCTATCATAAAATGCCCGATCCACTCCTTCCTGCTTCAGAACGTCATCAAGCAAATGTTTAGAATCAGACTCCAACGTATTATTTACTTCTGAACTGTCCATTCCCACCGGTTGCCCATTGATTGTTTTCCAATACCTCATCCCATCCGACATTTCTGTTACTTTACCGTATCGTTGAATCTGGTCAACCATAACGGTCAGCTTCTCCTGTCTTAATTTAAAGAAAATCCATTCTGAAAGCCATATCTGATAACCATAAGTAATAACAAACAAACATATGGCTACCAGAGCAGTCAGACCATAATATTTTTTTAATTGTTTCAGGGTTTCCGTTTGCCAGAAGACAATTGTACTGATAATCAAAAAACAGAACAGGTATAAAAGAGTAAAGACAAATACCAGAAAGTCAGCCGTACGGCCATAAAAGATCACGAAAATATAGGGTGCTAAGACTGAAATAATAAATACCGGATGGAATATTCTCTTACGCATTATTTTTTAACCTGTTCAATGTCCCCGCGACCGGATCTAAGTAATACCAGCCATAGCATGACCAGCTCTGATCGCGCATTCAAAATTACATTTTATCAATCATTTTAACGCTAATCATCATCATACCTGTTGAGGCTTTCAACCACCATACCTAAGAATTTCAAACCATTTATTATGACTTTCAAACCATCCAGGCAAGCCTGTGAACTACGACCTCACCTGTAGCGTTTACGTAGATACGGCATTCCCATTGTCCTGTATTTCTTAATTTCTAAGTCAAACAAAATGCACCCACGACCGATATCTGAGTTCAACAGCACCTTAAAACTCAAAGGGTTTAATGTTTTCGAAATAGAACAGGACAGTAACGAAACACGTGCTTACAGTCGTAAAGATTTTTACAAAATTTGTTTAACTACCGGCAAGAGCAAAATCCATTACTCCGACAGAAGTTTTGAAACGGATGCAACAGTTTTGTTTTTCGGGAATCCACATATCCCCTATTCCTGGGAAACTCTGTCTACAAGCTACGTGGGCTACACTTGTCTGTTCTCCGAAGAATTCCTGATGGCTTCCGAAAGAAGCGAAAGTCTGCAACAATCTCCTCTGTTTAAGATTGGCGGCACACCTATCTTACATATCTCCGAACAACAACGCAATTTCCTGAACACTCTGTTCGTCAGAATGATAGAAGAGCAAAAAACGGATTATCCTTTTAAGGACGATCTGATGCGTAACTATATCAATCTGATCATTCATGAAGCTCTGAAACTAAAGCCATCGGAGAATTACAGTCAGCAAAAAAATGCATCAGGCCGCATTACATCTGTTTTCCTGGAACTTCTCGAAAGACAATTCCCAATCGAAAGTACCGACAGACCTTTACAACTGAAAACCGCTCAGGACTATGCCACCAACCTGAATATGCACGTCAACTACCTGAATCGGGCTGTGAAACAGGTAACAGGCAAATCGACCACCACGCATATTACCGAACGGGTTGTGCATGAAGCCAAAGCATTGTTGCAGCATACAGACTGGAATATTTCGGAGATTGCCTACGCTTTGGGATTTGAATATCCGACCTATTTCAACAACTTCTTCAAACGCCTGACAGGAACAAATCCGAAGACATTAAGAATGCAGGAAGTTTGAAATTCTTAATTATTGGTTTGATTGTCATTATCTGACCCATGTACAACACTACTACTTTTGTCGTAGCACATACATATGAAAATGATGATACACGGCAACAGACTACGGCAATCGTTTCCCTTCACAATTTTGTTGGGATTATTCGGACTGCTATCTCTTACGGTAAATGCACAAACGGACATAAGCAAAGGCATTTTCGCCAAAGGACAATTGGGACCTGCTGAAAACTTCACCGGAAAAGCCTGGAATACGGGCCTCGTTCCACAGGACAGTACACTGACCACACTGGTGGGCAACGTCTACTTCGAACCGGGAGCCCGTTCCAACTGGCATACACACCCTGCCGGACAAATACTGATCATCACTGACGGAGCAGGCTACCACCAAATCCAGGGGCAGCCACGCCAGAAACTAAAAAAAGGTGATGTAGTTAGTTGTCCGCCCGACGTACCACACTGGCATGGTGCAAGTGAGAAAACCGGTATGCAGCAATTATACATTGTTCCCAATACGGAGAAGGGAATTGTGAAATGGATGCAGGCAGTGACAGATACAGAATATCAGGACAAAAAGAAATAAACATGGAAACAGACAGCAAACCCACCATTTTTGATCGCATGCAAGCGGGTGAGGTTATCAAAAAGACAGATGATGGTTATGCAGCATTTTCAGCGATTGTAGCACGAACCATTGCGCTGTGTGTAGAGATGAATGCGAATGCCACCCAATTGGATGACGTAAGGTATCGGCTAAGCGAAATATTGGGTTCAGAAATTGATGATTCAACTACAATCTTTCCGCCGTTTTATATCAACTTCGGGAAATTCACGACATTGGGCAAAAATGTATTCATTAATCACGCGTGCTCCTTTCTCGACATCGGTGGTATCATTATTGAAGACAATGTACTGATCGGTCCGCGTGTGAACATCACTTCAGAGACGCATCCGCTTGAACCTGAACAGAGACATGACTTAATTCCGAAAAAAGTGATTATCAGAAGAAATGCCTGGATCGGCGCAGGTGCCACCATTCTGCCTGGCGTTACCATTGGAGAAAACGCGGTTGTAGCTGCAGGTGCGGTGGTAAGCAGGGATGTACCTGCTAATACAGTAGTGGGTGGTGTGCCGGCGAAAGTATTAAAAGAACAAATTTGAAAACTCATTTATAAATAACCATGATAGAAACAATCAGTACCAAAGCCTACGGAACAGAAGCAGCTGAAGCACCTTTGGATCAACTCGGTATCGAACGCAGAAAACCCACTGCACACGACGTAGAAATTGACATTTTGTTTTGCGGAGTTTGCCACTCCGACGTACACACCGCGAGAAACGAATGGCCGGGAACCTTATACCCATGCGTTCCTGGACATGAAATCGTGGGCAAAATCGTCAGTGTAGGCGGTCACGTCAGCAAATTTAAAGTGGGCGATGTAGTGGGTGTGGGCTGTATGGTAGATTCATGCCGGGAATGCCAATATTGTAATGAAGGACTGGAGCAATACTGCGAGCCAGGTATGACTGGGACCTACAACGCGCCCGACAAACATCTGAACACACATACTTTCGGTGGCTATTCTGAGCGTATCGTTGTTGATGAGAACTTTGTGTTAAGTATTCCTGACAACCTTGATCTTGCAGCAGCAGCTCCATTGCTCTGCGCGGGCATCACCACCTATTCTCCTTTGAAACACTGGAATGTAGGTCCGGGGCAAAAAGTGGGTGTGGTTGGTATTGGCGGTTTAGGCCACATGGGTATCAAAATAGCAAAGGCCATGGGAGCCGAAGTGGTTGCTTTTACAACTTCGGAAAGCAAATTTGCAGAAGCAAAACGCCTTGGTGCAGACGAAGTGGTTTTATCCAAAGACAAGGAACAAATGGCTGCTTACCGCGGCAAGCTTCACTTTATCCTGGATGCCGTTTCCGCAGAGCATGATATCAACGCATATATCAGTTTACTGCGTGTAGATGGTTCGCTTGCACTTGTTGGTGCGCCTGAACAACCACTGCCGGTTGCCGCATTCAGCCTGATCACGGGTCGTAAGAGTTTTGCAGGTTCTATGATCGGCGGCATTGCCGAAACACAGGAAATGCTTGACTTCTGCGGTGAACACAACATCACTGCGGATATCGAAATGATCGACGTTCAGCAAATTAATGAAGCCTACGACCGGATGGTGAAAGGTGATGTGAAGTATCGTTTTGTAATTGATATGGCATCGTTGAAAGAAGAAAAATAATTTCGCTTTTTGACAAAAACAGGAGGTTGGCCCCGTCACTGGGCCAACCTTTTTTTGTTTATAGGAAACAAAACCTTCTGGTTGTTAGATCATTTTACAGGATGTGCCCTACCGGTAAATAATATTTTCCTTCGACAACTTCGTAGAATAGAAAATATTATGTTATTTGCTAAAATAATAACAACTCCTCTACAACAATGATAAATCTTAGTTTGACTTCACTGGCAGTATCCTTATGTGTTTTTGATTTGGCTCTGACTAACGAATCTTGTGAGAGGGATTTTGTTGTTTGATTTTGTGAAACCGCCCAGGTTATTACAAATTAATATTTTATTCACTAAATTAATAAAATATTACATCCCTTTCGCATATTACAGAGTTGGCAGCAAGCCTAAAAGACAGAACCGAATAACAACGACAAATAGACATTATGGACATAAATGCAATTCAAATTTTCAAAATTGATCTAAACGAAGAAGAAGTTGAAGTCATAGACTCTTCTACATATGGTGCTGACCTAGTTGAATATTTAAAAGAACTTTTTGGGGTTGTTATTTCTGGGAGTAGTGGGAGACAGTTCCTTTTCGACAGAGAGACAACTGAAGTAAGAGCTCAAATATCGAGAATCAATAACAATGAGGATTTTGCGGAAATCACAAAAATTATAGCTGACAGACTTCTAGGAGTCGAGTTTGAAGCACAAGAGAAGATGTCAAAACTCGGAATTACAATTCAAAAAGGAATTTTAGTACAGGCAAAAATTTCACAAGACGGCCAAGATAAATTTATTATTTGTAAAGCTGATCATAACGAATTTTTAAATGAAGTAAACTATCAATTATCTCGTGGACTTCCGGTTAAGAAAAAAGCCTTCAAAGCTTTTGTATGCAATCTAAATTCCGACAATTCAGTTAATGGCATTTTGGTGTATGACACCAACCCGTCTGACACAAAATATTGGTGGAAGGAATTATTAGAGCTTAATATGGTTTTCACTGATGAAGATAATACAGAGAAAGCATTTGATGCAATTGACAAGGCGGTATTTACAAAAATGAAAAAAGATCACCCTCAGGATTACACATATTTAAGAAACAGTATGGCTTGAATTCAACAATGAAGTGCAATTATCTGCTGGTTACAAAATAAGCTAAAACAAAAAGAGCCAACTGATGTAGATAAATTCTAATAGTTTTAGGGTGTCGAATCCAATAAACTTTATGAAATTATATCGCCAGTTGACTCTGCAGCAAAGATATCAGATTGCTTGCCTTTTACAACAAAAAACGTCTCAGAAGGATATAGCTGCTTTCGTCGGGGTTAATCCCTCTACTATAAGCAGGGAATTACGAAGAAACTCTTCTGTGTCATGTGATTACCAGGCAAACTCTGCTCATGTGATGAGTGGCCTTCGAAACAAGCGAGAGCCATATAAAATCAAGGGAAGGCTCAAAGAGCACATTATCGATGCCTTGCGAGAACGTCATTCACCTGAGCAAATAAGCGGGGCTCTTGCCTTACAACAGAGTAAAGTTAGCCACGAAGCGATCTATCAGTACATATATTTCAAAGAAACTACTGATCATGAGTCACTTATTCAATATTTGCGCATACGCCACAAGAAAAAATATAGTAAAAGAGGCAGTACTCAGCGACGTGGAGTTATTCCAAATAGGGTTGGTATTGAGCATCGACCAGAAGTCGTCGAAACTAATACCGAGATAGGACATTGGGAAGGGGACACTATTATTGGCGCCAATCATGATGGTATTTTACTGACGCTGGTAGAGCGCGTTACAAAAGTTGTCGTTATAGAAAAACTAAGTTCAAAAAACTCCAAAAAGCTAACCAACAGACTAATTTACAGGATGAAAAGATGCAACATTCCTGTCAAAACTATAACTTTTGATAATGGGAAGGAATTTTCGGCTCATCAAAAAATGGCAAAATTCCTTGAAGCTCAGATCTATTTCGCGACTCCATATCATTCTTGGGAACGTGGACTCAATGAAAATACGAACGGACTTATTAGACAGTATATCCCAAAGTCCTGCCCGATTAGCATTGTAAAAAAATCTGATGTAGATTGGATCGAAAATCAACTCAATAGCCGACCACGTAAAACATTAGGTTATTTATCTCCAATTCAGTTCGCTTTGAAATACAAAATTGCACTTCAAATTTGAATCTGCGTGGTTAAATATTTCCGATCCAATGAAAGATTTGAAATACATGACTTTCTTGACAATTCAATAGGAAACTACACACCATATGATACAAATTTAAATATACCTGACCTCAAAGAAAAAATTCGAGCACTCCCATCAAAACCACGCTCACCATTTGACAATCAATTTAATATAATAAAAGAGAAGGTTAAAGCAAGATTCTTAAATAAAGTAAAACTAACACCAGAAATAGATTTGCACATAAAAGGTTATTTTGCGGACAATACAATATTTGCTACAGAGGAAAATGATGGTGCAAAATACGTAAAAATAAAATCGGAAGAAGGATACAAATACTTCAAAAACCTTGAACAAGTAAACAACCAATGATATTCTTAGATGAATTCATAAATTTATTATTCCCTAACTACTCTGTTCAAAGTTCAACCGAGAACTTCCAGGAGTTTAAGGCAAGCTTAACCGCTAGTCAATATCAAAGTGTAAGTAATGAACTACTTGAATCTAAGTTCAACTTCTTACAGACCAGAGATTCTATTCATATTGCAGTAACTTTTGGAGAATCTGAACCAGTAATTTCAAATTCAAGTCCGTTTAACTTTGATCAATTTATAAGCGATTTAGAGCAAGAAGCTTTACATTTAGATGGAGAAATTATTTCGATCGTAATTACTATAACTAAATCGGCAGAAAATTCTTCTTACACTATTTATGACTTAGAGTGCCTTGTAAAAACTTTCAATAGTTATGAGATAGGGCAATTTTTTTTAAATTTTTCAAGATTATTTGAATTAAGAGAGCTTATTAGATTCAAAGTTTTAGGACTTAAAAAATCATTCTACACAAGTTCTCTTTGCTTTGAACAATTATCAGAAAATATAAATACTCCACAACTTGCAAAAAGAAAGGAGACTCTTGATTCTTTTAAGGCTCAATGTCATTTCGGAAATATCGAACAATTTTGTTTAGTCCCAAACGACTTTAAGTTAATTACAAAAGATAATGAGCTAGTAGAATTAAATAAGTTAATGAATCGATATGCAAATCTAATTTCAATAATTTATCTATTTGACATTACATCCATAAATGGAAATTCGATAGAATTCAAAATAAACGGCTACAAATCAATAAAAGGAACATCCGATGTTGCACATTTGCAAGTAGAAGAATTTGATGAATACTACAACATATATGAATGGGTTTACAATGGTGGAAATCTAAATGACAAAATTGGAATATCTAGAAATATAATCTCTCTACATTTTAAAAAGTCAGGAGATTTACACCTTCAAGGAAATCCATTTCAGTCTGTAAAATCAAGCTTTAAAGTTTATGAAAAACAAAACATAAAGCAGTACATTGAGATCAGAAATAAGATTTCAGACCAACTTTTAGATTTTAATAATAGGGCAAATAAAATAGTAGAAATATTTGCAAGTGGTTTCCAAAAAAGCACGCTTGCTTTAATTAGTTTTTATATTTCCGCAATTGTAATTCGTGTTCTAAGCAAGGGGGATTTTGTAAATATTTTCTCATTAGATGCAACTATATTGTCTTTGGCTTTTTTAAGTGGATCTATAATTTATTATATGGTATCAAGATGGGAAATAAAAGCTCAGAGAACTCGCTTTGTCAATAGCTATGAAAATCTAAAAAAAAGGTATACAGATTTACTGGAACCCGATGACATTAAGAGAATATTAAACAATGACACCGAGTACCAACAGGATTTAGACTTTATAGAGGCTTTGTTGCATCGTTATTTGGGAACAAGTTTGATGGCCTTTGGCATGCCTAGCTTAACAAATTGATTTAGACAAA
>NZ_QNUL01000042.1 GCF_003383615.1 Dyadobacter luteus
CCATCAGCTAACGATAAGTACTGCAACTCTCGTTCGGGACTTGCACCCTATAGATATAGAACATGCCTGACACACACAAAAAAAACCGAAGCCACTCGCGCAGCTCCGGGTTTTTCACTAATTAATATATCCGGTTACAGTATGGCTTCAGCCAGAACCAGCACCTTGTTGTTAAGCACTTCCACTACTCCTCCGTCGATCGTGTAAGTTTGCTTTGTGCCGCTTACATCCACCACTACTTCTCCTTTACCCAATGTGCTTACCAACGGAGCATGACGGTTCAGTATCTGAAACTGTCCTTCCGTACCTGGTAGTGTAACGGCAGTTGCTTCGCCGTTAAATACCTTTTTATCAGGTGTAATAATATCTAAATGCATCCTTTTAAGCGATTAGCTGTTAGCGATCAGCTGTTAGCTATTTGCTAACTGCCCACTAGTACTTAAAAATTATGATCTGCTGGCAGCTTCTGCAAGCATTTTCTCACCTTTCGCCTGCGCATCTTCGATGGTTCCAACAAGGTTGAACGCCATTTCAGGAAGGTGGTCATAATTTCCGTCCATGATCAGGTTAAAACCTTTGATTGTATCGTTGATGTCAACCAATGTTCCTTTCAAACCTGTGAACTGCTCTGCTACGAAGAATGGCTGAGAAAGGAAACGTTCTACACGACGTGCACGTGATACCACAAGCTTATCATCGTCAGAAAGTTCTTCCATACCAAGGATCGCGATAATATCCTGCAATTCTTTGTAACGCTGAAGAATGTTTTTAACACGTTGTGCGCAATCATAGTGAGCGTCACCCAATGTTTCAGCATTCAAGATACGTGATGTAGAATCCAATGGATCCACAGCAGGGTAGATACCTTTTTCAGAAACTTTACGGCTGAGTACAGTCGTTGCATCCAAGTGAGCAAACGTTGTAGCAGGAGCCGGGTCAGTCAAGTCATCCGCAGGTACATAAACAGCCTGTACAGAAGTAATAGATCCACGTTTCGTAGATGTAATCCTTTCCTGCATCTGACCCATTTCAGTAGCAAGCGTAGGCTGGTAACCTACCGCAGAAGGCATACGTCCCAAAAGGGCCGATACTTCAGAACCTGCTTGTGTAAAACGGAAGATGTTATCAATAAAGAAAAGAATATCACGTCCCTGACCTTCGCCATCACCATCACGGAAATATTCCGCCATAGTAAGTCCTGAAAGTGCCACACGAGCACGTGCCCCAGGAGGTTCGTTCATTTGTCCGAAAACGAATGTAGCCTGAGATTCTTTCAATGAGTTGTAATCCACTTTTGAAATGTCCCATCCACCTTCTTCAAGGCTGTGTTTGAATGCGTCGCCGTATTTGATAATACCAGCTTCGATCATCTCGCGCATCAGGTCATTTCCTTCACGGGTACGCTCTCCAACACCTGCAAATACAGAAAGACCTGCATAAGCTTTCGCGATGTTGTTGATCAACTCCTGGATCAATACGGTTTTACCAACACCGGCACCACCGAACAAACCGATTTTACCACCCTTTACATAAGGAGCAAGCAAATCGATTACCTTGATACCTGTGAAAAGGATCTCAGTAGAGGTAGCCAGGTCTTCAAACTTTGGAGCTGCACGGTGAATAGAAATACCATTGCCCGTTTTGTCAACTGGTGTAAGGCCATCAATAGCCTCACCTACTACGTTGAACAAACGACCTTTGATAGCTTCTCCGGTTGGCATCTGGATAGGAGCCCCCAACGGAGTAACTACCATACCGCGTTGCATACCTTCGGTACTATCCATAGCGATCGTACGAACTCTGTCTTCTCCAAGGTGCTGCTGGCACTCAAGGATAACTCTTTGACCGTTTGTTTTGATGACTTCTAACGCATCAAGAATAGCAGGGATGCGTCCGGCGTCTTCAAACGATACGTCTACAACTGGTCCAATTACCTGTGTAATTTTTCCTGTATTTGTTGCGTTTGCCATTAATATGATTTAGATTATCTTCGATGAGGTTATTTTCAGACCGCAAAAGTAGGAGATAATTTGGTCAGTACCAACAGTTGCCCCCCTGATTTATAGGATATTTTTTAGAAAATCACCCTTTTTTATCTAAAACAGTATTCAAATTTTCAGAAAAGGGCATTTTGGAAATTCCATACGGAACTTTTTAAGAGACTTTCTTTGTAGAGGTCCCCTACTTCTGTGCCTGTTTGCCTGCGTTTCGTTACTGTTTTCACGAATTTTGCCAACGGCTGCGTTATAATTTCAATCTTTATGCAAAAACGCAGTAATCTTGCGTCTGCTAATTTTTAATCCGGTTTAAACCAACTGTATGAAGGAACTCTTTTTTTGGAGAGTATGGTCAACCTCCGAGCGCCGGGCTGCCGTTGCTTCCTTGCTGATCCTGTTTTTTGCAATCTTATTTTTTATCCTGAAAGGCTTCGATCCGCTTGCAAATGTAATCCGCTGGAATGTGCTCAGCGAGGTTTCTGAAATCTCCACTGTGGTAGATATATTCCGGATCGGGCAATGGCAATATGGCGTGTCTGTTCCATCTCAGCTGGTTACCGAAAACTTTATAGCGTCGGTTATGGAAACCGATCCCGTTACTGTTGGGACTTTCTGGTTATTTGCGCTTACTGGACTTTCCATTCTGCTTGCCTCTATCACTACCTTGCCCCGCTTTTGGTATTTGTCAGGGATGATCGTATTTATCATTCTCCTTGCACTATCAAGACTGGAAACCTTAGGAATATTCGGAGATGGAAATAAGGGAATGTTCCTGCTCTCCACTATACTATATGGCGGTTTAAGTTACTATTTTCATGCATTCAGCACAGAAAGCGGCATTGCAAGACGTATCATAGCTATGCTCGGCGTTTCTGCATTGCTAGCCATCATAGTTTTTCTTGCTTCTCCTCTGCCATTCCCTGCATTAGCGGCGGTTTCTTATTCAACACCTTTCTGGTTACTACTGACGGTAGTATTTCTGCTTGTCATATCCACAGAACTCATGGCACTGTTTGTGTGGATCAGTACAAGCGGATCAGGTAAAAAAGGAAAGCCGGCACTCATCAACTTTGTCGTCATCAGTATTCTGTTTCTGTTGATGCTCACATTACAATACCTGCGAAATACCAAACAGATTGACTGGAATATGACGCTTATCGGACCGGTATATCTGGCGATTGCAGCGGCGGTTGCCGGTATCTGGGGATTTCAGAAACGGGCCAACTCCATGGGAGCACTTATGCCGTTCCGGAGTTCGGGGTTCTGGTTTTATATGGGTTTGTTTATCATAGCCGCTTCATTTTCTGCCTATACATTCGGAACTGCAAATGATCCGCTGCTGGAAGTGATGGAGGATGTTGTCATTCAGGGACAGCTGGGGATGAGCCTGTTATTCTTTTTTTATATTCTTGTCAACTTTTTCCCTTTGTTCAAACAAGGCTTGGAAGTACATAAAGTATTGTACAAACCAATGCGCTTCGGATTGACACAAACCAGGCTTTTCGGAATAGTGGCCGTTTTTGTTCTGTTTTCGATTCAAAGACTCTTACCACTAAACCAGGGTATTGCCGGCTATTTCAACGGTTTGGGTGACTTGTATAGCAAAACGGGTGAATATACCCTTGCTGAGCAATACTACAAACTGGCGCTCCAGCAGGAGTTTCAGAATCATAAATCCAATTATGCACTGGCTTCTCTGGCACTCCGACAGGGCGATAATAATGCCGCGGCCTACTACTTCCGGCAGGCACTTCTGAAACAACCTTCTGCTGAAGCTTACGCAGGACTGGGTTCTATATTGATTCAGGAAAATTTATTCTTCGATGCTATTCACAGTCTGCAGGAAGGTGTTCGCGTATTCCCCGGGAGCGGCGAATTGCAGAACAACCTGGGTATGTTGTATTCCAAAACCAATGTAGCGGACTCTGCCTACTATTACCTTGAAAAAGCCGAGAAAAACAGCAAAAACACCGACGTTCCGGCAACAAACCTGCTGGCCATTCTTTCCAAAAATACAGATGTCCAGTTGCTCGACTCGCTGACTTCACAATTTAAACAGAGGGGATATATATCATGGCAGGCCAACTGGCTGGCGGTACAGAACCTGAAACAGCAGTTCTCCGGGCAGCCTTTCCAAAAAGATGCTATACCCAAAGATTCCCTGCTGAGCGTAGCCTCTTTTGCATACCTTCAGAACTATGCGCTGAATCAGGCTAAAAATGACAGCACTCCAGCGTCTACATTACAAGCCCTCGCTGTAAAAAACCCATTGCTCTCTCAGGATCTTTCCTTCACAGCTTTTTATCCTGAGTTTTATTCGGGAAATAAACTGAGAGCTATTGAAACAATCACAGCATGGGCAGAGGATGGCGGCGATAAAGAAAACCTGTACCGCAAAGTAGCAGGCCACTGGTTTCTTCAGTTAGGTTTGTATGAAAAGGCAATGGAACAGCTTTCCATGGTTGAAGGAGAAGAGGGAACGTTGGGCATGGCCATTGCCAATGCACTTTCAGGAAACGATGCCGTAGCTTCTTTGTTGCTGGATAAGCTTCAGGAAAAACAACCCGCAACCTCTCTGGAGCCACTCAGAAAAACGCTGCTGTCTGCAAAGAAGCCCGCATCCAAAGCTGATACTTTACTGGCAACCGCACAAAAATCGGGTAAGGATGCTGATTACAATGCGGCTGTAAGAGAGAATCCATTCAGTGGAAAAGTTGTAGCCACCACCGCAGAATGGTACCGACAAAAGAAGCAGATTCCGAAAGCGTATGCCATAATTGTAAATGCATTACGTTTCAATGATTACGCACCGGAGCTGTGGGAGCAATATACCTACCTGAGTCTGGCTCAGGGGCTCACCGACCAGGCAGAAACGGGAGCAACTAAGGTAAAACAGTATGCCTTGCCTGCCGATTATCAGCAATTTGTGAATCGCTATCAGCCTATGCGCGCACTTATCGAAAAACAAAGAGCGGAGTTTAAATGATTTTTTAGTTTAGCAATTGGTAGCTGTGTTTACAAAGCTGTAAAGAAAATATCTATGACTTTAACCTGGACGACATCTTTGGGAGGACGCGAATACCGGATTTTCAGAGGAAAACTGATCGCCGGCCTTTTCAAAACGAGTGTATGGAAAGGGGACGGTTATGGAGAATTGAACGGGTATATGATCACTTTCAAGCCGAAGGGTTTCTGGCAATCCGAAACCATCATTTTTGACATAGAAGGAAAGAGGGAGCTTGGAAGCATTACATATAAGTTCTGGAAACAACGTGCTGAAATAAAATATGAAGGAGAAATCTATCATTTTCGATATACATCCTGGACGCATCAGTCGTGGGAAGTAACAAAGGATAATGACTTCGCTAACTTCAAATCTACCGGCTTCTGGAAAAATAAAGGAGATGTGTACAGTGAAGGATTGTCGGGAGCAGTTGTGCTGAGTGCCTTTTACACACACCAACATTTTACCCGAATCAATGCATCAGCTGCCGTTTAACCATTTTGTTGACAACAAAGTTATCTGAAGATCATACGCATTACATCATGAAAATTATTGAAACATCTGATATTTCGCGCCGTTATGTCATGGGTAGTGAAGTGATTCAGGCTCTGAAATCGGTAACCATTTCTGTAAACAGGGGAGAGTATGTCGCATTTATGGGCCCTTCCGGTTCCGGGAAATCTACATTGATGAATATCATCGGCTGCCTGGATACCCCTTCCACCGGCCGCTACATCCTCAACAATAAAGATGTAAGCGATATGACAGAAAGTGAACTGGCCGAAATCCGGAATAAGGAAATCGGGTTTGTTTTTCAGACTTTCAACCTGCTACCACGTATGTCTTCGCTTGATAATGTAGCACTTCCGCTTATCTATGCCGGGCTGAGTAAGGCGGACCGTACCGAAAAAGCTATGCTTTCACTGAAAAATGTAGGGCTGGAAAACCGCGCAGGTCACCGTCCCAATGAGCTTTCCGGTGGACAACGCCAGCGTGTGGCCATCGCCCGTGCACTCGTAAATGATCCGAGTATATTACTTGCCGATGAGCCTACAGGTAACCTGGACACCAAAACATCCTATGAGATTATGGATCTTTTCGATCAGTTGTATAGCAAAGGAAATACAATTGTGATGGTTACCCACGAAGAGGATATTGCACACTACGCCCACCGGATTGTTCGCTTGCGCGACGGACTGGTAGAGTCTGATACTATTAATCCGAATCCTACAAAGGTGAGCTCTTTTGTATAAGAAGCTTACCGAAATAAATAGATTCTCTACCTTTGCAGCTTAGAAACCGTCAGAGGTATAACAGATTACAGGAAATTCGGATAAATTACTGATGCTTGGTAATTTATCCGGATTATTTTTAGTTAAAGTCTTTGTATAAAGCTTGCTGACTACGTTATTCTCATCTAAAAAATGCTCATTTACGATAGTAAACTGCGCTTTTTAGCTTTCGTAACCTTGTCATCAAACTTTCTTCTGCAGACTTTTGAATTGCTATTAGTATAAAAATTTATGAAGATTAATTTTAAAGACCTTATCATATTTGAAAATGACGACTTTTTGCTCGTCAATAAACCTCCCCATTTGGCAACTTTGGATGAAAGAACTGCTGACCGGGGAGGAAGTTTGCTAAGGCTTGCCAAGGAACATAATCCTGAACTACAGGCAGCGCACCGGCTTGATAAAGAGACTTCGGGTGTGCTTGCTTTTGCCAAAAATCCGGCAGCCTACAGGCACCTTGCCATGCAGTTTGAACACAGGGAGGTGACCAAGCGTTACCATGCTGTAGCGAATGGTATTCATAATCTGGACAGCATTTCAGTATTTCTGCCCATTCTCGCGCTGAAAAATGGTACTGCGGTAAAAATTGATCGCGCGGAAGGTAAAATGGCCGAAACCATTTTTAACACCCTAAAAGTGTACCGGGGATATTCGCTGATCGAATGTATCCCCATTACCGGACGTATGCACCAGATCCGCATTCACCTGTCGTGCCTGAAAGCGCCGATCGTCAATGATCCTCAATATGGTGGTGAACCTATTTTCCTTTCCAACCTGAAGCGCAAATTCAATTTGAAAAAGGACACAGAAGAACAACCGCTTATTCAGCGTGTTGCACTTCACGCTTACGCACTTTCATTTGCATTGATGGATGGTGAGCGCATCATGGTAGAAGCGCCGTATCCCAAAGATTTTGAAGTGCTTGTCAAACAATTGAATAAGTTTGGCGTATAGACTTAGCATGATTTTAGTAAGGATGGACTGGGAAATCAGTCCATTTTTCATTTAAAGTTACCGCTATGCTCATCCGAATACTTCGCAAAAGATCTCTTTTAGCACTTTGTTTATCCTTGTTTCTATCTTCAATGACCTGCGCTCAGAGCACTTCCAAACACGACGTGATTCTGAAGCGTGACAGCACCAGAATTCAGGCACTGATTACCCAAATGACCAATGAAAAGATCAACTACCGTGATTTGAGCACAGCAGATAGTGCCAAAGCTTTTATCTCCATGGATCTGGTTGCGAAAGTTTATCTGAAAAATGGAAAGATTTTGAGTGTACGGGATTCTGTTTTAGCAACTTCCACACCTCCTGATTCCGTTGGACAATATGCAGACCTGGCCAATTTACCAAACGATGAATTTGAGAGAAGTGTTGTGATGGCGAATTCTGATCAATTAAGAGATAAATACCGGTACTACAACGACAAAGCCATAGATGGAAAAAGAGGGGCGATCATATTCACTTCGTTGGGTGTTGCGTCTCTCGTTTCCGGACTGATTGTAGCGAATACAGGCTCTTCTACAGACAATAAAAAGATAGGATACCCTCTGGCTGTAGCGGGTACAGTTGTTGGTGGAGGTTTAGGACTTATTACTTTTACCAACCACAAAAGAAACAGCGCAAAAGCTCAAAAAGTAAAAAACGAGCTCGAAAGAAGAAACCAACCTCTTACGGTCCGTTTAAATCCTTCATATAATCCTTTCAATAATTCGGGCATGCTGGCTCTGAGAATATCTTTTTAGTTTTCGTAGCTTTACGAGAACCAAAATCTCTCTGTATATCAGCTGTTTCATGAAAAATGTTTTCTGCCGAATTCATATTACCTCGTCATTGCTCATTCTGATACTTTCCTGTCTTATCGCCAATGCGCAATCTGTCACTACAAGCGATACCATTGTATTGCGAAGCGAAGCAAAACTGGAAGCAATTGTAAGAGGAATTCAGCAACACACCGTTACATATAACAAACCGAATAGCCCTGATGGACCGATACTTACACTGAATAGATTGGATATAGCTCAGATCAAATACGGGAATGGAGAGACAACCGTTTTTGAAGAGAAAAAACAAACCTATTTCAAGTTTAACAAGCCCAAAACCGACACGACCGCCACTAAATATAGAAATGGCAAATTCTATAATCTGCCTATCAAGACAGTTCGTAACTGGAATAATGAGCAACTACAAACCAACTATCCCTTTTATCTGAAAAAGGCTGAGGGGTTTCATAAAATGGGGATCGCAGGCGTTGTCTGTGGTGTTACCGGCACCGTACTTGGTATAGGATTACTGACTGCAGGAAATAATGCGGCAGGAATTGATGGTATTATGCAGGCTATGTTAGGTGCAGCCTTTTTTTCAGCAGGCCTGGGTGCTGGTATTCCATTTGTCCTTACTGGCTTTCTTAGAGAAAAAACTTATAAAAAAAGAGCAATGCTGGTTCAAGAAGAACTTCGAAAAAGGAATCAGCCATTGGGTTATCAATTAGCTCCTGCTATCAATTCTTCACCCCAAATGGCAGGATTAGCATTGAAGATGACTTTCTGATAATCTTTGTTAGTTTCGCGTTGAACTCAACTATGTTACATTTATGAAAATAAATTTCCCTGTTTTCAAAGTTTTATTACTACTTAACTGCGTCTGTCAGCTTTGTGTAGCCCAAACAGCCCCTAAAAGCGACACAATTATTTTCAGGAATGACGCGAAACTGGAAGTTTTAATTAAGGAGATTCAGGAGCATGCTATATCATATAAAAAGATAAACGATCCCGAGGGAACAGTCTTTACAATTAATAAGTCTGAAATAGCGAGGATTCATTTTGGTAACGGCGATACAAAGGTTTTCGAAGAAAAGGAGCAAGCTTATTTTGAATTCAGTAACAGCAAAACAACCAAAGCAGCCACACCTTTTCAGAAAGGTCAGAAGTTCTATAATCTGCCTATCCGTAACGTGCAAAATTGGCAGTCGGAACAACTGAGAACTAATTATCAATTTTACCTTAAAAAGGCTGATAACTATAAAAAAATGGGAACGGTTGGTGCTATAGGAGGAGCCGCACTAACGGGCATAGGGATTGGAATTATGAGCGGTGCAAGCAACTCTATCAATTCGTACAATGGATTCAACCAGTTTCTGGGAGGATATATGCTTTTCCTGATAGGTATTGGAGCAGGTATTCCTTTGACGATCATAGGGTTTGTTAAAAAGAAAAGCTATACCAAGAGAGCACTTCTTGTCAGAGAAGAGCTTCGGAAACGGGATAAATCGTTTGGGTTTAACATAACACCGGTACTTAACCCTTCAACCCAAATGGCTGGGGTATCTCTAAAGATGACTTTCTAAATCATAGGCACAAAAAATCGGCTTAGATTAATCCAAGCCGATTTTTTTGTGCCTTGTTATTTCTTAGAATTTGAAAGTAATACCTGCTTTAAGTGGAGAAGCGTTGTATCCAACTTCAGCAAATACCCCCATTGTAGGTTTGAAGTAATAACGAGCTCCGGCAAATGCTCCGAAGAATACGCCGTTATCATATGCATTATCATAGAATCCCGTCCAACCACTTGGGTCTTTATAATTGGCAATTCTGTAACCAATAGATGGTCCTGCATAAAGATCCAGATTATCAATGGTCAGGAAGTGCTTTCCAAAATGATAAGAGCCCCTGGCAGCAACTGTGAAGAAAGTATATTTCCATTTGTAACCTCCAAATCCATTACTCCAGGTTACCAAATCAGCCTGACCACCCACGCTGATAAAGTCGTGTACACCGCCTTCAAAAGAAGCACCAACACCAACACCGCCGCCACCATATGTGCCGCCAAGGTTAATACCGGCATTCAATAATTTATCTCCTTTTTCAAATTGTGCAAAAGCTTTTTCGGATGTTACGCTGAATAAAGCTGCAACAACAAGCATTAATAGAGTCTTTTTCATGTCTGTGAGTTTGATTATTAATATTTAATAAAGGCACAAAGTAAAATCATTTTCCACCATGTCTCAAAACTTATGCCACCGATACTTATTATACGGAATAAATTTTGGATGAGCGGTGGGCACAAATCAAGCCCACCACCCATATGCATTAAATATTCTTTCTCAACTTCTCTTTGAACACCTTTTTAAACTTATCAAGCTTAGGTGCAATCACAAACGCACAGTATCCCTGATCCGGGTTATTTGCATAATAGTTCTGATGGTAATCCTCAGCAACAAAGAACTTTACAGCAGGGGTAATTTCGGTTACAATCGGCTTACTGTAAGCCCCTGATTTATCCAATTCAGCTTTTGCTGTTTCTGCCAATTGCTTTTGCTCTTCATTATGATAAAAAATTACTGAGCGGTACTGCGTTCCCACATCATTTCCCTGGCGATTGAGTGACGTTGGATCATGACTGCGGAAAAATGCTTCAAGTAAGTCCGCATAAGTAATCACTTTGGGGTCATAAGTCACCTCCACACACTCCGCATGGCCTGTCTCTCCGGTACAAACTGCCTTGTAAGTAGGGTTAGGATCATGCCCGCCCGAATATCCGGAAACCACCTTTTTGACTCCGTCCAGAGATTCAAGGACCGCTTCTGTACACCAGAAACATCCTGTTCCGAAGGTAGCCTTTTCAGTTCCGGCAGTGTTCACATTTGTTTCATCCAGAGCAACTGTTTCTTTCTCCATTTTTTTACGTTGTTTTTTATCCGACTGTGCACAGGATATAGCAACCATGCCACACAAAAATATAAAAGTGAAAAGCGAGATGGTTGTTTTCATTGGCTTGATCATTAAATTATACAATTGATAAACACCCACAGATTGAAGAAAGTTTATTCTTTCCGTGACAGATTATTTACGAAATTTGGCACAAAAAAGATTGCTCCCTTTTCATTTGGGAAATATATCGCTCTCTGTTCACCAGCATCATGACCTATCTTCATTTCAAAGCACTTCATATCATTTTTGTAGTCAGCTGGTTTGCCGGCTTGTTCTATATACCCAGGCTGTTCGTCTACCACACTGAAGCAAATACCAAACCTGAAGCAGAACGAAATATATTGATTGCTCAGTTTGTTAAAATGGAAATGCTGCTATGGAAAGCCATTATGGTTCCTGCGGCATGGCTGGCCATTATCTTCGGGGGAATTCTGCTTTATATCACTCCTTCCTGGCTGGAACAGGATTGGATGCAACTCAAACTACTTTTTGTAGCCGGACTCCTCGCTTATCATTTTTTTACAGGAAAAATCCGGAATGAGTTGAAAGAGGGCAAATATCGGTTCACTTCTTTCCAGCTCAGGCTATATAATGAAGTAGCAACGATATTTCTGTTCTCCATCGTTTTTCTGGTTGTGCTCAAAAATACCGTAGATTGGCTATGGGGAGTACTCGGACTCATCACGTTCGCTATACTCATGATGACGGCCGTGAGAATCGTTAAACGAATCCGCGAAAAGGGAAAAGAAGGAAAATAAATAAAGACTGAAAGTTTTATAATTCTTTCTTGAAAATCTCAAATACGTTTACTTATCTTTGTGAATATAGAAAAAGGTCGCAAGACTCAAAAAATATGAATTTCACATTTAATACTATTGGTTGGTGGCGCGGACGTCTTAACAGGATGGACCGGTAACTGCTATTTTATGGTATAGAATGAAAAATATACTTCCCTAATGGCCCGCTGTCCTTCCGATGGCGGGCCTTTTTTTGTTATTTATAATTCGATTTTTGAAATGAAAACTTTGACCAACACTTACCGTATCACCACCAGCTATAAAAAACTGCTGGCCGATACGCTCACACCCGTATCCATCTACCTGAAACTGAGAGACCGGTTCGTAAATACGATCCTACTCGAAAGTTCGGATTACCACGGAAATGAAAACTCATTTACCTATATCTGCTGTGATCCGGTAGCCTCGTTTAAACTGAATAACAGTCAGGTTAGCGTTCATTTCCCTGATAATACAAATGAGCAGTTTGTGCTGGAAAACCCTAAGGATGCAGTGCAGGCGCTATACGGATTTGCTCAGAGTTTTGTTTCAGAAAAAAGTGCTTTCCCGTTCATTACCAATGGTCTTTTCGGCCACATGACTTACGACGCGGTATCCTATTTTGAAGATATTCAGATCCAGCCTTCCAGTCCTGAAACGGAAATAGATCAGATATTTTATCAGGTATACCGCTATGTAATTGCGATCAACCATTTCAAAAATGAGTTATATATTTTCGAACATCATTATGAAGGCGGAGACGAAGGTACAGGACTCGACCAGATTGAAATCCTGATCAAAAACCGGAATTTCCCCAAATACGATTTCAAAATTGCATCGGAAGAAACATCCAATGTGACAGACGATGAAATGCGCACCATTATTCGTAAAGGAATCGATTATTGTCTTCGCGGCGATGTGTTCCAGATCGTTCCTTCACGCCGGTTCAGCAGGGATTTTCAGGGCGACGAATTTAACGTGTATCGTGCGCTGAGATCCATCAATCCATCTCCGTATTTGTTCTATTTCGATTACGGCAATTACAAGATTTTCGGTTCTTCTCCTGAAAAGCAGATATTTATCAAAAACGGTCAGGCAGAAATCCACCCTATTGCCGGAACCTTCCGACGTACCGGCGACGACCAGGCCGATGCCGAAGCTGCTCAGGATTTATTAAATGACCCAAAGGAAACAGCAGAGCACGTTATGCTGGTTGATCTTGCCCGCAATGACCTGAGCAGAAGTTGTGATGCTGTCCAGGTTACCAACTACAAAGAAGTACAGTATTATTCTCACGTTATACACCTGGTTTCTAAGGTAGTAGGAAAAATGAACGAAAACGTAAATCCCTTACAACTTGTAGCCGACACATTCCCCGCCGGAACACTTACAGGCGCACCCAAGCACAATGCCATGAAACTGATTGACGGTATGGAAAATACCAACAGAAGCATCTATGGAGGAGCAATCGGATTCATGGATTTCAACGGAGATTTTAATCATGCCATTGCGATCAGAACTTTCCTCAGCAAAGACAATACGCTCTTCTACCGCGCCGGAATGGGCGTTGTAGCCAAGTCTGTTGTAGAAAGTGAATTACAGGAAATCAACAGCAAACTGGCTGCGCTAAGGAAGGCGATAGATTTCGCGGAGGAAATATAGACAGCCGTGAGCTGTTAGCAATTAGCTATCAGCTTTTGAAAAGTTGTGGTAAAAAAGATAAGTCAACAAGAACACAAGCTAACAGCTAATCGCTGATGGCTAATAGCCAAAAAATATGAAAATCCTCGTTATAGACAATTACGATTCCTTTACATACAACCTGGTATATATCCTGCGCGAGCTGCATGATCAGGTTGATATTTACAGAAATGATAAAATCTCACTGGAAGATGTGGATCTGTATGATAAGATACTGCTTTCTCCCGGCCCGGGCATTCCATCCGAAGCAGGAATACTGCAGGATGTAGTTCGGAAGTATGGTCCTACAAAAAGCATTTTAGGCATTTGTCTGGGTCACCAGGGAATAGGGGAGGTTTACGGTGCCGAACTTGAAAATATGTCGGATGTGCTACACGGGATCAGCGATACCGCATATGTAACCGACCCTGAAGACCGGATTTTTAAAGGCCTTCCATCAGAGATTAAAGTAGGACGCTACCATTCCTGGACTGTAATTCCTGAAACATTCACCGATGATATGAAAATCACCGCCGTGGACGATAAGGGCAGAGTTATGGGGCTTTCTCATAAAACCTATGATGTAAAAGGTCTGCAATTTCATCCTGAGTCGGTACTTACAGAACATGGGAAAGAAATGCTGAAAAACTGGTTGAATATCTGATTTCTCCGGTATGAATGGTTTCTGTTTACAGGAAATATCATTCAAACTTTTCTTTATCCAGTACAGGAATATATCTTACTATTAAATGAAAACTATTTTAACGCATCTGTTTGAATATAAGGTTTTAACAAAACAACAAGCTAAAGAAATCCTGATCGGTATCAGTTCAGGACAATACACGAATTCTGAAATCGCAGCATTTCTTACCATTTATGCCATGCGAAGCATCACAGTGGAAGAGTTGGAAGGATTTCGTGATGCCATGCTGGAAATGTGCCTGTCTGTCGATCTTTCAGCTTATGACCCCATTGATGTCTGCGGTACCGGCGGTGATGGAAAGGATACATTCAATATCTCTACCTTGTCCTGCTTTGTTGTAGCAGGCGCGGGGCAAAAAGTGGCCAAACACGGGAATCATGGCGTTTCGTCTTTGTGTGGATCGTCTACGATTCTGGAATATCTGGGTGCGAAGTTTACCAATGAAAAGGGTATACTTGAAAAACAGATAGAAAACGCAGGTGTATGTTTTCTGCACGCCCCGCTCTTTCACCCGGCCATGAAAAACGTTGCTCCTGTACGCAAAGAATTAGGCGTAAAGACGTTCTTCAACATGCTTGGACCGATGGTGAATCCTGTGTCTCCTCAAAAGCAACTGGTAGGGGTTTTCAGCCTTGAATTGGCACGGCTTTTTGCGTATCTTTACCAACAGACCGACAAGCAGTTTTTGGTGCTGCATGCACTGGACGGATATGACGAAGTATCATTAACAGGTGCATTTAAAATAATAACAGCACACTCTGAGCAGGTATTGACCCCGGCTCATCTGGGACTGGATACTTTACGTGCAGAACAGCTTTTTGGCGGAGAAACAGTAGAAGCTTCGGCTAAGATTTTTATGAACGTTTTGAATAATGAGGCTACTGAAGCGCAAAAACAAGCCGTGCTTGCCAATGCTTCTCTGGCTTTGTACTGCGCTAATCCAAACCAGTCTCTGACAGACGCCGTAGCAACAGCGAGAGAGTCATTGGAAAGTGGAAAAGCACTCACCAGTTTCAAAAAACTGATCGAAATATGATAACTAGCCTGGATCAACTGGATATTAACGAAACCTACAGCTATGCCGATTATCTTAAATGGCAGTTTAAGGAGCGTGTGGAGTTGATCAAAGGAAAAATTTTTAAGATGTCACCAGCTCCTGCAAGGAGACATCAGCGCATTTCAAGTGTGTTTCAGGGCGAGCTCTACAAGTTTCTGGACAATAAAATTTGCCAGGTGTATTCAGCCCCCTTCGATGTCCGGCTCACACCGGCCAAAAATGATCAGAAGAATAAAATTTACACGGTTGTTCAGCCGGATATTTGTGTAATCTGTGATTCTTCCAAGCTGGACGATAAAGGCTGTATAGGAGCTCCTGACTGGATTATTGAAATACTTTCTCCGGGAAACTCTCAAACCGAAATGAAAAATAAATTTGAGGTTTACGAAGAAAATGGAGTGAAAGAATATTGGATAGCAGATCCGACCAGCGAGGTCGTTTTTGCCTACATCCTGAATGAAGATGGAAAATATGTTGGATTAAAGCCTTTTACACTCGAAGAAAATGCGACGAGCCATGTTTTTCCTGACTTCCAATTAAGTGTAGCAGCTATTTTTAAAGATTGATATGATCCTGAATCGTTTTATCGCTTTCGTCTTTTTTGCAATCAGCTTTTGTAGCATTTCAAAAGCGGCAGTTACTGACGGCAGCAAAAAGGAGAGAAAAAATTACGATTATCTGCTCTATACTCCAAAGGATTACACTACATCCGGCAAGGTTTATCCACTGGTGATCTATTTACACGGAAGTTCTCAGAAGGGGAATGATCTCAGTAAACTGAAAGCCTACGGTTTACCGCAAATGATCGAAAAAGGAGAAAACTTTGACTTTATCATCGCATCTCCTCAATGCCCTTCCAACGCTCCGCTATGGTCATCGGAGAATTGGTTTGAACCCTTGCTTGAAGAACTGACAAGTAAGTTGAACGTGGATATGAACCGGGTGTACATTACCGGAATAAGTATGGGCGGTGGCGGTGCTTTTGAAGTTGCAAAAGAAAATCCTGATACATTTGCGGCAGTTGTTCCGTTATGTGCCTGGCAAAGTTCTGCAGAAGATATTTGTAAGCTTAAGAACATACCTGTCTGGACTTTACATGGCGCCGCCGACGATATTGTACCGATTTCTCAAACAGAGGAAAAAGTAAAAAAATTGAAAGCCTGCGGAGGAAATATCAAATTTACTTCGCTCGAAAATGAAGGGCATGCTATTCAATGGCTTTATGCAGACAAAACTAAATACCGTATTCTGGACTGGATGTTGAGCCAAAAGAAAAAATAAGGCAAATGAATATATTAGAAAAAATAGTTGCCCGTAAAAAGGAAGAAATCGCTGCAGCTAAGACAGTTAAATCAATCTCCGATCTGGAAAAAGAACTGTTGTTCGCAAGAAAAACGGTATCACTCGCTACGGCTTTGAAACAGGCTGAAAAGCCACGAATTATATCGGAATTTAAAAGAAAATCCCCTTCCAAAGGTGTGATCAATGGAGCTGTAGATCCGGCAAAGGTTACAAAGGACTACGCGAATGCGGATGCGGTTGCGTTGTCGGTACTTACAGATATTGATTTTTTCGGAGGTTCCTTTGGTGATTTCGCTGCTGCGCGGCAAGCAAATCCCGGAATACCTATGCTGAGAAAGGATTTCATGGTAGATCCGTATCAGCTGTATGAAGCAAAGGCAATCGGAGCTGATGTTGTTCTTCTGATTGCAGCCTGCCTCACTCCCGGGGAAGTTGTTTCTTTGAGCGAAAAGGCACATGAACTGGGACTCGAAGTGTTGCTCGAAGTACACAATGCAGAAGAGCTTAAAGCGACGCTTTGTAACAGCGTTGATATCGTTGGAGTGAATAACAGGAACCTTAAAACCTTTGATACCTCCATTGAAACTTCCATTGCCCTGAGTGAACACATCCCTGATTCTTTTGTTAAGATATCAGAGAGTGGTTTGAAGGATGCTGAAACTATTCAACGTTTATATCAGCATGGCTACAAGGGCTTTTTAATAGGTGAAACCTTTATGAAGACTGTGAATCCGGGAGCCGCACTTGCAGATTTACAAAATGATTTATCTCAGTTCAGTAATCAAAATCCTCTGGTTCTATGAAAATAAAAGTTTGCGGAATGCGCCAGCAAGGCAACATTGAAGAGTTAGTAGCATTGAAACCTAACTTTATCGGGTTTATTTTCTTTGAAAAATCACCCCGTTTTGCCGGTGAAGAATTGAATGAGGAGTATATCAAAGCTATTCCTAATGATATTAAAAAAGTAGGTGTATTTGTAAATGCTAATCCGGGATATATCCTGGATACAGTAAAGAAATACGACCTCCAGTATGCACAGTTGCATGGAAACGAAATGCCTGATATGTGCCGTAGCCTCCGCCAGAAAGGGGTAAATATCATCAAGGCTTTCTCTATTGATGAGAGTTTCAACTTTGCCATGCTGAATAACTATAAATCATTCTGTGACCTGTTTTTGTTTGATACAAAAGGTGATCAGCCGGGTGGAAACGGAAAGACGTTCGACTGGAATCTGCTTAAAAAGTATGACAATGAAAAACCATTTTTCCTGAGCGGAGGAATCGGTCCGGACAACCTCGAAGAGGTTATACAATTGTCGAAGTCAATGCCTATTTATGGTATCGATGTAAATAGTAAGTATGAAACAGAGCCAGGCATCAAAGACATATCAAAACTGACAGCGCTGTTTGCATCAGTGAGAGTAAAAGAGGAGGAGGAAGCAGAAGCTTAAATAATCAACATGGAAGCAGTAGCAGAAAAAAATTCGTTTCAGGTCAACAGCCGTGGATATTATGGAACATTCGGAGGAGCATTCATTCCAGAAATGTTATTTCCTAACGTAGAAGAGCTGCGGGAAAATTATCTGAGCATTCTATCAGATCCTGGTTTTCAGAAGGAATATGATGATCTTCTTCGTCATTATGTAGGTCGCCCTACACCTTTGTACCGCGCCAACAGGTTATCTGAAAAATATAAAACCAATATCTTCCTGAAACGTGAAGACCTGTGCCATACAGGCGCTCATAAGGTGAATAACACCATAGGGCAGATACTTCTTGCCAAAAGGCTCGGAAAGCAGCGTGTAGTGGCCGAAACAGGTGCCGGCCAGCATGGTGTGGCTACGGCTACCGTATGTGCGCTCATGAATATTGAATGTATCGTATACATGGGTGAACTGGATATCAAAAGACAAGCACCCAACGTGGCCCGCATGAAAATGCTTGGCGCCGAGGTTCGTCCTGCAACTTGCGGATCAAAAACGCTGAAAGATGCTACCAACGAAGCCATGCGCCACTGGATCAATAATCCGGTAGATACGCATTATATTATCGGCTCTGTAGTGGGCCCTCATCCGTATCCGGATATGGTGGCTCGTTTTCAGTCTGTTATTTCTGAAGAAATGAGATGGCAGCTTAAAGAACAAACCGGTAAAGAAACGCCCGACTATGTGGTGGCCTGTGTAGGGGGCGGAAGTAATGCAGCAGGTGCTTTTTATCACTTTCTGGATGAAGAAACTGTGAAACTGGTAGCGGTAGAAGCAGCTGGTTTGGGTATTGATTCGGGTCACTCTGCGGCAACTACGGCATTGGGAAGGCCAGGTGTATTACACGGCAGCCGGACAATTTTGATGCAAACTGAAGATGGGCAGGTGACAGAACCGTTTTCTATCTCAGCCGGTCTGGATTATCCGGGAATTGGTCCTCAGCACGCTCATTTGTTTGCCAGCGGACGCGGTACATTCTTGTCTGCAACAGATCAGGAAGCCGTTGAAGCTGCATTCGAACTTACCCGGTTGGAAGGAATTATTCCGGCTTTGGAATCGTCTCACGCACTCGCTGTACTAGGACGCCTGGGTGCAGGAGAAGATGAAAATGTGATCCTTAACCTTTCAGGAAGAGGAGACAAGGATATGGCTACATACATGAAGTATATCGGTTGATCTGCTTTAATCATTAAAAATATGGCAACGCTTACATTACCTGAAGTATTTGACCTGCGTCTCAAAATACAGGAGCTGGAAACAAAAGTAAGTTCCGGTGAATTATCACTCTTTGAAAGGTGTGATCTCGAAGATGAAATACTGTCACTAAAAGAAAAACTGGGAGAATTTGACCGGATGAAATTCAGTGACGAAGGTGAATGCCTGAATTGCTCTGCATAGATTTTTTATAGTTTAAACTTAACCTTTTCTTCCCCAATGAAATTAAGATTGCTTTTCCTGGCCAGCTTGCTGATGATCGGTTCAATGGCCTTTGTTTCACCTAAAAGTACACCGCCTAAAAAAATGCTACGTCACGTTGTATTATTGAAGTTTAAAGATTCCTCTACGCCGGAGCAGGTGAAAGAGGTTGAAGATGCTTTCCGTAAGCTGAAATCTAAAATTAAAGAAGTTAAAGACTTTGAATGGGGACTTGAAAACAG
Organism: Dyadobacter luteus; assembly: GCF_003383615.1. GTDB lineage: Bacteria > Bacteroidota > Bacteroidia > Cytophagales > Spirosomataceae > Dyadobacter > Dyadobacter luteus. The sequence goes on from NZ_QNUL01000042.1 coordinate 19,665, forward strand.
CCCTGAGGGATTGTCACAAGGCTTTACACATATCTTCTTCGTTACTTTTAACAGTGAAGAAGATCGCGCAGTATACCTTCCTCATCCCGACCACAAAGCATTTGTAAAGGTACTGGAACCACAATTGGATAAAGTACTTGTTGTTGACTACTGGACTAAAGAATGAACCGGATAACTAGTTTATTTAAAACTGCGGCTGAAAGTGATAACGATGGCTTGTTGAATGTATATTTCACGGCTGGCTTTCCGAAACTGGATGATACGATTACCGTACTAACTGCTTTGCAGGACGGAGGCGCAGATCTTGTCGAAATCGGGATGCCCTATTCTGATCCTGTGGCAGATGGTGAAACCATTCAGCATAGCAATGACGTGGCGCTGGAGAACGGCATGTCTGTACGTATTCTGTTTGAGCAGCTGCAAGGTATGCGTGATACAATCACAGTTCCGGTGTTGCTGATGGGATACATCAATCCCGTTCTTCAGTTCGGAATTGAAGCATTCTGCAAGAAGTGCGCGGAAGTGGGCGTGGACGGACTTATTCTTCCGGATATGCCTATGGATGTATATGAAACTGAATACAAGCCACTGTTTGATGCTTATGGCATCCTGAATATCTTCCTTGTAACACCACAAACTTCAGAAAAGCGCATCAGACAAATTGATGAGGTGGGAGAAGGTTTCATTTATACCGTTTCATCTGCCAGTGTTACAGGTTCCCAAAGTGGGGTTAGTACCAATATGGAATCCTATTTTGAGCGGTTGAACGACATGCAACTGAAAAATCCGAGACTGATCGGCTTTGGTATTAAGGACCATGCAACTTTCAGCAAGGCTTCGCAGTATGCAGCAGGAGCTATTATCGGTAGCGCTTTCATCCGCGTGTTGATGGAAAGCAACGATCTTGTAAATGATATCAAAACATTTGTTTCTGAGGTAAAAAATAAGCCACTCACAACAGTAGAAGCTTAATAAAAAGAACAGAAGAAATAAGATGCTGTTGGCATCAATTTTGTAAAAAGCAATCCGTCACCGGGTTGCTTTTTTATTTACCCTTATTTCTCATAGGTATGATATTCAGGATAATACTTATCTGCTGCTTTCTTTTGAATGCTTTGGACAGCTTCGCCCAGTTTAGTCTTGATCTTGAATCAGGTCTTGTTCCCGGTACAAACTATAACAAAGTAAGAATCCCTAATTCAGGCGGTACTATTGTCAATCTTGCTGATGAACTCTCCATCAAACCAAAAGTATTCTTTCGGCTCCGAGGAACCTATACCATAGCAGGCAGACATAATATCTCAGCTTTGTACGCACCGCTGTCTGTCACTTACGATGGCTCTTTCAACAGAGATGTAAATTTCAATTCTCTCATTTTCCAACATGGAACACCATTAGAGGTTTTCTACAAATTCAATTCTTATCGTCTTACCTATCGATATGATTTTGTACGCACCGGACGATGGAGGGTAGGAGCAGGGCTTACAGGAAAAGTAAGAGATGCTGATATACGCTTTAAAAACGACATCCACGAAACACACTATGACGACCTGGGATTTGTGCCTCTGGTCAATTTTTATGCTGCATACAAGCCTTCCTATCGTTGGTCTTTTATTGTTGAAGGAGATGCGCTTGCTTCAAAATTTGGTCGTGCTGAGGATATTTTTGCCGGTGCGGCTTATCAGATAAATTCGCGACTGGGTGTTAAGTTGGGTTACAGAGTGGTGGAAGGTGGAGCCGACGTAGATAAAATCTATAACTTCAACTGGATCAACTATGCATCTGTAGGTTTGCTGGCTACATTCTGAGTTTTTCTGTATTTTATGTTGCTCTCTCACGTGCGTGAAATCTGCCGGATCCAAAGGATAAGAGACAAATAATGCTTAAATTACTTCGTTTTCCCTCGTAAGAACGATATGTACTTTTACATTCAGGGTAACGTTATTTAGGAAATCCAGGATTTACCTCTATACATATGACACCTTTCACACCAGCAATGGAAGGCCTGTTGCTACGCATTCAGGAATACCGTCAGAAATACTATCAGAACAAGCTACTCAAAGGAATCATCTTTTCCGTAGTGCTTCTGCTTACAGTCTATTTGTTTTTCAATACCCTCGAATACTTCGGCCGATTCAGTTCTGCTGTAAGAGGAATGCTGTTTTTCGGCTTTCTGGCAGTCATCGTGTTTTCTCTTATTCAATGGGTCGTTCAGCCGCTGATTCATCTTATAGGTTTGAAAAAGCCTATTTCTGATGAACAGGCTGCCATTCAGATTGGTGAATATTTCCCTGAGGTAGGTGATAAACTGGTTAATACACTCCAGCTCCGAAATTTATCCGGTGTACAATCCGACCTGATTGACGCCAGTATCAGACAAAAGTCGGGGCAGCTGCTGATCGTTAAATTCTCTGATGCCATCCGTTTTAATGAGAATAAAAAATGGTTGAAGTACGCGATTTACCCTATTGCCGCTATAGCTGCGATCCTGCTTTTCAATCCTTCATTTTTTACCTCCAGCTCAGACAGGATTATCCATTTCCAGAAAAACTACACCTATGCGCCTTTCTCTTTTGTACTGGAAAATAAGAATCTTAAGGCATTCAGAAATGAAGATTTTGAGCTTAAACTAAAATTACAGGGAGACGCCTTGCCTCAGGCCGTGTATTTGGTCCAGAATGGAAGTCGTTTCAAACTAAACCCTGCTGTAGGACAGACTTTTACCTATACCTTTAAAAATCTGCAGCGCGACGCAGTTTTTTCCTTCGACGCAGCTGGTTTCGCCTCTGATGAATATAAAATTAAAGTAGTTGAAAGACCTTCTCTTCTATCGTTTGATGTAAACCTGCACTATCCGGTTTACATCAACAAACCCGCTGAAAGTCTGAGCAATGTAGGGAACTTGTCGGTACCGGAAGGAACGACCATAGAGTGGAATTTTAATACTTCCTCGGCGAAGTCTCTGGGTATCCGCTTCGATAATGATTCTGCATTTTTTAAAGCAAAAGAGAGTGGGGATGACCATTTCGAAATACGCCGTTCAGCACGTAAATCTTCTCAATATCAGGTACTGATGAAGAATGATGAGGCGGATAACGCTGATAAAATTGGTTATTACATCAATGTTATTCCTGATAGAACGCCCGTTTTGAACCTTGAAAATTTCCAGGATACTACACTTTACAATTACCTCGTTCTGGGCGGATCTATTAGCGACGACTACGGTTTTTCTCAACTTAAACTGTTTTACTCGATTCATCGGGAAAAGCAGGATAAACCATCAGCACCGAAATCTATACCGATCCCTTTTAATAAAACTGTCAATACTCAGAGCTTCTTTTTTCAATGGTATGTAGACAGCCTCAAACTCACGCCAGGTGACAAAATTGAATACTATGCTCAGGTATGGGACAACGATGGCGTAAACGGCCCGAAAAGCGCCCGATCCCGATCTATTCAATTTACTGTTCCTTCCAGGGATAAAGTAGAGGCTGAAATTAAAAAGTCTGTACAGGACACCGAAAACCAGATGCAGTCGGCCATGAACAAGGCGAAAAGTCTGGAAAAAGATCTGAATAATCTGGAAAACCGCCTTAAGAGCAACAAAGAACTTGATTTCAAGGAACAAAAACAGGTCGAGGATATTCTGAAAAAGCGGGAAGATCTGATGAAGGAACTTCAGGCTATGCAGGAGAAATATCAGAACAGCAATGATAAGGCCCGCCAGTTTAACCAGCAAAGCCCCGAGCTCCAGAACAAGATAGATCAGCTGCAGAAACTGATGAATGAGCTGATGGACAAGGATACTGAGAAAATGTATAATGAGCTCAAAAAGCTGCTTGAACAGAAACAAAGCGAGAGATTATCTTCTCTGATGGAAAAGCTCCGGAATAAGGAGCATAATCTGGAAAAAGAGCTTGAACGAACCATGAAGCTGTTTAAACAAATGCAGCTTGAACAGAAAATGGAAAATCTGGTAGAGAAGCTGAACGAACTCTCTGAAAAAGAGGAAGCTTTATCAGAAAAATCTTTGGAAAACGAGAAAAACAAAAATACAAATGATAAAAAAGCTCAGAATGAAGAGCTAAAAAAGGAACAGGAAGCCATTCAGAATGAGTTCGAAAAAACAAAAGAAGAGTCTGAGGAGGTTGAAAAACTAAGTGAAGAACTGGAACAACCGGTAGAAACACCGAAAGAAGAGCAAAAAAAGGCTTCTGATGAGATGAAAAAGAGCAATGAGGCACTGAGTAGGCAGGAGAATAAAAAAGCCTCAGAAGCGCAAAAAAAGGCTGCCAAATCTATGCAGGAAATGGCACAGTCGATGGAGAGTGCTATGGAAGGAGCAGAAATGGAGCAGATGCAGGAAGATTTGGATGCACTTCGTGATATCCTTGAAAACCTCATCACTTTATCATTCGACCAGGAGGCACTGATGAAGGATTTTAGGGGAGTTAATCTGCAAGATCCAAGATTTGTAAAACTGGGTCAGCAACAGCTGAAGCTTAAAGACGATGCAAAAGTGGTGGAGGATAGCCTCTATGCACTGGCTAACCGTGTAGTTCAGATACAGTCATTCATTACCCGGGAACTCAACGACATGAAATCCTATATGGATGAAAGTGTCAAAGGGATTAAAGACCGGCAAATAGGTGTAGCCACAGCAAAACAACAATTTGCAATGACTTCCATGAATAATCTTGCATTGATGCTCAGCGATGTGTTTAAGCAAATGCAGGAACAAATGGCGATGGCAATGCCCGGAATGGGAAAAGGAAAGAAGGGAAAGGAAAAAGGAAAACAGAGCGGTGAAGGTATGGGAGAGCGGCAGGATAAGCTGAATGGGGAGATGAAAAAGCTCGGATCCGGTAAAGAAGGGGAGGGGGGGAGATCAGAAATGCTGGCGCGAATGGCTGCTGAGCAATATGCCATACGTAAGGAAATTGAGCGAATGATGGAGTCGCTGAAAGGAACAGAAGCGGGCAAACAAATGAGTAAGGAGCTACAGGATCTTGCTGAAAAAATGGATCAGAATGAAACCGACCTTGTAAATAAGCGGGTATCTCCTGAATTGATTAAAAGAAATCAGGAAATTACTACACGCTTACTGGAGGCTGAAAAAGCCATGCGTGAACAGGATGAGGATGAGCAACGTAAAGCTCAGGCAGCGAAGCAATTACCTCGCCAACCTCCCGCTGCGTTTGAAAAATACATTCGTGAAAAGGAAAAACAGACAGAATTGCTGCGAACAATCCCACCCACATTCTCTCCGTTTTACAAACGTGAAGTAGATACGTACTTCAGAAAATACCAGGCAAAAAACTAGTTTTTCGTTAAAGTAAGTTAACGGGCAGGTATTACCCGACAGGTCGAAAATATCTGTCGGGTAATCTTTATCAGATAGTTAGTATCTTTGCAGGTTATATTAACTATGAAATTACCTGTTTAGTACCAAACTATTATGTAACCAAAAGTTACATAATTATTTATCTATTATGCTTAAGTTTTTCCCGGAGGAGATTGAATTCAAGGTTCCGCAAGTCATGAAAACGACTAAGTGGATAAAATCCATCTCAGAATCAAATGGTTACAAATTAGGAGAGCTTAATTATATTTTATGCTCTGACGATTATCTGCTGGAGGTAAACAAGCAGTACCTCGATCATGACTATTACACGGACATTATAACGTTTGACAACAGCGAGGAAGAGGACAAGCTGGAGGGTGATGTGTTTGTGAGCGTAGACAGAGTCCGCGACAATGCTGAATCTTTGAATGTTCCTTTTGAAACGGAATTTCGTCGGGTACTCATTCATGGCTTACTTCACCTGATGGGCTATGAGGATTCAACAGATGAATTAAAACTACAGATGAGAGCCAAAGAGGATGAATGCCTTATGCTCTTCTAAATATTTCCACGTGGAACACTTTAATTAAAGTACTTCAACGTAATTCACGAAGATTAAAATCAAATTATGTTTCCAGAATATGATGTGATTGTAGTAGGTGCGGGACATGCGGGTTGCGAAGCTGCGGCGGCGGCAGCTACCATGGGATCCAAGGTACTACTTATCACAATGAACATGCATACCATTGCACAGATGTCGTGTAACCCCGCGATGGGTGGTGTGGCAAAAGGACAAATCGTCCGTGAAATTGATGCGCTCGGCGGACAGTCAGGAATTGTAAGCGACAAGACCATGATTCAGTTTCGCATGCTTAATCTTTCCAAAGGACCAGCTATGTGGAGCCCCCGTTGCCAAAGCGACCGGATGCTCTTTGCGCAAGAGTGGCGAAATATACTAGAAGCAAACCCCAACGTAGATTTCTGGCAAGATACCGCCAAAGAAATAATCGTGGAGGATGGAAAAGCAGCCGGGGTAAAAACGAGTCTCGGGATTGAAATCAAATCAAAGGCGGTAGTACTAACGAACGGTACTTTTCTCAACGGCCTTATTCATATCGGTGAGAAAAATTTTGGTGGAGGAAGAACAGGAGAGAAGGCAGCCACAGGAATTACGGAACAGCTGGTGCAACTTGGGTTCGAAGCGGGCAGGATGAAAACCGGAACCCCACCAAGAGTAGACGGACGCTCTCTTGACTACTCTAAAATGGAGGAGCAACCAGGAGATGAAAATCCAAGTAAATTTTCCTACACCGACACAGCTCCTCTGACCAAACAAAGAAGTTGCTGGATAACCTATACTAATTCGGAAGTACATGAAGTACTGCGAACCGGATTTGAAAAGTCGCCCATGTTCTCAGGACGTATTAAAGGAATTGGTCCCAGATATTGCCCATCCGTAGAAGACAAGATTAATCGTTTCGCTGATAAAGACCGTCACCAGATTTTTGTTGAACCGGAAGGGTGGGATACAGTGGAAGTATATGTCAATGGCTTCTCAACTTCTTTGCCGGAGGACGTACAATACGCTGCACTCAGAAAAATTCCCGGCTTCGAAAATGCTAAAATGTTCCGACCAGGATACGCCATCGAATACGACTATTTCCCACCAACACAACTTAAGTCGACACTGGAAACGCATTTGATCAAGAATCTCTTTTTTGCGGGTCAAATCAATGGAACTACGGGATACGAAGAAGCCGCATGTCAGGGACTCATGGCTGGTATCAACGCGCATAGAAATGCGCAGGGTGAAGAACCTTTCACACTAAAAAGATCAGAAGCCTACATCGGTGTGCTCATCGACGACCTAATAAATAAAGGTACAGAAGAACCTTACCGGATGTTCACTTCGCGTGCGGAGTACAGGACACTTTTACGCCAGGATAATGCTGACATTCGCCTTACCCAAAGAGGTTACGAAATAGGTCTGGCAGATCAAAAGAGACTTGACAACGTAAACAGAAAAATAAAAGAAGTAGATGAAATTGTAGATCAGTTCTCTACCACCAAGCTGACCCCGGAAGAAATAAATACAACTTTGGAACAGTGGGGGACAGCACCGCTGAGAGAAAAAACCGCGATCACTCAGCTCCTAAAACGACCACAGATCACGATAGAACAGCTAGCTGAGTCTTCCTCCAAAATCCAGGATATCATCGCCAACTATAACCCTGACTCTGTTCAGCAGGCGCAGATACACATTAAGTACGACAGCTACATTGAAAAGGAAATGCTCCTTGTAGAAAAAATGAACAGACTAGAGGATCTCAATATCATCGATAATTTTAACTACGATGCTGTTAGTTCCTTGTCATTTGAGGGGCGTGAAAAGCTCAAAAGAACAAGACCCACTACCATTGGACAAGCATCCAGAATCAGTGGGGTAAGCCAGTCAGATATTTCCGTACTCATGCTATTTATAGGTAGATAATGCCATTAGAAACATTAGATCATTGCCCGGTTTGTCAGTCTTCCACTTTCAGTAATTATCTGAATGTAGAGGACTACACCGTCTCGCATAAAGAGTTTACAATACAACAGTGCAACGAATGTTATTTCCTGTTCACCAATCCGCGTCCGCCAATAGAAGACATAGGGGCGTACTACCAATCTGAGAACTATATATCTCACCACGATGGAGGCACCGACCTCATGAGCAAGATATATAACGGTGTAAGAAACCACACCATCAAGCAAAAAGTGGAGCTTATAAACCAGCTTAACGGAGGGAAAGGCAGCATGCTTGATATAGGTTGCGGTACCGGAAGCTTTATTCAGGCTTGCAAAAACGATGGCTGGAAAGTATCAGCTACTGAGCCTGACAATGATGCAAGAATGATCGCATCCAGGAGAGTAGGAGGAGAGATTTTCAACAATATCCTTGCACCTGAATTACAAAATGAGAAGTTTAAAATCATCTCTCTATGGCATGTTCTGGAACACATTCATGACCTGAACGAAACCATTTCCTGGCTACGCGAACACCTTGATGAAAATGGAAAGCTGATCATTGCAGTACCTAATCCGCAGTCATTCGATGCGCAGAAGTACCGCAAGTTTTGGGCAGCCTATGACGTTCCCAGGCACCTGTACCACTTCACAAAAGCAAGCATGAAAAACCTTATGAACCGGCACCAACTTCATGTGAAGCAAGTCCTCCCTATGTGGTTTGATTCGTTTTACGTGAGCATGCTGAGCTCCAAATACAAAGCGGGTGCAGTGAGTCTGCTAGACACTGCAACAACCGGTCTGCTATCGAATTTTAAAGGAAAATCGAGTCAGGATGGCACCAATACATCAAGTCTCATTTATATCATTACAAAACAATAATCTGTTCAAACCTTGTAACCAGCCCTCAATACTCATGAAAATGTATTGAGGGCTTTTATTTAGTAAAACCTATGATCCGACCACTGGTAATCATTCTCATTTGCCTTGTAGCATTCTTCCGCTGTGCACAGCAAGTATCACCAACAGGGGGGAAGAAAGACACCCTCTCCCCCAACCTGATTCAAAGCATTCCTGCAAACAAAACTGTAAACTTTAAAGAAAGTAAAATTCAGCTTTTCTTCGACGAATATATTGTCGTGGACAACATTAATCAGAAACTCATCATCACACCCGAGGCCGATAATCCCTATACCTACAGATTAAACGGAACCTCAATCACTCTGAACTTCAAAAAACAATTTCAGGACAGTACCACATATACACTCAATTTTGGCGATGGAATTAAAGATTTCGCTGAGCGCAACCCTGCTAAAAATCTAAAATTAGTCTTCAGCACCGGTAGCTCACTTGATTCAGGTCGTGTCTATGGGTCTTTAAAAGATGTGCAAACAAACAAGCCCATCTTTGACGCACTCGTAGGACTCTATAACATCAGTGATACGCTCAATGTATCCAAGCAAAAGCCCTACTACTTCTCACGAACAGACAGCAGCGGAGTATTCAGCATCGAAAACATCCAGTTGAAATCCTACAAACTCATTGCTATCGACGATAAAAACAGAAACATGTTGTACAACGCCAAAGATGAAAAGGTAGGGTTTTGGGATAAAACCATCTATGCAGGTGCAGATTCCATCCATTACAACCTGGGAATGGCTCTCTCTGATAATACACCGTTGAAGGTTCAGCGTACAATTCCCAAAGTGAACAATTATGGTGTTATGTTTAATAAAAACATTGCTCAGGTCGAAGTCAAATTCGCTGGTCAGGATAGCCTCCCCTACATGCTTGAAAACGGCAATTCCATAAAATTCTTTAATGTACAACCCCATTCCGATACAACGGTCGTGAATCTGACGGTAACCGATTCTTTAAATGTATCTACCGATTTGGAGCAAAAAATCGCATTTCTTCCGCCAAGAGCTAAAGAACGTCAGAAAGACCCCTTCACGCTTGCGCAGAAACCAGAGCAAGGAAAAGCGCTGGCAAAATCATTCACTTACCACATGATTTTTAACAAACCGGTTCAGTTACTGGATGGCGACAAAATTGAACTACTGGCAGATTCTGTAAGTAGGCAACCACTCAAAGGACTATCTTATAAATGGAATAAAACCCGAAACGAACTAACCATAAATGCTCAATCAACAGCCCGGGATACTATTAAATGGGAACTTCCAAAAGGTAGTGTGATCAGTGTTGAGGGTGATACACTTCCAAAAACTTTGATTAAACATCCCGTTATTAAAGATGAGGATTACGGAATGCTTAGCGGGACTGTTATGAATACCGATACTTCGGTAGCCTACATCGTGCAGCTCCTGGACGAACAGTATAAGTTGATAGACCAACATATTGGCACTACCTATCACTTTATTCATATCCCTCAAGGTAAATATTTCCTTCGAGCGATCTTCGACAGCAACAAAAACGGAAGATGGGACACCGGACAAATTGAAAAAGGTATTCAACCTGAACAAATCTTCTATCTCCCCGAAAAATTACTCATCAAAAGCAACTTTGAGCTGAATGATATCAACCTTATTTTGTCCACACAGTAAGGATATTCACATTTCTTATTCACTTGTTGTGGATAACTATGTGAATATCTCCGAAAATCTGTTTATAACTAAGCTAAAGATGTGAACAACTCTGTGGATAAACCAGTTTTAGTGTGTATATCTTTTAAGATTCCGTCCTCTAGTGGACAACTCACACTTACTCCTGAGTTAACATATGGTTAATTCACTTTAGAAAGTGTGGATAACTAAATATGATAATGAGTACCACTTACCCACATTGGAATGTCAATAAATAATTTCTAATATTGTAAGTCAACAACTTAGTTGTGCATAAAAGTAAATACTACAGTGGATAAATACCTAAAGTTTTCCACAAAATGTTGATAACTCTGTTAATCTTAAGTGTATAAGCTCTTTATACACATTTCCACAACTCTAATAAGTGATAATAAATAAACAAAAAGATTTTTTTATCTATTATGAAAAGGGTTTATAGGCTATTGATGATAGGGATTATGCTCGGGGCCGGGGAGGCGGGCCGGGCGCAGACGAACCGGGAGCTGGCCGATGAATACCTCAAAAAGGATGATTGCCAGAAGGCGGTCAGTTATTATACAGATATCATCAAAACACAGTTTGATAGGGTAGCTCTGAAAAATTATACAGCATGTATAATCAGAATGAAGGCTTGGTCTGATTCAGATTCATTTTTCAAAAAGCAGATTAAATCTGATGCACCGAACGAAGCCTGGTACCAGCTCTTCTGGGGTAGTGTTTCAGAGGCCCAGGGAAAGCCGGCGGAAGCTTCCAGAAGGTTTGAGCAGGCTCTATCGGCAACTGGTCTCAGAATAGATTTAAAGCGTGAAATAGCAGAGGAGTTTCGCAGCATGAATCAGCCACTTTGGGCGAAGAACACATTCCAGGATGCGCGCCTGGTCGCAAAGCGTGACGATCTTTTTCAGCTGGAAATGGCAAGCATCTATAGAGAATTGAATGAGCCACAGAAAATGATAGATGAGCTTTTATCTTATGGTATGCGCTATCAGAATATGGAAGTTGTTCAGGCAATGCTTCAGGATTTTACCAAAGATGAAAAGGAGCAGGCGCTTCTGGAAAAGGTGCTTTATGAGCGTATACAAAAGTTTCCTAATGAAGGTTTTTATAACGAGTTACTGATCTGGTATCAGATTCAGAAAAAAGACTTTCATAAAGCATTTATACAGGAGCGTGCTTTAGACAAGCGATTTAAGCACAATGGATCGCGACTGTTCAATCTTGGACAGCTTGCATTCCAGAATCAGGATTATGGATCCTCTGTTCAGGTTTTTGATTATCTGGTGAAAGAATATCCTACCGGCCAACTTTATCCTGTTTCCAGAAGAATGGCTATTGTTTCGAGGGAAGAACAAGTAAAAAATACCTATCCTGTTAAAAAAAGTGAAGTTGAAAAGCTACTGACCCAGTACCAGGCTCTGGTGGATGAGCTCGGTGTGAATGTCCGTACTATTGAAGCACTCCGGAATATGGCAATATTACATGCCTTCTATATGGATGACTTTAAAAAGGCTATTTCAATTCTGGAGAATGTTATAGAGGCTGGTAAACAGGAAAAGAAGTTTGTAGATAAATGCAAACTGGATTTGGGAGATATCTATTTACTTCAGGGAGAGCCATGGGAGGCTTCCCTGATTTATTCGCAAGTAGAGAAATCACAAAAAGATGATGTGCTTGGTTATGAGGCAAAGCTTAGAAATGCAAAGCTGCATTATTTTAAAGGAGAATTTGAGTTAGCTAAGTCGGTACTGGATATACTTAAGAAAGCGACAACCAGAGAAATCGCTAATGATGCGAATAGCCTGGGTTTGCTTATTATGGACAATACAGGTTTGGATAGCTCGGAAACAGCAATGAAAGAATATTCGAATGTAGAGCTGTTGCTATTTCAGAATAAGAAGTATGAAGCCTTGGAAATGTTGAAGGCACTTTATGCTAAATATGAGAATCACAGTTTATCGGACGAGATATTGTGGCTTACTGCCAACACTTATATGAAGCTTGATAGTAATCAGCAAGCGATGGCTTCACTCAAACTTTTGTATGAAAAATTCGGAGTAGATATTTTGGGGGATGACGCTCTTTATACCATGGCAAAATTGAACCAGGAAAAACTTAATAACAAAGAGGAGGCAATGCGGATGTTTCAGGAATTAATGGAAAAATATCCGGGAAGTATTTTTGTAGCCGACTCAAGGAAAAGGTTCAGACTGCTTCGGGGCGATTTGATCAATTAAACCAAAAAAGGAAGAATTCGCGAAAACATACGAAATTCTTCCTTTTTACATTTTGATATTTGCGACCTTGTATGCGAAAGGATGCGTCTGTTTAAATCTCAGGCGCATCCTTTTTTAATATTTATCACGTAACTAGCTCAATAACAAATTCTTGAAAGACGAAAATGATGTATCCATTTTAATGGATACTTTTTCAATAGAAAGCAATTCGTTCAGTCTTTCGGGAACATCCACCTTTCTACCAAGAGTATCTTCCACCAGATCGATAAATTTGGCCGGATGGGCAGTTGAAAGGAACACACCTGTGAAATCAGTCTCTTCATGCTGCCGGTATTCTTCCAGTGCTCTATAAGCAACTGCTGTGTGCGGACATAATACGTAGCTCGTATTTCCGTAAACTTCACGCATCGCTTTTTTTGTCTGGGAATCGTTATAAAAGTAACCGACAATTTTTTCGTTGATCAGATTTAGATCATCATTCAACAAACGTGTCATTCGGATAAAATTGCTTGGATTGCCCACATCCATCGCGTTGGAGATTGTTTCAATGGATGGACGTGGTTCAAAGGATCCGCTTTCAAGATATCTTGGAACTGCGTTGTTCAAATTTGTTGCAGCAATAAAACGATGAACAGGAAGCCCCATTCTGAATGCAAGTAAGCCGGCACTCAGATTCCCGAAGTTGCCGCTTGGCACTGAAAAAACGATTGGTTTGTTCAGCTTTTTAAGTTGAGCATAAGCTGAGAAAAAGTAAAACGATTGAGGTATCAATCGTGCGATATTAATCGAATTAGCAGATGCCAGATTGAACTTCGAAGATAGTTCCTTGTCTAGAAAGGCTTCTTTTACAAGACTTTGACAATCATCAAATGTACCGTCAACTTCGATGGCTCTTACATTGTGTCCAAGAGTAGTAAGTTGTTTTTCCTGAATCTCACTCACTTTACCGCTCGGATACAAGATAGTGACAGATATACCTGGCACCTTATAAAATCCTTGTGCAACTGCTCCGCCCGTATCACCGGACGTGGCTACAAGTATCTTAATTTCCTGCTCGGAGCGGCTTAAAAAATGGGACATTAATGCCGCCATGAATCTTGCACCGAAGTCTTTAAAGGCCATCGAAGGGCCATGAAACAGTTCAAGAACGTAATCACCAGGCGTAATTTGAACAACAGGTGCTTCAAAATCGTATGCCTTATCTATTATAGAGGTAATGTCTTCCCGTGATACATCGTCGGAGAGAAGTGTAAAAGCTACCTCTACGGCTATTTCTTTAAATGAGCGGTCTTCTATCGTATCAAGGAAAGATGAATCGATCTGAGGGATTTTTTCAGGCATATAAAGCCCGTTGTCCGAAGGTAAGCTGCGGAATACAGCTTCTTCCAATGATGCTGTTAAATTCTTGTTTTTGGTACTGTGAAAAATCATCTCCTATAATAGTAAGTGCCCGGATATCTTTACGACGCAAATTTACGGAAATACCTACTGCCAAGTTGAGATTGAAAATGGATTTATTCAAAGAAGAGCCTTAAAGTCCATACAGATATTAAATAGTAAGGAGAATATTGGATATATAACTAAAATGTGAAAATATACTAGTTTAATTTTTGGGCATCTACTGGTATTGTATCCTAAGTGGAGTGGAGAAAATATAACGCTCATTTTTGTCCTTTTGACGTTATTTTAAGAACAATTTTTAGTATTTATTTTAAATATCAAAGAACTTTCAAAAAAAGACAAATATTTTTAAGCAAGCACTTGCATTGCGAAAAACATTTTCTACCTTTGCAATCCCAATCGCAGACGGCGAAAGAGAAAAAGAGAAGAAAGAGAGTCTGATTGGTTTTGTTCTTTGACATGATGAGATAAACTAAAGGAGTAAGAAAAACTCGTTTAAGAAGATTCGGTCCTACTGGAAGCAGTAGAGATCACAAAAAAATTTACAATGGAGAGTTTGATCCTGGCTCAGGATGAACGCTAGCGGCAGGCTTAATACATG
>NZ_QNUL01000043.1 GCF_003383615.1 Dyadobacter luteus
TACGAGGCCCGTACGCACGGTGGTGTGAGAGGACGGAAAATGAAAGGAGGAAAACTTTCATTTTCCTCCTACTCGATTATACCAACTTCCGGCCTTTCCATTCATACTGCCTGCTCTGCGCTACAAGTCCGAAAAAGCACACGTAAAACGGGTAAAAGAGTTGTGTTAGAGGAATGAAAGGAATGGCATTTTTCTTCTTTAGAAAAGTAAGTACGCTTCCCAGAAATATCCACTCAGGTACCAGTTTCAATGCGGCAAGTACTACAAATGAGCTTAAAGATAGTTGGGAACAGAGCAACATTGCCATACTGATGAGTAGGGCAGCATTGCAGGAGAATACGTACAATGCAAGCAAGAGTGGTGTTTTACTTTGATAATGTTTCCATTTACTGGCCCAGCGTTTTCTCTGCCTGAAAAAGAGTGTCCAGTTCTGATGAGCTTGCGTTTGCACAGTCGCTTCCGGATTTTTAACAAAATGAACTCCGCCGGGATAGTGTTGCGCAACTTTGTGCATGAGAAATTCGTCGTCCCCCGATGCGATATGCCTGACTCCCTCGTAACCATTTACCTGATTAAAGACATCCTTTTCGTAACACAGATTTGCCCCGTTACACATCGATGGATTACCTGAAGCAATGGAACTGGCTCCACTGCCTATCAAACTTGAAAATTCTACAATCTGCAGCTGATCGGTTATTGATTCGGATGTTGTGAAAGTAACCGGTCCACTCATTAGTTTGGCACCAGTCGCCTGATGACAGGACGCCAGACCAGCCAGCCAGCCAGTTCCTACACGACAGTCGCCATCTGTAGTAACGATCAAATTTCCCATTGACAATGGAATGGCGGTCTCTATAGCGCGCTTCTTTGGGGAGGCCGTTCTCTCGTCTGATAATTGTATAAGTTGTATTGAAACAGGCAGCGTGAGCGCACAATGTCTTATAATTTCAGCAGTTTTGTCAGTAGAACTATCATCAACAACCAACACTTCAAATTGACGTACCGGAAAGTTCTGGGCACTGATGTCATTGAGCAGATTCTCAATATTTGCCTCCTCGTTACGTACAGGTATGATCACGGAAATGAAATCCGTGTAGTTGTCTGCGTTGGGATAGGTAGGTAATTTATCCCAGAAGTATTTTAATATAAATGTAAACAAACAGTAACTGGCTAAAAGTAGCCATAGAACAATGGTGAGTAGGCTAATGGCATACGGCATATTGGATGGCATTTTAAGGTATAAGATTCTTCCATTTCGATCTCCATATCAGATAAACTCCTATGAGTATCGGTCCTAAAACATTGATGATCCAAACCAGAAAGGTAGCTGTTATAATTTCTTCCGGCAGTAGATTATATTGTTGAAAAACAAAGAGTGCGGTGAACTCTCTCAAACCCAAATCTCCAAGCACATTAATAGCGGGAATAAGTGTCTTCGCAAGAAAGATAAGCGTCACGCATGCTGTAAGTTGCAAAAAGCTTACCGGGAATTCGAACAATGACAGCGCAAGAAGAAACTGTCCCATGAAGACTACGTATCTGAGCGCTCCGAAACAGGTGGCAGAAAGTAAATCAGCGACGCTGTATTCGCCAACCACGCGCAGATACAATTGTATTTTTTTTAAATACGCTTTCTCAGGTTTCCAGTCATTCAGTTTTTTTCTGAAAAGCATAATGCCCCATACGGATACAATGATAAATGCCAGTAACGTGTTGAGCCAGAAGGTAGCAGCAGGAGACAGGTCAAGCCGGTTGCTTACTAATAACCATCCTATTGAACCTGCCACGACGGATACATAAAACTGGATTCCGTTCGAAATGAGGGCTGCGCCTATTGCATGAAGTTTGTTATCTGTTTTCAAAGCGGCAAGTCGCCCGATGGTATCACCAAGCTGAGCCGGCGCAGCCACACCGATAGCGAGCCCTGACAAGGTTCCTCTGAAAGCATCCCAAAAACTGAGATCAACTACACGTCTTGCCAGTCGTTGCCATTTAAGACTTTCCAGGGCCCAGTTGACCGGGACAAGTAGCAACATAAGTAAAATGACATGAGCATTGCCTGAATTCAGAATTTTACTGAATACCAAACCAATATCCTGAATACCTTTCTGTTCATTTTTGAATGTCCTGTAGATGTAGGAAATAATAAGAATTGTAACCAGCAGCTTTCCCAGCCAGAGTAGCTTCCGCCATTTACTTTTTTCTTTTGGATTGTAGACTTGCTTATCTTGCACCATGATTAAAAAGCAGCAAGCCGAATTGCCGGAAAAGGTGATTATTGGTGTGGATCCAGGTACACAAATTATGGGCTATGGAGTTATTTCGGTTAAAGGCCAGCAAATCACGCTGGTGCAATACGGTGTAATTCATTTGAGCAAATATACGACTCATGAACTGAAGTTGAAGAAAATCTTTGAGCGGATATCCCAGTTGATTACCGACTATTTACCCGATGAAATGGCAATTGAAGATCCGTTTTATGGAAAAAATCCGCAGTCTATGTTGAAATTGGGGCGAGCCCAGGGGGTAGCAATGGCAGCGGCATTAGCGAGAGATATTCCTATCGTAGAGTATTCGCCCAAAAAAGTAAAGCAGTCGGTAACAGGAAGCGGTAATGCTTCTAAAGAACAGGTCGCGTACATGCTCGAAAAAATTCTTAAGATGGAGTTGAGTAAGGAATTCTTTGATGCCACAGATGGAATAGCGATAGCGATATGCCATCATTACCATGCTAATTCCCCGGCAGCGTCAGCTTCTGAGACATCAACTAAAAAATCTAAAAAAGGAGGCTGGGGTGCGTTTGTAACAGAGAACCCGGGTCGAATTAAATAATACTTTTAGACGCGCTATGTTTTAAGGTCGTGAGGTACTCCCGCGACCTTCTTTTTTAGATTAAAAATTTTTAATGGTATAAAAACAATAAAACGTTGACCAAATCAAACGTTTGTTTACCTAAATCAAACATTCGTTTGATTTTCATTTTTTTATGCTGTACGTTTGAACAATGAAACAAAACATCAGGTCAACTTTAGAGAAAAGGAGATACTATGGAGTACAGTGCCAAGCAGTTACAGATTATCGCAGTGGCGGAAAAACTGTTTTCGAAGAAAGGTTTTGAGGGAACGTCGGTTAGAGATATAGCTGAAGTGGCAGAGGTGAATGTGTCAATGATTTCCTACTATTTCGGTTCAAAAGACAAGTTGATAGAGGCGTTGTTTGAGCTACGAATAACCGAGTCGCGCCTTAGGATTGAACACATTTTACTACTTGAAGATCTGACTCCGCTTCAAAAAGTCAATATCATGATTGACAGCACAGTAGACAGACTCATAGACAACGAGCAGTTCCAGAAAATCATGATGCGGGAGCAGTTGTCGTCGGAGCGTACCACAATTGTTTCAAAATACATCAGAGACATGAAAATCAGAAATAGTGAATTGATGAAGAGGTTGATAACGGAAGGGCAGGAGGCAGGATACTTCCGGAAAAACATTGATATGAGTCTTTTGTCGATAACACTCTACGGTACCATTCACCATGCAATTGCCACGCAGGATTACTACAAAACACTCAATAACATAGAACATTTAAGCGGAGAGGAATTTCGCAGTTTTTTAAAAATGAGGTTAAAACGACACCTTAAGAGTTTATTTAAATCAGCAGTATTCAATGAAAATCACACTTAGGAAAAGAGACATGCTGTCTATACCGGTTGGTATCGTACTCATGTTATTGTCTAGTGGTTCGTTTGCACAAACAACACGAACACTCACGCTGGGTGACGCCGTCACACTCAGTGTACAAAATAGCAAACAGCTTCAGCTTAGCCAGAAAAATATAGACCTGGCGCTACTGAATATCAGGCAAATTAAAGAAAATCAACTTCCTTCACTTGGCTTATCGGCTTCGTATCTGAGGCTGAATACGCCGAACATCGATCTTAAAATCAACAGAGGAGCGGATAGTACCGGCGGAAGTGGATCGTCTCTGAATGTACATCAGGCTATGTACGGAATGTTAAGTGCATCAATGCCTTTATTTTCCGGATTCAGATTCAAATATGGTATTGAATCGGCGAAGTATCTGGAACAGGCAGTACGTTTGGATGTGGAGTTTGAACGTACTTCGGTTATTGAGAACACGGTTGCAGCTTACAGTAATTTATATAAATCACAAAGAGCTGTTGCTTTGGTTTCTGAAAATCTACGTCGGGAGCAGGAACGCGTGACGGAATTTAAAAACCGTGAAAAAAATGGATTGCTTGCCAGAAATGATCTGATGAAAGCACAATTACAGGAGTCGAATGTACAGCTTGCTCTGCTGAATGCAGAAAACGATCATAAGCTTACCATCATTCACATGAACCTATTGCTTGGGTTATCGGAAAATACGGTGTTGGAAGCTGATTCGAGCATTTTTAATTCATTACAGGATGAAGGCTCCGCTGTTACGTGGGAACAAAACGCTATGGAGAATCGTAAGGATTTCGCGGCAAATGCAATTCGTCAGAAGTCAGCGAATGTGGATATTAAAGTGGCAAAAGCAGACCTCTATCCAAGTGTGGCATTAACTGCGGGTTATGTGGCTTTGAGTATTCCGGGTGTGGCAACCATACCAAATGCGATGAATGCCGGGCTTGGTGTTCGTTATGACATAGCATCTTTTTGGAAATCAGGGGCTAAAATCGCTCAGGCTAAAACACGGGTGGAACAATTGAAAACTTCCGAAGGAATACTTGCTGACCGTATTCATCTGGAAGTGAGTACTGCCTATTACAATTATGTTTTGGCTAAAAAGAAGATTGAAGTCTACGGCAGAGCAATTGAACAAGCGGATGAAAATTACAGAATCACTAAAAATAAATTTGATAACAGTCTTGTAACTACGACAGAACTGTTAGACGCGGATGTGGCACAGCTGCAATCTAAAATCAATCTGGAAGCTGCCAAGGCGGATGCCGTAGTTGCATATAAAAAACTCGAACAGACAGCAGGTTTAATTCAATAAGCAAAAGCTGAACACTTAAAAATACACATTGAAACAAGATGGAAACGGATCAAAAAATGGCTAACGAACCTCAAAAGAAGAATTATACCTTCGTGATCATACTTGCTGCACTCATAATCGGTGGAGGAACATGGGGATTTATTAAATACAATCACGGGCAGCACCATGAAGAAACAGACGATGCGCAGATCGATGCAGATATAAGTCCTGTGATCCCACGTATATCGGGTTACGTAAGCGAGATCAGGGTGAAAGATAATCAATCGGTGAAGAAAGGAGATACGCTGCTAGTACTCGATAACCGCGATCAGATTATCAAACTGGAACAGGCACGTGCAGGATTGGCAGGTTCAGAAGGAAGTCTGACAGCTGCCAATGCTACTACAACAGCTTCCGCGGCTACAGGCATTACCTATCAGGCAAATGTTTCGGTTGTGGCTGCTCAGATTGAAGAGGCCAAGGTGAATGTATGGAGAGCGAATCAGGACTTTGCCCGTTACGAAAATCTGATCAAAGATCGGTCAATCACTCAGCAGGAATTTGAACAGGCACAGGCTACAAAGCAGAAAGCTGAACGCCAGCTTGCGGTTCTTGAAGCGCAGAAATCTGCAGCTGAGCGCCAGGCACGTGCCGCAAGTTCTCAGACACAGGCCACTTCACGCCAAACAAACATAGCAAATGCCACTATCAAAGTACGTCAGGCAGAAATTGCCAGTGCTGAACTGAACTTGTCTTACACAGTGATCACAGCCCCTACCGATGGACGTGTGTCAAAAGTGAATGCACAAGTGGGGCAGTTTTTACAGGCAGGTCAGTCGCTGTTCAGTATTATTTCAACACACAAACCATGGGTAGTTGCCAACTTCAAGGAAACGCAACTCACCAGAATGAAACTGGGGCAAAAGGTGAAATTACATGTGGATGCTTATCCCGATCAGGAGTTTACAGCAACGGTTGCGTCATTTTCACCTGCTACAGGAGCTCGTTTTGCTCTGCTACCTCCTGACAACGCGAGTGGAAACTTTGTGAAAGTGGTACAACGTCTTCCGGTGCGTATAGAATTTGACGAGACGAATAAAAATCCGATTGGAGAGCTGCGTCCAGGGATGAATGTATTTGTAGATGTGGAGCTGGATTAAAACCGATAGCTGAACATAAAATTTCCGGGAATCCGGGAAGAGTTATCTGTAAATAAATTTTGATATGGAAATACAGGAATCACTCGTAGAATATGGATTTCGGAGGGTTATTATCACAATCACAGCCGTGTTGTGTGCCCTGCTGGAAATCGTAGATACGACTATTGTGAACGTTGCATTGAACGACATGCGCGGAAACCTCGGTGGAACGCTGTCTGAGGTGAGCTGGGTTATCACGGCCTATGCGATCGGGAACGTAATTGTTGTGCCGATGACCAGCTGGTTGTCTCAACAATTCGGTCGGCGCAATTACTTTGCGGCTTCCATTGTAATATTTACCATTGCTTCGTTTCTGTGCGGACAGGCTGATAATATCTGGGAATTGGTCTTCTTTAGATTGATACAGGGCTTTGGCGGAGGCGCTTTACTTGTAACAGCTCAGACGCTGATTACAGAAAGTTATCCACCTGAAAAGCGCGGAATTGCACAAGCGATCTATGGTTTAGGCGTCATTGTTGGTCCCACATTAGGGCCACCACTTGGCGGTTACATCGTCGACAATTATAGCTGGCCATATATCTTTTATATCAACATACCTCTTGGCGTTATCGCTGCACTTTTGACGATGCAGTTTGTACGGAGTCCAAGGTTTTCTCAAAAACAATCAGCAAGCGAGATCGATTATCTGGGAATTATATTGTTGGCCATCACTGTAGGCTCGTTACAGTACGTACTTGAAAAAGGACAGGAGGAAGATTGGTTCAATGACGAAATCATCACCATCTTATCTGTAACCACTGTTTTGGGATTATTTTTCTTCATCTGGCGTGAGCTGACATATAAGAATCCTATTGTCAATCTGAGGGTATTGAAAAACGGAAACCTTCGTGTTGGTACTGTGCTCTCTTTTATACTCGGATTCGGTTTATACGGATCAACCTTTATTATACCGTTATATACTCAGGCAACCTTAGGCTGGACAGCAACACAATCCGGAATGCTGATGGTGCCAGCAGCAATTGTAACGGCTATGATGATGCCTGTTGTGGGACAACTGCTCCAGCGTGGGGTGAAACAGCAATATCTTGTGGCGATAGGGATGGTTTTTTTCTTTATATATAGTTATTGGGGTTATTTGATTCTTACACCGGATACAGGTAAAGATGCATTTTTCAACATGCTGATTGTAAGAGGGATTGGTTTGGGCCTTTTGTTTGTACCTATTACAACGCTGGCTTTGTCAACCTTGAAAGGACGCGAGATTGGCGAAGGAGCTGCATTTACCGGTATGATGAGGCAGTTGGGTGGATCTTTCGGTGTAGCCGTAATCACAACTTTTATTGCCCGGCAGAATATGTTGCACCGTAATGATCTGGTCAGCAAACTGGATGTAAATAACCCCATCGTTCAGCAACGTGTTGAAGGCTTGAAAAATGGTTTTCTCGCAAAAGGAATGAGTCCCGATATAGCACTGAAAAGCGGATATAAAATACTGGATTACACCGTAAGCAAACAAGCGCTGGTGATGTCTTACATGGACGTATTCCTTTACCTTGGTGTGTTGTTTCTCATTTGTGTGCCTTTCGTTTTGTGGACAAGAAGCGGTTCCGGTAAAGTGGATACATCTTCAGTGCATTAATGCCCGCTTACCCATTGCATCATCAGGGCAGTCAGATAACCTCCGTAGGTACCGATAGCATAACCGAGGATTGCCAGTAGCACACCTACGGTTGCCAGTGAAGGGTGAAATGCTGCCGCAACTACGGATGCCGATGCCGAACCACCCACATTGGCCTGACTGCCGACGGCAAGGAAAAAGAATGGTATCTTCAGGTATCTGCAAACTGCGACCAAAATTATTGCATGAATTAAGATCCATAGTATACCAATCGCAAACAGACCCGGGTTGTCGGCAACGGCACCCAGGTCCATTTGCATTCCAATGGTAGCTATCAGAATATATAGAAAAACTGAACCGAGCCGGGATGCGCCTGCGTATTCCAATTTTCTCAAAGGCGTTGCTGATAGTGCTATTCCAATAAATGTGACAATTCCGATCACCCAGAAAAAGTTGGACGTGAGACTATATTTTTCCAAAGAGGGATAGTTGGCAGATAAGTAAGGTGTGATGCGTTCAGCCAGCCAGTGTGCCAGGCCGGTTGCACCCAGTCCCACAGCGGCCAGATAGATATAATCCGGCATTGTCGGAATTCTCATTTTTCCCTTTTGCTCCAGCTCGATGTTGTGTTTTACCTGATCGAGTTGTGCACTGCTTGCATGAAGCCAGGAGTCAACCTTTGCCGATATTCCGGCGCCATATATCAGAAAAGCCATCCATAACTCAGCTATCAGTACATCTACTGCTACCATTTGAGAAAAAAGGCGATCGCTTGGATTGAAAACTTCCTTCAGGGCCGTCTGGTTGGCACCACCTCCAATCCAGCTGCCTGCAATAGTAGCCAGCCCACGCCATACTGCCTCGCTACCCTCACCGGCTACCGTCTGAGGATGAATGGTACCAACGATCCATAATGCAAGCGGTCCGCCGATCATAATACCTGCTGTTCCCGCCAACATGGCTATCAATGCCTGAGGTCCCAGGTTAATCAAAGATTTCCAGTCCATACCGATTGTAAAAAGTACAAGGCAGGCCGGTAGTAAGTATCTGGATACTACGGGATATAGCTCGGATGTCTTTCCATTAATAACACCAAACGAATTGAGCAGACCTGGGATAAAGTAGCAAAGTAAAAGGGGAGGGATGATGCTATAGAACCTTTGCCAACCTTTGGCAGGCAAAGAAGCGGTGTAGAAAATAACCGCCAGGATTACTAAAAGTAATCCAAGGACGCTTGCGTCATTGCTGATCATTTGTATAGGTAGAATCTGGGAGTAATTGTCCGCGACACGGAGTAATATTTCAGTTTTTAGGCAATATAGACAATAAAAAACGGATACAAATGGTTTGGAAGACCTTTGTATCCGTTGGTGAGTCCCTAGAAGAATGCTAATGCTGAACTTCAATATCTGTACGGTTCCTGAACAACCTCCATAATTTATCGGCCAATATTTCCGGAGAGTGCGTAGGACTGTAAGGTCTTATAAACCCATTGATTGTAATTGTTCCTACAAAAATACCATCCTCTTTCAGGCGTTTGTTCAATTGAATGGCGAGATTGAGAGTGCCTGCCTTCCCAAGAGCCAGAGAGCCATACTGAGGGTTAGGGTTTTTCGACAGACCACCTCCTGTAAGCAAAACTGCACCCTTATTTTCTTTCAAGTCATCGTATAGCACCTGAGCACAGAATAAGGCGTGAGCCACATTTAGTCTGAAATCTTCAAGCAGGCTGTCCGGTGTTTCAGTCCATATATCTTTGTTTTTTAATGCCGCGGCATTGTATAGTAAAACAGAAACTCCACCCAGACGCGTTTTGAGATCGGAAAGGGCGTGTTCAAGTTCACTTTGGCTTCCGGCATCGGCAACCGAATAGATGCTTGGGAAACCCTTGGAGGTAAGTTCCTCACTCAATGCTTTTAATTTTTGTTCATTACGGCTTATCAGACCTATACTAAATCCTTCACGTGCAAATTTTTCTGCCACGCCTGTACTGAACCCAGGTCCTGCGCCAACTATGATTATGGAATTGCTCATATGAAAATTACTTGTTTAATAAGGACTATTGGGATACTATCTTCCTTTTTAGGACATATTATTGTTTTAAAAGATTCCCGATACAACTGATTCGGTAACGATTTTATATTTTAGCAGAACGACTTTTTTACCGATTAAACTTTGAATTATACCTCTGAAGCATGAAAAAATCAGAAATAAATCCAATGCCGGCTTTTTTTGACAGATATATCAATCTGATCGACGATGATGTTGATCTGTTTGATGGTTTCGATAGCTTCACACCCGGTAAGATTTATAGCGAGGTCGAAAAGCTTATTGAGTTGGGAACGAATGTTTATCAGCCCGGTAAGTGGACTGTCAAAGATATTTTGCAGCATGTTATTGATAACGAGCGTATCATGGCTTACAGGGCATTGCGGTTTTCACGTAACGATAAAACGCTTTTGCCAGGATATGATGAGGAGATACTGGCTGCTAATACGAATGCGGATAATCTGACGGTACAACAACTTTTAGAAGAGTTTAATCTGGTCAGAGCATCTACGATCGCTTTGTTTAAGGGTATGAGCGATTCCATGTTGCTCAGGTCAGGTGTTGCCTTCAAAAGCGATATATCGGCGCTTGCATTGGGCTTTGTTATTCTGGGGCATCCAGTTCACCACATGAATGTGATAAAAGAGCGATATTTTCCTCTTTTGGAGAGTTGATGAGACAGAGTTGTTAATGCTTTGACAGTCAGGTGAGTGTGCTGATCCCTGTTTTATTAAGGTTTGGGTAGGATTTGTAATATTTTTTCTATTCAAACCGTATATATTTTTACATAGTTTGTAAATTAAATTATTGTGCAGATTATATTTGCGTCTTAATAAATACGACTTGTTTTGTCAGTAAAGACCCAACTCTATAAATATTGGATAAAGCTGTCTGGCAGCTCTGAGCAGTTTCCGCTTCATGCGCGGATATTTCATTCAGTATGCCTGATCTCAATACTGGGGCTGGCCTACAATGTTCCGTTTAATTATATGGTAGGACTGGGTGCAGTAGCAGTTGCCAGCGCTATAGTTCTTGGGCTGACCGCCACTCTGTATTACCAGTCGCGTTTCCGTGGAAACACTAAAAACAGTATTTTTTTAGTGAATTTTGTTGGTATAGGTCTTTTTACCATTAATTACTTCCTTAATTCCGGGATCAACGGCCCTACGGCACTATTCTTTCTTTTGTTTCTGCTCATTACTATTGCCATCAATCCTGTGGAGCAGAACAGGGTTTGGATTCCAATCAATGTAATAGTTGTCATAGGATTATACACTTTTGAATATTTCTATCCCGAATACATCCCCGACACCTATAACGACCGGTTGACGAAGTTTGTTGATGAAATCTCAGCCTATGTAGTCATTGCTATTCTGGCGTTTTTCTGCGCTGATTACATTCGCAGAGCATATGAAAATGAGAAACAACTAACCATTGACAAATCAAGATCAATTGAAGACAAGAATCTGCAGATCATCATGCAGAACAAGGAGCTGGAAAGACTCAACGCGCAAAAAAACAAGTTAATGTCTATCGTGGCGCATGACTTAAGATCGCCATTGGCCAATATCCAGAATTACCTGGAGTTGTTGTCAGGGTTTGATCTGGACGAATCGCAACGAGTGGAAATCAAAAAAGATCTGCTAAGTTCAACGAAGGAAACCCTGTCTATGCTTACCAAGCTGCTCGCATGGTCTAAGTCTCAGGCGCATGGACTTGTTGTAAGCAGTGAAAACATGCAACTGGGAGAACTTCTGGAAGGTACTTTGTTATTGGAAAGGGCGGCTGCCGCGCAAAAAGGCATTAAATTGGAATATCATTTTCCTTCCGATCACGCCATATATGCGGATCGGGAAATGATGCAGCTGGTAGTGAGAAATTTCGTAGGCAACGCTATCAAATTCACTCCGGCTGATGGTAAGGTAATGGTTTCCTCCGTCCGTCGAGGCGACGACTGCATCATCACAATTCAGGATACAGGTATCGGGATATCACCGCAGAGACAAGACGAACTGTTTTCTTTAAATGCCAAGTCGACCTTTGGGACTGGCGGCGAAAAGGGGGTCGGTTTAGGACTTTTACTGTGTCACGAATACGTCACCGCTCAAAACGGAAGTATCTGGTTTGAGAGTATTCAGGGAAATGGGACCTGTTTCTACATCTCCATGCCATTTTCCAGTAAGATTCCCGACAGCGTTGGATTAGCGGTTACATCAGCTTAATTCCTTTTTCTCTAAATTTTTGCAATACATTTTCCAGAAAGTAGCTTCGGAAACCAGCTTCTGCGTACACATCGCTGACCCATACCAGGGTTTTGATTTCAATGTTATCGGCTCCCAGCGCATTGAAGAGGATTTGTTTCGGCGCCTTTTTTACAATCCCCTCGCCTTTTCCCACAATTTCGTTGATAAGTCGCTTCACTGTCTCCATATCACTGTCTGCATGTACTTTTAGCGTCAGCTCTATTTTAAGGCGTGCATTGTGCGTGGAATAATTGACCAATCGTCCTGAAAGCAAATCCCCGTTAGGAATAATTACTCTCGATCCTTGTTGAGTAAGCATTTTACTTGATCGTATACCAATTTCGAGAACCTTTCCCTTTTTATCTGCCAGTTCGATAAAATCCCCTATGCCAAACGGCTTTTCAAATATCAGAATTATGCCGGAGACGAAGTTGTTAATGATATTCTGCAAACCTAATCCGATACCAACACCGAGAGCACCTAACAATACGGTCACTTTGTTCAAAGGTACGCCTGATACTGTAATCGCGAAGAGGAAACCGAGCACGAAAATAATAAGCCGTAGTAGTGAAAGTTTTGTGCTTTTCTGAATTCTGTCACCTGAAAAGTCTGCATCTTCTTCTCCGAAAAACAAACCCACGTTTTTCTGTAAAAGATTGGCCAGCCAGATAATGACGGAAAAGAAAAGAATGTTCTCCAGCGAAAATTTCAAATTGCCAAGTGCCCTTTCCTTTTCCAATATACTTCCAAGAAAGCGACCGACCGGCCCGAGCAGGTTCAGATTAATCAAAAATACGACAACCCAAACCCATATAGCCAGAAAGGTAAGACCCTGCTTAAAAGTATGTCTGCTTTTGTTGATATTTACCCTTGCAAACAGACCTCCGGAGCATGCACTTACTTTCATATGCAGCTCCATCGCTTCACTTAGTACCTGAATGAATGCCGCCAGACTCAGTAATTGAATGACGCTGCTTATTCCTGTTATCCCAAAAGCTTTCGCCAGACTGAGCCTTCCAAATACATTCAGTAAAATGGATAACGCCGCCACTGCAATATGGGTAATGATGGCCGGTTTGATAAAGTTGGATTTCACTCCCGTAATCTCACTTCTTCGGTAAAACCTGGCTGCCGTATAAATAGAAAATGCGTTGAGAAGTATGAGGGCGGTACGTAGGAAGAAGCTCTCATTTACAATCATATTTAGTACTACAATCCCAACGTACAGAAAAAGAAGAACGTACCACCACTTTATTTTTGATTTGTCCAGCGAGGAGTTGAAAAGAACCGATAACGTCACCAGAAGTAAAAACTGGTTCAACTCAATGTATATAGAAGGCGAATCCGGTTCGAATAAGGGAGTAAGGTTGAAAAGCACTACTAACGTTGCTAATACTGGAAAGGGTCTGATAAACTGAGGTTCGAATTCCGTCGACACTTCCCTGAGCTTTGGCTTTTTTAATAAGCGGAAATTAACGAATACCCATGCAAAAAAGCCGGCAACGAGCAGGAGTAATATTACCCGATTGTCCCAGGTGGAATTAAAAAAATAGCGCAGGATACGGTTTTGCCCGGCATAGGAAGACCGTACCATTTTAGCCATGGTTTGAGATTTATCAACGACAGGAGCTTTCCATAAGTAGCTGGCTTCCTGATCCAGTACATTTCTATCCTGATCTTTGATATAGTCATCAATGGTTGACTGAAGGTCTGTAGCAGAAAAGTATACAGCTGACACATCTGCGAGTAACCGGCTGACCGAATCCAGATGGGCTACCGTAACTTCGCCTGTTTGCTGAAGTCTTTGTCTCAACTCCCTGATTTGAGTCGCATACAGTTGCCTCTGTGTTGTATCGTTTGCTTCCGATTTAAGCAGAGAGTCGCCTGAGAAAGCGATAATGTTATCGGATCGCTTCTGTAATTCAGAATTATACTTTGTAAGTGTATTCCGAATTTGCCCACTGCTTTTTTGAATGTCAGTGAGCATGATGCGGAAGTTTACCAGATCTTTCGCTGCAGGCAGTGGGTTCTTTACCTGCAGCGCTGTTTCCACTTCAGTAAGGCTGGCTCTGATTTTTTGAAGCTCCTGTCTTGCCTTGTCCGTTCCATAGCCACGTCTGTTAGCAGCATTAATTTCCGTGATTTCAGCCTGAACCTTTTCTATCCTGAAAAGGAGGGTATCAGGAATTACTTTGCCTTTTACATTTTGAGTGGTGTCTTGCTGAGGAGATGCAATTGCATCGGGCAAAGAAGCTGTATATCCTGTTACAAGAGTAATAAATACCAGAACGTACAGATAGTGAAATGAACCGTGTTTCATATATTTTGTATTGGCGTCGCTCGTCAGCCTAAAAAATAGTGCCATATCGACCTATGACACAGCAACCAGTGATAGAAAATGGGTTTCTCTTCTCAGTATACGGCGAATTATTATCCCCAAGTTTTTGATAATCAATGCAGTTGATCGGGCAGGCTATTACTGATACATTTGATTAAACAGGACCTGATGCTTCTAAATGGCGACTTTGGCTGATCAGCACCAACAAAGCCATTTCGGTGGAATGAATTTTTACAGGGTTGTCGAAAAAACGGACAACAACTAAAATCTGAAACCATGAAAACAATAGCATCCATCATTGCAGCGGCTTGTATTTGTACTGCCGTGCAGGCGCAGACGACAACTCCAACAACGCAGCAACCGACAACTCAGCCTGTTCCAGCAACGCAGCCAACTCCTACATCGCCCACAACGACACCCGTATCGCCGCAGCAGGAACCGGTCTACAGACCAAGTGAATTAACTAACTCGCCTGCAATGCCACCTACAGGTAACCCCAGTGAAGATACGCTCATTAGAGGACAACAAAAGATGAGAGGTGCAGACACCTTGCAGGACGATCGGAGAAATAAGAAGGGCAAGATGAAGAAGAATAAAAAAATGGGGACCTCAGAGGGAACGGATACAACTTCAACTAAATACAAAAGAGAAAACTAAGGTCTCTAAACGCAAAAGCGGCCGCTTCCTGAATAAACAGGGGCGGCCGCTGGCTTATGGCTAATACGATTAATTCACTTTTACGAAACGTAATCTGGAAGTTTCACCATTGTGAGAAACTTTGATGAAGTAGTTTCCTTCGTGTAATCTGCTAACGCCTATGCGATGTGTATTTTTTCCTTCAGTGATTTGAATTTTTGAAGCCTGAAGTTTTACACCAGAGATATTATAGATTTCAAGGTCTGCATTACCCGAGGTGCGGGATGAGAACTGAACATCTACGTAGTCTTTGGCTGGGTTAGGAGCAACAACTGTTCCAGTGATAGCCGATGGTGTTACTGCAATAATGTTACTTCTTGTAAATGTGCCATCCAGATCTATTTGTTTCAGCTGATAGTAGTTGGTTCCCAAAGATGGGGTTTTGTCTACGAAAGTATACACCCCAATCTTTTTATCAGTCAATGCAACTTTGCCAATTACCTGAGACATTTGCGCTTTATTGTCAAAACGAAGTACCTCAAAGCCTTCACCATTTTTTTCACTCACTACTTCCCACGATAGTTCAACACCCTGCTCAACAGCTTTTCCTTTGAAGTTAGCTGTGTAAATAGGTAGTGCGCCAAGGGTGAAGTTTGATCGCGTAACGGTTGACTTGCAAGATCCTCCTGATATTTCCAGCGTGTACTGGCCATCTGGCAAAGTGCTATAGTTAACTGTTGGGGTGTTGCTAGCGGGGCGTACACGGCTTTCGGCTAACGTCTCAGCTCCATGTTTCAGTTTCCAGTCAATCGCATATACATTGTTCCCATCAAACCTAAACGCAAGATTAGTGCGATCGTAGTTTACTATAGTTTCCAAGACAGGACCTCTGTCACATGTTTCACGGTTATCTGTTCCGTTAACAGTGAAGTTAGCCGTAACCGGTGAAGACGCCACGCAACTTTTAGCAGTAAGTTCAAATTTGTAATTTCCCGAAGGAAGAGCGAAAGCGACATTGGTGGATTTCGATGATAGCTGTCCTGTTTCTCCTTTTTCAAATTCCTGATTGGTTGCATTAAGCACTCTCCATGAGAACTGGTTCAGGTTTGAGCCTTCAAAGTTAATTATGGCATTGGTAGAAGTGACGTTCGTAATACTTGCAATTCTGGTTCCGGCCGCACATGGTTGCATTTGAGGCTGCTGTATAGAGAAGTCACGTGTAACACGATTTGACGTACAGTTGTTTCCTTCTATCTCCAGTCTGTAGTTTCCATAAGGCTGAGTGTTAAATGAAATACTTGAAGTAGTGGAGTTGGCAACTCCGGATGCAAGCTCAGCGTCATCAGATGCACGTTTCAATCTCCATTTTACAGAGCTCACTCCGTTACCACCAAAAGTGAAGGTAAGACCTGTTTGTGATACAGACTGAATATCATTAATTGTTGGCGTAGTAGAACAGGCTGGGGTAGGATCAGCGTCCGGGTATTTAGGAAGATCACCATAGAAGCAGCCCTTGATGTATTTCATATCCCTAAAACCTGGATTATCATATACATAGCTGCCATTATCGCCTTTGATTATATCACCCATCAAGCTACCATTAAAACCGTCATAATTGTTTGGATTATCACGTTCCTGTCTCCAGGCCGTAATGCGGAGGATTCCCAATTGCTTATTAACATGCGCAAACAGATGTGTTCTGACCTGATCGCCACCAATGTACACACCTAGCGGCATTTTATCTGTGATAAGTTTGTTGTCGCAGTATATCCCCTCACTGGTAACTGCTCCCAGAAACCGCTGTTCTGCAGTACTGGGATCTACATCGTTAAAGCATCTATCTATAATATCTTTGTTGGCCTGAGTATCGGGAAACGGATTCCCGTCTGCCTGAAGTATGAACCACGGATTAAGAACAGTACCACCTCTCTTAACATAAATTCTGCCCTCTACAATACCGAAACGCATTTCCTGGCCATTTTGAGTACCAATGTATTGGTTGTCCTCGAAGTAACGCCCACCACAGTAAACGCGGGTAGCCAATGCCTCTGCATTGTCATATGACGTCTCTGAAATGGTGAAGGGCTTATCATTAGCAGAATAAGGATTTGCGATAGTCAGTGGCTGGCTTAACGGACTCAGAGGTCCTTCAATGCCATTTTCCGCCATGCCTTCGTATACGTTAGCGTTTTCTCCGCTCGCATTTAAAGACGACATAGCCATACATCCGATCATCCCCCCGGTGAAGGCTAGCTTTTGTAGAAATTTCATAAATAGTAGAAAATTTGTTAATAAATCTGTAATTAATGACTAGAAATAATTTGCTGAAACGTAACTATCCTGGAACGATGCACGCATCGTCGTGAGATCATTAAAGCTGGAACGATAGCTGGGAGGAGATTCAGTGTTAACTGACAGACGTGAACCCGAACATTATAGCAGCGATTTTATGTAACTGGTTACATAAAAATCAAGTACTGTTTAGTTCGCTAGAACATCGTCGGGTACGAATGTA
This sequence comes from Dyadobacter luteus, assembly GCF_003383615.1. Taxonomy (GTDB): domain Bacteria; phylum Bacteroidota; class Bacteroidia; order Cytophagales; family Spirosomataceae; genus Dyadobacter; species Dyadobacter luteus. Next base: position 17,546 of record NZ_QNUL01000043.1, read on the forward strand.
GCAAACATTCTACCGTAATTCACAAATTCGTACGTAAAATTTTTATAATTATTTTCTATGTAATTCGATTTGACGAGTTTCTTTGGCATTTTTAGAACTATTTCTGTGGTTGATGAAGCTTGCAATAAATATTTTATTCTTCTTAGACTACTGCTGACACACTGTTGTCACACGCCAGACTCTAATTTGTGAAGTTAAAATTTTAAACCACCAAAATAAAGTCTATATGGAAAATCGAATTTTGTCTGACAGAGAAGTAGTTAGTTCTTTAGAAGTGATGAATCTGGAAAATTTGCTGGAGCATTGGCAAGGACACCGCCGCCTCACAAGAAAATTGATTGAGAGCTTTCCGGAAGAGCATTTGTATACTTTCTCTATCGGTGGGATGCGTACCTCCGCAGACCTGATAATGGAATTGATTGGTCTTGCCTCGCCGGGGATAAATGGCGTTGTAACCGGAGTGTATACTTCACCTCTGAATGCAGGTCTGGATTACAGTACACCCGCCCCTGAGACGAAACTAGGGATATTAGCGCTGTGGGATAGGGTAACAGACCAAATGAATGAAACATGGCAAAATATGACGGTAGAAAGAACCAGCGAAGTAGAAGCCGCTTTTGGCATGTATGAAAATACGGTTGTCAATACGATTTTTTACCTTATTGATAACGAAATACATCACCGCGCACAGGCGTATGTGTATATGCGGGCACTTGGGCATGAGCCTCCGGCATTCTGGGATCGCGCCTGATTGCAAAAAACCTGTGAGAAACGAAAGCTCACAGGTTTTTTTTCATGGTCTGTTTTTTCTTCTTCTTGTCGTATCCGAACTGATGGGGTCACCTGTACGGGTAATTTTCTTCTTCTTGCGCACCTTCGTTTCGTTCTGCTTGTCGGGTTCTCGCCCGGTGCTGCTACGACCGTCGATCGTTCCCGTGGTGCTTATTGTTCCATTGTCATTCAGAATAGGGCCAGTTTCTTTATTGATGGTATCTTTGATCACATCCTGCACGTTTGTGCCAGTCGTGGTTCGTTTTACCTTCTTCTTGTAATATACTGTATCCTGCACCTGAGCAAACGACATCAACGGCAAGGCTGCTACCGCTGTTATAAAAAGTATTTTGGTGAGCTTTTTCATGGTCATCTGTTTCTTTCAGGAAGCTTCAATAATGATGCCAGTAGGTTCACCAATGTCATTTGTTATAGAGATTTTCTGCCTGTGCCACTTTACCCAGCCTTCTCAGGTGGCGTTCCTCGTGAGTAAATTGAGCGGTTAAAAATGCAGATACCAATTCCTGAGCAGCCATGACGCCCGTAACGCGTCCCCCAAGACAAAGCATATTAAGGTCGTCATCTTCCACACCCTGGTGTGCTGAAAAATGATCATTGATCAATGCGGCACGTACACCATGCACTTTATTAGCTGCTACCGATGCGCCAACGCCGCTGCCGCATACTGCAATTCCACGATCAACATCGCCCTCCGCAATTGCTTTGGCCAGAGGAATTACAAAATCCGGATAGTCGTCTGCATTATTGTGTTCATAAGCTCCGAAGTCGTGGATGCTGTAGCCTTTCGATACAAGAAAGTCCCGTATGGCCACTTTCAAATCGTATCCGCCGTGGTCGGCTGCTATTCCTATTTTCATATATCTCTAAGTTTTAAGGTTATTCAAAGTCCGACCCGTTATAGTCCGCAATTTCGTTGATTAAATTAAGTTTTTATCTTTTACTTTGCCACATGAAAAAAGGTTATATTCTTCTCATAACCCTTGTAATGGGTTGTTCAAGCGCCAGACAGTCGGGGCATGACACTGTAAATCATAATATCACAACACACGGAAAGTTGTTTGCGTCACTATTTCAACAAAGGTCGGGTGAATATCGTGCACTTTGTTTTCAGGCATATAATCTGGCACAACTGAGATTGGACCAGACACTGTCAGGTACGCATACCAAGCCACTTGCCATTGTAACTGATATTGATGAAACTGTGCTGGACAATAGCCCTTACGACGTAAAACAATCGCTTGCCGGAAAGGATTACGAGCAAAAGTCGTGGGAAGAATGGACGTCTCTGGCAAAAGCGGATACGATTCCGGGAGCACTTTCCTTTTTCAAATATGCAGCATCCAAAGGAGTTCGTATTTTTTATCTCACCAATCGCGCGGAAAGTGAACGGAAAGGAACACTTGAAAATTTAAAAATCAAAGGTTTTCCTGATGCTACATCAGAGCAATTGATTTTAAAGTCAGATGTTTCCTCGAAAGAACTACGTCGTCAGTCAATCGCGGAGAGGTATGAGATAGCTCTCCTTATCGGTGATAACCTGGGTGATTTTAGTCAACTATTTGATAAAAAACCTGAAGGGGAACGCAACAGCAATGTAGCAGGTGTGGCCGGCGACTTTGGTAAAAAATTCATTGTTTTGCCAAATCCGGTTTACGGAGATTGGGAAAATACACTTTATCAATTCAAGTATGATCTGAAAAAGGCCCAGAAGGACTCTGTGATCAGAAGTCTGCTAAAAAGCTATTAACCGTATTTCATGCAATCTCAGATTACCGATTCGGACACATCAGATGAGCCCAATATGTTTGTTTGGGAGGGACGTTCTATTGCCACACTGTCGATCTCAGATATTCTGAATAACAGTGCTCATTTGCCAGAAACAGATCAGAGAGGTTTCCTTGATTTACAACCTGACATGATCAGAATAGATGATGCTATTTTTTTGATCACCAGCGGATATTCTGATGTAGTTCAGGTGAGAGTAATACAGCAGAATGGTGCTATCCATATCAGTTGTTCGTGTGGTGAAGCAGGGAAGAAGCTTTGTAAGTATCAGTCGCGCATCCTTTATAATTTGATCGAAAGAAGGGATCTGAGAGTATTTTTTGATAAAGCAGGCAGGAAAGACAGGATCACTGAAGTGGCAAAGGACTATGGACTGGGAGATGCTGAAGATATGGATCAGTACTTTGAACTGCAGTATGACAACCGCAAACTGGAAATCAGGTCGAAGGAAAAAGAATTAATTGCAATCAACCCTGTTTCACTCAATCAGCTCACTAGCCAGTTGATCAGCCCTGTGAAGGAAATTGAAACCCAATCTGAACTCAACAGAATACTGGTAATCGGGCAGCATAAATATTACAGTCATTTTCAATTATCACTGTTTGATGCACAGCTCACCAAAGACGGAAGAATAAAGAATCCGTTAATTTCGGTTAATCCTTTGGATGTACTATGGCAGGCGAAGACTACCGAGCAGCTGAAATACCTGTCTGCGGTGGCGCGTTTTCAAAATGCCCACCGCGAGGCCATGCAACAGACCGATATAGAATCTCTGCGAGCGCTTGTTGATAATCCGGATCATATTGCTTGCTACATCCATAACATTTCGCTGTCTGAGAATATAAGTGCAACATCTGTAGCCACGGTGAAAATGGTAAGATCGCTCATGGATTTACATATTCATGTTGATCAGAATGGTGTTTTCTATGAAATCTCAGGTAAGCTAATTTTGAATGACAAAGCGCTGGATCTGGAAAAGGTTATATTGAGATATGATTATTTTCTCTTTTTTGAGAATCAACTTCATTTAATAGAGAATGCCGATGCGCTAAAAGTGATAGCTTTTTTTAAACAGTATCATCAGAAAATTGTTATACATCAGTCCAAATTCGAAGAATTCAGGTTACAAATTCTGTCCAAACTTGAAAATAAGATTAAGCTGAGCTACTCCTTTCTCAAACCCGCAACGGCTGCTCAGCGGGAGGAAAACGGTTTCAATACCCAGCCCAAACGCTTACTGTATCTGGAAGATTTCGGAGATAATGTCATGATTACACCCGTGATGAAGTATGGGCAGGTGGAAGTATCCGTGTTTTCAAAAAGTCAGGTATACTCTGTAGATACACACGGAAATCCGTTCACAGTTAGAAGAGATGAAGATGAGGAGTTACGCTTTATATCTGCATTGTTACAACAGCACAAGGATTTTGAAGGACAACTAGGGAAAGAGTTCTTCTGGTTACATAAAACAGACCTGCTCGATGAAAGCTGGTTTCTGGATGCATTTGAGGAATGGAGTAATCAGGGGATTGAAATCCTGGGTTTTGAAAAACTTACGAAGAAACGTCTGAATGTGAACAAGGCGAAAGTGAGCGTGCATGTGAACAGTGGAATCAACTGGTTTGATACAACAGCCGACGTTCGGTTCGGAAAACAAAAGGTTTCACTCAAACATCTTCACAAAGCAGTAAAGAACCGAACACGTTACGTGGCGCTGAACGATGGCACAACTGGTATTTTACCACAGTTGTGGCTGGAGCGGTTTACATCTTATTTCGAAGCAGGTCAGGTTTCCGGAGAGATCATCAGAACTGAAAAAATCAATTTCGCCTCGATTACGGAAATGTACGAAGCTGAAGCATTAAGTGGAGAAGTAAAAGCGCAGATTGAATTCTTTCACGAAAAATTTAATGATTTCAGTAAGATAGAATCAGTTGAAGTTCCTGAAGAGCTGAATGCTTCTTTACGACATTATCAGCAGGAAGGACTTAACTGGCTTAACTTTCTGGATGAGTTTGGTTTCGGGGGCTGCCTGGCCGACGACATGGGATTGGGTAAAACGGTTCAGATCATTGCCTTTATATTGACTCAAAGGAAGAAGCAGGCACATAATACGAATCTGATTGTTGTACCCACTTCATTGATTTTTAACTGGCAGGCGGAGATTGCAAAGTTTGCTCCTTCTATTCGTGTACTAACTGTCTACGGGGCGGAACGGGTTCAGGAAAGCGAAGATTTTGATCATTATGAAGTTGTCCTTACGTCCTATGGAACCATGTTGATGGATATTAATTATCTCAAAAAATATCGCTTCAATTATGTATTTCTGGATGAGTCTCAGTCTATAAAAAATCCTGATTCCCAGAGGTATAAGGCAACACTTCTTTTGCAAGCCAGAAACCGGATTGTGCTAACGGGAACGCCTGTTGAAAACAATACCTTTGATCTATATGGACAGCTTTCCTTTGCATGTCCCGGTTTGCTGGGCACAGTCAATCAGTTCAGAAATTATTTTTCCGTACCGATTGACAGATTCCAGGACGTTGAAAAGGCGCGTGAATTACATAAGCGTGTGAATCCGTTTATCCTACGCAGGACAAAGAAACAGGTTGCACGGGAGCTTCCTGAGAAAACGGAGATGATTCTGTATTGTGAAATGGGAGAGGAGCAACGCAAGTTATACAACGCTTACGAAAGAGAGTTTTATACCTACCTGAACACCAATCAGGAAATTGATATTCCCAGAGAAAGTCTGCATGTGCTGCAGGGACTTACCAAATTACGTCAGATCTGTGATTCGCCTGCATTGCTGAACGACGACCTTTACTATGGAAACGCGTCCGCAAAAATTGAAGTGCTGCTGGAACAGATTCAGCTGAAAGCGCCGTATCATAAAATACTGGTGTTCTCACAATTTGTAACGATGCTGGATCTGATTAAAAATCAGCTTGATACCAGCAATATTCACTACGAATACCTGACAGGGCAGACAACAGACAGACAGGAACATGTGGAGCGGTTTCAGTCTGATGACAACATAAGGGTGTTTCTGATCAGCCTGAAGGCAGGAGGGACAGGGTTGAATCTGACTGAGGCCGACTATGTTTATCTGGTAGATCCGTGGTGGAATCCGGCTGTTGAAAATCAGGCTATTGACAGAAGTTACAGGATTGGCCAGACTAAGAATGTGATCGCCGTAAGACTCATATGTCCGGATACCATTGAAGACAAAATACTTACTTTACAAGAAACTAAGAAGGACCTTGCGGATGATCTTATCAAGACAGATACTTCGATCTTAAAAAATCTGACAAGGAATGATCTGCTTTCTTTATTGAGCCATTAGCATAAAAGCGCATATTAATGCAGCCAGGTTTTAATACACTCTTCTAAAATTTCCTTTAATACTGGTTTGGACAAATAGTCGTTCATGCCGGAATCTATACACCGTTCACGCTCACCTTTCACTGTTCCCGCTGTCACCGCAATAATGGGTACATGTGTACCGTTTTTCATTTTTCTAATTGCCGCACTTGCCTCGTAGCCGTTCATATCAGGCATCTGAATATCCATCAAAATCAGGTCAGGTTTATTCTTTTCAAATGCGGCAACGGCTTCTAGCCCATTTTTTGCTTCGATAATTCTATAATCAGGATTGATCTTGGTCAACATCGTTTTAATCAGTAACATGTTAATCATATGATCCTCGGCAATCAATATCGTCATGGCTTTTTTCTCTGGCTGGTGGGAGGAAGACGTGGTGTGTTCGGTAAATGAACGGTTTTTAATCAAGGTATCGTTCTTTGCTTCCGCAATTTCACCCAGGATAGCAAAAAGTTGTTGAATTTTAACAGGCTTTAATAATCTGCTCGTCGGTGTCGTCAATTCGTTTGCAGGCATTTGCAGGTTAACCTCAGAAGGGCGATTTAACAGAATAACCGGTGCTATATTCTGGCAGCGCTGGACAATTGATTCAAAATTTTCTTCCTTGTTTTTGCCTGTACCGTCATGAGAGAAATCAAGCAGAATGGCATCATAATGCATACCACTATTTACTTTCGCCAATGCCTCATTGAAATCCGTAAAATAATCTGATGCTATTTCTTTATGCCTTAACATATCAGATATAATCTGACCGTTGCGTTGATTCTTATCAATAATCATTACACGGTTTATTTTATCCTGATGCGCCCATTTGAGACGGGAACAGGAGTTGGATGGTTCCAGAATTACATCAAAGAAAAATTCGCTTCCTATGCCCGGTACACTTTGAAGCTGTAGCGAACTGTTCATCAAACCGAGCAAATTGTTGGAAATACTGATACCAAGTCCCGTTCCCCCAAATCGCTTGGTTGTTGAAGAATCCTCTTGTGCAAACGCTTCGAAAATCCGCTTTTGGTTATGAACCTCTATACCGATACCAGTATCCCTTACTGAAAAACGAAAGTTCCATTGTTTCGGATTGTCAGAAGCCAGCACTACCACCTTCAGTTCAATCTCCCCGTTGATGGTAAATTTGACGGCATTGCTCATCAAATTGAGTAATATCTGTTTGAGGCGTATCTTGTCGGTATAAACAAAATGGGGGACATCTGCTGAGATGTCCAGCAGGATTTCCAAATTCTTCTGGTGTGCCTGAAATGTAATCAGGTCGGTAACCTGTCCGCAAAGATCCAGAAGGTCGGTCTTTTCATGGAGCAGTTCCAGCTTACCGGCCTCAATTTTGGAAAAATCGAGAATGTCATTGATAATGTCGAGCAGGGCAGTTGCAGACTGTTGCACCATTGAAATGTACTGTTGCTGCGGAGCGTCAAGTTGTGTTTTAATTAATAAATCCGTAAAACCGATAATCCCGTTCAGCGGAGTTCGAATCTCGTGGCTCATGTTGGCCAAAAATTCAGATTTTGATTTACTTGCAGCCTCTGCGTTTTTACGCGCATGGCTTAATTGTAGTTCAAAAATTTTATGTTCGGTAATATCCTGTGAGCTTCCATATACTCTCACACACTTTCCGTTTACAAAGACCGCAGCACCGATCGTGCGCATCCAGATGACATTATTATTTTTTGTTATGATTTCCAGTTCCAGATCATAACTGGTTCCATGCTCAATGCATGCAGCCAAGGCTGCTTTCAAGCGCGCGGTCTGCTCTCCTGGTCTGTAAAAAGACATCGCAGATTCAAGCGTTGGAATATAATCCTGTTCTACCTCATGCAGTTGTTTTAGGGCAGGTGTCCAAAACACTTCCTGACTTTCCAAATCGTATCGCCAGCCGCCTATTTTAGCCACACGATTGGTCTGTTCCAGTATTTCCCTTGTTCTTTGTAACTCATATTCTGACCGCTTTCTCACCGAAATATCCCGGCATACGGCAATCAGGTTGGTACGCTCTCCTTTATTATTAAATACGGGAGTGAGCGTTAAATCTGCCCAAAATTTGTCTCCATCCTGAGTTAAAAGAATGATTTCATCTGTTAAAATCTCTTCCTTCTCAAAAATGGAATGAAGCCGGATTAACACTTCTTGCTTATTATGAGAATTGTCAAACAGGATCATCAGGTTTTTTCCGTGAATATCTGTGTCGCTTTTTCTGGTTCGTTTTTTGAAAGCTTCATTTATCCAGGTAATGCGCCCTGTTTCGTCAGCGATTACGATCAGATCTCTTGTGCTGGAAGCTACCAAAGCCAACTCATGCATTTGTTCGCGCGACTTTTTCAGTTGGGTAATGTCGTGGCTGGTGAGGATAATATTATTAGTATTGGTATCAATTTTGGCCGTGGTGATGCTCCACGACCATCCTCCATCGCTATGAAGAATCCTATGCTCTACTCCGGGAAGGGTTTCGCCAGTTTGGACTACATACTGAAGGGTTTGCAAGCAGAGATCAAGATCATCAGGATGGATGTATTCAATGAAGGACTTGCCAATACTATCTTTTATATTGTGGCCGTAAAATTCTGTCCAGTTGGGTGTTATGTAGGAAAAAATCCCATCGTTATTGATGATAAAAAGAACATCCCTTGCATTGCTCACCACGGATAACAGTTCCTCATGAGTGAGAACAGGGTCCGGGCAATTGTTGTCTGAAATCTGATCAGCGTTGTTTGATGGTAGCTCATAAACCAACTCACTGATACCCCATATCAGCTCACTACTTTTATCTTCAGCTGTTGTAATTGCTGTTCCTTTAAATGATAATGATTTGCCGATTTCCATGTTAAATCGGAACAGGTGCTCAAAAGTTTTATGGCTATTCAAAGACTCAATCGCATCGTTTTCCGCTAGCAGGATTGACTTATAAATAACAGATAAAATATGGGAAGGAGTAAGGCCGAACGATGCTAGTTTATTCTGAAAACATGGGTCTGCCCTGTAAATTTCAGACTGGTTATTACCGGGATATATCAGGCCGTCAATAGCATTGGTCCTGATAAAATTTATAAAGGTCTCGTCCCCGGTTATTTTTTCAAATAACTTTTCCGTAGGATGGTTCATCTATGAAGCGTAGGAAATAGCAAAAATTACATCTGTCGGTTGACAAGATACGTAGTAATTTACTTTTCTCCGGCAAGATGTAGTAGGAATATTAGTGTACTAACTGTTTTAAACACGAGAGTTGTATTGGTAGATATAAGCAACAAAAAGGTGCTGCATTTGCCAATACAATGCAGCACCTTTATAAATTAAAACAATATGTTAAATCACTATTTCTTTTTGAAAACTTCTCCCGGCATAATCAGCGAATCCCAGTCTGCAAGATCCGCTGGCTTCACGTTTGTTTTATAGCCGTCAAAATTAAATGTCGTCGGCTTATATGGGCCAACGAATTCAATGTTATTGTCGCCTTTAATTTCCTTTTCCATTCCCAGAGCCCAAAACGTACTGTTGATCAGCATTCTTCTGAAATCAGTGTTTAGTAAATCCTCAGAAGCTCCATGCGTGGTGGCAAATGCCCGTCCTGTCTTTCCATCCTGAATTGAATAATCGCGGATCCATGCTACAGGCAAAAGCTCCTTTGTTTTATCCGGCTCAGAATCCGGTGTCATGCCATTCAGAACCTGACCACGTGCCAGAACCACACCTTTAGGGTAGGTTGTATAGGCTCCGGACTGAACAGCCATTTCTTTTACCCCACGCATTATGGGATGCTCAAACTGATTTTCCTCAATTAAAAGTTTAGAAGATTGCTTATGGTTGGTTCCGTAATGTGATACCCAGGTTTCACCTAAAACCTTTTCCCCGAAACCGTCCGTCCATGCTTTGTCATTTCCCTTATAATCCCAGCTGTAATGTCCGTAGGTAGGATTAGATTTGTTGCTGAAAGCGTGTGTAGACGTACGCAATCCAACTACAGGTTTCCCACTTTTTAAATAAGCATCAACATGAGCCATTTCGTTATCGGGTAGATTCAAAAACCTTGCGAAAATGACAAACAGATCGGCGTTGTCCAACGCTTGCAGGCCTTTGACATCTGAACTGCCAGGTAAAATATTGCCGGATTGATCAAGTCCGAAGATAACGGTACAGGTAAATCCATGATGTTTAGCCAGGATTCTTGCAAGTGCCGGAAGAGACTCTTCACTCCGGTATTCATGATCGGAGGCCAGGAACACAATGTGTTTACCTACACCAGGGCCTTTGTCTCCTTTGTACACAATTTTATAAGCGTCAGCATCCTGCTTCGACTCCGTAGTGGTTTCATTTGCCTTCTCACTTTCATGGGCTTTTGCACATGCAAAAAAGTGAACTGAATTTCCGAGCAGAAGAATGGCTAAAAGTATACGTTTCATCAGTATGTTGTATAAGGTCAGATATGATGTTTTGAAGGATTTTCAGATTAATTTGATAAGCTCCTTTTCAGCTTCGAGCACTTCGGTGAGTTTTCCCGTAAGCTGTTTGTATGCTATGATCACTTGCTTAGCCTGGTCGGTCAACTGTGCACCGCCACCTTGTTGTCCTCCTTTTTGCGTGATGACATACGGCTGGCTTCCCAGTGTATTCAGGGCATCTACCATGGCCCATGCTTTTTTATAGGACATTCCCATCGCTTTGGCAGCCTTTACAATTGAGCCTGTTTCTTCAATCCCTTCGAGTAGTTCCATGCGTCCGGGGCCGAAAAACTTCTGGCCATCTACAAAAACCCAATGACGCATTAGCAGATTTATATCTTTCTTCATTACTTATTTTGGCAGTTGTTGAATGCCGAAGTTAAATTCTTTTAGGTAGTAAAAGCAAAAAAAGGCGACACAATACTCTGATTGTGCCGCCTTTACTCATTACGCTAATAATTATTTCTTCTGTTCGTACAGGAATGTGATCAATGAAGCAAGCTCTTCGTATGACAAAGAGTTAGCCAACCCTGAAGGCATCATTGAATCTTCCAGCTCCTGACGTGATATAATGTCTTTCGTTTTGATCGTATAAACCTGACCTGTTATATCTCTCAGTACAAGGCGGTCCGCTGATTCGCTGGTTACAAATCCCATATAGCTTTTGTCTCCTTTGGCATTGATCAATACAGAAGCAAAACCTTGTGAGATAGAAGCATTTGGTTTCAGGATCGATTCTGCGATCTGCTCACGGTTCATAATAGATCCGATCTGTCCCATGAAGGGCCCTTTCATCGCTTCACCTTTGCTGATGCTGTGGCATGCAATACATCCCTGTTGTGTGAACAGCTCTTTACCCAGAGCAGCATTCCCAGGAATTTTAGCCATAGCAAGCATTACATCTTCAATTGAAGATTCACCAACCTGACCTTTTTTGTTACGGATTTTTTCCAAATCCACTTTTACTTCTTCTTTCACCGCCAGCACTTCGTCTCCACCGAATTCGGTAATATCCATGCGGTGTTTCGCATTCAGGTCAGCAAAGAATTGTTTGCCGGCTGCATCTGCTTTGTTGAATTCACGTGTCAAAATATCTTTAATCGCCGCAGAAGATTCCCATGTAATCGCTTTGTAGTACGGACCATGTGTATCAGGACGTGTGCTCCACCACCATGATCCGTCATAGTCTGCTTCTTTTTTATACAAACGAGACAACGTGTTTAGAATCTCAGATTTTAGTTTGGCATCCGTAGCCTTATCGTAAGCAGCGATTAGCCCTTTCACCGCTTTGTCGTCGTGCATATAACGCAATGCCCAAAGCGCGATGGTGGAGTTTTCTGTGCCAATGGCAGCAACACAAGCATCTACTGCATTAAGGCTGACAAGCGAACGAACAGCAATGTGAGGCAGGATGATCGCCTGGTTAGGAGTTGCATGAGGGCCTTCCACACCTTTAGCAGGAGCTACAAAAGAAGCAGGCACTTTTGTTTGTAACAAAGCCTGAGCAGCTTCCACACGACCTAATCTTCCTAATCCGATCTCAGCTATCAGACGTACTCTTGGAGACGGATCGTTAAGTGCTTTCAGATATAGTTCTGTAGGAACATTTTTGGTAAATGCTTTTCTGTCAGTAATCGCACGAAGAGTCAATTCACGAACTGCTTCGTCTTCTGATAATTTGATCAGGTTAGCGATACCGGATTCTCCAGCCAATTGTGCGTAGGTAAAAATACCCGCCGAACGTGTATACAACGGTAACTTTTTATCTGCAGCGAGTTTCCATACTGCAGCTGTTGTAGATTTAGCCGGGCGGTTCAATAATTCCTGCTGCGCTGCAAGACGAGCAACACCACTTCCCGATTTCAGGACAGTAATCAGCTGTTTAACAGACGCCTTTTTCACATCAGCAAATGCTTTGTAAGTCCACTGTTGAGGAACTGCGCGAACTACAAAACCTTTTGCATCGCTACCCGAGTAACCTGCACCGTCCCATGCTGATAGGTATGCACGTCCGGAAGCATCTACATCAATATCAGTGATCTGAGAAAGTTTGATAAAATCTTCTTCCTGTTGGGTGAAGCTTGGTCCGTCTGCTTTTACACGGTGGATGTACAGCTGGTTTCTTCCCCAGTCTGCCATCATTGGTACGTTGTTGTACTTGGCAGGCCAGGTATCATCGTCCATAAATAAGGCGCCCGTTCCTGAACCACCACCAAGGTCTACCAAAGCAGGAATAATCTCCTCTGTAAAGTGTTGGAACAACACAGGATAACCATATTCTCCGGACTGAATCTGGTTGCTGAAACGAATATTCCAACCGCCACCATCATTCGTATTTCCTCTTGTGAAAATGTTCATGTAAGGGTCGATGGCAACATCATAAATGTTACGCATACCGTGTGTATAAATCTCCATTTCAGTACCATCCGGTCTTACACGTACGATACCACCACCAAGCATAGTAAGTTTTGTTCCCGAGCGGTCTACAGCTCCATGGAATCCGAAGTCACCCACTGCAATGTAAATCCAGCCATCAATACCCATACGGATACCATTGGTAGCATGATCCGTTCCGCGTGTTTGAATAAACTTCGGCGAGCTGATGTTTTGAATCAACGGTTTTGAAGGTCCGTCAGCGATGCCGTCTCCGTCCTTATCTTCAAAAACTACGAGGTCCATTCCGGTGGCAATACCTGTTTCCTTTGAAAACGTAGTGTGCAAAACAAAAACCTGATCTCTGTTGGCGATAATTCCTCTTGGGTTATCAACGATAGCAAAAACAGTGTTTTTATCCACTTTACCATCATTGTCAGTGTCAACAAGTCTGACAATCTTTCCTTTTCCAATTTCCTTTCCGAGAGATCCGATCATGTCGATACCAACATAAACCTCCCCTGTAGCAGCGACTGCCAGACAAGAAGGGCTGGGGGTAAGGGCAGATCCGGCAAAGTGGGTAAGTTTCAACTCAGCAGGGTAACTGGCTGCATTCGGCAAGGAATCAGCCTTGCTACTCATAACGTACTTGTCTCCGTTAACGGTCGTGTCAATTTGTAGAGGATTAAACCAAAACAAAAACAACAAGACAGAAAACAGGCTTAATGTAATTTTTAACATAGATTAAATAGTATTAAAGGACTGAGAAGGTGAAGAATTAAATGCAAACGATTGCAACTTAATTTTATCGACCCAAAATCTGCTGTAAGGCCGCAAAAATAGCATCAAAATATGAAAAATAAGTGTCGCAGGGACATCTTTGATTAATGGAAATGACAAAATAGGGGACAAAGTCTAAAATAAGTGGAAAATGTTCTATTTGCAACCAGCTCTCTATCTTTCAGAATTATAGAAATGTAATCGATTGCAATGTTATATTAATAGTTTGTCAGGGATAGATACATTATTTTAAGTCATTTCAATATCTTTGATAATCTGGTATTCGCCAGTCCTCTTATTACAAAGGCTAACCCAAAATCAAATGCGAGAAATACAAGACAACCGCCGGGATTTTATCAGGAACTCGGTGAGCACGGCAGCAGGTTTACTGATGCTTCCACTGATAAACAATGAAGTTAAGGCATCAGATTATACGATCATAAAAGATGAGCCTGCTATGACTCCTGTAGAGCCTGGTCGTATCAAATTTTCTGTAATAGGCATTAATCATAATCACATATATGGCCAGGTTGAGGCAGTAGTAAGAGGTGGGGGAGAGCTGGTTTCGTTTTATGCCAAAGAACAGGATCTGGCAAGTGCCTTTGCCAAACGTTATCCGCAAGCCAAACAGGCTGCAAGTGAAAAGGAGATACTGGATGATAAATCGGTACAGCTTGTATTGAGCTCAATTATTCCTGACGAACGCGCACCACTGGGAATCCGCGTGATGAAAAGCGGAAAGGATTATATGTCCGACAAACCGGGCATTACTTCTCTGGAGCAACTGGCTCAGGTGAGAAAGGTACAGAAAGAGACCAAGCGTATATACAGCATTATGTATAGCGAAAGATTAGAGAATAAATCAACTGTGAAGGCGGGTGAGCTTGTGAAATCAGGAGCAATCGGGAAGGTAATCCAAACAATCGGTTTGGGACCACACCGTATTTCGGCTAATTCCCGTCCCGAATGGTTCTTTGATAAAAAGCGATTTGGGGGTATTATTTGCGATATCGCATCGCACCAGTTTGACCAGTTTCTGTTTTTTACCGGTTCAACAAAGGCTGAGATTGTGGCTTCACAGGTAGGAAATGTCAATCACCCGCAGTACCCCAACTTTGAAGATTTCGGTGATACGATGCTAAGAGGGGATGGCGGTACCGGATATATCAGGGTGGATTGGTTTACGCCGGACGGGCTGAAGAGCTGGGGTGATGGCCGACTGACCATTCTGGGTACGGAAGGATTCATCGAACTACGTAAAAATGTGGATATTGCTGGTCGTGATGGAGGAAACCATTTGTTTCTGGTAAACGGAAAAGAAACACAATATATAGACTGTAGCAAAACAGAGTTGCCCTATGGTCGGCAGTTGGTGGATGACGTGATAAACCGAACAGAAACGGCAATGTCGCAGGAGCATTGTTTCCTGGCTACAGAACTGGCACTTAAAGCGCAGAAAAGTGCGCAGAATGTGAAAAATATCAAGTAGAAATTCACAAAGGTTTACAAGGCTCCGGGTATCTTATCCGGGGCTTTTTTGTGTGTGTCAGGCATGTTCTATATCTATAGGGTGCAAGTCCCGAACGAGAGTTGCAGTACTTATCGTTAGCTGATGG
>NZ_QNUL01000044.1 GCF_003383615.1 Dyadobacter luteus
CCATCAGCTAACGATAAGTACTGCAACTCTCGTTCGGGACTTGCACCCTATAGATATAGAACATGCCTGACACACACAAAAAAGCAGCCGTCCCAAAAACCGGAACGGCTGCTCAGAGCTAACAGCTGATCGCTAAAAGCTATTTCAAATCAAAGCGGTCGAGGTTCATTACCTTGGTCCACACAGCTACAAAATCTTTTACGAATTTGTCCTGAGCATCAGCACTGCCATATACTTCTGCAACTGCTCTCAGTTCAGCGTGCGATCCGAATACCAGATCCGCACGGGTTGCAGTCCATTTAGGCTGGCCAGTACTGCGATCTGAACCCAGGTAATTCTGACGATCACCGGAAGTGGATTTCCAAGCCGTACGCATATCGAGCAGATTCACGAAGAAATCGTTGGTCAATTGGCCGGGTCTGGTTGTGAAAACGCCATTTTTCGAGCCGTCGTAATTGATATCCAATACACGCAAGCCTCCCAGAAGTACTGTCAGTTCCGGTGCAGTCAAAGTCAGCAGATGCGCTTTGTCGATCAGAATTTCTTCTGTTGAAACACTTAGTCTGCCTTTGCTGTAACTACGGAAACCGTCGGCCAGCGGCTCCAGATGTCCTACTGATTCCACATCTGTTTGTTCCTGTGTTGCGTCTGTACGACCTGGAGTAAACGGAACGGTTACCGTAAAGCCCGAAGCTTTTTCTATTGCTGCACCACCTGCAAGCACGATTAAATCGGCAATAGATATCTTTTTCCCTGAGGACTGATTGGTATTGAATTCATTTTGAATACCTTCCAATACCTTCAATACTTTTTGTAATTGCTGAGGATTATTTACTTTCCAATCCTTCTGAGGCGACAAACGAATACGTGCACCGTTGGCACCTCCGCGTTTATCGGAGCCACGGAACGTACTTGCAGAGGCCCATGCTGTTGCCACAAGTTCAGAAACACTCAGACCCGACGCCAGTATAGTTTGTTTCAGATCCGATGCGTCATTGCTGTCTATCAATACGTGGTCTACTGCCGGTAGAGGATCCTGCCAAATCAATACTTCTTCGGGCACATCCGCTCCCAGGTAACGCTCTCTCGGTCCCATATCACGGTGTGTCAACTTAAACCAGGCACGCGCGAAGGCATCAGCAAAAGCATCAGGATTTTCAAGGAAATTCCTGGATATCTTTTCATAAACCGGATCAAATCTCAATGAAAGGTCGGTGGTAAGCATCGTTGGTGCATGCAATTTAGAACTGTCAAAAGCATCGGGAATGATTCCGCCGGCATCCTTCGCTACCCACTGATGTGCACCCGCCGGACTTTTGGTGAGCTCCCATTCGAAGCCAAACAGGTTTTCGAAAAAGTTATTGCTCCATTGTGTCGGTGTAGTCGTCCATATCACTTCCAGACCGCTTGTGATGGTATCAGCACCATGACCTGTGCCATATTTATTAGCCCATCCAAGACCTTGCAATTCCAGATCAGCCGCTTCCGGTTCTTTGCCAACGTTATCCGATGGTGCAGCACCATGCGTTTTACCGAAGCTATGTCCCCCGGCAATCAGCGCTACGGTTTCCTCATCATTCATCGCCATCCTTCCGAATGTAACGCGTATATCGTGTGCAGCAGCAACGGGATCAGGGTTTCCGTTCGGACCTTCGGGGTTTACATAAATCAAACCCATGTGAGCCGCACCAAGTGGTTGCTCCAGACTTTTAGAGTGAATATAGCCATCTGCATCATCATCAGAAACCAACACACCGTTGTCATCAACTCCCTTTGAACCATGCGCATAACGTTTGTCATTACCCAGCCATGTGGTCTCCGATCCCCAGTATACGTCCTCATCTGCTTCCCAGGCATCCGCACGTCCACCAGCAAAGCCAAACGTCTTAAAGCCCATGGATTCAAGCGCGATATTCCCTGAAAGAATCAGCAAATCAGCCCATGATAAGTTCCGACCATATTTTTGTTTAATTGGCCATAACAGGCGGCGTGCCTTATCCAAACTTACGTTATCCGGCCAGCTGTTCAACGGAGCAAACCGCTGCTGCCCGGAACCTGCTCCTCCTCTGCCATCTGTTACGCGGTAAGTTCCTGCACTGTGCCATGCCATACGGATAAACAGCGGACCATAGTGACCGAAATCCGCAGGCCACCAGTCTTGCGAATCCGTCATCAGCGCATGAAGGTCTTGCTTCACTGCTTCCAGATCCAGACTTTTAAATGCTTCTGCATAGTTGAATTCCTCACCGAACGGATTAGTAAGCGAAGAATGCTGACGGAGAATGTTCACTTTAAGCTGATTAGGCCACCAGTCAGGGTTCCGTGTTCCTCCTCCTGCCACATTGTGATTTAAGGTACCGTTGTGAAACGGGCATTTACTGATGTCGTTTGATTCTTTTTCCATTTTTACGAGTTCATGTTTAAAATCTGTCAATCGCCTTCCGGATTATCAGGCAGTGCAATAAAATTATACCATGCGCTTAAATAATCATAATTGATTTATTTTATGAAATGATAGTTAAAATCTATTTCAACTGACCAGTAGAGACCTTAGACATCACATCTCAATCGCTCTGAACAGACAATATATGTATACCCTTAAAATCAAATATCAGAATAAGGTGGAGGTATAACTGTAGTTACGGTGCATGTCAATGACAAGTTGCCCGTCAGTTAATGTACCACCGCCGTTTACCCCATCCTTGTGCATGGAGTCCTGTCCCAAAATTGCCAGATTCGAATCGGTAATTACATCAAAGCTATCGAGCTCCTTTAAAATGTAGCCGGATTCGGTAGCCACGATGGCGATTTCTTTATTCTCCACAACCTCTTGCTCCTGGTTGAGTGAAGGAAGCGTTCCGAAATACTCAGTAATCACAAGCGTACCTTTATAAATTCCGCTAAAATCATTTACAGGATCTACAGTCGGTTTATCTTTGTCTTTGCAACTAAAAAGTACGATAGCAAATAATACAAAGCTCACGATCCCCAACTTTTTGTAAAAGCTCGTAAATTTCATGTGTGTAGGATTTTCGTTTAAAATTGTTGGTTTTTAGAGGTAACCATTCATATCACAACCAAAAGCTATTTACGAGGTTGATATACCCCCGAACGGATCAACTTTATACAATCTACTTTCTTCTTTCCCACGTTCAAAACTATAACGATGCAACAATCTTTTCCCGACGCAGCCCGACTACAACCGTCTTCTGACGCTCTTAATATCATTCTGAAGAATACCCACTTCGGCGACCACATTTTGAAAGATGCCAAAAAAGTAAAGCTACGTATTGACTTCCGGTACCCGATAGCGACAGCCGTAATCAGATTTGGTGAAGCCTATTATGATTTTATTCTGCCGCTCCGGTTGTCATACACCAATACTGCAATAACCGATTGGTTAAATCAGACTTCCCCTTCGATCAAGTTGGTACTTGCCGATCCTGTGATAACGGATCAACTTTCAATCTTACCCTTCACACTTGATGAAAACGAACGCGAAAAATTACGTGTGAACATTAAAGAGCAAGCTGACCTTTCGCCGCTGAGGTTGGGTGAAATAGAAAACCAGATATACGCTGATGTGAACTCCTTCTTTAGAGATCATTAAGCATTCATGCTGAAGTGGCAGATGAAGTTGGTATGACAAAAGTGCAAAGAATACAGAAGAGACTTTCCAGCAATATCGGCTTTGTATCTACCTGGACAAATGTGCGATAATGCCATACCCGCGTACATTCTTTCCATCAATCAAAGCACCTTTCCTGAAAGCATCAGGGCCACCTTTGCTATCAATTTCCAAAATATGAACAGTTTGATCCGCATGACTTTTAAGAAATGTAGTGTATTTACTGTCAGAAATAAATGGCATTTTGGCAATGCGTGCATCGGATTTCGGGACGTTATATCTTTGGATTTTTTTAGACTCCAGATCCAGTCTGCCGAAGAAATAATGGTCATTTTCCGAGTCGACCCAACCTTTCATTTTTGTATCGTCAAATAATATGGCCATGGCCTTATCCGAACCCAGATAATCCAGCTGCATAATATTGACCGGTTGCTTCAACGCACCAGACAAATCGAACAGGTAATCCTTATCAAACGACGTCTGATCTTTTTTGATCCTGAGAATCCCGCCGTAAACATCATTGTCTGAAATTGTGCCCATAACTGCACCACGACAGGCGGCAATATAAAGATCGCCGTTTGCTGACTTTACAAAACCATTGGTGGAAACAATTCCCAATTCCGCCGATATCAGATCAGTAGAAACCAGCTGAGGATTGATCATCCCCGGATAATCGAAAACGACTACATGAGCTCCTTTGGCAAAATTACCCTTGAAGTCATAATAAACAGTTCCCATAATTAATTTACCCGCATGTAGCACAGCACGACCGATATTGGACTTCCACGCCATATCGTGACTCTGTTCCATAAAAGGCAGCTGATAAATTCCGCTTGCCGATATTTTCAGATCAGGTATACTGATTGTAAGCCATTTAACTTCCGGCTCTCCCCATTTGACGGGATCCATGATCAATATTGTAGTGCTATCCAGAAGATTCTGCGAGTAGGCCTGTTCGGTTACATAACCAGCCACCGAAATCCCTGCTTTCTCCACCAATGCCCCATCAGGGTCAATTTCATATTGAAAGAACTTCTTTTCCGGCTGACTAAAGAAGTAGATATAATTATCAGAACGAATCAGACTTTTGGCGTCATATTGCCGTCCCTTATCACTCGCATCAATCCTCTTTCCAAACAGACTATCCGTCGGTATCACACAACTTACGCCGTCAATACTTAATCCTAAAGAATAATGTCGCGGAGAGCCCGAAGAACCATCCTGATTAGAATCACACCCTAAAAAAAGTAAAAGTCCTAAAATAGACCAGAGATGACTGAATCGATGGTAATGCATTGAATGTAGTAGAAAACTTATTGTACGGCAAATTAAAGCAACACTTTGCTCACATACAACAAAGAATACAGTACCTGACCGCAGTTTTACACAACTTGCTTGTGTATCATTTTCTTGCGGGGACCTCTTCCCGATTTTTTTCTTCCTAAAAATATGACCAGACCCGTAACAGGCAGAGAAGCTGCGACCAGACTGGCAAAGAATGCAAGTAATTTTCCGGTAAACCCTCCAATGCTCCCAACGTGGATGTAGTAGTTTATTCTACGGATTTTTTCTCCGTTTGACTGATCTGAGAAGAGTTGCGTTGCCAGAGCTTTACCGGTATACTGATCATAATAGAAATCATCTGATCGTGCATAGCCTGCTCCAAGTGTAGTTTCTACTGTAACACGAAGCGCATCGGTGCTACCGTTTGGACGGTAGACTCTTATTGCTCGGGCATAATCGGAACGCTGAGCGATTTTAACAAACAAACTATCTGCAACCTTGTAGAAACCCACTTTGTGAGAATTGCTATTTGATGTATCCGATTTTGGAATTTCAAAGGGAGCTGTTTCCGAGCCCGCATTGGCAATGAACTGAACAGAATTGTTCATCCATTCAAATGACCACACCAACCCTGTGATGGCAATAAAGATGGCAATCCAGGTCATGTAGAAGCCTGGCACATTGTGCAGATCGTAATTGATCCTTTTGGGCTTTGCATCCCATTTGATAGTGAACCTTTGCCTGTATCCTTTCCTGCTGCCTGGCTTCCATAGGATAATACCTGTGATCATCAACACTACAAAAATCAGTGTTGCGTAACTTACCATGTGCTGCCCAACCTCACCCATTCCCAACGAAATATGAATGTGGGTCATCAAAGTAAAAAAGGCATTTTGATAGTCAAAGTTGCTGACCACGGCACCGGTATAGGGATTCTGTAGGACTGCGTGGTACTTACGTGTAGAGTCCAGCGCCCACAAAGCACTGACCCTCTTTTCACCAGGATAGATGGTGTAGTAAGTTCTTGCTATTTTTTTCCCAGCGAGTGCGGAATCGGCTACGGCAAAAATTTGTGATGGTTTTGCCAGTGGCAGATTCACTTTTTCCACTTTCTGAAAAACACCATAGTCGAGCAGAGTACATATTTCTTCTTCAAAAACAAGTATACATCCCGTAAGACCCACAACCAGTACAACAGCACCGCTAAGCAGCCCCAACCATAAATGTACTTTACCCGCAAATTTTTTTAAATTCATAATCTTTCGCCATGTCGTTTTAAAACAATGTCCTGCCAATAGAGAAATCAGCAGGACATTTCTATGAATTTGTGAATTTCAATTCACCATTTTTGATTAAAGACTGTAACCTACCCGGAACATAAAACTCCGTGGAGCTCCCACGTAATAGCGTTCTGTAGCTCTTACCGCACCGGTATAGTAGCGTTTATTGGTAATATTATTAAGATTGAAGTTGAAGCTAACCCGATCAATTTTGTACGTCAGGGCGGCATCCAGCACAGTATAGGAAGGAGTCGATAAGGCTGGTGCCTGCAGCATAGGCGTCTCTGATGAGAAGTTGGCGCCAAAACCAAAACCCAGTCCTTTCAGCGCTCCTTGTTTTACCAATTCATACTTTGCCCAGATATTCCCCTGATGTTTCGGAGCAAGTCCCAAACGCTGCCCCACATTGGCTTCATTTAAATCTTTTGAGATTTGTGCATCATTATAGTTGTACGCTCCGCTCAACGAAAACGCCCGACTCACCTGTCCGTTAAATTCTAATTCAAATCCTTTTGAAGTAACTTCTCCCAGCTGTCTCCAGATACGGTCATTCGCATTGACAACGCCGGGGTTTGTCAGCTGAGTAACATTGGTTTTTTTAATCTGATACACGGCCGCTGTGAGTAATAGATTTTTCCCAAACAACTCCTGTTTTGCGCCAAACTCGAACTGATTACTGTATTCAGGTTTAAGGGTTCCCCCTCCTTCTACGCTACCGAATACGAGCGATCCTGATGATACAGGCTGAAAACCTGTGATGTACGAACCGTATACATGCGTATTGGAAGGTAAATTATAAGTAACACCGATTTTGGGCAACCAAGCGTTCTGGGATACGTCATTTTGTACAGGCGTCTGATAAGCAAGGCGGAAAGTGTAGGATTCAAATCGTAAACCAAGCAGTACTTTAAGTCTTTCTGTAAAGCTCACCTGATCCTGGAAATAAATTCCATTCGCAAAATCCCGCGTTTTATTCACCCGGTCGTAGGTGTAAGCGCTGAGTGGGTAAGTCGCACCGTCCAATGCACTACTGCTTTTGGCCGGATCGTACACATTTATACTTCCAATGTTCGTAGTTGTATTGCGATAGGTTCCCCAGTTGAACAAAGAAGCGTTATAGTCATAACCTACGAGTGCTTTGTGCGCGATTTTCCCTGAGTTAAAGTCGGCCGTCAGATAAGCTGTGATATTATCCGAATCAGTTTTGGAATCCCATTCTGCATAAGCTACACTGACACTGCTATCACCTGCCGACCAGGCTCTGTCGCCCAGATACACGTTCGCCACATGTCGCTTGTCATCCCAGGTCAGCAGGTCTTTCAAATAGGAGACATTCAATGTCAACACTTTACCTAACTTTTGACTCGCAGATATATTCAGAGAAGTCGTAGATGTTTTGTTACGATCACCCATTTGTAATACCGAAAATCCGATTGGTGTCTGGTCTATGGATTTACCTTTAAACGGAAAAAGGCCGTCGTGCTCCATCGTTGTCAGCCGGGTATGATTTAAATCAACGTTAATACGTGTACCGTCCTTTGGTAAAAAAGAAAAAGAGTGAGCCACCGTAAAACCATTATCCTTCATGTTGGTATACCACGTATCGCTGTTCTGCCCGAATACATTTATCCGATAAAGAATTTTACCGTCTTCCGTTACCTTACCGGTAAAATCAAGATCTCCTCTTACGGTATTGAAGCTACCCACACTGAACGAAACAGCCTGCTTTTTATCGGCCAATGGCTTTTTTGTAACCAGATTCACCACACCACCAGGACTCATGTTCCCGAACATGGATGACGACGGTCCTTTCACGACCTCGTAACTTTCTACAACCGGTGAAATAGCCGGGAAGCGGTAATTTTCATTCAAAGTTCTGAGTCCGTTAATGAGTCGGGTGGTGCTTACAAAGCCGCGTATGACAACAGAGCGACCATTGTTGGTAACCCGTACGTTGGTGTTGCGGGCAATATCATCAAATCGCACCGCCTGCCGGTCGCGTATCAGCGCCTGCGTGATCGTGGATACCGTACTCGGAATTTCCGTTACCGGTATTGCGCTCTTGGTTGCAGCAAAGGAATAGTCAGACTTATAACCGCTGTCGCGACGGCCTGTTACCTCTACGGTTTGCAGCTGAACCATATCTGTTTGTAAGGTAATCCTGATTTCAGTCTGCTCACCAGCGCGAATCTCGACTTTTTCATTTAAGGATGTGTAACCAACCATACTGGCCGAAAGCGTATAATGACCTGGTTCTAAGGATGGAAACAGAAACTGACCCTCTGTGTCGGCAACTGCGCCTGAATTCCCTTTTTTAAGTACCAAAGTTGCTCCGACAGCCGCAGCTCCGTCGGCGGTCACCACGATTCCCTTTAAGCTGCCGGTTTGTTGAGCAAAGAGCTCTCTTGCACTTATACATAAGACCAGGAGCGAAATCAGTATTCTGTAAACTGTAATGTTTTTGAGCATTGAAGTATATTATATTTAATTAAACTGAATTGAAATAATAAAAAGGGACACGATGAAGCACCGAAGTTTCGATTCTTCACTATTCAGATCGGAGTGTGTAAACGTCAGATACTGTAATCTTTGAATGCCATAATGCGAATCCTTGGCGGAAGATCCTGTAGCTGCTGCGCATTGACCACCAGTATTTCGTCAGGTGCGTGTTGCTGGCTCAATAAGCCAACGTAATAGGTTTGCTGTGACTGAATCCGTACACGTCTGCCGGACGAGACTTCAGCGTCGTGAGCACGGAAATTGATGAGTAAATCAGCCGCAGATGAGTTGACCATTTTTATAGAACCACTAAAATCCAGATTTCCTCTACGTCGTTTTAATTCTCCCTGCACACTGCTATGTGGTTCCAGATAAAAGTCCATTGAGGCAGTGGTACTCCGGAATTGATCGGGATGGACACCGGATGTAAAATCAATAAATGCTGGCTGGTTCCCAAGAAAAAAATAACCTGACATCGCAGCCAGCATTACAAATACGGAAGCAGCCGCCACAAAGCGAAATACAGGATTAAAGAAAAGTCCTTTTGATGGAATCTGCTTATTGCCTACATGCTGTGACAGTGATGCCCATATATGAGTATCCATCTCTGCCAATTCGCCATCTGATAACGCAGTAGGTTCATCTCCGGAGGAATTCAACCATTGCTCTACCAGCAGCTTTTCTTCTGCAGTGCAGTTTCCGGATGCATATCTTTCTAAAAGGTCCTTGTCCATAGCTTTTAAAGACTGGTCAAAACATACCAGCCTTCTATAAGTTGATTAAAGGCACGATTCCCCTTACTGAAGCAGGAAAATTTAGAAAGTAAATTCGTTTAGCTGGCTGCGCAGGTATTTGAGCGCTTTAGAAAGGTGGGCTTCAACTGTTTTCTCAGAGATATTCAGGAGAGAAGCTATTTCCTTGTTGGACAACCCCTTATCTCTGCTGAGATTAAATACTTGCCGACATTGCGGGGGCAATTCTGATGTCAATAATTCAATGCGACTTTTTAGCTCCGAGAAACCAATTTGCTGTTCGGTGGTGTTAGCCTGTGAATTTTGGCGGGAAGCAATGATGGATAAATGCTTTTGACGAATTACAGAAGTACGTAAATGTTCCAGGGAGGAAAGCTTTACTGCACGAACCATGTAATGCTCAATATCCGAATGTAGGTCCAAAACATCCCGTCTTTCCCAAACTGAAAGAAAAACATTGTGTACAATCTCACGTGCCACTTCCTCATCGCCGACAACATTGTAACATATTGTACAAAGTTTCTTTACATACTGCTTGTAAACCTGTTCAAACCATTCCCGGGAGATCATATCCTGTACTTCATGAAATAAATAGTGGTCTGAAAAGTCGTTGCCGGGCACAAATGTATGTTAAAAAGTAATTATTTAGATTAATTATAATTAATAATTTTTAGCATTCGATTTCTTCTTTTATCAATTCATCTATCTCTCAACAATCCTGAGCTGTTATTTTTTCAAACCACTCAGTACACATTCAATCAGCATTTTGTTGGCAGGCGACTGCGTATTGTAATTTCCTCCGGTCACCACAGCGACCATATTTTGCTCCGGCCAGATGAAAATGCGCTGTCCGCCATTTCCCTTTGCTGCCATGCCGTCATACCTGATACCCGAAGCCGTTAATGATTCGCGCCACCACAAATAGCCATAATCTATACCATCAACGACAGCATGTTTCATAAGTGATTGAGCCACGTACTGCTTAGGAAGAATTTGGGTTCCTTTCCAATTACCTCCGTTCAGGTAAAGCAAGCACAGCTTCGCCATGTCGCGCGGTTTCAGGTAAACCTGTCCGAAATCATCCTGATGCTGCTGATCTGTAATGAAATCCCATCTGAAATTTTTGACACCAAGCGGGCCAAACAGGTATTTTCCGGCAAAATCATACAGGCTTGATTTCGAAGACTTTTCGACAATTTTGCCCAGCACGATCGTATTGCCTGAGCAATAGTCTGCTTTATCTCCCGGCTCTCCCGCCATGGGTAAATCCAGTATGGTCTTTACCCAATCAGCTGTCCTGTAAATTTTCGTCTCGTTTCCCGGAGAGTTGGAGTCATAATCGTTACATGCTAATCCCGACTGCTGAGTGAGCATATTTTTGATTGTAATAGCTTCTTTCTGTGGAGTAAGATTCCGGAATTGATAATCCGGAAAATAAGTTAATACCTTATCATCCAGACTCTTTATAAAACCATTTGAAACAGCAGCGCCAACCAGTGCTGACGTAAAGGTCTTACTCGCCGATCTCAGCTCATGTAATTTATCAGCATGATATTCGTAGAAATATTCTTCAAGAATCAGTTTACCGTCCTTGATGAGAAGCACACTATGTATATTCGGATACGTGCCGTCGATAATGCGATCTATCATCTTATGAATCAGGTCCGCGTCGAGGTCTGAGCCTGCCAACGAACCCACGGGCAGCCCGTCTTTCCGAGCCACGGGAGCCTTGTAAGCATAGCTGTATCCTAAAGGCTTCGCATACCAGATACTGTCTGAGAAGGTGACCTTGTTAGTTAGCAACTTGTACAACTTATCGGGTTGCCCGTCCTTTACTTTGTATCCCGAAATGTGCTTTGCATCGCTGAGAAATTCCACCTCCTGATTTCCACCATTCAGAAAGATGTCTTTTTTGAAGGGACGAAGCTTGTATCTGGCTGCTCCTATCAATGCATAGAGCATGGTATCCTTCGGCGACGCGGCGATCTGAAGCGTAGAGTTCCCGATATATTCATAGGTTCCTTCCCATTTTTTAAGGTCAGAAAAGTCTGCCTTATATGCAGACTGAGCCTGAACTCCCTCAGCACAAATCGGGAAGATCAGCAATAGTAAAATAAGTCGTGACATACAACCAGAAAAAATGATGTGATACACTATTTAGCGGCTAATGTAATCATTTTCAGCAATCTGTATATGTCACGATTAATTTTTACATCATAAGAAAAGGATCCTTAAATGAAAGACCAGATTCCATCTGAATAATCTCCGTTTGTGTGCATAAGCAAGCATTCAACTCTGATGTAATTTGCTGCTGATCAATATCCTGACCAATCATCACGAGTTCATTCATCCGGTCTCCAAAACGTCCCCATCGACTCTGAATTGTATCACGATTCCCGATATATGCCTGGTACCGCATTCGCTCTTTCAAACTCATACTCGCCCACCACACTCCCGCAGATTCACTTCTGACCGAACCACCGGCCTGACTCCAGTTGAAAGCCTGATCCGGACGCGATGCCAGCCAGAATAGTCCTTTACTTCTGATGACTCCCGCAGGCCATTGTCCCTGTATATAATTCCAGAAACGCTCAGGATGGAAAGGTTTTTCCTGGCGATAAACAAATGAGCTAATGCCGTACTCCTGTGTTTCAGGTACATGCCCTCCCCGATCTGCAAGTTCCAGTTCACGGATCCATCCGGCAGACTGCTCAGCGCGGTCATAGTCAAACAGACCTGTATTGACAATCTGGTTCAGATCAATTTTACCGAAACTGCTTTCTATAATTTTTGCCCCGGGATTCAAAGCTTTGATGATGGCTGATAACTCCTTCAGTCTTGTTCTGCTTACCAGATCTGTCTTGTTCAGCAAAATCACATCGGCAAACTCAATCTGGTCGGTGAGAAGATTCACAATCGTACGGTGATCAGGGTCCTCACTCAGGTTTCTTGAAGTGACCGTATCAATGGATCCGAAATCAGAAGCAAAATTCAATGCGTCCACCACTGTCACCATGCAGTCGATCGTAGCGAACCGCGATAGATCAATCCCACTTTGTTCATCTACAAAACTAAAGGTTTGCGCCACTGGAACAGGCTCTGAGATTCCCGTGCTTTCAATCAGCAGGTAATCGAAACGGTTTTCACGCGCAAGCTTCTCTACCTCAATCACCAGATCTTCCCGCAGCGTACAGCAAATACAACCGTTCGACATTTCCACAAGTCGCTCCTCGGTCCGGCTCAGCGTATTCTGACTTTCAATAAGCTGAGCATCGATGTTTACTTCGCTCATGTCGTTGACAATCACAGCGACCTTTAGGCCCTGTTTGTTATGAAGTATGTGATTGAGCAAGGTCGTCTTCCCTGCTCCCAAAAATCCGCTGAGGACTGTAACAGGTATTTTCTTTGGGTTCATAGTGATAAATTACAAATGCAACAATGTTGCAAATATAATTGACTCTACTTTATAAATGCAACATTGTTGCAAATAAAATAGAATTCAATAAAAATGCCGGTCTGCAAGAATTGGAAACATACCGGCAAATTCATTAGCTCACTTCATCCCCATCAAATCACCTTCAACCCACCGTCCAGCTGATACGTTTTTCCTTTCTCTGTCGGTACTGTCACGACTTTGTCTTTATAACGGATCACACATTTCCCTCCGGCCTTTGACTTTACTTTTACACTTTCCAGCTGATTGTTTTTCCAGGACATCTGCAATTCAAATGCACCCCTCGTAATCAATCCTGACACTTTTCCTTCCGGTAGTGCAGAAGGAAGCGCGGGGAGTAAATGAATTTCGCCCAAGTGGCTCTGAACCAATGTTTCCAGAATGCCCGCTGCACCGCCAAAATTACCATCGATCTGAAACGGAGGATGTGCGTCAAACAGGTTCGGATAAGAACCACCACCGCCTTTTTTCACGGAGGCGTCCATAATGGGATTGAACAGTTTGCGGATCATCGTATAGGCATGATCGCCATCAAGAAACCGCGCCCAATAATTAATTTTCCAGGCAAGGCTCCATCCAGTACCATCATCACCACGGAATTCCAGCGATTTTTTAGCAGCATCCAAAAGTTGCGGCGTGCCCGATGGCGTAATCTCTTCTCCGGGGTATACGCCCCACAAATGGCTTACATGACGATGGTGACTTGTTGTATCGTCAATATCGGTGGTCCATTCCTGTAATTGCCCTGCTCTGCCAATTTGATTCGGAGCAATTTTTGATTTCAAATCCTTTAATTTCTGAGCAAATAGCTGATCGGTATTTAATATCGAAGCCGACTCAATACATGCCTGAAACAATCCGCGAATGATCTGGTGATCCATCGTGGGACCAGCCACCAGCCCGCCCGTTTCAGGAGAGTTGGAAGGAGAACTGATCAGGTAGCCCGTTTTCGGATCTTCAACCAAAAATGCAGTAAAGAATTCTGCAGCCTTTTTCATCAGCGGATAACCAGTCGTTTTCAAAAACGCCTTATCCTGAGTGTACCGGTAATGTTCCCACAAATGAAGACTTAGCCACGCACCACCCGTAACCCAGATTCCATGATCGGAAGCGTTGATCGGAGCCGCACCGCGCCATACATCCGTATTATGATGCACAAGCCAGCCCGGCGCCTGATAATACTCCTTAGCCACCTCGGCTCCGGTTACAGAAAGGTCTTTAATCATACTAAAAAGAGGCTGATGGCACTCAGTCAAATTGGTCATTTCGGCGGGCCAATAATTCATTTCTGTATTGATATTGACCGTATACTTGCTGTCCCAGGATGGTTTGAGTTTATCATTCCATTTTCCCTGTAAATTCGCCGGATGTGTTCCCGGCCTGCTGCTTGCGATCAGCAAATAGCGCGCGTACTGGACATAGAGTGCCAAAAAAGACGGGTCTGAAGGATTGGACTTAAAGGCAAGTAAACGCTGATCCGTTGGCAAAGAAGAACTGGCTCCTCCGGGAAGTGTCAGGTTAAATCTTGAAAAAAGTGCCTGATAATCCTGAATGTGCTGACTGCGTGCCTGATCGTAGAGAAGAGCTTTAGTGAGCACCGCATTCACAACTTGCTCAGGCTTTCCGTTGACATGATTATAATCAATGTAATTGGTTGCTGCTGACAGAATTAATGTAGCACTACCCGCACCCTTCACCTTTAAAATCCCGTTTTCTGACGAGATTTTTCCGTCCGTAAGTACCTTTATTGTACTAACTCCATACAAAGCACCATCCTGAACCTTCACCTGCAATGTGACTTCATTACCTTTCACATTTACAATCTTATCAGCATGCAAGGCGTCAAACCGTATTCCAAAGTCCAGGCTTGCCTTCTTGTCAGTTTTGAGGTGAATGTAAATAGCCTTGGCGGGATAGCTGGCAAAAATCTCTCTCGTATAACGCGCGCCACCACTCTGGTAAGAAACAGTACTAATTCCTTTTACCAGATCCAGTTCCCGCTGGTAATTCGTGGAATCGGTATGAGTCGGAAAATCCAGATATACATCTCCGAAAGGCTGATAAGCCATCTGCCGAACCGGATCGCCCATAAACTCGGCAAACGCCAATTTTTCAGCCTCCTTTTGATTGCCTTCATTCAATAAAGTACGAATCTGACCGAGATGTTTGTATGCACCTTTTTTGGCATAACTACGTGGTTTTCCAGTCCATAACGTTTCCTCATTAAACTGAATACGTTCGGATTTAACACCACCAAACACCATGGCTGCCAGAGAGCCATTTCCAACCGGCAGGGCGTCTTCCCATTGCGCGGAAGGTTTGGTATACCAAAGTTTAAGATCGTTTTGCGAAAACACACGACCACTCAAAACACATTGCAGTAAAAGACAAAAACAGAGACTGCGGTAAAAAACAGAAAACATACACAAGAAATTTAGATCATCAATTAGACATTATCACGAATAGAATTATATGAGCATGTTTGCTTTCGGCTATCAAACCTATGCCGGAAACCACTTTTTAGCCGATTGCCAGCTGCTGAAAGCCGGTGGCAAAATACGCTTACAAATTGATTCATGATAATGCTTATTACTTACAAAACAGAAACTCCTCCGAGAACACTCGAACGGTAAGCGCATTCTACCCAATGCATAGTACGAAACGCATCATCCACACTGGTTGGCAAGCTGATGGCATTTCCCTCAGCATAGCTCATTAAACTTCTCATACTACCTGCAAATGCATCCGGAAACCATGTTCCTTCAATAGCGGGAGACCGCCATTCCCCTTTGCCGTCCTCGCCCTCAATATAATATTCAAAAGTATCCGGCAACCCTTCGGGATAGTTGAGCAGCACGCCCAAACCTATCTTAACAGCACCTTTTGTACCCTCTATTTTCAGGTAGCTTTCCTGATGCCTGTTGCCAAAATTGTGATCATGGTTGGTATTAATAACCGCTCTGACAGTATCGCCGTAGTCAAGCAAAATGGTACTCCGGGTAGAATCGAACGATTTGAGCGGATGACCGCAGGTTTTGGCCATTACTGACGCAGGCTCGTCCAAAAAAGAACGGATCAGATCGATATAATGAATACTGTGATACATGATTTCAAGCCTGTCCGCATAGGCTGACAAAGGAAAAATTTCCCAGGGTGTATGCGTTGTCAGCCTCATTTCCAAATCGTAAACCTGTCCTATAAAACCATTGTCAATCAGATATCTGGCGGCAACCACCGCCGGCGCAAATCGCAATTGAAAATTGACACAAGCCATCAGCTTTTTGCTTTTGCACAAATCATAAATCGCTTGCGTCTGTGCCCCATTGCTTCCAAATGGCTTTTGCAGCAACACAGCGGCTCCGTCTGGTAAAAACGGGAGTAGGTTCAGAAACTGATCAGGCGTTGTAGCCAGATCGTAAATGGTGTTTTCGGGCAAGACGCTAACCGCCTCTTCTATATCTGAAAAAATACACTTCACCCCGAATTGCTCCGCCAGCTGCTGTGCCTTGTCCGGATCAATATCTGTAATGCCAGCCAGATCGAAACCGGCTTTTTTGTAAGCAGGTAAATGGGCATCTCTGACCACCCCACCTGCACCGACAATCATAATGGGTCGCCTGGTTAAGGGCTCCGGATAATGTGTGGGTAATGCAATTTCCATGGCTTGTAATTTTATTAGTCGACTTTAAAAGCCATCACACACCCTGAAAATAATGCAATCATTCCAAAATTAATTTACTGTTAACAGAGCGAACGAAACGCTGCTTCAACTATATAAAATAAATTTCAACACCAATACAGGAAAAGTTTATTAACAAAGTCTTACTTTACATATAAATTAAATGTCATTTCCCACTATCAGTCTACATGAAGAATATTGAAGATAAATATCAGGCACCAGCGTTGGAAAAGGGCTTGGAGATCATGGAATATTTGTCGCTGAAAGCCGCGTCACTTTCTCAGGCAGAGATCGCAGTCGGAATTCAGAAGAAGCCAAATGAAATTTACCGAATGCTGGTTTGCCTTGAAAAAAAGGGATACGTGATGCGGGATGAAATATCGGGAAAGTACAAGCTGACGCTTAAGCTTTTCCATCTGTCCCACAGGCATTCACCAGTAGATGACATCCGCCGCGCCGCTCAACATCCTATGGATGAACTGGCTTCGGATATTAATCAATCCTGTCATTTGGGGATACTTTACTCCGAAAAACTAATGGTAATTGCGCAGTCGAGAAGTCCCGGACCCGTTTCCTTATCCATCGAAGAAGGTAGCCTGTTTCCTCTGTTACAAACCACTTCAGGACGTGTGCTCCTTGCTTTTACAGGGCAAGATCAGCAGAATTATATACTACAGAGTAATCAGACATACAATAACCAGTCGGCAAAAGATAAAAAACAAACATTGGCTATGCTTGAACAGGTACGGCAAACGGGGTATCTGGTGAAAGACAGCGACTCCACGCGAAGCGTAACCGATATATGTGTCCCATTGCTTTCTTCTCAGGGAGATTTGCTGGCCACTTTAACGGTTGCTGCTCTTACGGCCCGTGACGAGCCATCTGCCAACTTTGAAGGAATCGTCGAAAAGACAAAGGAAGCTGCGCAGAAAATTCTGTCCCGCCTCGGTGTCAATTAGCCGTTACCTTTTTGTTGCTTAATCCTTTCCTCCCAGGCTTTTCGTTCCTTCTGAAGGTCATAACCGCGGGCGGAAAGGTAATTGTTGATCCTGCCTTTATACTTACCGAAGACCTGATGTTTTTTATCAGAACTGCCCTGATCCATGGCTAACTCGCGGGCTTCCGTAAGCCAGGTAAGAATTTGCCGCTTTTCTTCTGACTTTAAGGAAGGAATCATATCCTGATAGGCGTTGTAGGTAACAGGAAGCACGCTGTAGGTCATGCCGTCTTTTATTTTATCTACCTGCTCCTGATTCAGTTGGGCAGATAAGTCACGAAGGTAAGAGGCATGTGTTTCTTTCAACAGCCTTTCTGACTGACGAAACACAGCTGTGTCACCTTTCTTCTTTGCTTCTGTCGCTATCTGTTCCGCCGAATTCAATTGTTTATATTGATTGACCATCAAGACCTGAACATTTTTAAATTGAACAGAATCTTTGAGGTTAAGCTCCTTTATTATCTTTTCAGCTCTCGACTGAATTGCCCGTTCATAATCAGATGCTTTTTGATCACTGGCATTCTGAGAGAACAGGTTTCCAGTAAGCAAGATCATCCCAATCAAAGAGAGTGTTTTAAATTTCTTCTTCATCATTAAAGTTGTTTAACTAAACCTGAAAAATTGATTTGAGGTACTTTGTATTCGCTCCGTAGTTTCCTTTCACATCCCTTGGTGCTGCTGCGTCTCTGGATCGCTCTACCACGAGCCATCCTTCGTATCCTATTTCATCCAGCGTTCTACGCACCTTTTTCATATCCAGCCTTGGATTGTTCTCCAGCCAAACGCCATCTTTATCCGTACAATGTATCTGACAAATGCGCTTTTTACCTAAAATCCGAAGCTCTTCGCAAAGATCCCTGCCTGCTTCCAGTGGATTGGAAAAATTGAAGTAAATCTGCACAGCTTTGGATCCTATTTCTTTTAACAAACTCACCTCACCTGCTGCATCCAGTGCTGTTTCGATACCGATAATTACACCTGCTTTTTCAGCCAGGGCCCCCACCTTTTTGAGCCTTTCAACAATCAGTGGTCGCAGTTCGGGATTCTTTACCAGATCTCCCTGTACGCCCAAAGGCAGAAAAGCGACCTTAATGTGCATCTGTTGCATGGTGGTAATGCAGTCCTGAACCATTCTTTCAACGCCTTCCCGCTTTGCAAATGATTGTGCGTAAAAGCCAGTCATCGCCAGGGAACAAAACTGCAGATTAAGTTTCTTAGCTGCGGTCAGGTATTCATCCCGAACAGTAACATCAGAGAGTCTGTTGTCAAAAGTGGGTCTGTCACCCAGTCCGCCCATGTCAATTTCAATTCCATCTGCGCCTATCTCAGAAGCTAGAGCCAATGCACTGATTTTCTGTCTTTTTAGTAACATCAGATCAATAACGCCAATTTTGTATCTCTCTGATTTGAGAAAAAATTCACTACCGGCATACAAGGGAACCGAAAGGCCAAGCCCAGCCAGTATTGTCAGAAAGCGTCTTCTGTTCAGATCGCCAGATATTTCTACAGTGGCCATTTTTCAGAAATAATGGGTTTGGTTTTCAGTTTGGATGGGTCAATTTTCACATACTTAATACGTTGCCTGCGCCATGTATACACCACATGCAGCATGCCATCTGCAGATTGAATGACGGAAGGATACGAGTACTGGCTGATCGGAGAATCTTCTAATACCAATGCAGCTTCCCAATCTATACCATCCTTTGAGACTGCCAGGTTTAGCGGTGTCCGGGCTCCTTTCTTTTCCTTCTCAGGTGTTTTGACGTGGTTGTATACCAGAATATGCCGGCCATCTTTCAAAGTTGTAGCATCCGTTCCGGAGTTATTATTCGGCATATTAGTCAGTTCCATCTTAGACCAAGACAGGCCTGAATCTTTAGACCACGAGGTAGCAATCATTCTATTCTGACTCCGGCACAAAATCTGTAGATCGCCATTTCCGTGCACTAACAGAGATGGTTGAATTGCATTAATTAATCTATCGCTGTTAACTGGACCAACTTTAGTCCATGTTCTACCCCGATCTTTACTCAATTCAAAGTGTACATGCCAGCCGTTTCCTTCCGTGCTCGATGGTGCCAGAATGGATCCATCCGATAATAAAATCGGTTTGTTTTTTACAGGGCCTAAAAAGCCGTCAGGCAACTGCTCCGCCTTTGACCAACTTTTACCGTGGTCTGACGAGCGCATTACAAATCCTTTCCAGCCTGCCACGTTCGGTCCCACTTTATAAAAAAGGAGAAGGTCTGAACCCGGGATCTGGAAAAGAACGGGATTCCAGCAAGCATAACGCAATGTATCATTAATGACTCCGTTAGCTACCTCTACTGGTTTGCTCCAAACATTGTTTTCCATACGGCTAAGCCATATTCCGACATCGGGGTTGCGCTCTTTTGTTCCACCAAACCATGCAGTAACCAGGCCAGAAGGTGTCTCTGCTATAGTAGCCGCATGACTCTCTGGAAAAGGTGCCGTTTCAAAAACAAATTCATCCCTGAGGATACCTTCTTTCCATTTTTGAGCTGTTGCCGATCTGGCTATAAGCAAAATCTGCAGAACAAGAAAAATATACTTTTTATTCATAATCAATCAATTAACACTATTTTATTAAACAAATACTTCGTCTGCTCTATTTGTTATATGCAATTGCGAGTCTTTCCAAAGTTGGGACTGAACCTACCTTTTTTCCATTCACAAACACCGTCAGCCCGACCCCCTTTTTGTAACGTGTCCCATCTTTATCCCATACAATCGTCAGAATATTACCATGGTAAAGCACATTATCCAGACAAAACCAATCCCATTTGCCAGCGGGAAGCAATGGATTTACTTCTATTATATCATCAGCCCTGGGTCTGAGTCCGACTAAGCCGGTAATGATCAGATCATTAAAAGTAGAATGGTTGTAGTACCTGCTCCTTTCCTGATCTCCTTTCAACCAATAACCTGTTGTTTCATCCAGATACTCACCGATATAGGGCCGTCCGCGATGGTATTGTGATTCTACGTAACGTTCCAATTGTCGGAAATAGGTCGTATCGGTCAAATGTTTGCTTTCAGATAAATTCATTCTGTTTGCCATCGCGGTGAGTGTTTGTGCTGTAGCAAACGGCCATACGGCACCATCCCATTCACACTGACAGCAACCATGACTTCGGAATTCGGGATGCCGCCGTTCAGCAGTTGTTAATCCATATGGAGCTGCAAATCCTTTGGGGTCACTCACCTGTTCCCATGCCACATCTTTGTCAGGTTCTGCCAGATCAAAATACCAGGGAATATAACCTATCGCCTCGCGAACCTGTGCAAATTCTCCGTTTCCTCGCTTTTTAACTGTTTCAAAAAACGCATGCTCCGGATTCCACAGCTTATTTATAATCAGACTTTTGATTGTATCAGCCTTTGCCATATACACCGCCTGATTAGCGCCGTCACCTGCCAATTCTGAAATGGCTGCAATCGCTTTCGCATTGCCATACATATAACTGTTGATTGTAGGCCGGGCATTCTGCTCTCTCCTGCCACCGCTAAGCGATTCTTCCATACCATCCTTCACATCCGTTTGCCAGAACAATCCGGTTTCAGTTTTCCGGTCTTTCTCCCATTGCGCATATTCCGATTGAAGGTCAGGAAGCATATTGGTTAAAAAGCCTTTGTCCTGATTCACTTTATAGCGGTTGTATAATGCGTCGGCAGTCCAGCTACTGAAATTGAGTAGTTTCTTCATTCGTCCACCCTCATTGCCCCTGAACCAGACATGCACGTAATCATTCAGATAACGCTGATCGTGCAGCCATCGGCCTTCATAGATGTGATGCCCCAGTGCGCAACTGATCATATTGTATTTGTCGGCATAATTCCGGTCAACAATAAACTCTGTAAAAACAAAACCCTGCGGCGTTTGATGGATATGTTTACGGAAACTCCACCAGCGGTAGTAGTAAATCTCACGGAAGTTTTCCTGCGGACAATCAAATAGAGGAATATTCGATTTCATCCAATTCCACGATTCAGAATCAGGTATGGCGTTCACCTTGTTTTCATCCTCCATAGTATTGAAATATTTCACGTGCTTTTCAAAGTCAGCAGTTTTCAGCACGGTCGGTCCGGCTGCTTTCCTGCTACAAGAGAATGCCAGCAAACTCAAAATGGAACATGTCAATATCGAAAATCGCATCTTGTCTATTTTTTTGTAATCCATAAAATGACCGGTTCTCCTGAAGTACCCTTTACTATTGCACCTTCTTTTGCATTAATGGTTGACGCTTTTTGGTCTACGACGCCTGTTTTAGAATGAACTGCGCGAACAAGCGCTTTTCCGCTAAAATTCTTCAAATCAACTTTGACCGGTTCTTTTCCGGTATGATAGATCAGCAATGCGTTTCCCGGATCAGAAAGCGAATAGGTTTGACCCGATTGAATGACTTCGCTGTGATACATTTGAGTCAATCCGGAAGAAATTGTTTTATCTGAAAAAGCAGGAACGTCGGCTATGGAGCCACCAGCCATCAGAACTGCCCAGCCATTCGCTTGCGCACCGGTTCCGGAATAGAGCACGGCTTTATCAGGATACTTTTGACGATATTCTGAAACTGCTTCATAGACCGAATGGAAATCAACCTT
Source organism: Dyadobacter luteus (assembly GCF_003383615.1). Lineage (GTDB taxonomy): Bacteria > Bacteroidota > Bacteroidia > Cytophagales > Spirosomataceae > Dyadobacter > Dyadobacter luteus. The sequence goes on from NZ_QNUL01000044.1 coordinate 22,197, forward strand.
TCCTGATTTCATAATTCTTGCATGCTGACGTGGCGCCAGATTTTGCCCGCCCTCAGGAGCGTAATAGCCGCTGTCCGCTTTTTTATGCCAATACCGGATATCAATTATATCAACCAACGAAGCATATTTTGAATCCGCAAGAATAGCATCCTGAACATCCTTGGTTGTACTCAGTGCCGCCAGCGCATTACTTTTCTTTTCTGCTTCCCATTCACCAATCACATTGAGCCAAAACTGAACGAAACTCATAGGTCCGGTATATTCCGCGCTGATGAACTGGATCACAGCATTGATATCCCTGAAATTATCCAGGCATTGCCGTATGTAGGCTCTGTGCAGCTGTTTTCTAACTATATTGGTTGTATCATAAAACTGTTCTGCCAGGAAAATACGTTTATCGCCGGCATACGGAGCCGGTTCTGCAAAGCCGGTCTGGTTAATGTTATTCGCAGTACGCCACGGAAAATCTGCGTAATGCGCACCCGCTTCCAAAATGTTATGCTGAAAGTAATTCTGGTGATACAACACAAGCCCCTTTTGGCTGGCAGTCGCTGCAAAATCCTGCAACCTTTTCCAGTACCATGTATTGTAATGTGTTAAATCATATTTGCTCAACTGATCATACGCATGTCCCTGACCACTTCTTGCAAAGGGTTGTTCATAAAACGGAGGCCACACATTGGCGTCAATTCTTCGGATGCGCTCGTGGTCATCCCGCCGTCTGTCGTACCACAATCCATAGTTGTGATCCAGCACAGTAAGATGTTTTTTAACCATTGTATCTACCACTTCAGTGATAATATCCGTGTAACCCGTACCACTTCTTCCGGGAACAAAACGGGTAATGTGCGGCTTGGCCTGTGCTACATCCTGAGGACGAAGTGAACCTCTCCACCAGGGTACATCCATGCGTCCACCCGTCAATATCCCATCAGCATTGACCAGAATACCTTTTTTTACCGCCAGGCCCTTTTGTTTTGTATCTGCCAAAGAAACGGGCTTAATCCAGTCAGCCAGCTTTACATTATCAGGTATCTCTGTTGGTACCGGGTTTCGCTGACCTGCCTGATCAATCCAATCTTTCAATTGTAATAGCGGCTCATTTGCCAGTTTTGTCAGCTCCGCCGCCTGTTGCGGATTGGGGCTGCTGGAAGCTTCTGATTCTACAGGCATCAAATGCGTAATTCTCTCTCCAAGCCTGTCTTTCAATTGGGCGTAGTACAAACTGGCCGGCTTGATATGTTCATTGTTACTCTCCCAATAACCGTCCCCTGCAAACTCAGACCAGACGCCAAAAACATAGTTGGCGGCACCAGGAGGACTGAAATTTTCAACGCGCGAAGCTGAACTTTGCCATATCACGCTATTGGCTGCACTCCATCCGGCACCCTGCCCATCCTGACCACGGTTTTTCAGACTCAGCGCCTGACCATCAATATGCACATTGTCGTACAACGTACCGGATGCCCAGCTGTCGGTTGCTCCGCTGAAACTATTGGCTTGCACCGACTGGCATTGTACAAAGGCATTCGGACCAGCCGCGCAAAAACCTGTGGCGAAATCATGGTAACCATTTTCGGCATAACATCTTTCAAAAAGCGTCTGCTGTCCCTGGGTGTAGAAAGTATATCTTCTTTGACCGCCAATCTCGGATACCGGCTCCACCGATTTACAATCCTGAACTGTAATTTTTGAACAAGTTTCATAAATAGCTACCGCCGAGCCTGCGAGATGTTTGAAATTCACCTGACGAACCCATGCATTCTCTGTGTTTTCAAATGTGATACCCATCCAACGGTGGTCTTCATCCTTTGGATTTTTATGATCAAATTCAGAATGAATACTCAGGTTCTCTATCCCTGAATGGTTGATATGTCCGCGTTGCTGAATAACCGAAACGGCGGCTCCGCCGAACCGCTTCTCAATGGCTGTGGTCAGCGGTGCATCAATTGCTATTTTGTCTGCTTCAACGCCAACCACTTCACGTTGCCACACAATATCACGCTGAGAAGGTTTCCAACCCAGCCAGGCGGTTTCTCCTCCAAACTGCTCCATTTTTAAGGCACTGATCCATTCCTTTGTGGATGGTCTTTTGATCAGAATAATATCTCCCTTTTTGAGTCCGTGATTTGCTGTAAGTGTAAAGCAACTTGCGTTCACAGGGACATATTGATCAGTAACGGGAATTGATTTTGCTGCTATTTTATCAGTTTTTCCAATAAACTGAATGACTGTTTCTCTGCTGGTTCCTGCGCCAAGTAAAACAGTTCCTTTCTCACCCGCCCCACTACCCCGGAGTACAACTCCTGAGTATCGCATCAGCAGTGAACCCTCCAGTTTAAATATGCCACGACCAAGCAAAACCGCTCCCCGAAAACCCAAAGAATCCGGTTTGAGTGATGCTACATAATCTATAGCCCGCTGAATCGTTGCTGTAGCATCCCCGCCATTGGTATTTACAACAATTTTTACCTGTACATTCTCAATAGGCTTGTTGCCACTCATATATCCGCAATGAGAGAAGTCCACAATACGGTTACCCACCGAGTCGGGTTGATACACAAGCTTACCCGTTTGAGAAACACTCACCGGGCTTTTGGGCTTCGTATTTTTCTGAGCATAAGCATTCCCACTCAGAAAAATACATACCAGCAGCAGTATTCTTCTCATTGTTTGACATCCGGCAGGTAATCTATTTTTTTTCAAAACACTTTCAACTTTCGGACTGGTACGCCCGGTAAAACATTCCTATTTTTTATTCTTGGGCAATTGAGCAGAAGCCAGGGTGTCATGGTTATTCTTACGGTTGCTCCAATCGACTTTCTTCTTCGGATCAATTCCATTGATAAACTTTTCAATATTGGAATATCCGTCACCGCTCAGGTCTTTCTGCGCATCAGAAGCATCTTTCGGATTCAGGCCATATTTGATTTCCCATTCATCCGGCATACCATCATCATCTGAATCCTTGTAGGGCGTTCCTTTGTATTCCGGATAACCTCCTACCTGTGCTATATCTGTGATAATGCCATTTTTATAAGAGTCAATAGGCAAACGTCTGTGCTCAAACTGCGTCTCTGGCAATTTAACACCTGCAATAGGATTGATCTGTCCTGTTCTCACCTGTTTGGTGACACGCTGATCTACAGCATCCCTTCTCGGTAGCGTTGCACCTGCATTATCCAGCACAAATGTGAAAGATTCGTTCGCAGTCATGATCGGAAATTCAGGCATAGGCAATGGTTTGTTCCATTTCATAAGTTCGCGGTATGGCCCCGTATCAGGCAAACTTTCTACTTGTACACCTCCATCCCAGTTGTCTTTCGTCACGCGGTCTACTCCCTCCATGATATTACCATTTACATATGTTCTCCCAAAAACAAGGTGATCCAGCTTGCTCCTTCCGGATTCAGGCTTAATGATCCGGTAGCCGATAGGAGAATCTTTTGGCGTCTGCGGCCCGGGTTTAAAATAGTTGTTGATGATATTATACATCGCCCGGTAATCCCCGCCATCAATGGAGCGGTGTACCCAGTTGAAGATCACGTTGTTGGTAAAGTTAAATATCCCAAACCATCCAATGGAGGGATTCCGGCCAGCATTGTTCGCCCACAGATTTCGCATGAAAGTGCAGTTTTCTCCTCCAAGCGTACTGCCGAAAGAGTGGTTCCAGGTATCCAGCGTTTCTGAAAATATGGAGTTCTGAATCGTGATATTGACAGTCGGCAGCTTCTGTTCGGCAGCGCCTGTACTGTCGTTGTACATGTGTCTGTAAATCGACATATTCTCGTCCAATCCCCAGCTGGCCGATACATGGTCGATCATGATATTACCCACCGGGTTTCCCCCGATTGAATCATCTCTCCGACCGACAAAGGTTTCACCTCGCCGGAAACGCATATGGCGGATTACCACATCATGGGTATTGATCCAAACCGTTTCGCCTGCGACGCAAACGCCGTCACCAGGAGCCGTCTGTCCGGCAATGGTGACATAGGGCGCACGAATGATTAGTGGCGTTTTCAGGCGAATAATGCCGGCTACATTGAAAACGATGATGCGTGCTCCACCTTGCTCGCAAGCATCCCGTAGGGTTCCCGGACCACTGTCCTCCAGACTTTTCACCACGTACACCTTACCTCCTCTACCACCAAAACTGTAGGCGCCACCACCTTCTGCACCGGGGAAAGCAGGTATATCGGACTGAGGCAAATCAACCGGACGAGCAGCCCAGGGAATGTAAGGCTTTCCGTTTTTAGCATCTTTCTGAATAATAGGCCACGCTTTTTGCCAGGCAATATCCGATTGCCGGCTGGCCTCAGCCAATAGAGAATCACTTGTTTTCTGAGCGGCCTGAGGGATTTTAGGATACTGAGCCTTACCTTCCAGACCCATTAATAGTGTAAATGCAAGTGCGTAACAGGAGATTTTGTATTGTTTCATTTCAGTAAAATAAACTTGATGAATCTTTAAATATGGTTTCAATATCTTCCGTAACAGAAGATGCTACTTTATTTCAAAGGATCAAATGTTCCAGAAGGCCATCCGTTCGTCTGAACCAATTTAGGATTATTGACCAGAGCGGCTGGTGGAATGGCGAAATAGTAATATTCGGGCAGCCACTTAATGGCATATTTTGTATCCAATACACGCGGAGCAATTTCAAAGTATTTGCTGTAAGCCGAATCCAGATTCATACCGTCACGCTGAGCGGCAAATTCTGCCGCTGAAATAGCAGTCGTTCTCAGCTTCACATCCACGCCATTTCTCCTTTTACCGTTCAGCACCGTTTCAAATTTTTTCCAGCGGCGCAAATCCCAGAATCTTTTCCCTTCGAAGGCAAGCTCAATCTGGCGTTCAAATAGCACGGCTTCAAACATCTCGGCACGACTCATGGCAGGTTTCAAACCATATAGCCCATCTGCACCCGCTTCGATACCAGCCCTTTTACGAATCGCAGTCAAATGCTGATATGCCTCATCCAGTTTATTGATACCCGTCGCAGCTTCGGCTGCGTTCAATAATACTTCGGCATAACGCAGTTCAATCCAGTCGTTTCCACTGTTAAGTACTGCACCACTTGCCAGGTTCGGATCAATCGCTTTTCTTAGATAAAAGCCCGATGTAGTAGCTTTTGGCTCAACCGTTTTGTTATCAACCAAATACGTCCACAACCGGTAGTTCGTATTGCCATTGATATGCCAGATTGCTCCATTAAAAGCGATTGTTTCATTGAAACGGGGATCACGGTTTTTATAAAACAGTTTTTCCGAATAGCCTGAGCCTGTTTCACTTATTTTCTTACCGTTTTTCATCGGAAAAGCCTGTGTGATTTCCCAGGTGGGCTGGTTGGATCCTCCCGATGTTCCCAGATACGAAGGACGTGTGCTATTGTCCCATCCCTGATTTTTACTGATCTGATCTCCTACTTTGTTGTTATAGCAGGTCACCCACACGGCTTCAGGATTATTGGCTTCTTCAAACCAAAGGTTTTTAAAACTTGTATGTAGTTTAAACCCGTTAGCGCTCAACAGTTCGATAGCCTGCTTATTGGCGTCATAGGCAGCCTGCCAGCGGTCGGTAAGATCACCCGGATTGAATTGAGGACTCGCCCAGTTCAAAAGAATACGACCTTTATATGCCGCAGCCGCTCCATTCGTTATCCTGCCCCAATCGTTTACGTTACTCCATCTTCCCGGCAAGTTGGCAATGCTGTAGTCCAGATCTTTCACGATTTGTGCTATGCTTTCAGAAGTAGTGCTACGTGGATAAGCGGCGTCTTCCTTCGCATCATTTCCAACCCCTTCCAAGGGATCGAGGACAATTGGTACTCCGCCATAAAGGCGAACCAGATCATAGTAACGATGCGCCCTGAAGAAGGTGGTCTGTGCCAGAAGTTCCTTTTTGTACCTCTCGCTCAGCGCTCCTTCGGGAAGTTTTAACAGGAACTGATTAATCGAACGGATTTTACCGTAATTGTTGGTTGCATTGACAGCCGTACCAAAATCCGCTACTGTATTAAGCTGTACCGTACCTTCAAAAAATCGTGTTTCTCCGGCAATTTCATCGGTACATTTCAGAAAATCTCCTGTGGGCCATACCGGCAAATTCTGATCATATATGTAATCTACATAAGCCCTCGCCAGAAGTGAATCGTTGAAAACCTGTTCTTCGTTGAAAGCGGAAAGGTCGGTTTTCTCCAGTATATCCTTGCAGCCCACAAGCGCTGCAGCCATACATATTGTGATGATTGGACGCATTTTCATACGATGATATTTTAAAGTGATAGGTTAAGTCCAAGCGAAAATGTTCTCAGCACAGGATAAGTATTGTAGTTTCCTGCAGCATCCTTGTAGTCGTATGGATTAAAGAAATTGACCGGATTCATCGCTACCCCATAGATTTTCAGAGACGAGACACCCAGTTTTTTAGCAATATTCTGATTGAGCGAATAAGCAATATTGAAACTTCTCATGCGCAAGGAAAGGGCATTACGAAACCAGAATGACGAAATCACAGAATAGGTATCTTCGTAAAAAGGATCCGGGTAAGCCGCGGACGTGTTTTCGGGGGTATAATGATCGGCCCAGAAAACAGGACGCGATAATTGCGTGGTGGCTCTCTTTCTTGCATCACCTTCCACCACTGCCTGTCCGCCAAAAGAACCCGCAGTGACCACATCAACACTAAATCCCTTGAAATTGAAGCCCAGCGATAAACCAAAATTGTAGTGATTGTTCTCTTTGCGTGTGAGCCAGTCCATGTCATCTTCAGTGATTTTGCCATCCGGATCAGCATAGGTACCATCGGCAGCACGCGGCCCGCGAATATCTCTGTAATACAGCATTCCCGGTTTCGGAGCCTGACCAAAGATGGTGTAACCAGGATTAGTTTCCAGGTATCTGTCCACCTCCGCCTGTGACCGGAACATGCCCTCGTAATGGTAACCCATCACACCTCTGTCGCCTGACTGACCATTCGGATCGCGCCAGCTGCCTACATTCAGTGCTTCTACATCCACATGTATATTCTTGCTGTCGTTCCAACCCAAATAACCTCCCACGTTGTAACCGGCATGTTTTCCAAGCTGATCTTTCCAGGAAATAGAAACCTCTGTACCAAATGAATTCACCGTTGAGTAGTTTTCAGCTGGCATAGCAGAACCGATTGTTAAAGGCGCAGATGCAGAAAGAGTTGTCAGTAAATTGTAGCCATGATCGTGGAAGAAATCAAAGCCGGCGGACAGTCTGTTCTTCAGGAATGTAGCATCAAGCCCTATATTTTTCTTGGTCACATCATCCCAGCGCCCCATATAATTGGGAAGTTTTTCCAGCTTGATCCCAACTGTACGATCGCTGTTTCCTCCAAATACAGCTCCATTTGAAGCCTGAGGGGTGTATCGCTGCATCCACTGCCAGTTGGCGGTACGGTCGCCGCCAAGGAAACCAATAGAAGCACGGATTTTCAGGAAATCGATGAAGTGTAACTTGTCTTTGAAAAAATTCTCATGTGAAATTACCCAACCAGCAGAAAAGCTGGGGAATGTTCCCCAACGGTACTCAGGGGCAAATTTGGTGGAAGCATCTCTCCGGAATGAGAATTCAAAAAGGTATTTATCGGCATAACTATAATTCACCCTACCAACATACGATAGAACACCTGCCTCATTGGCCAGATTAGGACCAATGTCTTTTACACCCAAAGCCGACATCAGATAGTCGTTTCCACCTTCAAATATTCCCTCCTTGGAAGTCGCAATACTTTCTGCGTAAGTCTCTGATTGTTCGATCAGCGCAAGCGCACCTACGGAGTGTTTACCGAAATCACGTGCATAGTTCAGGTTGAAATTCAACTGATAGGATTCATTATAACCAGGATTGAATCGAACCATATCCGCATTTTTGAGTCTGGCAGGTTCGTTAGGCGTACCTCCATAGATATGCCGGTTGGTGCCCAGCATTGAGAAACTATACGCTTTATAATAGGTACCAAATTGTTTACCCCAGTCGTTGCCCAGATTTTTATTATAAACCACTCTGGCTTTCAATCCTTTAATAAAGGGCATACTATATTCCAGATACGCGTTAACATTCAGCACCACATTTCGTGAGCGGGTGTAGTTATTAAGTCGTTGCCCTTCAAAAAAGTGAAAACCTGTTGCGTTGGAACCGCCAGGTAAGAGAACAGGCAGGCCATCGACATACGGCGGGATAAACTGAGGGGTATTCAAAAGATTCGTAATATCTCGTTCTGCATTTTCACCTCCCTGTTTGAGGTAAAACAGTTTGTTGTCCGACAGATTACCACTCAGCCCTAAACCAGCCTTCAGGTTGTCTGTTAGCTTTACATCCGTACTGGCTCTGAAATTCCATTTTTTATAACTGATCTTGTCTACATTACCATCCTGTGCAAAATAACTTGCACCTGCGAAAAACGTTGCGCGTTCTGACCCTCCGCTGATGTTGATGGTATGACGCGTATTCATGGAAGGCTTCCATGCCATATCAAACCAGTTGTAATTGTTGTTTCGGAAATGTTCGAGCTCATCTGCTGAATAGAATTCCTGGTTATCAGGTTTAAGACCGCGTGTTGTATTGTAGTTATTCAGATAGGTGGCCAGCTGGTAACCATCCATCATTTTTGACTTATAGGTAGCATCCGATGAACCAACCGTTCCGCTGTAGCTGATTTGCGGCTTTCCTGATTTCCCCCTTTTTGTTCTGACCACAATCACACCCAGAGCCGCCCTTGCCCCATATACAGCAGCGGCACCATCTTTTAGGATTGAAAAACTTTCGATTTCCGAAGCATCCAGCAACCTGAAATCAGCTTCAGTTCTTACAACATCATCTATTACATATAAGGGAGCGCTTGATCCACCATCCTTAGAAGCAGCTGGCGGATTACGGATTACAATAGAAGCCTGATTGCCGGGACGAGAAGTACCTCCCGAAATATTTACACCAGGTAATTTTCCCACCAGTGCAGAAGTGATATCCCCTACCGGCAGCTCATCCACCTCTTTCATGTTAACGGTAGCCACTGCGCCTGTCAGATGCGATTTCTTTTGCTCCCCATAACCAATTACGACCACATCCTCCAATGCCTTCACATCGGCCTCCAGTTCCACTTCCAGATTTGTACGGTTACCGATTTCTATCGTCTGAGCTACAAATCCTACATAACTGATTACCACTGATCCGCCGGAAGCAGGTACCTTAAGTGTAAACTTGCCTTGTTCATCTGTAATCGTACCATCAGTAGTACCGCTGATCAGAACAGATACACCAGGAAGCGGTTCCTTCGAAACGCCATCCCTGACTGCACCAGTCAGCTGACGATTCTGTGCTATGGTGCTGAGAGACACTCCCAGCATAAGCAAAACGAGTAGAATTTGTCGGGTCATACAATCGCGCTATTTAAAATATAAATATTCCTATAATACAAGAGCTATCAGTTGTTAAAATACAATTTAAACTCCGATCAAGTCTATTTATGCTTTTACGTTAGCACAAGCATTTTCTCATTTTTATTTCTGCAAACGTTACCGGGAACGATTGCGTAACCCATTACAAGGTATTCAAAAACAAAAGAAAGTGTAAAAAAGACACAATCATTAACAAACCCAAATATTACAAATTCAAAAATTTGAGTCCGCGCTGTTGTATTATTTAAATATAAATGAGAGTATCAGATATAAATAAAATAGATATAAAATAACATAGTCTTCTCTCGCTACATCAAAAAATAAAAAGGTGAGGGAAAGTATGACCCGGTATCATACTTCCTTCACCTTTTCAATAATACTTAACGGTTACTAAGCGCTCTTGCTGCTATATAGCGTAGATTTCACCACACCGATTGCAATGCCATGATTTCTGCCACCTGTTCATTTTCGGAGGCCATTCATTGGCATTGTATTCATAGGCCTTATAACCTCCTATGTTTACAAAACTAATTGAGTCTCATGATAAAAGTTAGATTTGTAATATAAAGTGATAAAAGGATGAGAGCAGAGTCAAACCTCAATAACTCATGAAGTATATTGTTTTCTAGAAATTGCCTCATCCTTTTTTATCTTTTCGAGTCTGAACAGAATGTAAGGAATTGAGCATTGCTCAATATCCAGAATATCCAACCAGGAGACAAGGCGAACCGGGAGATTCATCACTTTATGAACTGTGTTAAAAGTCAAGGATAACTCCGTAAAATTGGACAATAATTTGGATCAAATTCCTGATCAAAC
>NZ_QNUL01000045.1 GCF_003383615.1 Dyadobacter luteus
TCATCAGTTGACAACGTAATTTCACTTACCTGTTTTCCATATATTAAGAATACGTCCATTTAAATTGTAATTAGTATAATCAATCCTGTACTGCTAATTCTACTCTACCCATAATTCTCTCACGATGTGTTGTACCCCAGACTCTTAACACCTCTATAACCGGCTTTAATGTATGCCCATAATCGGTAAGGGAATATTCTACGACTACCGGAATAGCATCATATACTGATCTCTTCACCAAACAATTTGCTTCCAGATCTCTTAATTCCTTCGATAGCATCTTATCCGTAATCCCGGGAATCTCTTTTGCTATCTGTGAAAAGCGCTTATTTCCAAACATAAGTGAAATAATGATCGGTAACTTCCATTTTCCACTCAGTACCTCAAGTGCATCCTTCACAGGTAAAATACTTTTAATGCAATCACCCTGTGTATGATTCTTGTGCGAGCAATTTGTTTCCGCTATCTCCATTTTTCAATAATTCAACTATCCTTTGGTATAGTACTTACAAATGTATAGTATATTTATTTAAGTTTGCATATCAATTTAAAAAAAGAAAAAATGAGTGATCTGATCGAAAAACTAAACTGGAGATACGCTGCTAAAAGAATGAATGGCGAGTTAATTCCGGAGGATAAACTGAATAATATTCTTGAAGCTATCAAACTTTCTCCATCCTCAGTAGGCTTGCAACCCTATAAGGTACTTGTCATCAGCGACAAAGCATTGAAAGAGAGAATTTTTAACGAAGCTGCACCGCAACCGCAAATTAAAGAATCTTCTCACCTGCTAGTATTTGCAGTTTGGGAGAAAATTACCGCTGATGACATCACTGCCTATATGAATCTGATTGCTAGTACGCGTGGTCTCGATGTGACTTCCCTTGAGCAGTTTCAGCAGAAAATATCAGATAGTATACTAAGCAGAACTGAGCAAGTGAATTTTGATTGGGCTGCCCGACAGGCGTATATCGCTTTGGGCCATGCATCTGTTGCTGCGGCCACTGAGCATGTGGATTCTACGCCAATGGAAGGGTTCAATAATGCGAAGCTAGATGAAGTACTAGGGTTGAATGAAAAAGGTTTGAAAAGTGTTGTAATGATGACACTAGGCTACCGCGACAGTACGAATGACCATCTTGCTTCTGCGAAAAAAGTAAGAAGACCTAATGAAGAGTTTTTTGTAACAATTTAAGGGCTATCGGCTACTGTGTTGAATAAAAATTGGTTCAAAACGATACTATTATGAAAGTTGAAATATGGAGTGACGTAATGTGTCCTTTTTGTTACATAGGCAAAAGGAAATTTGAAGCCGCTCTAGAACAGTTTCCTCAGAAGGAAAAAATTGAGATTGAATGGAAAAGTTTTCAGCTTAACCCGGCTATGAAAACGGAACCAGATAAAACGATCAACGAATATCTGGCTGAAGCAAAAGGCTGGTCGCTGGATTATGCTGCTCAGATGAATGACCACGTTACCTCTATCGCTGCAGAGGTTGGTTTGGTATACAACATGGACAAGGCGGTGGTTGCCAATTCTTTTGATGCACATCGTTTTGTTCAGTTTGCAAAAACTAAAGGTCAGGGCGATCAGGCTGAGGAGCAACTTTTCAAAGCATACTTTACTGATGGTAAGAACACAGCTGATATCAATACGTTGCTTGACCTGGGCGTACAAATCGGACTGGACCGTGCAGAATTGAAAACGGTTTTGGAAGGAACAGCATTCAGTGAACAGGTTCGTCAGGATGTTTATGAAGCTCAGCAGGTGGGCGCAAGAGGAGTACCCTTCTTCGTTCTGGACCGGAAATATGCAGTTTCCGGTGCGCAGCAACCTGAGACTTTTTTAGGGGCACTGGAAAAATCTTTTTCAGAATGGGAAAATGCGAATCCGGCATCCCTTGTTAACCTTGCTGACGGAGCGGCCTGCGACATAGACGGAAATTGCGATTAGACATTACGCATGCGTCCGGTATTGAAGGTATTTTACCCTCGATGCCGGATTTTGCCGTTTTGCGCAATTAACGCGCTTTTACTACATTGCTAGCTTATAGCAAAAATAAGCCATGGCAATTGATCGTAAGTCTTTACGAGGTAAGCTCTTTATTACGATTTTCGGGGCTCACACCCGTCCTGGTCGCCAGTTTGACCTCATACTCCTGTGGCTTATCCTACTCAGCGTACTTACAGTATGCCTCGAAAGTGTACCATCCATCCGCTCGCAGTACCACAATATTTTACATGCGCTGGAGGTTTTTTTTACGATCGTATTCACCATTGAGTATTTCCTGAGACTATACAGCCATCCAAGCCCCCTGAAATACCTTTTCAGTTTCTTCGGAATTATAGATCTTCTGGCAATCATCCCTTTCTATCTCACCTTCCTTCTGCCTGCCGGTCATTTTCTGGTTACGATCCGTATTCTGAGACTTCTCAGGGTATTTCGTATTCTGAAACTTACCAGTTTTGTTCACCATGCTCATGTACTAAAGACAGCGATAGCGGCCAGTTTGCAAAAAATTGCTGTGTTTATGCTGACGATCGTAGCCCTCGTTCTCATCATTGGTACGATTATGTATGTAGTAGAGGGTGAGCAACATGGCTTTACAAGTATTCCGCAGAGTATTTATTGGGCCATTGTTACGATAACAACCGTTGGATATGGTGACCTTACGCCTAAAACCGCTGTAGGTCAGGTGATATCGTCTATCGTGATGATCATGGGTTATGCTATTATAGCGGTTCCTACAGGTATAGTAACTGTAGAAATGTCTCGTACACAACCTGAAAAGAAAAAATCTGAGAATACTGAATGCCTGTCCTGTGGTAAATCTATGCCCGTAAGCGCTAATTACTGCAGCCACTGCGGACATCATTTGCACGAGTAGCAGCAACCAGACTATTATAAGACTGTAAATTCATAACATGCGTATTGCCATCATCTTTCTGTTCTTGTTTTCGGTGTCAGGCCTTACCAACGGCAAAGGTATCAGAGGAAAAATAACAACCGTTACAGGTGAGGCATTGCCCTATGCCGGCTTGTCTGTAAAAGGCAGCAGCAATGGTACCATGGCTAATGCTGATGGCGTGTATGAACTCACATTGGAGCCCGGATCCTATGAAATCAGTTTCCAATATCTTGGCTTCAAAACACTGGTACGTTCTGTTGTTATCAACAATTCATTTGTAGAACTCAACGTTCAACTGGAAGAGCAGGCACTTACTTTGAAAGAAGCAAGCGTCGGTTCATCGAAGGAAGATCCAGCCTACACGATCATGCGCAGGGCAATTGCGAAAGCCAGATTTCACCAACTTCAGGTGAGAGGGTATACAGCACGTGTGTATTCCCGCAGTACCGGGCTTCCTACGAAAATTCCCACATTGATAGCAAGAAGACTAAAAAAAGAGGGTATACAGGAAGGTAAGGCCATTCTAAATGAAAGTGTTGCGGAAATTAAATACAGCAGACCAAATAATTACAGTCAGCGTATCATTTCCACCCGTAATAGTCTGGATAACAGCATTCCGTCTCCTAACGAATACATTCTGGCAAGTTTATATAGTCCGGAAATCGCTGGGACCATTTCGCCACTTTCTCCCAAGGCATTTGGCTACTACCGTTACGAGTATCAGGGTTATTTTGAAGACCGGGGTGTGGTGGTAAATAAGATCAAAGTCATTCCAAAAGCTTATGGTGAAGGCGTGTTCAAAGGTAGTTTATTCATTATTGAAGACCGGTGGGCTATTCACAGTTATGATTTACAGACTACAACCAGCGGTTTGAACATATCTGCCAAACAATCCTTCTCTCCTATTGATAATGTGTGGTTGCCCGTCAACCAACAATTCAAACTGGATGGAGGTTATCTGGGGTTTGCCGGGGAATTCAGGTATCTGGTTTCTGTTACTTATAGCAAATTAAATATCGATCCGGGACTGAGAGAAGACATCGTCATCGAAGACCACAAAAAAGAAACTGCCCCTAAAGCCAGTGGAAAACTGGATAAACTTATTGAACAGCAAAAGGAATTTTCTACCAAAAACTTCAGGAAACTGACCAAACAATACGAAAAAGAGCAGAGAAAAGAACAGAAAATTGCTGGTAATAAACGTGTGGTCAGGCAGGATTCAATCATCATTGACACGCTGGCTAATAAAAGGGATACGACCTACTGGGAAAATCTTCGTCCTATACCGCTCACGTCCTCTGAGGTCAGCAGTTACTCATTACAGGACAGTATCAAAGTCGTAAAAGATGCTGAAAAGACCAAGCCTGATTCGACACATTTCAAATTGAGGCACCTTGCAACCGGTAATACCTACGCGCTCGGTAATGGTAATTCCTTTTATTTCAAAAGTCCGCTATGGGCCATCAGCTATAATGCAGTGGAAGGCAACGCGCTCAACATCATTACAGAATGGAAGAAAACATGGGACAAGACAAAGCATTTCGGCCTGCGTCCGTTGGCCCGGTATTCCTTTGGACGCAAGAGATTGTACGGCAATATTGAGGCAAATGTGGGGAATACTAACTGGGATTTCACTTTGTCGGGAGGCGAAATGGCCTCTCAGATCAACAGAAATAATCCTATTCTCCCTTTCCCTAACAGTATTGCAGGACGCTTTTTTTCACGAAGTCTGATGAAGCTTTATCAACAGCGCTACGTTCGGGCTGAATATTCATTGAGAAACATCGGGGATATTTTTGGGTTTGATGTTAGTCTGGAATACGAAAAAAGGAAGGAGCTCTTTAACGAGCCAAGCTCCCGCCCTATTTTCCTATGGGACAAATATCATTACACGCCCAACAGACCTTTAAACAACGAACTATCTGATACCGGCTTTCCTGAACATAATGCTATTCTTTTTGATTTCACTGCTCACATCCGGCCATGGCGCAGATATCTGATCCGTAACGGGGAAAAAAGGTATTTAAGAAGTAAGGGACCATCTCTGGCCATCAATTACAAATCCGGATTACCATTTGCCGGCGACGTGGATTATTCTCTTCTGCAGGCAACTATCAGACAAAATCTTAACATTGGCCCAAGGAGCAATCTGGATTATAGTATTAATGGAGGAGGTTTTTTAAGTACAAAAAAGATGTATTTCAACGACTACCGGCATTTCATGGGTAACGAATTCTTTTTCCTCTGGGGAGATACACCTTACCAGTTCAAAATGCTTCCCTATTACGAGTATAGTACCGCCGAATGGTTCGTACAGGGGCATGCGATCTGGTCGTTGCAGCATTTCCTCCTTACCCGCATAGAGCCTTTACGCGTAACCGGTTTGTCTGAAAACCTGCAGGTACATTACCTTAAAGCGCCTACCATGCGTAATTACACCGAGCTCGTTTACGGAGTCGCAAATATTTACCGGGTGGTGAAGGTCGAAGTGGTTGGACAGTTTCACGGAGCTGAATTTCAGCGGATGGGACTCAGAATAGGAACAATTCTTAAGTTTGGCAGGTAGTTAATATATTATCAAATAATCAATAATTTTAATGATAATATTCTAACTATTTCCTGGTCTGATACATCTGGTCAATATGAGAAACAAATACTTTATCTGCCAGTACTTCTTATTTTACTGTCTCAATGCCGGGATAAAGAGATCAACGTTAATGACAACTCAGTGATAGATTCTGATTTGATAATTAGCGTATCAGAAAGTTCTGCCAATGGCATAAGTGAAGAAGAGAAGGAAATCTATTTGTCGGCCAAGACCAAAGCCGGTTATTCTTGCGGAAATATGAGCATTGAAACTGAAAAATTATCCTATAAGAATCAGCTTCTCATTAATTACAAAAAGATCATTACACCTACTATCTGCACGTTGTCCGGCGGCCCCGCATCCAGTCAGATTAAATTAGGTGCGCTCCAGAACGGTGAGTACAAGCTCGAATTAAAAAGTCCTCAGTGGAGCAACGAGGGAATACTTAAAGTTGACAGTACTCAAATAACGCTGATTTTTAATAATCCGAACGGTATTGAAATACCAGAGCCTGTATTTAAAAGATAGTTTTAGGGAGTTGTAGAGGAAATCAGTGAAATCTGCGAAGCTATATAAAACAACTGCTATCTGGTTCGGGACTCCTCGATCCAAATAGCAGTTGTTTTTCATTTTGCAATATCTACTGCACCTTCTCTCCTTTGAATCTCGGCAATTCCTTAGGTAGTGAAGGATAAATATTGTTTTCCGGGTTGATATCAGCCATCCGCTGACTTGGATCAATTACAATCCTTTCAATATCATTCAGGTTTTTATCAATTGTGAATGTGTATTCCGGATACGTCCAGCCCCAGTCGGAAAGTAATGTGGTTTTGCTATACAGATTCTCCTTCTTCTCTCCCCTCATGATCTCCATCGGAATATAAAAATTCTCAATTGAGCCATCCTTGTAGCTTACAACCACATCAAGAGGCATCGGCATTTGTCCGATTCTTTCCAGAACTACATCTGTTTTACCTGCAGCAGCTATAACTTCTTTGATACCATAATCAATCGTTTTGGTAGTTCCTACAAAGTTCTCCCAGTACCAATCCAATTCCAAACCTGATTCCTTCTCTGCAATACGTTTCAAATCTGTCGGATTCGGATGTTTGAATTTCCACTCATTGAAATATCTTTTCATCACTGTTTCCAACTTATCCTTTCCAATGATATATCCCAGCTGATTGATGAAAACCGCACCTTTGGAATAACTTGCAACACTGTATGCCCGGTTGGTATTGAAATGATCAGCATGGGTTGTTAAGGGTTCTTCAATACCCGACTTTGCCAAGGCAATATAACTGGCAGTAGTAGCTCGCTGCGGATCAACTTTGGAAGGGAATAATTCAGCCATCACTATGTTTTGGGCATACGTAGTAAACCCTTCGTCCATCCAGCCATACTTTGACTCATTGGTTCCCAGAATCATCTGAAACCAACTGTGAATTGACTCGTGAACAGTTACGCTCGCCAAAGATCTCAGGTTCAGCCTTCCGGTGATCAGCGTGGCCATCGGATACTCCATTCCACCGTCTCCACCCTGAATCACCGAGTATTGCTTGTAAGGATAGCGGCCAAATTTTTCGTTCATGATCTTGAAAGTGTTCACTGCCATCGGCTCCATTTCTTTCCACACTTTGGACAAAGAATCGCCCTGATAGAAGAAATGCAGATCCAGTTTATCGTCCACTTTCACGATATCATGCTTGTAGTCAGGGTCAGCGGCCCATACAAAGTCGTGCACCTCCGGAGCAATGAAATGCCAGGTAGGTTTATCACCTGCTTTATGCTTCACTTCTTTCTTGCTATAGCCATGTCCGATTTTATCAGGATTCTGAAGATACCCGGTAGCTGCAACCACATAAGATGCATCGATAGTCAGCTTCACATCAAAATCACCCCAAATACCATAGAATTCTCTGGCGATATAGGGATTCGCATGCCAGCCTTCGTAGTCGTATTCGCACATTTTAGGATACCACTGTGCCATAGAATAGTCGATTCCCTCAGCGTTGTCTCTTCCCGTACGGCGGATCTGAACCGGCACTTGCGCCTCAAATTGCATATCAAATGTATGCTGTGTTTTAGGAAGAATTTTCTCTGCTAATGTAACTTCCAGAATAGTACCCACCACTTTATATTGAAGTGGTTTTCCATTCTGCTTCAGCGAAAGGATTTTTTCATAACCAATTTCTGAAGGGGACAATTTCGAAATACGGTCTTTTACACGTGCATCGGGATCGCTGATTGTACGTGACCGAACATCCATCTGGCTGCCCGGTTGAAAAGCATTCAGGTATAAGTGGTAAAACACCTTAGTAAGCGTATCCGGTGAGTTATTGGTATAAACCAGTTTCTGCGTACCATTATATTGATGTTTCTCCACATCAAACTTAATATCCATTTCATACTTCGCACGCTGCTGCCACCTGTCCGACTGAGCAGACACCGGGACACCAGCCAGAGCTACAAAAAAAACTGCGAGTAACTTTTTCATTATCATTTTATTTGGTCAATCTAAAATCTCTTCAAAATACATCAAACCGACACGTAGTCATTCAAATTCTTCATCTGTCCACCACTTGCCAATCCGTCAATTTGCTATCAAACTCTTGAATAATAGCGTATATGTGCATCAATATCCACAAAATTAACCACTTGTAAAGCCAGTCAACTCACTCTGCAAGCCGATTTCGACATTTTCAAAGCTGGCATACAATTGGTAATTATTCAGTCATATCACATTTAACAAACTTAACCTTTTGTCAATTATGCTTAGATGGACAGTAATATTTCTGGTAGTTGCCATTATTGCGGGAGTGCTTGGATTTGGCGGAATAGCTGCAGGAGCGGCCGGTATAGCTAAAATTTTATTCTTTGTATTTCTTGTACTTTTTGTACTTAGTCTGATCAGCCGCGGAGTCGGGCGATCGTGACACAAATAACACAATTACATACACTGATAATAAAAGAAAGCGGACGATCGTCCGCTTTCTTTTATTATATAGCTACTAATCGGTCAGAAATAGTTATTCCCACTCAATAGTTGCAGGCGGTTTTGACGAAATATCATAAACTACCCTGTTTACTCCTTTTACTTTATTGATGATATCGTTGGATACTTCAGCAAGGAAATCGTATGGCAAATGTGCCCAGTCGGCAGTCATACCATCCACTGAGGTCACAGCTCTTAAAGCAACCACACTTTCGTAGGTACGCTCATCACCCATCACACCTACACTTTTCACAGGAAGAAGCATTACACCTGCCTGCCAAACGTCCTTATACAGATCCCATTTACGGAGTCCGCCAATGAAAATCGCATCTACTTCCTGCAAAATGGCCACTTTTTCAGGAGTTATTTCCCCAAGAATACGGATTGCAAGACCAGGACCCGGGAATGGGTGACGACCTAAAATTTTCGGATCGATACCCAGAGTTTTCCCTACAGCTCTCACCTCATCTTTAAACAATGTATTCAGAGGCTCTACCACTTTCAATTTCATGAAATCAGGCAAACCACCTACATTATGGTGCGATTTAATAGTAGCTGAAGGACCTTTAACCGAAACAGATTCGATAACATCAGGATAAATCGTGCCTTGTCCAAGCCATTTCACATCTTCGATCAAATGTGCCTCCTGATCGAAAATATCAATGAATGCTTTTCCGATTGCTTTTCTCTTCGCTTCCGGTTCTGACAAATCCGACAACAAACCATAGAAGTGATCTTTCGCATCAACACCTTTGATATTCAGACCCATATCCTGGTAAGAGTGCAAAACCTGCTCAAACTCATCTTTACGAAGCAGTCCGTTATCAACAAATATGCAATACAGATTTTTGCCGATCGCCTGGTGTACCAGAATCGCCGCTACTGTAGAATCCACACCACCGGAAAGTGCCATTACCACTTTGTCGTTGCCAAGGCGCTGACGCAACGACTTCACCGACTGATCCACGAAGGAGTCAGAAGTCCAGTCCTGCTTGCAACCGCAGATATTGACAACAAAGTTTTCCATCAGCTTCTTTCCTTCCGTAGAGTGTGTTACCTCCGGGTGAAACTGAATACCGTATGTCAGCTCATCTTCTACTTTATAGGCAGCAACGTGTACTGACTCAGTTGAAGCAATTACCTTAAAATTATGCGGAGCTTTTACAATTGTATCACCATGCGACATCCATACCTGTGAAGATGCCGACAAACCTGCCAATAGAGAAGAATCTGTATCATCTATTTTGAGGTGAGCACGCCCGTACTCTCTGTGTTGCGATGGTTTTACATCTCCCCCAAGCAACTGAGCCATAAGCTGAGCGCCGTAGCAGACACCTAAAACCGGAACGATCTTGCGGAATTTATCAAGATCTACCTGAGGCGCATCTTCATCCCGTACTGAGCATGGGCTGCCTGACAGGATAACGCCTTTGATATTCGGTGTAAGTTCGGGGAAATTATTGTAAGGATGGATTTCACAATAAACATTAAGCTCACGAATCCGACGCGCTATTAATTGCGTGTACTGGGAGCCAAAATCTAAAATCAGAATCTGTTCTGTCATGTATATGCTATCTAAAACGCAAAGGTAGACAGATTGACCCAAATGAAAAAGTGAAGTTCTGACAAAACATGCAGTACAACCCCGTTACTTCTACCACCTTGTAAATATTTGAACATATATTGACTTACAATCTCTACCTTTGTCTAAGTTTTATAATACAATAAATTAATATGAATCAAGGAACAGTAAAATTCTTCAATGACTCAAAAGGATACGGGTTCATTAAAGACACACAATCAGGAGTAGACTACTTTGTACATATCTCAGGTCTGGTTGACGAAGTTCGCGAAAACGACGATGTAACTTTCGACCTTCAGGAGGGGCGCAAAGGCCTTAACGCAATCAATGTTAAGCTTGCCTGAGTGTAACTTAATATATTTCTAAAATATAAAAGCCGGAGCATTTGCCCCGGCTTTTATATTTTATATCATTTTGGATTATTAAATCGCTTCAAGAATCCGCTCCACAGCTACTTCATAGCCGATTTTCTCTTTTAGCTCACTAATAGCCACACGTTCCTGTTCCATAGTGTCGCGATGACGGATCGTTACAGTATCATCTTCCATAGTCTGGTAATCAATCACGATACAGAATGGTGTTCCGATCAGATCCTGGCGTGTATAACGCTTCCCAATCGCAGCACCATCATCGTAAGTAGTACGGAATGACGATTTAAGTGAATTAGCTATAGCTTGTGCTTTTTCTGCCAAACCATCCTTTTTCACCAATGGAAGCACAGCCGCCTTGAAAGGAGCCAAAGCAGGATGCAACTTCAGGAATGTTCTTTGTTTTTCGTTTTCACCCTCTCCCACCGTTTCAACTGTGTAAGCGTTGCAGAAAGTTGCTAAGAACAAACGGTCCGCTCCCACAGATGTTTCCACTACGTAAGGAATGTAGTTTCCGAATGGCTTACCATTTTCATCCAGTTCCGAATCAAAGTATTGTTGTTTCTTTTTGGACAACTCCTGATGGTTTTTCAAGTCAAAATCAGTTCTTGAATGGATACCTTCCATTTCTCTGAAACCAAACGGGAATTCATATTCAATGTCCACTGCTGCATTGGCATAATGTGCCAGTTTCTCATGATCATGGAATTTTAATTTCTCTGCTGGCAAACCAATGGCTTTATGGAATTTCAGACGCGTTTCTTTCCACGTTTCATACCATGCCATTTCAGTACCAGGGCGAATGAAGAATTGCATCTCCATTTGTTCGAACTCACGCATACGGAAAATAAACTGGCGCGCAACGATTTCGTTACGGAAAGCCTTTCCGATTTGTGCGATACCAAACGGCACCTTCATACGACCGCTTTTCTGTACATTCAGAAAGTTGACAAAAATTCCCTGCGCAGTTTCCGGACGCAGGTAAATCAGGCTGGAATCTTCTGCAACAGATCCTACCTGTGTACTGAACATCAGGTTGAACTGACGCACTTCTGTCCAGTTGGTCGTGCCCGATACGGCACATTTTATATTTTCAGTGATGATCAGCTCTCTTACCCCATTCAAATCCTCAGCACTCAGCAAACGACCCATTTCAGCCAAAAGTGCTTTTGCCTTTTCCGGCTGGCCTTCTGCTTCATATTGCTCTGCTTTTCCTTCGAGCAACTGATCGGCACGGTAGCGTTTCTTTGAATCCTTATTATCAATCATCGGATCATTGAAGCCATCTACGTGTCCCGAAGCTTTCCAGGTAAGTGGATGCATGAAGATAGATGCGTCAATACCGACGATATTATCATTCAATTGCGTCATGGCTTTCCACCATGCCGCTTTCAGGTTATTTTTTAATTCAACGCCGTTTTGACCGTAGTCGTAAACAGCCTGAAGGCCATCATATATTTCAGAAGAAGGGAATACAAATCCGTATTCCTTTGCATGCCCGATAATGTCTTGCAAAGAGGTTGCTGGTAATTGGCTCATTTAATACTCACTTAAATTTTATAAATCTGTAAGGAACAACAACCGTGTCCCGCTTCTCAAATTTGAGCGTTGGCAAAATTAGACAATTTGGTGGCATTGAATAAGTATGTGTATAAAATTTGTATATTAGTGTGTATAAAAATATAAATTATGAGGACAAATATTGATATCGATGATAGCTTAATGCGAGAGGCAATGGAGATAAGCCGGATCAAGACAAAAAAGCAAACAATCGAATTCGCATTGAAAGAATACATTGCTGCCGAACACCGCCGGAAATTGCTTGATTTGAGAGGGAAGGTGGAATGGGAGGGAAATTTGGTAGAATGGAGAACAAAAGATGTACAGGATATTTGATACCACCATCTGGATTGATTACTTCCATGGAATAATTAACCCAAAAACTGATCTTCTTGCGAATTCCCTTCGTAACGATAGTGTATGTATGGTCGGTGTTATCGTTCAGGAAGTACTCCAAGGCATTAAAAATGATGCAATGTATCACAGAATTAAAGGCCACATCGAACATTTACCATTACTACCTGCCCCGGATTTCAATACATACGATTCAGCCGCTCAGTTGTATCGCTCTTTACGCAAGAAAGGACTGACAATCCGCAAACCTAATGATTGTCTGATAGCTTATTATGCTATTCATTTCGATTTGGAGCTATGTCATAACGATAGCGACTTTAATATCATAGCCTCTGGTTCCCAATTAAAAATCTGGAAACCATTCTAACCTCATACCGTCTAAGTGTTTGCACACCAAACCTCAGACATTATGATCCGGAAAATAATTAGTCAGCTACAGGATTTCTTTGGTATATCCCGTAAAGAAGCACGGGGAGCGCTTGTACTGATCATTCTGATGTCTTTTCTGATATGGACACCATTTGTTTTTCGCAGATTGATTCTCCCTCATTTCCCTATCCCGTTCACAGAAAAAAAGCTCAACACACAAAAACTGGACAGTATTGTCGCAGAACTCAATAAGGAAGCTCCCGAAAAGCCTGGCTTCAACAATTACGAAAAGAAGGAATTTTCTAAAAAAGCAGAAAAGCCTATCCGGTTATTTCCATTCGATCCCAATACTGCATCTGTTGAAGATTTGACCACGCTTGGAATACCGGAATTTCTTGCCAAAAGAATTGAAAAATATAGAAGTAAAGGAGGCAAATTCAGAAAGAAGGAAGATTTACTGCACATCTACGATTTTCCTGCAAGCACCTATAAAAGTCTGGAACCCTACATTACACTTTCCGTTAGCAAGATTCCTGTCAATTCAGAAAAACCCGTTTTTACCCCTGATAGAAAGTTCGCAGATGTTCCGGCAAGAGGTAATAACTATGTCAAACCTGCACTGGTACCTTTCGATATTAACACCGCCGATACAACACAGCTTATCAAATTAAAAGGAATTGGTAGTAAGCTATCTGTCAGGATTCTTAAGTTTCGTGATGGTTTGGGCGGTTTTCATTCTACCAGCCAGTTTTCGGAGATATTCGGGTTGGACTCTGTTGCGGTAACAGAGCTTAACAAATATGCCAAAATAGGTACCGCAGTAAAAAAAATAAATATCAATACCGCTACAGTTGAGGAGCTCAGTTCACATTCGTATCTACGTAATAAAAAGCTCGCGAACGTCATCGTGAATTACAGAAACCAGCACGGCATCTTTTCTTCAGCAGAGGATTTAAAAAAGGTAAAGGTTTTGGATGCTGTAACAATTGAGAAGCTTGTACCCTATCTGGCTTATTGAACATTACCAGGAACTAAGTATTTTCGACGCCAGCTCCTTCACCTGCTCATCCTTACTTCCCAAAAATGAAGCTATATATTTCTTTGAAGTATTGCTTTTGAGTTTCCCCAGCGCTTTAATGTAGGCCATTGAATTCAAATCCGCATTTTTCCTTTCCTCTTCACTCACCTCAATAATACTTTTTACTGAAGACACGTCCATCAATTGAGCAAGCCCTATGGCCGCAATTCTGTTGATCGTCCGAAACTCTCCTTCCCTGTCCTTTAACACCTCCCTGAAAAGACTCAAATGCTTATTCTTTGGAAAAACAGACAGGTATGTTAAAGCATTGGTTGCCATAAAATTGTCGGAGCTTGTCCGATAAACTCGTTCTGCAACATCCTGAAGTGAATCATTTCCACAAGTTATCAGCAAGTCAAACAGCGGAGCAGTACACAATGTAGTATCGCTTACTATTTCAGGCAAAATACGTTTCAGTTCTTCTGAACATGTACCAGCCAAAGTGTTGCCAGCCGTCTCTCTGATCGAATGGTCAGGGTTATGTAAAAAATCTATTAAAATTTTCTGCGATGCTGTATCCTCCCGACCTTTCAGGACTGGTAAAAGACCGCTTAGTATTCGAGGATTTTTTATCTTTTTCAAACTTTCATGAACATCAGGCAACAATGCATCACTTCTCACAAGTGTATCGCGATATACTGAGACATAATAATCAGCAGGCAATTTTTCTGATTGTAGGCTTAACAACCAATGCTTTACCATGTCGGTGTATCTTGACCGTTGAAGTGCCTCCATTACTGCCTTATCTGATGAGTCTTCCTGCGTTAAGCGTATAACAAATTGCCTGTCATTCTCCGTTGGACTGTCTGCCAAAGCGATCAGCGCAGTTCGTCTTGTCAATACACTATCCAGCAGCGGTGAAAGTAAAGTGATAAGTTCCCCTATCTGAGATGATTGAGCAGGAACTATTGCATATCCCTTTAAATATCCGGGCCATGTAGCAATAGCATGCCTCAACATTGTATCTGACCTGACTGATTTCTTTGTATAGCTGAGTAACTGAACAGCATGAATCCGCTCATTCCAGTCCTCACTATCAATAAATTGATATGCAGTTTGTTGAAGAGAATCAGGAGCCAGACTTACAAACATCGGGAATAAGAATCCACGGGCTTCCACATTTCTCTTCACTACCCAGGGAAAGAGCGTAGAGGTTTCAGTATATCCCAATGACATCAGCCCCATACCCAGCCATAACGAACAACTTTCATTTGGTTCTGTTTTAAGTTTGTCCGCCAATACTCCTACCCTTTTCTTATCGCCACCTGAAGCGATCATTAAATACCCCAGCAGTCTTACCTGAGGTAAGTCGGATTCAAGCATACCTTCAATCTGTTGCCTGTAAACGGGTTGTTCTGTAATTTCAGCAATAGGAAATTGAACCAGCTTTTCGCCCTTCATTCTCTTAGCCAATTGATTGACCTGATTGAACGGCGTAAGCAGTGTAAAGTAGGTTTCCAGTAAATGACCTGCTTTAACAGAATCAAATCGGGCTTTGGATAATGCTTCAAAGTCTTTTAGAAAGTCCTTCGTACTTTGAGCCATGGATTGCTGAGCTAGCAGCAGAGACAGGAGAGTATTAACGAATAGCAGAACTACTTTTCTCATCGTGTTGCACATCTATTGGTATGCCACAAAAGTGAGGATAGATACTGCAGATTCCTTTGATAATTATCAAAATCGGGAATGGCGAGAGCGGAAAAATCAGGATTACTCAGGAATCTCGCCAAACAAACCATCCAATTCATTTTCGGAAATGTCTGACTGCTTCGCTTTGCCTTCTTCAAGTATTTTAACAAATGAAAAATACTGAATAAGTTCTTTAAAAAAGTCCACCTTTTCATCTTCGATTTTCAACGTCAGCGTAGCCATAATTTCGTCTTTATACTCAAAAATAAAAAAAATCAACCACCTTTCATACAAATCAATTGTATTGAAAAACAGACTTGTAGCAACCACAGTAATTACTACAAGTCTGCCTATTATTCACCCAAAATCAGAAGTTAGGTTTCAACAGATACTTGGAATAAAAAGCATCAATAACCTTCACAGCCTCATCCGGAGTATCGACGATACTGATCAGTTTCAAATCTTCAGGATTAATATTTTTCTCGGATAACATTACGCCTTTGATCCAGTCCATCAACCCGCACCAGTAGGAGCTACCTACCAGCACAATAGGGAACCGTCCGATCTTTTTCGTCTGAATCAGCGTCATCGCTTCAAACAATTCATCCAGCGTACCAAAGCCTCCCGGCATCACGATAAATCCCTGCGAATATTTGACAAACATCACTTTCCGCACAAAGAAAAAGTCAAAATTGATGTTCTTATCAGGGTCAATATAAATATTGCTGTGCTGCTCAAATGGTAGCTTAATGTTAAGTCCCACTGATTTCCCACCCTGCTCAAATGCACCTTTGTTCCCCGCTTCCATGATACCCGGCCCACCACCGGTGATGACGCCGTAACCATGACGTACCAGCTTGGCGGCTATATCTTCTGCTACTTTGTAATAGGGATTATCAGGTAGGGTACGCGCCGATCCGAAGATGGAAACGCAAGGCCCAATTTTCGCCATTTTGTCAAACCCTTCAACAAATTCGGCCATAACCTTAAATATTACCCAGGAATCGGCACTTTTGATCTCACTCCAATTTCTATCTTCAAATGCTTCTTTGATTCTTTTTTCATCTTCCGGAACTGCCGGATTCAAGAGAGATACGTCTATCAGTTCGCCTTCAGTTGGTTTTATTTCTTCACTCATATTGATAAAGTCAATTTAGTTATAAAACAGATAATACTACCTTTATAGCACAATTCGCTTATAAAGTAAAATTCACCAATCCACCGCCTCTTTCATACAGAGGGGTTACAATTAACAAAAAAGTAATGAGAAAAATTGCTATCGGTTCAGATCATGCCGGATTTCCTTACAAAGAGCCTGTGATCAACTGGCTTACCGCCAACGGTTTTGAGGTTAAAGATTTCGGAACATACAGTGAAGAATCAGCCGACTACGCCGATTTTGCACATCCGGTTGCCAGTGGTGTAGAAAGTGGAGAATTTGAAAAGGGTGTTTTGTTGTGTGGAAGCGGTCAGGGTGTGTGTATCACCGCCAACAAACATCAGGGCATCCGTGCGGCACTTGTTTGGGATTTACCGCTGGCACCCCTGGCAAGGCAGCATAATGATGCAAACGTAATCTGCCTGCCTGTAAGATTTATCGAACTGGAGACCGCATTGGCTAGTATCCAGGCATTTTTAAATACTGAATTTGAAGGAGGCAGACATCAGACACGTGTGAATAAAATCGCTTGCTGATCTAGATTTTACGCTGATAAATACCTTTCCATGGACTGGGTACATATTGCCTTTTGAGGGCGGGTACCCGGTTCAGCAACTTCGGCATGATATTCGATTTGTCGATTACATAGTCGGGCGGGTCTTTCCTGAAGTTATCATAGATATGGATCACACTGTCAAAATTATCCAGATTCATTAAATCGTAGCTGGCCAGATCCCAGTTCAGATATGGAGTCGCCGTGTGGTTATTCACGTATTCCCCCGAATGCTGTCCCAGCACCAATATCCTTTTATTCTGAATTTCTGAAGGCAATGCCGCTTCCTTCACACGCAGATTTTCCAGCTTACCCATAGCGACTCCTGGCAATATCCCACGTAACCCCTGGTATTGGATCAGCACGATCATAGCTCCCATAAATATAAACTGTACCTCATCCAGGATACTTTTCTTCTTAAAACTCTGAAAATAGTGCGTTGCAAAAAATGCCGCAGGAGGAATGAAGATAATAAACTGCATCGGAGCCAGGTACTGCATCAGTGGAATACTAAATACAGCTACAATAAACCATAGCGCCATTACTTGTTGAATCCTGGTCTGGTAATTGACGAAACGCTGCGTTGTAAATATTCTCGTAAAACCCATAATTCCAAAACCAAGTGGCAACAAAAGAGATGCGAGAAGAGAAGCAAAATCGTTAAAATTATATTGCTTCACCTGAAACACAGAGGTCAGAAGGTTTCTGTTTAAGCTCTCCACGCTATCATTCATATAGAAGAACAAAACGACCATCAGCAACGGAAAAACAGACCCGAACAATCCCAGTAAATGATGACGTATCGTGGAACCCGTATAAAATAGCAGCGCAAGAAAAGCCCACACCATAAAAAGTGAAGCAGGAAGATAGAACAACGAAGCAATTCCTATGTACATCCCCATTTCAAAAACCTGATTGCTCACTTCGCGCCGAACCAATATTTTCACAATTGATCCAAAAGCGAATAGCAAAAAAGTATTTGCCAATAACATAGGAGATAATGTACCCAAGTCAAAAGACACATTCAGAAACAGCGCATAGATGGCTCCCGGAATAAAAGTCCGCTCGGGAAAAGCATCTCTTGAATTGATTACGTAATTGAAATAAATAATCTGAATCAATGAGACAATTACTGCCGTAAGCTGGTACACCCATTGCTGCCTTCCGAAAAGCGTATCCAGCAGCCAGTATACCATTCCGGAGAACGGACTCACGTTATCCCATATATCCCGGTAAAGCATAAAACCATGATGCATCTGTTCCCCTACGAGCATCCAGCTGTGCTCCGGGATCAGCAAAGGAGCTCCACCCAGAAAAAAAGGCAACCTCAGCAGCAGGAAAAATATAACCAGACTGACGATCTGGTACTTCGCATTAACTCTGAAAAAACTTAGCAAGAAATGTGTCGGTTATGAATCCCGTGAGAATAACTTTCACGAAATTACAACGCCGGGTTCTACAAAAACAAAATAAGTATGGATATTTGTGGTTATTTAAATACGAAACAGCCGATATATAGCCGTTGACAAATAACACAATGGGTGTTGCAATGGCTAAAAATCTGTACAGCAAGAAATGGAATCAAAAAGACAGCAAAAGGTAGGGAGACAGATTCAGAAAGATCTGGGTGAGATTTTCCAGAAAGATGCGCAGCATCTGACAAGTGGAGCGTTCGTAACCATTACAGCAGTACGCGTAACGCCGGATCTGGGTATAGCGAGAGCCTATCTGAGCTTCCTGCCCGATAAAAACAAAAACTTCCTGCTCGAAACAATCCGCGAGAATACTAAATTTTTCCGCCAAAAATTGGGGGATCGCGTACGCCACCAGCTACGTATCGTACCGCATCTTCAATTTTATATCGACGACACTGCAGAGTATGCCGACAAAATGAATCAACTTTTTTCAGGTCTGGTTATTCCGCCTGCTCCCGAAGAAGACGAGGAAGAATCTAACTGAGTTGACATACCGCTGAAATGAATCTTTCTTACCGGATAGCAAAAAGGTATTTCTTTTCCCGCAACAAGCGTAGTTTCATAAGTCTTATTGCCCGCATTGCCATGGCAGGTGTGGGCGTAGGAACTATGGCTATGGTAGTGGTACTTTCGGTATTCAACGGCATGGAAGATTTGAACAGAAAGATCTTCCGTACATTTGATGCAGATGTAAAGATTTTACCCAGGGAAGGAAAAAGGTTTGTTATTTCCGACTCCCTGATACATATCATTCAATCTGTAGATGGTGTCAAGTCTGTTACCCAGGTTATTGAAGACAATGCTCTGGCAAGATATGGCAATTCGCAGACAATTGTCAGGATCAAGGGAGTTGACAGCAGCTTTGTATCTACCGGCCAGCTTGATTCGGCTCTGATAGAAGGATCTCTTAAATTATATGGACCCAACGGAACTCCTTATGCCATTGTAGCAGAAGGAATAAGGAACGCATTGTCCATCTCCCTGGCGGAAATTCTCACACCCATTGAGCTGTTATACCCCAATACGGGAAAAAAAACATTGAACCTCAACTCACCTGATGCATTCAGTCAGGCACTTATACGACCCGGAGGTATTTTTTTCATTGAAACAAGATATGACGATTACATCATTGCGCCGCTGGCAGTAGTGGAATCGCTGATGCAATACGACGGAGAGCGATCAGCTTTAGAGATTCAGACCGCTCCCGGATACTCAGAAATAAAGGTGAGTGCAGCCATAGCCAAAAGACTTAGCAAGGATTTTGTAGTCAAAGACAGGGATTCTCTGAATGCCGATTTGTTAAGAGCTATTCGGGTAGAAAAACTATTTGTTTCCATCACATTGTCATTGATCATTCTTGTAGCAGCTATTAATATTTTCTTTTCGTTGAGCATGCTTGCCATTGAAAAGAAAAAGGATGTTGCTATGCTCTATGCATTAGGCGCAACGCCTGTGCTGGTCCGGAATATATTTTTATTCGAAGGGGCCATCGTAGCATTTAGCGGAGCTTTAGCAGGACTTGCTTCCGGTATAGCAATATGCCTGGCGCAAACCGAATATGGATTTGTATCTATGGGTATGGCCAGCTCCCTTGTGGATGCCTATCCCGTGAAATTAATCTGGGGAGATATATTCTTTACCGGAGCCATTATCGTTATCATTACCATGGCTGTTTCCTACATCCCCGCCCGACGAGCTGCAGAAACCAGCGTGACATTTAAGGTTTAGCGACCCAAATCATAATAAACAATTGAATCACTTCACCCTTACGTCCAAACCAGAAACGGTTATGACCACAGATATGAGTTATAGTTTTATTAAAAAAAGCATACACACGCTTTCTTTCTTACTAATCTTATTGATTACCGCCAGTACAACAGCTGCGTCGGTTTTACCCGATACCTTGTACCGCAGGATACCCGGAATGGTAACTCCGAAGGGGCCCTACCGACCAGAGCGTGCGATGAAAAGTGACATCTTATACACTCGCCTAGACGTAAGTTTTGACTGGCAACGCCAACAAATGCCGGCTACGGCCATCATCAAATTTAAACCCCATTTTTATCCTTCCAATATCCTCGAACTGGATGCAAAGGGATTTGATGTAAAAGAAGTTGTATTGCTGGATAGTCTCTCCAACTACGGAGATGCATCTGCAGCAGATATCACCAAACGTATTCAGAAAAAGCTGGAGTATACCTACGACAAGCGTAAGCTCAACATAAAACTAGGTAAAACATATACAAGAAAGGATACCTTGTACTTACGGATCGCTTATACCGCACGCCCCAATGATATCCTCCGCGACCAATCCGACGATCACCCATCCGACAAAGGTCTTTACTTCATCAATGCTGATGGAATGGAGGAAGGTAAGCCTAAGCAAATATGGACACAGGGAGAAACAGAAGGCAGTTCATGCTGGTTTCCAACCATCGATGCCCCTAACCAGAAGTTCACACAGGATATTTACATTACTGTAGACAGCACCTACAAAACGCTTTCCAACGGCTTACTTGTTGGTCAGGAAACAAAAAAAGACCTCCGAACTGATCATTGGAAACAAACATTACCACATGCTCCGTACCTGGCCATGATGGCTATCGGTGATTTTGCTGTTGCAAAGGATATCATGCCTGGCGGACTGGAACTCAGCTATTTCGTCGAGCCGAAATATGGCGGTGATGCACATGCTATTTTCGGCAGAACACCTGAAATGATTGGCTTTTTCTCCAATATTTTCGGAGTAGATTTCCCATGGGAAAAGTATGCACAAGTAGCGGTCAGAGATTTCGTGGCCGGAGCAATGGAGAATACCTCTGCAACCACGCATGAAGAATCGGTGCAAAATGACACACGTTCACTCATCGACGGCAACTCTGACGCAGTCATCGCACATGAACTTGCCCATCAATGGTTTGGAAACTATGTTACCTGCGAGGAATGGGGGCAGCTCCCATTAAACGAATCTTTTGCCAACTACTCGGAATACCTGTGGAGTGAATATAACGATGGCAAAAACGAAGCAGACTGGCAGAATCTTCAGGAAATGAAGCAATACTTTGGTGAGGCAGAAACGAAGCAGGAACCGATGATACGGTACTTCTACAAGGACGCCGAAAATATGTTTGACAGCCATTCTTATGCCAAAGGTGGTAGAATCCTGCACATGCTTCGTAAATACACTGGTGATGAAGCGTTTTTTGCATCTCTGAAACACTATTTGCAAACACATGCATTCGGAACTGCCGAAATCGACGATCTGAGAATATCCTTTGAAAAGGTTACCGGAGAAGACCTCAACTGGTTTTTTGATCAGTGGTTCCACAGACCGGGACACCCTCAACTGAAAGTAGAGCAGCAATTCGCTTCCAATAAGGTAATACTGAAAATCAAACAGGCTCAGGATACCTTAGCCACTACCGTTTACCGCTTGCCCATGAAGGTGGATGTGTGGGTAGCTGGCAAAAAGAACCGTTATGATATTGTGCTGGACAAAGCCAACCAGACATTTGAGTTTCCGGCAGCGAAAAAACCTGACCTTGTACTGATAGATGGCGAATCTCAGTTACTTGGAACAATTGAACATGAGAAAATCCGTCCTGAAATGGCTTTTCAGTACACGCATGCTACCGATTTTTTACCAAAATATGAAGCATTGTCAAGCCTCGAAGGAAAACTGGCAGACACTACAGCCCGTGGTATTCTGATCAGAGCAATGAATGATCCCTTCTGGAAACTGCGCCAGATGGCTATTTCAAATTTCTCAGAGTATGAGGGAGAAGGTTTTGTCAACATTGAGAAAATCATTCAGGAAAGAGCAAGACTGGATCCGCATCCTCAGGTACGTTCTGAAGCAATCATTACATTGGCTTCGTACGGGGATAATAACAGCGACAGTATATACCGCCAGGCGCTGGAGGATAGTTCCTATCAGGTTGTATCAGTTGCCCTGGAAAAATATCTGATGGGACAACCTTCTGATGCGGGTGAAATCGCAGTCCGATTCGAGGATTCACCTAATGACGCTATCGTAACCTCTGTAGGTAATTATTATGCAGGATTAGCAGAGCCAGGTCGTTACAACTGGTTTCTGGAAAAAATGAAGAGAATGAAACCGTCAGACAAATACAACTTCCTGCAGGTTTTCGGAAAATATCTGATCAAATCAAAACAGGATATTCAACGCCAGAGCATACCGATTCTGGAAAGTCTGGCACGTAACAATCCGGCGTATTTTGTTCGGTTCGGAGCGTTTCAGGTACTGGGCCTGCTTACAGATATTCAGGGTGTAAATTCAATCAGAAAAGATATCAGAGCAAAGGAAACGGAGCCTAAACTCAAAGAAATGTACAGCCAGTTTGGCGAATTATGATCAATACCTCATTATGCAAAATGCCCTGATTCCACTTATGGTTTCAGGGCATTTTGCTTTTATTTTATGACGGATCGAGATAATAATCGAGATTCTCTTTTGTGATAATGTCCAACGGTAAAAATTTAATTGGCGGAATTTCCTGATTAAAAACAAGATAATTAGCCAGCTGGTGAATTCCCCAATACCCCTGCCCCAGCGGATTCTGATTAATCAGAAAGTGAATTCTGCCATTTTCCAGATAATCTAGATTCGGTTGTAATAAATCGTATCCTACGAGCTTAATGCCTTCTATACCGTGTTTCTCCAGATAAGCTGCTACTTCAAATGCTTTGGAATTGGTAACATATATACCCTTTACAACAGGATCTGTCGTCAGTATTTCTTCAAGGTGCGCATCAATATTTATATCAAAAGCATCAATATCTCTGCTGATCACCTGATACTGACTTACCTTTTCATTTTGTAGAAAATAATCACGGAAGCCCTGTTCCTTCGTAATAAGGTGAGCCGAGTTGGGAATATCTTCGTTGATGTGTAATACGAGCAAAGAGCACGGATCAGGCAATCCATAACTCAGGATTTTAGCAGCAAGAGAACCGCTTCGGTAGGAATCCTGCCCAATGTAGCACAGCGGATCCACACTTTCAATCTGAGTATTAAACAGTACATAAGGTGTACCCTGAGCCTTCCAATTCTCAAAAAATGGCATCACCTCTTTGTAAAAAACAGGAGCGATTAGTACGCCATCCGGATTCTCTTTGGTTGCCTCATTCGCTTTAGCCAAAAATGATTGTACCACGTGTGGGGTAAAAACATGGCGGCTAATCCTGATCCCATATTGCCGCAGCTCCTTCTCTGCCCTTTCAATACCGGCAAGCGGTGCTTCCCAGTAAGAATCCACTGCAGCATCGGGAATCAGTACAGCGATGTGATAAGTCCGCTGCGATTTGAGTGATTGCGCAATGCGGTTAGGCTCGTAATTCAGCTCTTTGATAATGGCAAGTATTCGCTCCCGCACATCTTCTGCTACCCGCCCCCTGTTGTGTAACACACGGTCTACTGTCCCCTTCGACGTCCCCGCACGTTCTGCTATATCCTTGATCCGGATGATCTTATTTTTCACCTACCATTGCTTACGGTTTACAAAAAAGCCCTCTAATTCGTAAAAATAGCATTATTTACGACGATTGAAAGCCATAATCCTCTCAGATCAGGATATTGATTAAAAACAGCCTTTATCTGGTATTCAAAATACACCCATTCACATTCATCTAGCGTACTTCAATCCTGACATCATCTCCATCCACATAGGCTGAGCAAGTCAGTATCCATCCTTGTGCAAGATCGCGGTCTGTCAGGACTTCATTGAAACTCATATGGAGCGCCCCATGCGTATGTACAGCGGCGCAGGTAGCACACCTTCCGCCTTTGCAGCTATATGGAATATTAATTCCCGACTGAATTGCAGCATCCAGAATTGTGGTATGCGCCGGCACTAAAAGTTCTCGTTCCTCTCCCCGGAATGTAAGATGGATGGTATGCGAATATGAAACCGGTGGCGGCGGCGGGAGTTTTTCAATGACAAAATTTTCCTTACGAATCTGATCTTTGCCAAACCCCATGTAGTGCAATGTAATCTCTACAGATCGCATCAGATCATACGGCCCACAAATAAAGAACCGGGCTTGTGCTGGTAAAAAATGCAAATTTTTATTTACCAGCTGCTCCAGACGGGTATTATTGATCCTGCCTCTTATTCCTGGCCAGTCTTCCGACGGTTGACTATGGATATGGATTACTCTAAGCCGTGAAGCGAATCGGGTTTCCATTTCTGCAATCTGATCATGAAACAGCGTGTGTCTGTCATTTCTATTGGCATAAATTAAGGTTACAAAACTATCTTCATCGTTATTCGATACCTGTTTTAAGATTGAAAATAGCGGTGTAATACCACTTCCTGCCCCGATCAGAATGATATCCCGGTTTCCTCGATCCTCCTCGTGGAGCACAAACCTGCCGGCGGGTTCCAGAGAATTAAAAATATCTCCTACCTGCACATGATCCAGCCAATATCTGGACACTTCGCCATTTGCAACTCGTTTAACTGTGATGGCCGGAAATAAATCAACATCCGGTGCTGAACTCATGGAATACGACCGTCGTATCTCATGACCATACAGGGAAATCAAAAAAGTAAGAAACTGGCCAGCCTTGTATACAAGCTCCCCACCATCAACACGCTCGAAAACAAACGTTTTCACATCGTGTTTCTCTACAATAATATCTCTGATACGTAGTTGGATAGTCTGGTCAGCCATATTTGTATATACTAAAAATCAGGCATTTTGCTGATTCCATAGTGTTTCGTATTCAAAAAGTAGAACCCAGCAATGCGCCTCACAAATCCAGTGCATATGAAAAAGAGGGCTCACCGAAAGTCGGTACAATATTGGATTTTCGTAGGCTGTTAACAAACCGGCTATAAAAAAATAGAAGCCTTTAAAATCTTCGGCATCGTAATTTTCAACAGGAATCCGGTCCGTTTTGATTCCCAATCTCATCAATGCGGTAGACAGAACAACTCTGTCCATCTTGCTTTCTGTTTTGCTCAAAAGACTCAGCGTATCATCAATCAATTGCTGCTTCACCCCGGCAAGCGAAGATGGATTGAACGCCCCGATAAGCCTGGCGACATGATAAATGATGAGCGCAGTACGCGGATATTGGTGCGCACACCGAAACGGAACTTTGACATACCTGCCTGATGCAATAACCGACCGGATATATTCCAGACTTGCTTCATCATGTCGATTCTGAGGAAGTTCGTATTTGAATATAAAATACATCAGATTACAGAGTACACTTACATCGAACTCGATATACATATTCTTACCGAACCAGGTTGAATAGGCGGGCAGCATACGATATTCCGGATCAGTATTTCGTATCCATTGTTTATATCCGTTGGCATGGATTGTCAGTTTTTCCTTCAGCCAGGTTAATTCTTCTTTTGTCGGATTGGTAGTCAGATACACAAACGCGGTATCATCCACATCATCAGGAATCCTGAAATGTTCGTATCTGCGAAAAATGTGTCCGTTGGGAAAATGCCGGGAAGGTTTGGTCTTCCAGAAATTGTAAGTTTTCAGTCCGTCTTTATTTCTGAAATCAGGATAATTAACAATTATCCTTTCACATATATCCTCAATACGATCCTGTAATTCCGGTTCTTGTTGTCTTTTGAGCGACTGTAAAGTAAAAGCACTGATGGCCGAAAAGAAAATAGTTGTGTCAGGCCGATTGTACCTGATTAACGGATTGACCCGGTATGCGGGAAAAATTCCTGGGGGGAAACAGGGTTCACCACCGGATTGCAATTTCTCGATCCGGTCAATAAATCTGGTCAGCGTATTTTTCATCTTTTGGAAATTTACAACAAAACTCAGAGCCTGACCAGAAATGAGAAAGGAATCTACCCATAAATAAAAACAGCAACCCCGAATGGAGATGCTGTTTCCTGTATAATCAAAATGTCAGAATTGAAATTCTATCGAAAATATATTGGTAAAATCGTCTTTAAACCCCTTCTGCAACTACCTCTTTCACGTCGGGAACCATTCTGGTCAGCAGGTTTTCAATTCCGGCTTTCAACGTAAGAGTAGAAGAAGGACAACCGCTGCATGAACCCTGTAACAGTACTTTCACCACACCGGATTCTTCATTGAATGAATGGAAGTTAATCGCTCCGCCATCCGATTCAACTGCAGGACGAACGTAAGTATCCAAAGCCGCTTTGATTTTTTGAATGGTGTCTGAGTCTCTGGAATCAACAATTACAGTGTTTTTCTCAATCGTTTTTTCAGCAAATACAGGATGGTTTTCTTCAAAGTATATTTTGATAAACTGCTTTGTATCGCGCAGTACTTCCTCCCATGCCACTGCATCATCTTTTGTGATAGTAATGAAATTGCTTGCGATAAAAACCCGCTGAACATGTGGAAACTGAAATAAATCCGACGCAAGCGGAGAAGCGCTTCCTTCCAGCAATGTCGATTCAACAGATGGGTAGTCAAAGGAGAGTCCATCCGGTACCAACTCGAAATTCAATACGAATTTCATTGAATTAGGATTCGGGCTCAGCTCTGTATATACAAAAATGGGGCGTGATAACATGGTATTATATTGTTACTTAAAATCTGTTTCTACTTAATTTATTAACAACACGAAGATGTTTTTTTTGGTTTAATAAAGCTCCTTAGTTGTTCAAATTTTAACCGTTAGCCCTCTAAAGACTTCTGACATTTTTGAAATTTTATAATTTATTTTCACACATACCCAACCTGCAGTACCATCCATGTAGTTTATACAAGCGAAACCCCATCGCAGACTGATCAACTGTTTTGGCATTGTCTAATCTCAACATAACTACAGATGGAAAAGTTAGCTATTATTTGTATGATCTTCGTTATGGGTCTGATCTCCTGCGAACAACAGGATGATATCAAAAAAGTAACGACACTGGAAACAGCCAAAACTGCGTTCAAACGATCCGAACCTGCTGAATTTACTTTCAAATCAGATGCCCCGCCGAGCCAGATCAAATGGAGTGTAAGTCCTGAGAAAAATGTAACGCTCACTACAGACGGATATACCGCCAGAGTGCTTTTCAAGAACCCGGGACGCTATCAGGTAACTGCCACCGACAACCGCACTACTTCCAGAACCTTCGTTAATGTGGATACGCTTTCTTACAGTCCCGGTGATACCGTAACTATCCCCACGCAGCCAGAGCCACCTGTTGTAAATCCTATTGATACCGCCAAAGTCGTTGTGATTGATACAGTTGGAACTCATGACAGGATTGTTAGCCTAACAGGAGATGAATTTACTGTGAGCCCAACTCTTGTAGACTCTACGATGGGCAATGGAGTTGAATTTAGCTTCAAGAGTACCAACCAGTACAATTGTCTTAACAGCCGCTTAAAATACACAACTCAGCCGGGTTACCTAACTGATGGCAACTTGGAAGTGCAATTTTTACATGTAATTCAGCCGGGGTCAAGGTATTGTAAAGAAGGTCAAAGTCATTTATCGCATTCACTACTGTTGATGATACGAAACAATGAGACTAAAAGGATAAAGATTGAACTAAACGGTATCAGCTACCAAGGTAGTATAACAAGAAGCGAAAACACTTATAGCATTAATTGGCCATATACCAGTGGCATTAAATTCTTAACCCTTAATATCCAAAGATAAACCTCCCGATTTGAGATCCTGAACAAATTTATTTGGGCCGGGTCTCCTGACTCTGAATGAATTCTCTGAGCGAAATAATAGCTGAATGTAAGCGCAATAATCGTAAGAGCCAGGAAGAATTGTACCGCCAATTCTATCCGGCTCTGTTTGCGCTATGCAAAAAGTTTTTCGCCGACGAGCACGAAATTCAGACCGCCCTGAATAACGGTATGATGAAGGTTTTCAAAAACGTGAATCAATACGATGTAAAAAAGGGAGAGTTTTTTAACTGGGTGTACACTATCGTACGCAACTCCTGTCTGACATTGTTACGAAACAAAAAGCCGGAACATCATCTGGAATTGAATGAAGAAACGGAGTATCTCATTTCATATGATCCATTCGAAACAGCAGAATGGGATGAAATATTTAGCCGCCTCAACAGGCTCCCTCCTGCAACAAGAGCAATCTGCAGCTTGTATTATCTTGAGAACTTTACGGTGAAGGAAATCAGTCAGGAAATGAATGTAAAGGAAGGTACCGTAAAATGGCACCTTAATGAAAGCAGAAACAGACTCAGAGATGGTTTTACAAAAAACAAAGAAATATAACCGGTGAAAAAAGGCAGGAAACATATCAATCAGAAGCTCAATGAAAGCTATCCGAAACCGGAGGTTCCGGCAGATGCTTCGTGGGCGATGATGAATGAAATGCTCAATGCCGGCATGCCAACGAAAAACCCCATAAACTGGTCGAAATTCTTTTTGTTAACAATAGCATGTATGCTGATTGGTGGTTTAGCAGCTTACTATTTTTGGCCAAAAACAACTTCTGACAACCTTAGGAAGAAAACCGTTAACAGGAATGTGGAGCAACAGAATAGCGCTGGTAAAAATGTTAAAAATCGGAGTAATACTTCTGCAGACTCCTTAGGTCATTACCAGGACACAGTTTTCAATTTAAAAGAAGATTTGGAGGAAATAAATAAGAAACCGATATCA
This sequence comes from Dyadobacter luteus, assembly GCF_003383615.1. Lineage (GTDB taxonomy): Bacteria > Bacteroidota > Bacteroidia > Cytophagales > Spirosomataceae > Dyadobacter > Dyadobacter luteus. The sequence continues at coordinate 29,235 of NZ_QNUL01000045.1, forward strand.
TCTGAACGCGATGCAAACCACCTGTCTTTACAAGATAATACAGACAAAACTGGTTTGGCCACACCTGCCGGTTCTAACGAAAGCACAACGATTCTAGCAAAAAAGAATAAAAAACGTAACCGTATTGATCATAGCAGTACATCGGAAAGAAATGGCGAAAAAGTGGATAAGTCAGAAAAACGCGTTTATCAAACAACTCAGTCAGAGAGTGAGCAGATTTTAACCAAACCTGATTCTCAAAAATCCGAAGCGACGACAAAACCGAGAGCAGTCAGAGCGACGCAAAATGATATTTTTGATGTAGAACTTCTGAAAAACAGATCTGTCAATTTCAAAAACCTGCTCTCTTATCCTCGTATCCGTGTAACTCCCGATGCTCGCAATCAAAAAGCACAGCTTAACAAACCGCCCGGCTCCTTACTACGCAATACAGGAATAGCGCTTCAATGGCAAAGTGCGATTCCATTCAGCGGCACGAACTACTTCCTTAAAAGCGGAGACAATAATAGCGCGTACCAACTATTGATTCCCGGACTATCAATCTCCCAGAGCTTCGGACAAAAAAGTGCTGTGCGATTTACATTCCTCCCATACGGACAATATTTCACAAAGGATATCCTTGTTTCGAACACAAATACTGAGCAGGCAGATTCGTCTACAATTGTTACAAACCAAACCAGCCTGGTGAAAACAAGAGGATGGAATGCGGGGGTTTCCTACGAGCGGGTTGTATTAAAAAATTTTGAAATTGCAGCCGGTATCTTCATCCACAAACAAGGCCATTCCCTGCTTTCTTCAGAAACCGTTACTGCAAATGATTCGACTTCTTCTTTTCAGTCAGAATTAATCAACAGAAAATATGCAGCTACGGATGGATACACAAACCAATATCTGTTCACCGCAAGCCTGGAAGCATTTTACACCTACCGTAAGATTCAGTTTGGCACAGGCGTATTTATTCCATTAACGAGTATGACTCCAATCATAACCAATGTCCGACCTCTGAATGGAAAATTATTTATCAGGTGGAGATTGAAGTAAACCGCAAGTTATAAACAGACAAAGGTCAGCAGGAAAATTCCTGCTGACCTTTGTCTTAGATTTTTTGTAGTAGTCGAAGACTAAGCTTCTGCTACTTCAGCGATAGGCTCAATGTGAACGAAAGATTTGTCTTCACGAGTTTTACGGAAAACAACATGACCTTCAACCAAAGCAAACAAAGTATGGTCACGACCGATACCTACGTTTTTACCTGGGTTATGTTTTGTTCCACGCTGACGAACAAGAATGTTTCCAGCTTTAGCATACTGGCCACCGAATAATTTTACTCCAAGACGTTTACTTTCTGAATCCCGTCCGTTTTTCGAGCTACCTACACCTTTCTTATGTGCCATGATATCTTTACTTTAATATGTTTTCTGAATGATTTTAAAATAGCTGACAGTACTTGCTGCAGCAAAGGTTTTGCAATTAAGCTACGATCTCGTCGATGCTGATTTTAGTCAGATATTGACGGTGACCATTCTTCACTTTGTAACCTTTACGTCTTTTCTTTTTGAAGACGATTACTTTTTCACCTTTAAGGTGTTCAAGTACAGTTACTTTTACAGAAGCTCCTGCTACTGTAGGAAGACCTACCTGTACTGTGCCTCCGTTATCAACGAGAAGGACTTTGTCAAATACAAGTGCAGCGTTCACGTCACCTTCAAGCCTATGCGTGAAGATTTCGCGACCCTTTTCAACTTTAAATTGCTGACCTGCGATTTCTACGATTGCGTACATGTTAATTTGTTATTGGTATACTATTCGAAATTTGAGGTGCAAAGATAGACAAGTCAACTAAGATTCACAATACTTTACGCTGAATTATTTACCTCTGCACAAGCTTTTAAAAGTTCCCATACACAATGACCCTTCCGATCGTTTAAACAACTGGTAACTTGGCAATTAATTCATATCACTTCCGGGCTGAATAGTGACCGTTTCTATGTTAAAATGCAAGCGCAGGAGTGTTTTTTTATTAATTTAGTATTTATCGGGCAAAACAGAACCAGGC
>NZ_QNUL01000046.1 GCF_003383615.1 Dyadobacter luteus
GCCTGGTTCTGTTTTGCCCGATAAATACTAAATTAATAAAAAAACACTCCTGCGCTTGCATTTTAACATAGAAACGGCATCCTTACAAGTCCGGCTCCCAAAAAGCCCTCAATAGTCATCATTTGGTTCAGGCTTTGCTGTGACACAAGCTTTCCTTCAAAAAGAGCCTCAATAAAAAGCGCCAAATGCTCAGCAGTAGATATGATCGCGCCTGCGGCTGCTATCTGGTTCAGGTCTGTTTGCGGCATTATCTCCCATTTGTCAGTAAACGTATACGAAAAGGCATCGTTACTTAAAGGATCCAGCTTCTCTGCTAACCTTGTATTTTTGATCCCTGTTTTTGCATTGATGCATACTTCCAGATTTTGCTGATAGGATTTCTCTGTAATTTTTTCAATAATGTAACCGAGTAACACGTAGTTCGTATTACTGTAAACGCTTTTTGTTCCTGGTTCAAAATCAGATTTTAGCGCCGCAAATTCTGTGAGGATTTTCTCACGCGACTTTGCTTGAGTATTGGTATGCCAGTAAGTCGGATCACTGGTAAAGTTATGAATGCCACTGCGGTGTCGCAGCATCATATCTATGGTGATTTTTTCAGCGTTCTGTATCAGAGGAAAGAAGCTTTGAAGACGTGTATCTGTAGTTAGCTTACCCTCATCGATCAGCTGCATGATCATTGTAGCAGTAAAAGTCTTGGTAATAGAGCCGATCAGATACCTCGTCTGAGGTGTTGCGATTCTTGGCGCGATACTATCAATCACCTGAAAGCCGATAGCTTTTTCATAGATCTTCTTTCCGTCTCTGGTCATCACTACACTTGCCATTGACTTATTATGAAAGGCCATCGAATCCAGTAACGCATCCAGTTGCAGGTAGGAGCTATTCTGAGCAGACGCAGAAAATGAAAGTAATAAGAGACAGAAAAACTTCAGAATTGATCTCACGGCTAGGGCAACAGATTAGTTCTATAGAGTACGGAAATATAAAGCACTATTTCTTAATTAAAAAGCCTTTAACAGTAACCCGTTGATGAGCTAACATAACTATCCGGCAACAAAAAAAGGTAAGAGCCCCCTGCCCTTACCATTCAATCTGATTCAATGCTTTACTTCCGTAGATGATTTTCAATTGAAGATATCATTCATCTCAGTCAATATAATCGGGGCCTTATCAGTAACTACGATCGTGTGCTCGTGCTGAGCCATGTATCCGCCTTTGTTCCCCACCATTGTCCATCCATCGTTGAGTTCTGTGGCGAAGGATGATGTGGTAGAGATAAATGTTTCAATTGCTACGACTGAATTCTTCTTGAATCTTCTGTGATCGAATTTATTCTTATAATTCAAGAGCTCATCAGGTTGTTCATGTAGCCCCCTGCCAATACCGTGTCCGCCCAGATTCCGAATTACTTTAAATCCACGCTTTTTAGCCTCAGATTCCATGATCTGACCGATGTCGGCTATCTTGACCCCACCCTTGATGTTACTAATCGCCTTCATCAGAATTTGCTTTGAAGCATCCACCAGCTTCTGATGCTGATTGATATCGCGGCCTAATACAAATGAGCCGCCATTGTCTGCCCAGTAACCGTTTAGCTCAGCCGACACATCGATATTGATCAGATCACCCTCCTGTAGTTTTCTCTTTTCAGAAGGAATTCCATGGCAAAATTCATTATCAACACTTATGCAAGTCCAGCCGGGAAAACCATAGGTCGAATAGGGAGCGGACTTTGCTCCGAATTCAGTCAATATTTTAGCGCCGAAATCGTCCAGCTCTTTGGTAGTCATACCAGGCTGAGCATACTGGGTCATTTGCTTTAGTGTATATGCAACCGCTTCGCTTGCACTTCTCATTCCCAATAAATCGGACTCTGTTGATATAGACATAAATCGTATCATATAATTGCACATTTGATGCCCGAATCGAATACAGCAATGCCTGGCATCAGTAATTTAGAGGTTACAAAGATACAGATTTTATCTGTCAAAGTGCCAGGGGTGTGTCTTCTCAAAGAACCTTAGAGTTTTCACTTTTGGCTACATCAATAGTCATTTTGAGCACCCTTTTGTTTTTGCTGCTGCTGAACTTTGTAACATCAAAAACATAACAGATTATGAAACTGCAAGACAACACAATTCTTATTACAGGCGGAACATCAGGCTTCGGACTTGAATTTACATCAAGACTGCTTTCTTTGGGCAACACAGTTATTATTACCGGAAGAAACATAGAAAAACTAAGACAGGTAAAACAAAAATTTCCGGCTGTTCACATCATCCAAAGTGATGTCAGCAATGCCAGCCAGATTAAAGTTCTGTACCAAACGCTCATGGCGGATTTTCCCCGGCTTAATATGATCATCAACAATGCCGGAGAGATGCGCAAACTTAGCCTTCATCACCAGCATGATGCTGAAGACATTACACGGGAAATAGACATTAACCTGATCGGTCCGATCAGAATGGTGCAGCAGTTTCTGCCCCATTTGAAAAAGCAGAAAAATGCAGCCATCCTGAATGTTACTTCAGGAATTGCGTTAATGCCATTTGCGATCTCACCAATTTACGGCGCAAGCAAAGCAGGATTACGTTCCTACACACAGTCGCTGCGAATTCAACTAAAAAACACCAACATCAAAGTTATCGAACTGGTTGCACCCGGTTCATCGACACCTTTGAATGACAAGTTCATCAATGAGGACGGCTTTAGCTCAACGGCACTGATGGCTCCTGAAAAAATAGTAGATGCGGCCATCAGAGGATTACAGAATGACAAGCCGGAAATCTACCCGGGCTTAGCATGGCTGATGCGTATTGCAAGCAGGATCGCGCCAGGTTTTCTGATCGCGCAATCGGGTAAAATGGGCGCTTCCTTTATGTATAGTGAACAGTAACAACAGCATTTCCGGCCAACACGTTCAAATGACATTGAAATCCAAAAACAGTTTAATAAATTAACACATAAAACCTGCTGAGATGACCAAGAATATTATATCGATGGCGCTACTTCTGACTTCGGTCTTTCTGGCATTCAAACACGGATGGGAAACATTTAATTATAAAAATCATCCCGGATCTCTGAAAATGATGAATGAGCTCGGTATTAGTGAGTCACTCGTTCCATTCTTCGGCGCAATGACTATACTGACAGGTATTCTCCTGTTAATTCCAAAGACATTCTTTTTGGGCAATGTGCTCAATGCCATGTCGATTTTAATGATTATGGCGCTGGCCATCAGGGCTGGTAATATGACAATGGTTCTGATCGAAATACCTTTTCTGATTATGCCTATGGTCATGATCTGGTTGAAATATCCATTTAAAAACTGAAACAGACTGATGACACCAATAAAAGTAAAAAACATCGCTGACGCGCACCGGCTTATGGGCCTTCCTTCACCTGCGCAACCTTTGATAAGTGTTGTCAGATACGATCAGATAACTAACCCCGATAGCGAGGCAGGAGCTTTGGGCGTAATGTTTGATTTTTACTTCATTTCTTTGAAAAAGGGATTCTGTAACAAACTGCATTACGGACAGCAGACCTACGATTTTGACGAAGGACTACTTTATTTTATGGCTCCAAATCAGCTTTTAAAAGGCGGAGGGCCTGGCGGCCAGGATGATCTTTCAGGCTGGATTTTGATGATACATCCAGACCTTCTTTGGGGAAGTGCTTTGGGAAAGAATATAGATAAGTATGACTACTTTGGTTATGCGGTCAACGAGGCACTTTTCCTGTCAGACAAAGAAGAAATCACCGTCAACGGTATTATACAGAATATTCAGACTGAGTATGAGTCCAACATCGACAGGTTCAGTCAGCATATAATTGTCTCTCATCTTGAAACGCTCCTGAATTACGCTGAGCGCTTTTACGGAAGACAGTTTCTGACCCGCAAAAAAAGCAGCCATCAGGTGCTGGATCGTCTGGAATCACTTCTGAAAAATTACCTCAGCGGCGACCAGCTGATGTCAGAAGGATTGCCTACAGTGCAATATATATCTGGTGCGCTTAACATATCACCAAGTTACCTGCGTGGTCTTCTCAAAACACTTACAGGACTCAGTACCCAGCAATATATCCATGAAAAACTCATCGAAAAAGCCAAGGAAAGTCTTTCGAGCACGGATCTGTCAATCAGTGAAATAGCCTATCAGCTGGGTTTTGAACACCCTCAAAGTTTCAGCAAACTTTTCAAAAGCAAAACGAGTCAAAGTCCGCAGGAATTCAGATCCGGATTCAATTGAAAGATCCTGAGGCTTTTAGATACTATGCCAATTGAGTTCTTATTGGATTTATTAAGCCTGAAAATAATACAGTAATACAGAATAAATTAATCTGCTTCATCTACCGCCCGCCTCGAAATGAATAGGCCATTCTCACCCGAAAAAGTGTTCCGCGATCCTTAATACTTTCAACATCCATACTGGCATCCAGCAGTTCACAAAGATGTTTCACTATCTGCAGCCCTACTCCCTCTCCTTTCCCACTCTGGTTACTTAATTGACTCAGCTGCTGTCCGGATGGAACCTGAGGTATATCTACGGGCCTGACCTGATCAGGTTCTGTCTGGTCAGGACTCATCAGAGCGGTCGGTTCGGTCGTAGGCCTAAGCTGCTGATAATAGACTCCGAGCAGGTCACTTGTACCGTCTGATTTTCGCAGGATTCCATCTGATTTTTTCAGGGAAGTAAATACAGAGGCGACCCTGCAAGACTTATTCACCTTTCAGGGTTACTTCCCTGACATTGCCGGAGTCATCCAAAAACGATATCGTCATAGAACTCTTTTCCATGTAGTCAGAGAGGAATAACTCGCAAACCGATTCCCGATCATTAGCAGAAAGGTCAAAACTATTGATTTTTGTAATCCTGTACCCATTTTTCAGACCCGATTTCTCGGCCACAGAATTTTTGTAAACTGCAGAAACAGTGTAAAATCCGTCAATCAGTTGTGCCGCAAATCCGAAAAATGGAGGTGACTGATAGGTCTGAAGATCGGCATAGGGTTTGAAATAGAATTTTTTTTTCAGGTAATCTATGGTGATGATTCCATACCTGGCTAGACCCATTCCAATCGCATCTTTATTTTTCCGCTCAGATACTGTGGTTATTACATCTTTGATCACATGATCTCCGAAAAGTACATCGCCCACTGCGGCCCTATTCTCAATGCCCGCCTTGCCTGCTCCGTAGAGTCCGGATGATGTAGACCCATATCCCTCATTGAGCACTTTTGTGTTAACAGGGCCAGTGAGCCTACTGAAACCATCCATAGAAAGTGGCAGAAACTTATCTGAACCGCTATCAAACATCACCTGCAGATTTGTGCGGCCACCAAAATTAAGACTGATAAAGGGTTTGCTTGTTTTATCGAGTTTGATATCCGATTCGAAAGCTTGATCTATATCCAGATTTGCCCTGCGATCGGTAAGAATGATAATTTTTTGAGCTAAGTTGATCTGGACTATACAGTGTTTAAACAATGTACTGCCAATTAATCCGTCGATATTAAAGCAGTCCAGAAGTCCTGTCCTTTCGCGGTCAAAGACGAGTGCAACTGCATTTTCAAACGGGATACTGCCCAGCTTTAATATTGGCATTTTAACGATCTTCTCTTCAGACGAGTTTGCCCCGACATCAGTGACTTCACCTGATCCAATAACAGGTAAGCCCAATGAGCTGACTACATCAGCTGACACCAGTAAAGGGGCACCCGTGTCAAATATGAAGCGACGTGGTTTTTTGTCAACAGCTACCTCTACGATCATTTTTCCACGTTCGTAAACAAATGGAATTGTATCACAGAAATTCCTGACTGCTATGCGGCTTTTGTTCAGGTTCTGACCAAATGAAGAAAAAGAAAGCAACAAAAAGAGCAGTAGTTTGTATTTTACCATAGCAATAAGATATTTGCAGACCCGGGGCACGGCAGTTTGGCTTAAAATTTCGTTAGGTCAAATATTCAAACGATCTCTTTCAGGCTGTACAATGGCTATTATCTTGCTACAAAAATACGGATTTGATCTATTGTCGTGTGATGCACATAGTTGGAATCTATGGTTTTCTTCAAAACAGGGTAATTTTCGTAGATAGTGGTGCTGTCGTTGTAAGGATAGGAACCATTTGAATTCAGTGAAGCATCAATGACCAGTTTGGGTTTGTTGGTAATGATGTCAGAAGCAATCCGGTTTTGATAATAATCCTTTTGCAGATCCTTGAAAGCAAAATGCATACGGGTGGTCTGGGCTTCTCTGATGCCCAAAAGTGTGTTGGAGGAAATGTATATATCCGGACGGTAGCCTAAAACAGCGATAAGGTCATTGGGTTCAACAAGTTCTTTAATCTGTTCAATCAGTGGTGGGTTGACTATACCTCGGTATCCTTCTGCTACATTGTTTACTCCTAAGCTTCCTTTTCTGATACTGGCAAATCCCTGCAAACCTACGGTTGTTAACAAAAGCGCGAGCAATACCGTATTTCCATACCGGCCCCCTGTTGCATCCATTAGTTTTTTTGCAAGAAGAACATTTAAAGATGTCATGAAAAATAAAGGAACGATTATTAAAATCAGGTAGTAATGACAGATGTTGCCCGGCTGACTGATTGCGTAATAACTAAGAAAAAAAACTGCCGTGGCTCCAATCATATCGATTCTGTTTCGAAATTCTATCCTTTTAAAATTCAGAAAACAGTAAACGCCGGAAGCTAACGCTACTGCCCCCAAGGCGTAGAAAAACAGGGCGATAGTTGGCGAAGTATCAATCAGATAGATGGGCACTCTGAGTTTAAACCACCAGCTTTTTTCCTCACTGACAATGCCGAGTTCAGCATACAGCAGATTATTGAGCACATATGATTCCCAAAAATCTGTATGAATGTTCTGTACAGCGATGTAGATCCCTACCAGTATACAAGGAGCAAGAGATGATATCAGGATCAAAACGATTGAACGCAGAGAAAACTTCCAAAGGAAAAATGCGCTATAAAGTAGCCAGACCCCGAGTCCAACCGCCACAGGAACAGCCTGCAACTTGATAAAGGGAAACAGACCGAGAACAAAGGCCAGTGCCACTGCACCCTGAACCTGGTTCTTTAAATGGCCTATCGAAAACAGTAAATAATAGGCCAGTGCAAGAACCACCATGGGAATATACGTAGAATCAAAGGAGACCAGATCCGTATCATTGAGCAGCGCAAATCCTATTACCAGCGGAGCTGTCAGTGCTACAGCAAGCGATGGCGTAGCGTACTTTTTAAAAGCCTGAAACGAAAAAATGACTGTGGGAACACAGCAAAACAACAACAGAAAAAGGCGTAATGTGAAATAGTTTATATTGCCGCCTAATATTTTAATGATCAAAAGCGGATAAATATTTAGTGGTCCGCTCGTGGTGGCATCTACATCTTTCCAGAAAACTGATTTATTCCAAAGGGTGGCGGCGCAAACGGCCCAGTCCGCTTCATCGTAATTAAGCATGGGCAATACCAGATTAGGAAACCTGAATCCAATAATACCTACAATCGCCAAAGTAAGATAAACCGGTATGTATCTGGTGTTCGATGGTCTCTTGTTGATATAGAAAACCAGATAACATAAGCTCAGAACCCATATCAGCGCAAGCACTTTCCAGACGGTAACTGCATAAGGAATTTTGGCAATCAAACGGCTTGTCAAATTGGTAATAGCATCCGGATATTCAATAATCTGTAATAATATGGACATGATTTGTCAGGGGAATGTCAGTTTATCCTTTTGGCTTCGAAAGCAGCTTATTCAGATCTTTTATCAGAAATCATCGTTATCACGCACAGAAGCGTTCAGATACAGCCGGGTAAAACAGGCATATCAAATCCACCAGAACCACCGCAATGCCCGGAAAATGTTCTGATGTATAGATTCTGCATCGCAGAAAGGGCATACCACTTCCTGATTCCCAAACTAAAATATGGCGTCTGAATAGCTGGCAAAGAACTTTTTTATGGCTGGATTTCTCCGCCACTCTATGGCGATGATGCTGCATTAAAGCAGCTCCGGCCGATTAAGAATAAAAATGGCTTTATTGAAATGAATGCAGGTCGAAATGGAAATTATTGACGAAAACTGATAAGTAATATTCATAATTAATTGAAGAGAGGTATATAATTCACAACTACTGGTTACAAAATTAAAAATATATAGTTGGAATTATCAATATGCGTAGAAATGTTTTTATATCAAATCCAATGTTTACTCAAATAAATACTAAAGATAAATTGTTTAGCCGGTAAGAACAAAAAATCGTGGCTCATCAATACAGGAGTATATTAACCACCTGATTGATAAATCACGAAACTATTTAAAATACTTTACCCGAATCTTGTTCCTGACCGGGTAGCATCATATTGCCAGCTTACTCCCCACCCCGCTGTTTTTGATAATCTATCTGCCCATACTTACCATTAAAAAAATCCTTATAGGCTTCAGCGATTTCCAGCTTCGAGCTCATCACAAAAGGACCTTCCGCAACAATTGGCTCGGTATAGGTCTGTCCTCCGAACAAAATATAGTCGCACGCTTCAGTATTTTCATTGAACAATTCGATAGATCCGGTTTCTCTGTCGTATTCAATAAATTCTCCACCGGAGAAACTTTCATTATTTAGCTTTGCCGGCAGGGTGGGCAAATAAACCCCAACTTCCAGTTGATCTTCAAAATCTATTTTAAAATGTGCACCCGGCTGCAATTGAATGTGATAAATAAATTGTTCAGAATAACCCGGTATCTCCGAGTGCAGCTCCTGATACGAGCCGGCGATGACTTTAATCCACCCCAGTTCATCGGCAAGTATCTTCAAAGGGACCTTGTCGCCCTCAATCGCCAGGTACGCAGGTTTTTCAGCTTTTACCGCCGCCGGAAGGTTGATCCAGAATTGTAAAGCAGAAATCTGCTCTGAATCAGTTTTCGAATCAGAATTCAGCGTCTCGTCATGAATTATACCGCTCGCGGCTTTCATCCACTGAATGCCTCCGGAATGTACCTTCGCATAATTTCCTGCACTATCAAAATGCTCATCCTCACCATCTAAGATGTAAGTCAAAGTGGCTATTCCGCGATGCGCGTGCGCGCCTGTACCCTCTTTATTTACTTCCGTGCGAAGCTGAGGGACGATATGATCTAAAAAGACGATCGGACCCACTGCATCTGCATACCTGTTTGGCAAAACTCTGTTGATGATCAACTCGCCGATATCGGCTCTTTGCCCCTGGCTTGAAAAACTACTTTTCTTATTCATAATTTTACTCGTGGAGTAGATTCGATTTTTCCCCTCTTACTAACCGTTAAAATCAACTTTCTTTCTGATCTTGTCTGATGTTAGGGATTACCTGAGTCCCTATTAGCTCAATGGAACGCATCAATTGTTGATGAGTTAGCCCGGCATTATCCATCTGAAATGTAAAACGGTCTACCCCTCCAAGCGCTTCACTATGGCGTATCAGCTTCTTAGCCACTGTTTCAGGTCCGCCGACAACAAGCGCTCCTTGCGGTGCAGTCTGGCTGTCGAAGTGGTTCCTTGTAACAGGCGGCCATCCACGCTCCCTGCCCAATTTCGTCCATAATTCCGCGTAGCCCGGGTAATAATCGTTTATGGCTGACTGGTCATTCTCACCAACATATCCCGGCGAATGAAGCCCCACTATTAGCTGATCTGATCTGAATCCCGCCTCGCGTCCGGACTCTCGGTAAAGATCAATCAATGGCCGAAAACGCTCGGTTTCCCCACCTATAACAGCAACCATCAGAGGAAGTCCCAGCTTGCCTGCGCGTACAAATGACTGCGGCGTACCACCTACACCCAACCAGACAGGTATATTCTGTTGAACAGCACGAGGATAGATTGGCTGATCTTTCAGAGCTGGTCTGAATTTGCCCGACCAGGTAATGAATTCTTCATCACGGATTTTCAGAAGCAGTTCAAGTTTCTCTTTGAACAGCGCATCATAATCGTTCAGATTGAAACCAAACAAGGGATAGGCCTCTATCGCCGAACCTCTGCCAACGACCATTTCAGCGCGACCTTTTGATATAATATCCAGGGTCGCAAAACTCTGATATACCCGCACCGGATCTGATGTGCTCAACACGGACACTGCGCTTGTCAACCGTATCCTTTTCGTAAGCGCTGCCGCTGCTGCAAGTATGACTGCCGGGGCCGAATCAAGAAATTCTTTTTTGTGATGCTCCCCGATCCCGAAAATGTCCAGTCCTGCCTGATCTGCAGCTACTATCCTTTGCAACAGCTGCTCCATAGCGTCCTGACTGTTCAATTCATTACTGCCGTACATGGCAGACGCGAAACTATCTATGCCTATTTCCATATAATCTCTTGTCAATTTTTAGATTCAATCTGATGGTATCAACCAATTTGGCCTTCTCTTTTCTGATATATCCGTCAGAGTAGGCTGCCGGTTAATACTTACCGGATGCAAAATTCATAAAATTCCCTGGCAGAAAACGATGATATAGATCTAGAAAAGAAATAGATAAATGTCTACCTATTTCTATGCTTCAAGTGTCTGACAAGCAAATTACCAAAGTTTCCCATCATCCAAAGATTTAGCCCTCGCTAATGCTGCGAACCGCTTTACTCAGTCAATATGGGCAAAAAACCATATATTTGTTTAGGCTGCGATGCAGTTTTTCATATTGCTGATTCTGAAACATACACAAGGTTAACGATGTTAGAAGCTTTTTTAGACTATCTGAAAAAATACAGTTCTGCTCCGATTTCAGAAGATGAAAAGACACTGCTTGCAAGGTCATTTATTCCTTCCAAACTAAGAAAAAGGCAATATCTGCTTCAGGCAGGCGAGCAATGTAAACAATTTGCATTTATTGTCAACGGTGCGATGCGGCAATATTCAGTAGATGATAAGGGCAACGAATATATAGTGCGCCTGGGTGTGGAAGGCTGGTGGATGGGCGACCGTGAAAGCTGGGTAATGGCTACTCCGAGTATATATCATATTGACGCCTGGGAAGACACCCAAATGCTTCTGGTTACAAGAGGAAACGTACTGGAACTTTTAAAAAACGTACCTGCTTTCAATGAAATGACCTGCCAGCTCGACGAAAGAAATAATATTGCCAATCAGCGCAGGCTTACCTCTGCCATAAGCGCGAATGCCGAGAAACGCTATACTGATTTCGCTGAATGTTACCCTGAATTACTGGAGCGCTTCCCTCAGCATATTATTGCTTCGTATCTGGGAATCACCAAGGATACACTTAGCCGTGTAAAACGCCAGCTTATGCAAAAATCATAACCTTCGGTTTTTCACTTCCGGTAGTAGACATTTGTCTATTCATTTTTTCGACAAAAATCATCTTTTCTTTTGAAGGGTTTGCAGAACTTTACGCAAAAAAACACAAGCCTGACAACAATCTCAAACAATCAAAAATGGACACACTGGAATATTCAAACGGCGAAATTACAATCCTTTGGAAACCAAAAATCTGTACTCACTCGGCAGTATGTGTAAGATCGTTACCAAACGTGTATGATCCGAAAGCAAGGCCATGGATCCGAATAGAGAATGCAACAAGCCAGCAGCTTACCGATCAGGTTTCGAGATGTCCGTCTGGGGCTTTAAGTATTAAAGGCTTAGCTGCAAATCAGGAAGAAAAGCCGGAGTAGTCTGGCACATTGCGTGTACATTACCTGGAAACCATTTGAAAAAAATCCGAATATTTTAAAGGGAGTATTCACATCTACAAGCATCAGATACTGGCAAAATGTCTGGTCCTCTCTTGACAAAAACCAGCTAACTTATCTGAACAGGAAAACCGGTCATATTCAGACACATCAGGCAGCGAACATTGGTATTGCCAACACTCCTTTTCTGTTCAACATTGCCGTTGGATATAGTATTGAATTTTTAATGTCAGTCTTCAACTCTAATATAAGCTATTAAATCAGCGGTATTTCCCGGATCCCTTCAGCCAGTCAGGTGGCCCCTATTCAAGTGAATGTGTTCGCGATAGTGCTGCGGGAATATTAAGTAATCGTAAACTTGCCGGGTTGTTCACTGATCAAAACAAGCGTAGAAAACTTAAATCTCTATATTGCGATACACAGGATTACCTAGTTATGCATCGCGATATAGCCAAATGAATATTAAACCCTACCTGAGAGAAATCCAATATCTGCGCGAGCAGGTGGTCACCAAAGATGAATATCCGTTCAATATCTCGGCTTTGAAAGGTTTTCAGTCTTTAGAGTTTCATCAGGACGTTACTTTTATTGTCGGCGAGAACGGTGCCGGCAAATCAACCCTGATTGAGGCCATAGCGCTGTGTTTAGGTCTTGGAGCGGAAGGAGGCACAAAAAATGTTCAGTTTTCCACCCACGATAACATCTCCGGTCTGAGCAGCTATCTTAAACTGATCAGAGGATACAAAATGCCGGATGACTACTATTTCCTCAGAGCAGAAAGCTTTTACAATGTTGCCACCTACATGGAGCAGACAAATTATCTTAAAGGTTACGGAGGATCTCCACATCTTCGGTCTCACGGAGAAGCGTTTCTGGCAGTTTTAACAAAAAAACTACAAGGCAGAGGCCTTTACATCTTTGATGAGCCCGAGGCCGCCTTATCTCCTAACAGACAAATGACCGCGTTGGCCGCTATTGATAATCTGGTTAAAAAGCGTTCTCAATTGATCATTGCAACCCACTCTCCCATTCTACTGTCCTACCCTAACTCTGTTATTTACATGTTGGATGATGACGGAATCAGAAAGACATCTTACGAACAGACACCTCATTATCAAATCACGAAAGGTTTTCTTAATGATTATGAAAGAATGCTTGATATACTTCTTGACCGGTAATGATATACACTATTCGATTTCAAACGGAGTCATCGCAGAGTTTACATTGGGCTAGTTGGGTCAGGAA
Organism: Dyadobacter luteus; assembly: GCF_003383615.1. Taxonomy (GTDB): domain Bacteria; phylum Bacteroidota; class Bacteroidia; order Cytophagales; family Spirosomataceae; genus Dyadobacter; species Dyadobacter luteus. Next base: position 12,950 of record NZ_QNUL01000046.1, read on the forward strand.
TCGGACTATTATAATTTTACAGCAACAAAAAAGTACACTATAGAGTACTTTTTTGTTGCAAATTCTATATCGACATTATTTTGTCCTTAAAAAAGTATATTATAAGGTACTTTTCTTATTAATACTTCTCAGAATATACTATCTTTATGATAAACGACATCATAATGAATTTTATATCCATCATTGACGCGATTAAAGTAAGACGAGGGTCATTAAATATTACGCAGGAAGGACTGTCCGACTTGTCTGGTGTTGCTTTGGGTGCCTTAAAAAGATTTGAGTCAGGAAAAGGCAACCCTACTTTGTCAACTTTGAAAAAACTTTCTGATGCCCTGGGCCTTGAAATTACCTTAGGCGTAAAAAACATTAATCTATGAGAAGTGCAAAAGTTCTTTTTAGAGGAGAACAGGCGGGTATTCTAGTTCAACATGACACCGGTACATTCGAATTTCAGTACCATAAAGAATGGGTTGAAGACCGCTCGAAACCTGCTATTAGTTTGACTTTACCGAAAACGACAGAGGTCTATCGATCTTCATACTTGTTTCCTTTTTTCTATAATATGTTACCGGAAGGCTCGAATAAACAGGTGGTCTGTCACCTGAACCGAATAGATCGCGACGATTACTTCGGCTTGCTGCTCACGGTTGCAAAAAGTGACACGATTGGAGCTGTGACAATTATCAAAATCGAAAAGCAATGAGCTTACGAGATATTCAGTTTTGCCCGGGCACATTGGCTCCTGGCCACAACACTTACAGCAGGACTTGTCTAAAGCGGGTCTTCAATGGTAAACGTGTAGGCCATATTCTGAGTTACGGCTCGCCTGCAACCAATCAGGATACCGATGAACTTTTTGAAGAAAACCGCAACCGGATGTCAATCTCAGGTGTTCAGGAAAAATTTTCAGTAATTCTTGATAAGAATAAACTACGATTGGTCCGGGAAGGCGAGCAAGGTAATTATATTTTAAAGCCTATACCGACCGCAGGTCGCAGACCAGATCAGATGCCTGCCAACGAACATCTGACCATGCAGATCGCCAGGCAGGTTTACGGTATTGAGACAGCAGAAAATGCATTGATCTTTTTTTCAGACGGAGCACAGGCCTACATTACGAAACGATTTGACAGACAGGCCGATGGCAGAAAACTTGCTCAGGATGATTTTGCATCACTTGCAGGACGTACGCCCCAAACCCACGGAGAACACTATAAGTACCTGGGAAATTATCTGGATACTTTTGAACTAATGCGAAAATACGTTCCTGCTTACACAGTCGAATCTCCAAAATTGCTCCGCATATTAATGTTTAACTATTTATTCTCTAACGGTGACGCGCATTTCAAAAACTTTTCGCTTCTCGAAACCGATCAGGGAGACTACCGTTTAAGTCCGGCCTACGATTTGCTCAACAGCCAAATACATATTCGCGATAAAGATTTCGCCCTGGACGAAGACCTTTTACCCAAAAAGCTAGCTGAAGGGAAGGTGATGCAGCAATTTACCTTACTGGCTGAAATAACAGGAATTAATTCAAAAGTTTTTGAAAGAATAGTCTCACAAATTCTCAGCGGGTCTAAAAAAGTTGAGCTGTTAATCGCTTCGTCTTTTCTCGACCAGGCAACAAAACGAAATTACCTGCAGGCTTATCAGAGCCGACTCAGGCAGCTTCTAAAAACTTAGTTGTTTCTGAGCGGTCAGCATCAAAATTTTCCTTGTTCGCACAATTGATTAAGTCTTTTACCCAAAATGTAAACCCTACAACCCCATTAGAACAGCTTTTGCTGCCGCTGCTTTCTCGCTATCAATAGTTGGGGTAATCACTGCGATGAACTCTTCCAACTGAGCAGCTGTCCAACCCGCACGCAGAGAAATATTCAGGTGACTTCGCAGCATCGGGTCAGCATTACCAATAGCACTGATTACCGAAATCGTTACCAATTCTCTTTGCGCATAGGTCAATACATCCCTTTCAAATATATCAGCAAACAGATGCTCCTTCAAAAATGTATCGATTGCAGGTGCGAAAGCCGAATAGCCTGAGAGCTTGGCCGGCGGCGGCGTACCGGTCAAATCCGATAGTATCTTTTTACCTCTGTCATATTTGCTACCGTTGCCTGCAACAGGCGAAGCCTGTTTTCCGATGTTGTCCCGAATACCTTTTGCTTTCCTTTCTTCGATAACCTGCATAAAGGTTTGCAAACCAGTAATACTCCTTGGAAAACCACAGTAAGCGTACGTATGCACGAGTACTTCTTTGATTTCATTTACGGTTAAACCTTCCGTGAGGCCTATGTTAAGTTCGGTTTTCAACTCCTGAATTTTACCTTGCGCAGTAAATGAAGAAATAGTAATGATGGTTCTATTCTTCGAGCCTAAGGTACCGCTGGTCCCAGCCGGCTGTTGCGCCATTGCAGATAGAGAAAATAATATCAGTATAGTAAGATAAGCTGACAAGCTTAACCAGTTTCTGTTGTTAACGTTATTTGAGTTCATCGATCCTTATTTATTTGTCCAATCCCTTTTCTTTCAACCATTTTATCAAAACCCCGGCTACCTGATCGCTGTTTAAATCTGACATAGGAAAGTGAGTATTGCCCTTGATACCGATTTCGGGCAGATGTACAATGCGCACATCGCCACCATGACTGTTGACAACTTCCGCCCATTGGCGCGCCGTTGTAAGCACGCTTCTCCAAAAATTCAGGGAAGCAGCTTCTGTCTGTTCGCTCGGTATAAAATCACCAAAATACACGACGATAGGTATTTTAGTCAGCTTCATGAACTCTTCCATCGGAATTCCCTTACCGCCACGATTGCCTTCAGGCACTTGCCCTTCAGGAAAAGTAAAACCGCCGGGCTCATAAGCGACTATTGCTCTGACATGAGCATTTTTAGTAGCTGTTTTCCATCCCGGAGAACCTCCGGCAGAATGCGTAAACAAAATCCCGTCGCCTGATTTATTCATCACCGCCGACATCGCATTTACAACCACTGCTTCATTGACACTACCTGTACTTGGGGTCATCATTCGGAAAAAGTGATCCAGCGAAGCGCTGTCTTTGGGAAACTGTACCCCGTCGTTAAATTTGGGATATAGACCAATGCGAAACTGCGTGAACCAGGTCTGATCGTCAGGTATAGCGGAAATTTGTCCGGGTTTTGTCGTTTGACCTGCGTGGCCTCGTCCCGGCTGATCTACAAGGTATACACTGTATCCGTTTCTCAAAAAGATATTGGCAAAACCTTCTCTGCCATCGGCTGTGGTTTGCCAACTACGACGCGACTGGCCGTACCCATGCAAAAAAACCATCGAAAGTTTCTTTGCCTTCGGCGGAATCTGATAGAATACATCCGCATGGTCTGCATGCCTGGTCTGCCCTCCCTGAGTCACATTCCATGGTTTCAAAGGATCAAACACGCCATCACTTTTGACGACTGTACCGCCTGCAGAAAACGTTCCTTGTTGCTGAATAAGCAATGGTTTGTGGCCAGTAATTTTCTGGGCCCTGACGGCTGCAACCAATGTCAAAACCAATAAGAACGTAAAACCAAGCACCTTTTTATTTCTCATATCAACTGTGTTTCCCATTTGGATTATATTCGAATTAGATTTAGCCGAAGGTTTTTCTTTAAATCATTTTGAGCTTCCGCAACCAATCCTTTACTTCACTTTCAGTCTGCCGCGCCTTCTGCTCTTTAATCATCAGCAGTTGGCCATCTCTTTCTAATCCTCCTCTGGTAGTGTATCCCTCCAAAATTGTGCTGTTCGGACAAAGCGCACGGACTGTATCAAATGTACTTCCAATACCATAACCGCCATTTGTATTGAAGGGAATGACGGTTTTACCACTTAAATCGTATTGGCTTAAAAAACTTTTCATAGGAGGAGGTAACCGCATTCCCCAGGTTGGGAATCCGACAAACACAATATCGTACTTGCCAATACTGTCAATTGTTGTCTTCAATGGAGGCAGATATCCCGAGCTATTTTCATTGGAAACCTGCGCTACAGTCTGCTGATAATTCTCTGGATACGGATTTCCCAGGTCTATGGCAACCAACTTCCCACCCACATTCCTATGGATCATTTCCGCAACGGCCTTTGTATTTTTTGTCCTGGATAAATATACGATTAACACGGCCCCGGGTTTTTGAGCAGATTCAGTTTCAGTATCAACATACGCAGTCTGAGTTGAAGAACAGGCCGAAATCAGAACAAGAATTGATAGCAATAAATGGCTCATGGCAATATTTGGTTTTGCGGTTCCCAAAGACAGATTTTCATTACCCTCCCACCTTGGTGAAGGAAAGCGATCCGAGTTTCCCGGTTTGGTTTTCGTTGACGTACACCTCGGTTACTTCAAATTCGTTGGTAACTTCCCTTCCTGCAACGACAGCAAGTAAGGTGATCCTGTTGAGGAGTATCGCCGTTGAACCAATTACATTTACTGACACTTTATGTATATCTGCCTTCTTGTAATGAATGCCGCCTGATTTTATGATGCTAAGCTCTTGCTGTTTACCCCATGATCCTCCCATATGAACAAAAACTGACTTCTCGTCGAAAAGAACGGCAAGAGAGTCGGCGTTCTTGTCAGCCATCCATTGCCATTTGTTTTTAGAAAGCGTTATGATTTTTTGCTCAACACTATCCTGCGCCCATCCTATACCCGAACTGACCAGAGACAGCACGGTCAGCACGACTGAGAAGGTCAGGATTCTGATGATGTTTTTTTCTATGACCGGTTTCATCCTGTTTGGGTTTAGTGTTTAATAACATGAGTATCCCGAACGCTGCTAAACGTGAGCGCCAGAAGTTTCCATTCACTTTTTTCTTTTGTGTAAACTTCCGTAACGGTAAACTCTGTATTTGCTTCGCTGCCCCGCACCATAGCAGATAATGTAATCCGGCTCCAGATAATGGCCGTATTGCCAACGATCTCTACTGCAACATCGTGGACACCCGCTTTTTTGTACCAGATACTTCCGGTTTTTATAATTTCTAGCTCTTCATCCTTTTTCCAGGTTCCGCTCATATGAACAAATTTCGCTTGTCGTCAAAGAGCGTGGAGAGTTTGTCTACATTCTTATCGGCCATCCATTGCCATTTGTCTTTGGAGAGTTGGATGATTTGCTGCTCTGTTTTATCTGCGCTTTGCGCTGTTGAAAAACCAGCATGGAATGTAAAAAAAGCCAAAACAAGAATAAATGCTTTTAGATGTGTTTGCTTTTGCATGATCTGAGTTGATTGTTTAAAGTCACATTTATGAAAGCCGATTTATTGCTCCAATTTCCGTTCCCCCAGCCATTTTACCATTGCCGGATCGCGGTGATCAAAGAAAGCGCTGGTAGCAGCATCCAAACTTTTGATTGTTTCCATGTCTTCAGCGGAAAGCTCAAAGTCAAAGACATTGAAGTTCTCTGCCATCCGCTCTTTACGTACCGACTTGGGTATAGCAACGATGCCTCTTTGTGTAAGCCAGCGCAGAACAACCTGTGCTATGGTCTTGCCGTATCTTTCACCCATTGAAGCAAGCAACTCGTTTTGAAACAATCCATTTTTCCCTTCTGCGAATGGCCCCCAGGATTCAATCTGCACATTATTTGCTTTCAAAAACTGATGTGCCTCCATCTGCTGGTGAAACGGATGGGTTTCAATCTGATTGACAGCCGGAACGATTTCGTTGTGAACGATAAGATCAATCAATCTGTCGGGATGAAAGTTGCTTACGCCAATCGCTCGCACCTTGCCTTCTTTATACAAATCCTGCATCGCCCGCCACTCTCCGTACACATCACCAAAGGGTTGGTGTATCAGATACAGATCCAAATAATCCAGTTGTAGCTTTTTCAATGAGTTTTCAAAAGCCTTTTTAGTCCCAGCGTACCCATCGGATTGAATCCAAAGTTTTGTTGTAATAAATAGCTCTTCTCTTTTTACACCACTATTTTGAATCGCAGTTCCCACTGCCTGTTCATTCTGATAAGCCGCAGCCGTGTCAATCAGCCGGTAACCGGTCTGGATTGCATCCAATACACTCCTCTCACATTCTTTGAGATCAGGCACCTGAAATACGCCGAATCCTAAAATCGGCATTTCAATTCCGTTATTTAATTTAACTGTTTCCATGTTGGTTTCTGTTTTGATGATGCAAAGTTCCGCTACTCTGGCGACAGCATTGTTATATAGATCCCTGTTTTATCTACCAATATTCCATGCCAGAATTACCGGCGAGATACCTGTCACAACTGGCAATTTTCGATCGCGGTAATTATATTACAAAGTTTGCCAATAGCTAACAGGCGATTGGTATACATATCCCTGAAATGCTTACCAATATTCCTGATTTGCCATCTGTAGTGATCACTATCTTGGGGGAATATGTATTTTTACATCTGACAAAAATCAAGCTTTCCCCGGGCTTATGCGGTTTTACAGCGTTAGCAGGTACAAGGCTCATTTTTTAGCAGACCCTACACATGCACAGCCTACCGTGATTAATTCCTCGACGGCTAGTCTGTAAACATAATCTTAAAACAACCGATCTCAAATGAAGATGGCAAACAAGAAAAGCTACTTAAAATTCTATCTGGCACTTATACTGGTATTGTCTCAATATTTAGCTTATGCACAGAGCAAGTCAAGTGCCATATTCAGTGAGAAACCCATTTTCCCAAAAGGACAAAGGGCACCGGAAAAAAATTTTACAGGTACAGTCTGGGTCTACAGTCTGATACAGGCCGACAGCGCTTTCAACATCCCCGTTGCAAACGTAACCTTTGAACCGGGCGCCAGATCCCATTGGCACACCCACGGAGGCGGGCAGGCATTAATCGCCATTGACGGGATAGGCTATTATCAGGAGAAAGGTAAGCCTGTTCGCATACTCAGGAAAGGTGATTCTGTAAAGTGTCCGCCCAATACCCCGCATTGGCATGGAGCTTCGCCCGACGTAGGATTTACCCAAATCGCGGTAACTCCCAATGCGGCATCAGGCAGAGTTACCTGGCTACAGCCTGTAAGTGATCAGGAGTACAAACTTAAAGAGAAGTGAGTGGCTGGATTTGATATTAAATCCATCTATCCAAACCCTGTTTTCAGTAAGCGATCAATTTTCAGAAATTACACTAATTATTGTCTGAAAGTTTTAATTGAGATGATAGCTACCAGAAAAAAGAATAGTAAAATGCATACTGCAAGAAAAACATTGTTATTGATTATCAGCATAATGTAAGTGAATATTAGTTTACGAAATAGAGGAAGGGATCTATTTTCTTCTCAAATCGGAAGGTCTGGAATTGGTAAAATCAAAAAACGCATTGCTGAACGATGCCACGCTGTGGTAACCTACTTTACCAGCAATTTCATTAATCGGCATTGTCGTTTTTACAATCATTTCTATCGCCTGAATCATCCGAAGCGTTTTCAGATATTGAAAGAAAGAAATCTTGAGTTTTGACTGAAAAAATCGCGAGAAGGATCTCTGGCTCATGTGAAAATGAGTGCTCACTGATTTCAAATCAATGGGTGCAGCCAAGTTTAACTCCAGATATTCCAGGATCATATTCATTCGGCGATCATCCGTCAGGGGTAGTATGATTGGCAGTGCGGGACCATTTTGTGGAAGCAGCTTTTTGAGCGCCACCAGAAATTCAAAGTTGTGATCATTAGCAGTAACATCGGATCCATCCCAGCATTCGGAGAATTCCAGCATTTGAATAAGCAACTCACTGGCCGGATAAATTCCCATCTGGCTGTAGAACGGATGGGAATTATCATCATGACTATAATAATATATTGAACGGAAAACGGTAGCAAACTGACCAATTTGGACTACATGAGCGGTGTCTTTGGGAATCCAGAAATAATGGCGGGCAGGAACTACATACGTTTTATTTTCAATGGTGATGTAAGCTACGCCCCCCTCAACATAACTCAACTGTCCTTTCTGGTGAGTATGAAGAGGAATCAGTTTTTCTGACTTTTCATGCATTACAAAAACAGAAGATTTATTTTTATCGATGTCTGGAAGTGAAGCTATAAGACCCATATTACTTAATTTTGGTATGCTCAAAAATAAGCAGGGGAAAATAATTGAGTGCACTATTGGCTGGAATAAGCAAATAGTTGTCCATTATAGAAAACACACCGAATACTGAATCCGATGTATTTATCAAAATTCCCGGAAACAGATCTAATACTGCGGGGACAATACGCAAAATGCCTGCCACTATTCAGAAGGCAGGCATACATTAAGTTTGACCTTACATTCTCTTCACTAGCCACCCAGACTTCCATAGTAATGAATTCGCATCTTTTTGCTAAGTTCTTCTGTATTCGAAACTTCTAACTTGTTGAAGATATTCCTTTTAATAGTGGAAATGGATGAAGAAGTCAAATTAAGATAAGTTGCTGGCTACTCACCTCTGAAAGCAATAACCGGCTTCCTTTGAAAGGATAAACCTATCCCGGATAAGATTGCCGACGACAAGATCATTAAAAAAAATCATCACGTCCGTTAGCGCCATCGTCACTCATGAAGTAGATTTGATCAGCGTATTCCTTCTGCAATCAATTTGTCAGAAATCATTCTGTCAGATATTCTGTCGGATTAACATTGTATATCAATTTGAATACAACTGATATACATGCAAAGGTTAACGGGCAGTACAATATATGTAAGCCACCACTCAAGTTATTCTGTAAGCAACACCCATTTATACGATAATGAACCAGATACACCTCTCTGCAAACTTTAAAAAAGCGACCACAAAGTCTATTGCTGCCATCGTCCTCTTTATTGTCACTTACGTACTTCTTGTTTGTGCGGCTGTTGCAATGACGATAGGATTAACCTATCTGGCTTATTTACTGGTTAAAATTAAACTTATTTTCGTCACTGCTGCCCTGGCCCTGGTTCTTGTCAGTATCGGTATACTGTCTTTAATATTTCTTTTCAAGTTCATTTTTACAAAGAATGTAACGAATCTGACCGGGTTGATAGAAATCAAAGAAGCACAAATGCCCGAGCTGTTTGCCATGATTGAGCAAATCACAAAACAGGTGGGCACTGATATGCCAAAGAAAGTTTATTTGTCAGATCATGTGAATGCTTCTGTATTTTACGATTCGAGCTTTTGGAGTATGTTTTTGCCTGTAAGAAAAAATCTGCAGATCGGTCTTGGCCTGGTTAACACCTTATCTGTATCAGAGCTCAAAGCGGTTCTGGCACACGAATTCGGACATTTCTCGCAGAAAACAATGAAAGTCGGCAGCTATGTCTACAATGTGAACAGGATCATCTATAACATGCTTTATGAGAATGAGTCCTATCAGGGTATGCTCGACAAATGGGCTACCATCAGTTCATACTTCGACATTGCTATTGCTACTGCCGGTCTGATCGTCAAATTCATCCAGTGGGTACTGAGAAAAGTATATTATATTCTTAATTTAAATTATATGGGTCTGTCGCGCGAAATGGAATTTCATGCCGATCAGGTGGCGGCGCATGTAGCCGGATCCGACCATTTGTCGTCTGCCCTTCTGCGGATGGATCTTGCTGATCATGCCTATCAATCAGTAATAGAGCATTACCAACAAAATCCCGATCAGCTAACTAGGCCTGAAAACCTTTATCAGCAGCAAGCTTTCGTGATGAACTTTATAGCCGGCAAGCAGGGGCTACCTATTGAAAACGGACTTGCACAGTTAGGTCTTGATTACATTAATCGTTATAAATCCAAGCTGATTTTAACTGACCAATGGTCATCACACCCATCTACCGAAGACAGGGTTCTCCAACTCAACGATCTTAATATCAAAACTTCTGAAAACGATAACAGGCATGCCTTTTCTGTTTTTAGAAGCTCAGAGGTATTACAGGAAAAATTCAGCATTTATGTGTTTAAGCCCGACGCAGACCAGCAAGTAACAATAGTGAACCAACAGCAGTTTGAAGCGGAGTATCAGAAGCAGTATGATATGTATGCGTTTAGTGACATTTACAACCAATATTATGATTACAGATCTATACAGCCATTTGAATTGAACCAAACGCCAGATGTGAGAGGCGAAGCTGTAGAGAAACTCAATGATCTTTTTGGAAGTGAAAAAGTCGGCTTAAAGTATGAATATTCAAATCTTGAAAATGAAATAGCGACTCTTCAACAAATTGAGCTGGGCAACTACCTGGTCAAATCCTTCGACTATGACGGTAACAAATACACTCCCGCAGACTGCCCGGCGCTGATCAGTTCACTTAATTCCAGACTAAGCCAGGTAACAGAACTTCTCAAAGAAAATGATCTGGCTGCATATCGTTTGGCATGGCAGCGACAGACAGACAAAGCCCAGGGTAGTGAGCTCACCAGGCTGTATCAGTCATTTTTCCACGTCAGTCAGTGCACTACCGAAGCCCAGGATATTTTCGTTGATATCGCCGATGCTTCAGGATTTATTTTTGAAACGACGCTTATCAAAGACATTCCGGTCAAATTACAAGCTCTGAAGGCGGTAGAACCTTCCTTCAAAGAGCAGATCCGAAAGCTGCTAACAGAGCCTGAATTTCTGGTTCACGTGACGGAAGATGTCCTGAAAAATTTTGATAATTATCTGGCTGAAGACTTTCAGTATTTTGTAAGCGAAAACTACAATTCTGAGCAAACCGATACACTCATGGGGGCGATCAATAATTATAGGGTAATTATTGCTAAAACACACTTCGATTCAAAAAAAGCACTGCTTGACTACCAGGCGATGCTGTTGGGCGACGATTCCAGGATGACGAAACACAACGAGCAGAAAGCCTCAGAAGCGAATTTCAAATTTCACACCGACTAACACACAAATAGCACATCATTCGATCTACACAATCTTCAGCCGTTCTTCCTCCAGATCTATCTGATAGAGCTGCTGGCGAATGATCTCTTCATCAATTTTGTGATCTTTGTTCAGCTCAGTCAAATACTCTCTTTGCATCTGAAGGACCTCTGTGAAGACTATCGTAAATTTAGTCTTGTGTCTACTGAGAATTTCTAATTGAAATAACTCCGCCAAAACTCTCAATAAAGTAGCCCAAACATCCAAATAGGGATCTTCCCACCATAACCAATATCAATCCCGTCAGCAGCAACATAAGCATTTTCAACATCAGCAATCTGCTTCCGTGTCTTGCTTTCCCCTCCTACTTCAATAGTCACCTTTCTATCAAGTTTAAAGTCTCCCTTATCTGTATATTCTACTTTATGTAAGGGCTGCACCTGACTCAGAAAGAAGCTTTCACGAAGAGTTCCCGTATCCGGACGGCTTTGGTGCAGCGCGTATTGAAGATTCGGATGGCTTAGGTATACCTTTTCGGGCTTCTGCAATCGTGTAATACCAAAGCTATCGCGATGCAAAAGCGTCAACACTCCCAACTCTTCCAGATAATGCATATACTCAACAACTAACGCACGACTGGTATTCAGCGTTTCGCTCAGCTTACTGATGTTTGGTTTCATAGGGACACTTTCGGCCAGAACAACGAGCAATTGCTTTAATTTATCTACAGAGGAATAACTGATGCCATAAACAGCTGGCAAATCCAGCTCCAAACTCAACTGAACCGTTTCGGTGAGCTTCTGCGCATAAACGTCTTTGTTCTCCAAAAAATATGGGTAGTAGCCGTATTGAAGATATTCCTTGAAGTAAGCAAGTGGTTTGATCATTTGTGTCAGATCAAGTGCCAGTTGTGTATGCGTGCTCAAAAGATCTGACAGAGATATGGGCTGCCAGGAAACAATTTGCTGAATCTGGAGAAATTCCCGGAACGAAAGGCCATGTAAATGATACATTACTGCCCTGCGGCTCAAATCACCCTTACTACGTTCCAAGTGCATGATTGAAGAACCAGTAAAGACGATTCTAAGATCTGGAAAGTCATCATACAGATTTTTGATTTCCTGCGACCAATTAGTGTACCTGTGAACTTCATCTAAAACCAAAAGTTGTCCACCTGTACGCACAAATGCTTCTCCCAAGTCATACAAACGATTTGCACTGAAGTAAAGATCATCCAAACTAACATACAAGGATTTACTATTTGGCAGCGCAACCTGTTTCAAATATTGAAGAACCAGAGTTGTCTTTCCTGCACCTCTTGCTCCCTTAATACCGATCAATCTATTACGCTCCCAGTCAATCTCATGGATAAAGTCGCGTACGAACCGGCTTGATACGCGTTGCAGCTTAGAAAAATATTTTATAAAAAGAGCCTCCAAATTGTTATTTTTAAGTTACAAAACTAGTGCATTTTTGTAATGTGCAAGTAACAAATTCATCTATTCCAGCAATTATTTATTTAATGTATCACTATACCTTCAAAATGTTCAGTATCCCGGCTCTACGTTATTGAAATGCCAACACGATTAAAAACTGCCCGGTAGTAACTTATAACTTATGGAACACTTTCCAAACAAAACCATAATCGAGCGGCCAAACCTACTTAACCCACCGATCCTGAGGCAATTTGATTGCATCATTCGATCTACACAATCTTCAACCGTTCTTCCTCCAGATCTATCTGATAGAGCTGCTGGCGGATGATCTCTTCATCAATTTTAGGATCTTTGTTCAGCTCAGTCAGATACTCCCTTTGTATCTGCAGGACCTCTGTGAAAATGGTTTTAGTCTTTTCATTCATCCAGGTGTCATCTGCAGCCTTGGCTCTTTCTTCCCATTGTTTCATTAATAGCTGCATACCATGGTGTCCGCTGTTTTCGCTATCGTATTTCTCTTTAATAAACGCATACACATGTTGCTTTAAACCACGTTTCATTTCTCTTCTGGTAAGCTCTTCGGATTCTTCGTTAAGAAATGTGTCAAATGCCTTCGAGCGGGTAATCAGGTAGGGAAGCGTCAGCCCCTGAACCACCAAAGTGAGCAGAATCGATACAAAAGTGATAAACAGTATCAGGTTACGGTACGGAAACTCATCTCCATTTTCGAGCGTAACCGGTATAGCCAAAGCAGCTGCCAGAGACACAACACCACGCATGCCGGTCCACCCCATCAGTATCGGCATCAACAGCATACGGGTCCTTGTCTTGGCGCGAGGCACGACTCCTGGCCGGAATATACGCGTTGCGATCATGGCGGAAAAAGAACTGATAATTCTTGACACTACCAAAACTACTGTTACCAACACGCCGTAGCCGATTGCGGTGGACAATGGAATACCTTTCGAGCGCAGGCCGTCCACGATCTCTGGCAGCTCCAGACCAATGACCAGAAACACGATGCCATTTAGTATAAACACAAAGCTCTCCCACACACTGTACCCCCGGATCCGGCTGCTACCGCTCAGAAAAGTAAGACGTTTGAGCGACATATAAATCCCTCCTGCCACGACTGCCAATACACCTGAGCTATGCAGCTGCTCTGCTACCCAGTACATCGCATACGGCTCTATAAGTGTAAGTGTAATATCCGACGACGCTTCAGTCGGAAGCCTTCTGTGAGCCTGTACAAAGATCCAGGCAAGACCAAGACCGATAGCTGCGCCACCGAAGACCATCCAAAGAAAACTTGTGACAGCGTCCTGCCAAACAAACTGCCCAGTTCCCACGGCAACCAACGCGAAGCGAAAAATAATCAGTGAAGAAGCATCGTTCAGAAGGCTTTCTCCTTCGAGAATGGCTGATGTAGCCTTGGGAATTTTTACAAACTTTGTAATTGCCGCAGTGCTCACTGCATCAGGAGGAGAAACAATGCCACCCAGCAGGAATCCAAGTGCAATGGTAAATCCGGGGATATAATAGTTGGTAACCACTGCCACCGAAAAAGCAGTGAACAAAACTACCAGAAATGCAAAGCTGGTAATCATTCTCCACCATTTCTTCATTTCCTTAAAGGATACCGACCATGCGGCCTCAAAAAGTAGAGGAGGTAGGAAAATGAAAAAAATAAGGTCCGGATCTATCCTTACAGCGGGAAGTCCCGGAATAAAGCTAACCAAGAGCCCTGCAATAACTAAAAGTATCGGATAAGCAATTTTTAGTTTGACAGCCCACATGTTAAGCAGAACTATCAGAACCACCATCGCAAGAAAAAAAGGTAAAAGTGTATGCATTTTGACTATTCTCAATAGATATTATAAAAGGCAGTTCAATAATCCTTGCAAGCGTACCGCTAACTGCCAGTAAAACTCAGCCCATGGTTATGACCTAAACTAACAGGCAGGTAACTTATGATATGATGCATATGGGAATTGTAATCGCAACCAAGTTTGTCTGGTTATAGTTGCTGCTAAAATAAAAAATTAATGGTTTTATGTTATGCAATACAGATGTAAGCTTTAATGAGTATTTGTTTATACCCGTTATCTTTACCGGATGGGCAAAGTAACCTCAGTCAACGACACCTTTATAGGAGCCATTATCGCTGACCGTAATATTGCAATTGAGTATTTTCAAAGCTACCTGCCGGCTTTTATTGCAAGTGAATTAGACTTTTCAAACCTTACTCAATTACCTGATGCTTACGTTTCCGCTGAGCTGCAAAAGACGTTACCCATAGCTTTAAGAAATAGGTCATGAGCACTTTAGATACCTTTGTTGAGAAAGGCAGAAAGATTGGCGCTGAGCAAGGTGAGAAAATTAGATAGGACAAGGCGCTACAGAAAAACGCTGCTAATATGTTAACTGCAGGGCTTTCAGTTAACACCATATGTCAGCTGCTTGAAGTTTCGCCTGAATTTGTAGATTCTATTCAGAAAAATGTTAAGAAGTAATCGCCTTTCTGCTTATCCAAAATTCAGCATCATGTCTGGAATCATGCTTTATCTGCCCCAGGTAAAGCAGCAGGCACATTCAAGGGCATTCTAATACCTGAGAATTTTCGCTTTTCTGCATCCATCCACTTCAAAAACGGAAATCACCTGTAAACAGCACCTTCCGTTTCGAAAGTAGCACTTCTTTTAACTCACTATGTTCAGTTCAAACCGTCTTTAAAATTCTGATACACCAAAAGTGCAGCAGCTAAATCTTCAACAGCCAGTCCGGCAGATTTGAAAAGAGTAATTTCCTGATCAGTCTTTCTTCCCTGATACATGCCCTTAACCAGCTCTACGATATCTGCCTTCACATCACTTTCTGATAGGATCCCATCTGCAATAGGTAAAGCCAGCTCTCCTGTTTCATGCAATGCCCCTATTCTTGAATCGACGAAAATACTGCTTTTACGGATCGCATCATCATCGGTTTCACGCGTATCGGGCTTATGAGAGCCAATCATATCCAGATGGGTTCCAGGTTTGACCCATTCTCCCTTTATAACCGGTGTTTTCGAAAGCGTAGCGCAGGAAATTACGTCAGCACAACGTGCTGCCTGCTCCAGATTTGTCACCGCCTGGACTTGGATACCCTCAGTTAGAAGCTGATCTACAAACATTGCCAGCTTTTCAGGATTTCTCATCCATACACTGATTTTTTTAAAGGATCTTACAGCTAAATGCGCCTGAATAAGATGTCTTGCAACTCCCCCACCTCCTACTACCAGCAAATTTTCTGAGTCGTTCCTTGATAAAAAAGAGGAAGCTAAAGCCGAAGTACACGCAGTTCTACGAGAGGTCAGTTCAGCCGCATTCATCATCGCCAGTGGCTGGCCGGTTCTGGCGTCACTTAAAATATACTGAGCATAAATAGAGGGTTGCCCTTCTTTGGCGTTACCGGGCGCTACAGTTACCTGTTTCATACCGATGTAATCCTGATTCCAAACCGGCATCAGAATTAAGGTATTTTGATCGCCATCACGATTTGTATAAAAGTGATGATGGCGCAACGGCATGGTATAATCAGAAAGAAATATATTCCTGAGCCCTTCTATTAACTTATCATAAGCCAGATATTGGCTTATTTGTTCGCCCGGTATAATCAGCATATTTGTAATTGCGTTGGATACGAATTTCAAATATAGAGCTATTGCTGCTAATAGGTATTGGCCGTTTTTACCCAGATGCATACAATTCTTATCAACGAGACTTTATCAGCAGGTTTAGAAACACAGTCTTCTAGTTTACCTCAAGCCACGCAAATCTGAAGATATCTGACACTGAGAGCCGAAAGCTTCCTGACTTATAAAGATGCGGTCATTCTCTGTTAATTGTTCATTTACAAACAGTTTCACTTTCACGAAGGTCAATTTATATATTGAAAATCAACGTATTAACTCTATATTATTTCCTGGCGCAGAATTTTATCGACATAAGAGTAAATCAAAATTTGCATGAGAAGAACATTTCTAGGGGAATTTGAAGAGCTCGTGCTGTTGACTGTAGCGATCTTGGGTAAAAATGCCTACGCGGTTACAGTAACACAGGAACTGGAAAATAAAACCGGTCGGCTTGTTGGCTTCAGTTCTGTACATACTACTTTGCAACGGCTGGAGGAAAAATCATATCTAACCTCAGTTATGGGTGGAGCAACTGCCGAACACGGTGGTCGGCGTAAGCGTTTTTTTGTAGTCACCGCACTGGGGCAAAAGCATTAGGGCTGCTTCGCTAGATCCGTTAAAATCATTAAGGTCGGAATAATCTGCCGGCACCCTAACAATTCAATCCAAAGTAAAATCATGCCGATGAATTTTCGATGACATCAAAAAGAGAGCTAAAAAGTAAGATAATGAAATAGTCACTCGCGGCTGAGCAATCATGTTCAGTGAAATCAGGTAGGTCCACCACTAAGCAAAATATCGCCTTAGGTTGAACCTGGTTTGATACAAGCTTCAGCTTTGAGTAAGGGGCAGGAAATAATTCTGCGCATGCCCTCCTTTCCAGGGTTCTTAGTTATCCCAGTCGATACAATCTTAAATACAGCTAAAGCCCGTATTGATGAAAATGTAGAATTTTGTCAAGGAGCGCAAATCTAAAAGAGATAGAAGAATTTGCATTTGCTTATATTAAGATGTTGTTCAGTAATCAGACTTAACCAACAGCTCATTCCATTCTTGCATTCCTGATCTAAATACGCCCGGGTGGAACAAGGGGTGTACCAAATTTCAGTTTGTAAGGGCTTTGTTGCATGATTCCGAAATGTGATTTTGGCATATAAAAATGCACCGGTTTGGCGAACTTTGTGATCGCCAAA
>NZ_QNUL01000047.1 GCF_003383615.1 Dyadobacter luteus
TACGAGGCCCGTACGCACGGTGGTGTGAGAGGACGGAAAATGAAAGGAGGAAAACTTTCATTTTCCTCCTACTCGATACTAAAAAGTATTGAGCGGTTTATGGCATCAGTACTTTATCAATAACATGAATTACGCCATTAGATTGATACACATCAGCAATTGTAACTTTGGCGACGTTGCCTTTCGCATCCTTCACCCACACATCTTTACCTTTTGTCGTGAATGTCAATTCTTCACCCTGTACCGTTTTGGCAACTGCTTTTCCATTTCCGTCCTTAATCATTTTAAGCACTGATTTAGAATCCACTTTACCTGGAATTACATGGTAAGTAAGGACTGATGTAAGCGTGCCTTTGTTTTCAGGTTTTAACAAATTATCTACAGTGCCGGCTGGCAGAGCAGCAAATGCAGAGTTAACCGGTGCAAATACAGTGAAAGGTCCTGCGCCAGATAACGTTTCTACCAAGCCTGCTGCTTTTACGGCTGCAACCAAAGTGGTATGGTCTTTCGAGTTAACGGCATTTTCGATGATATTTTTCGAAGGATACATGGCTGCTCCACCCACGGTTACTGTTTTTTCTTTTTGAGCGAATGCTCCCAAAGTCGTGAATAAAGCAAAAGCCAATAGTGTGCATTTCATTTTCAGGGATTTCATAAACTATCTGTTTAAGTGTGATTTTCGTGATATACGCCACCAGATATTCCATTGGATTGATCAGGTCGCGGAATCTCCACTCCAAACGTGTTTATTCAATTCTGTACAGTTTTAATGATTGATTGTCAGTATCTTGTATTTAGTCCTCATTGACTTTGAAAGAATCTACTTTTTCCTTCAAGGCATGATAGAAATTTTCAGGGGCTTCCTGGGCATAAGCGAGGTATAAAAACGGCTCTACCAATTCCAGTTCCATTAATACGAATTTTCCATCGACCAGCACTCCGTCTACACGTGCATAAAGTGTGTCCTGGGCAAAAGCCGGCAGATAGGAAGCAGCCTGGTCAATAAGTGACTGCTCAGGTTCCATGCGGTCAATAGTTCCTCCGAAAAACTGCTGTACCCGGAAATCACCTGTCTTGGGTTTTTTCAGAATAGTATGGCTATAACGTCCGTTGAAAAAAGTGAATGACCATTCGCCGTCTTCAATTTCTTTCATGAAAGGCTGAGCAATGTAAGCGCCATCTAGCAATAGTGTTACGATTTCGTCGGCTCTCCCGCGAGCGGTTTCAGCGTTAAGTTTGAATGTATTCCGGGAACCGCCACTTACGCAGGGCTTAACAATAATCTGATCCGATTTTAAGGAATTGAATATTGTGGAAAAATTCCCGTCCCATTCTTTTTCAAGAAACACTGAAGGGATAACATCAAAGCCGGCATCGATGATTTCCTTAAGATAATGTTTATCAATGTTCCAGCGAACTGTTTGGTAAGAATTCAATAACTTGATTCCCAATGCTTCGATCCGGTCTAACCAGTTGTTGAAGGCTTCAAATTTCTGATGGTAATCCCAGGGCATGCGAAGCAATGCGACATCATATTTTTGCCACTCTACTTCGGGATCATCCCAAATTTCCGCATGTATATCCAATCCTTTATTTTGGAGGAAAGGCAGTAAATCCTGAATTTCGTCAAAGCCATTTGCACCGGAATATTTTACCGATCCACTATATGTTATAAAAGCAATTTTCATTTTTCTCGTTGAAATCGTGTTTAAGGTATGGCGCAAAATTATTTCAATTCCGGCGCAAAAAATTTGATAGTTTTAGGCATAAAACGCATAAATTTTTCAGTTCTCCAATAAATGGATACATCAAAAGAGTGACTTGACAAGTTTGATTTCGCTATTTTGAAAATGCTTCAAAAGGACAATCTGACTCCGCAGAAGGAAATTGCAGAGCAGGTGAACCTGTCCACTACAGCGGTGCATCGCAGAATTAAAAGACTTACCGCGTTAGGTGTGATTCAGCAGAATGTGGCGATAGTCAATCCTGAGAAAGTTGGGCATACCGTGACGTTGATCGTAGAAATTGCGTTGAATGATGTGCATTTCAGAATGACGGATGAGGCAAAAAAGATATTTCTGTCTATTCCTCAGATTCAGCAATGTTATCAGGTAACGGGCGATGCTGACTTTATTTTGATCATCACTTTACAGACAATGGCTCAATATACTGAACTAAACAGGCAACTTTTTGAAACCAATCCCAACATCAAAGGCGTGAAGACCTTCGTCAGTATTTCGCAGGTCAAAACCGGGCAGGAATTGTTGTTATGACGGGAGAATGAAAAAACAGCACTGGCGAAATCTGAAGTGCGAGTGCTGTTTTTAAGAAATTTGAAACTCAGGGAATAGGATCTCCCGGTGTTTTGCGTTTCGGATCGTATTCGGCTACACCTACACGCGAATCGGCGCAACCGTAATAGAGCAACCACTTATTTTTGAAATAAACCATTCCTTCTATGAAAACGGTACCGGCTACATACTGACCACTTTTTTCAAAAGATTCCATAGGACGGAAAAATGGAACGTCCAGTCGGGCTAACACTTTAGTAGGATCGTTTTTGTCAAACAAAACTTGTCCGGCGCAGTAGCTGTTGGGGGTATAACGTTTGTCTCCGTTTTCTCCTTTGTCGTTTTTACCATTGTAAAGCAATACAATTCCTTTGTCTGTAAGAATAGCCGGAGGCCCGCATTCGGTAAGATTGCTGTCGAAATAACCCTTTCTCGGAGAGATCAGATTAACCAGTTCGCCTTTTTGATCCACGACCGGTTCCCAGTTAATCAGATCCGTAGAAGTTGCAATATTCACATGCGCTTCTCCGAAATACAACCAGTATTTTCCATTCACCCTGGCAATAACCTGTTTGCCATTAGCCAGTTTTGTAAGTATAGATCCCGACTTGGTCCAGATGTTATTGAACTTGCCATCATAAGCTTGTCTGAAAGCCGGTCCGTGTTTTTCCCATTTGATAAGATCCCTGGAAGTCGCCACACCGATACGGGCTTTATCCTGGTTCCATTGCGTATACAAAATGACATAAAGTCCATCTTCAGTTACCGCAACCCTTGGATCTTCACAACCTCCGGGCCATTCGTTCCCTTTTTGATTGTCCTTGTCGGGAAAAAGAACTGGCGTTTTTCTTCTTTCAAAATGGATTCCATCTTTGCTGGCAGCGTAGCCAATACGCGAAGTTCTTTTGCCAATGGCTACACCGGCTTTGTCTTCAGCACGATACAGTACTACAATCTTTCCATCTTTGATGGTGGCGGCAGGATTGAAAGTGTCATTAGATTCCCAGTCTGTCATGCGCTCGTTCATCGGACACATAAAACGGGAAGTACTGTCAGGTGAAATCACCGGATTGACGCCAGCGGGGCGTACAAAGCCTCCCATTGCCCAGTCGGGAAGCGTATTTGCAGATTGTGCTGTAGCTTGCTGAGCAAGCATGGTAGCAACAAGAAGACCGAAATATTTTAGTTTCATGGAAACGCGGTTCAGGTTTAGTTTGGTCAAAGTTAAATCCATTTAATTATTCATTGGATTATATGAACCTGGAAAAAATAAAAAAACCTGTTCTCCGGAGAAAACAGGTTCGGGTAACTGATGCGATTCGGGCTTATTTGTTCGCAACAAGACTTACATCCAGCGTGAAGTCATTGTCAATGGCTTTGTCACCCAGGTTTTCGAAAAAGTTGGATGAACGGAACTTGATGTCATATTTGGTACGGTCAACTACGATCTTAGCATCGGCTGTAACCTTTTTAGCATCGGATTTCACAGTTGCAGGGAATTTGATGTCGCTTGTGATACCTTTAATCGTCAATTTTCCTGTAACATCATAAGTACCTGCAGACTTAGGAGTTACCGAGGTAATTACGAATTTTGCCTGCGGATGCGCCTCAACGTCAAAGAAATCTTTGTTTTTCAAATGACCAGTCAGCTTTCCATTCATGTCCGCATCTTTTACATCTGTAACAGTCAGGTTTTTCAGATCCAGCACGAAGTCGCCTCCTTTCAGTTTATCTCCGTCCACGATAAGCGTTCCGCTGGTAAGGGGTACATTACCTGCGTGCGTTCCGGTTACTTTTTTTGCTCCCCATTCAATTTTGGTACTTTTAGGATCCACAGTAAGTTTTTTATCTGCTTTTCCCGGACCTGCAAACACAGCAGAACCTGACATTACACCTGCAAGAAGAAATACAAAGATTTTTTTCATAATTGTAGTTTGATTTTAAATGGAAAGAGAATTGATTGAAAGTTAAATATACGTTTTGAAATACACTATTACGCTCATGTAAAATTTCGGACAAACCTAAGACACCGGAATAGCTGAAAAGTTTAAACCAGACAGGCTTTGAAGTATTTCTTTTCCTTCGTGCCAATCATCCAGTTTGGAAACTGCGTTGATATGCCCCTTTTTACCAATGTTAATAAATTCGCTTCCCCAATCACGGGCAAACTTTTCAGACCTTCCAATGGACGCATAAATATCATTGGTACTGGCCACAACTATACTTTTAAAAGGTAATCTGGTGACGGGGACAGGTTTGAATCCTACAACAAAGTTCAGGCGTTTCGACAAGTCGGCATCAGCAGGAGCGACTAGCAAAGCGCCCTTTACAAATTCGGATTTGAACTCCTGTGCCCAGTGAGCAACAGTGATACATCCAAGACTGTGAGCTACCAGAATAGTAGGTGCTGTTAGTCTGCTGATTGTTTCCTGAAGTTTCGGAACCCACTCGTCTTTCACAGGCCAATCCCAGTTTACCTGTTCAGCCCGATGAAAAAGGTCAGGATACTGCTCTTCCCAGATCGTTTGCCAGTGGTTAGGTCCGGAGCTCGCGAGGCCGGGAATTGTAAGGAAATGCGTACTCATAGTAATATGCCGGTCAATGAAATGTCTGCAAAAGATACTTACTTTTTATCAGTAACGCAGCGAAAACCCAGGTTGTTGCTGCCACTCGTTACTTCACCTTTTCCTCTGCTGCCTGCTTTATAACGGATACAATATTCATCACTACAGAGAAAAGAACCACCCCTTTGTACTCTTTTTACAGCACCAGGTTCGTCAGGATCGAAGCTGTCCGACGGCCCCTTAGGATTTTTAGATGCTGATTTGGTGTAGGCATCGGGTCGGTACAGATCAGAACACCATTCCCATACATTCCCATCCATATCATATAAGCCATAAGGATTGGCAGGATAAGATTTAATTGGCGCCGCTCCCTGGTATCCGTCTTCTTTGGTATTTTTATCAGGAAAATGTCCCTGGTATATATTTGCAACCCATTTGTTGCCGGGTTTGAGTTCTTTGCCCCAATAGTAGGGTTGATCACTTTTGCCTGCTCTGGCAGCAAATTCCCATTCAGCTTCAGTAGGTAGTCGTTTTCCTGCCCATTTTGCATAGGCAGCAGCATCTTCATAGGACACATGCACGACAGGGTAATTTTCTCTCCCTTTTACAGAGCTTCCTTTTCCCTCAGGTTGAGCCCAATAAGCGCCGGGTACGTAGTTCCACCATTGCAGCGGATTATCCAAAGATACTGTTGTAGACGTAGGCGTGAAAACGGCAGAACCGGGAACCAGTTTGTCTGCCGGTACGCCGGGATAGTCGGCAGGATTGAGCGGCCTTTCTGCCACAGTCTTGTAATTGGTCGCTGCTACAAATTCGGCATATTGTGCATTGGTTACCTCATGCTGATCCATATAAAAACCATCAATCGACACTTCGTGAATGGGGCGGGAGTCGGGAAATTCGTCAGAACCCATGAGATACTTTCCGCCGCTGATCCAAACCATTCCCGTCGTATCAGCTTTTCCTTCTGTTACCTGACTCGCATTTTTTATGAAACCTGCACGTGAAGGCATTCCGTCGGCGGCACAGTGAGCCAGGCTATCTGCGACTTGCTCAGCCGTTTTTTTGTCAGAGTTGCAGGCAAGAAACGCCAGCACGCTTCCCGTGAGAAGTACCTTATTAATTTTTGAAACCTGATATTTCCAATTAATCAGCATGTATTTATTTTTTAGCTTTAGCCAGTATCTCCAGTGCTTCGGAGTCCTGATACTGGTTCATCAATGATTTTAAACGACTTTTGAGGTCTGCAATAATCTTTTCTGAATTCCTGGATCCGTAGAGATTTACCATTTCGGTTGGATCCGTTTTCAGGTCATACAATTCCCAGGAGTCTGCACCCCCATAGAAATAGGCAAGTTTATACCGATCTGTACGGATTCCGAAGTGGGGATATACATGATGTGGCTCCGGGAATTCATAATAATGATAATAGGCATCTTTTCGCCAGGAAGCCTTAGCAGTATCCGGATTTTTCAGCAATGGCAAAAATGATTTACCCTGAATGTCTGATGGTACTTTGGTACCTGCAATATCCAGTACCGTAGGTGCCCAATCAATATTCAAGACCAGATTATCCAATTTGGAACCTGCATTCGTCACACCCGGATAACGGATGATAAAAGGTGTTTTCAGAGATTCTTCATAGATAAAACGCTTATCAAACCAGCCATGCTCACCCAGATAAAATCCTTGATCGGAGGCATAAATAACTACTGTGTTCTCTGAAAGTCCACTTTTATCTACATAATCAAGCAGCTTGCCAATGTTCCGATCAAGGCTATTGGCAGTGGAGAGGTAATCTTTCAGATACCGCTGATACTTCCATTCCGTTAGCGCCCTGCCCGTAAGCTTTTTCTCTGCCGGTTCTTTTGAAACTTTGTCGTAATACGTTTTAAATACTTTTAATTGTTCCGGACTGAAGCGGTTATAAGTCCAGTCTTTCTCGTAATCAGCATCAACTTTAAGATCCTGTTTCAAACGCATGGTTTTTTCAATCGTCATATCCTGCTCACGGGCAGCGTTTCTTCCTTTATAATCATCGTAAAAATTAGCAGGTAAAGGAAACTCCACATCGTCATAAGCACCCAGATCCTGCAAATCAGGAAGCCATTCGCGGTGCGTGGCTTTATGACCAACGATCAGAAAAAAGGGTTTCGACTGATCTCTTTTGTCAAGCCAGTCGGTAGAAAATTGTGTGATTACATCCGAGACGTATCCGTTGTAACGTGTGGTATCATTCGGTTGGGATATAAAATCGGGATTATAATAGTTTCCCTGTCCGGGTAGAATGTTCCAGTAATCAAAACCAACCGGCAGACTGTTGAGGTGCATTTTGCCTATCCAGGCAGTTTGATACCCATTTTTTCTCAGTAGCTCAGGAAATAAGGTTTGATTGGTATCGAAAAGTGTCCTGTCGTTTCTCTTGTACCCGTTCTTATGGCTGTATTTACCGGTTAACAAAGTTGCTCTGCTTGGTCCGCAAATAGAATTGGTAACAATATTGTTGGTGAGCAATACGCCCTCTTTGGCCAACCGATCGATATGAGGTGTTTTAGCCAGTTTGTTTCCATAAGCGCCGATGGCCTGGTAGGCATGATCATCAGAGAAAATGAAGATAATGTTGGGAGCAGATTTCTTCTGCGCTAAAGCGTGGCTGCCAACCTGGAATAACAAAAAGCTTGTAAGAAACAGAGTAACAGAAAACTTCATGGACTGCAATTCTATGGGTAGATAAATAGTACTCTATAAACTTAGTAGACAAAATAAATCTTTCCTGATGTCAACTCCAAATCCGTAGCGGGGTAAGAAGAAATAAAAATAGAAATACAACGGGAACAAAAAAAGGAAGCATGCGCTGACATGCTTCCTTTTACATTTCTACGGATGCCGTATTATTTCACAGCATCCTTCATTTTCTTAGCCATTTCAAGATGGTGTTGTAGTGTAGGTACTTTTTCGGCTGCCCAGGCTTTGATCTCAGGATCTTTACCATCTTTTGCCGCTTCCTGAAAATCGTTAATATCTTCCTGATGATCGTCTACCATAAACGAAGCATAAGCTTTATCAAAATCTTTCCCTTTCTTTGAGGCCAGATCATCTACTTTTTTCTGCTTCTCATCACTAAGAGACATAGGTAGCGATATGTTTTTCTGCTTTGCCAAAGCTATCAACTCTTCGTTGGCTTTGCCGTGATCTTTCACCATCTGTTTCCCGAATTCTTTAATAGATGGAGCCGCGCCGTTGGTTTGAGCAAGCTCGCCCAGCTTTACCTCCAGAATACCGCCGTCAGCAGCAGCCACTGCAAATTCTGTATCGTCTTCAACTTTGGAATCTTCAAATTTCTGCTCGTTTTGCTCTTCTGCTACCTCTTTACTGTCTTCAGTTTTGTTAGAATTACAAGCTGTAAACATCATCATGGAGGCAATCAGCATCGAACTTAATAGGATCTTTTTCATAATAATTTTGGTATTTAGTGTGAATGTTGGGGTAAGTGTTAAAAAATGTATGCCATCTGATCTTTGAAAATTTATTTCGATCGGAGAAAGCAATATTCCTTGCATACCTACATCCCGATGAAGTTCGCTGACGTATATATTAGACTAGAGAGAAAAAGATATATTACTTTTGGTGATTCGAAAGAGTACCGGCTGGCGGTTTATCAGCAATCATGATTATCAAGTAAATAAAAGAAGCAAGACCGGTTACGAATGGAGCAAAATGCACCTGTCCACATTTTACTAGCGGACGACGACGACGACGACACCTCACTTTTCCAGGAAGCACTGGAGCAGGTTCCCACAAATACGAGGCTGGATGTTGCTGAAAATGGTATGGAGCTGATGAGTATTCTGGAGCGATTAAAGGCCAAGCCCGATCTGATTTTCCTGGATATGAACATGCCTGTGAAGAATGGGATGGAGTGTCTTACAGAAATAAGAAATTCTTCATCGTATAAGGATATTCCGGTTGTGATTTTATCCACCTCCATTGCCGATTACCTCATACAATCGGCTTATCAGGCCGGAGCGAACCTATATATCCAAAAGCCAAACAGTTTCTCCGGACTGATCAGTATTATAAAAAAATGCCTTTCTGAAAAAGAAAAATTGCGCGTATCTGTACCGCTGGAACAATTTTTGATAAAGTAGTAAAAGCCAAACTTCTCATCTGATTTATGAATGTAGCTTCTGTCGGTCAGGATACCGATATTTTTTTGAGTAATCTAAGAACCGCAACTGCCGAAAGCCATAAAGGACTTGAAGATAACGAACGCTCCAAAGGAATACTTTCTTCGGAGATTTCTATAAAGGTATACCAGGATTATCTCTCCCGAATGTATGGTGTTGTTGCTGGTTGCGAGCGTGATGTATATCCTGTTTTGTCAGGTTTATATTCCGATCTGGAAGAAAGAAAAAAGGCGCATATGATATTACAGGATCTTCAGGCTACAGGAATGGAGCAGGCAGATATCGATCAGTTTAGCGTTTATTCATTCACTCCTGCTGATGTTGCTGAAGCACTTGGAATCATGTATGTGATGGAGGGTTCCACGCTGGGAGGCAAGGTGCTTTTCAAACATGTTCAAAAAGTATTAGGCTTAGATAAGAATTCAGGTGCTTCATTCTTTTGGGGATATGGAACTGAAACAGGGCCGAAATGGAAAAGCTTTGTCTCCGTTTTTGCAAATTATGCTGTGTCACATGGCGTTCAGCAGAATGTGATACAGGGAGCTACTCAAACCTTTAATACTGTAGATAACTGGCTCAAAGCATAGCGGCCTGTGGCCACATGATGATCATATGAATATTAGAGATATCGTAAACCGGGACCTGGTCAATCTTGCCAACTGTGAAAGTGAGCCCATACATATTCCCGGAAGTATACAGCCGCATGGCTTTCTGCTAGGGTTAAATGCAGAAACTTATAGTATAGAATATTGCAGTCAGAACACTGTTGATCACATTGGCATTGCTCCCGATGCCGTGTTGGGGAAAAAGTTGTCCGATTTGTTTGACCAAAGCCAATCAGATCGGTTTGACGAATATGCTGATGTAGAAATCGACGTGGCGAGGCCATTTGTATTTACGAAAAATGACATTCCGTATAATACAACAGTGCATCAAAGCGGAGAAACGCTGATACTTGAGTTTGAGCCTTTCCCTGACGGATCGATAGGCTTGCCCGATTTGTATGCACAAACCAGAAATTTTGTTTCTCTGATGGAGAAGCACAGCCATCTACAGGATTTGTGTAAGGATATAGCCACCGAGATGCGCAAAATTACGGGTTACGACAGGGTCATGATCTATAAGTTTGATGCGGAATATAACGGAGAGGTTATTGCCGAAAGCAAAAGAGAAGATCTCAATTCTTTTGCAGGACAGAAATATCCTCATACTGATATTCCGGCTCAGGCACGGCAGCTATATATTCGAAATCAGTTGAGACTGATCGCCGATGTAAATTACACACCGGTTCCCCTTCTTACCCGTGAAAAGGAGAACGTGAGCAATAGTTCGGTAGATCTGAGCTTGTCAGTGCTAAGAAGCGTATCACCCATTCATCTGGAATATTTACGGAACATGGGTGTGGGAGCTACACTCACGATTTCCTTATTGCAGAAAGACCGCCTATGGGGGCTCATTGCCTGCCATCATTATACCCCTAAAATCCTTCCACATTATACAAGACTTTCTGCTTTGCTACAGGGGCATTTCCTTACGTCGCAAATTGCAGTACGTGAAGTGGCCGAGGAATTTGAAGTGGGGCAGATTGTAGAAAAAGCACTTTCCGATGCGCTGTCTTTGCTGCACCAGAATGATAACTTTATTGAGGATTATTTCCGCGAACCTTCGCTGCTTAAGGTGGCTAACGCTACCGGCTTTGTTATTTATTACAAAGGCAAATTATATCAGAATGGAAGTGTTCCCGAGCCCGAATATTTGCTTCCCCTTCTGAAAACCTTGTCGGAAAAGTATCCATCCGAAGGTCTGCATACAGAGCGGATTCTGGATGTATATGAAGAGGGGGAAAAGGTAGCAAAATATGCTGCCGGTTTCATTTATCATTCTATCACGGCGGGTACTCCCGACGGTATTCTGTGGTTGAGGAAGGAAAGAAGAGAAACCATTACCTGGGCTGGTAATCCGCATAAGGCTGTTGTGGTGAATGAAGACGGTGTAACGCGTCTTTCGCCAAGAAAATCCTTCGAGTTATGGATGGAGGAGGTGAAAAATAAAAGTACGGATTGGCGGAAAGCCGAGATACATGCTGCTGCAAGTTTTGCCTATGCATTGCAAAAGCATATCAATCTGAGATATGTAAAGAGCCAGGAACAAAGTAACCGAGTTCTGAATGAGGAGCTTAAAGCTGCGAATAAAGAACTGGCTAACCTGAACTGGATCAGTACGCACGACCTGAAAGAGCCACTTCGGAAGATTCAGATTTTTGCTTCGAAAATTCTTGATCGGGAGAAAACAGATATTTCCGCACAGGTAAAAGATTCTGTGGAGCGTATGCGTTTTGCTGCAGAGAAAATGCAATTGCTCATTGAAGATATCCTGACTTACTCCAAAACGGGTAACATGGATAAGGTGTATGAAAGCGTGGACTTAAACATGATCCTGACTAATGTGCAAGATGAGCTGAGCGAGATCATTGAAGAGAAAAACGCAGTCATTCATACCGAAGTGTTGCCAACATTAAAAGTTATTCCTTTCCAGGTACATCAGCTGTTTGTGAACCTGGTAAGTAATGCGCTCAAATTTTCTGTTCAGGATACAAACCCGGTAGTAAATATTCAGCTTAAACAGGTTACAGCCTCTCAAATTCCTGACAGTAAAGGACCTGCGCAGCAGCCATTTTATGCTATCTCTGTTCAGGATAATGGAATAGGGTTCGAAAGTGAATATGCTACCCGTATTTTTGATGTTTTCCAGCGATTGCATCCCGGTAACAAATATCCCGGAACAGGTATAGGGCTTGCGATTTGTAAGAAAATTATGGAGAACCATGCAGGGTATGTTGATGCCAAATCGGAGCCGGGTGATGGTGCTACCTTCACTGTCTATTTCCCATTGGAGCAGTCGTCATAGAAATATAAGTCTGAGTATATTGTTCCTCAATTGGGCTGGCTGGCTAGCTGCTTAATTGAGGAATTTTTTTGTGCATGGCCTTTCTACTTTCAAAATAAAAGGGAAATGGAATAGCTGAGCCACTCTTTGCGAATCAGTTTGTATCTGGTATCAGTTTAGTATCAAAAGAACGATCACACATTTCGATACTGAAACCATGTCTTCTTCATCGCTTGCAGCCCTACTTCCGGAGAGTCCCGTTATAACGGCTCGAATTATCCGAAAAATTAAAAAAGATCCCGAACTCACAGCCGGTGCAGCCGGATTGAACTATATCAAAGCAGGTGCTCCGGGTTATTTCAGAAAAGGAAAAGCTCCACGTTTCTATTATGTAAATCAAAAAGGAGAAAGGTGCCGGGATCAGCAAATCATTAAACGGATTAAAGCACTTGTACTTCCGCCAGCCTGGAAAAATGTATGGATCAGTAAAGATCCGGAGGGACATTTACAGGCAACCGGTGTAGATGAGGCAGGAAGAAAACAGTATCGTTACCATACGTTCTGGAACCAGATCCGTAACGAAACCAAATATTATCGTTTGCTGTCGTTCTCAGAAGTATTACCCGATTTGAGAGCTCAGGTAGAAGAAGATCTCAGAAAAAGATCCCTTAATCTTGCCAAGGTGTCAGCGCTTGTAATACGACTCATGGATAAAACCTGTATCCGCGTCGGGAATGAACAATACAAGATCAGGCACGGCTCATCGGGGCTTACAACGTTGGATGCTCGCTGTACTACAATTCAGGGGAAGAGTATCAGGTTTAAATTCACTGGCAAAAAAGGGATAAAACAGGATATTGTAATTCGCGATCCGCAACTTGCCCGATTAGTACAGCAATGTAAAGAAATGCCCGGTCGGCGGTTGTTTCAGTACGTTACGGATGCAGGTTCACGCTGTTCGCTGAATGCAACTCAGGTGAATAATTATATTCAGACTCATACGGGAGGAGATTATTCTGCGAAGGATTTCAGAACATGGATGGGCTCCGTAACTGCTCTGGAATACCTCTCTGTTCAGGAACCGAGTACCTCTCAACGCCAGTATACGCGAACGATCAATGCTTGTCTGGATGTAGTGGCTGCCCACCTGGGCAATACAAGAGCAGTTTGTAAAAAATACTATGTGCATCCTGCCGTCTTCAGGGCTTACGAAACAGAAAAGTTACAACGCTATATGGACAAGCAATTACCGGATGCAAATCATTTGTCGGCAACTGAGCAATCACTCCGGAAATTATTGGCTAATCAATCGCGTATGTGAAGAATTTCTGAATCATATACGTTCAGAATTGTATGATTAAGGCAACATATACGAAGCGATAACATGCATTTTTAAGAATAAGATTAGAATGGCACAGGGTTTTAAGTAACTGGTGAAAACAATTTACTTACATCAAAACACAACACTGTTATGGAAACTAATGAAAATCTTGTAGAGGTACTAAACGACTTGATCAAAATAAATAATGACCGTATCGACGGTTATGAAAAAGCACTCGAAGAAGTAAAAGATATAGATCTGGATTTGAGGGGCATATTCCAGAAAATGGCAAATGAAAGCCGCGATAACGTAGCAGAACTGAGCCGGGAAGTAACAAGTCTTGGCGGAGAAGTAGCAACAGGAACTACCAATTCCGGAAAAATATACCGTGTGTGGATGGATATTAAAGCTACTTTCACCGGGCATGACAGAACTTCGGTTCTCGAAAGTTGCGAATATGGCGAAGACGCAGCTCAGGAAGCGTACGAAGATGCACTGGCTACAGACGCAAGCCTTCCGGTGAACATCCGCCAGATTATCACCGATCAGAAATCGTCATTGAAAAACTCACATGACCTGATCAAAAAATACAGAGATATGCATCAGGCTGTGAACAGCTAAGCATTCAAATATTAAATTTCATAAAAATGGGGCTCGATTCACTTCGAATCCCATTTTTTTATGGTAGAGATGGCACTAAAGGTTCTTTAAGGGGTATGATTGGACAGCAACAAAAAGTCCGGTGAGTACTTTTTATCATGAACAAACAAAGCAGTATCTTCTTTTTACTTATTGTTTTAGCCTGCCTCTCAGGCAATGCTGTTTTAGCGCAGCAGTCTTTGTACCCGGGCAAAATCCCCAATTCAATAGGTGCCGAAAATCAGGAAGAAATACAAACAAAGCCGGGAGGTGATTCACTGGCTTTTAAGGTTTCTGTCCCAACCATATCGGCTTATATTCCCCCAAAAGAAATTGCTAATGGCACCGCCGTGATCATCTTTCCGGGTGGTGGTTACCGGACGCTGGTAATGAAAAGAGAAGGGAGTGATATGGCTAAGAAATTCAATCAGTTGGGCGTGGCGGCATTTGTAGTGAAGTATAGGTTGCCTGATGCCAGAGTGATGCAGGATAAGTCAATCGGTCCGTTACAGGATGCACAGCAAGCGATCAAAACGGTGCGTGAAAAGGCAAAAGAATGGAATATTGATCCAGATAAAATAGGAATTATGGGTTTCTCGGCAGGCGGACATCTCGCATCTACTGCCGGTACACACTTTAATAAAGCCTACATTGAAAATAAAGAAAATACAAGTTTAAGGCCTGATTTCATGTTACTTGTATATCCGGTGATCAGTTTTACGGATAGCCTCGGCCATACCGGCTCACGACAGAATCTGATTGGTCCCGATCTGTCTCAGGATAAGATAAAGCTGTTTTCCAATGAATACCAGGTCACGAAAAATACGCCTCCTACTTTTCTGATCCACGCAGGCACCGATGTAGTAGTACCTGTGATGAATAGCATCGTATTCTATGAAAAGATGCTGAAACAAGGGGCTTCGGCAGAAATGCATATTTATTCCAGGGGAGAGCATGGCTTTGGGACATATCCGCCATTCGATGAATGGTTTGGGCGATGTGTGAACTGGATGAAAAGTCAGGGCCTGGTGGGTAGATAAAGTGGTTTTGCAATAATATTTAAACTTTTAATTCAAAAAAAGCAGGTTAGTACAGGATAGTATGACGAAT
Organism: Dyadobacter luteus; assembly: GCF_003383615.1. GTDB lineage: Bacteria > Bacteroidota > Bacteroidia > Cytophagales > Spirosomataceae > Dyadobacter > Dyadobacter luteus. The sequence continues at coordinate 14,999 of NZ_QNUL01000047.1, forward strand.
AATTATCGGAATTTTTGGATATTATTTTCATCTTTTTGGAGCGAACCAAGAAGAAAACCATAGCTGAGCTATTCAGAGGTAAGGGTAATCAAACATTCAAAAGTCTAAAAAAATAGAAGATGCTTTCAAAAATGAATTTCGGATTTAGTAAAGTATTGGCGAGCGTCGTAGTTGCGGTTGCGCTGTCAGGATCAGTTTCCTGTTTAGCTCAAAAAAGTGAGAAAGGCTTTAAATCTATTTTTGATGGTAAGTCATTGAAAGGCTGGGATGGTGATACGAAGTACTGGCGTGTAGAAAATGGTAATTTGGTAGGGGAAATTACTCCTGAAACTTTGCTGAAGACCAACTCATTTGTGGTGTGGCAAGGTGGAGAGCCGGGCGATTTTGAATTGAAAGGATCTTTTAAAATAACAGAAAAGGGAAATTCAGGTATCAACTACAGAAGTGATAAAGTGGCTGATGTGCCTAATGCGCTGAAAGGTTACCAGGCGGACATTGACGGAGGAATTCGTTATACAGGCCAGAACTATGAAGAGCGCAAAAGAACTACGCTGGGCTACAGAGGGGAAATCGTAACGGTTAATAATCCCACTGATAAATCGCCTGAGGCATTCAAGGCCAATCTGAAAAACAATGCGTGGCTCGGCAGAACAGTTACCGGCTCACTGGGAACTTCCGATGAACTGAAAACAAAGATCAAAAGTGAAGATTGGAATGACTTTCATATCGTGGCAAAAGGCAATCGTCTGCAGCATTATATCAATGGTGTGCTGATGAGCGATGTGACAGACAATGATACCGTAAATGGAAAGTCGAAAGGCTATCTGGGCATACAGGTTCACGTGGGACCTCCAATGAAGGTGGAATACAAGGACATTCGTATTAAGCAATAATTATTGACAATAAACAATGTGCTATTGGCTGACAGCTAATAGCTCAGAGCTAATCAAATGAATAAAATAGGATTTAATGTTTTAGCGTGGACGGCAGCCGTTTCTGATGATCTGTTTCCTGTAATTGACCGCCTGAAAACAATAGGGTATGATGGTGTTGAGTTCTACCTCGGAGCTCCTGATCTTTCAGCTTATCAGCGCATGGGCAAATATACGAGCGATGCAGGGCTGGAAACAACGGCGGTAATGACACTTGGTGCTGACGAAAATCCTATCAGCGATTCTTCGGAAGTACGCGCAAAGGCACTTGATAAGATTAAATGGGGAGTGGATCGTGCTCATGCACTTAATGCAAAAGTCATTTGTGGTCCGTTTCACTCAGCACATACTGTATTTGTTAACCGTCCTGCTGAAGAGCGTGAATATGCGCTGGCAGGTGAAGTGCTGAATGCTGCTGCTGAGTACGCAAAAGAAGCCAATATTGTATTTGCTCTGGAAGCTTTGAACCGTTTTGAGTGCTATTTGTGCAATACTGCCGAACAGCTTACCAAACTTGTCAAAGCTGCAGATCATCCCAATGTGCGTGCGATGTTTGACACCCATCATGCCAACATAGAAGAAAAGAGTTACGGGACGGCATTGGAAACACTGTCGCCGGTTTTAGCTCATGTGCATATTAGTGAAAATGATCGTGGTACCCCAGGCGACGGGCAAGTGCTTTGGGATAGTGCATTCTCGGGTTTGGCGAAGATCAACTACCAGGGCTGGCTTACGATTGAAGCTTTTTCAAGAAACGACCCTGATTTCGCCAATGCCATAGGTGTGTGGCGGGAGTTCTCCGATCCATGGGATATAGCGGAGAAAGGCTATAATTTCATTCGTGAAATGAGCCTGAAACATGGGCTTGGTTAGGAATTCGGAATTCGGTCTGGACGCATTTTTATGCGGACTGAACGATAGGAACGACGATAGCAAGGAACAACGATAGTCAGGAACAACAATAGTTAGTAATAGAGAATTTAGGAACTGATTAGCTACCAGCTAATCGCTAACAGCTACCAGCTATGCTACCATTCAAATTCGGCTCAGAGGTATATACCTGGTTTATGAGCGGAAATGGCACTACCCATCAGGGGCGCCTCGGTCACATGATCGAAATTATTGCTAAAGCAGGCTTCACTGGTATTCAGCCGATTTTTACTTGGATGGGTGATCTGGTGGATCCGGATCTGCTGGAAGCCAAATTGAAAGAACAGGGAATCGAACTGGCAGCACTGGCCTTGGCTCAGGACTGGAATAATCCGGAAGAAACGGAAGAGGAAAGAAAGGTGGCGGATCACGCGATTCGTTTACTGGAGAGATTTCCGGGAGCGGTATTGAATACTGTGCAGATTCCATCCGGACGCCATGATATTATACAACGTCAGAAAAACCTGATCAATATTGTAAATGCTGTTTCCCAAAGGGCGGCTGATAAAGGCATTCCTTGCAGTTACCACCCCAATTCACCGCATTCTTCGATTATTCGTACGGAGGAAGATTACAAAATTGTGCTCGAATCCCTCGATGCCACTGTAACAGGGTGGACACCGGATGTAGGGCATATTATCAACGGCGGTATGGATCCTTTGACTAAAATGAAGGAATACCAGTCACTGATTAACCATGTTCATTTCAAAGATTGGAACGGTGATCCGGAATTCGCTTTGATGGGTAAAGGGAAGGTGGATTTGCTCGGTGTAACGCAATGGCTGAAAGATATCAATTACTCAGGCTGGATCATTTGTGAAGACGAAGGCGAAGAAGCATTGGAAGATCCTGACTTCGTAACCTTGCACGATGGCAAATGGATTCAGGAAGATTTGGTGCCTGGATTGAAGTAGCTATTAGCTTTGAGCTGATAGCCATTAGCTTTTACCTCCGGAGGAGTATAGCCTTCTTTTGTTTCCTCACAAAAAAATCATGTTTGCCACATGGAGGTGACTTGTGAAACACAAACCGCGGTAAAAATGAGACACCATGCCGAAGGCATGAAACAAGAATAGAAGTTTTTCAAAAGCTTATAGCTCACGGCTAAAGGCTAATCGCTAACACAAATGCCTACAGTAAAAACCAACGGAATACAGCTGCATTACGAACTGCGTGGCTCAGGGAAATCATCTGACGACATTCCTGTACTCCTCATTATGGGAATTACGGCGCCTGGTGAAGTTTGGAATGTGCATGTGGCCGACTGGCAACATCATTTCAAATGTATTATCGGGGATAACCGTGGAGTAGGATTGAGTGATAAACCTGCAGGACCGTATTCGTCTGAGCAAATGGCCGACGATTATGCCGGATTGCTTGATGCAATTGAGGTAGAAAAAGTTAAAGTAGTGGGTTGCTCAATGGGTAGTACTATTGCGCAGCAATTGGCCATTCGTCATCCTGATAAAGTGCATTCTTTGGTATTGATGTGTCCATGGGCTCGTTGCGATAATTATGCGAAAGGATTGTTTCAGCATATCATGAATGCCAAAGCGAGATTCCGTCCTGAGGAATTCAGTCTGTATATTCAGCTGCTTATTTTCTCCAAAGCGTCATGGGATAATGCCGAAAAGCACGCAGATTTAGAACAAGGAAGAAACCAGGATGCTTTCGGCGCTTTTCCGCAACCACTACACGGCTTGGAAGGCCAGGCAGCTGCGTGTATCAATCACAATGCATTGAATGATCTGGGTAAAATTCAGAAACCAACCCTGGTAATTGGTGGTCGCGAAGATATTTTTACACCGGTTTGGATGGCAGAAGAAGTGGCGAATGGGATCTCGGGCTCGGAGCTTTTTCTTTATGATAAGCTGGGTCATGCCTTCCATTTCGAAGATACAGGAGACTTTAATCAAAGAGTTCGGGATTGGTTACTGGAGCATTAGTATAAATATCTTTCTGCCAGTCGCCTGAAGTTATTTATTTCAAAAAAGTGGTTAAATAAGCCGCTTTGCGGCCTTTTTAGATTTGGATAATACTTTTAATTAATACAAAATAATGAAGGAAGCAGATTCAAAAAGCCAGGATTGGAAGGATAAGGTTTCGAATCATGCACAATTGGGTGGGATTGAAACATCTGTTATAGATAATGGAGCCGGAAGAGGTACGAGGATTGCTTGGATCAATACAGGAACCGGCTTAAGATTTAAAGTTGTCATTGACCGTGCGATGGATATCGCAGATGCTTTTTATAACCAGCATAGTCTGGCATGGCTGAGTCATGGTGGGATTACACACCCTCAACCATTTGCGGATAAGGGTATTGATTGGCTTAGGACCTTCGGTGGAGGTTTACTTACCACGTGCGGATTGTCTCATGTAGGCGGGCCGGAATCTGATGAGTTCGGTGACAGAGGCTTACACGGTTTGATCAGCAATACACCTGCGGAAATTATATCCATTATCCAGCCTGACCCGAGATCGGGTGAGCTGGAAATGAGTATTACAGGAATTATTCGTGAAACAAAGCCTTTCGGGCCGAGTCTGGAATTGAAAAGAACCATTTCTGCGACACTTGGAAAAGCAACCATTCGCATTCACGATGAAGTACTTAATAAAGGAAATACAGCTGCACCACACATGTTGTTATATCATTTCAATTTTGGCTATCCCCTTGTTGATGAAGGGGCTGATCTGCTCTGGAATGGTAAATGGCTTCCTCGTCACGGAGAAGAAAATGCTAAGATATTTAAAGAAGGAAACAGTTTTAAGAAATGTCCCGGACCTATAGCGTCGCACTTGGGAACAGGTGAAGAAGTGGTGTTAGTCGATATCGAAGCAGACATTTTCGGTCAAAGCGTTGCCGGAATTTACAATGAAAAGATTGGCCTTGCGCTCGCTATGAAGTTCCAAAAGGAACAATTACCCTGGTTTGCCAATTGGCAGCATTGGGGCAAAGGTGAGTACGTGACCGGACTGGAACCAAGTACACATCCGTTATCGGGACAGGCAAAAGCAAGGAAAGAGGGTAATCTGATCTTTATTGAGCCGGGAGAAAAACGAGAGTATGACGTGGAACTGGAGGTGCTGGCTAATGAGGATGAGATAAGGGAGTTGTTGGAGAGGTTTGGGTGGTGAAGGAAATAGCTAGTAGTACGATAAGTATGGGGAATATTAATCAATCTGTCACCCTGAGCGGAGTCGAAGGGTAAGTCAGGATGATGGAATTAAGCACTTTGTAGATCGGGTTTAATTCTCAACGACTTAATAATTTATCAAGTACCAGTATTGATAATTCAAATTTGGACACTCGGGCTTTGACCGCACCGGCGGCCCGGTCCGCCTGACAACTTGGTTGACGAATCCTGATATAAACTAAGAAAACAAAATCTATCATGAACACCTACCATGTGTACATAGTCAAATGTAAAGACAACAGCTATTACACAGGTGTGACAAACGATATTGAAAGACGAATTGCACAACATAACAATGGATTTGACAAAAGCAGTTACACATTTTCACGAAAACCGGTTGAGTTGGTTTTTGCTTATGAATTAAATGATATCGATCAGGCGATTGCGTTTGAAAAACAATTGAAGGGTTGGAGCAGAAAGAAGAAAGAGGCTGTGATAAGGGGTGATTGGGATATATTAAAAGTACTGGCCGAGTGTAAGAATGAGTCGCATTATAGGAATGTGGCGGTGGGGAAGAGAGAGGAAACTTAGAGTGTAGGACTTTATTACTGACCCTTCGACCGCTGGGCGGCTCCGTCCGCTCAGGGTGACAAGATCATGGCTTAATTTCAAGGAGAGAAAAATAATACTTAAAATAACAATTATAACTAAACCAAATTTTTAAACTAACCGATGGGACTTTCAAGTATAGCTGAGAAGGCATTAGAACAGGGAAAAGGAATTTTACGCTTGGCACCAACCTGGGTACCACGTTCATTTTGTGTTCCTGGTCGCAGAATAAAATTACATCCGGACGATTATTATGTACTTGGTGGTGAGCGTGGTGGTATCGACGAACGTTGGTTGTCATCCACTACTCCGGCGGAAAACGGACCGCTTACCGGCGAAAATGAAGGTTTGAGTCAAATCGTTTTTGAAGATGAATCCGGTGTTCAGAAAGTGACACTGAAAGATGCTGTAAGTGAGCTAAAGGGTGAAATTATAGGTGACAGACTTTGGGATGAATACAAAAGCTGGCCAATGTACTCCAAGTTTTTTGATAATATGGGACCATTGCCGCACCATATTCACCACAGAGATGAACATGCGGCAATGGTGGGTCAGAACGGAAAACCGGAGGCGTATTATTTCCCTCCGCAGCTCAATAATCACGGCGGCGATTTCCCTTACACATTCATTGGAATTGCTCCCGGCACTTCAAAAGAACAGATTAAGGAGTGTCTGATGAACTTCACCAAAGGCGATAATAAGATCACCAATTACTCGCAGGCGTTCCGTCTGGAGCCGGGAACAGGCTGGGATGTACCTCCTGGCATGTTGCATGCGCCGGGTAGCTTGTGTACGTATGAGCCTCAGAAAGCGTCTGATATTTTTGCAATGTATCAATCTCTGGTGAACGAAGCGGTTATTCCGGAAGAATTACTTTGGAAGGGTACACCGGAAGATAGAATCGGAGATTACGATCTGTTGATGGAGGTGATCGACTGGGATTTGAATGTCAATCCTAACCTGATGGAAAAACATTTCATGCGTCCTAAACCGGTTAAAGATGTGGCTGAGATGGAAGCAGAAGGATACAGCGAAAACTGGATTTGCTATAAAAATGAGGCTTACAGTGCGAAGGAACTTACTGTATTCCCCGGACAGACTGTTACTATTACGGATGCAGCTGCTTACGGAATGATCGTGATGCAGGGGCATGGCAAGTTTGGTGTGTGGGATATCGAAACCCCTGCGCTGATCCGTTACGGACAATTGACTAACGACGAGTTTTTTGTAACTGAAAGAGCGGCGCAGGAAGGAGTTGTTATTACCAATCCTTCAGCAAATGATCCGATTGTGATATTGAAACACTTTGGTCCATTGAACCCGGATCTGGTGTTTTGACAGCTGTGAGCTATGAGCGGTTAGCTCCTCCGGGCGATTGTTATGCTCTTAAAGATTAAGTTAAAATATGTATCTAGTTGTTTCATATCCATATACAGCTGAAAGCTATTAGCTAACAGCCAAAAGCTACTAAACATGCCAGAAAATAATTATCCAAAGCTCCACAATGCCACATGGCCTGGTATCGTGGGCAAAGGTTCAGACTCAGAACCGATCATTCCTTTTGATACATTACTCGCAAAAACTGCCGCTGCAGAAGTAAACGGAGTAAAATTCGACGGAGTAGATATCGGTCTTTTTGATGAACATATTGGTCCTTACCTCAATGCAGAAGACGGTGCATTTCGCCTAGCAGATAAAGTACGTGGCTACAATCTTGAGATTGGAAGCCTGGTTGCGAATGTGTGGGCTGGTTCCGCGCTGGGCAGCAAAGAAGCCCGCGATACATTTGTAGAGCAGGTACATAAAGCTTGTGTGTTTGGTCAGCAACTTCGTGAAGCAGGCGTACGCCATGGTGGTGTGATCCGTATCGATTCTGCTGTATCTCCGGAAGTTTGGTCCAGGGACCCTTCAGAGGGAACAAAGCAGATTGCAGAAACTTTCAGACGTGCATGCGATGTAGCCGCCGATTTTGGTGAAAAGCTGGCTGCGGAAGGAGAAATATGCTGGGGTGGTATGCAGAGCTGGAAAACAGTGATTGAAACCATGGAAGCTGTGGATCGCCCGAATATGGGTTTCCAGGCCGATATGTCGCACACGTTCTTGTATCTGCTTGGATATAACCGTCCGGAGGATCGTATTCTTCCCGTCGACTTCAAATGGGAAGACCGTGCTGCTTTGGAAGAAGGTTTAAAAACAATGACAGCAAAACTTCGTCCATGGACGTTCGATTTCCACGTTGCGCAAAATGACGGGACTGTTCACGGAACAGGATCCCATGATAAAACAGGCCGTCACTGTCTGGCAACAGATCCGAACGGAAAGCTGAATATTACACATGATGCAGGCTATTGGTTGCGTGATGAAAACGGAGAATTGACGAAAGCATTCCGTCATATCTGCTGGGATGGATGTATGTTCCCGAACTCAGTAATGGGGGATCAGCAAACCTGGAACGATATTCTGGCTGCGATGGTGAAAGTTCGCCAGGCGCACGGATGGTACCAGGAATCGTAATATTATAGTGTTTATTATTGATAACGGTCGAAAGCTGATTGCCAATGGCCGATAGCTCAAAAACATATGTCAACTAAAAAAGAAATCAGAATTGGATTGATCGGAACAGGATTAATGGGCCGTACACACTCCAACGGATATAATCGTATTCAGAATTTTTTTCCTGAACTGGAATATACACCTGTGTTAAAAGTGGCTTGTTCGCGCAACGCTGAAAAAGCAAAAGCATTTGCTGAGCAGTGGGGTTATGAGTCATTTGAAACGGATTGGAAAAAAGTAATCGCACGTGACGACATCGACGCGATTGATATTTGTACAGCAAACGACACGCATGCCGAAATAGCGATTGCTGCAGCCGCGGCAGGTAAAATGATTCTTTGTGAAAAACCATTGGCAAGAACTTTGGCGGAAGCGCAAACGATGGTGGATGCCGTGGAAAAAGCGGGAGTTAAAAATACGGTATGGTATAACTACCGTCGTGTTCCTGCTGTGACATTGGCAAAACAGATAGTTGATTCAGGTAAATTGGGTCGTATATTCCATTACCGCGCTAATTTCCTGCAGGACTGGACGATCAGTCCGGATGTGCCACAGGGAGGTGCTGCTACCTGGCGTCTGGATGTGGACGCAGCTGGTTCGGGTGTAACGGGCGATTTACTTGCGCACTGTATCGACACAGCAATGTGGATCAATGGCGGAATTAAAGATGTGTCTGCCGTTACTGAGACTTTTATTAAGGAGCGTGTTCATGCTGAAAGTGGACAGGTGCAGAAGGTAGGAATCGACGACGCAGCGATCTTCCATTGCCATTTTGACAATGGTTCTCTCGGCCTTTTTGAGTCGACGCGATATGCTCGCGGACATAAAGCACTTTATACGTTTGAAATTAACGGAGAACATGCTTCAATTCGTTGGGATCTGCATGATCTGAACCGTCTTGAATACTTTGACCACAGCGATGAGTCGATCGTTCGTGGCTGGAGATCTATTTTGGTTACAGACGGAGATCAGCCTTACATGAAAAAATGGTGGATCCCCGGAACAAGCATCGGATACGAGCATTCCTTCATTCACCAGGTAGCAGATTTCTTTGAGAGTCTGCAAACGGGTAAAGACTGCGCTCCGACTTTCAGAGATGCGCTTGAAACGCAGAAGGTTTGCGAGGCGGTGATTGAGTCGGCTAACTCACGGAGCTGGAAAGATACTGGTGTGGAGTGGACTGGGTCGTGACCTAAACGAATACACGATAACGAACACACGGAATGAATCCGGATTATATTAACGAATACCCGGGGCGTGTGCCCCGGGCTAAGATATTAAACCCTTTCAGGGTAAGTTTGGAATTTCGATACTCTCTGAAAGGGCTATATCATTAATATAGGACGATGCTCTATCAGATTTCCGGAATGCTATTATCATCAACACACTATAAAATGTCACAATCATTATCTAAAATCTGTGCACACATCGTGTTCAGTACTAAATATCGTCGTCCACTTATCAATGAAAAAATCCAGGAAGAGTTATGGAATTATCTGGGTGGAGTTTGTAACGAGCTCGAATGCGTTTGTATCAAAGTAGGAGGTTACGTTGATCATATTCATATACTTTGTGTCTTATCAAAAAAGATTCCTCCAATGAAACTTTTGCAGGCATTAAAACAGAATTCTTCTAAATGGATTAAAACTAAAGGTAAAGAGTACAGTGACTTCTACTGGCAGGACGGGTATGCTATATTCTCGGTAAATCCGTATGAACTAGATGTTGTTATCAAATACATAGCTAATCAAAAAGCACATCATGAGAGGAAGAACTTCAAGGAAGAATTGAGAGGTTTTTTGAAAAAATACAATGTAGAGTACGATGAACGATTTATATGGGACTAATCATTTTGTTAAGATAATTGGTCTGAAAGACCTACATTCCCCAAGATAGGGCAGCGCCCTATTTTAATGGTGATAGGTATCCTAGTTAAGACCACCTCGCCACTCCATCATCCTTATGCCCATCCTCCAAGTCTCCAATCTCACCAAATCCTACTCCGGAATCAAAGCTCTGGACAATGTTCAGCTGACTCTTAAATCGGGTGAAGTACATGCCCTGATGGGAGAAAACGGAGCTGGAAAATCAACCTTCATGAAAATTCTGATCGGGCTCATTCCTGCAGACTCCGGTGAAATTATTCTTGAAGGGAAGAAGCTAACGGGGAGCCGCGTTAATGATATCCAGAGGAAAGGGATTTCTATGATTCATCAGGAAATCATGAGTATTCCTGAACTTACTGTTGCGCAGAATATCTTTTTGGGAAGAGAAAAAGAAATAACCGGTTCACAAACCGGGTGGCTCAATGATGGTAAAATCAGACAGCGGGCGACTGCGCTTTTGGAGGAAATGGGTGTGACAATTTCGCCTGATATCAAAATGAAATACCTCAGTGTAGCGCAAATGCAGATGGTCGAGATTGCAAAGGCCATTTCCAACAATGCGAAGGTGATTATCATGGACGAGCCTACATCTGCGATTTCAGACAAAGAGGTTGCCATGCTTTTTAACATAATCCGAAACCTAAAAGCAAAAGGAGTTGCGATTATCTATATATCGCATAAGATGGACGAGATTTTTAAAATCTCGGATACCATTACTGTCCTGAGAGACGGTAAATATATTGGTACAAAAGGAGCTTCAGAATTGGATGAAAGAGAGCTTATACATATGATGGTGGGTCGGGAAATAGGCTCAATGTTTCCGGAATCAAATATTGAAAAGGGGAGAGAAATATTATCAGTAAAAAACTTAGGTAAAAGAAATTCGTTTGCAGAAATCAACTTCAGCGTTCGTGCCGGTGAGATATTGGGTATTGCAGGATTGATGGGTGCGGGTAGGACGGAAATAGCCCGTGCCATATATGGCTTGGATAAACCTGATAATGGAAGCATTTATCTGGATGGAGAAGAAATTTCTATACAATCACCTGATGATGCTATTAAGTACGGTATCGGCTACGTCAGCGAAGATCGTAAGGGATTGGGATTTATTCCTCAGATGTCTGTTCAGGGAAATCTTTCGTTGGGAAGTCTGTCCAAACACAAAAAGGGCATTTTTATCAATGCCAATAGTGAAGAATCCGTTACAGCAGAAATGGCTGGAAATCTAAGGATCAAATCTTCAGGATTGGCGCAAAAGGTAACCACACTGAGTGGAGGAAATCAGCAAAAAGTCGTCATAGGTAAAGTATTGCTGTCGTCGCCAAAGGTGATTTTTCTGGATGAACCTACCCGAGGAGTGGATGTGGGAGCAAAATTTGAAATATATAAGTTGATTCATCAACTGGCAGCAGAAGGTATGGGCATCATCATGATTTCGTCCGAATTGCCGGAAATATTGGGTTTGAGTGATCGCATTATGGTTTTATCCAAAGGGAAACAAACTGCCATGCTTTCACGTGAAGTAGCTACACAGGAATTGATTATGAAGTTTGCGGTGGAGTAGCGGTTAGCTGTGAGCAATGAGCTGTTAGCTTTCCAGGTGATGATCATATTGTTTTAGAATAAGTAATTAATCACATCATTTCAAATTGGAAAATAATTTACAAGTGCGATTCAGGAGCTTTGGGCAGTATGGAATATATCTGGCATTTTTGATCATATGTCTGGTTCTGGCGTTCAGCACGCCCCGTTTTTTTACAGTATCCAACTTGCTGACCATCGGGAATCAGGTTTCGATTAATGCTCTTTTGGCTTTCGGAGTGACGTTTGTAATTATTACAGGTGGAATTGATCTGTCTCTTGGATCTATGGTGGCAGTAACTGGCGTTGTGGCAGCGACCTTTGCACATCCTGATACCTATCCGGTGATTGTTCCTATCGTAATCGGGTTGGGAGCCGGGCTTGGAATTGGTGCGTTCAATGGATTTGTGGTTACCAAAAGTAAAGTGCCTCCATTTATTGTAACCCTGGGTACCATGACGATCGGCCGTGGTCTTGCACTTATTTTAAGTAAAGGACGACCAGTATCCAATCTTTCCGATTCTTTCAATTTTATTGGCGGAGGAAATGTATTGGGCATTCCTTTTCCAATCATCATCTTAATCGTTGCTTTTATTGTTTGTTCCATTCTTCTGAACAAAACCATCCTGGGCCGCTATATGTATGCGGTTGGAGGAAACGAACCTGCCGCCCGGGCTTCGGGAATACGGGTAAATAATGTCAAAATGTGGGTATATACCATCTGCGGAATACTTTCTGCCATGGGAGGTATTTTGCTTACATCAAGGATTACAACCGGGCAACCTAATGCCGGAGCGGGGTTTGAACTTGACGCTATTGCAGCAGCCATCATAGGTGGAACAAGTACATCTGGTGGGACAGGTACAATGACGGGCACTCTGATCGGAGCATTGTTGATCGGAGTAATCAGCAATAGTCTGGATCTGTTAAATGTGACCTCCTATTATCAACAGGTAGTGATGGGGGTGATCATTATCGGTGCAGTGGTTTTGGATAGTATGGGGAAGAAGAGTTAAGAGCTTGGAGATAAGGGCAGTGGGTAATGTTTAGGTTATAGTGGTAACAAGGGTCAGTGCATTTCGGAACGAAGCTGCATATGCGCATTTGCCTGAAAGGCAAATATCTCTCCGCATAGGGCATCGCTCTATGATTTGGTAATTAATCGATAAAATATTCAATACAATGAAAAATATTTTTTTGTCAGGATTTTTGGTTTTATCGCTGCTAATGGCTGGTTGCAACCAATCCAAAACCGATGATTCAGGAGAGAAAAAGCTGGTAATTGGTGCCACTATGCTCAGTATGCAAAATGAGTTTGTAGTGAATGTGGCTGATGAAATGGAGGCAAAAGCCAAAGAACTTGGAGCTGAATTGATAGTGGTGGATGCTGAGCGTTCTTCTCTGAAACAGGTCGAGCAGGTTGAGAGCTTTATCGCTCAGGGAGTTGATGCGATTATACTGAATCCATGTGAGGTAGAAGCGAGCTCGCCGGCAGTCAAACTGGCAATGGACGCTAAGATCCCGATCATCAATGTGAACTCTGAAACTACAGCCAAACCAACAGCTTTTGTAGGTTCGGACGATACAGAATCGGCAAGAATTGCCATGAAGTATATTGCGGAGAAACTGGGAGGAAAAGGGAATGTGATTATGATGCACGGTTACATGGGGCAGGCTGCGCAGATCAAACGTGACCAGGGCGCGAAGGAGGTTTTGAAAGCCAGTCCCGGATTGAAGTTACTTGCAGAGCAGACAGGGGAGTGGGACAGAGCTAAAGCAATGTCGCTGACTGAGAACTGGATACAGTCTTTTGGCCCGAAAATCAATGCCATCTTTGCACAGAACGATGAAATGGGAATGGGAGCGGTGAAGGCACTGGAAGCGGCTGGGTTAAAAGGTAAGGTGCTGGTTGTAAGTGTGGATGCTATTCCTGATGCGTTGCAGGCTGTAAAGAAAGGAACATTAGATGCCACTGTATTTCAGAATGCAAAAGAGCAGGGAAGTAAGTCCATCGAAGCTGCTATAAAAGCAGCCAAAGGAGAAAAGTATGAAAGCGAAGTTTTGATTCCTTTCCAATTGGTAACCAAAGAAAATGTGATGGAGTTTTTGAAATAGATCTGTAGTTTGCCAAAACGCAGAAGATGAGTCCGTGTTTAATCGCACGGACTTTTTTATGCCTGGCAATAGCATTTTCTATAGGAAAAGTTAGAATCGGTTACAACCAATTTGATAAAACATGCATCCCTGTAATGTAGATTATCAAATACATATTGCATGAAAAATACAGTACTTACAGTAATGCTTTCTCTGGCATTCATTGGAACAGGATGCCTCACCAATGAGCAGGTTGAACCCGAAATTATTATTGAGCCTGTTGCATTGATACCTGTCAGTAGGGATTCAATCACCGTCGGGGGGCATTTAGGAATAAAAATAGATGCTGATGCGGAGGATGTTTATGAAATATTGAAAAGCTTGCCGGAGGGTAGTGGCATCCGGTATGTGAATGTAGTAGGTAATATTTTTTCTAATGTTCAGCAACTTGATAACCGTATTCATTTGTACGAGTCCATTTTTCTGGATGAGCAAAAGGGAACAGATTCAGGAGTACAAATAGCGTTTAAAGAGGGAAAAGTAAGTAGCATCTATCTTAACAATGGAAACAAGCTTGCGCAATGGCCATTGAAAGAGAACCAATCGGCCTCAGTGAGGATTGGAGACGCTTCTGATGCGTTGTATGGCAAGCTGGTGAAAATTCAGGGTAAGAGCTCATACGCCAATAAATTTCAGAGAATCTCAATGTTTACAAAAGATTTGTGGTCACACTATGATCCGATCATGACAGACTCTCCACAGTGGTATTTGCGATATGCTGTGGAACCGAAACTGTATGAGCATATTCAAATTTACTTTGAAAGTGGTAAGGTTAAATATTTGCTAGTGACTCGGGAGCTGGATCCTTCCTAGAAACGGATTTATACTGAATTGCCTGATCCGTAACCATTTTTTTACTCCATATTCATAACAGACATCTGCTGATTTGATAACCAAGGTGCCTTCGGGCACCTTTTTAGTGTGTGTCAGGCATGTTCTATATCTATAGGGTGCAAGTCCCGAACGAGAGTTGCAGTACTTATCGTTAGCTGATGG
>NZ_QNUL01000048.1 GCF_003383615.1 Dyadobacter luteus
TACGAGGCCCGTACGCACGGTGGTGTGAGAGGACGGAAAATGAAAGGAGGAAAACTTTCATTTTCCTCCTACTCGATTGTGATCATTTTTTATTCATCCCCCAATCTCCATCAACAGCACCACCGCGCCATCTGACAGCGCTTCGAAGTCTACTTCTTCGAGTTCCCAAAGTGAGAGTGCATCGCCTTTTTCCAGCAGTCGGTTCTGTACTTCAAAGGCACCGTTGATGATGTATGCAAATACTGTATTCTGCGGATTGTTCAGAACATAAATACCTTCTTCCCTTCCATTGTACTGTCCGATTACAGCACTTACTGAACGGCTCAGGTTAGTAAATGCAGGTATTAATGCATTGATATCTTCCAGCGAAAATCGGTTTACAGGTAATTCGTCAAACAGATTATTAGTGGCGTCTTCCGTTAAATCCGGGCGAATATGTATCTGTAGGTAACTAATTGTTTCGGTGGGATAGGGGTTCGCTATTTTAAAATCACTTTCCGGAAATTCAAAAAAACGAAAGGTTTCTCCTACACTCAGAAATATAGGATCAGTACCTGCAGAAATCAATTCCACTCCGCCGACAACAGGCACAAGAATGATTTCCGTGAGTACATCGGTTTTAATGTCAATACTTTGGCCGGCATCCAGTTCCACTTCATGGAATGCAATAAGATTACCTATAACTTTCGTTTCATCAAACGTACTATAACTACGAAATCCTTCGTTTATTATTGCTTTACGCTGGCTTTGCAGGTATATATGAGCAGGCGTTTGTATGATCATGACTTCAGTTTTGAGGGTTAGTATAATGTGAAATGCTTAAAAATGAGCTCATTGGAATGAGTTCTGTTTCTGTCTGCTCTCCGCTACGAAGCTTTTCGTGGTTGTCTTGCCCTGTAATTAAAATGCTGCTACCAATCGTTTCCAGCCATATCACCGGATCGCTGTAAAAAGAGATCGCGATCCGGTGCTGGGCCTTATCTTCTATATGCGATGCAAGGATCTCAAACTTAAAATCATGGAACGGCAGGCATGGCAGTCCCAGCGTACTGTGGACATCCGGAATGACATCATCAAGCTTTCTGATGTATCCTATTGCCGCAGAACTGGTGAGATAATGCAGATGCTGTGCATCGGGAATATTGTCTGTAAGCTCGGCAAATGTGGGATGCTTACCTTCCGGATCCAGCCGTTGCGCCTGCATGTAAAATTCAAGATACGTGGCATCGAAGACCGCTCTGTCCCAACCCTGCCGGGAGCTGACATCAATGACTTTGCGGTAACAAAAGCGAATGGATTTCATGACAGCGATTAGCTTTTAGCGGTTAGCTAACAGCTAATCGCTAAGGTTATTATTTTTCATGTAAATATTACTTACAGACTGCCAGCGGCTGACACTCCTCCCCTACCCGTTCACTACAATCGTATGTGTGAGTTCAAATGCTGTGGAAACAGACCCTGTTACGGTAGACATTTCTGTGGAAGTGCCGTCTCCGAACACATTGTCGCGGGCATTTGTAGTATCTGCCTGGCCATGATTTTTGTACACACCTTGCGCGTAAACCAATGCGCTGGTTGCTTCCGGAAATGCGATTTGGGTAACCAATAACGACTTCCCGCTGGCATTGTAAACGTGGACGTGAATGTGCGGTGCACGACCCGAATACCAGCCCGGATAGATACTTGTAAATGTTACCAGCCCATTGGCATCAGTGGTTTGTCGGCCTCTCAGGAAGTTCACACTTTGATAGTTGGTCGACTGCATTCCTGTGCCCCCATATTGAGAATAATTGCCAGCTGCATCGCAATGCCAGATATCTACCAAAGCTCCGGAAAGAGCAGCGCAACTGTTGTTTTTGTTCTGGATGGTGATCTTAATGGTCAGTTTATTACCCTGTCTGTCAGAGGTAATATCGTTTAGTACGTAGCTCCCCGGCACTTTCGTAGGAAAAGGACCTTCGGTTTCAGTAGCAGTAATGGTGCAGGTCCCGTCCCCGGTTGAGGTTCCTGTTTCGGTTGTATCCACCGGATCAACCGATTTGTTAGAGCAACTTACAATTGCAGCCAAACCCAATGCTGAAAATCCTCTCTTTAAAAATTCTTTGCGTTCCATCTGTTTTCGTGTTCAAGGTGTATTTACTAACCTTATCGAAACAGGCGGCTTTCTTGTTGCAGAGATGACCGAGTTTACCGGTAAACAGGACTTTTGTATCGGTGAATGGGAAAATGAATCAGTGATTTTTCCACTTTTCTATAAAGCTCATATACGTGTCACTGACCGGAATTTCTTTACCGGATTTTAAACTGATCTTTTTATTTACAATAGAATGAATTTGTTTTTCACCGACAATAAAACTGCGGTGTACTCTGCTGAAACCTGATTCCGGAAGTTTTTCCAGTATTGTTTTCAAAGACATGAGTGTGAGCACCGGTCGATTGGTATCAATCAAGAAAATCTTGATATAATCTTCCATTGATTCAATGTATTCAATTTGTGCCGGATCAATACGGATCATTTTATATTCCGATCGCACCATAAATGGCTCCCACTCGGGCTCTGTTATCCGCTTGCGTAATTGGAACTGTTCCTGTGCGCGTGTCACCGCTTTTTGAAATCTTTCCGGTGAAATAGGTTTGAGCAGATAATCAATTGCCTCCAATTCAAAACCGATGTGTGCATACTTCTTATGCGCGGTTGTGAAAATGACCATGGGTTTATTCTCAATAGCTGCCACCAGATCCAACCCGGAAATATCCGGCATATTAATATCAATAAAAAGTAAATCTATTTCATGCAGTTTCAGATAGGCAGCTCCTTCCAGCGCATCATCAAATGTGTGAAGCAAATTCAATTCCGGAACTTCAGAGATATAAGTTCTGAGTAGTTCCAAAGCCAGTGGTTCGTCATCAATCGCAATACACTTCATTTTTTCAGCTGGTCGGAATTTAGTTTGAGCACCACTTCAAAAAAACTGTTTTCATTTCGGATGTCCAGCTGATGCTGGCCCGGGTACAATAGCTGTAACCGTTTTTCAGTATTTGCAATTCCAACCCCTTCGCGGTCTGTTTCAGGTGTGGTTTCGAAGATTTGATTGCGGCACGAGAATTCTATAGAGCGGCCCTTTGCCCGGATTTTTATTTCTATTGAATTCTCATAGCGGTTACTAATGCCATATTTGAAGGCATTTTCAACAAAATTGATAAAAATTAAAGGCGCTATCAGCTGATTTTCAGTACTTCCCTCAATCTCGAAATGAACCTTACTTTTACTGTTCAAACGGAGCCTCTGAAGATCAATATAATTCTCCAAACAACGAATTTCGTGGTGAAGAGGTACAAAATCTACAGAAGCCTCCTCGGTGATGTAGCGGAGCAACTGAGAAAGCTTAAGAATACCGTCCGCTGTATGATCACTTTTGGCAACGGCCAGTGAATAAATATTATTTAATGTGTTGAACAAAAAATGCGGATTGATCTGAGCTTTGAGGAAGGAAAGTTCCGCCTTTGCTTTTTCTGTTTCAGAAATGATCATCTTCTGTTCTGATAATCTCCATTGTGCTGATATTTTAACCGCCATGGCTACAGCCCATACTATCAGAAAAAGAATCAGACTCACATAGTCAACAGCGGGGAGGTCGCTCCTCCCTGCTCCTTTTAATGGTGGCGGTCTGTGTGATGGGTCGTCACCTGGAAACGGTCTATGCGTTGCCATTTCAGAAGCTGAACCAGGAGGTGGCTTAGGTGCGAAGGCTTCGGGACGATCTTCTGGCGCATGATGCTTTTCTGAATCGGGCTGAAATCGTTGAAACAATAAATTTTCAAAGGGTTTAAAATAAAAAAACAGCAAAAAACTGACGACAAAAATGCTTAGGTAAGCGGTGTATTTTTTTACAAAAAAGAGCCGGGGGATCAGAAAAAAAGTATTTCCGTAGTAGACTGCCAGGTAAATGGACATAAATATCCAGAAGGGTAACGAGGTGAAAATAGAGCTCATTACCGCAGTATCCAGCTCACGGGAAATAATCGTGACAGGAAAAATGGCAAAGAGAAGCCATGCTGACAGATGAATAAGCCAATGGTTTCGTAGTCTGGGCATAGCCGGAAGGTTGTATGATATCGAAATAGCAGACGAATATATGACTTACAGAAACAAAAAGTTTTACTATTTTGGTAGATATAACCGATGTATTCAATGGCCCGGGCAACAGCAAAAACTGAACTTTTCAAAATTCTGGGTGTAGGATTCGGCGTGGCAGTAACTGTGGGAGGAACCATTGGAACAGGTATCCTCCGTAAACCGGGACCTATTGCAGAGCAGCTCGGCTCTCCTCTGTTGATCATGACCTTGTGGCTGATTGTCAGCCTCTACGCATTTCTGGGAACACTTTGTACGATTGAGCTAGGCACATCTGTCCCTAAGGCCGGAGCCTGGTATGTATATGCGCAAAGAGCTTTCGGTAATTACGCGGGTTTCGTAGTGGGCATAAACAGCTGGCTGGGAACATGTTCTGCATTGGGATTTGGTGTGTACACCATGAGCGAATATCTGGCACTATTGATTCCCTCGCTGACAGGATATGAAGCCTACGTTGCCGCAGCGATATTGACCTCGCTGTCGGGAATTCACTGGCTTGGGTTGGCGCTGGCAAGCACTTTTCAGAATATCATGAGTGTATTGAAGGGTGTTGGCTTGTTTGTTTTTGTTGCTATCTGTTACATCTATGGAGAAGACATTTCTTCTGAGGCTACCCAACTGACAACAAGCCGTATCGTACAGACAGGCAGCTGGATAGCACCTGTTGTTTTCTCCTTGCAAGCAATCTTCTATACCTATGATGGCTGGCATACGGCTGCCTATTTTACAGAAGAAGACCGGGATCCGGCCAAAAACCTGCCCCGATCCATGATCGGAGGTGTATTGTTGATCATCATCATCTATTTGCTTTGCAACCTGGCTATTCTGCATGTTCTTCCGATGAACCAACTGGTGCAGTCGAAGCTGGCAGCGGCAGATGCCATCAGGCTGATTTTTGGGGAAGGAACAAGTAAGATCGTAACGATATTCCTGATGGTATCTATTTTAGGGATTGTAAATGCACAATTGTTATTCAATCCCAGAGTCTTGTATTCTATGAGCCGCGATGGATTGTTTCTCAAAGGTGGGACGAAGGTCAATAAGGGTGGTACCCCTTCGCAAGCCATGCTGATTACCTCCTGCATCGCGATCGGACTAATTCTTACCGGTAAAGAAACCTGTGAAAAGCTGTCGGATATTGCAACATTTTTCTTTGTATTGGGTTATACTTCAGGCTTTGCTTCCCTCCTTGCGCTCAGGAAAAACGAGCCCGACCTGCCCCGCCCGTGGAAAGTCCCTGCTTATCCCGTTTTGCCGATCATTATGCTTATTTTATCACTGGCGTTTCTGGTAAGCGCTGTGGTGCAAGACCTTTCCAGCAGCCAGTTTGCACTCCTTTTTCTGGTCATCAGCTATCCATTGTATCTGCTGGTTAGAAAATGGAACCGATAGTAGAAATAATTCACTATTTTGGCTGATAATGTTGTGAACCTGATTTGAAAGCCATGATTCATAAAAGATTAGCTTACCTCATCCTGATGTTGATGGTGAGTGCCCTGGGTACGGCATTCAGGCATTCGGATGAGGATTTTATCAAAACCATTACATCCCGACTCCGGAAGTTCCGGGCAGTATACCCTCAGGAAAAGGCATATCTGCATTTAGATAAACCGTACTACTCTGTAGGTGATACACTATGGTTCAAAGGTTACCTCGTGGAAGGCGCAACGCATCAGGCGGATAGTACATCTGCACTCCTATATGTGGATCTGATTGAACAGCGTACAGGGAAAAATGTAGCGCTAAGAAGAGTACAGCTTGATGGAGGAAATGGTCACGGAGATATTGCGCTGGCTGCCCCCCTGACTCCTGGTGCCTATACGATCCGGGCTTATACCCATTGGATGCGTAATTTTTCAGAGGATTATTTTTTTCAAAAAAGCATTTACATTTTTAATCAGGAAATTGCTCAAACGCCTTCAGCAGATGCTGGATTAGATGTTCAGTTTTTTCCCGAAGGTGGTCAGCTATTGACTGGCATTACAGGAAGGATAGCATTCAAAGCCGTTAATTCTGAGGGCGCTGGAACCTCAATAAGTGGATTTGTAGCTGATCAGCGCAAAGACACAATTATTTCCTTCACAAGCTCTGCGCTCGGGTTTGGTAATTTCCAGTTTACACCTGAAAAGGATGTGAAATATACTGCGTATGTCAGGAAGGAAAATGGTGAATTGCAGTCTTTTAACCTGCCTCCGGCATCAGAGCAAGGCTATTCATTGATGGTGGATAATGTATCCAATTCCAGAGTAATGCGGGTGCTCATTTTTCAAAATTTTCAGGATGGAAAAGAGAGAAATGTACACGTCGTAGGTCACACGCGTGGGGTTGTTACCTTTGTTGCCAATGGAAAAGTGAGCAGCAGGAATTTGAGGATGAATCTTGAAAAAAAGGATTTGCCGGAAGGAATTACCCACCTCACACTTTTTGATGAGCAGCACAGGCCGGTTTCCGAGAGACTTGTTTTCATAGATCATAACAACAGGCTTCGTGTTGAGGTTACTCCCAATAAAAAAGTATTCAAAACCAGAGAAAAAACGGAGCTGTCTGTCATGGTTACAGATTCTTCAGGAAACCCTGTTGAGGCAGGTCTTTCCGTTGCCGTTACAGATGCCGGACAAATAGCCGCTCAACCGTATGATCAGGATATCAGCTCCTACCTTCTGCTTACTTCTGACCTGAAGGGCACTATTGAAAAACCTGGTTCTTATTTCGATCCTGCTAATTCAGAAAGAAAAACAGCACTTGACCAGCTGATGATGACACAGGGATGGCGGAGATTTATCTGGCAGGATGTAATGAAAGACTCGCTTCCTGCACCTCAAAAGTTTATTGAACAGGGAATTACGCTCTCGGGAACGGTGAAACGTGGTAACCGGACTCTTACGGAAAAGGTAATGTATTCGCTTTATCTGCAGAATGACAGCATAAAAACCATGCTTTCCGGGGAGACCGCTGACAACGGGTATTTTGCAATCCATAATATGGTTTTTACCGATTCGCTGAGTGCCCGGTTGCAGGGAATGAATAAAAGAGGGAACCAGAATCTGACATTTATTGCGGATATTTTTCAGCCTCCGGCATTTACGGTTTTGAAAGTCCCTTACTATCCGGTTACCGTTGAGACTGAACAACTTCAGGCCTATCTAAAACGCGCGGAGGAGTATCAGGAAATTATCAAAACGATCAGGGCTAATCGCGAAAAATTACTGAATGAGGTAACGGTCAGGGCGAAGCGTGAAGCGGAACGGGATTCCAGAAAACTATACAGCAATGCGGATGCCTCTATCAAAATGACTCCGCAGCTGGCTTCTTCTGCCTTTAGTATACTGGATGTATTGGCAGGACGGGTTGCTGGTGTGCAGGTAATGGGTTCAGGCATGAACGCCACGGTTTCGATTCGGGGAAGTCGTGGAGAGCCTCAGTTTATTCTGGATGGAATGCCTGTGGAAAAGGACATGCTGACCTCCATCAATATCAATGATGTGGAATCCATAGACGTATTGAAAGGACCTTCTGCTGCCATTTATGGAAGTCGGCGTGGAAATGGGGTAATTGCTGTATATACCAAAAGAGGAGATTCTAACTACGACTATTCCAACGAGGTAGTGCCTGGTGTGTTAGTGACCAAAATTGCAGGTTATAATACGCCCAGGGATTTCTATATGCCCAGGTATGATATTGTAAGACAAGAAGATGCCCGCCCCGATTACAGGTCAACTGTTTTTTGGGCTCCGATGGTCAGGACCGGAAAGGATGGTAAGGCAAAACTGATTTATTACAACAGCGATGCAGTAGCTACCATGAACATTCGTACCGAGGTATTGAGCGCAGACGGAAGAAGTGGCGTATCGCGCCAAACCTATTCTGTGCAATAGCAGGTGTCAAAATAAGAATAGGGCAACTTTGTCGTTACTATTCTTGTTTATAGCAGCATATCTCCTGACAAAAAGAACAAAAAACAATAACTTTGCTTTTTACCACCAACCGCCCGGTTTGGCTCGCAATCAGATGGGCATCATGACAAGATATGAGGACCAGACCCTTTAAAATATTCTTCCTGATCGGCTTTCTGCTGGTTATTCATGCGAGGCATACAGCGAGCGCGCAGGACAAAACCGGCAGTGAACAGACGCAGCCGGATTCGCTTACTGTACCGGATCAGCATCTGAAGGATGAATCAATGGCGATCGAAGGGATGAAGTTTCTGATGAGAGACGAACCTGCCAAAGCGCTTCCGATTTTTGAAAAACTGATTGAAAAGACGCCAAATAATGCTGCAGGATATTATATGCTTGCCCGTACGCTTCTCAAACTGGATCGGACGGATGATGCGGTTGTTGCTTCACGCAAAGCATACGATCTGGATAAAAACAATATTTATTACACGCAACAACTGGGTGAATTACTGGCAAAAAAGCGCAAGTATGCCGAAGCTGCGCAGATATATCAGGCACTTGTAGCTAAAAGTCCCGACAATATTCAATATGGTATAGAACTGGCCGCCATCTATGTTTTCAATGATCAGTACGACAAGGCTATTGTGACTTATGATAATCTTGAAAAATCAATAGGTGTTACAGAAGAAATCACGCATCAGAAGCAGCAGCTCTATTTACGTCAGAATAAGCTGGATAAAGCGCTGGCAGAAGCGAAAAAGCTGATTACAGCAGAACCGGGAGAAGTGAGTTACCGTATAGAACTGGCAGAAATGCTGATTGCGAATGACCGTACCAATGAGGCAATTATACCATTAGAAGAGGCATTAAAGATCAATCCGGATGAAGCACAGGCGCATGTGTTGCTGGCGGATATTTACCGGAAAAACGGAGATATTGAAAAATGTAACAGGGAGCTTAAACTGGTATTTGCCAATCCCAATCTGGAAGCAGAGCCCAAGATCAGGGTTTTATCGGGATATGTGAAAATGCTGAAGACAGAAGCTGAATTTCAGGATGCTGTAGTGCTGGCTAAACAATTGGCTGATACCCATCCGAAGGATTCCAAAGCAAGTATTATTTATGCTGATCAGCTGATGCGCATTGGTAAGAAAGCGGAAGCAAGAGATCTTTACGCAAAAGCTGCCCGTCTGGATGGCTCAACGTTTGAAGTTTGGGGTGCATTGTTACAACTGGACGGAGAATTGAATCAGGTAGACAGCATGTTGGTGCACTCGGAGTTGGCACTGGAGGTATTCCCGAATCAGGGATTATTATGGTATTCCAATGGAACGGCTCATCTGATGAAGAAAGATTATAACAAAGCCATTTCGTCGTTGGAAGAGAGTTTGAAGCTGATTACGGATAAGCCGGATATGATTCCCTACATTCATGCGCAACTCGGAGATGCATTCAATGGCTTGGGAAACCATGAAAAATCCGACGCAGCCTATGAGTTGGCTCTGAAAGAGAATCCTGATAATGACCATGTACTTAACAACTACAGCTACTTCCTTTCTTTGCGTAAAGAAAAAATGGACAGGGCTTTAAAGATGTCGGAAAAACTGGTGCAAATGCATGCCGATAATCCTACTTATCTGGATACCCACGCCTGGGTTCTTTATATTTTAAAAGATTACAAAAAGGCCAAAACCTACTTGGAAAAAGCTATTTCAACAGAAAGTACACAAGTAAGTGGTACTATTATTGAGCATTATGGTGATGTTCTTTTCAAATTGGGAGAACGCGACAACGCGGTAACTCAGTGGAAAAAGGCAAAAAAGATGGGAGAAACCACAGAACTGCTTGATAAAAAAATTGCAACCGGAGCTTTACATGAACAATAGAATGATGATGTGGCTGATGGCCACAAGCATGATGTGGCTTACGGCATGTCATAAAAATAAAATAGCAAAGAATACAAAACAGGTTATCGTCGATTCTGTTGCTGTAACCGAACCGGATTCGAAAAAGTATAGCATTGCGGTAGCAGAGGTAGTGGAGCCTGTGAAAATCAATGAGGTAGCTTTTGACTACCTGACAGCCAAGTCAAAGGTATCTTTCGAAAGCGACAAGCAGAATTTTGACAATACCAATGTCAATATCCGAATGAAAAAGGATAGCCTGATCTGGATTTCCGTGACAGGTGTAGGATTTGAAGTTGCACGGGGACTGATTACTCCGGATTCTATCGTTTTCATGGATAAGTTTCATAAGCAGTATTTTGTTTTTACCTACGAACAACTCAGTAAAAAGTACAATTTTGAGTTAAATTTTGCGCTTTTACAGTCGGTGATTGTAGGTAACCTCCCCTTCCCTGCTCAGCCAGGTGATCGCTTTACCAAACAGGACAATTTTTTTGTTTTAAGTCAGGACAAAGGCCGTATCGGAGTAAACAATTATGTAGCTGAGGATAATAAGAAACTGACGAAACTGAATGCGAGAGAGAATGGTACCAACAATACCTTCGCTTTGGAATACACCGATTTCCGTTCAATTAATGACCTCCTGTTCCCTTTCACAAGTCTGGTAATGCTCAATGTGAAATCGTTACAGGACGGAAAACCCGCTAATACAAAAATAACGCTGAAACATTCCAGGGTTGATATTCAGGCGGAGAGTCCGGGATTCCCGTTCAGCGTGCCCTCCGGCTATACCCGCAAGCTGTAAATCCATATAGTATTTTAAATAATAGGGCAAAACAGTAAGTCTGCTTAACTTTGTCCGCCGGTAAGGTATTTCAGGTTGATAAAAAAGATATATGCCCCTATTTAATTCACACTATCGCGGTTTCATTCTAGTGCTGTTGCTTTCGTGCCTTGCAGTGTCTGGTGCATTTGCCCAGAAAACCAGAGAGCAATTGGAAAAAGAAAAAGCGGAGAACCAGGGAAAAATAAGAGATATACAGAACATACTTAAGCAGACATCTTCTCAGAAGAATGTCAACCTGGGTCAGTTGAAGGCACTTAATCAGCAGATTAACACCTATAAGAAACAAATAGACCTGCTTTCGGACGATTTGGCTTTGCTGGATAAGGAATTGGGTGTTTTGCAAAAAAAGCAACAGGAACTGGCAGCTAGTCTGGCAAAGTTAAAGGAAGAATATGGTCACATGATCTATGAAGCTTCCAAGCGGAATGCCTACATGAACCAGCTGGTATTTCTGTTTTCCTCCGGAACTTTCAACCAATTTGTAAACAGGTATAAGTATCTGAAACAATATACCGAAGCGCGTCAGGGGCAGGTGAAAGAAATGGAAGTGCTTGAAAGTAAGCTCAGGGCAGAACGCCAGAGAATTACCTCGAAAAAAAGCCAGCAAAAAACGGTATTGGATACCCGGCTGACGGAAAATACCAAACTGGAAGGATTGAAAGTAAAGCAGAATGAGGTCATTAAAGAGCTGTCTCAGAAGGAAGTAGAGTTGAGAAAGCAAATTGCTGAGAATAAACGGGCAAACGACTTTTTGGAAGCAAACATCCGCCGGATTGCAGAACGTGAGCGGAGAGAGCGATTGGAAAGGGAAAGAAAGGAAAGAGAAGAGCGTGAGGCAAGAAGAAAAGCGGAACGTGAACGCATCGCGCGTGAGAATGCAGAAAGAGAAAAGAAAGGTGAAGCGACCGTAAAGGAAGAGCCGAAGGAAGAAGCTCCTGTGTTTTCGTCAGGCGGAATGAACGAAGAGGAATCAACATTAGCATCCTCTTTCACGGCTTCTCAGGCACGCCTTCCCTGGCCGGTAAAAGGATTTATTTCCAGCCATTTCGGGCAGCGCCCCCACCCTGTCCTTAAAGGCGTAATGGTTGATAATCTGGGTGTTGATATTCAAACATCTGCCGGAGATCCTGTTCGTTCGGTGTACGACGGTGTCGTACTGGATGTAACGCAGATGCCTGGTATGGGTAGTGTTGTTGCGATACAGCATGGTATTTATATGACGATTTACGCTAAAATGAGTGGCGTAAGCGTAAGACCAGGACAAAAGGTGAAAGCGCGTGAGAATATTGGCCGGGTAGCGACTGACAGCGATGGAACGTCGGAACTGCAGTTCCAGATATGGAAGAATACATCACGGCTTAATCCTGAAAGCTGGTTGGGAAGAAACTAGTAATGATGCCACTGCCGGTTTGGTAGTGATAGAGTGAGTTCACCAGAACTGTATTTAATTTTTGAGAAGTTATGTCTGTACATAAAACTGATATTAAACGTGTTACCACCCACGTCATTCAGGAAATGAAGACAAGGGGGGAGAAAATTTCCTGCCTCACTGCCTACGATTATTCAATGGCGGGAATTGTGGATGCTGCCGGTGTTGAGCTGATATTGGTTGGAGATTCGGCCTCTAATGTGATGGCAGGGCACGAGACCACCCTGCCGATTACCATCGACCAGATGATCTACCATGCACAATCTGTTGTGAGAGCTGTGAAACGTGCGCTGGTAGTTGTGGATTTGCCATTTGGTTCGTATCAGGGAAATTCCAGGGAAGCATTAAGTTCAGCGATCAGAATCATGAAAGAGTCTGGCGCTCATGCGGTGAAACTGGAAGGAGGATTGGAGATTAAAGATTCGATTACACGTATACTGAGCGCAGGTGTTCCCGTAATGGGCCATTTAGGGCTTACACCGCAGTCAATTTATAAATTCGGGACTTATACTGTCCGAGCAAAAGAAGACGCTGAGGCGGCGAAATTGCTGGAGGATGCCAAAATGCTTGAAGAGGTAGGTTGTTTTTCGGTCGTATTAGAAAAAATTCCGTCCAAACTCACTAAAATGGTGTCGGAAAGTATCAGTATCCCAACGGTTGGTATTGGTGCGGGACCGGAAGCGGACGGGCAGATTTTGGTTTTACATGATTTGCTGGGCATCAATAAGGCTTTCAAACCAAGATTCCTGAGAAGATATGCAGAGCTGAATGATATCATGCATGATGCCATCGGCAATTATATTAAGGATGTGAAGAGTAAGTCTTTTCCAAGTATGGGAGAATCTTATTAAACTTTTAAAAAGTATTAAACTAATAATATGGCCAGAAGACCATTTCAAATTATATACGAAGACAATCACCTGATCATTGTCAATAAGGAACCGGGGATTTTGGTTCAGGGCGATGCCACTGGAGATAAATGTCTGCTTGATATGGTAAAAGACTATATCAAAGTGGAATACGATAAGCCGGGAGCGGTATTTTTAGGTACTGTGCATCGTTTGGATCGCCCCGTAAGCGGGCTTGTAGTGTTTGCGAAAACATCCAAGGCACTGGAAAGAATGAATGAAATCTTCCGCAAAAGGGACGTTCAGAAAACATACTGGGCGGTGGTAAAAAATAAGCCTGCTGTAAAGAAAGGAAAGCTGGTACATTGGTTGTCTAAGGACGAAAGAAGAAATGTCACCACAGCGCATGATTACGAGGTTCCTGGTTCTCAAAAAGCCGAATTGTCATATCGTTGGCTGGGAGAGATTAACAAATTCCATCTGATAGAAGTATCACCTATAACCGGCAGGCCGCATCAGATCCGTGTACAGTTAGCATCAATGGGTTGCCCTATTCGTGGTGATGTGAAATATGGAGCTCCCAAAGGAAACCCGGACGGCAGCATCAATTTGCACGCAAGAAGATTATTTTTTGAGCATCCTGTAAAAAAGGAGCCGGTAATATGCCGGGCAGGCTTACCTAATGACCCATTCTGGGAAGAATTTTTGACGCTGGATAACGAAGAAATAAAACCTGAGCATATGGGTTTCTTCTACGAATAAGTAGTAGTGAAAAGTTAGTTTATATTATTTGGTTTCATAATATACTATTAATCCTTCACTTACAATCCTAACAGCTTGTAGCTAATTGCTAACAGCTACTTCGTATTAATCATGATAGAAAAACTCAAACAGCGATGGAATGTAAAAAACGGCTGGGATGTGCTCATCATCCTGCTGGTTTTCGCCTGTACGGGTTTTTCTATTCTTTATATCAAACGCGCTTTTTTTGAGTTGATAGGCCTCACCAGCGAATCTCCTTCCTGGCTCAGATGGACTGTCAACATCATCATTATTTTGCCTCTCTATCAGGTTGTATTGTTATGCTGGGGCTGGATATGGGGCAAGTTTTCGTTCTTCTGGGAGTTCGAAAAAAGGATGTTTTCCCGTATCGGCGGCTGGTTCGGAATGGGTAAATCCAAAGCCTGATCTTATCTCTGCTTTTTCTCCTTCTTTCTATTCAGTTTCCAGGCCGAAAACCCAAGATAAACCATACTGCCCCGGGCTCCGGTCTTCTTGATCAGCCCGTTAATATTGCTGAATCCCAGAAATACTGGGCCGAAATGCGCCAGAGCTCCTACAGATGGCCGCTTGTTGCCTTCAACAAATGAAATCGGGAAAGCAAAATCAGAGTCTTCGTCTTCAAAGCGGGGAGTGATGGTAAAAACATTAGGCTGGTAAATATCCAGTATCTGATTGTCTCTGTACCGATGCCGTTTGGTCTGCGAAAGATTGATAAAAAAACCCTTTACAAGCTGAACATCGGCTTCCAAATGAAGCGCAGATGGTAATCGTGCGGTGGTGCTCAAAGTCGTATCCTGTGTATAGGGAAGGAGTTCCATCAATCCTTCAGGACCGCGGTCACTGATTGTTTCCATAGAAGCCTGGTTCATTACGTATTCCGGCATGCTTCCCGATACAACTTTACTACCTTTTGTTTTGTAACGTATACTTCCTACGTCAGTTAAAGAAGCGGCCAGTCGTAAAATATATTGTGGGTTTTCATCAAATTTCTCTTCCTTATTCTTCCAGAAAGCTCCCAGTTCGTAAGTAAAACCCAAATCATATCCCCATCCATTACCGTATTTATCGGCATCAAAAAGATTTCCGATACTCATTTTCTGATTAATATGGCTGTATCCGCTTTCATAGGTCATATTAGAAAGTACCAATTCACTCATATCAGGATCTGTATTTTCGGGTCTGAGCTCGTATTGGCTAATATTTGCATTGAGAAAGGCAGCGCGTGCACCAAAAATTTTCTTTCCTGTCACACCAAGTCGAAGCTTATGCGCATCAAGATCCACTACCTGCAATCCATAGCTAAAGCTGATATCGGAAAAACTTTGCTGAGTCATATTGAAACTTCCCCAATCTCCGCTGGCAGGTAGTGCCTCGCCGGTATCGAGTCTGCGGAAATACAAATTTTTGATCGGATCCGGAATATTGTTCCCTGTTACAAATCCTCTTGTGCGGAATTGCAGTGCAATACCTTGTCGCTTATCAATAGAATACATGACAGATGGCCACCGGATTTCACTGACCAGGTATAGCGGTTTTTCAGTCAGTGACCCCATGGTGCGTGAGCGACCGTAAAGCTCTTTGGTAGAGTGGGGGGCGAGAAGCGGGTACAACAACGAATTTTTACCCAGAAATACGAAATAACGATAATTGATACTACCACCAAGAGAGCCGATGTTGACCTGCCATTTGTGCTTGGAGCCACCCAGAACCGATGGATTGTAAGTAGCGCGATACAGCCCGCCATAGTTGCTATATTGCAATCCGTTAATTTGCTGACTGTGAGACTTAATGGAGAATAATGAAAGTAATAGTGCGGTGGTGAATATGCTTCTTTTCAAAATAGTGCTTAGCTTTTTAAAGTCAGTTCCCCGACCATATTATAGTGTATAATTTCCTCTTCAATAAATTTCCGGAGAATAGCCGAGAGCGTTTTTTCCGGTACATAGTCGAATGCCTTACTTAATGCTTTTGGCGTTATGTGCTCATGTTCCCTGATAAAATCCAGTATTGCCTGCATTTTATCATCATCAAAAAAGTCGCTTTTCTTTTTCTCAATACATATATCACAGATCCCACATGGACTTGCGTCAAATTCATTGAAGTACTCTAATAGTAACAGCGTTCTGCACTGTTTGGTATGAGAGGCATAATCCACAACGGCGCTTGCTTTGTCCAGGTCTCGCTTTTTCTTTTTTTCTATCTCCCTGATATTCAGAGGAAGCAATGCAGCTTCAAATCTCGGCGTCATGTAGGTGATTTGGGGTTGATCGCGCCGGGGCTCATAAACCAAAATATCCCTTTCCTGCATAAACACCAGCTTTTTGATTACTTCCTGCTGCGGTGCAAAGAAAATCTGCGCGATCTCACTTTCCGATATCTTCACATATTCTGTAAAGAGTTCTCCGCCATAGAGCCGCAATATCACTTTGATAAACGAATCCATTTCCCGATAGCGTATCTGAAAGTCGTACAATTGCCGGTTGTCTACTATAAAATGCAGCTTGGAAGGTTCATTGAAATTCTCACCAAGTTGGATAAATCCTTCTTCTTCAAGTAGTTTTAATGCGTAATGAGTTTCGTTTACGGGAAGTCCGAATATTCCTGTAAAGTCCTTGATATCAAAATTATAGTTGACAAATTCGGATCCCCCAACCGGAATTTTGTAGTAGTTGGCCAGAGCCTGATATACACGTCGGATCAGTTCGAAAGGAGGATATTTACGCTCAACGCTTTCGATTAATTCTTCAAGATCAATTTTATTAAAAAGGGCAACGGCGTATGCCTTTTTTTCATCGCGACCCGCCCGGCCTGCTTCCTGATAATAGGCTTCCAGATTTTCGGGTAAGTCGTAATGGACAACCGAACGGACATCCGGTTTATCAATTCCCATACCGAAGGCATTGGTGGCCACTACCACCCGGGTCTGATTCCTGATCCAGGCCGATTGCCTGTCGCCGCGATCCTTGAATGGCAAGCCGGCATGGTAGGCGAGAGCAGGTATTCCATTACGAATCAATGAATCCGCAAGCTCCTTAGTTCGTTTCCTTGTTCTTACGTATACGATGGACGTTCCCGGTACATTTTTTAATATCTGAACCAGTTTACGCTCCTTATTCTCTTCGGCAAAAGCGGAATAAGATAGATTGGCTCTGGCGAAAGATTGTTTAAATACTCTCGCCGATTTCATTTTCAACTTATCGATGATATCAACCCGTACTTCTTCAGTTGCCGTGGCTGTCAGCGCCATGACGGGAACGCCGGGCAATAAATCACGAAAATCAGAAATGAGCAGGTAGGAGGGACGGAAGTCGTAACCCCAGGCAGAAATACAGTGAGCTTCATCAATAGCAAGCAGGCATATTTTCATCTGCTTCGCGCGCTGAATCATAATTTCAGTGCGCAATCGTTCCGGCGATACATACAAAAATTTGGTATGCCCGTGAATACAGTTATCCA
This sequence comes from Dyadobacter luteus, assembly GCF_003383615.1. GTDB lineage: Bacteria > Bacteroidota > Bacteroidia > Cytophagales > Spirosomataceae > Dyadobacter > Dyadobacter luteus. Next base: position 17,299 of record NZ_QNUL01000048.1, read on the forward strand.
GAGTGATATCTATTTCATGCCGGTTCATGCCGGAATGAATTGCCGCTGCCGAAATGTTGCGTCGTTTCAACTGTTCCACCTGATCCTTCATCAAAGCGATAAGCGGCGTAACCACAATACATACGCCTTCCATAGCCATCACCGGAACCTGAAAGCAAATGGATTTGCCTCCGCCAGTCGGTAAAAGAACCAGTGTATCCGTGGCATTGAGCACACATCGGATAGTATCTTCCTGTAATGGCCGGAATTGATCATATCCCCAATACTGTTTAAGGATAGCGTGGAGATCAGTCATGGTTTACTTTTATTGATGAATAATGGCTGTAAAGTAACAAAATTATGGTGGCGTAAAATTCGTGAGGCTGTCCGATTGTATAAACCGGGAATGTAATTCGTTGCTTTTAAATTGAAAAAACTAATTTTACTTTCATGCTAATAAACTAAGAATAACGAAGGTTACGTTTCTTTACAGATTATGGTTTTTCGGGGTTATTTTCTTCTATTTGACTTTTACCAATTGTTGTCATTTCCATTTATGCGCACACTATTGTTGCTTGCTTTCCCTCTGATCATGTCAGGATGTTCGGTATCACATTATGTAAACCGGGAGATAAAAAAATCGGAAATATTAAGTCAGCAGCATACGGGGGTGTCCATATTGACAGAAAAAGGTGGCAAAAATCTGGCTGCCTATAACGATGATAAATACTTCATTCCTGCTTCCAATACCAAAATTTACAGCCTTTATGCCGGATTAAATGCTTTGGGAGATTCTATTCCCGGGCTCGAATACCTGGAATGGGGAGAGCTGTTGTTGATCAGAGGTACAGGCGACCCGTCATTAATGCATCCTGATTTGCCAAAAAGCAAAGTGATTGATTTCCTGAAGTCGAGAAAAGAGCAGATCTTTTATACTTCTGTACATTTCGAAGATGAGAGATTCGGACCAGGCTGGGCATGGGATGATTACAATGGATATTACCAGCCGGAAGTTTCTGCTATGCCTATTTATGGAAACATAGCCCGCTTTTCAAGAAAACAGGAGCGTGAATTTTCGGTTTATCCTGGCTACTGGAAGCGTTTCACAAAGAAAGACACAACAACAACGGGATTCCTCAGAGATGAGGAAAGTAATTACTTTCATTATTCGCAGACATCGGTAGACAAGCCCTTCAAACAGGATGTGCCCGTACGCATGTCGGATGATTTGCTGGTGGAAATGTTGTCCGACGTATTGAAAAAGGAAGTAAAGTCCATTCGTATTCCATTAAATATTGAATTGCAGAAAGTCTACAGTATTCCCTCAGATTCGCTGTACAGACGCATGATGTACGAAAGTGATAATCTTCTTGCTGAGCAACTTATGCTGCTTTATGCGTCAGCCAATGGCATGCCTCTGAATACAACCGTGGCTATTGAACATGCGACGGCAAATCATTTCAAAGGGATTCCTGATAAGCCGGTTTGGAAAGATGGTTCGGGTATGAGCAGATACAATCTTTTTACACCAAGATCTACGACCTGGTTACTTCAGCAGATTGATACGAAGCTACCTAAGGAAAGATTGTATGCTATTTTTCCTGCAGGTGGTGTTTCCGGAACGGTTAAGAATCAATTCAAAGCAGACAAACCTTTTGTATATGCCAAAACAGGAGGCATGAGTAACGTATATAACCTTAGTGGTTATTTGCTGACTAAGAAGGGAAAAACGCTGATTTTTAGTTTTATGAATAACAATTTTGTCCGGCCTGCCTCTGAAGTGAAAGCTGAGGTAGAACGTATTCTGACAGCCATTCATAATCGATTCTAGCATTTCTTATTTTCTCACCCAGGTTTTGTTGGTTGAGTAGAAATGATTTTTACCGTCTACTCTTTGCAGGAGATAGATGTTATAAGTTCCCGGCTGGATGGTCTCCCGATGGAAGCTGGCAATTGCACCCTTCGAAAAATACATAAGACGCCTTAATGTCGTTTTTAAAGGAACCGGATGCTGATACAAGTGACCCGCATATACATGGCTGTCAGATTGTAAAATGACGTAACCGCCATCGGAATAGTCTTTCTCAGTAGGGAAATTTGCCTCACTGTATCCTATCTGCAGGTATTCATTCCTATCGGTGAGCAAGTCAGGTGAATTATTTCCTTCAAATTGTGGAGCAATGGTATAGTGATCAGGGTTCCAGCCCTCAGCCAAAGGATCTTCCGAGTTGTAATAAGATCTGATCATTTCGAGGTGATTGCGATCCATAGAAAACATTTTTGTTCCCAGCCAGTCAGCATTGTATCTGGCGTTGAACTCCTGACAAATGGCACTTCTGCGGTTGTTTACTGTATCTGCAAAATTGCTGTGCAGGATGGTGAGGTTCAGCAGGACGCTGATCGCCAGAGAAAATACCAGGCTCTTCTTTACAACAATAGATCCGGACAAAGAAAGAAATGCAAAATAGAGCGAGATACAGGCGAGAACAGAATACATCCGGTACCGACCTTTAAACATACCTTCGAAATGATCTGTCGGAATGCGTTTATAAGATAGCGCCAGCGATGTGATCATGATAAAAAGTGCCAGTGCCAATGCGAACAAGGCACCTTTGTTGGTAAAAGGCTTATTGGTCCATGCTGCATTCCAAAGATTCAGGAGTTGCTTTCTGAACAGAAAAATAAAACTTATGATCATCAAAGCACCTATGACAACAGCTGTCATCAAAAGCGAGGGTTTCGCTGTATAGGCGTCAAGCGTGGCAATAGATCCTATAAATCCAAGAAAACCAAGTACACCTTCCTTTACCTCATCCGGATTTTTAAAATCAAGATTCTGAGTAATAGGAGTGAAGTCTATAAAATAGATGAATGCTACCAGAGCCATGACCACGATGGTAATGACGAAAGATTTTCGCTGACCGGAAAGAAGCATAACCAATGCTACGATAGGGAAGGACATCAGTCCGTTGCCATAGGTGAAAGTGGCAAGGATTGCTACTGGCAGCGCATAAATGAGTCGGCTTGGGTGGTACACTGCCAAATAAAATGCAGTAATAACAAAAAGTAAAACGCCGAAATTACAAAGAGAACTAACGCCCCAGAATATATTCTCAAACGATTGGATTGAGAACCATAGCCACATAACGGGAACAAAGTACCACAGTGAGAGATGAAGTTTTTGAAATGCTTTATAGAAAACAACGGCACACCCCGCCCAGCATAAGTTGGCAATGACCATCGCCCATACGAGATCGAGCCTGCCAAATGTACTATGAAGAAAAAGAATTACCGACCTTGAAAAAACCAGCCGATGTTCAGGAAAAAGCTCTACAAGCCGTTCCCATTTTTCAAGTAGCGGAGCATCACCAAATCCCGGAATAACACCAAGGATCAGTATATCGTCAAATGCTACATAATTGATATTCAGCGCTACTGTCTTAAATACAAGGAAGTAAATAAGTGGTGGAATAAAGCAAAGAACGACTGCCAGTAATGTACTGTTTCTCGAAAGAACAGGTATTGATTTAATCATATATTGTAAAGGAGCGGCGTGTGTCAGTAGTGTTTCTGATTGTAACAAAAAGGAATGGGATTGAAGCCTTATGGATTTTCAACCTCACTTTCCTCTTCTACCGATGCGCGTGGATCTTTGGTATAGTCATAAAGAAGCTTGCCCTTGTCGTCCCACTCACGCAGTACGAAAGGTTCAAACTCTTCATCCCAGCTATTTTTAGGATATTGAATTTCTTTTTTTCTCTGACGTCTGAACTGATAATATTCAATCCACCGGCCTACTTTCTGGCCGTTTTCAAACTTACCGTTGGTCATCAGCTGGCCTTCTTTATAATATTGGAGAAACTCACCCTCCAGTTTACCAAACATCACCGGCATAACTTCTTTTACCTGTGTATGTGCAGAGTCGTAATAAGTAATGCGTGAGTCGGCAGGAAATCCTCTGTACCAAACCGATTTATCAATAAGGTTGAATTTGGTATCGTACTTTACCCATCTTCCGTCTTTAACTCCTTTGTAATAATTTCCCTCTTCGATCAGGTTTTCGCCACTATATTTCCGATATGAACCATGTAATAACAAAGCCTGCTTTTTATCCTTGATCAAAGAAGAGCTCAATCTTTTGGTTTTGGTATCGTACCATCTCGTTTCTGTAGCTCTTACATAAGGATCCAGCGTTGCACTTTCCTTCAGAACATGGAAACTTTCCAGGTTAGCACGATCACCACTTCCGAATTTTACGGACAAAGACTGTATGGGGATACCTTCGTACTGTACCCTTGCCAGCTTTACTTTTTCTTTTCTGCGTTTTCTTTCCTCTTTTTGACTTTTGTATTCCTTCACGCGTAGACCAAGATCAGGGATCGTTTCTCCGAAAAGGCTGGACACGGACGTAGATTGGCTTTTTCCTCCGGGAAGAGAGGCGCCTATGGAAGGGTCGAGTGCAGATACCAGCGACTTAAGCCCACCGGATTGCGCTTTTTTATTATTTAGAGAATCAGGTTTGGCTGTTTCTTTGGGAAGCCAGGATGGCGGAGTTTCTTTTTTCGCATCTTGTCCGAAAACTGTAATCGGTACAAAAACCGTTAAAAAGCACAGAATCAGAATAAGTCTTTGCATGTGTGTAAACTTTCTAAGCGCAAGATGATTACTTTTGTAACGAATTCGTCTCAACGTTATTGATTTTTGAACCTACAAATTTAGATAATCGCAGTGGAAAAAAGTGCTAAAATTTATATTGCCGGACATCGTGGAATGGTGGGATCGGCAATTCATCGTAAACTGACAAAAGAAGGCTTCACAAATATTGTGACCCGTACCTCCTCAGAACTTGATTTACGTGAGCAGGAAGCTGTTCGTGAGTTTTTCGCAGCCGAACGCCCTGACTATGTATTTCTCGCTGCTGCAAAGGTAGGAGGTATCATGGCTAACAATATTTATCGTGCAGAGTTTTTATACGAGAATCTTCAGATTCAGAATAATGTGATCGACGCGGCGCATCAGAATGGTGTTACCAAACTCATGTTTCTGGGTTCCTCATGTATCTACCCGAAACTGGCACCACAGCCGTTGAATGAAGATTCTTTACTGACCGGCACACTTGAACCTACCAATGAACCTTATGCAATTGCAAAGATTGCAGGTATCAAAATGTGTGAAGCATACCGTAGTCAGTATGGATCAGACTTTATCTCAGTAATGCCGACCAACTTGTATGGTCCTAACGATAATTACGATCTGAACAAATCGCACGTGCTTCCTGCTATGATCCGTAAGTTCCATGAAGCGAAGGAAGAGAATAAACCTTTCGTTGAGCTTTGGGGTACTGGTTCTCCTTTACGTGAATTTTTACATGCCGATGATCTTGCTGACGCATGTTACTTCCTGATGCAGAACTACAGCGGTGCAGAGTTCCTGAATGTTGGGGTAGGACATGATATCACCATTAAAGATTTGGCGGAATTAATTCAGCGTATCGTAGGGTATCAGGGACGTATTAACTGGAACGTAGAGAAACCCGATGGTACTCCACGTAAACTGATGGATGTGAGTAAATTGCATGCATTAGGATGGAAACACAGCATTGAACTGGAAGAGGGAATACGTGTAACGTATCAGGATTTTCTTCAGAAGATTGAATCGTACGCTGTTTAAGCTTTTTGTTTTGAAAGGGTTACAATTGGCTAAAACCTAATATTGTCATACTAATTTCTCGTTTGACCTACGATAATTCTTTTTTTTGACAAAATTTCAGTAGATTATTAAGAGAATCTTCGGGATTCTATTTAGTTTTGCAGCGCCTTTTAAGGCTATACTATAAACTTGTCATAAAAAATGTCGTCGATAATAAAGTTAGACCAGATAGACCGTAAAGTACTGGAGATTTTACAGACTAATGCCAAAATAACCAACGCGCAACTATCAAAGGAAATAGGACTGTCGCCTGCTCCGACGCTCGAAAGGGTTAAGAAATTGGAACAGTCGGGTATCATTAAGAGTTACCATGCACAATTGGAGCCGGATAAAGTGGGCCTGGGTGTAAGTACTTTTGTTCAGATTTCCCTGGTAGGGCACAGAAAAGCAGTTACAGAATCTTTCGTTGAAAAGGTACATGCTATTCCGGAGATTATTGAGTGTCACCACATCACAGGTACAGGAGATTTTCTTTTGAGAGTAATTTCAAAGGATATCAGTACTTACCAAAAACTGATGTTGGAAAAAATCAATGAAATCGAAGAGGTAGCAAGCACACAAACAATGGTGATCCTTTCTACTTTCAAGGAAACAAAAGTTTTGCCAATTCCTTGATCAAAAGATTGATATAAAAGTAAAAGGTCGGCTCCTCAATGGAACCGACCTTTTACTTTTATAAAGCTAATAGCTAAGCGCTGAAAGCTATTGCCCAAATTATTGATGCTGCTCGCGAAGCAAATCATTCACAGTTTTTACCGGATTGAAGGTAATCAAAGGAACTTCTACGAAGATGGTGTTCCAGTCAGCCATTGCACCATTCCATAATCCTGGTAATTCCTGCGCTTTCAAATCTTTACCATCTTTCGACTTCTCTGTAATGAAACCAGTCAGGGGATCCCTGAATTTTTTCAGATCATATAATTCGCCTGTACGGTTTTTTACTGCACAAACCAGATCCACCGGATTGAAGTGTGTAGAATTCTTGAAAATGCTATTCTGATCAGCATCTGCAACATCCACCTGTGCCGATTCTACGATTTGCAAAGAAGAAGATCCATCAGCATTCTCGGCCCAGAATGGTCCGCCACCTGGTTCTCCCTGGTTTTTCACCATGCCGCAAGCGCGCAAAGGACGATCCAGCTTGCTGAGGAAATAGCTTCTTTTCTCAGCTGCGTCCCAGTTTTTAAATGACGCGGGTGGTACTACGCAAAGCTCTTCTCTGAAGAAAGTATCTAATTCTTCCAGCAAAGTCTCATCTGTGGAGCCTGTCAGCTGATTAGTATAATCAAAAATGCGCTTCTGATACTTCAGTACAATTCCAGCGAGTGCTTTCTTATAAGTAATCGTTTCTTCCTTGATGCTATCCGGCACTACGTTATCAATATTCTTGATGAATATGATATCGGCATCCAGTTGACCAAGATTTTCGAGCAATGCACCGTGTCCGGCTGGTCTGAAAAGTAAAGTATCGTCTTTTTCCCGGAAAGGCGTATTGTCAGTATTTACCGCAATGGTATCTGTAGAGCTTTTTTGTTCAGAGAAGGAAACGAAGTATTTCACCCCGAATTTGCTTTGATAGCCAGGTAGAACTTCGACAACCAATTTTTCAAACTTGTCGCGGTGTTCAGGAGAAACAGTGAAGTGGATTTTCACCAGACTACCTGCATTGGCATATTTTGCTCCTTCTACGAGGTGCTCTTCCAGGGGCGTACGAGAGCGCTCCGTGTAATTATGGAATTTCAGCAATCCTTTTGGCAATTCACCGTAGCCAAGCCCTTTGTTTGTCAGGTAGTAAGAAGCAATTGTGTTTTCATCTGCAGTTGTTATATCATAGCCATCAGCCTGCAACGAAACTTTCAGGTCTTCATAAAAAGCAAATTTAGGAAGCTGGGTAAAAAATTCTTCTACCGATTTATCCTTCTTTCCTTCCTGCAAAAAGCCGAAAAGCGATTTAAACATCCTTGTAGCTGCTCCTGAAGCAGGGACAAATTTCAACAGTGCGATCTCACCTTCTGCGGCACTTTTGTCGAATTCACTTACAACTTCTTTGATCTGATCATCGGTAAGTTTGATAATTCCGTCACCTACTGTCGCCGCTTTAGACAATTGCAGGAACGGAAATCCGTCGACGAAGTATTTGATTTGCTGGCCCACTACGTCGGCATCGCTGCCGCGCTCTTTTATCTGTGTAAGATCTGCATCAAGAAACATAAGTAGTTAGTTTAAAAAATATTAGAAATTACACATCCCCGAAAGTGTTGGCAAGCCAAGAGTTTCGGGGATGTATTTGGTTACAACTTTAAAGCGGTGAATAAACGCACTATAACTATAATATAAAAATTATTTTATGATTCTTAGCTTAGCAAAACTAAGTAATAGCGTTTTTTCGCCGACGGTGTCGAATTTCACAGTTGCTTTGCGGTCATTTCCGTTGACCTCCATTTTTAAAACCGTGCCAAAACCGAATTTCAAATGCTCCACTTTGTCGCCTTCGGTAAGGTTACGGGTATCGCTCGGAACAAAATCTCCTGTTGGGGTATGAGCTTGTGCTGCCGGTACGGGTTTTGGCTCAGTTGGCTTTCTCGGACCCAGATTCCTTACAAACGACATAGGTGAAGCGGCAGGTTCACTGTCACGTCTCAATGCCGTAGTAAGGTTCAGGTACTTTTGATCGACCTCCAGCAAAAAGCGACTCGGCTCACACATTTTCAACCGGCCCCACTGGTACCTGCTGTCTGCATACGAGAACGATAGTTTTTTCTCAGCACGCGTTATTGCTACATAAAATAACCTGCGTTCTTCCTCCAGATCCTGCCGGCTTTCCAGCATCATCTGGCTCGGGAAAAGATCCTCTTCCAGTCCTACTATAAATACGTTTCTGAATTCAAGCCCTTTCGCCGAGTGAATTGTCATCATCGTTACCCGGTCGTGGTCTTCATTTTCATCAGGTTCGTCAGCATTGGTGAGCAACGATACCGACTGGAGAAATGCACTCAGCGTCTTATCTTCATTTTCCTCATTGTCTACAAATTCCTTGATACCGTTGAGCAACTCCTGCACGTTTTCGTAGCGTGAGAGCCCTTCTACTGTCTTATCTTCATACAATTCTTTCAGTATACCCGATACCTTTGCTATATGTGACGATACCTCATATGCGTCTTTCCCTTCTTCAAGCATAATCTTGAAGCTTTTGATCAGCGTAGCAAATTGCTCAATGGGAGCGGAGGTTCTGCCGGTAGCGTATTTACCGATATTTGATACAACTTCCCATATAGGTACATTGTTTTCCGCTGCCGTTACGGTGATCCGTGCCACCGTTGTGTCGCCAATACCACGTTTGGGAAGATTGATAATCCTTTTAAAAGCCTCTTCATCGCGTTGGTTGACTGTATATCTGAGATATCCCAACAGGTCCTTAATCTCTTTCCTTTGGTAAAAAGATTGTCCGCCAATAATCCGGTACTTGATTCCCAGCTTTCTCAGCGCTTCTTCAAAAGACCGGGATTGCGCATTTGTTCTGTACAGGATAGCGAAATTTTCATTGCGTAAGGCATGCTGCATCTTTTCGTCCAGAATAGCCGAGGCAACCAGCCGTCCTTCTTCATTGTCCGATCCCGCTTTGATCACGTCAATCAGCGCACCTTCATCATTGGCAGTGAAAGTATGCTTTTCCAGCTGAGATTTGTTTCTCGCAATTACCGAGTTGGCAGCATTGACAATCGTGCTGGTCGAACGGTAATTTTGTTCCAGTTTGATCGTCTGTACATCCGGGAAGTCTTTTGAGAAGTTGAGGATGTTCTCAATATTAGCACCGCGGAAAGCGTAGATACTCTGCGCATCGTCACCCACCACCACAATATTCCGGTGAACCGCCGATAATTTACGCGTAATCAGATACTGCGACACGTTCGTATCCTGAAACTCATCCACCATCACATGCTGGAATTTTTGCTGGTACTTATACAGTACATCCGGAAAATCGCGAAAAAGTACGTTTGTATTAAAGAGCAAATCGTCAAAATCCATTGCATTGGCCTGGAAACAGCGTACCGCGTAGGTTTTATAAATTCTGCCGATTTCCTTCATCTTCGCCGCGTCATCATCCGCCTGGATCGTAGGATTTTTCAGGTAGTCATCCGCAGAAATAAGCCTGTTCTTAGCTCCTGATATGCGGTTAAAGACAACATTGGCCTTATATACCTTGTCGTCCAGATTGAATTCCTTGATAATACTCCGTAGCAACGACTTGGAATCGTCCGTATCGTAAATTGAAAAATCGCTGGTATAACCTAAAAATCTGGCTTCAATCCTTAAAATTTTGGCAAATACTGAGTGGAAAGTCCCCATCCAGATATTCCGGGCTTCAGTACCTATCGTAGTTTCGATACGGTGGCGCATCTCACCCGATGCCTTATTGGTAAAAGTCAGTGACAAAATCCGGAACGGATCCACACCATTCTCAATCAGGTGAGCTATGCGGTAAGTCAGCACCCGCGTTTTGCCGGATCCTGCACCTGCAATAATCATCAACGGACCCTCACCATATAATACAGCCGCGCGTTGCGGTTCATTCAAGCTGGATATATAATCGTTCTTTTTCAATCGCTCTGATTTATTCTCTTCTACAATCATCATTCATTCGGGCAAAGGCCAAAGTTAGGAAAAACCGCTAATGCTTTTCCCTTCTGTATCTATAAGATGCGGTGATGTTGGTTATTTTACAAAAATTTAAACCGCCAAAATCAGAACGCCTGATACATGTTATTGGTTTGTATTTTTACCTTGTCATATATAAAGGGTGTGTTAGGAGATATTAAAAGAAAAAGGTTTTGGGCGTGTCCCTGCGGGCCGGGCTATCCACTGCAAGTCCTCGCGCCTGAAAAAGGCGCTGCGGGCTTTCCGTTTCTATCCCTCACGCAGCACCCGGCCCATGAAAGACCTGGTCGCATGAAGGCAAAGACAAACAAACAAGGATATAAACAGCCTACGGCCGAAAGCACACAAAGAAGTCAGAAGTTATTTCCGCTGTCAGCTAAAAGCTAATCGCTAAAATTATGATCGATATAGAAGACCAACCCCTGGAAGCGCAATGGGAACACCTGCTCGATTCTCTGGAATCACTTTTAGGCAAACGCCCCACCGACCTCAACGGCGTGCTTTTCCTTATAGGAGTGCAGGAACTGGGGCAAGGCGCCAAGCGCTTTACCAAAGAACAAAAACAGGACTTAATGCATATAGGCATTTGCAAAGTGCTCAGCTTATCATCCTATTATATATATGAACACACCGACAAAGATGGCTGGCCACATTATATATTGAACAGAGCACTTCCTCAGGGAGGAGTAGAAAAGCAGGAAGCGCTGCTGAAGATGCATGTGATCGAATACTTTAAGAGGCAGTAATCTATAGTGTATAGCAAAGGAATGTCCGGTTATCTCGAAACTGGTCTGGAGTGTGGAAGGGCAAGGCTGGCTTATTTCCTTACGGCTGCTTATTCTCCCTCCATCACAAAGCAGTCCTATCTGATATTTTCTCAAAAGAGAAACATCTTTTACACCAGACAGGCGTGGGTGAAAATGAAGGACGAATCAGTAAAAGCACCTTTGGGCTCGGATTTCATTCAAACTTATCCTTACAGTATATCATTAGGTATGCGACTTAACTTATAAATAGTCCTGCTAATGATTTACTATTGCAAGAAAGGTACTGTTTTTCTGCAGGTGAATAACTGGGGGCGATGCTCAAACCCCACTTTGTGGTAGTTGCTCAATAGTAATTCCCACCCCATCCAAATCTCTTCAAAAAAACTTTCGATTTTAAATATTTGTAATAGAGCGACTTGCGAAGAATATTGAAAAAAGTTGCAAATTATTTTCCCCAGTTTCTTGCGTATTAAAAATAAAGCTGCCACTTTTGCACTCCCAAACGGGAACAACGGTAGCGAAAACGATCGCTGCCACGAGTTCTGAGGAAGATCAGAGCAACGTTCTTTGACATGATGAAGAGAGCAAGAAGAATATTCGTTTAAGAAGATTCGGTCCTATTTTTCGGAATAGAGATCACAAAAAAATTTACAATGGAGAGTTTGATCCTGGCTCAGGATGAACGCTAGCGGCAGGCTTAATACATG
>NZ_QNUL01000049.1 GCF_003383615.1 Dyadobacter luteus
TTTGGGAGTGCAAAAGTGGCAGCTTTATTTTTAATACGCAAGAAACTGGGGAAAATAATTTGCAACTTTTTTCAATACTTTTCGCAAGTCACTCTATTATAGATATTTAAAATCGAAAGTTTTTGGAAAATTTTCAATGGGTGGGAAATTCTGTTGTAAAGAGATCCCTGAGAGCCGTTGAAATGACTTTGAACGACAACTAATCAGAAATCACTCTTTTAGTGACGTATCCTATTAGTAAGAAGAGAGAGACATGCATAATAGTTATTCCGCTACTTATATAGAACAGAAATAGTTTTTATACAAAGCCTGATGAGATAGGCTGCCAGGACTGATACCTCTTCAACTTCTGGGCGGACGTCTGCAGATTTAAAGTAATCCCAGACAATGACCTGCTATTACCGGTGATAGCAAAAAGAAAGAGTATTGAAAAATCCAGGTGATGGAAATGCCGAGGTTTTCTCATGTAGTCCTCCGAGATTACTGGCAGTGACCACTACATATATAAAGAAGATATGGAGTAGCATAGAGATAGATAAACAAATTACAACACGCACCGATCAGAAGCAACAACAATCTGACGATAATCATACATATAATAAAGGGGAGGCTTAAATAATATTGGATGGCTTGTAAAGCTATAACCCTTTCCGAAATTTGGGGTGATCCCCTATTATTATAGAATGAGAACAAGATCCTTTGCATCCCTATCCTCAATTCTTTTGATAGGGTATGAGAATGGAAGTGCCGGCGATTCTGTCAAAGACGATTTACAGTTTGCGATCGTATTTTCAGAGATCCAAAAATCCTATTATTTCGAATTTACAAGTTTTGATGAATCCGATGAATCTTTGGATAGATTTTTGGCTTGATGCTACATTTGGCACTGAGACCGAAATTGCTCAGCAGATGCTCAAAATGAAAAAGCACTTAACAATTTCTTGCTAAGTGCTTTCAGGCTCCCGAAGCTGGGCTCGAACCAGCGACCCTCTGATTAACAGTCAGATGCTCTAACCGACTGAGCTATTCAGGAATGTTGTCGATTATTGTGATGCAAATGTAGGGAGTTAAAATGTAAAACGCAAGCACAAAAGACAAAAATTATTAAACCTGAACCTTCTGAAGAATTAACTCCTTGACTCTCTTAGCATCTCCTTTTGAAAAATTATTAATAATAATTTCGGGACGCATACGGGGAATGATACGAATGGTCGAAAAAATGACTCCGTTCTCTATCTCTACACCAGAGATATCAGAATAGAAAACAAAGTTGTCTGTACTTTTAAACAGTTTACGTACTTTGAAGGTTACTCCTTTTTCTCCAAAAGATACTTCATCCGGAAAAAGTGGATTCATGAGTGCACTTGCACTATATTTCTCGTTCATTTTTAATTCAGGTTATTTATTTTTGAATATTGGTTACAAAGGTACGTATACTACCTTCTTTGTTTCAAAGAATTCTTCAGCGAAATAATTCGACAAATCATAAGTCTTTGTCTTCTGCTTAACCTCGCTCAATTCTTCCTGCAAATCTCCTCCCTTAAGATATAAAATACCGTTCCTTAAGTCGTGGAATGAATTCCTGCTGATATTTTTTTGTATCCAGCCTACGAAGGGCGCAAGCCTTGTTACCGCCCGACTCACTACAAATTCATATTGATCTTCCAGCCTCTCTGCTCTTTTTTGCTCTATTTTTACATTCTTCAGACCGATTGCATCCGCGATTTCCTGAACGACCCTGATTTTTTTTCCTATACTGTCTACCAGGTGAAAATGTGAATCAGGAAATAGAATCGCCAAAGGAATTCCCGGAAATCCACCCCCGGTTCCTACATCTAATACAGATGTTCCCGGCTTGAATGCCATCACTTTGGCAATACCCAGCGAATGGAGGATATGTCTTTCATACAATGTATCAATATCCTGCCTCGAAATCACATTCACTTTAGCATTCCAATCTTTATATAGTTCTTCCAGCTGTGCAAACTGGCTGACTTGCGTCTCGGTCAAATCAGGAAAGTATTTATGAATTAATTCCATGTCGTTCTTGGTTTTCGTCTGGTAAGTGTAATCATGCCAAACACTAAATAATAAATATAGAATGCCAGGTCCATAAAGAGGAAACTTGCCCATTCGACTGTACGTCCCAACTTACTATTAATAATAAGAAGAAGAAGCAACTGAACGGACCACCTTATTCCATATATGATCCCCAACATTTGCAGAAGCAGCACATCATGTTGTAACAAACCATACATAAGGGTTACAATACCAGCTGTCCAAACTCCCACATGAGCACCCGACAGCAAAGCGAGCAACAGCTTATTCCTTAATCTATAATGAGTACTCACAGACATATGTCGCTGTTTCTGTCTGTACCAGGCCGACCAAGTGGTCTTAGGTTTGGAATATACGAATGACTCCGGATCAATAGAAATGGTAGTATTGCGACTCGTCGATACCTCATTAAGGAAAAGGTCGTCATCTCCGCCGTACACCTTACGATGCGTATAAAAGCCCTTATTCTCAAAAAACACGGATCGCTTATACAGGATATTTCTTCCTACTCCCATATAAGTTATCCCTGCCAGAGAAAACGACAAATATTGGACAGCAGTATAAAATGTCTCACAGCGAATAAACCAATTCAGCAGTCCACGCTCCTTTTCATACGGAGAATAGCCTAATACGATATCCCGTTCATCACTTACATGTGATGCCATGGCCGCAATCCAGTGAACAGATGTCGGCCTGCAATCAGCATCGGTCATCAACGCTACAGGAAAGTTAGCCTGCTTCATTCCTACCGTAAGCGCATATTTCTTCGGTGTTACATGATCAAACTGGTCGTTGATCCTGATATATCTGATGTTTTTCCAGTTATTGATATTCTCCCGGATATATTCCTCACTTCCGTCATCTGACCGGTCATCCAGCAAAATCACTTCAAACTCCGGATATTCCTGAGCATCCAGCAAAGGAATCAGTTCCTGCAAATTCTCTTTTTCATTCCATGCACACACTAACACAGTGATACCAAGTGCGGAACCTCCGTAATTCGAGTTTTTGCTGTAAAAGGCAAGTCGGGTAAAGAAAAAGAGATAATAACACAGCTGGATAAGAACAAACGCCCCTAACACATAGAGTAAATAATCCGCCACAATTGAAGAGAGTTGTAAATTTTTGCCATATTCTGTACAAATATACAGTCATTGTCAGGATTCTTAGAAACCTTACTCCTATTTTTGCATACCAACATTTTAAAATACCGAATGAATTTTACCCTACAAGTTGAAGACCCCCATACAAAGGCAAGAGCCGGGGTAGTCGAAACCGACCACGGGACCATCCAGACGCCGATTTTCATGCCTGTAGGTACTGCGGGTACAGTGAAAGCTGTTCACCAGCGCGAACTGAAGGAAGATGTGAAGGCGCAGATTATTTTAGGAAATACATATCATTTATACCTGCGCCCGGGGCTGGATCTTATTCAGAAGACAGGGGGCTTGCACAAATTCAACGGATGGGACAGACCTATCCTTACAGATAGCGGCGGTTATCAGGTTTACTCACTCGCAGGTACCGGAAGAAAAATTAATGAAGAAGGTGTGGTATTTAAGTCACACATTGACGGTAGCATACACAACTTCACACCTGAAGGTGTGATGGATATTCAACGTACCATTGGAGCTGACATTATTATGGCTTTTGATGAGTGTACACCTTATCCCTGCGATTACGGTTACGCGCGAAATTCCATGGAGATGACGCACCGGTGGCTGGACAGATGTTGTAAACGTTTTGATTCTACAACACCTCACTACGGATACAGCCAAACCTTATTCCCTATCGTTCAGGGAAGTGTGTACAAAGACCTCAGAAAACAATCTGCTGAAACGATCGCATCTTATGGTCGGGAAGGCAATGCAATCGGGGGGTTGTCTGTAGGGGAACCGGCTGAAATTATGTATGAACTTACAGAGGTAGTATGTGATATTTTGCCCCGCGATAAGCCCCGCTATTTGATGGGTGTAGGTACTCCAGCCAATATTTTGGAGTGTATCTCGTTAGGGGTAGATATGTTCGACTGTGTAATGCCGACCCGGAATGCTCGTAATGGCATGATTTTTACCACAGAGGGAATCATTAATATCAAAAACGAAAAGTGGAAGGACGATTTGTCGCCCATTGATCCGAATCTTGGTGGTTACGTCAGTACCTTTTATACAAAAGCTTATTTGCGTCACCTTGTCAAGTCGGCGGAGATGCTCGGGGCACAGATAGCAAGCGTACACAACCTAACGTTTTATCTCTGGCTGGTGAATACGGCGCGAGAAAAAATCATCTCGGGAGAATTCTCAGGATGGAAGAAGGAAATGGAAAAAAAATTGATGCAACGACTTTGAAAGTTCGAAAATGAAAGGTTCTTTCGGGAAGTTTTTAAAAAACAGTGGGAAAGTTTGTCCATTTAAATGGACAGAGGTTGATTTAATGATATAGTTAACCTAATTTTGTGCCCACTAGGCATTTTTGATGAATGATAAATCGCCATGAAATAGTTTATTTTTTTACTCATAAAATTGATTACCAGATCAATCCTAGTTAATCTTAATAACGCTAACTTGAATAGTATGAAAAAAGTATCCCAGTTGATTTATTCGTTTGCTTTGGGTGCGTTAGTGGCTCTGCCATCTATCGCTCAGCCATTGGAGCAGCCGAATTCTCCGGATTACAATCCTAAAGCTTCTTATGATGGCCCTTACAAATTAAATACATGGTCAATTTCTGCCCATTTCGGACCATCAATGTTTTTTGGAGACCTAAGGGAATATGATTTCTGGCCTGTAACCAAAACTTCTTTGGACAGACACAAGGAATCCGGAACTATTCAGGGAGGAATCAGTATCAACAAACAACTTTCTTATCTTTTCGGTGCTCGTCTTGACGGATCTATCGGAAATCTGAGAGGTATGAAGAGCCGTAACTACGGTCGCTACTTTGAAGGTAATTATGGTGATGTTTCTCTTTCAGGAACTGTAAACCTTAAAGGACTTCTTTTAGGGCCAAACAAAATGAAGAGATGGAAAGTAGATGTATACGCCGGTGTTGGTCGTGTATTCTACGACGCTACAGCGTACAGTCTTACAGGTGGAGTGCCATTGCGCGAAACAGGTAAGAAAAATGACTGGGTAATTCCAACTGGTCTTAACATCAATTATGAATTGACTTCACGCCTTGACCTTGGGCTTGACTTCCGTTTGAACCACGTCAATTCAGATTATCTTGATGCAACTTACGGTGGAGACTATGATTTGACTCCTGATTTGAATGCTATCAAAAATCAGAAGACTTCCCGCAAAGGAAATTCAGAACTTGATAAGTATGGTTACGGAGCAATCCAACTTACTTACAAACTAGGTAAGAAACCACTTAAAGTGAAGAAAGTAGATGGCAAATGGGATTACAAACCAGAAGATGGTTACTACAACCTGCGCTATACAGATCCTAAGGTATTGTTGAAAGCACCTAAGATCCTTACACTTGAAGAAATGGATTCTGTTGCGAAAGCAAACCGTCCAAAAGATATCGACCCACGTTTGTTACTTGATACAGATGGTGATGGTGTTTCTGACTTCTTCGATAAAGAGCCTAACTCACCAGCCGGAGCAATCGTAGATGGTAGCGGTCGCGTTCTTGACTTCGATACTTACGTGAAAAATGCTTTGGCAACTGGTGCAGCTTGCAGCGAAATATTCGCTAACGTTCAGTTTGAAACTGACAAAAACGTGATCAAACCTGAGTTCCAGGAAATATTGAAAAACGTGGCTCAGTTGATGAACAAAAACGGATGCCGTTTGCAACTTGCAGGTCATGCTGACCGTCGTGCAACAGATCGTTACAACATGGCTCTATCACGTCGTCGTGTGGATGCAGTGAAAAACTTCCTGATCAACGAAGCAGGTCTGTCTGATCCTAGCAAAGTAATTGTTGACTACTTCGGAGCATTCAAGCCAATTGCTGACAGCGCTACTAAGGCAGGTCTTCAGAAAAACCGTCGCGTAGAATTGAAATTGCTTCCATAAGCAGCGACAAAATATTAAAATGAATAAGAGGGCTCCGCAAGGAGCCTTTCTTATTTTAACTAAGTAGATTTACGATCTCAAAACTTATACATCCGCACTAGTAAAAAAGGGTTTATTCAAATGAAACAGTACGATTATTTAATAGTTGGAGCCGGGCTGTGGGGCTCAGTATTTGCGCACGAAGCCAATAAAAGAGGTAAAAAATGTCTAGTAATTGATCGACGCGAGCATACAGGAGGAAATGTTTACTGCGAAAATGTTGAGGGTATTAATGTACATAAATATGGTGCACACATTTTCCACACCAATGATAAGGATATCTGGGACTATGTAAACTCATTCGTTGAATTCAACAGATACACCAATTCTCCCGTAGCAAACTATTACGGAGAGTTGTTTAACCTGCCTTTCAATATGAATACCTTCTATCAGTTGTGGAAGGTAAAAACACCTGCAGAAGCTCAGGCTAAAATTCAGGAGCAGGTTAAAGCAGCAGGCATTACAGATCCAAAGAATCTGGAAGAGCAGGCTATTTCGCTGGTAGGTACGGATATCTATGAAAAGCTGATAAAAGCATATACAGAGAAACAGTGGGGACGTAAGGCGACAGAGCTACCCGCTTTCATTATTAAACGTCTACCTGTACGTTTTACCTTTGACAATAACTATTTTAATGACCGCTACCAGGGAATTCCCATCGGTGGTTACAATAAGCTTACGGAGGGTTTACTAAACGGAATAGAAACCAGACTTGGAGTCGACTTTTTTAAAGACCGTGAAGCGCTTTCCGAACTGGCTGAAACAATCGTTTACACAGGCCAGATTGATGAATATTTCAATTTTCAGTACGGATTTCTGGAATATCGCAGCCTGAGATTTGAAAATCAGTTACTGGATCAGGACAACTATCAGGGCAATGCAGTTGTAAATTATACAGATGGAGAAACGGAATTCACACGTATTATTGAACATAAGCACTTCGAGTTCGGTACACAAGACAAAACGGTGATCACGCATGAATACCCGCAAGAGTGGACCAAAGGTGCAGAACCTTATTATCCTGTGAATGATGATAAGAATTCAGAAACATTCAATAAATACAAGGCTCTGGCCTCAGCTGAAGAAAATGTGATCTTTGGTGGACGCCTTGCTGAGTACCGCTACTATGACATGCACCAGGTCGTAGGCTCCGCACTTAGTAGAGTAAAAAAGCATTTCGCATAACCATTTCAGGCATTAGTAAGATTAGAAGCTCATTTGTTCTTAATTGAACGAATGAGCTTTTTTATTCTCCTTACTACATGATGAGACTTATCTCCCACAAGCCCGTCTCAAACTCACTTCGGCTTTAACCAAAATTGAACAGAAAGCGAAGAGCCATTCTCAAACCCTATCTTTTCAGTTATGCGTACGACTCTGGAAGATATATTGAAGACACCATCCGCCGGACCAGAGGAAAATCAGATCGTGAAAAGGTCTGTACAATTACTCCAAAACTGGCCATGGGTATTAGTATCTACCGGCTTATGCCTTTTAACTGCATTCATTTATCTCCGCTATACAACACCGGTTTACGAAATTACCTCCACCATTCTGGTTAAAGACGACACCAAAGGTACTGATCTTGGCGAAGCTGCTATCATGGAAAATCTCGGACTATCCTCCGGAAAAAGCAATATAGACAACGAGGTGGAGATTCTTAAAAGCCGGATGTTGATGGAGAAAGTAGTTCAGGATCTCCAACTGTTTACAACCTGTTCCGTAAAAGGGAACATTAAGACTACTGAGCTATTTGACCAGTCCCCTATTCTGCTTCATTTCATTGAAACGCCGGTTTTATCCAAAAAACAAATTCCCAAAGTCTATACAATTCAATTTCTTCAACACGATTCTCTGGAAATCTCTGCTACAGACGAATCATGGATTGTTGCCCCGGGAGACACCGTACAGTTACCGGAAGGAAAAGCGATAGTTAGTGTAGGCATTAAACGGCCGGATAATGATAACACCTATGAAATGACTATTTCCGGATTGCGGGAAACGGTGCATAAGTACAGCCAGGCATTGAGAGTATCAGCGACTAACAAGCAGGTCAGCATTATCACGATCAAACTTACCGACCTAAATCCTGTAAAAGGGGAAGCAATACTAAAGCGATTGATCGCCAATTATCTGCAAGTCAGTCAGGCTGATAAAAACAGGATTGCGGAACAAACAATCAGTTTTATCAATAGTAATCTGGATACAGTTTCCAGGGAAGTAGCCGCTCTGGAACAGCAAATGGAACAGTTCCGAAGGAGTCATCAACTTGCAGACCTCACAGAGCAGTCCCGGCTTCTTATAACCGATTTGGCTAAATATGACTCCGAAAGTAATGAGATACAAGGCCAGCTTAACATGGCTGAATCTTTATTACAGTTCGTTAAATCAAACAAAAATGAGCCTATTCCCTCTTCCATTATTCTGCAGCAACCTGTATTTCTTGCAACCATAAGTAAATACAACGAAATACAATTGCTAAGGGAAAAGGCGAAAGAGGGAACCGGAGATGCCCATCCGTTGATGCAGAGCTTGAACAAGCAAGTTGCAGATGTAAGGCAGGAACTCATAAGACATATCGAATCCCGGAAGTCGGAGCTGGATATTATTTACCAGTCAAATTCCAGCGCTTCAGATGCCTTAAAGTCACAAATGAGAAAAATACCAACAGTTGAAAGGGCATTTCTGGATATCAAACGTCAACTTCAGATTAAACAGGATTTACATACTTTCCTGCTAAAAAAACAAATTGAAACTTCAATTTCCAGATCTTCAAATCTACCTAATGGAAGAATTATTGATGCTCCCATGGCAGATTATTACCCCATTTTTCCTGACAGACAGATAACGATTTTACTTGCACTACTATCAGGTATTTTCATTCCAGTGTTCATTCTCAGTCTGCGCGACATCTTTAATGTCCGTCTTAGTTCCAAAAAGGAGTTGATTGAAAAAGTAAAAGCTCCCCTAATCGGAGAAATCGAATTTCATCGGGGAACACCTTTTGAATTTGACAGAAATCCGATAGCAGAACAGTTCCGTGTATTACGAACCAATCTTCAATTCATCGTAGCTGGCCAAAAGAATAAGGTTATTCTGATTACTTCGGGAATGAGTGAGGAGGGTAAAACCTTCGTAGCAACCAATCTTTGTCAATCATTACATCTCTCCGGAAAAAGGGTTATTCTTGCGGATTTTGACCTGCGCAGACCGCAAGTAGGCAAAACACTCGGCTTGCATGAAAGGGGAATTTCAGATTATGCTATCTCAAATGCACCATTGAACTCTTTTACACAAAATTATGACAACAAGTTTTCTGTGATTACCGCGGGGATTATCCCTCCTAATCCTGCCGAACTGATTGAAAGTGCCCGCATAACACAGGCTATTACCGAACTCAAAGAGCAGTATGATTACGTCATTATCGACAGCCCGCCCTTTGAGTTAGTGACCGATGCCAAACTTTTAAGTCAATATGCCGATTTGACACTCTACGTAGTACGGCAAAACTTCACATTCAGGCATCAACTCGAAGCTATTCAACAAAGCTACGAGACCAAGCAACTACCAAAACTTCATATCATATTGAATAATGCCAAACGCGCTACACCATATGGATATGCTTATGGCGCTTAGTAAATAGAAAGACTACTCAACAATACCTGTTATTCTGAAATCAAAAAGTTAACGGTGATGAAGTCAGCTATATATACCATTGCGGATATAGGTCAGGCACATGACGGCAGCATAGAAGCCGCACATATCTACATTGACTCGCTTGCAACCACAGGCGTTGATGCAGCCAAATTTCAAATCCATATTGCAGATGCAGAAAGCAGCGCCTTCGATTCATTCCGGATTCCTTCTGTCAGACATGAAACGCGCATGGACTATTGGAAAAGAATGGAATTCACTCATGATGAATGGGCTGGATTGAAAATGCATTGCGAGCGCACTGGTCTCGACTTTCTGGCTACACCCTGTTCACTTCAGGCCGTTGATCTTCTCAAAAACCTTCAGGTTGATAAATTCAAAATCGGTTCCGGTGATACCTGTAATCTTTTGATGCTTGATGTTATCAGCAGAACAAAAAAAGAAATAATCTTATCTACAGGGATGAGCTCCATTAAGGAACTTGATGTTGCCTGCAATTTCCTAAAAAATAGAGATACCCGTTTTTCTTTACTGCAGTGCGCTTCGGCGTATCCATGTTGCGAAGAACAATGGGGATTGAATCAAATCAAAAATCTAAAAAGCAGATATGACGTACCAACAGGCTTTTCTGATCATTCAGGAGACATTTTTGCTTCTCTGGCAGCAGCCTCAGTGGGTGCAGAGATAATAGAATTTCATGTAACAGACAGTACAG
This sequence comes from Dyadobacter luteus, assembly GCF_003383615.1. Classification (GTDB taxonomy): domain Bacteria; phylum Bacteroidota; class Bacteroidia; order Cytophagales; family Spirosomataceae; genus Dyadobacter; species Dyadobacter luteus. The sequence continues at coordinate 10,492 of NZ_QNUL01000049.1, forward strand.
CAAGTGTAACGCCGGACGCATCATCTTCACTTACGCCATGTCAAATCAAGTATCTGATCTCCGGCATCAGAAAAATTGAAAAAGCAATCAACAATCCGGTGAATAAAAGTGGACATTCTGATTACATCCAAATGAAACTTCTTTTCGAAAAATCTCTGTCCGTCAATAAAACACTTTCGGCAGGGCATATCCTCAGCATTGACGATCTCGAAACGAAGAAGCCTAAGGGTAAGGGAATTCCTCCTGAACAATTTGAAAATGTGATTGGAAAAAAAATTAACAAAAATCTAAAAAAATGGGATTTCATCACTGAAACAGATTTGGTATGAACCGTAACATATGTGTGGTAATTACAGCCAGGGCGAGTTATAGCAGGATCAAAACTGTTCTCGCTGCCATTGAAAAACACCCTTCTTTCCTACTGACACTTGTCGTAACAGGTAGCGCACTATGTGATAAGTTCGGTTCAGTAGCCGATCAGATTATACAAGACGGATTTAAAATCAACGCCAGATTCTCCAATATACTTGAAAGTTGCAGCGTAGCTGATTCTCCGAAAACCGTAGCCCTGGCCATGATAGAATTATCTACCTTTTTTGCTCAGCACAAGCCCGATTTTGTAATTACGATCGCCGACCGTTTCGAGACCATCGCTACAGCCACGGCGGCTGCAATCATGAATATTCCGCTCATCCACTTACAGGGTGGAGAAGTGAGTGGCAACATTGATGATAAAGTACGCAATGCGGTCACCCAACTTGCAGACTTCCATTTTGTAGCCACTGATAACGCCCGAAAAAGAGTGATACAAATGGGAGCCCATCCCGAGAACGTTTTCAATGCAGGTTGCCCTTCTATTGATATTGCAGCTGAAGTGATGCAAAACCACACATTAGATTTCAATCCATTCAGTAAATACGGCGGTGTGGGAGTTTCATTTGACTACTCTAAAGGCTATCTGGTTGTCATGCAGCATTCTGTTACAAACGAACACACTTCAGCAGATGAACAGATCCAACAGACCTTTCTGGCTATTGAAAGGCAGAACTTACCGGCGTTTTGGTTCTGGCCAAATGCTGACGCCGGAACAGACGCGATTGCCAAGCGCATGAGAACTTACAGAGAAATGTATCCGCGTACGCCTATTCATTTTTTCAAAAATATGTCGCCGCATGATTTCCTCAAATTATTAAAAAATGCGAAATGCCTTATTGGTAATTCCAGTGTTGGCATCAGAGAATCAGCATACATGGGCGTTCCTGTTGTAAACATAGGTAACAGACAAGTGGGACGAGAACGCGCCGCCAATGTCATTGATACTGATCATGATGCTATCAATATTGGAAAAGCTATTCAGCAGCAAATTGATCATGGATACTATGCCCCCGACAATCTATACGGCACCGGCAATTCGGGAGAAGACATTGTGAAAATCGTGAATACGCTTCAACCAAATAAACAAAACTCATGAGTAGCGCTCATCGCATTTTGGCCGTCATTCCCGCACGGAGTGGTTCAAAAGGCGTTCCGGGTAAAAATCTTAGGATGCTCGGTGGAAAGCCCCTGATCCATTACACATTTCAGGCAGCCAGTGAGGCAATGCTTCCCGATGTAGTCATTCTATCTACAGACTGCACTAATATAGCTGCTTCTGCGGATATATTTCCGAAAATACATGTGCCATTTTTGCGCCCTGAAATACTTAGTGGCGATGAAGTTCCGACCATCAAAGTGCTGCAACACATCATTGAATACTACGACGCAGCAAATGTCGGCTTCGATTATGTTTGTTTACTTCAGCCAACCAGTCCGTTCCGGCCTACTGGTCTCATTGATCTTGCCATAAAAACAATTCTGGCTACTAAATCAGATAGCCTGGCATCGATGAAAAGGGTTCCGGATAAATACAATCCGCATTGGGTATATGAAAACATTGACGGACGGTTTACAATTGCTACCGGTGATAAGGATATTATTCCCCGTCGCCAGGAACTCCCTGAAACCTTCTATCGGGATGGACAAATTTATATTAGCAGCACAGAGCTCATAGGAAAGGGGAAAATACTGGGAGAAAATCCGACGTGCTTTCTCAATGAAACGGGAGCTGATATTAATATAGATACTATCGAAGACTGGCAACAAGCCGAAATCCTGATCAACAATGGACACTCCTGAAAAGAAACGGATACTTCTGCTCATCACAAATGCTTATGCTGCCACCAATGTAATCCATAGTGGACTGATCAGGGAGTTGGCCGCAGCATATGAAATTTACTTACTATCCGATATCATCGACGAAGAAGCCAGAATGATGATCAACAAAAATTTCAGTATTCATATTCATCGTTGTAATCTTCAGATCTGTAAAGAACCGGCTCTCTTGAAAATAGCCCGAAGAATGGAAAAGTTACTGTTCATGAATCATTTTCATATCGAAACCCAACAAATTAAAAATCTGGAACTACCCTGGCTACGTCAGTTCCTAATCAAAATAGTAGCCTGTCTTACCTGGTTTCCCACTCTATCAGTTTTTTTGCTTCATTCATTAAGAAGATTGATTATTCAACTCCCCTCCGCCAATCTTGCGGAACATATACATTTCGATGGAGTTATCTCAACATCTCCGCTTGATAACAGAGAAAACAGGATTGTTAATAACCTTAAAACGAAACAGGTGCGTTCTTTGGCAATCATAATAAGCTGGGATAACCTTACATCCAAAGGAGTAATTAACGCAGATCACGATTATGTACTGGTCTGGAACAATATCATGGCTAAGGAATACAAACAATATTATTCCGTTTTAAGTCATCAGCGTGCCAAAGTTGAGATTACAGGAATTCCGAGATTTGATATATACAATGAAACAGAGATAGGAAACGCTGAATGCTTATCTGCAGACATTCCTGATAATCACAGGATCATTCTATTTGCCACGAGTGGCATTAAGCACTTCCCAGATCAGGCAGACATTCTTAACCATCTGATCAAATATGCAGAGAAAGCGAAGAATGTGACAATTATTTTGCGTACCCATCCTGGTGATGACGCTACAAAGTATCAGCAGTTCCAAAATCATCCGCTGTTAAAAATAAATTATTTTGAATCCATTACAGCTGGTTCATCTATACCACGCTTAGACGATCTGCAACGACTTGCTTATGCTCTCCGGTTATGTGCAGTTTGTGTACAGGTGGCATCTACAATTCGCCTGGAAGCTGCATTATGCAACAAACCGGTGATCAGTATTGCCTATGATGGCAACTCACGCATGCCTGATCACTTATCAGTAAAACGACTTTATTCTTATTCCCATCAACTGGCATTGAATAAGTTGGGGATTGATCAGCCTGTTTACAGTAAAGCAGAATTATTCCAGCATCTGGACTCATTACTTACCGGGAAACAGATGATCTATAACCGGGATAAATTGCGGGATTTTATCCCGCAAACGAAACTTCCGGCAAGTCAAATCACCATGAATTGTATCCATCAATGGTTGACGTAATACGGGAAATCATCCAAAAGATCGCCATCTCACTGGCTCTGACAGCAATACTTTCAATGCTTGCCATGAACCTGCTACATCTCGGAGAAAGTTCTTTTCAGAGTTTGGGAGTAATATTTTTTATCATTTACACCGTAGTCTCGCTTTTTACCTTTTCACGCCACAAGCTATTTTTTGTACTGTCCGTCCCAATCTTTGCACAGTTCTTTCATATTTTCCAAAGGTATCATTTCACCACCGGTGGAAACTCCCTCTGGCGACTTATACCATTTATTATCCTGGATACTTATTTGGTCCATTTCCTCACCAGTACACCTAAAAGATCTGGTGGTAACTATTCCGTAATTATACTGATCTGGCTTATTTCGAGTAGTCTGTTCCTTGCTATCTCTCCCAACCTATCACAGATTATATTTGGCGGGATTGTAATGTATGTTCTGACAATTCCATTGTTATTTGTTTATCTGCATACCGCTGCCCAGGCGACAGATTTCAGTAAGGAAACAGAAAAATATGTAAGTATCCTGTTCATGCTATTTTGTATTGGCTCAATCGGGTTGGTCTATCTGGGTGCCGGTTACAAAGGCACGGATAATCTTTTGGCTACCCGCAACATAGCTGATACCAACACAACAATGGCTTACTTCATTCTACTCTGGCCATTTTCGATACAATATGCATTAAAAGCACAATGGTCTGCATTAGGCAAAATTGCATTGACTGCTCTCTTCCTGGCAATAGTGATACTTTCTTTCTCACGGGGAGCCCTGCTCATTGTGTTGCCCTACATCCTGTTAACATGTATGAGTAACCCGGGATTTATCAATTTTAAATGGATTATTCCCTTGGGTGTAGTTGTCTGTTTTTACTTCTCCGATATTCTGACATATATCGGCCAACTCGACCTGATGTATTTCTGGACACTAAGATTTGCAGACATAGGATCATTTTCTGTCATGTCAACAATCTGGATAGGCTGAGCGGCAGATCCGAAATTCATGAAACTGCCTATCAACTTTTTAAACAAAAACCACTCTTCGGTCATGGAACAGGCAGCTTCGAGCTATTGGGGCCGGGATACAGAGAGGCACACTCGTTATGGTTTACACTTCTGGCCGAGCAGGGAATAATGGGTGTAACTCTCATTTATTCCTTACTGTCCCGACTACTATTTACCTTAATCCGAAACAGATATGCAACCCGTAATACCAACTTTCTACTTTCCCTAATTTTCTTCCTGATCTTCAACCATACCGTAGGAAGCACTTTTGTAATCCTGACTGGCAAAAGTATCAGCATCAACTGCATTGCCCCTATGCTACTTATGGTGATATATTTTCATTCTAAGAGTCAGAAAGAAGGCGAAAATTCAATAGCTGCTACTATATGAACTTTCTGAAATCCTTTTCTTTTACATTTCTCACAAAGGCCTTTTCTATAGTCGCTCTGTTGCTGTGCAGAATCCTTCTTGCGCGCTTACTCGGCCCCTCAGAACTCGGTTCCCTCGGTAATGCACTCAATCTTACCACTCTTTTTGCAAGATGGAGCTCTTTGGGCACAGTTCCAGCCACCCAGTTTGTCGCAGCAAAACACGCCGGTTCCCGAAATGAGATACTAACGATTACAATGGTTTCATCTGTCATTCTGAGTATTTCCGGTTTACTTTTTGTCTACCTTCTTTCCCCGCACATCGTTACCTGGCAATTCGGGAACGACACATTCGGAAAAGAAATTTTTGAACAGTTGATTCCCTTTCTTCCTATTGTCATTTTATCTATGACACTCCCAATAAACCTGTTAGGACAAGGTGATTACAAAGCGTACAGCACATCACAAATTGTTCCATTGATCATACAAACCAGTCTACTCGGGTTTGCTTTCATGAGTACAAATCCGGTTCAGATAGTCATAGCCGGACAAATTACTTACTGGATCCTGATGGCAGTCATAAGCTTGTTGAAAAACAGAGTCCACAGTTTTCATCTCTCAGTCAACTCAAAAATAGCAACTGACTACATCAGAATGGCCCTTAAAATGTTTCCGTTGGTCATCTTACAATATAGTCTGGCACGTCTCCCGGTACTCGCAGGCAGTCATTACCTTTCTACAAAGGAGCTGGGGTATTTTATACTTGCTTCCAATCTTTCAGAAGCATTTCTGATTCTTTACACAGCGATAACGCCCATTATCTTCAATCGAACCCTCAAATCCCGGTCATGTCCAATATTTTTGATTAAGGTAATATGCTATTCCGGTGCCCTGATGTTGATTATCTTAATTCTCGTACTGACATCAGGTGGGTTTGTTTTTCTCTATCTGTTCGGAGAACGGTACCTTCCAAGCTGGCGACTATTGCAGCTTTTATCACCAACGATACTGCTGCATGGTATTTTCACACTTTCAGTGAATCATTTTGTTGCAATAGAAAAGACAACAACAGTCATCTGCACATATCTGGCCGGCATCTTGACACTCGCTATCTCGTGTATTTTATTTTGTCCTGCTTATGGAGTAATTGGTCTTTGTTACTCCTCTATCCTCTCCGCCCTGGCAACTGCGCTTATCTGTATTTTTCTGGTCAGGAAGGAATCCAACACTACACTAAACACATTATTGCTATCGGCAAAAGAAGATTGGCATAAGTTGATCAACAAACAGTTTGAGAGAGATAATTAATTTGGAACCGGGAAATTTATGAAAGATAGGGTTCTTATAATTGGTAAAACACCTCCTCCCATTGGCGGAGTTACCATTCATGTTCGCAGACTGCTGGAACAACTAGGGGTTGCAGGATTCCCCCATTTCGACTTCCTTGATTTAAATGACGCATCCTTATTGAAAATCATAAAACGCATTTTTTCTCACCATGTCATTCATCTGCACACATCTAACCCCTATTTTCAGTTACTGACAGCTCTTCTTTCAAGATTCACCGGAAAAATATTGATTCTCACTTTTCATGGCAACATCGGGAGATACGGAAAACTGAGAAACATGTTAACAGCACTTTCCTGTAAATACTGTACTGTACCAATTGTTCAGAATGAATCAAGCGAACTTCTCGCAATACAATGGAATCCTGCGACAATCCGGATCGGTGCATATATACCCGCTACGTTCCAGGAGCTTCTTTCACCCGCAACTTCGTTATTGATTCAGGCATTCGCCACTGATTATGAGTACTTATTCTGCACCAATGCAAGTACGTTATCATTCGATAGCTCAGGAAGAGAAATTTATGGAATTTCAGAATTGATAGATGCATTTGTCCTTATGCCGAAAGCCGGACTGATCATTTCTGATTCGTCCGGGCAATATTTTACCTATATCAGAGCCAAAAGAATGCTACCGCGGAATGTTTGCTTTATTTCGACGCCACATGACTTCCTTAACATTTTAGATTATTCCGATGCCATGATTCGGAATACAACCACAGACGGAGATTCCATATCTGTGCATGAAGCTTTGGAAAAAGGATTAGTAGTATTCGCCACGGATTGCGTCCCGAGACCTAAAGGTTGCAAGATTTATCAAAGTGTTCTAGAGCTGGATGTGGTGAGTGAGCTGGAAGAAGCGCTGATGTGTAAACGGGAAAGGAGCAATGAAATGAATGTTACCGGAACATTAGTTTGCTTGTATAATTCTTATCTGCATCGATAGCCATGTGCGTAATGCGATTCAGAAAAAAAACAAAGGCATAGAAAAACTTCCATGCCCTGTTTCACACTATACACACACTATATTTTTAATTTCTATATATATCTGTTATTAAGAAATCTTCATTTTGAATTGATACCGCAAAATAACAAATTAAACTTATCACAAAAAAACTTTGGGTAATGATTTTCTCAATTCTAAGCAATTTGTAATAAAAATTTGATGTTTTCTAGTTTAAAACCAATTCTTATACTCCTTTATACCTTACTATCAGACCGTAACCTTTCTAATTTACACCTTCATAACTCCATACTATACGGTAGTAAATGCTGTAAGTTAGGATAATTTCAGACCGTGAACTAACAATAGTACTAGGTAAAGCAACTCTTGATACTCACTAAGCTCTGTTAATGATAACGTAACATTCCTAAAAATTGTTGCAAAAATAGGTGTTGATACATGAAAATTTATCATACATCACCAGACTTCTGTAAATATCCTGCTCTGGAAAGTTTCAACTCCCAATCACAAATGAGCATGGCCATATTTCAATAGATTAAAGTACATAAACAGTTACAAATTCCCACTTCTGTTTATTGTACTCCCGTTCTGCTATGAAATACCATCAGGATATACTTATTTTGTTAGAAAATCCCCTTTTTCTCGATTTTCGGAATGGAAATGGACAAAAAAAATGAAAAACCTGTTAGCTACTGATACTAACAAGGTTGAAAGACACTTCCCGATAATCATTGTAACATGCGTATTAATCCCGAAACCGTAGATCGAATTAAACAAACCGCCGATATAGTTGAGGTGGTGGGTGATTTTGTGTCTTTAAAGAAGAAAGGGGCTAATTACTCGGCATGTTGTCCGTTTCACAATGAAAAGACTCCCTCCTTCAACGTCAATCCGGTAAGACAGATATACAAATGTTTCGGATGTGGTGCTGCCGGTGATGCCATCAAGTTCGTAATGGATGTGGACGGAATAGGCTATGGCGAGGCGCTGCGATATCTGGCAGATAAATATGGCATAGAAATCGAGGAAGAGGAAGTAACCAATGAAGAAGCAGTAAGGCAAAATGCTCGTGAAAGCCTCTACATTGTCCTTAATTACGCTAAAAATTTCTACCAGCAGCATTTGCATGAGCACGAAGAAGGTCAGGCAGTTGGTTTGAGCTATTTTCGTGAGCGCGGTTTCAGCAACAACATACTTAAGAAATTCGAGCTCGGATATAGTCTGGATAAATGGGATTCCTTTTCAAAAGAGGCATTAGAAAAAGGCTATTCTTCGGAAGTTTTAGAAAAAGCAGGATTGCTCATTCATAAGGAAGGCAGTAACAGCGGTGGATATGATCGTTTTCGCGGTCGTGTTATCTTTCCTATTCATAATGTCGCGGGGAAAGTTATTGCCTTCGGTGCCAGGATACTCAAGACAGATAAAAATCAGCCTAAATACCTTAACTCGCCTGAAACTGAGGTATATCACAAAAGTGAGGTTCTTTACGGAATATATCAGGCCAAAAATGCCATCCGGCAACAAGATCATTGTTATCTGGTGGAAGGTTACACGGATGTTATCTCACTACAGCAGGCCGGCATAGAAAACGTGGTGGCATCTTCAGGAACGTCACTTACCACTGAGCAGATTAAACTGATTGGCCGTTTTACTCCTAATGTTACTATTCTTTATGACGGTGACGTGGCCGGTATCAAAGCCGCTCTGAGAGGACTAGATCTTGTTCTGGAAGAAGGCTTAAATGTAAATGTCGTTCTTTTCCCGGATGGAGATGATCCGGACAGTTACGTTCGCAAAGTAGGTGCAGAGGCCTTTAAAGAATACCTAAGAAAGGCATCTAAGGATTTTATCACTTTCAAAACAGAGACTTTACTTCAGGATGCTGGTAATGACCCGTTTCGGCTTGCAGCGGTTATTGGCGATGTAGTAAACAGCATTATCAAAATACCGGATGCCATCAAACGGCAGGTATTCTTCCACCGTACCGCTGATATGCTGAAAGTGGACGAACAGATGCTTATTACAGAAGGGAACAAGCTACTCCGTAAGCAACAGTCTCAAAAGCCTCAGGAAAGAACCAGTCGTCAATCCGGATTTTCACCATCCGGACCGGCAGATATTCCCCTCTCAAATAATAATATAAATCCATTTGATCCTGCTCCGTTTGACGGCCCGCCTGTCGATTTGTTTGGCCCGCCCGTAGAAGAGCAGGAAGCACTGGTACAACATTCCAGACTTTACTATCAGGAGCAGGCGTTTATTAAACTCCTGGTACTTTATGGAACCAAAGAGCTGGAACCCGGCACTACTGTTTCTCAATATGTATTAGGAGAAATCCAGGGGATAGATTTTAAGGATACGGTGTTCAGCCACTTACTAACTATGTTCAGGGAGCATTTAGGACGTAACTCTGTATTACCGACTGAATACTTTTTAAACCATCACGAGTCCGAAATCCGGAATATGACCATAGAATGGCTTACTCCCAAGTATGAGCTGAGTGAGCTATGGTCTGAAAAGTTTGAGATTTACGTTCCATTCGAAACGGATGTTCTGGATAAAACTGCTTTTGTGAACATCCTGAGGTTGAAAAAAGCGTTTGTTGAAGAAAAAATGAAAGCCTGTCAGCAACAGCAAATTCAAGCTAAAACAGTGGAAGAAGAAATTGCAGTAATGAAGGAATATCTTTTTTATAAAGGAATAAGCATGGCTGCTGCGAAGGAATTGGGTAATGTTGTAGGTTAGTACTCTGTTAACGATACTTTATGGCTGATTTCCGTTTACGCGTATTTTATACGGTTGCTCAAACCCTCAATTTTAATCGTGCTTCGGAACAGTTGCACATCAGCCAGCCTGCCGTAACAAAACATATCAAAGAACTGGAGCAACATTATGCGATCACTTTATTCGACAGAGGCCGCAAGCAAATCAAGCTTACCAGAGCAGGAGAAGTACTGCTTCAGCATGCACACCTGATTTTTGAACAATATCAGAAACTGGAGTTTGATATTAACCTGCTACAAAACAAAACCGAGGGAGTTTTACAGATTGGCGCCAGCACTACAATTGCACAATATGTTATTCCTCAGTACCTGGCCTATTTTCACAATCGCTTCCCGGAAATCCACATTGAACTTACCAACGCAAATTCTCTTGATATTGAACAACTTCTCATCCGTAAAAAAATAGACCTTGGGCTGGTAGAAGGTCCTGTTCGCCATACAGATCTTAAATACACCACTTTTCTGCAGGATGAAATTGTGCTTGTAACCGGTGCAAAAAAAAGTAATAAAAAAAGAGTGATAACCGCGAAGGAACTTTCCACGCTACCTATACTTATCAGAGAAAGTGGTTCGGGAACTGCCGAGATTATTGATAATCATTTGTCAGCCTTAGGCTTATCTTACAACGAGCTGAACATACAAATGCAGCTGGGAAGTACAGAAAGTATCAAAAACTACCTGGTCTTTTCAGATACCTTTGCCTTCCTGTCTATTTACAGCATCAGGCAGGAATTAGCTGACGACAGGCTGACTATCGTTGATGTAGAAGGACTTGACATTCAGCGTATGTTTTCTTTCGTATACAGGCAAGGTCAGCCATCTCCTCTTGCAAAGCTTTTTATGAAATTTGCCTCACTCGAACGAAAATAGTTTTTCCTTAATTAATGCAAGTTGCATAGTGCTAAAAATACAACTTGCATTAATTAATATCGCAGAAGCTACAACTTCACAACCCTGACCACCTTCGAAATTCCCTTTTCTTCCACTTTCAACAAATACGTACCCGAAGCAAGACCTGAGCAATCTAATACTGTTTCCTTCCCATGAGCGTGAGTGTACTGCATCTGGACACCGGTTACTGTATATAGGGTAAGGGATCGCTTTGCATCGGAGCCAAACTGAATACGAAGCTGGCTTTCCACCGGATTCGGACCGATTTTAATTTCTTCGCTTGTGGAACCTTCAAGTCCCAGTACAAGCGCTGCGGTCACGGATGACGGTTCAGTGATTTTACCAGTTCCGCATACATTTGAAACCGATAACAGCTTATAAGTGACGGCATTTAAGTTAGCCAGATATATCGTGTCTGTCTGTGTTTGTGAACTCCTTACATGAGAGCCCAAATCGTTGGAATAGGTATATGTCCAGTTTGCACTCCCTTCCAGTTTGACAACAATTTTTGCAGTTCCATCTGCATCGGCTTCCACTCGATTGCTTGCAAAAGAGGCTGTTGGTTTAACAGAGAAAACAACGGGCCAGGCATAATCAGAAGAGCTTGTATTCACATCCGTCGCTACCACTCGGAGGCGATAAGAATTTGTCGCAGTTAATCCGGTCGGAACAATCACTTTCAAAGGAGATTCCTTCCCTGCTGAAGCAAGATCCTGGATAAATTTACCCTGGTTGTCATAAAGTTTAGCCGTAAAACGGTTGGTTGCTGTGAAGCTGCCTATTTTTGTAAAATAAATCTGTACACTGTCTGCCTCACAGATCGTAGAAGGTCTGCTTCCAACCACCGAGTTGATTTTGACAGCCTCTGCTAATACCGGGTTGACGATCACCGTCGCACTTCCTAAGAATGATACCGGCCCGCAGGAACTCTCCGCTGCTTTGATTGTATAGCTCGTGGTCGCAGTAGGGGAAACTGCAATATAGCGGCTGCGCAAGTCAGAAAAATAAAGCTCTTGTGAAACTCCGTTTGAAAGCGTTAACTTGACCCTCTTACCACCATTCTCCTTCGGACGTACTTCGATATAAGTAGTTTCACCTGCATTAATAGTGGTTGTTCCCATTATTTCCAGAGCAGGCGCCTTATCCAAATAAATAGGTTCAGAATTAGCGACCTCTGTGATCCCGGTGATATAGCAAGTCAGAATATACACTCCCGGGCTCAGATTCGCAGGAACCGATAGGTTGACGGATCCTGACTTACTGGCTGCAAACCCTAATTCGACTTTCCGGCTATTTGACGCTGAGAGATAAAAACCCACTTTCTGCTCCGATTCTAATTCTCCTTCCACCAAGTACGTTGCTGTAATTGCCCCTCCAATACAACTGGTTTCAGTTCTTGCAGTTACTTTTTTTACAACCGGAGTTACCTTCACAGCAACACTACCAGAAAACGTTCCGTAACCGCACTGGTTTCTCAACGATTCTATCTGATACACACCACTACGAACAAACTGGTATCCAGCCTCATAACTGGATATATTAACTTCCTTCTCGCCGAATCCCGTGGTTGAAACCACATAGGGCTCCCCACCTTTCAGGTTGTAGGCCAAAGTAACATAACTGCCGGCAGGAATTCCCACTGCAGGATTGGGAGCATCCTTCCCCAAAGCAATCGTTGCAGTTGGTTTGGCAAATATCCGCAAGTTGTAGCTTCGTGAATAACTTCGATCATCAGACAGTATACGCACAGCATAATTACCCGTTGCAAGGTCGGGAATCGTAACTCTGAACTCTCCTGCTGTGTATCCAACACGCGAAATTGTCTGAAAATCTCCGTTGGCTTTTGCCAGCTGCAGATTGAATTGTGTCCCCGATGGAGGTAGTCCGCCGGTAACGCCAAACCGCGCCACCATCTCTTCGCCCACACAAAAGTTTCGAGTATTTGTAAAATCGATCAGATTGATTTCATACCCTTTCCACAAAACATATGCGGTGTTATTGAACAGTGTTGTTCCACATATATTGGTGGCCGAGTTTAATGTATAGGCAGTTACGACAGATTTTGGAGGATATATATAATTTCTCTGACTGAGATCTAATCTTGTGAACGAATAATTCTTACCATTCCCCGAGAAATTAAGTGTAATGGGAACATACTGGTAAAATGAATTACTTCCAACGCCCCACAAATCCCCAGTAGGCCTGTCATTAGGATTGACCAAATAGGGATTTTCGGCACTGTTGGTGTTCGTGCTGTCCGTAACGAGATATGGTTTTACTTCCCTGTATACCATCACAGTACTTTCGTCCCTCACAACAGGGTTGGTTGAACTAACTCCTATCCTATGAAACTCAGATGCCTGTTTATCGGTAAGAGGAAGCTTATACCTTCCCGGCTTTTTAACAGTCAACAAAGTAGTGTTGGGATTGTCGGTTAAGTAAATTTTAAATTCGTTATTGTCTGCAAATTGCCCCAGGGCCTCAAAGTACACTTCCACATCACCAGTATCGCATATCACTCTTTTATCAGAAGAGGGAATGACTGTGACCACCGGTGCTGTGCTTGTATAATTTTCAACCGTCAGATGAACCGGTGGAATGGATGTTGCATTGTAGCACACATTACGAATAGACTTGGGCTGATAGTTGCCTGTCTTGTCTACAAAAGTCTCCACGACCATATCGTTCCCTCCCCAATCCTCATTGTCGTTTTTATCGTACATCCAAAAAGTTGTCCCTCCCGTGATCCGGACGTTGTAGCTATATTTTTGAGCGTATGGCAAGGTTGTCGGCCTGTAAAAATCATACTTTATTCTCGGCATTCCATGAATGGAAAAACCGTATACCTCCTTGGAGGTATAAGCTGGATTTATCGATTTAAGCCTGAATGTTGTAATACTAAAGTATCCTTCCTCCACCCATTCTTTTGGAGAAGCGGGTACGAAAAACTCAATCGAATCACCTAACATTTTTGCCTCAAACTGATAAATTTTATTGCTTCGGGTGATGCCTTCCATGATAAACTTGGTTTCAGCAGGCAGCGCAACGTTGGATTGGAAAGGTAACCTCACTTTCTGATTTTCACAGATATCAAAGTTTCTGTTGTCAAATGTTGTGTTTTCGGTAATCGGCAGGTAAATTCCTGGCTCCACAGTGGCAACCACATTTTGCGTTGGGAGATCCGTCGAAATTCCGCAGGCAGACCTCAGCGACTTGACGTAGAAAGTTTCTGTTTTCAGAGGTTTTACACTTGTTGAAATGTAGTCACTGTATTGCGAAAAAGCAAAATTGCCGTTACTAAGCTCCAAAGCAAAAGGACCCGGCCCACTAACTGTAAATGTCAAATCAAAGTCACTGCCCATCGGAATGGTTTTACTTTGGCTGGTGATTGTCGGAACCGGCTTTCTGAATATCCCTACAGCCTCTACAGATGGACTTACCAGATTTGGCGAATCTACAATAATGGTCATATTGTACCGGATGTTGTGCGTAGGATGTATGTTTTCTGCAATTCCGTCAGGGATCTTCGCAACCAAAATCCCATCTGACTTACGCGTAGCGACCAACTCAAAATCCGGAGAGTCGGCCATTTCTGAATAAGCTTTCTTAAAGCGGAGCCTGAACTTTGCTGATGCCGGAATCGACCCGCCATGGGTCGCATAACTTACCTCCACATCCATTCCGGCGCAGACCGCTGTATGCTTAAATTTGAGAAAATTGATTGAGATCGGGTTGACTTTATACGTTATCTTCCCCGGAGAAGGAACCTGAACTCCACAACCGTTTTCGGCCTTTACGATAAAAATTTCACCTTTTTCCGAAGCAGAATAATTCTGGTAAACAGAAGATCTCGCTGGAACTTCAAACCTTGAACTGTCATTCATCGTAATGTTCACAGGCACATTAGACGTACTAGCAAATGTCAATGTAATTCTGTTACCAGGGTTTAGTGTATCCCCAATCTGGGCAGGCTTTGTCATGAAGATTTCCCCTCGATTATATAATAGGTAGCCATAAACGATGTTACTAACCACGCCAGGATTTGAGGCAGAAACTCTAAAATCTATTGAGGTAATCGTTGCCAAATTGTCATTATCAACTGTAAAAAGGAAATAGCCAGCCTTATACATAGCCGGATAGCTGCCGATTACCCGTTTGCTTGCTGCTTCAACAAATTCGACAGTGAATCTGTTATTTTCGTTAAAACTACCCGTGAAGCTTCCCGGAATCTTCATTTCTTTGTGGGTACAAATAGCTTCAATACCAGATATTTGGATTGTTGGGGTGTCCGTACCCTGAGCACTTACAAACTGGAAACAGAGGCAAAAAACAATACTTATTAAATTTTTAAAATTCATATGAAGTAAACGACAGCGCTGGTTTTGTCTAACAAAGGTTATACTAAATCAGAATTAAATTGACGTATTTTTAATGTAAGGAAAGCAGGTCAAGGAAATTACATTGTCCGCTGAC
>NZ_QNUL01000005.1 GCF_003383615.1 Dyadobacter luteus
GCTTTTTAAACACCAAATCCTCAAAGAAGTTTAAGTAAATGAAAGAGGGTGACTCAATTTGATTTGAGACACCCTCTTTTCTTTTTTGAAATCGGAACAAAAGGCGGTATGTTATTTGAAGAGTAATATATTTACGGACATTATCCCCCTCTTCAATTTTAAATAATTGTCAAAGATTGAGGACCTGTAAATTCGGCTTAATGAAAACTTTATTACATACACTACTTATTTTGGGGGCGGTGAACCTGTTCTCTTCAGGAGCTTTGGCTCAGAAACGAAATCAATTCAGCGGGAAATATATACCTCCCTTTGGTGTGATCAGTCTCACGGGAGGTTTGGGGGCAGCCTATTATTATGGGGATTTGAATGATAAACCTGTTCTGAAAGGCCTTGGCCCGGCCATTTCTGTAGGAGCTTTGTATCGGGTAACCGAGCATTTCAGTGCCAGAGGAGAACTTCGTTTCTATCAGGTTTCAGGTCATCAAAGCAATTCAAAATACTTTAACGATAACCTTTCTTTTCGTGCCCGTAATCCTGATCTGAGTCTTACAGTTCAGGCGGATCTTATTGCATTTAACCTTCGGCCGAAAGTAAATCCATATCTTGTTCTGGGTGTCTCGGCTACCTATCTCAATACCAAAACAGAGAAGGATGGAACCTGGTACAGCCTGCCTCCGCTTAAGACCGAAGGAGTTAATTACAGCCGGGTGCCACTGTCCATTACTGGTGGCGGAGGGATTATGTTTCAGGCTTTTGAAAGGTTGAGTCTGGGCATGGAGTTGAACGCCAATTTTATGTTTTCTGATTATCTGGATGATGTAGGTGGCAAATATGCAAATCCGGAGAATTTATCCAGTGACCTTTCAAAAATGCTTGCCGATCGTTCGGCAGAGATAGGTCTTCCTCCTAAGGAAGAGGGCTGGAACAGAGGAGTGGGCAAAATGAATGATATTTACTCCTTTCTGCAATTCCGGGCTACGTATCTGATCGGAACCAGGATGCAGGCCAGAGAGAGAAAGAAGACACGCTGCCCTAAGTTTTAGATTATACCAAAAAATAACTTTATGCCTAAGTTGAAATACCCGCAGGAATCAGAAGTAATCATGACTGAGATGGTGCTTCCCAATGATACAAATACCTTAAATAATCTGATGGGAGGCCGTTTGCTGCATTGGATGGATATATGCGCGGCGATTTCAGCACAAAGGCATTCGAACCGGATTGTGGTTACCGCATCGGTGGATAACGTTTCTTTTAAAGAGCCTATCCGCTTGGGTAACATTGTCACCATGAAGGCAAAAGTGACGCGGTCGTTCAACTCATCCATGGAAGTGCATCTGGAAGTATGGGCAGAAGATGTACCGGCTGGTATCCGTGTGAGCACTAACCAGGCATTCTACACTTTTGTTGCTGTAGATCAAAACGGCCGTCCTATAGAGGTTTCAGCCTTGGAGCCTCAATCTGACGAAGAAAAAGAATTGTATATCAGTGCGCTCCGTCGCAGGCAACTTCGCCTGGTTCTGGGTGGACGTATGAATCCGGCTGATGCCACTGAATTAAAAGCCTTATTTGATGTAGCATAGGGCAACTCTCATCCCACATTTTTTTGATACTTTTGCAGGATTATATCACTTGCAGGAAATGATTGTATGCACCATTTTAGTCATATATAAATATTCCTGCATTCATCATTATTTTCATGGCAAAAGAGATCATTTTTTCAGATAAAGCACCTGCGCCGATAGGGCCCTATAGTCAGGCTGTAAAAGTAAACGGAACACTTTATGTATCAGGACAGATTGCAGCTGAGCTGGCGCAATCCGGAGATATCAAAGCAGAGGCTGGCGTGGTGATGCAAAATATCGGACATATTCTCGGAGCAGCAGGACTTGGATTCGGTAATATTGTAAAATCAAGTATTTTCCTGAAAGATATGAACGACTTCGCGGCTGTAAACGAAGTTTACGGAAGCTTCTTCAAGAGCGATCCTCCGGCACGTGAAACAGTTCAGGTTTCCCGCCTTCCTAAAGATGTGAATGTTGAGATTTCTGTAATTGCGGTGGAGTAGTCAGGCATTGTCAACTGTGGTCAGGAAATGGATAGGAAATTGTCAGGTATAGTCAATTAAAGTCAGGAAATAGGTTCGGTGTCAATCCGTGACAACAACTTACAACTCATGCTTATAATTGACTACAAATGCCAACCCTTGACAATCCTTGTCCATAATCGCCAATCCCTGACAATAAGTGACCTTCTCTGGCCAATAGATTAGATATTTTTAAGTTAAAGTACAAATAATGAATAAGTTACCAGTAAGGGTGCGATTTGCTCCTAGTCCCACCGGACCGCTTCATGCGGGTGGTGTTCGTACTGCTCTTTACAATTACCTGTTTGCCCGTCAGCAGGGAGGTCAGATGCTGTTGCGCATAGAAGATACTGATCAGAACAGATATGTGCCGGGAGCAGAAGCCTATATACTTGAAGCACTGGAATGGCTGGGAATTACGATAGATGAAGGACCGCAAACTGGTGGTCCGCATGCTCCGTATCGCCAGTCGGAAAGAAAAGAAATGTACCGCGAGTATGCTGAAAGGTTGGTGAAAGAAGGAAAAGCGTATTATGCTTTTGACACTGCCGAGGACCTGGATGCGATGCGCAAAAGACTTGAAGAAGCCAAAGTCGCAGCGGTACAATACAATGCAATTACGCGTCAGGAGATGAAAAACTCCCTGACACTTTCTGCTGAAGAAACGCAGGCAAGATTGGAAAGCGGTGAGCCTTACGTAATCCGCATGAAGATTATGCCGAAGGAAGACATCCGTTTCAATGATCTGATCCGCGGATGGGTTGTTGTTCATTCTTCGCAGATTGATGACAAGGTATTGCTGAAATCCGACGGTATGCCTACTTACCACCTGGCTAACATTGTGGATGACCATCTGATGGGCATCACGCATGTAATCCGTGGTGAAGAGTGGCTTCCTTCTGCTCCGTTACACGTTTTGCTTTATCGCTACCTGGGTTGGGAGAGTACCATGCCGCAGTTTGCGCATTTGCCGCTTTTGTTGAAACCAGATGGCAACGGTAAGCTTTCTAAGCGTGACGCTGACCTGGGTGGCTTTCCGATTTTCCCGTTGGAATGGACGGATCCTAATACTGGTGATAAAGCCAGAGGTTTCAGAGAAGAAGGATATTCACCTGAAGCTACCGCCAACTTCCTGGCTTTGCTTGGATGGAACGCAGGTACTGAGCAGGAAATGTTCAATATGGAGCAACTGATAGAGGCTTTCAGCTTTGAAAGAGTGCATAAAGCAGGAGCGAGATTCGATATTCAAAAAGCCAACTGGTTCAATCAGCAATATCTTAAATTGCAGGATGATGCCTCGATCATTGAACAGGTGAAACCGTTCTTTGCTGCAAAAGGAATCGCAATTACTGACGAGCAATTGGTTCAGATCGTTCATTTACTGAAAGACCGCGTACATTTCGTGAAAGAAATTGCAGATGAATCGGTGTTCCTTTTCAATGCGCCTCAGGAATATGATCAGGACGTTGTTTTGAAAAAATGGAATGAAGAAGCTGTAAAGGCGATTTCAGCATATAAAGATGCATTAAGTGCTTTTGAAGGAGATTTTGTTGCCGACAATATCAAGTCGGTGTTGTCTGCTACGATGGAAGCCATTGGTGTGAAGATGGGTAAAGTGATGCAAGCACTCAGACTCGCAGTCACTGGTGCAGGTGCAGGACCCGATCTGATGGTAATCATGGAAATACTTGGCAAAGAAGAAGTGTTGAACAGGCTCAATAATTCTATTGACCGTTTACCAGCGCAAATTCGCCTGGCATAGTTTCTTACAGACCGTTCAATCAATTTGATTTGAAAGTGAGGAATAGCTCCGGTAATTTAGTTTTATAGTTGATCAATACATAGTCAATTAAAGAGCTACCGGAGCTATTGCTGTTTATAATTATTACTGAAATTTGTATTTTAATGGCATAAAGTCTTTGGCAAAAGCCGGAAACTGATAACCGAAAGCTCTTTGATTATGGCTAAGAAAAAACCAACAGATTCGGCCAAGGCGGCTGCTGACAAACCCAGAGTTCACAAGGACCTGGAAGGATTTGATATTCAGATTAATTCATTTGGAGAAATCTCAACCAGCTTTGATATGGATCGGATCAACGAATTTTTGAATAAAAATGTAGACGATAAGAAGCTTCGTGATCGCGAAGATATTCCTGGTCGTAAAACCAGAAAGTCCAAAAAGAAAACAAACGAGGAGGAAGAATGATTGGGCAAAGGGTTATAGAGCCGGGGGGCATGGGGGAAAGGGCATAGGAACTTCTCACCCAGGTCCATGCATTTAACCCTTGTTCCAAAGCCTACATCCCTTTGCCCTGCCCCCAAATACCTTAAACTATCGAAAAAATGATCTCACACGAAATTGACTACAAAATCATTGGCGACGATATTCAGGTCGTTGAAATTGAACTTGATCCCCGCGAGACGGTAATTGCAGAAGCCGGAGCGATGCTGTACATGGAAGATGGTATTCAGTTTGAAACCAAAATGGGCGATGGTTCAGAACCGAATCAAAGCATTATGGGGAAGATCTTTCAGGCAGGAACGAGGGTGCTTACCGGAGAATCACTTTTTATGACGCACTTTACTAATCTGGGTGTTGGAAAACGTAAGGTTGCCTTTTCTGCTCCGTATCCCGGAACGATCATGCCGATTGATTTGTCAAAAATCTATGGCAATGAGCTGATTGTTCAAAAGGATGGTTTCCTTTGTGCTGCTATGGGAACAAGCATGAAAATCCACTTCAACCAACGATTCGGATCAGGTTTGTTCGGTGGAGAAGGTTTTATTCTTCAAAAACTGAAAGGTGATGGTATGGCGTTTGTTCATGCGGGTGGCGTAGTAATGGAACGTCAGCTGAACAACGAAACACTGAGAATTGATACGGGCTGTGTGGTGGCTTTTGAGCAATCACTGAGTTTTGATATTCAGAGATCCGGCGGATTGAAGTCAATGGTATTTGGTGGTGAAGGAATGTTTCTGGCTACGCTCAGAGGAACAGGGCGTTGCTGGATACAGTCTATGCCGATTTCGAAATTGATCCAGAGATTGTCTCCGGGTGGCGGAAATGCCAAAAAAGAAAGTGGTTCTGTGATTGGAGGACTTGGTAATTTGTTCGAAAGTTAACCGTATGATAGTATCGCAAAAGGAGCTGGCGTCAGATCGTCAGCTCTTTTTTTACAGCACGAAAATTGACTGAGACGTACTGCCTGTATCAGTAACTATCTTCAGTATGTAAGTGCCTGACGGAATATGTCCCGCAGGACGTGCCGTTATTGCCCCCGACATTTCTCTTTCATTCGTATTGAGTACAAATTCTCTTCCTTTTACGTCGTATAACCTGCATTCCAGCAATTCATCCTCGGGGTTAATTCGGAAGCGGAATGTCTGGTCGGTAACCGGATTGGGAAAAACGAGTAAGTAAGGTGTACTCCCTTCTGCAAACACGGTGGATATGGGAGAAACAGTTTTTGAACCATCAGCAAATTCCAGTACCACCCGGTAAAAAAGAGTTCCGTTTCCAGTGTTAGTATCGGAATAAGTATACAGATGTGAGGTGGATTGATTATCTACAGGCTGTAAGCTGGTTATATCTGTATAATTGAGTCCGTCGGTAGTTTTTTGCAGGATAATATTACCGATTTGCGTATTGGCACTTACCAGCCAGGCTATATGTATTTCACTGTCTTCACGTCGCGCATGGATATGGTTGACATACTGGTTCGCGGGCAGAGCAGTATTTATGAAAATACGACTGGAAATGCTACCGGGAAGAGTGGGAGAGGTACCGATTATGCGAATTTTATAGGTTCCGTTTTTGATGTTGTCCGGTATTGTTACTGTAAGCGGACTTCGGTTGCCTGTGGCAACAGTGGCTACGTAGGAATCAGAGTTGTCAAGTAATTCAGCCTGCACATTTAATGAAGGTCCCGTAATGATGTATGGTAACAGAAATGAGGATCCTTGTTTCACTTCCAATGGAGTGACCCCGGTATGAATTGTATAAGCCGGCAGAACCGGCTTGATTTCAGCAAGTAGTGAATCTGTAAGTAGTGTATTCCATGCTTTTGCTGCGTCCGTAAGCCCCTGAACTCCGTTTGTTATATTCTCAAAATGGCCATGTGCAGGACGCGGGATTTGTATACGATCGAGGTCAGGTCCGGGATAGACAAGCCGGTTTTTATCTGCAAAAAACCGATTCTGCGCATTGATAATGGGCTGATAGGGTTGTGAAATAGTCGAACTGGCTGAACTTCTTGCCATGATCCATGAAGCTTTAAAACCCGCATCTTTCCGGCTTGTTTCAATCAAGGTGCTGACGTTTTCAAAATAAGCATTCTCTGTAAAGCCCAGCTGTGCATCGTTTTCTCCATGCGCCCAGAGCACTGCGCGTATTCCTAACCAGGAATTAAAATATTTCAGTGTGTTTTTGATATTAGAATAAGGCTGTCGGTTTGGCCAGTATTTACCTACATACAGGTTATACGCATCCTTTCCTGATGCACCGTCGTGATAATTTTCAGAATTGGCGGCTGCCCATGCAGCATTCAAAAAAAGTGTGGGCACACCCGTTTTTTTGAACAACATTTCACCCAATTCTCCCCAGTACCATGCAGTTTCTCCTGAAGGGAAGATATTGTTTTTGGAATCAATAGGGCTGAATTGAGGAGCAGGCATGGGACGGTCGGGAGCTACGGTAATATTTTCGTCATTGAGTATTTTATTGACAGCATTGAAGGAAATGACATTTTCAGTGCCACTTTTTGCTCCGAGCTCAGGCAATCCCATAGCATTGGAATTTCCCGCAATTAAGAAGACTTCCCCTATCCCCACTTTTGCAACTTCGGCAGATGCTACAACACCTGTATTTGAAAAACCTGTTAAGGTAAGTTTATACCAGCCTGATCCGGCAACCATGCTTTTATAGAAGAAACCCTGAATAATTTGTGCGTTATCGATTGACGCAAAAACCTCAGGATGTAAGTTCCCGGCGGCAGGAGTAAGCCTCGCTTCCAGGCGAGAGAAGGGATAATGAATATAGCCCGTCAGGGAAATCGTAGCGAAACCGGATGAATCACGCTGTACTATCTGGTTGTTAACAGGGCTTTGAATAGAAATCAGTTGTTGGGCGAAGGAAGAGGATAAACTAAGCAACATGATAACCGAAATCAGAAAGCGGAGTTTATTGTATCCTTGCTGTTCTTTCCAAGATTCCGATTTCAAATTTGCCATGTTCACGATCCGTTAGATGAATTTCTTTCAAGGCTAAATTAAAACAAAGTATTGAAAGAAAATAAAAGAGCCAGTCCTGCTCGCAACGAGTATGGACTGGCTCAGATTTACTGATTAATTCAGCTTATTGAGGATAACCCGGATTCTGAGGTTTCAGATTTGGGTTGTTTCTCATTTCAGGAATACCCAATGGGAACAGAAGATGTCTTTCCAATAGAGGCTTACCTCCTGATATATTCAGGTTAAGGTGGCCTACAAAATTGTCGAATCCTTTTGTTGTTTCATTGAATACTTTACGCAGACGAACCATATCAAACCAGGTGATACCTTCGTATGCGAATTCGTGCCATCTTTCTTTCCAAACTGCTTCACGGAAAGTAGAAGTGGTATATGTTCCCATAGCAGGCGTTGTCAACTGGGCACGGTCGCGAATCTTTTTGAACGCGTCGTAGGCTTCCTGGTTTACACCACCTACTTCATTCTGAGCTTCTGCGTAGGTCAGTAAAACTTCTGCATAACGGATCAGGTTTACGTTCAGGTTGTTTACTCTGGTTGGAGTAATGCCCGGGCCACCTAATGCTGCTACATTGAAGTATTTGAATACGAAAGGCCCACCTAACTGAAACTCAGCTCCTGTTCCATTGGTGAAGTAAGAAGTATAGAACCATCCTTCCTGATTTTTCTTGCGTAAATCGCTGTTATCATAGGTGTTGTAGAAAGAAGTAGTTGGTACTGTACTTCCTGTTCCGCTTGGTCCTGAAAAAGTTACAGGCTGAAAGTTCGGGAAGAAATCATTCAAAGGAAACTGCGCTACAGTACTGTGATACTGGATTTGGAATATATGCTCGACGCGGTTTTTCTGCGTTTCTGTCCGCAATTCCTTGTACGATGGAAACAGGTTCAGTACACTTGGATTTGCTTTTGAGTAAGTAATAACCTCCAGTGCCTTGTCTGCAGCTAGTTTATAGTGCGATGCCCCCTTGCTCAACGGAAAGCCAGCCATCGTAAGGTATACCTTTGCCAATAGTGATTTTACAGCCATCTGAGTCACACGCCCTGTAGTTGCAGTTGCAGGTAAGCCAGCAGCTTCTGCTGCAAGAAGGTCATCTACAATCAGTTTATAGATTTCCTCTTGCGGTGCTCTTGTCGGACTGAAATCTTCTGACTCCGTAGTCTGTGGTTTTGTGATCAGCGGAGCATCTCCCCACATACGTACAACATAAAAGTAAGCCCATGCTCTGAGGAATCTGGATTCACCCAGTAACCTCGTTTTTACAGACTCATCTGCGGCTGGAAACGGAATACCCGGAATTTTATCAATACCAAGGTTTGCGTTGGCGATAATTCTGTATAGACCATTCCACCAGTTACTTACATGGCCTGTATTGCCGTCGTGAGTCAGTGAGTAAAGGTTGTTCAAATCTGAGTTCTGACCTGTCTGCGTAGTTGCGGTACCTGTTACCGCTTCCAGCAATTGCCAGTTGGCAGAGAAAATACCTGCTCCTTCACCATAAAATCGTAAACCGGCATAGGTTGCGTTTACTACGGATTGGGCATGATCAGGCAGTGTGAAGAAGTCATCTGGTTGCAGTGCAGATGGGTTACGCTCATCCAGAAAGTCGCTGCAGCTTGAAGGCCCAAGGAGAATGACTCCGCACAATAAGGCTTTCGTTATGTTTTTTATATTAAATAGTTTCATGTTCAATGTCATTTAATGTTACAAAGATTCTGATCCTTAGAATGCTACCTGCAAACCAGCTGTGTAAGTAGTTGGTCGTGGGTATCCGTGCCAGATCATACCTTGTGAGAATACGTTTTCCGTATCGAAGTTACCGCGGATAGGTGTTTGTTCAGGGTCACCATGTGGGTATTTGCTAAGTATAAAGAAGTTCTGAGCCGATACGTATAATCTCAACTTGCTCATTTTTAGCTTGCTCGCTACTTCAGATGGGAAAGAATATCCTAAAATCATGTTACGTCCGCGTAGGAAAGATCCGTCAAAAATCCAGCGGGTATCTACGTTTGTTACGTATCCTGCTTTTGTATCACGGATTTCTGCGATAGGAGAGTTCTGGTTCGTTGGAGTCCATGCATCCAATACAGTAGCGTAGCTGTTTGCAAGGGATACGCGGTCTTCACTTGCGTGAAGGTTCATATCCATCAGGTCATTTCCGTACGAGAATTGTAGATCAAGTACAAGATCGAAATTTCCATAACGCAAGGTATTTGAGAATGTTCCCCATCCTTTTGGGCTACCATTACCGATAATTCCACGGTCAGCATCAGAGATAACGCCATCGCCATTTACATCAAGGTATTTCACATCACCTGGTAGCATTGTCAGGTTTCCGCGATAGCTGGTGAATTTAGCAGCCTGTTCACGCTCAGCTTCTGACCATGTACCAAGACGGGTAAGACCCCAGAATGCGCCTACAGGTTCTCCTACACGAAGTACACTTGTCTGGTTGGTGATAGAAGGACCACCCACTCCGAATATATCTGCTGGTGTAGCAAGAGATAAAACTTTGTTACGGTTAAATGAGATATTGAAACTACTTGTCCAGCCAAATTTAGCTGTTTCAATGTTCACGGTATTCAGTGCAAATTCAAATCCTTTGTTTTCCATTGAACCAATGTTCTTACGTATTGTGGCATAACCACTCGTACGAGGAACCGGTGCATCCAAAAGCATATCAGTTGTTTTTCTGTAATAGTAATCTGCTTCAAGAGAGATTCTACCTTTCAGGAAGCTGATTTCCAAACCTGCATCTGTTTGAGCCGTTTTTTCCCATCTCAAATCCGGGTTAGGTAAAACGCTGATACCGGTACCACTTACTCTTGTATCGCTGAATACAGAAGCATAAGTAGAGCTCAAAAGAGGCAGGGAAGTATATGGAGGAATTTCAGAGTTACCTGTTACCCCGTAACTTGTACGGAATTTAAGATTTGAAATAAGCGTATTGTTTTTCAGGAATTCCTCATCAGATACTTTCCATGCAAAGGCAGCTGATGGGAAGAACGCAAATTTATGATCTCTACCGAATTTAGATGAACCATCTGCACGACCAGTTACAGTAAACAGATATTTTTCAAGCAAAGTATAATTCAAACGACCGAAGTAGGAGTTAAATGCAAAACGGGATGCACCGGATACATATGGGTTTGATGACGGAAGGGTAGCACCAGCTCCCAGGTTATCAAATCCGAAATAATCCGTTGCAAAGTTTTGAGAACCTACACCATTTGTCGTTACATTCGTTTCTTGCCATGAAATACCTGCCAGTGCGTTGAATGAATGAATGCCTACGGTTTTGTTGTAAGTCAGGTAGTTTTCCCATGACCAGAAAGTTTCTTTCCTGTTTTCTTTTCTCGCAGTACCCAGTTCATTAGGTGTAAGTGAGCGGGTTTGAGACTGGTTTACTTCCTGATTGATCACGTTGATTCCCAAAACAGAACGCAGTTCAAGACCTTTTGCCAGCGTAACGTTTCCGTAAAGGCTACCCAATGTAGTTTGCGTATTCAGGTTGTACTTACGTCCCATCAAACGGTGAACAGAACTCATAGAACCTTCTGCTCCCGGATAGTCACGGTTGTTAGCATATACTCCGTCGTTGTATTTAACCGGAAGGAATGGGAAGTCTTCTACCATCTGGCGGGGTACTGCATCATTGATATCTACCAGGTTTTCAGCCTGATTGTTGTAGCTAAGCGTTCCACCGATACGTAACCATTTTTTTACCTGATCGTCTATACTGAAGCGAGAAGAATAACGCTTCAGGTAAGATGTTTTGATCAAACCCTGATCGTCACGGTATCCTAAAGAAAGAGAATAAGTCGTTTTGCTGTTTCCTCCGCTAAATCCTAACTGATGGTTTTGAGAAACTCTGTTTTGAGTAGATTCTTTGAACCAGTCTGTATCGTAATTAGGTGCAAATGTACCATCGGCGCGTTTGGTGAAAATTTCAGGACGTGCATCAAACAACTTCTGACGGCGTACCTGCGGATTGTGACTCGTGTATTTTCCTTCAGCCCATCCAACAGGATCATACTTCTGCATGTTTTTGTAAGAAAGATCTTCTACATCCAGATATTGCTGAGCGTTAAGCACTTTTGCTCTTTTAGGACCAGCAGTCGGCACACTCAGGTCAAGGTTGTAGGTAATGATACCATCACCGGCTTTACCTCTCTTGGTAGTGATCATGATTACACCATTCGCGCCACGAGCACCATAAATAGCAGTAGAAGACGCATCTTTCAGTACCTCTACCGATACGATGTCATTAGGGTTGATAAAGTCGATGGCCTGGCTTGCCTGGTTTTGGTTACCCTGCGGAAGCATTACTCCATCCACCACGTACAATGGGTTGTTGGATGAGTTAATAGAGCTGAAACCACGGATCCGTACGTTAGAACGTCCACCCGGGCGACCTGAGTTTACGTTAACCTGCACCCCTGATACTTTACCCTGAAGAGCCTGGTTCAAAGATGGAACAGGGCGTTCTCTAAGTTCTGCTTCTTTTACGGATCCAACAGATCCTGTTAAGTCAGATTTTTTGGCGGTACCATAACCGATTACAACTACCTCGCTCAGTGCTTTGGTATCAGATTCTATGGCAATGTCTACGATGCTTTTAGAACCTACAACAACTTCCTGACCAATGTAGCCCACAAAGCTGAATACAAGTGTAGATCCATTGTCAGCCACATTGATGGTGTAGCTACCGTTTTCGTCTGTAGTTGTACCGGTGCTGGTACCTTTTACAACAACGTTTACACCAGGAAGTCCTTCACCTGTACTTTTGTCGGTTACTTTTCCTTTAAGGGTGCGATCCGCTGTAATAGTCTTGATAATTCTTTCCGGTTTAACAGACAGGCCGGCCTGTGCATGTGTTGTCACGGCGAATGCCAGTGCCAACGGTACGAACTTTGAGAGTAAACGCCCGGATCGGACGATACCAGATGAGGTAGTGATTTTTTCCATTATAAAAAAGGTATGTTAGGTACTTTGGTAAGTCAGTCACATGGTGAGCGGCGACTGTTAATGGGTACTCAGTGGGTCGGATTGTTATATCATGCAGTTGGGGTTAGGTGAATAGTTGCATTATATTATTACTTATAAAAGTCCAAATTTAATTTTGCTAAAACCTTTTACCTATGTAATCAAAACTAAAATGCATTGCTCAGTACACGAAATTTTACGGTGGAGTCAGAATTACCTGTGAACGGCTTTATGTAGCCAATGGTATTTAAAGGCAATATTATATTAAATTACAGGAATATCTTAATAAATCTTAAATAATATCTCGTAATAGTCTAATGCAAACGTTTGAAAAAATAAAAAACGGTTACAAATACAACCTGTAAGTGAATGGTAATCTGGTACAATGTGAGGATAAAACATAAAAACCTCCTGAACGAAGCGTTCAGGAGGTTTTTATAAATAACAGTTGTATAACTAAACCTAAACAAGGTCTACAGTGCGACCTGTTCGAACAGACTCATCACAGGCAAATGCGATCTGGAGACTGGTAACTGCATCCTGTAAGTGATCGGTAAGATCCATATTTTCGCGAATTGCAGAAAGGAAAAAGCGCTGCTCACGGTTGCACAATTCCTGGTGATCCGGCTCGTCTTCCAGATTGATCCAGGTATCTTCCTGCACAAACTCATCTTTATCGTTCAGTGCCGCATGGTGAACCCGGATGGATTCAGTTTTTGTATGTGCCTCCACGGAAGCAGACTTACCCGCAGCACCCGCATCTTTGGCAACAATAGAAACCGATCCCTTAGGTCCTATCACATCTTTCACAAAGAATGCCGTTTCGCTGATCATCGGGCCCCATCCTGCTTC
Organism: Dyadobacter luteus; assembly: GCF_003383615.1. Classification (GTDB taxonomy): domain Bacteria; phylum Bacteroidota; class Bacteroidia; order Cytophagales; family Spirosomataceae; genus Dyadobacter; species Dyadobacter luteus. Next base: position 13,167 of record NZ_QNUL01000005.1, read on the forward strand.
ATACCAGCCAACCGACCCATCTTCAAACCAGATCTGAAGCTGTCCGTAGTTATAGTTGCCTGCAGGAATATCTTCTGTAAGTCTTGCGCCGATCGCGTTCACACGCAATGGTTTTGAACGCGTCATCTGGCACATGACGTCAATATAATGAACGCCGCAATCAACGATGGGGCTCAGGCTTTTCATCAGGTTGCGATGTACGCCCCACATGTAGCCATGGCTCTGCTGATTAAGGTTCATACGCATGACAAGCGGTTTTCCGAGCTCTCTTGCTTCGGTAACAAAGCGTTCCCATGACGGATGGTGACGTAAAATATAGCCCACTACGACCTGCTTACCTGCTTTTTTAGCTGCTTCTACTACATTTTTAGCGCCTTCCACCGTAGCTGCCAATGGCTTTTCTATAAATACATGGGCACCATGCTCCAAAGCCAGAATTGCGAATTCTTCATGTGTATCCGGATAGGTAGAAATACATACAGCGTCAGGCTTGGTTTCCAAGAGCGCCGCTTTGTAATCGCTGTACAGCGCATAGCCGCCTCCCAGCTTTTCGTTCAGCGTCTCTTTACTTTTTCCTGTTGATACGATCCCGCAGATTTCGAATCCGTCGAGTAGTTGATAGGCGAAAGCATGCGAGGCTCCCATGTTGCCGCAACCCACTACCAATACACGGACCGGGTTTTCATTTTGAGTAGATGACATAAACTTTGAATGTTACAATTAATGGGTTTCAGGATTACAACGTGTAAACGTGAGGTACTGTTCGGTTGAATATCAAAATTAGGAATTAAAATCTGTTTTCATGAAAAGGTTTCCGGTGAGTAAATAAATCCATTTGGATCTGCTCAGTTTTTTTGAAATACACAGGAAAGATGTAACTATGCAGTGATTTATTTATCCCTTCATATCTGTTAGTAACATGAATTTTTGCTCTCCGGGTTTCACTACCCGTTGCTCTGTATGGGTCATTGCCTTCTTTTTTACGACTATATGTGTATCCGGGGCCTATGCGCAGGAAAAGGATTTTAAACCCAAACTAGGCTATATTGATCGCGCTTCACTGGAAGCAACTGCTGCAAAGGAAGACAGCAGTGCTGAGGCTGTTTATCTATATGATTCAGGAAATCTGCGCTTTTCCTATGACGAGCGCAAGGGTTTGGTAATGCTGATGGACTACTGGTTCAGGATTAAAATACTGAAAGAATCTGCATTGGATCGCGCATCGGTTGCACTCACTTATTACGATGGTCCGGATCTTTCGAAAAAAGAGTCGGTATATGGTATTAAGGCTTATACGCACAACCTGGAAGACAATCGGATTGTAACTACTGAACTTGAAAAGAGAGCGGTGAAGGACGAGAAGACATCCAGCGATTACCGTACTCAAAAGTTCAACCTGCCTAATGTGAAAAAGGGTGCGGTTATTGAATATTTTTATACCCGTGAAACACCTCTTGCTTTGAAAAACGAGCCGGATATGTGGAAATTTCAGGGGGATTTACCTTCGCAATGGAGTGAGTATCGTATTGTTATTCCTTATTTTCTGGAATACAAGATGACGCTTGGTGGTTATCTGCCTCTGTTTATTAACAAGCAGGAAGTTGTAGATGTGAATGTAGGTTACGAAGCGTACAAGGGTAGGGGGATTTCCTATCGATTTGTTGTAAAAGATGCGCCCGCATTTACGGACGAACCATTTATTACTACTTCTGCGGATTATTTGTCAAGGATAAGGTTTGAACTGGCCAGCGTATCTATTCCGGGACAAGCGCAGCGTCGTTTCTCGCAAACCTGGGATCAGGTGGACCGAACGTTGGATCAGGTTGCATGGTTTGGAGGAGAGTTAAGGAAAACAAGCTATCTGAGAGAAGTCAGAGATCGAATTAATAGTACCGCAAAGGAACCGGAGGAGAAATTGAAACTGGCGTATGCTCATTTACAAAAGCATATGAAATGGGACGGATATTCTGGCGTAGGTTCCAGAGACGGTGCAAAAAAGGCATATGAGTACAAGAAAGGGAGTGCAAGTGATATTAATCTGGCACTTGTTTCGCTGTTGCGTGAACTTGACCTGGATGCTAATCCGGTCGTTTTGAGTACCAGATCCCACGGTAGAATTATAGAAGAAATTCCGATGCTGGAAAGCTTTAACTATGTAATAGCACATGTTAAAGTAGGTGAGAACGAATATTTGCTGGACGCTACGAGTTCTTATACACGTCCGGGCATGCTTCCTGAGCATGTGCTGAACGGGAAGGGAAGGCTGATTCCGAAAAAAGGAACTGGCCGATTTATCCCGCTGACTTCTAAAGACAGTAAAAGTAAACTGGATATTGTTGATGCTGAGATTAATCCTGAAGACGGAGTGATTACCGGGCGCGTCAATACATCGCTGGGAGGATATGAGGCGCTGTTCTGGCGTGGGAAATACAACAGTGAAACCGACGACGTATACCAGTCGGATCTTAAAAAATCACTGGAGCAATGGCAAATCAGTAATCTGGCTATAAAAAACAGAGACGAAGAACTGAAGGCTGCTGTCAACATAAAGTATGATTTTGAGGCAGAAGATGACAATTTGCACCCCGGAGGTTTTTATTTTAATCCGGTTATTGTGGGCAGGTGGGGCGCCAATCCGCTCAGGGCGCAGGAAAGGATATATCCGCTTGATCTGGCTACTGGTATATCCAATACTTACATCGCGAACTTCAAACTCCCGGATGGTTATGTACTGGAGGAGATTCCCAAAGCTGAAGTGATTCTGTTGCCTGAAAAAGCGGGGAGATTTACTTATCAAATCAGGCAGGAAGACAACATCATACAAGTGAATAGTTCTGTTTCGGTTACCAAAACGAGCTTTACGGCAGAAGAATATCACGATGTGAAAGAGTTTTTTGAAAGAATCGTACAGCAACACGCCAAGCCATTAAGAGTAATCAAGAAATGAAATTGGAAAGGATTGATAAACGTGTAGTGTCCGGAGTGTTGTTATTCCTGACATTCTTAGGAACAACCTTTGCGTATTCTCAGCAAAACTTAGCCTATGACCAAATCGCCCCGAACCTTATCCGGCAGGCGCATGCCGTGATCAGAATAAATGAACTGAGCTGGGAGGTGATTTCAAAGTCGGAGGGAAGATTGCGCGCCAGGAGAGTTATTACTATTCTTGACGAAAAAGGAGAAGAAGAATATGTGGAGCACTATATCCAATACGATAAATTCACCAGGATCAGTAATATCAATGGTGTGCTGTATGATGCGTCGGGCAAAGTAGTGAGAAAACTGAAAGGATCCGATATCAGTGATTTTGGTTACGGAGTGTCCGGGGATGAAATCACTGATGCGCGAATCAGGAAACTGGATTTTGGAAAAAAAGCATATACCTATCCTTATACAATTGAATACAGTTATGAGATCCGGGATAGAAACCTGATGTTTTATCCAAGATGGGCTCCGGTGGGTAATACAGAAGTTTCCACGGAACTCGCCACTTTTTCAATCAAAACGCCACCTGGATTTCAATTCAGATATAAAGTTTACCACGGTGCTGCAGAACCTCAAAAGCAAAAGGATAAAGACGGAAACGATCTTTACATATGGAAAGTTGAAAACTATGCCGCTACGGGATTGAAAGATCCTTATCCAATGCCAGGCTTAGAAAATACCCCGGTTGTTCTGGTTGCTCCTTCGGAATTTGAATTGCAGGAATATAAGGGAAATTTCAATTCGTGGGAAGATCTGAGCAAGTTTTACTATACACTGAATGCCGGGCGTGATGTGCTTCCTGCTCCTGTTCAGGAAGAGATTAAAACGCTGATTAAATCTGCTAAGTCGGAACGGGAAAAAATACTGCTGATCTATAAATGGATGCAGGCCAGGTCACGTTATGTCAGTATTCAACTTGGAATTGGCGGCTGGCAAACAATAGATGCTACTACCGTAAGTTCAAAAGGCTACGGTGATTGTAAAGCACTTACCAATTTTACACTGGCAGCACTTCAGGTAGCGGGGATCCGGAGCCACGCAGCGCTAATCAGGGCCGGCAGAGATGAGATGATTAAGGCAGATTTTCCTTCGAGCCAGTTTAACCATGTAATTGCCTGCGCTATTGCGGAAAAAGATACTGTTTGGCTGGAATGTACGAGCCAGACCACTTCCGCAAATTTCATGGGTACTTTTACCGGTGGACGCCCCGCATTGCTTGTGATGCCTCAGGGAGGAAAATTGGTGATGACTCCTGATTACACCGCTGATAAAAATAAAAGAACAAGCCATACGGATATCAGGCTCGACAAAAATGGAGATGCACAAATCCTGGCTAATACACGTTATTCCGGTCTGAGACAGGAGACAAGAAACAGGCTGATCCATGCAGAGAATGCCGATGGGCAAAAGAAATGGCTTGTCGGCCAGATCAACCTGCCGAGTCTGGAACTGGAAGCTTTCAAACTTAAAGAAGAATATGGTGAAGAACCTTACATAAACGAGCAGTTGAATATCAAAGTCAGAAATGGAGCGGCCAGGAGTGGAAAAAGGTTATTTGTAAAGCCTTACCTGCTCAGCAGGTCTGTGAATCTGCCCGACATGACCGAGCGTACCCATCACTTCTATTTACCTCCTTCCGAATATAGTTTTACCGATATTGACACGGTAAGTTATCTCGTTCCCGAAGGTTTCAAACTGGAAAGTACACTTCCGTCAGTTGATATCACTTCTAAATTCGGCTCTTTAAAATGTCATACTTCTTATGAGCAGGGAAAAATGGTAAGCAGCCGTAAAATCGTGTTGACAGGAGGTACATATGCAGCAACAGATTATACAGAGTGGATCTCTTTTCTGCGGAAAATTCGCAAAGCAGACCGCGCACAGGTAGTTTTTATTGAGGAAGTCAATTAGGGTAATCTCCAAATAATTTATTGCAGTATTGTCTATTTGTTTGAATAATATAGCAAATAGTACTTTTGATGGCTTATTTATTCCAGAACTGGTGTGAAAACCATTTATGTTAAAATTGGTATATAATTGATTAATACCCGAAATGTTTCCTGTCAATCCTTCTACTACTTTTGATGTGCAGTTTGGTACATAATCTTAATAAACTTATATATGAACAAAGAACTATGGCAGGGAGTGTATCCTGCATTGCTAACTCCGTTTACAGCTGAGGATACAATCGACTTCGCTCTGTTTGAAAAAAATCTTCTTGCACAGGTTGAAGCAGGAATTTCCGGTGTCATTATTGCAGGTTCTCTCGGGGAAGCGAGTACGCTTACAACTGATGAGAAATTTGAATTGGTAAAAGCTGCAAAAGGTATCTTGCCTGCGGGTATGCCTGTAGTACTTTGTATTGCTGAGCAGTCTACAGCTGTAGCTGTAGCTTTGGCAAAAGGTGCTGAGGTAGTTGGAGCGGATGGTTTGATGGTTCTTCCTCCAATGCGTTACAAAGCAGATGATGAAGAAACTGTTGAGTATTTCACTACAATAGCAGAAAGTACTTCTTTGTCTATCATGATTTACAACAATCCTGTTGACTACAAAATTGAGGTTTCTCTGGATATGTTTGCTGAACTGGCGAAACTTCCTAACATACATGCTATTAAGGAATCGACCCGCGATGTGAGCAACGTAACGCGTCTTTTCAACCGTTTCGGAGACCGTTTCAAAGTGTTCTGCGGAGTTGATACGCTGATCATGGAAGAAGTAATGTTGGGAGCTGACGGAGTTGTTGGTGGTTTGATCGACGCTTTCCCGAAAGAAACTGTAGCGATCTTCAATCTTGTAAAAGCAGGACAATACAAAGAGGCTTTGAGCATCTACCGCTGGTACTTGCCATTGCTTGAACTTGATATTCATCCAAAACTTGTTCAGAACATCAAATTGGCTGCTACACAAGCTGGTATTGGTTCAGAATACGTAAGAGCTCCACGTAAAGTCCTTAAAGGAGAAGAAAGAGAAAAAGTATTGGCGATCATCAACAAGGCAATTGAAACACAACCTGTTTTGTCTGACTACCTGAGCCTTTCAGCAGACGTTGTTGCATAATAGGTTTCCGGCGTCAGCTCATCGCTGATCATAAATTTATTCTTGTTATGTAGCCTCCTGATGGTCTGAACTAAGTATCATGCCGATAGGTTACATAACAAGGGTATTTTGATTAAAAAAACTAAAAAGTATGAGTGTCTCAAAAGAAGGAATAGAAGGTATTGTACAGCAGGCTCAGCAAGCATTTACTGTAATAAGTAAATTGAGTCTGGCTCAAAGAATCGCTTTTATGCGCACCGTTGCTGATGAAATAGAGGCACTCGGTCCTGAGCTTATCACTACTGCTCAAAGAGAATCGCATTTGCCGGAAGGACGTCTGGTTGGCGAAAAAGGCAGAACTATATTCCAATGGAGAAGCTATGCAGATGCAGTAGAAAGAGGAGATTCGCTGGATATCAGTATTGATACCGCTAATGCTGAACGTACACCTCCTAAGCCCGATATCAGAAAAACGAATGTGGGGCTTGGGCCTGTAACCGTGTTTGGTGCAAGCAATTTTCCTTTTGCATTTTCTACTGCGGGTGGTGATACTGCCGGCGCTTTTGCTGCCGGCTGCAGTGTAATCGTGAAAGCGCATCCGGGACACCCTGAAACTTCACAAATTATGGCGGATGCCATTTTACGTGCAGTTGAAAAAAGCGGGTTGCCACAAGGAACATTCTCTCACGTTTTTTGCGAAACCAACGAAGAAGCGCAACTTCTGGTAAGTCATCCATTGATTAAAGCGGTTGGTTTCACAGGATCATATCGTGGTGGAAAAGCTTTGATGGATGTAGCTGCGGCACGTCCTGAGCCTATTCCTGTGTATGCTGAAATGGGAAGTGTCAATCCTGTTTTTATACTTCCTGAAAAGTTAAAGGCTTCAGCTTCAGAGCTTGCCAAGCAATATGTTGGTTCACTGACTTTAGGAGTTGGGCAGTTCTGTACCAATCCTGGTTTGGCCATAGGTGTGCAAAGCCCTGAGCTGGATGAATTCATTGAGACGTTTAGCGCTGAAATCAAAAATGCAGTACCTGCGCCAATGTTACATGCCGGTATCGCAAAAGCATATATCAGTAATAAAGAAAAACTGACATCTCAGACTGGCGTACAAGTGGAGGCAATTGCTGAAGCGGAAGCCGCTGAAGGATTCGGGGCACCTGTAGTAGCTACTGCATTGGGCGTTGATTTCCTGGTCAATGATGCTTTGCAGGAAGAAGTTTTCGGACCTTTTGCATTGATCATCAAATGTAAGGATGAGGCTGAAATGCTAGCTGTTACAGAGAAATTGCATGGTCAGCTTACAGCCACCTTATTGGCAACAACAGGTGATGTAGCTGCTAATGCTGAACTGGTAGCTACTATTCAAAGCAAGTGCGGAAGAATTATCTTTAATAATTTTCCTACAGGCGTTGAAGTTTGCAAAGCGATGCACCACGGTGGACCTTTCCCTTCTTCAAGCAATGCGCAGTTTACTTCTGTAGGATCCGATTCTATCAAAAGATTTGTAAGACCGCTCAGTTTCCAAAACTGGCCGGATGAATTTCTGCCGGAGGAATTGAAAACGAGCAATCCGTTGGGAATCTGGCGGACTGTTAATAATGAATTGACAAAAGCAGCTGTTAGCTAAATCAAATCCGGGAAGTCTTCAAGCTTCCCGGGTTATATAGAATTCTTGAACCAGTGCTCAAAGCCGAAAGCTGATAGCCGACTGCCAAAAGCCATAAAAACTTGACCCGCGCCGAAAGCTGATTGCCGACCGCCGATAGCCAAATAAACTGATCCCGTGCCGAAAGCTGACTGCCGACTGCCGATAGCCTTAATATAATGAGAAAAACCTTTTTCTGTATAGATGCCCACACATGTGGGAACCCTGTCCGGGTGGTTGCCGGAGGCGGACCTTTACTGAATGGAAATAGTATGATGGAAAGGCGTTTGCATTTCCTGAAAGAATTTGACTGGATCAGAAAAGGACTGATGTTTGAACCCCGCGGCCATGACATGATGAGCGGGAGTATACTCTATCCACCGATTGATCCCGCAAATGACATTGGCGTATTGTATATCGAAACCAGCGGATGCCTGCCAATGTGCGGACATGGTACGATTGGTACGGTTACAATTGCTATAGAAGAAGGACTGGTTACTCCAAAAGTACCAGGCAAACTGCGGCTTGAAACACCTGCCGGACTTGTGCTTGTAGAGTACAGACAAGAAGGTAAAAAAGTGAAGTCTGTGAAGTTGGTGAATGTGAAATCATTTCTGGCTGCAGAAAAACTGACGGTAGAATGCCCTGATCTGGGAACATTGACTGTCGACGTTTCTTACGGTGGTAATTTTTATGCTATCGTGGATCCTCAGGAAAACTTCAAAGGACTGGAGCATTATACTGCCGATCAACTGATCAGCTGGAGCCGTGTTTGCCGGACGAGGATGAATGAGCAATATAAGTTTGTTCATCCCGAGAATGAACACATTACAGGGCTGAGCCATTTCCTGTGGACAGGATCCGTAATCGATCCGACTTCTACGGCGCGCAACGCTGTATTCTATGGAGACAAAGCGATTGACAGATCTCCATGCGGTACAGGTACATCTGCAAGGATGGCACAGTGGCACGCGCAGGGTAAATTGAAAAAAGGAGATGAGTTTATTCACGAAAGTATCATCGGCTCCAAGTTCACAGGAACTGTGGAGGACGAAGTAACAATCGGAGATAAGCCTGCCATCATTCCGGGAATCGAAGGATGGGCAGTGGTAACAGGTTACAATAATATATTCATCGACGACGAAGAAGATCCGTATGCATACGGCTTCCAGGTAATTTAATGGCAGTCGGCTATCAGTCGTCGGCCGTCGACATGTGCTATTGCATAACATAATATCAAATAGGGCAACAAATCTATAAAAGGCCGAAAGCTGATTGCTGACGGCCGAGGTTAATATGGAAAATAAAGGCAAAGCCGTAATTATTGGAGGTGGCATCATGGGGTTGGCCTCGGCTTACTATCTGTTGAAAAGCGGATGGAAAGTGACTTTGATAGATAAAGGGGATTTGTCGGACAATTGCTCTCATGGTAATGCCGGAATGATTGTCCCGAGTCACTTCATACCATTGGCAGCCCCGGGTATGATCTCAAAGGGAATCAAATGGATGTTCAATAGCCGCAGTCCTTTTTATGTAAAACCGTCACTGGATTTTTCATTGATCTCCTGGGGATTGAAATTCATGAAAAGTGCTACGCCTGCTAACGTAGAACGAGCAGCTCCATTTTTGAGAGATTATCATTTGTTGAGCAAGCAACTGTATGAAGACCTTTCCAAAGAAGAAGGTTTCGACTTTGGCCTCGAAAAGAAAGGGATTCTTATGCTTTACAAAACGGAGAAAGCAGGAGAAGAAGAAATTCACGTAGGAAAGGATGCACAGAAGTTAGGACTGGACGTAGAAATGCTGACAGCCGAACAAGTGCAGGCCATTGAACCGGGTTTAAAACTGGATGTCAAAGGAGCAGTTCATTACCATTGCGATGCACATCTTTATCCTCATGCACTGATTTCGCAACTTGTAAGTTATATCAAGTCAAAAGGTGGCGAAATTCAGACCAACACAGATGTGACCGGATATGAAATTCAGAACGGTGAAGTAAAATCTGTGGTAACGGACAAAGGAAATGTAAGCGGTGATCTGGTGATCATGACAGGTGGGTCGTGGCTTCCGCAACTGGCGAAGCTCGCTGGGCTATCTATTCCTGTAATGCCAGGCAAAGGCTATTCATTTATGGAGGAGAACGATGCACATCCTATCGTACACCCTGCCTTGCTGATCGAAGCGCGGGTGGCAGTGACGCCAATGAACGGACAGGTTCGCTTCGGAGGAACGATGGAACTGGCTGCGCTGAACAATAAAATCAATATGAACAGGGTAGAAGGGATTGTTAATTCTATCCCGCAATATTATCCTGAACTAAACGTGCCTGTTCCGGCAGAAAGCAGAATCTGGTACGGGTTCAGACCGTGCTCACCGGATGGCCTGCCGTATCTGGGCTATAGCAAAAAACTGAAAAACCTGATCGTTGCGGGAGGACATGGCATGATGGGCGTTAGTCTGGGGCCGGCAACAGGTAAATTGGTTGCAGAGCTTGCGGACAGAACCGCGCTGTCAGCCGACATCAAAATATATAATCCTGAAAGATACCAGTGAGCTGTCCCCCGACAGCTCACTTTTTTTATGCCAACAGGAAGAATTTCTTGTAATAAGAGCACATTAACCTGACAACAATTACTTAATCTATACCTGAACCTTATGAGAAGTCAAGCTTTGTTCCGCTGCGTGGGAACGTTTGTCGTGTTGCTTTCTGTAGCGAGTGGATTACGGGCTCAAACTCCCGCCAGCAAATTCAATCTATACGAACAATCCAGTGAAACAGCCGGTTTAATAATTCAGTATAGCCAGGACATCCGGGCTGTGCGTTATTTTTATTCCCCTATGGTGGCGAGCAGAGGTTACGGTGGCGCGCCAAACACACTCAATTCGCCTGAACAGCGCAAGAGGCTGAACGAAATCGATAAGGATTATCTGAGCAAACTTTCAAAGCTTGACTTCAATGCAATGAGTAAGTATGGACAGGTTGACTATCTGTTATTAAAAAGAAATATTGAAGATCATCAGCTGACCTTATCTCAGGAAGAAAAGGAATACAACGAAATACAGAAGTATATTCCTTTTGCCGAAAAAATATACACGTTTGAAAAAGGACGTCGCCGCGGAGCTACTGTGGATGGCGAAAAGGTGGCAACAGAATTGAATGCCATTCTTAAAGAAGTGAATGCTGCAGCCGAGTCTTTCAAAAAGGTAGAGTCTCTGGACATGCCATTGGCTGTTCGGGGAGAAGAGGCAATCAGCGGTATTCAGGCAAGATTAAAAAGTACTTTTGATTTCTATAACGGATATGATCCGATGTTTACCTGGTGGGTGCCTAAGCCCTACAAAGCTTTGGATAGTACATTGGTTGCGTATGCGCGTACCGTTAGAAAAAAAGGTAAGCTCAATACAACACAGAAAGACGATGTCAGCGGAATTAAGGGAGTACCTATTGGTCGCGAAGAGTTGATACGTCAGCTCAAAACAGAAATGATAAGCTACACACCTGACGAATTGATTGAGCTTGCTAACAAAGAATTTGCCTGGTGTGATAAAGAATTATTGAAAGCTTCTCAGGAAATGGGCTTTGGGAATGATTGGAAAAAAGCACAGGAAAAGGTAAAAAACAGCTACGTTCCTGCCGGTCAGCAGCCTGAGCTGATCATGAAATTATATAATGATGCCAAAGAATTTATCCTGAAAAACAAGCTTGGCGAATATCCTGAAATTGCAGATGAAACCTGGGGTATGCAAATGATGACGCCAGAGCGCCAGTTGGTGAATCCGTTCTTTTTGGGTGGTCGTGATATCATTATTTCTTATCCGACCAACACCATGGCGCACGACGACAAGCTGATGAGTATGCGTGGCAACAACCCATATTTCTCCCGTTCTACTGTGCATCACGAGTTGGTACCTGGGCATCATTTACAATACTATATGAACAGTCGCTATAAATCTTACCGTGGCGATTTCCGTACACCGTTCTGGACTGAGGGCTGGGCATTGTACTGGGAGCTGTTGCTTTACGACAAAGGTTTTGCCAAAACTCCGGAAGAAAGAATCGGGATGTTGTTCTGGCGTATGCACCGTTGCGCGCGTATCATCTTCTCGCTCAACTATCATCTAGGAAAATGGACACCACAGGAATGTATCGATTTCCTTGTCGACAGGGTAGGGCATGAAAGAGCCAATGCCGAAGGAGAAGTAAGGCGCTCGTTTGAAGGAAACTATAGTCCGCTTTATCAGTTGGCTTACCTGGTTGGAGGTTTGCAGATATTCAGTTTGAAAGGAGAGTTGGTGGATAGCGGCAAAATGACTTTTACACAATTCCACGATGCCATCATGAAGGAGAACAATATGCCGATTGAGATGGTGAGAGCTACACTTACAAACCAGAAACTCACTCCCGATTTCAAAACGAAGTGGAAGTTTTATAGTTTCAAATAATATCGTAGCTTACAAAAACGAATCCTGACCTTTAACTCTATTACTCTTTATGTCAACTGAAAGTAGTACAGAAACTACCTCATTTAAACCCTCCCTTGGCCTGGTCGATGCCACCATGCTGGTTGCCGGAAGTATGATCGGCTCTGGGATATTCATCGTGAGTGCAGATATCACCAGAAATACCGGAAGTGTTGGCTGGCTCATGTTTGTGTGGGTAATTACCGGTTTTATGACACTCACGGCTGCGTTGAGCTACGGAGAATTAAGCGCAATGTTTCCTAAGGCCGGAGGGCAATATGTATATCTCAAAGAAGCCTACAATCCACTTGTCAGCTTCCTGTATGGATGGAGCTTTTTTACAGTAATTCAAACTGCAACAATTGCAGCTGTAGCAGTTGCTTTCGCGAAGTTCACTGCCTATCTGATTCCGGCCATCAGCGAAGATATTGTCGCCATAGATATGGGTTTTTTACAAATATCACCGGCGCAGCTCCTGTCCATCGTCGTGATTGTATTACTCACTTATATTAATACCAAAGGTGTAAATGGAGGAAAAGTCATTCAAACTACGTTTACACTGACCAAATTGCTTAGTTTACTGGGCTTGATTGTTTTTGGTCTGATCTTCATGAAACCGGAAGTTTGGGCTGCAAACTGGGATTCTGCTACCATGTGGGATCTGCATAAACTAAATATTGACGGAAGCATTGAAACCTATACAACTATTGCGGCTTTGGGAGCCATTGCTGCTTCTATGGTTGGATCGATTTTCAGTAGTGACTCATGGAATAACGTGACTTTCATTGCGGGGGAAATCAAAAATCCGCAGCGCAACATAGGACTCAGTCTTGCATTGGGGACTATTATTGTGACGGTTATTTACCTGCTTACGAATATTATGTACACTGGTGTCTTGTCCTTGCAGGATATCGCAGCTTCTGATAAAGACCGCGTGGGTGTTACTGCTTCCCAGGTAATATTCGGAGGTGCGGGAACCATCATTATAGCTGTGATGATCATGATCTCTACATTTGGATGTAACAATGGTTTGATCATGTCGGGAGCAAGGGTTTATTATTCCATGGCGAAAGATGGATTATTCTTCAAAAAGGTGGGTGAGTTGAATAAGAATTCAGTTCCTGAGTTCGGGCTTTGGATTCAATGTATCATTGCTTCACTTTGGGCTTTGAGCGGAAAATATGGCAATCTGCTCGATATGATCTCATTTGTAGTGGTGGTATTTTATATGCTTACTATCGTAGGGATATTTATACTTCGGAAAAAACGCCCGGATGCACCAAGGCCATACAAGGCCTTCGGATACCCGATATTGCCTGTCATCTACATCATCATGGGACTGGCTTTCTGTGTACTACTCATCATTTATAAACCGGAATATACCTGGCCGGGACTGATCATCGCGTTGTTGGGTATACCTGTTTATTATATCATTGCAAAGAAAGAAATAGCTGAATAGGTTGCCTGGATACTGATCTTCTCATGATAAGTTATAGTTGGCTTATCATGAGAAGATTTTTTTTGTCCAATTCTTTCGAATTATTTTGAGGCAGACCCGTGACCAACGAAAACAAGTTACGTCTTAAAAAAGCGTTTGCAAATAATCATTCAAGGGTTCTAACACACTTTATTTTATATGGACAACAATATGGAAGCATCAAAAAAGACAGAATCTTTTAAAGATCTTGTTATCCTTATCTTTTCATTCCTGCTATTTGCCCTTGTTTATGCAGAAATGAAAGCGATTTATTTTTGAGCTGTCAAATTACATATCATCACAACAGATTAACGAACAAAGCCGGATTTATCCGGCTTTGTTCGTTAATAACCCTCTATAATATCTCTTTGGAACGGTTGTATAATTTGTATTCAGGATTACCGCTGTGAGTTTCTGAAATGTCAATTTCTACCCAATCCCTATTTAGAGGATGGATATACGTTCCGTAGTACACCGGATAGAGGGATGTGAGTATAATCAATGAATCCGGCTCCATGGTGAGTTCTTCATGTCCTTCCTCTGTAACTATATAGTATCCGGTACATAAACCACGTGAAGTTTCAAAATCAATGCGTATTCTCAGTCCCTGCTGTTCACTCAGCTGGGGATCAAGGATGATTTCTTCTGTAAGATCTTCAGCTGTACCGAGTGTTTCTTCCTGATCACCCGAAATATCAATTTGTACTGTATTCATTGCCGATTACTTTGTCTGTTAGTATTTAGAACAAAAGGACAATAAAATCAGACCACAGCGCTACGAATTTCAGACTTGTTTGGTTGATATACTGATTTTCTGATCAGCTAAAAAAGTGAATATGTTTTGCTGATCTTTAAAATTAAAAACCTGGCCATTATTTCTTACTTCGTCCAGCTTATCAAGGTCAAGTTCTGTAGTGTGCCAGCCTTCCAATTGAGGCATCATTGTGGAAATTATACCTTCTTCAGGTAAGTCTTTGTCTGGTGTACTGTAAAACGCCGCAAACCCATAATTGATATCTACTGCCGGCGACCACGCTGCATTCCCGACTGTCTGCGCTACTGCCGTATAAATCTGGTTCTCGAGTGCACGTGCTCTTGCTCCGATATGTACACGAGTGGCGCCACGAATCGTTTCAGTGCAGCTGGGGACTGCAATTACTGTTGCGCCGGCAGCACTGAGCAGTTGAGAACCGATACCGAATTCAACATCATAACATATCTGGATTCCGAAATTTCCCCAATCGGCTTCGAATAAAGTCAGATTCTTTTCACCACTTTCAATTCCCCATTCTTCATTTTCAAAGCGGGTCATAAAAAATTTATCCTGGTAACCGGTTAGCCCCTTTGCTGAGAAGACATGCGCTCTATTTACTTTGCGACCATTGTCGATTACTGGTATGCTAGGGGCAATTATAGTGGTTTTATATTGGTGAGCGAGGTTAGCAAATACTTCACAAAATTTATCTTTAACAGCGTTGAGCTCGTTCACCTGCCACTTGATATCCGACTGTATTTCTTTTGAAAAAATACTTACCAATTCCATAGCGCCATATTCCGGGAAAATCAGAAGCTGAGATCCGTTTTTGGAGGCGTTGGAAACCCATTGCTCAGTATGTGTAGCCCATACTTCGAATGAAGTTTGAGCCGTAATAGGGTATTGGGCAGCAGCGATTTTTACTTTCATAGTAAATTGAAATTTTCAGGCAAAGGAAAGAAGAAAAAACGCAAAGATCGCGAAGTGGCACTTAGCATACATTTTTGATGCGTTGCGTGAAAATTGGCGGCGTCGTTGTTGCGTACCTACAGCACTCACACGGGATGATGTAACTTTGTTTTTCTACCGAAATTTCATCTCTAACGGGATTAGAGCTCTAGGTGAGTCAACAGAGTCCCGCTAGGGACGTAATATTGGTAGCAACAGATATGGTATATGCATTACCTAAGTGCCGTAGGTACGTAACGTTGTATCGATAGAGTATCACCTTTAGATCTTTGAGTATATCTTCCCTTCCTTTGCCTGAAAATTGGCGGCGTTGTTGTTGCGTACCTACGGCACTCACATGTGATGATATAACTTTGTTTTTCTACCGAAATTTCATCCCTAACGGGATTGGTCCTTCTCGTTCTTTGCGTGAAAACCGTATTTTATTACTAAAGTCCTTGCAATTCTCTAACCCAAAAAACCATCTTCTTCAACGTTTCTTCATTATCACCAATATCCAGCCATTGCATATAACTTACAAGCGAAGGCTCTTTTTGATATCCTCTTTTGATCCAAAATAAATCATTGGGGCGGTAGTCAGTTGGTTTTGCAGGATGGTTGTCTGCCCTATCTACCGAGCAAAAACAGGTCAATGAATAGGAATCGAAACTTTTGGCATGCGACTCTCGCTCATCGAAAAAACGATGTCCTAATCCTAGTCCCCTGTATTCGTGCAACAATATACTTTCTCCAAAATAGAAGATTTTACTTACGTCGCTGCCAGCATCAATAAATGGCTTTTTGACTTCGTCTGTTTCATCAGTAAGAGGGATACAGGTTGTGGCTCCTACCATTTTATCCCCGTCATAAACTGCAAACAGAAAAGCATCTTTGGAATTGGAGTAGATTTTCAAGTACTCCTTTTCGTAAGCAACCGAACCTTCATACAGATATGGAAAATCGTGAAATACGGCGATTCGAAGTGCCGCCAGATCGTCGAAAACAGATTCGATCTCACTTCCGGTTTTACGTATAAATGTCAGGTTCTCCTTTTTCATCCTATGAAACCAGGCTTATCCAAAGTGGCAAATTGTAATAGGTCGTAACCCGACTGATTTTTCCCTCTTTCACCTCCAGAAACGCAGCAGCCGGCAATACGTAGGACTGTCCGTGTGCCTCTGGTAATCCCTCTTCTCCTTTTTTATAAATACCGTTAACTGTAAATTCCACAGCCACACGACTATTGCCAGACTCACTAAAAAATACCATATCCGTCAACGTTTCCTGATAGGACGTGTCCATGATCTTCAGAAATTCTGTAAACTTTTCAATACCGATGCGTGGGTCTCCCTGGTTTGGTTCATGACGGATATCTGTATGAAGCAAGCCAAGCATTCCTTCCCAATTTTGATTGTTGAAATGATTGTAATATTCTTTTACGATGTCGATTGCGATCATTGTTCTATGATTTTAATGTTGTGATGCGAAATATAAAATGAGTCTCAGATTCCGGAGCCAAAAGGTGCTTTTACGAATTTCACCTGACCGCTGCCGTCTTTTTCATACACAGCCAGACAGTTTTTGTTAAATTCTGTTTCGAAATTCGGCTCATCAGGAACGAGTTTCTTCGGAGCAGGCATGTTTTCAGGAAAGAAATATACCTTGGTTGAACCATATTTTGTATACGGCATCATATCGCCGTATTTCTGCATTTCTTCCCATGGATTTCCCTGAACAGTAACTACGTAAATTCGCATGATAGGTCCGGTATTGTTCTCATTGCGGTAGACAGCCGTTTCTTTAAAATTACCTTTCAGATCGGAAGTTGTAGGCTGAGAAAACGAATCATAAAGGATATAGCCTATCAGCAATGCAAATCCGGCAGCGAAAATGTATTTAATTTTTTTATTGAGCATAACATAAATGGTATTTTAAAGCAACGTCCCGTATTACTTTCAGGTTTCCGTGAGTCCGAAAAAAAATAGTATATGTTAACTGAGAAATCGGCGGATTTCCATGAGAAGCCCGGCAATGGAAGTGGTATGAAGAGAATCTTTGCTATCAGGCATCAATTTCCATGTTATATGATCCTGTTTTTCTGAAACAGTTATTTGTAAGCTACAATCGCTATGCGATGCCACTGAAATGCCTTCCCGCTGTAGAGCACGTCTGGTCCAAAAAACAAGGTGCTGCGGACCCGATAGAGCTACTTCGGCAATCGGGGAGTGCCGGTGAATATTGAAACCTCCGGAATTTTTGTCGAAATAAAAACCTGGCCTGGCAAAAGCATCTTCAAAACTGCCATTCAATACCATATCTTCCGGCGTACCGACCATGAGTGCCCCATTTTTTTTCATCAGCCAAAGTCGGTCAGCTGCTTGCAAGGCAAGGTCCAGTTCATGTGTGGAAAGTAATATTGCCTTCTGATGTTGGCGAGCCAGATTATGGAGTAGTTGCATGATCTCCACGCGGCTCGGTAAATCAAGATGTGCAGTGGGCTCGTCGAGTAAAATAAGATCTGTATCCTGTGCGAGAGCCCTTGCCAGCATTACTTTCTGTCGCTCTCCATCACTCAGATTATTCATTTTTTGAGATCTGAATACAGACGTTTCCGTGGCTTCTAATGCCCACTCCACTTTTTGCTTATCTGTATCTGAAAGTTTACCAAGCCAGCCGGTATACGGAATCCGACCGAGTGCTACTACTTCCTGTACACTCAGGTTACCTACCTCAATTCGCTCTGTAAGTACAAGACTCAATTGACGTGCTAATGCCGCCGCATCAATGGTTGATAGTGGTATTCCGTTGATTTCAACAGAACCGGTAAGTGTTGGCTGTAATCCTGACAAGGTTCTCATCAGAGTCGATTTGCCAGCTCCATTTGGACCTAGCAAACATACCATTTCCCCTTTGTGTAGTTCCAGATTCAGGCTTGTTCCTACTATTTTGGCTGCTTTGTTCTTCAGTCTGTAACCGACCGACAGATCAATGGTTTTGATGACGGGCTGGTTCATGAGAAAGAAGATCGCAGGTTATTTCGGCTTATAATAACCCAAATCACCACCGGAGCGCCGAGAAGTGAGGTAACGACATTAATAGGTAACACTGTTTGGGTTCCTGGCATTTGGGCGATGATGTCGCAAAGAAGTACCAGTACAGTTCCTGTAAGACAGACGCCCGGAATAAGAACACGATGGTCGGAAGTTCCCATTAAGGAACGCGTAATGTGCGGAACCGCTATGCCAATAAAACCAATCGGGCCGCAAAAAGCAGTAATGCTTCCCGTAAGTATACTAGTACTTGCCAGAATAATCAGACGGGTTTTACTGATGGTCAATCCCATACTTTTTGCATAATTTTCTCCGAGTAATAGTCCATTCAGCGCTTTGGAAGAGATAAATGAAAGAGAAAGACCGAAGATGACCACACCCGTAAGTACATAAAGATGGTGCTGTGTAACACCACCTAATGAGCCGAAAGTCCACATTATATATTCCTGCAATTGCTCGGGCTGGCTAAAGTATTGCCATATACTGATTACAGAAAGTGTAATAGTTCCAATCATCACGCCCACAATAAGCAGGATTACGTTATCTCGAATTCTGCCGGCGATCAGCAATATGATGGATAAGACCAGAGCGGAACCCAAAGATGCCATTACAATAATAAGCCAGCTTCCTGACACTCCGAGTTGTCGGATTGCATAGATACTGGCGCTGCTACCACTTGCTAGCATGACTGCGGCTACGCCTAAGCCCGCTCCGGCAGTAATACCCAACTCAGATGGCCCTGCGAGTGGATTACGAAACAACGTTTGCATCTGTAGTCCGCTCACAGATAACCCACAACCTACCAGGATGGCTGTAAGCGCTTTTGGTAATCGTATTTTTTCAATGATAAAAACCCAAGCAATATTGTCCGTTTCCTGTCCTGCCAGTATACGAACCACCTGGCCGAATGGAATCTGTACAGAGCCTAACATCACATCAAGCCCGAAAAAGCATAATGCAAGCACAGCCAGTCCGCTTAAAATGGTCTTATGGGAAACGGTTTGACGCATGCTATTTCAATTGCTTGTAATAAACGGGTTTGTGATCAGGCAGGAGTTCAGGATGAAAAATACTGAGCAGATCAGCCAGTACTACATCAGGCTCTACATTGCCTGTTTCGAAAAAATCGTTGGATCCACGTGTGTTGACACGATTGTTGTAACTGAAAATGCGGTTATTCTTAAACGCTTTGAAATCACTGTATCGTTTGTCCAGAGCCAGTACAGAACTTCTGGTATCGTTGGGATCGAAACCTACATTCATCCAAAAGTCGGCATTCAGCGCAACCGGGTATACTGTTTCAAAACTCAGTGGAGCACTTCCGGCGTCAGATGTAGCCTTCCATGGGAAATTGCTTCCGGCATCTTTGAAAAATTGAGCCATATAGCTATTGCCGTTGGGCATATACCACACATCTTTTGTATTGAGTCCGGAGAGAATAACAGGTTTTTCGGTGACTTTCGAAGCCAGCTGAACCAGATTCTCATAACGTTTCTCTGTTTCGGCAAACTTGCGGTTAACTATTTCTTCTTTATTGAGCAAAGCTGCCATCAGTTTTACCCATTCCGCACGTCCGAGAGGTGTTTTCTCGACCCATTCAGAATTAATAATTACAGGAATACCTGCTTCAGAAAGTAACGGATTATGTTCTTTCAGCGATCCCGGACTGCCCGTGGTCATGAGCAAATCTGGTTGCATGGTGATGAGTTTTTCCTCGTTAATGCCCTGATCCTTTCCAATTTCGACAATCTTTTTGGCATCAATCATTTCAATCACTTTTGGAGAAAAAACATATTGCAGACTGCTCAGTCCTGAAAGTATTTCTTCTGAATTGAGATAGGAAAGTAAACCTATGTGCATGGACGAAGTGAGTGCAAGACTTCTTACCGGGATTTGAATGACAGTAGCTTTTTCTGCAATTGAAGGAATGGCAGTTCCGCGTTGTACAAGCAGGTATGTAGTCGTATCTGTCGATTTCTCAAATGGATTTATAATCTTCACCACCTTGTAATTTTCAAAATAGTCGATGGTAAATCCGTGTGCGTGGTGGACAGAGACCTTTTCGTTGAGGGAGTCGGGCTCACTTTGAGCGGTTAACTGCTGTGTGGAATCAGCTTGTTTTGTCCGGCATGCGTAGAATGCCAGAGCGAGACAAAGCAGTAAAATGAGATGACGCAGTGTAGATTCCTTCATTGTATCAATTGATGTAATCCTGATTCCGGCAAAAGTAGTAAGAAATAAAAGGAAAGGGTCAATGCGAGTATTCGTGCTGGCATACTTTTAATTAATTTGCTGTATGCCAACACCTCTTTTACAATTTACCGGAAAAAGTATTTATTGTGCGCAGGCAGACGTGCATATAGATCCCTGGATACCTGTGGAGCGGGCGATCATTACGCATGCGCATAGCGACCATGCCCGATGGGGAAGTAGCCACTATCTCTCTCATAAGCACAGCGAAGCCATTTTACGTCTGCGTTTGGGCCAGGATATTTCATTGCAAACGGTGGAATATGGTGATAAGACTGTGATCAATGGCGTTACATTTTCGTTGCATCCTGCCGGTCATATTATTGGCTCTGCTCAGGTAAGGGTTGAATACAAGGGAGAGGTTTGGGTTGCGAGCGGAGATTACAAACTGGAAGACGACGGATTCTCAGCCCCATACGAGCCCGTGAAATGTAATGTCTTTATTACTGAATCCACCTTTGGCTTACCGATTTACAAATGGCAGCCTCAGCAGGAAATTTTCTCCGAAATCGATAACTGGTTTGCTCAAAATAGAAGCGACGACAAAGCGAGTATTCTGATGGGCTATTCACTAGGTAAAATGCAGCGGATTTTGAAAGGAATTCAGTTGCCCGATGGACCTATTTATGCCCACGGAGCCATTTACATACTTAATGAAAAGTTAAGGGAAGTGGGTCACGATCTGCCTGAACTGAAGCTGGTTACCAAAGAGACAGATAAAAAGTTGTTCAGAGGTTCTCTTGTGCTGGCGCCTCCGTCGGTGGATAGCAGTACCTGGATCAGGAAATTTAACCCGTATTCGCTGGGGTATTGTTCGGGGTGGATGGCTCTGCGCGGTGCCAAAAACAGAAGAGCGGTTGATCAGGGTTTCGTATTAAGCGATCATGTCGACTGGCCTGACCTGAATACTGCAGTGGTAGAATCGGGAGCTGAGAAGGTTTATGTGACACATGGCTATACCAGTATTTTTTCAAGGTGGCTGAATGAAAATGGAATTGAAGCTGGTGAAGTGCATACAATGTACGGAAACGAAGATGACGAGCAAAAGGAAGAGGGGCAGGGGGAGTCTCCGGTCTGAACGGTAATGAGTGGGCAGGGGGACGGAAGCATAGGAAATGTACGCTTCCAACGAATATATGTTCAAAAACACAAACAAAGCTAATGGCTCATAGCTATCAGCTCATGGCTAAAAATGAAACAATTTGCAGAGCTTTTCATGAATCTGGACAGAACCAACAAAACCAATGCAAAGGTGGAGTTGATGAAGGATTATTTCCTTTCCGCTCCGGACGACGACAAACTTTGGGCGCTGACACTATTTACGGGCCGCAGACCTTCATTTAAGGTGAACCGTACTATGGTGAAAGAATGGGCTGCAGCGGAAGCTAATATTCCCATGTGGCTGTTTCAGGAAAGTTATCATAGTGTGGGAGATTTGGGGGAAACAATTTCGCTTATCCTGCCACGTACACAAACGTCTTCATCGGAGAAATCCCTGACCGAGTGGTTTCATTATCTGAGTCTTCTTCCTGGCATGACCGACGAAGAAAAGCACGATCACATTCTTGGGGCCTGGACGCAGTTATCGCAGCACGAGACGTTTGTTTTTAATAAATTATTGATGGGGAGTTTTCGGATTGGAGTATCTCAAACATTGGTTGTGCGGGCGTTGGCAGAAGCGACAGCTACCGATTCGAGTGTAATTGCACACCGGGTTATGGGGCAGTGGGAGCCATCAACCACCACATTTGAGAAGCTTATTCTGGACGAAGGAGAGAACGACAATGCATCACGACCCTACCCGTTTTTTCTTGCTTATCCTATTGAGGGAGATGTGAGTAGTCTGGGGAATCCTGACGATTGGATGGTTGAATGGAAATGGGATGGAATTCGCTCGCAAATTATTTACCGCAATGGTGAATTGTTTATATGGACAAGAGGTGAAGAATTATCAACTGAGAAATTTCCCGAGCTGCATTTTCTGGCTTCTGTATTGCCGGAAGGCACTGTGCTGGATGGTGAAATCGTAAGTTACCATGATGGCAGACCGATGCCATTTAACGTATTGCAAACGCGTATCGGAAGGAAAAATTTATCTAAAAAGGTATTAGAAGAAGCACCCGTTGCATTTCTGGCTTATGATATATTGGAGGTAAACGGAGCCGATGCAAGAAGTATGACGCAATTTCAAAGAAGAACAGAGCTGGAAAAGCTATATAAAAATATTCCGAAGCAATCTGTATTTAACCTTTCTCCCCTGGTAAAATTTACTTCCTGGGATGATTTGCACACTTTGCATCCTACATCTCGTGAGAATATTGCGGAAGGTTTTATGATCAAACGTAAAAGCGGTACGTATCAGGTCGGGCGTAAAAAAGGGGATTGGTGGAAATGGAAAATTGATCCGTTGAGTGTGGACGCAGTTTTGATTTATGCCCAAAAAGGTTCCGGACGCAGGGCAGAGCTGTTCACAGACTACACTTTTGCTGTTTGGGGTGATGATGGTAAGTTGATACCTTTTGCAAAAGCATATTCAGGTCTGACGGATGTAGAGATAGGGCAGGTCGATTATTTTATCAAGAGAAATGTAATTGAGAAGTTCGGACCGGTTCGTACTGTGAAACCAGAATTGGTATTTGAAATTGGCTTTGAAGGGATCAATGAGTCGTCCCGGCACAAATCAGGAATTGCGGTACGGTTTCCGAGAATATTGAGATGGAGGAAAGACAAGAAAGCCGCAGAGGCAGATACTTTGGAGAGTTTAAAGGGGATTTTGGATGTGTATAAGTAATTGAAGCTTTCGGGGATTTTTAGAAAATTGGGGATGTAATGGCAGGAAGTCTACTGGATTACTTTCACAAATTTGCTGTATTTTGAAAATTTTTCATCTACTGAAAGAATAGTAAATTTTTCAAAATACGCAATGGCAATTATAAGTCTATCGAAAGGATCACGATGGTCATCGTGAAGTGGGATCAGATCGTAAAATTCCAGATGGTTAGGAGAAATCGGTAATAGATGAAGACCTATTCTTTCGATCTCTCGTATATATTCGGTTAACGGTTTGCCAGTTCGAGTTTCCCGATTTTCTTTTTTATTGCTATTTCAAAGAGAGAAGCTGTGCTTACGAAACAAGCTGAGTCAGCATTAGATATAATATCCCTGATCGAGGGGGATAAGCGATTTTCTTCACCAAGGGCCCAAAGGACAATATGAGTGTCCAATAGATATGCCATTACATGTAATCCTTTAGATCCTCTATTGAATCGTTAAAATCATCGGCCATTTTAATGGTTCCTTTCATTGTCCCAAGAGGACGTTTTCTGAGAGGTAATGTTTTTTCTGATTCTTCAAGGAACGTTACTAAAACCTTACTTGTCCTTTTTGTCGGTGGTGTTTCCTTAAAAATCACTTTCCCGTTTTCGTAAGTGGCTTCAATAGTCGTCATCATCACTATACTGAAATGTTTCTATCAAATATACTAATTTCAAAACATACTTGCTCTATGCAATACATTAACTGGCGTTTGGGGGACATGAAACAAAAAATGCATCTAGCATAATTGTTGCATATCGTCCAATGTTCATTTACTATACATCATTTATACTCAAATTTTCTCTTGGCAAAATCTCCCGGACATAGCACTGTTGAGCAGTGGTTTAAGTATAAAAACTGGAAATGGGCCGCTTTTCAGAAGGAAGCTGCAGCTGCATATCTTTCAGGTAAAAGCGGGTTGGTCAATGCGCCTACAGGCAGTGGGAAAACCTATTCGCTTTGGTTGCCCATATTGATCCGGTATATCAACTCATTACCTGACAAACCAACCAAGCAAAAAACAGGACTGCAAATCATCTGGATTACGCCTCTACGGGCGCTTTCCAAGGATCTTTTCAGGAATATGGAAATGGCTGCGCTGGAAATGAATCTGAAACTGCGTATAGGGGTAAGAAGTGGAGACACAAGTGTAAAGGAACGTGCAAGTCAGAAACGACAGATGCCTGAAGCGCTGCTTATTACGCCGGAAAGTCTGCATATCCTTTTTGCACAAAAAAACAGTTCGGAAATCTTCAAAAACCTGCATACCGTTGTAGTAGACGAATGGCATGAGCTAATGGGCAGCAAGCGTGGCACACAAACAGAACTGTCTCTGGCCCGGTTACGATCCATCAATCCGTCATTACAGACCTGGGGTATCTCGGCTACTATCGGTAACCTGGATGAAGCGCGTAAAGTGCTGCTTGGAATGAAAGGTAATGTGGAAGACTCCGTAATTGTGAAGGCAAAAAGTCAGAAAAAGATTATTGTAGAAAGCATCATACCGGATCGGGTAGAGAGCCTGCCCTGGTCGGGATATATGGGGACAAGGCTGGTGGACGATGTCGTAAACATTGTCAGAAAAGGAAAAACGACACTGCTTTTCACCAATACCCGTTCACAAACCGAAATATGGTATCGCATCATTATAGATAAATATCCGGAGTTTGCGGGCATTATGGCGCTGCACCATGCCTCGCTCGACCGTGAGTTACGGGATTGGGTCGAAGAGTCGTTACACAATGAAAAGCTGAAACTGGTCATCTGTACGGCTAGTCTGGATTTAGGTGTCGATTTCAGGCCTGTGGAAACGGTGATCCAGGTGGGTAGTCCTAAAAGTATTTCCAGATTCGTTCAACGGGCAGGAAGAAGCGGGCACCAACCGGGGGCTCCTAGTAAAATCTATTTTTGTCCTACAAACGCGCTTGAACTGATAGAGGCAGTTTCTCTAAGGGAAGGCGTCGAGAAAAATATTCTCGAAGATCGTCCACCCGTTATTCAGGCTTTCGATGTACTGGCACAATGGATGATTACCCTGGCTGTAGGAGAAGGTTTTGAGGAAAAACAGCTGTTTGAGGAAGTCCGTGATGCATACGGCTATCAGTTTATCAATCGTGATGAATGGGAATGGCTGCTGGGTTATATTACTACAGGAAGTCCTTCTCTGACTGTCTACGACGAGTACAAAAAAGTGGAACGAATTGAAGGCAGGTATAAAGTAACCAGCCGTAGGGTTGCCCACAGGCATATGCTGAGCATGGGAACAATTGTATCGGACACGGCGCTGAAAGTTAAATTCCAGCACGGGAAATACCTGGGCTCGGTGGAGGAATCGTTCGTAACCCGAATGAAGGAGGGCGATGTGTTTGTTTTTGCCGGTATGACTGTAGAGTTCGTACGTATTCACGAAATGACTGTAACCGTTAAGAAAGCAGAGGGGAAAAAAGGTGCTCTGGTGCGGTGGGCTGGCGGACGTATGCCACTTTCGTCGCAACTATCGGCATTTATCAGAGAAAGGCTTTCTGATGCCATTGATAACCCCTTAAAAGAAAAAGAATTAGCTCGTTTGCAGCCATTGTTATTGCTTCAGCAGCAACGTTCTATGATTCCTGATCAACATGAATTGTTGATAGAACAAACTGAAACGCGGGAAGGGCACCATATCTTTATTTTTCCGTTTGAGGGGAGGCTGGTGCACGAAGGAATGTCTATCATTCTGGCGTATAGGTTAAGTAAAATAAAGCCGATTACATTCTCTGTAGCCATGAACGACTACGGTTTCGAGCTGCTGAGTGATCAGTATGTAGATATGGAAACTGTTATGAAAGAAGTGGATCTGTTTTCAACCTTACATTTGGTGGATGATATTTACCAGAGCGTCAATGCCACGGAGATGGCGAAACGTAAGTTTCGGGAAATTTCCGCTATTGCCGGACTGATGTTTCAGGGTTATCCGGGCAAATTTGTGAAAACGAAACATTTGCAGGCGTCGAGTTCATTGTTGTTCAAAGTCATGAGCAAATATGAAGACAATAATCTTTTGGTAAAACAGGCTTATCAGGAAGTACTGACCTATCAATTGGAAGAAGTACGTATGCGTGAGGCTCTGGCGCGGATCGAAACGCAGAAAATCATTGTTAAAAAAACAAACAAGCCCACACCGCTTTCGTTCCCGATTATGGTTGACCGCCTGAGGGAGCAATTAACTTCTGAGAAACTGGAAGACAGGATCCAGAAAATGATCAAACAATATAGTGATGCAGATTGAGATTAGAGAAAACCATTTTACACTACTTCCGCAAAAAGCAGTTTTCTGGCATGAAACACAAACTTTACTGATAGGCGATTTGCATTTGGGGAAAATTACCCATTTCCGAAAGGAGGGAATTGCTGTTCCCAATATAGCAGCAGACAACAATTTCGAAAGACTAAATGAAATTGTGCAGAGCACCGGGGCCTCCCGGATTATTTTCCTGGGCGATCTTTTCCATAGCAAGTACAATTCAGAATGGGAAACCTTTTGCGAGTGGAGATTTCAACATTCTTATATTGAGATGATTATTGTGATCGGAAACCATGATGTACTTCCGGTAAGCATGTTTTTGGAAGCCGACCTGGAAGTATATATGAATGATTTTGAGGAAGAAGAATTTGTATTCACACATCATCCAAAGGTTGAGCCTAATGATTCAAAATTCGTCTTTGCAGGCCATGTGCATCCTGTGTTTACTACTTATGGTAAAGGTAGGCAGAGCCTGAGATTGCCTTGCTATGTCGTGGATAAAAATCAGGCTATTCTTCCCAGTTTCGGTGTTTTTACAGGAGGCTTTCAGATGAACCTGCTCGAAAACAGAAAGATTTATATAACCACTGAGGTAAAGGTTTTTTCTGTAGGTTAATGTGTTGTTAATTAGTTGATTATAATAAAACTGGAAAAATATGGAATCTGATTCCATATTTTTCCAGTTTTATATATATTTGTCTATGATAGAACGTGTTGCAACTCAGAAAATACTTCAACTATCTACGGTTTTTAAAGCTGTAGCGGTAACTGGACCCAGACAATCCGGTAAGACTACGCTTGTCAGGATGTTGTTTCCGGATAAAACTTATGTATCCCTTGAAAATCCGGATGTAAGGCGATTTGCATTAGAAGACCCGAGAGGATTTTTGAAGCAACATGAAGCGGGTGCTATTTTTGATGAAGTGCAGCGCACCCCTGAGATCTTTTCTTATTTGCAAGAAATTCTTGATTCGTCACCGCAGCCCGGCAGGTTTATTCTTACAGGTTCAAACAACTTTCTGTTACAACAAAATATATCACAAAGCTTAGCAGGTCGCGTTGCGATATTAAATCTCCTGCCATTCAGTGCAGAAGAACTTTTTGTGTCTGACACTACTGCGCCGGATGAAAATGATCTGATATTGAAAGGCTTGTATCCGCCTGTTTACGATATGGGCATTCCTGCGGAAGATTGGTATCCCAACTACCTGCGCACTTATATTGACCGTGATGTGAGGCAGATCAAAAATATAACGGATTTAATTGTTTTCGAGCGGTTTATTCGCCTTTTGGCAGGTAGAACAGGGCAGGAACTAAATTTGACATCACTTGCAGTTGAAACCGGGGTTGATACAAAAACGGTGCAATCCTGGATTGGAATTCTTGAAAGCAGTTTTATTATTTACTTGTTAAGACCCCATTTCAAAAATTTCAACAAGACGTTGGTGAAAAGGCCAAAAATATATTTTTATGATACTGGCTTAGTTTGTTCTTTATTGGGAATCATTACGAAGGATCAGCTTCTGCAGCATCCACTACGTGGCAGTTTGTTTGAAAGTCTTGTTGTGACAGAGCTACTCAAAAAAAGAACCAATGCGGGTAAGCAAGTTAACTTATATTATTGGCGGGATAAAACAGGTCATGAAGTGGATGTGATAGTGGACAACGGCACATCTCTCTTGCCTATTGAAATTAAGGCAGGTAAAACGATGAATAATGAATATTTCAAAGGATTGTCTTACTGGAATAAACTCAGTAGTCAGAAATCAGGATTGATTATTTATTCCGGGGATCAGGAAGAGGTGAGATCTAATGGGATAAGCACTATGAATTGGTTCACAATGGCAAAGAGCGATGTTTGAGTTTAGTAGAAACTCCGAATCATTGACTTGTGCCAACCCCTGCCATGAATTCAATTATTTCCCTATAATACCTGTTCCACGGATTAAAAAACTGGGTGATCATCGGAATGTGCTTCTTTCCGTTTACAATATGATACGGTGTATCTGGCGCATATTGATCCAAAGCTTTCGTGAATTTTTCATTGCTTTTGAGAATCGAATCATACGTTTTTTCTCCTCTGTAAATCAGCATGGGCGGCATGTCCCTGTGCAAATGATAGAGAGGTGTTGCCTCCTTCCATATTTTAGGATCTTTTGTAAAGGTTTTCAGATACGTATGGTCTGCTGACAACTTTTCTTCCTCCAGATAGCCATACATATCAAGCCCGGCTGCATCAATCAGGATCGTTCCTGCAATCGGATTTTTGATCTTTAAACCCTTGAAATACTGATCATCTATGGAAATCAACGCAGCAAGATGTCCGCCTGCTGAATGTCCTGAAACAAATATTCTGTCGGGGTTGCCATTATACCTGCGTATATCCTCCTTTACCCATTTCACAGCCTGTGCACATGCTGCAGCCATTTCTTTATAGTCTGCCTGCGGACTGAGCGGATAATCTATCATTAGACAGACGATTCCCTTTTTCGCCCAATGGTTTGCAATGATGTTGTACTGAGATTTCTTACCGGAATTCCAATTGCCACCATGAATAAAAACCAGTACGTCGTTTGCAGATTTGCTTCTGGCCGGAGAGAAAATATTCAGCTCCTGCTTACCAGACGGGCCTTTTGGAAGGTATACAATGTTTTTGGAACGATTGATCTTCCTGAATGAACACCCCGATAATGTCAGTAAAAAAGCGGCCAGTATAACAGCAAATATCAGCAGTGCGCTTCGGGTTTCTGATTTCAAAATGGTGGTAGTTAACGTGATGAATTCAGGATATCTACGCTTGCTGCCGGGAAAAAGATGTATTTTGAAATAAACAAGGTGGGGTTTAAAAGAAAAAACCTGTCCGGAAGTTGACTCAGACAGGTTTTTGTAAATTATGCTTTTTTGGGGGGCAGGTCAAATGCTACAGCATTGTGTTCAAAATGTCCTTTGTGCGAGCCATCGCAAAATGGTTTGTTGGCCGACATTCCGCATCGACATATCGAAACGACCGTTCTTCCCTGTAATCCGTACTCATTTCCCTGCATATCGACAATCTCAAAATCGCCGTCTATTTTTACAGAACCGTTGTTATTAATTGTAAGTTTTACCTTCGTCATGGTGAATTTTTTTGACAAAGGTAGACAACCACTTTGAAGGGCAATACGCCCGGGGCCAGTTTAGGATTAGTACAAATACAGCTTCCTGGCGCTTTTGAGACCTATTTAATTCGTAAACAGATGTATGCTTATTTTTTTGATGAGCTCGTCTGCCTTAAATGGCTTCGTAACAAAATCGTCAAAATTACATGCATGTATCTCCGGCGTACTCTCTGCAAATGTGTCTGCAGTAAAAGCAATAACGGGAACATGGTCATACGCAGGATAGGATTTTCTGATCAGTTTCATGGCGGTAAGTCCGTCCATAACAGGCATCTGTATGTCCATCAGGATCAGATCAAACTGCGCGTCCGCTATAGTTTTGATGACTTCCTCCCCATTGTTACAAATCACAAATTCGGCTCCCCATTTATTTAACAGATGTTTAAGTAAAATCTGGTTTGCAAGTATGTCTTCCGCTGCGAGTATCTTATATCCTTTCAACGAAAAATCACCTGTGGACAAAGACTGAGGTTTTGGTTGTGGTTGAACAATTTTTCTGAAACTGAGGAGTACCGAGAACGTTGAGCCTCTATCCAGCTCGCTTTCTGCATAGATACTTCCGTTCATCATTTCGGTAAGTTTTCGTGTAATGGTAAGTCCCAAACCCGTTCCGCCGAAGTATTTCTTCGCATTGTTATGATGAACCTGAGAAAAACTATCGAATATGCTGCTCAGCTTGTCTTCCGAAATACCTATTCCCGAATCCGCTACCTCGAATCTGAGTCCGACCTGTTCTGTACTATCGTTCTCAACTTTTACTGAGAGGTGTACAAAGCCGGTATGTGTAAACTTCAGAGCGTTACTGAGCAGATTTACCAGAATCTGATTAAGCCGGTAAGCATCACCTATCAGTAGCTCAGGTATTTTAGTATCTATTTCAAAATTAAGATCTATACCTTTTTCCCGGGCTTTCACCTCAAAGGTCTTTTCCAGGTATCCCAGTTTTTCTCTGAGATCGAATTCAAAATCTTCGAGGTCAAACTTCCCTGCTTCAATTTTTGAGAAATCAAGAATATCGTTGAGGATAACCATCAGATTATCTGCTGAATACTTGATGGTATTGAGATGCTGACTGCTTTCACCGGATAAATCGCTCTCAAGTAGTAAATCTGTAAAACCGATGATCGCATTCATTGGGGTCCGGATCTCATGGCTCATGGTAGACAAAAAATCAGACTTAATCCTGGAAGCCTCTTCAGCGTCCCGTTTCGCCTTGATCAGTTCATTTTCCATGGATTTACGACGGGTAATATCAATAGCAGTCCCCAATACCTGTTGCACTTCACCCTGTTCATTTCTTTTGAAAGGTACTTCCCGCGTAATGATCCAGATTTCAGAGCCATTTTTATGTTTCAACCGTACCTCCATTTCTGTTTCTTCACCATCTTTTACATGACTGCGCAAATGGTGGTAATGTTCTTTTATGGTAGGCAGGTCGTCTTCATGTATAGCCTGAAAAATAAAAGTTTCCGGAGTCATAGCCAGATCTTCCGCGCTGTAACCCAGTATAGGCCAGATCTGGTTGTTATGAAAGACATCTGTCCGGTTTTCTATATCGATCACATAGATAATATTGGGAGATAAGAGAGCTATTTTGTCGATTAACTCTTCTTTTTCAGACAATTCCTTTTGTGTTTCTATTCTCTTTCTTTCTGTCTCCAGCATCTGCCACATAGAGTGGAAAATACGCGTTATTTTTTCCGGGGTGATCTCTGCCTTCGGAAAATAATCCATGGCTCCGGCTTTCATCATTTCTACTGCGATACGCTCGTCGCCCTGTGAGGTAAGGATGATCACCGGAATATGAGGAGCTGTCTCTT
The DNA here is from genome assembly GCF_003383615.1 of Dyadobacter luteus. Taxonomy (GTDB): domain Bacteria; phylum Bacteroidota; class Bacteroidia; order Cytophagales; family Spirosomataceae; genus Dyadobacter; species Dyadobacter luteus. Next base: position 44,851 of record NZ_QNUL01000005.1, read on the forward strand.
TGGTTTTTCGGAGTAGTTCGAGACCGTTGGTTTTAGGTAGCTGGTAGTCAATAAAAATACAATTGGGTAACCAGTTTTCCAGTAATAAAAGTGCCTCTTCCGCATATTTGCATACACGTAACTCATTGATTTCAACATGACTTCTGGAGAGGGCTCTTCGGAACTCCATGGCATCAATGTTATCGTCTTCGACAAGTAAGATATTGAGAGGCGTTATCATGTTTTTGTAAAGCGTGTGTTGAGTTTATGATGGATATTCGCAGAGTGTCCAGTAGCTTTTTAATGTTGAAACTGCAGCTATAAATCTGTCCATAGATAAGGGTTTCAGAATATAGCCCGCTACGTTCAGGTTATAGGCGTCAATTTTATCACCATCCTCATTGGAGGTAGTCATCACAAAAACGGATAACTTACTCAGAGCAGGATCCTGACGCATTTCTTTCAAAAACTCAATTCCACCCATGCGCGGCATGTTCAGATCCAGCAGAATAATCTTGGGTTTCGGCGCATCGCTGTCTGTCGACCGGAGGACTTCGAGCGCTTCGATGCCGTTGTGAGCCACAAGTAGAGGATTACTGATATTGTTCTTTTTGAATGCACGTTTTACATTCATAATATCTACTTCGTCGTCTTCCACGAGAAGGATAGTTAATGGCACAGCGTTGGATACCGACATATGAGAAAGGTTTTGTTCTTCTGAGTTTTTATTCTTCTGACAAAGGCCAATGGAAAGTGAAGGCTGTTCCTTCATTCATCACTGAATCCACACCAATTGTCCCTCTTTTTTCTTCTATAATTTTCTTGACAATGGCCAGTCCTACACCAGTACTTTCTATTTCGTCCCGTGATTGTAAGGTTTGAAATATTACAAATATTCTTTCATGAAATTCAGGGCTGATCCCGGGGCCGTTGTCTCTCACAAAAATCTCTGCCTGAGATTCCTTTTTTGTCCAGCCAATCGTAATCACGATGTGCTCTTTATCATTGTATTTGATGCCGTTGGAGATCAGGTTTTGTAAAATCTGAGTCAATGCAATCTTCTCTGAATATATTTCGAAACCGGCATCACCTTCCAGTCGGAACTCGACAGGGTTTTTAGAACTGAAAGTCTCACAGAGATCATCAATAATGCCTTTAATAAGGAATTTTTCTTTCACTGGTTTGATCCTTCCTACACGGGAATAGGAAAGTATCCCGTTAATCAGACTTTCCATCCGGTGTACCCGCCCTCTCAGCAATTTGAACTGCTCTTTTGTATCACCTTCGATCAGGTCGCCGATATCTTCCTCAATCCATTCCGAGAGGTTGTTTATAGCTCTCAGGGGAGCTTTCAGATCATGGCTTACCACATAGGCAAACTGGTCAAGTTCTGCGTTGATCTTTTCCAGATCGCGCATGTACAAATTAAGTTTTTTCTCTGCTTCAACTTTCTGCGTCACATCGGTAAAAGTGCCTATGTAGCCTCCGTTTTTACGCTCACCCAACATGTGCCGGCTAAGTGTAATGCCCAGCCACTTTTCAGATCGGTCGGCAGTAATAATTCGGACTGTATCTTCAATAGTTTCTGATGCAGAATAGGGAGCCGGGTTTTCTGAATCGTTCAGAATATAGTTACATAGCTTTTTCCCATGGCTTTCTTCGACTGAGAAACCGGTGATCGCTTCCCAGGCGGGATTGAGGTATACAAATCTCCCTTCCTCGTCCAGCTGTACCAGTACCTCAGAAATACTCCTTACAACTTCGTCCAGTCTTTGGTTGGATGATGCGGCTTCTTTCGTTTTTTCTTCCGCTATCCGGCTCAATTCCCGGTTGGCTTTGAAAAGTTCGCCGGAACTTTGTTCAAGAATATTCTCGGCATGGCCCAAATCCGCCTGAAATTCGAGATAAGCCTTACTTACTGAGCTGAGAAATTCCTGTAAACGGGGATCTTCAGCGAGGTCTGCTGGTAAAGACTTACGTATTTGTCGTTTTAATAACCGGTGGTATATTGCTTCGGTAGGTTCTGAAGTCAGCATTTATAATTCCCTGAAAGTAGTGACGGTCATGGTTTGATTGTGTAGCTCGCAGGACGTGTCCCTGTTAAAAGGGGCAAGCTCTCCATACGAATAGAAGCCTGTCATCGCTGGTTTACCCAGGACTTCTGACACGCACTCTACTTCTTCTTCTGTAATTTGCTTCAGTACCAGCTTTCTACCTACACAACTCACAAGTATGGCAAACTCAGGTGAGGAATCCTGGCTTTCCAGCGCTGCTTCTGCCGCTTCTTCGGCACCGTTGATAAGCCTGTCATTATTGGCCTTCATTAGTCTCACGAATGAACCCTGCGGAATATCACCTGCGAATGTCAGGCTTTTTTGTTCTTCATTCACGCCCAGTATTGTTCGTACTACGGGCGCTTTGTCTTCACTATCGCGCATACTGAGCGGGAATAACAGACCCGACGACGGCAGGTGTTTCGCCTGGTCGCCCAGAAATGATTTGTACAAATCCAGCGCGGGCTGGCCGTCAATTTCGTACAGAATATTATCAGTAGATCTGGTTACGAGGCGGTCCAGGCCGAAGCTGTCCCAGCCACCTCTTGATCCGAACCCGATTGCAATAGAATCACCATAGAAGCCAATAGCCGCTACACTTTCAGCCGCTACGGTGCCGTCTGGCTCAACTATCACGGTTCTGGCAAATTGTGAGCCATCTGCAGCAAGTCCTCCTGTAATACTTACGTGAGCATCCAATACTTCACGCATTCCGTTAACGAGGTCGGTACCATTGACGTGCAGACCGTCCGAAACCACAAAAACGTGGGTGAGTCCTTCTGTCGGGAGTTGGGATACCAGCTTTTCCCCGGCAGCGAAACTATCGGATGCTACTTCCTTCAAAGCTACAAGTGATGATTCGATTTTTGTTTTTTCAAACTGAATACCTGTCAGTACAATGGTATTGTCGTTGACAGATTCGCCAACAATCTCGCCAGCCGTGGAGCAGCCCGAAAAGATAGCTTGCGGATAAAGCGTACGCAGCCGTGTAGTGAGAGAGCTCGTCTCCAGCAATTCGCGATTACCAAACACAAATATGATATCCGGTTCCAGAGAAAAGGATATGGCAGAAGTTTCCCTTGAATAAACGAGTTGGTTGAGTTTCATTTGAGGGTGTTAGGTAGATTTTACCAGACAATTTACAAAAACTTTTCTGGTAAAAACAATCCCTCAGTGTCACAGCAATTTATTGATTTAGCTAATGGTTGGAAATGATATACCCTTGATTTTCCGGAAGAGCTCCACAGCATAAATGTCCGTCATACCGGATACAAAATCTACCACTGTTTGTATTCTCGAATAGGTATCTTCATTTTGCGTGATAAACTGCTTTGGGATCAGCTCAACAAGCTTTTTGGTGTAATTCGATCTGTTGTTGAGATATGCCGGAATAAATTCTTCAAGAAGACCAGCCATCACTTTATAGCCAGCCACTTCTATTTGTACAACGGATGAGTAATTGTATATTTTCTTAACCGATATGGCACTGATTTCTTTCATTACTGACCTGTAAGGTTCTTCAATCCTATCAATCAGACTATGGTTAAAATCTCCTTTCAAAATATTCTCCTGCTCTTTGAAAAATAATTCAGAACACGAATAAATCAATACACTGATCGCCTTCGCACGCAGCAGACTTATTTTAGCGTCGTCGTCTTCTATATCAGCTAGTCGAGCTGGTAGTTTAGGATCATTGCACAGTTTGAGCAGCAGGGTTTCCACTTCCTGGTAGGATAGGATTTTCAGCCGGTGTGCATCTTCGAGATCAATGATATTGTAACAAATATCGTCAGCCGCCTCCACAAGGTATACAATCGGGTGCCGTTTGTAGGTGAGGGGAGAGTCGTTTACTTTTTCGAGTTGAAGGTCCTGTGCTATACGCTGAAAGCTGGCTTGTTCCGATTGGAAGAAACCATATTTCTTTGTGTAAATATTACTTTTTTCTTTCCCCAGAGACTCACAAGGGTACTTTGCTATGGCTGCGAGCGTAGAATAGGTAAGTGCAAAACTGCCATAACCTTTGCCTGCATACGAATGCGTGAGAATACGGAATGCATTGGCATTTCCCTCAAAGTGGGTCAGGTCTGCCCATTGCGCCGGAGTTACTTCATTTTCATAAACAGAGCCGGCGCCGTCTGTGAAGTAACGCGAAATGGCATCTTCCCCCGAGTGCCCGAATGCGGGGTTACCCAGATCATGAGCAAGACATGCTGAAGCAACAATGTTACCAATTTCACTGATCAGCGGAAGTCTGTCGTCTATTCCGGGGTCCTCTGTTTTAAGCTTATTATAAAAAATTCGTCCCAGAGAACGGCCTACGCTGGCTACTTCCAGGCTATGCGTGAGCCGGTTATGAACAAAAATGCTTCCGGGGAGAGGGAATACCTGCGTTTTGTTTTGTAAACGGCGGAACGGGGAGGAGAAGATCAGCCTGTCGTAATCCCTCTGAAATTCAGATCTGGCTTCCGCCTGATTGCCGTCATATTTGTCTTCGCTTCCCCACCTTTTGGCAGATAGTAACTGTTCCCACTTCATTGCTTCGCTGTTTTACAAAAAGCAAATCTAACTGCTTTTCAGCGAAAACCGCTTTCTGGCAACATCAGGATGAATGATTGACTGTGAGTATCAGCTTACCGATGTGCGCACTACTCTCCATGACCAAATGTGCTTCTGCGGCACTTTCGAGCGGGAAGGTTGCATGTATTACAGGTTTGAATTTGCCTGATTCAATAATGGGCCATACCTGTTCAAAAATGTCTTCGGTAAGTTGTCGTTTAAATTCCGGATCACGATTTCTGAGCGTGCTTCCTGTGATTGTCAGGCGTTTTCTTAATATCAATCCAAAGTCGGGAAGATCGTCAACAGCTGGTTTGCTGCCCTTCATCGTATTGATAAAAACCATTCTTCCATCCTCATTGAGCAGGCGAATATTTTTGGCAATGTAACTTCCGCCAATCATATCCAGAACGACATCTGTTTTTTTATCCTTCAATATTTCTTCAAAGTCCTGTGTCCGGTAATTGATACAATCCTCGGCTCCCAATTGGATACATGCATTACACTTTTCATCCGAACCTGCTGTGGCAAAAACCTTTGCACCGAAAGCCTTTGCAAGTTGTATGGCAGTAATGCCAATACCGCTGGTCCCGCCGTGTACAAGTAATGTTTCGCCAGGCTGTAGTTTCCCTATCCGAAATACGTTATGCCATACCGTGTAAATCGTTTCCGGTAAAGAAGCTGCTTCTGCAAATGAAAATCCATGTGGTATTGGAAGGCACTGGCCGGCGCGGGCAATGGCATATCCGGCATATCCGCCGCCCTGTATCAGTGCACAGACTTTATCTCCTGTGTTCCAGTTTGTAACCGTTTCACCCAAAGCCTCAATAGTGCCGGCGATTTCCAGTCCGGGGATGTCGGCTGGTGCATCGGGAGGGGCAGGATATACTCCTTTTCTTTGCAGGACGTCAGGCCGGTTGATACCTGCCGCATGTACGCGTATCAAAACTTCATCCTTGCCTGGAACGGGTACTGGTCTTTTCTCGACCCGCATGACCTCCGCCGGACCTGGTTGGGTAATGATAATCGCTTCCATTTCGTTATTCATAGGGGACTTATTTTAGTACACGTCCTTGCCAAAAGGAGTAAAAGACAGACTCATCAGTTTGAAATGTTGCTTAGCAAAAGGCAGGCCAATGATGGTAATGGCTAAAAGTATTCCAAAAATAAGGTGGGTAAGTGCAATCCAGATACCACCAATCAGAATCCAGATAATGTTGAAAATGGTAGACAAACAACCTGTGGCTCCGGGAACTTCTCTCACTTGTCGGCCGAAGGGAAACAATGCAAGAATTCCTATTTTAAAGCATTGTATACCGAAAGGGATTCCAATGATGGTGATACACATGGCCAAGCCGGCAATCATGTATTCAAGGAAAACCAAAAATCCTCCGAAAATGAGCCAAATGACGTTTCCAATAAGATTCATAGCTAATATAGATTTGATGTACTCTTAAAGTTAGCCGGATGCTCTTTTGCGTATTTTATATTTTGACAAACGGAGTAGCCGGAGTTTCACCGGTTTATTTCCAGTTTCTGATTTTCAGTTTATCGAAAAAAAAGTGCTCTTCGACTTCCCGGACTTCGCCTGCTTTCAAATCCCCTAATTCAAGATCCTCGATACTGACACGAACCAATCGCTTGCAATGATGGCCGGCAGTGCGAACCATTTTCCTGATCTGATGATACTTGCCCTCAGTGAGTACGATTTTAAGCCAGGTGTGGGGCACCTGACGTCCTTCACTTGGGTTTTTGGGAAGCCATTCAGGTCGTTCTATAATGTCAACTTCACAGGGAGATGTGACGTAATCAACGTTTCCTTTTATTCGAATGGGGATCCCCGTTTGGAGAAGATGAAGTGTTTCCTGGCTCACAACATGTCCTACCAAAACCAGATAAGCACGTTTGTGTGGCTCCTCTCCCTGAAATAAAAGATTTGTAACTTTTTTGTTTGTAGTGAGTAAAAGAAGTCCTTCCGAATGATTGTCGAGGCGTCCAATGGCATGGGTATGTTCAGGAAACTTGTAATCCAGATCTTTCAGCAGACCGACGTTATCCGGACTGACAAACTGGGAAACCATATTGGCAGGCTTATTCAGAATAAAATAGCGATGTTCGCTCATTGACAAAAATCTTGACCCTTCGCAAAATTGGTCATTAATTATGTGATGTGTGCATTATTTGTCAGAAACTGCAGGTGTTGGCTATTTTAAAATCTCACGATTGAGTATTTCTGAAACTTCATCCGCCTGATCGTAAACCATCAGGTGCCCGCCATTTTCAATAATTACATCAGGCGATACCATCTTCACAGGAATGAGCTTGTCGGCTGAACCATGTATATGAAAAAGACCTGAAGGTTTCGAGGGCTTTTTCCATGAACTCATTTCTGAGAGCGCCCATTTGAGAAATCTGCCGTTTGTGTCTTTTAAGATTGCTTTCAAAAGTGATTTAAGTTCAGGCGTGTTGGCTCCGAAATAGCGATAAACCAGGAAATTAGGGTGTTTCAATACCGGAACTGCCAGGGGAGAAGCCAAGAGGAATTTTAATAATATCTGATAAAATGAAGAAACCGGAACGCCTGTAGCAGTACTTGAAATAATAATTGTTTTTTCGGGATGGATGATTTCCGTCAATTCGGAAGCAATAATACCTCCGAAAGATAAACCCACGAGTTGGAATGATTGTGTGGTATCTATCTGAGCAACTAACCGGGAAGCGTAATGTGCAATTGTTTCTCTTTTGAGTGGCGCGATCCACTCAATATGCCTTACAGAAATCGGGTTATCCAGATTAAGTTTATCAAAGACTCGCTTATCTGCTCCCAGCCCACTGATGAAATATACATTTTTAACAGTATGGGAAGCAGTTGATTTGGTAGTGGTTGTGTGTGCAGAAACAGCCAGTGAAAGTGTGAGAAGCATGTTGAGTAAAATACATATATCTTTCATATCCACGATAAGACTTTGCGGTATTTACGAAGTTCTTGTTGATATGGATACAGTGTCACCCTATATATCAGGCACGGGGAAATTCTGTGATAACTGTAGTGCCGATATTAACTTTGCTGCTCACCGAAATCCGGCCATTGTTCGCTTCTACGTATTCCTTGCAGAGCAATAAGCCCAAGCCAATTCCCTTTTCACCATGCGTGCCGTAGGTATTCCTTTGCAGGAATGTGAATAGCGATTGCTGGTTTTCTTCACTGATTCCGATGCCGTTATCAGCAATGCTGATTTGAATAAACGCATCCTTGTCAACAACGGAAATAGAGATACAGCCTTTTGCAGGGGTATATTTTATGGCGTTGGTTACCAGATTTCGAATTACCATATTAAACTGATCGCGGTTGGCTTTTATCTGAAGTTTATCAGGAATGTTGTACTGAATGGCTATGTTTTTGGCCATGGCCTGTTGCTCGATAAAGCCTTTGTTTTTTTCCAGGGTATCAAGAACGAGTAAAACATCGCGGCTCACAGTCTCGGTTTTATGAAAAGAATTGGTGGCCCACAGTAGCAGATTGTCGGTCACGTCAGCTACATCAGAGAGCTGTTTCAATAAACCTTCACGTACTTTCGCCTTCTGCTCTTTGTCCAGCTCGTCATCCAGAAGGGCAGTTGTAAGTCCCTTCAGCGAGGCAATAGGCGCATTCATATCATGAGAAATAATCGCAAGGATTTTGTCCTTAAGCTGATTGGAGGCTGAAAGCTGATTGTTTATCTTTTTAAGTTCGGCAGCTGACTGTTTTTTTTCAGGGTTCGATTGATCATGGACAACCCGTCCGTTTGTCTTTCTATTGAGAAGGGGTACAGACTGGGATTGCGTTGCGAAAGTAATCAGGAACAAAGCGCGATTTTTGGCATCTGTTGTTCTGTTGATAGTCCATTCCGGTGATTTCTGTACTGTAGTTTCCGGACTACCACCCATTTCTTCCAGCATTTTCAGCAGTTGCTTATGCTGATTGGGAGTTAGAAATTGTAACCAACCATAATCAGTGACTTGCGCAACGTTAAGGCCGGATAGTGTGAGAAATACTGAATTTGAATAAATGTGTTTATAGTTGTGATCAATCAGAAGAATAGCTACCGGTAAATTCTCCACCATGATGTGAAACAGGTCGTCGTCAATTCGGGTCAACATTTCCATTCCTGTAGTTTTTATTGGGCATTAAATACCCGTAAGGAAGATTTTCATACTGTCTGAATATGTTATATCCGTTGAGTTATCTGTATTGCACTTAGGTTTTCTACAAATTAGTATGTCAATCCAGTGCAAATTTGTAAAATTATTTTTACTTAATGTAGATTTTAGTTTATAAAACAGGGTTATTTATATCTTAAATTATTTTCAATACTATCTCATATTTATAAAATAAATACCATAAATACAAATATCCTGCCAGAGTATTTTCTGACAGGATATTTGTGAGGTTTATTCGAAATGTAGCTTCAAATCATTTCATCAGACTGTACCGGATTCCTCCCATTATCCATCTGCCGGGCATCATCGCACCCAGCAAATCGCTATACTTTTTATCAAATGCATTATCCGCCTGAATAAAAATATGAAGTGTGTTTTTCAGTACTCCGTATTCGGCTTTTGCGTTCAGGATGAAGTACTCGGAGGAAATCTGAGTATTCAGCGCAGTCGCTTCCTGCTTTGCTCTCGTTTTATAAAGTCCGTTGATGCTTAAGTTAAGATTGCCATACTGATACAGGACAGAAAAGTTAGTGAGCAGCTTTGCGTGGGAAGAGAGATAAAAGCTTGGAGTAGCACTTCCACTCTTGCTGTTGAGTTGGGTTAATCCGGCAGTGATCCACAATTTCTGGTTGTCTGACAATGCTTTGCTATACTGCACATCAAACTCAAATCCAGTGACATTCACCTCGGCTACATTGCCGGCCAATGCATAAGTGCCGGTAGCTACAAGGTTATCTTTTCTGGGCATATTGGCATACGGCGTACTGGTATAGTCGATCAGGTTTTTTTGGCGACGTTGAAAGAAAGTCCCTGATAATTTCAAATCCGTCAAAAGTAAATCGGCACCCGCTTCGTAACTCAACGATCTTTCTGCTTTCAAATCAGGATTTCCGATACGGTTTCCGCTTGTTACCACAGGCTTATTGTAATTGTTGAAACGTTCTGTAAAATCTGCATCACGGATGGTTTTACCAGCACTTCCTCTGAGTTGAAGAATATCCTTTTTGTAAGAAATACTGACTTGCGGTACCACTTCCGTGCCAATTCCATCACGCCAGTCGAATCGGATAGCTGGACTTAACGTCACGTATTTTCCCAGGTGCTGAGACAGTGTAAGAAAAGGGGCGAGTTGATGAATGGAATGTTCACCGCGGTCATTGGAAGATATACTTCTGTTCTGATAGTTGATGCCGGCAACAAGTTCTGTTTGAGGAGAAAATGCCTGTTGCCACATTGCCAGGCCCTGCCATAATCCTGATTTGCTCACATTACCGATGGAAACAGAATTGAAGGCGTACTGATCATTCACATGTTTATATCCTCCATCGAACGAAAATGCAGATTTCCCTTTTCTGTAACCCACTTTAAGGTGATTCCAGGAGGTCTTGACCTTTTCCTGAGCCGTATCGGCAACAGAGGTTGTATAGAAGTTTTGCGCTGCAAAGTCGCGGTGATCAAATGAACTCCTTACAGTAATATTCCAGGCGTCTGAAATGGCATAATTGGCAGCAACAGAGGCGGTATTATTATGAAAATATCCTTTTGTTCCTCTCTGCTGTACTCCATCCGCGTTATTAGACAATATTCCAGCTGAAAATGCCAGTTTGTCCTTTTGGGTAAAAACCCCGGCATTCGCATTGATCATTCCATTTTGACCTGCCGAAACACCAGCATTTACCGAAGTACGGGATATAGGCTCCTCTCCACGAAGCTTCGCAGCGAATGTTTTGGTGATTACATGAATAACTCCGCCTACCGCTTCTGACCCGTAGATGGCTGATGAAGCGCCTTTTAACACTTCAATACGCTCGATTTCGGAGGGAACAATGGGAATGTAACTGCTGAAATGCCCGGTATTAGGATCGTTGAGGCGGAGACCATCCACAACGACCAGCACCTGCTGGAATGTACCTCCCCGTAATACGATGTCACTCTGGGAACCCATAGGTCCGCGAGCTTGTATCTCCACGCCAGGTACGTACCGGAGCAGGTCATCTATGCTGTTTACAGGAAGATTTTTGAAATAATCACCTTTAATCACGGCAATGTTACGCCCTGTTTCAGATGCTCTTTTTTCGACTATGGAAGAGGTTACAGTAACCGGATCCAGCGAAATGTCCTGCGAAAAGGAATATTGGTTGGTAAGAAGCAAAAGTAAAAATGCAGACTTAAGTAAATTGTTTTTCATTAGAACTATTTCAAATTTTTGTCAAATACGCATAGCTATCGGACACTACCCGACAGCTATCAGCTACAAAACTATTATCTTGCCGGACTGTTAATGTGATCCGGTTTTGATATAATGAGTAGTCCGGTTGAAATACCTTTTAAAAGTCTGATTCAGATTGAACGCCAGTCAGACACTCCTGTGTACCTGCAAATTGCCCGTACAATGATAGGCGCCATCCAAAGAGGCGTTCTGGCGCCTGGTGTGAAACTGCCGGGTACAAGAATGCTTTCAGAAATTTTGGATGTGCACAGAAAAACCATTGTAGCAGCTTATAATGAGATAGATGCACAAGGATGGATTGAAACGCTCCCTAACAAGGGCACATTTGTCACTTCCCGCTCTCTGATTATTCCGAATGAAAATCTGACTGCATCGCGGACAGGAAATTATGCCAGACAAACAGGATTTTCATTCCGGAAAAGTATGTTGCTCGACAGGCCGGTTGCAGTTTCAAAAACAGATCTGGAATTTACAGACGGCCTGCCGGATGTACGTATTGCTCCTTTGGATAAGTTATCAAAAGCCTACTCAAGTGTACTCAGAAGAAAAAATAACAATAAATATCTGGGCTATTCCTATGTGGAAGGCAATGCGTTTTTCAGACAGGAACTTACCGCTTACCTCAACAATACCAGGGGATTGCATGTAGGAAAGGAAAACGTAATGACCACCCGTGGTATTCAGATGGGGATTTACCTCGCTTCTAATCTCCTTCTGGACGCTGGTGATACCGTTGTGGTAGGAAATCTGAGCTATTATGTGGCCAATATGATTTTTCAGCAGGCAGGTGCTCATATCGTGTCTGTACCTGTTGACGAATTCGGGATATCAGTGGAAGCAGTAAGAAAACTTTGTGAAACCCGAAAGATCAGGATGCTGTACCTGACTCCGCATCATCATTATCCGACCACTGTAACTTTAAGTGCGGAGCGAAGAATAGCATTGCTGAATTTGTCAGTAGAATATGGTTTTGTAATTCTGGAAGATGATCATGACTACGACTTTCACTTTGACAGCAGTCCTTTTTTGCCATTGGCTAGTGCGGATGCATCAGGTATGGTGGTTTACATTGGTTCATTTTGTAAAGCATTGGCTCCGGGGCTACGTTCAGGCTATATTGTTGCTCCTGAGAATTTCATCTCTGAACTGGCCAAGCTCCGGCGCGTGGTAGACAGGCAAGGCGATCTGATGATGGAACAGGCTATGGGCGAATTACTTCATGAGGGTGAAATTCAGCGACACCTCAAAAAGGCACAAAAAGTGTATCATCAGAGACGGGATCAGTTTTGTGATTTATTACAAAAGGAGTTTTCTGATTATCTGAATTTCGGTACACCACCTGGTGGTCTGGCAGTGTGGACAGAATGGAGAAACGACATCAATCTGCTACGTGTAAGTAAAGAGTGCCTGCGTTACGATCTTCATTTACCACAAACATTACTTTTTCAAACAGAGCGGCTGAGCGGAATGAGGCTGGGTTTCGGGAATCTGAATGAAGAGGAGATCGAGAGAGCAATGGGAATTCTGGCTGAATCGGTGCGTGTGATCAGTTCCACATGAATTCCCCTATGTATGCTACTTTTATTCCTATTAAGAATATTATATTCTTTCGGAAAATTAGGGATTAATATAAACTTTAGAAATTGCAGACTTTATAGACCTCATCCAAATACATTCCCTTTGAAATCACAGATAATAAGAAAGTCGCTTTTTATCAGTATTGTTCTGTTTCAGGTTGTTCTAAAATCTTTTGCTCAGAAAGAAACTAGTAATCAAGTCAGCAACAAACAAAAATTTGGTGTAGAATTCAAATCTTATGGATTGGGTGTTGGCGGTACCAAACAAGGGCGTGGGCGAGAAGGTTTTAACATTTTCTATTCCTGGAAAATGCTCGGGAATAATAAACATCAGCTATATATCTCTCCGCAAATTGGCTACATAGCAGATCCGGGAATACAGACACGTGTATTGCATACAGTATCTGTTGATTATAACCTTAATCTGTCCAAAAGGTTCGAATTAGGTGCATTTGTCGGGTTAAGTCATGTTATAACCAGATTGGCTTTTGACCGATACGACTACAACGACAATGGAGATTTTGTCAATGAAGGTAAATTTCGGGGACAGCTATCGCCCTCGTATGGAGGGAGAGTTGGTTGGAAGCTGATCAAAAGAGATCATTTTTCAATAAGCCCTTACGTTAGTTTGTCATTCATTAAGTTAGACAGAAGCTATGATGGAAGTATTTTAGGTTTTAAGAGATCTAGCGCTGTTGGCCTTACATTCAATTTTTAATCTGATGAGAGCTGTAGCATTTATTCTTTTTTTTGGCCTGATCTCGTGTCAGGAGACGGCGAAAGTTATTACCCCAACGACACTCACCAATAATCCTCTTCAATCTGAAATGGATTCGGCAGTGCAAAAGGCGTTTGCAGACAATCTGGAAATGCTGGATTCTCCCGGAATTTCGATAGGAGTTCTCAAGGATGGAAAGACCAGTTACTATGGATATGGTGAAACCGCATTAGGAAGTGGGGTTGTGCCCAATGAAAATACCTATTTCGAAATAGGCTCAATTACCAAAACATTCTCGGCCATTGCCATTGCTGAAATGCTTTTGAAGGAACAAAAAGAGATTGAAACTCCTGTAAGAAGTTATTTGCCGAGTGAACTTCCCACACTTCAACGTGGAGGAGTGGAGATAACATTTAAGCATCTTTTGACTCACACTTCTGGTTTGCCAAGAATGCCCAATAATTTTTCACCAATTACAGCATATGAAGCGTATAGTAAAGCAAAGCTGTATCAATATTTGTACAATATTCAACTTGAATCAGTGCCATTTACGAAGTATAATTATTCTAATACCGGATTTGGTATTCTAGGTGATATTCTGGAAAGGCACTATAATTCCAGCTATAGTGATTTGATGAGTAATCAATTATTTGGTCCGTTAAATCTGAAAGACACAAAAGTCGAGTTTGAAAAAACAGATTTGAATAGATGGGCTACAGGTTATAGTAAAGGAAGAAAAACTGACTATTGGAAAAATATGAATGCGATGAATGGGGCGGGTGTCATTAAGTCTACTGCAAAAGATTTGCTTTTGTATGCCAAAGTCAATTTGTCGCCTCCTGATAATATTTTGGGTAAAGCTATCAAACTAACACATCGCAAAGCTTTCGAAGATATTTATGGTGAACAAGCATTGGCTTGGGTTATGTCAGCGTCGCGCAAGAATTCGGATAAAAGGATTTTGTGGCACAATGGGGGGACAGGAGGTTTTAACAGCTGGCTTTATTTAAATGAAGAGAACAATTCGGCTTTGGTTATTCTATTTAATTCGAGTATTGATAATGAACAAAGAGCAGAATTTATATTTTCATTGCTAAACATTATAAGAGAATAGCCATCATCTCCTGATAACTTTCAATCATAAATATTTAAAGATAAAATAAGTGTAAATGAAGTTTTGCGGCGCTTTGTTATTAATTTGGAAGGGAAATGATAACCTAACCGCTAAGTTGTCCAATGAAAAAACGACATTTCCTCAAATTATCTTCTGCATTAATGACTGCACCTTTATTCACCCCGCTTACTGGTTGGGCATCCGGCGATAAACTGAAAAACTGGGCCGGAAATCTTACTTATAGTTCTGATAAACTGGATGAGGCAAAATCTATCTCTGAGGTTCAGCAACTAGTAAAAAAGTATTCTAAAATGAAGGTGCTTGGTACGCGGCACTGCTTTAATACCATAGCCGACACGCCGGATCAGTTCATTACGCTGGTGGGGATGAGAGATGATGTCGTGATTGATGAAGCAGCAAAAACGGTGACAGTAAATTCGGGAATTAAGTATGGTCAGATCAGCCCTTATTTGCACCAAAAGGGATTTGCACTGCATAACCTCGCATCCCTGCCGCATATATCCATTGCGGGGGCATGTGCAACAGCTACGCATGGTTCGGGTGAGAAAAGCGGGAATCTGTCTACGGCTGTCGCAGGATTCGAAATGGTGACGGCAGCGGGGGATATTGTCAAACTTTCACGTAAGGATGGTGAAAAATTCAGGGCAGCGGTGGTGAACCTTGGTGCGTTGGGGGTAGTTACTAAAATGACGCTGGATATTCAGCCAACGTTTTTGATGAAGCAATATGTATATGAAAACCTGCCACTTTCGCAATTGAAGGAGCATTTCGATGAGATAGAAGCAAGTGGTTATAGCGTGAGTTTGTTTACCAACTGGCAAAGCCAGGATATAACGGAGGTCTGGATTAAGAGGCGGGCAGATGATACAAGGGTAGCAGAAAAGGAATGGTTTGGAGCTAAACTTGCAACCAAAAATCTGCACCCGATCCCGGAACTTTCGGCTGAGAACTGTACGGAGCAAATGGGCGTGGCTGGTCCGTGGTATGAACGGATGCCGCATTTTAAAATGGGTTTCACGCCAAGTAGTGGGGTTGAGCTGCAATCGGAATACTATGTGCCGAGAAAAAATGCCGTGGATGCTATTATGGCCATTTCTAAATTGGGCAGTCAAATAGGCCCTCATTTATTCACTTCAGAGGTAAGAACTATTGCCGCGGACGATCTGTGGATGAGTCCATGTTACAAACAGGATTCCGTGACGATCCATTTTACCTGGAAACAGGACTGGCCTGCCGTAAGCAAGTTGTTACCTGTAATCGAAAGAGAACTGGCTCCGTTCCATGCGAAACCGCATTGGGGGAAGTTATTTACAATAGCGCCGTCGCGTCTAAAAACGCTCTTCCCAAAACTGGAGGAGTTTAGAAAAGTGGCAGCGGATTACGATCCGAAGGGTAAATTCAGAAATGAGTTTTTGAATAGGAATATATTTGGCGGGTGACTAGGCTCGCGCCAAACCTGTAGGGTTTGAATATGAATAGCCAGGGGTGAAACCCCTGGTTAAAATGACGGTTTAATGAATCCCAACCCTGTAAGGGTTGAACGAACATGAGAATTTCTAATCCGTCCAAAGCGCCTTCAGCATACACACACTGCGTTCTTCCTGCGCATACTGGCCGTAGTTGGTCGTAATTGTATAGCCGCATTTCTGATACAGTTCAATGGCCTCAGGCTGGCCCTTACCTGTTTCCAGTGCAGAGTAAGTGTACTTCAGTTCTATAGCCCAGGTTTCGAGCTCATATAATATACGTGAGGCAACTCCCTTACCACGTTGTTCGGGTACTACAAACATTCGCTTGATCTCAATGGTATCATCATTGAATTTTTTGAAACATCCGCAGCCTATTGGTTCGTCATTATCGTAAGCCAGAACCACCGTCGGCAAATCTACGATGCGGTTATATTCGGCATAGTCTTCCTGTTTGGTACCATATATTTCACAGAGCGTAACATCGAGGAGTTGTATCAGTTTGATAAAATTGGGGTTGTCACTGTTGGTGCGTACTATTTTTAGCATAAAATTGGTTGGTGGTATTGTCGGCACCTGCTTTATCTGATCAGTGTGCCATATTAATCATGTGGTTGCCACAAAAGTACAAAGTAAAATATATGCAATACAGGGATAATTATTACGATATTTATTGTTGCTTCATAAGGGAATTCTTAATCTGAATTCTGATGTAATATTTTGAGATGGTTCTGATTATCGAATGTTGAAAAACAAGATTGCTGATGTCAGGTCGTTGAGATAGTGAGGTTTCCGATAGAAATACTAACATATAGTAATGATGGCTACAAAAACAAAAGAGGTTAAGACACAACCCGTAGAGATCACGGCGGAGAAAATTACTGAGCTTTTCATGAGATTTTGTCTGGAAAATAACAGAAAACCGGAGTCGGTGTTTTTGTTTGCTCAGCACATTGGTATTACAGAAAAGGAATTTTATAATCATTTCGCATCTATAGACGCCATTGAAAAGGGTGTGTTCGTGAATTTTCACAATCATGCTGTTCTGCTGATCAGTCAGAGCGATGAAATGGCGGTGGCAGGTTTTAAGGATAATTTGCTGGCGTATTACTATACTTATTTTGAACTCCTGACTGCAAACAGAAGTTACGTGGTGTTTGCTTTGAAAGAAGATAAAAACCGCCTGAATGGTATTCTTAAATTGAAGCAACTCAGGACGGTGTTTAAAACCTACATTTCGGAAGAAAGTCAGGGTTATCTAAAAGCAAAAAGCGACAGGATTCGGAAAGTACAACAGGATGCGCTTGAAGAGGGTGCCTGGATACAGTTTCTGGTTACGCTGAAATTCTGGATTGATGATGAATCGCTGGGTTTTGAGAAAACGGATCTGTTTATAGAGAAGTCGATCAGAGCTACTTTTGATCTCATAGACACCACACCGTTGGAAAGTGTGATAGATTTCGGTAAATTTTTGATTAAAGAAAAACTGAAGTAGGATGGAGACTATTGACAGAATCCCTACTTCTAAGATACAACGTGCCAGCAAACTGATTACGACAGGTGTTAAGATCGGGGGGAATTATTTAAAATATTACGGTGAAAAAATCACGAATCCTGAGGCTGCAAGAGACAATCTGAACGCCAATAATGCTGAGGATATATATGACAGTCTGAAAAACCTGAAAGGCAGCGCGCTCAAATTTGCGCAAATGCTGAGTATGGAAAAGAATTTTTTGCCTCAGGCATATGTGGAAAAATTCTCATTGTCGCAGTTTTCTGTGCCGCCGCTTTCCGCTCCTCTGGTGATCAAAACTTTCAGGAGATATTTTGGGAAATCACCTCAGGAAATGTTTGATACTTTCGATGCGCAGGCGATCAATGCAGCGAGTATCGGACAGGTGCATAAAGCCACGGCTGGCGGCAAACAACTTGCCGTGAAAATACAATATCCCGGTGTGGCTGAAAGTATATCATCTGATCTGGCATTGGTGAAACCTATTGCTATGTCGATGTTTAATATTCAGGCAAAGGATTCGGATAAATATTTCAAGGAGGTTGAAACCAAACTTTTTGAAGAAACAGATTACCGGCTGGAGCTGGCTCAAAGTAATGAAATTGCTGCTGCCTGTGCGCATATCCCTAATTTGCTTTTCCCGAAATATTATGCTGAATACTCCTGTGAACGTGTGCTGACGATGGACTGGATGACAGGTAAACATTTATCTGAATGGTGTAAAGCGGGTTTTTCTCAGGAGTCGGCGAACAAAGTCGGACAGGCACTTTGGGATTTTTATATGTATCAGGTGCATCAGTTGAAAAAGGTACATGCTGACCCGCACCCTGGCAATTTTCTGGTGGACAGCAATGAAAACCTGATCGCTATAGATTTCGGTTGTATGAAGGTCATTCCGGATTCATTTTACAATCCTTATTTTGAACTGGCGGAAAGAGCAAAGCTGGATAATCCTGAAATTTATAAACAGAAGCTTTTTGAACTCGAAATGTTGTCCGACAAAGACACACCTGAGGAGACTATCTATTTTTCGGGTCTGTTTTACGACGTGATATCGTTGTTGACTTTGCCGTTTCAATCTCCGACTTTCGATTTCGCCGATGAAAGTTTTTTTGCCAGACTGGCTGAATTGGGGGAGCGATATGCGAATGATAAGGAGCTCAAAAAGATGAATGTGAACCGTGGTTCGAAACATTTTATCTATATAAACAGAACGTTTTTTGGATTGTATAGCCTTTTACACGACCTGAAAGCTAAGATTAATACCGGTTATTAAATCGGGAAGTTGATATTGAGGTGAAAACGCCGGACAGCTGTAAAGTGGTCCGGCGTTTTTTTGTAATAAATTTTTCCGAATGGTTACAACCTTTTTTGCAACATGGTGTCTTATATGAAACTCATACTCAACATGATGAAAACACTACCGCACTTATTACTTACGCTACTTATTTTGTCATCTTGTATGACATCTCCCGACGAAACCCCGGTTAACGGAGAGCTGTTTCAGGGACTGGGTTACAAGCCCATTTATGCCACCGGCGCTGAACTTAAAAACGTCAATATAACTACTTCGGAGGCGCTTCGGTCTCCCGGCAAAATTTACATTCTTGACCGTTATCTATTTGTGAATGAAATGGGAAAAGGTGTCCATATTATTGATAATTCTGATCCCAAAAACCCGAAGAATCTGTCATTTATATCGATTTTGGGTAACTACGATATCGCTGCCAAAGGAACTTGGCTTTATGCGGATAATGCAACAGATCTGCTCGTTTTTGATATTAGTAATCCCGTAGAGCCGAAACTCAGCAAGCGTATAGCCAATGCTATTCCTATGCACAATTACCCTCCTTTTCAGAATGTCTATTTCGAATGTGTTGATAATAAGAAAGGGACCATTGTAGGCTGGGAGAAAGTAACCATGGCCGCTAAGCCTAATTGTTTCAGATAGTCTCAACATCATTTACCGATATCCTGACAGACATGAAAAATAAATTTACTAAACCAGCCGGAGCGGCCTTGCTTGCTACTCTGTTCTTCTTTTGGGGTTGTGCTGAAAATTCTTCCAAGTCAGAAATGAGTCCTCAAAGTGGCTTAGGCGGATCTATGGCTCGCTTTGCTATAACAGGCAATACACTTTATCTCGTATCCAAAGAAACGCTGGAAGTGTACGACATTACCGATGGTGCTAATCCGGTGAAGGCAACTTCAAAAAATATGGGAATGGGTATAGAAACGATATTTCCATATCAGAACCATTTGTTCATTGGTGCTAATGACGGCATGTATATATACAATAATCAGTCTCCTCAAAATCCGGCATTACTCTCAAAATACACGCATATTCAGTCGTGTGACCCTGTAGTGGTGCAGGAAAAATATGCTTATGTAACCCTACGTGGCGGCGTTGCTTGCCGTAACTGGTTTTCTCAGAGTAGTTTGGATATCATAGATGTCAGTAATCCTTCTAATCCTGTTATTGTCAGATCTCAGCCAATGTTATCACCTTACGGACTTGGTGTTTCCGGTAATCGTCTGTTCGTTTGTGAGGGCGATAACGGATTTAAAATTCTTGATATCTCAGATCCGACACTTGCAATAGAGAAATTTCATTTGAAAGATCTGACTTCTTATGATGTTATTGTGAGAAACAACCGACTCATTGTAACAGGAAATAAAGGTCTGTATCAATACCAATATGACGATCAGGATCAGGTTGAACTGTTGAGTAAAATACCTGTTTTATGAGATTGAGTATAATTGTTGTTTTGTTGGGTTTGCTGGTTCATCAGTCCTCTGTTGCGCAGATCGATCCTGAGCAATCGAGAAAACACGTGATTCTCAAATGGTCACCTCTTAGTTTGTATGATTTTGATAATACATTTCAGCTGGGCGTGGAGGTGCCGTTACCTGATTCCAGATTTACAATACAGCAGGATATTGGCTACGGGCAAGGTAACTTCAACGTTTGGTATATGGGAAGAAATAGTAACCGTCCCGATAAGAGTACCATTAAAGCCAGAACGCAGTTTCGTTTTTACTTTCTGGAGCGGCCGAGATTCAGGGCCTATGTGGCTGGGGAATATCTTTACAAGAGAGTCGTGAACCGAAAACAGGACTGGATAGGACGCGACTGTGCGGTATCCGGAGGTTGCTCTTTTTTTGAGAATATGTACGTCAGACAAGGAAGGTTTGTAAATGCACTGCATGCAAAAGCAGGCTGGCATTTCTATTTCTCTAATCGTATCAGCCTGGACGTATTTACAGGTTTTGGTTTACGCCGGATAGAGATGAGAATGATTACGCCTGGCGTGCAAAATATCAATTTGGATAGAGCCTGGTGGCTTGGAAACAGTGCCTTTAACAACCCTGAAGTTATCCCAAGTCTTGCGGTGGGATTTCATTTAGGTGTTGCATTGGGGAAATTTGATAAGTGATTGCAGGATCCGTCAGCCGGGGTCTCGTACATCATCTTCTTTTATTGTTTTAAACAAATTACGTTTCGCTTGCTCAGGCGTTTGGTCACCCAGAAGTATACCCCATGGTTTCAGTCCATCAATACGGTCGAAAACAACTTTGAGAATTGCTATGGCAGGAATAGAAAGAAACATACCTGAGATGCCTGCCAGTGCTCCGCCGATAAGCACACCCACAATGGAGACAAGTGCGTTAATTCTCACTTTGGAACCTACAACAAGCGGCACCAGAACATTGTTATCAATAAACTGAACAGCCAGAAACACACCCACAACGCCGGCCAATGTGTATCCGTCAGGATGGTTGATAAACGTAACCATCACAGCCAACACAGTAGCAACCAGCCCGCCTATGTAGGGAACCAGATTAAGAATAGCTGCCATGACACCCAGTAGAATCGCGTATTGCACATTCAGGATTAATAAACCGATACAATTCATTACAGCCACCGCGCCGGTTTCCAGCATGAGCCCTACCATGTAGCTCTGGATAATGGACTTAATTTCTCCGACAATATCCATCACTTGTTCTTTATATTTATCGGCAAAAAGAACCACCATGAAATGCAGTAACATGGCTCTGTAATACAGAAACAGGAATACGTAAATCGGAATAAGAATGAGTGAACCCAGCGGCCCCGTGACAATTCCCAGTGTTTCTGCGCTCTGAAAGTTTTCCAGTGTTTGTGTTTGCGCTTTTTTGAGATATTGATCTTGTTGTCTGTAACTGACGCTGTATTCGCGGCGTATCCATCTCCTGATGTCACGGTAAGCGTCGTTGATGTTTCGTTTCAATTTAGGCCATTCGTCCGAGAAATCGGATATCTGCATGGAAATCAAGATGGTGATACCGGCCAATACCAGTACAGCTAACGTTACAGCTATACTGATTGCAAGCACTTTGGGAATCCCGAGCCTTAGCAGCCAATTTTCAATCGGACGTAGCAGTACTGCCAGCAACACCGCCATGGCAAGCGGGACAATGATATCCTGGCCCAAATAGATGCCCAGCGTAATGAGTGCAATGGCAATAAGGCAATGGGAAAGCTTATGGTAAAATGGTTTTACGGGTAAAGGTGCATTCATTGTTCTTTCCGGATCTTTAGAGGAATAACTGGTTGCAGGGCTAATTCTACTCTCCGATCAATTTCGGTAAAGATCAACAATAAAAAAAGCGCGAAAGTGAATCCGCGCTTATCATATGAGATTTCTAGAATAAATTGGTTTGACCACTACCGGGTTTATCTGGTGTTAATGGAATTTTCAGATCTGTACCAAGTTCATCATTCATTCTTTTGATCAGGTGAGCAGAAAGCAATGGAGATGCTTCCTCATGATTCTGATGAACAAAGAAGTAAATGTTTTCAATTCCTTCTTCAATCCATAATTTGAGTCTGTCGAACCAGTCATCCAGGCGGGTATAATCTGAATCCGCATTGGCGCCATTATAGCGTACAAAAGCAGTGGGGGTTGTCAACCGCATGTGCAACAAATCACGTCTTCCCGCAGAATCAGTGATAATATGCGCTATATTTTTCTTTTCAAGAAGTTCGTACAAGTCATCGGAATTCCATTTGCCATTGTACCATTCTGTGTGGCGCAATTCCAGGGCAAGCGGGAATCCGGATGGCCATGCTTCCAGATAATCACGTAGTATTTCCCAATTTTTGGGCCCGAAATTGTCAGGCATCTGAAGAAAAAGCATGCCCAACTTCTCCTGAAGATGTGCGATTCCATCCAGATATACATCCGTAGGCTCTTTGGCATCTTTTAACCTTTTCCAGTGACTGATTCCCTGATGCAGTTTTGGGAAAAACCTGAAATGCTCTGGTGTTTTATTGAACCAGCCCTCTATCGTTTCTATAGGAAAATTGTTGTAGAATGTGGCATTCAGTTCAATGCTATTGAACTGGGTAGAATAATATGCCAATTCATCTTTGGTACCTTTTGGATAAAAACTTTTAAGATCAGCCTTGTTCCATTTGGCACATCCGATATAGATATTCGGCTTGCCTTTTGTACCCAAAACCTTCGACGTGTCGGCATGGTCTGCCGGAAGTGTAAAATCTATATCTTCTGGATTGTCAACCTTTCCGAATTTCATGGTAGTGGCGTTTGATAAGTTTAAATATTTAACACAGAGTTACAGGAGTTTGACACAGAGTTAAAGATTAAACTCAGTGTACTCTGTGTTACACTTTGTTAGCTCTGTGTTGAAAAACTATCTTCCAAAATCGTCCTGAACGCGCACGATATCATCTTCATCAGATGGGTGAGAAGGATCCGTATGTTGCCATATTTCAGCAACGAAACCCCATTCATCCACACCTACCAGACGATGACGTTCGCCTTTTTTCAGATCAACAACTGTACCGATCGGTAATTGACGAAGTTCTGTTTCTTCATCCGTATCGCTGATCACGATGCCTGCATTGCCTCCGATTACTTTCCATATTTCGGCACGGCGGTGATGGTATTGCCACGACAAACGCTTATTGGGAGCTACAACAAGGATTTTCGGGCTCAATTTTTCATATCCTGCAAAGTCTTCCAGGGAAAGATGAGGAAAGAAAGTTGAGATAAACTTGGGTGCTTCTTTTTCTTCCAGAACGAAGAAGCCACCCCATGGACGGGAATGATCCTGGCTCACAACTGTGAAGCCTTGTTCTGCAATAAACTGTGCTACTTTTTCGAAAACAACGTCTTTATCCGCCGCTGCTGAGAATGATTGAATCATGCTGAGTGTTTTAAATCGGGTTGAGATTCAAAATTAGGATAAAATACAAAAAGATGCCCCGAATTGCAGAGCATCTTTTGTATTATGATTTTTCGGTAACCGAAATGTCTATTGAACTTTCAATGTCCAGCCGAAAGTATCTTCCGCTGCTCCGGTGCGTACCTCAGTAAGGTATTTCTTCACTTTGGCTACAAAGGAGTCTTCTTTTACCTCAGGTACTGTATAGTCAACGTCTTCGTATGAAATTGTAGCAAACGGAGAAATTACTACCGCTGTACCTGCTCCAAACGCAGCTTCCAGACTTCCGTCTTTCAGTGCATCAATGATTTCTTTAACGCTGATTCTTCTCTCTTCAACAGGAACTCCCCAGTGCTGGGCAATTGCAACAATACTTTTACGGGTAATTCCGTCAAGTGTAGTTTCAGATACGTAAGGCGTCACCAGTTTTCCGTCGATCATGAACATAATGTTCATCGTTCCTGATTCTTCAATGTAAGCATGCTCGCGTGCATCTGTCCAGATCAGCTGATCGTAGCCCTCCTGCTGAGCCAGTTTGGCCGGATACAAAGATCCGGCATAGTTACCGGCGCACTTGGTTCCGCCCACGCCACCTTCGGCAGCACGGATATATTTTGTCTCTACTTTCACACGCGGAGGTTTCGCATAATACGAGCCAACCGGACTTGTGAAAATAATAAAGTAGTAAGAATCAGATGGTTTTACACCAATGTAAGGATCCGTGGCAAACATATAAGGACGGATATACAGCGAGCATCCGTCTTGAGAAGGTACCCAGCCTGCATCCAGTTTAAGCAATTCGTTCAAGCCGCCCATGAAGATATCTTCAGGGATTGTGGGCATGCAAAGTCTTTCAGCTGATTTGTTCAGCCTTTTCCAGTTATCGATAGCACGGAAAGTAAGTACGTCACCCGCTTCGTTCTTATATGCCTTCATTCCTTCAAAAATAGCCTGTCCGTAGTGCAGAGCTGCTGTAGCAGGGCTTAGAGAAAGATCTCCGTAAGGGACGACGCGTGAATCGTGCCACTGGCCATCACGGTATTCAGAAATGAACATGTGGTCGGAAATGTTCCGGCCAAAAACAAGGTTGTTGAAATCAACCTCATGCAAGCGTGAATTACTTGTCTGCTGGATCTCGATTTGCAAGGTGTCGGCTGTCATGATGCCTGTGTGTTTACTTATAAATTGGATTGATGTTGCTCCCGAAAGAGTCTTGCAATTTAAAGAAATTATGTCAGGAAAGTAAAGATATTTAGTATAACAATTAATTATTTGTTAATTCTTGGTTTCCAGACAACTTCTTCGATTTGAAGCTCGTGGCTCATCATTCTGCATAACATAAAGAGGTAGTCCGACAGGCGGTTGAGATACCTGATCACAATTTCTTCCACTTCCTCTCCCTGTCGCAATTCTATCACGGCTCGTTCAGCCCTCCGGCAGACCGTTCGCGCTACATGCCCGAATGACACGGAAGCATGCCCTCCTGGCAGTACAAATGCCCTCAACGGCGGCACAATGCGATCAATGTGATCCATTTCATTTTCCAGTAATTTGATGTCGTTTTCGACAAGATCAGGCAGTATTTTCTTTGACTGCTCAGGTTCTGAAGCAAGATGAGAGCCTACGGTAAAAAGCCGATCCTGGATTTCTTTTAATACTTCTTTTCGGGCTGAGTTAACGGGCTGATCGCCAAGCAAACCAATATAGCTGTTGAGCTCATCAACAGTGCCATAAGCATCAATACGTATATGAGCCTTACTAAGCCGGGTTCCGCCGATAAGGGAAGTGGTACCTTTGTCACCGGTTTTGGTGTATATTTTCATTTGGATTATTATTTGTTGAGCATTGAACTGTTGTGATGTTTCCTTAATAGTTTGATCGAATGCAAACAAATGTACCAAAGTTTCAGTTTGTCAAAGTTTACATTAACTCAAACACGCTTGCCAGTACCTTTCTATCAACTTTTTGGTTTATACATTTCTGT
The DNA here is from genome assembly GCF_003383615.1 of Dyadobacter luteus. Classification (GTDB taxonomy): domain Bacteria; phylum Bacteroidota; class Bacteroidia; order Cytophagales; family Spirosomataceae; genus Dyadobacter; species Dyadobacter luteus. Next base: position 70,494 of record NZ_QNUL01000005.1, read on the forward strand.
CAGTTAGGTTTTAGAAACTTCCCGACCTAATTTTGCACCCAAATTTACTATGACGAAAAGAGAAGCCTAAAAGGGCAGTTTATTCATGAAAATCGGAACATTTTTTTTTAAGGTCTGGCGCTGGGCTTCAGTTTTGCTGGTAATAGGGGCATTGGTATGGACTTACTCATTATTCCCTGAAATGGTTGCTGTCGACTTTTCCGACACCGGATTAGCCGAACGATATGTCAACAAAGAACATATATTCTACATTGTAATGGGGCTGTTTTTGGTAAACAACGTGCTTATAGCAGGTTTAGTAAAGCAGATACCCAATATGGATGCTGCTCATTTGCCTATCCTCAAAAGAGATGTGTGGGCAAAACACCGCGAAGAATTGAATGAGCACCTGACCAACTGGTTGTTTTGCCTGATGGCTGTTATCAATACCATTATGGGGTTCAGCCTTTTTGCGCTGGCTACTATCAACAGTGATAATTTCAAAATGGATGTCTTCGATTTCTCGTGGATTTACTACGTAGGCATGGCACTTTTGATCGTTGTGTTTTTGTTGCCGATCAGGTTATTTTGGACTCCTGTTCCCAAAGACAGGATATAAGCTGCGTTTCAATAAATTTCCATTGAATGAAGACCAACTGGCTTGAACAAGCGGAGTCTATACGATTGGAGGCTTTTCATTATGATTTGCCAGATGAACGTATTGCCAGATATCCGCTCAATCCCCGAGATAGTTCGAAATTATTAGTGTATAAAGACGGGAAAATAGCGCATCAGCAATTTCCGGATTTGGTGAGTCAGCTGCCTGCTGACTCACTACTTGTTTTCAATAATACCAAAGTGATCCCGGCCAGGGCACATTTTCAGAAGGAAACAGGTGCTACGATTGAAATATTGCTGCTGCATCCAGAGTTACCCACCCAGGTCATCAACGATGCCATGCTGGTGACGCAAACCTGTGTGTGGGAATGTATGATCGGTAATAAAAAGCGTTGGAAAAAAGCAGATGTGTTGAGTACAACCATTTCTGTAAATGGCGAATCGCTGAAGCTGGAAGTGGAGTATGTGGATTATGAAAGAAACCACGTTCGCCTATCCTGGAACCGTGAGTTTACATTTCTGGAGATCGTGAAAGCACTTGGTGAGATACCTTTGCCGCCCTATCTGAATCGGGAAACGGAGGAACTTGACAAACAAACTTACCAGACCGTGTATGCAGATCGGGATGGAGCGGTGGCGGCACCTACGGCCGGACTTCATTTTACGGAGCAGGTTTTCGATAAGCTTAATGCCAAGGGTGTAAAACGCTCTTTTCTTACGCTGCACGTTGGTGCCGGTACATTTCAGCCTATTAAGGCCAGTACGGTTACAGAGCACCGGATGCATTCCGAACAGGTAGTTTTTTCAAGAGAATTGATTGACGAACTCCTGGCTGGCATCGGATCTGTTATTCCTATTGGTACCACATCTATGCGTTCCCTGGAAAGTTTGTACTGGTATGGGGTGAAGTTGTTCAGAAAGGAAACTACTGCATTTCAAATTGAGAAATTATACCCTTATCCATTTGAAGAACACGAGTTGCCAACCGCGCAAGTTGCTCTTACGGCAATTGCCAACTTCATGGACGAACTGGAAATCTCCCAACTAATTGGTGAAACAGAAATTTTCATTTTTCCGGGTTACAAATTTCGTATCTGTAAGGGTATTGTTACAAATTTCCATCAGCCTGGCTCTACGCTGATATTGCTCGTAGCGGCATTGGTAGGTGAGGATTGGACAAGAATTTACAATGAAGCGCTTGACAATGACTACCGCTTTCTGAGCTATGGGGATTCGTCACTTTTATGGGGGAGGGGATAGGGGCATAGATCAGGTTTTACGATTTATTAAAATCTTACTAAGTTGTAATTACACTGATTTTCATGTAATTTGTCTTAAAATCCTAAGGATCAGATATGGGACATGCAGAAGTAGCCGAGCGGAAATATAGCCTTGCTGAGTATCTTAAAATGGAGGAGCAAAGTGAAATTCGTCATGAATATTATGATGGAGAGATCTTTGCCATGGCTGGGACAACCATGAATCATAATGATATTGTTGATAACGTCCGCAGTCAGTTAAAAGATTTTTTCAAGCCGAAAGGTTGCCGGGTATTTGCGGAGAATGTGAAAGTGGAAGTAATTAAAAACTTCTACTACCCTTATCCTGATGTAATTGTGACCTGTGCACCGGAAGATATTGCTGGTACCTACATTGCAAAACATCCAAGCATACTGGTTGAAGTTTTATCCAAATCGACAGCCACCTACGATCGTGACTTTAAATTGAGAAGATATAAGGAAATTCCTTCTCTCAATTACTACATGCTGGTTTCTCAATACGATTGCTACATCGAACTTTACACCCGGACAGATCAGGAAGGCGTCTGGACCTATCAGGCGTTTGATAGCCCCGAATCTGTCATTAGCTTCGATTTGATGGATTTCACAATGCCTGTTTCAAAGGTGTATGAAGGGATTGTGTTTGTGGAGGAAGAGGGTTTGGGTCAGTAATTATTCAATTTTCTTGTTTTCTGTATCACTATTCAGAAAATTCTCTCCGGTCACAACATTTTTACCCGTTTGAGATTCAAGTTCTTTTCTTGCATTTTTGGCAACAGTACCTCCTTTTTTACTAGCTTTTACATTCTCTGAAAGTCCCTTTGCTTCGTCGGTTTCTGCAATTTGGCGGGTAGACAATTCGGCCAAGGCCCCGGAGCGCCGGCCGGTAAAAGATAAGTTCTGCCTCCGACATGTGATCTCTTAGATTCTGGCTTTTCAAACCTTTAAGATCTTTATGCTTTTTGACGCTCATACCCGTCCATTCCTGATGGATGATGTTGGTGAGTAAAGCAAATTCGTCTTTTTTCTCAACTCCATTTTCTTTCCAATAGTCGGTTAGTTTATTGCGTGTCTCCTGGCCAGTCATTCGCTGCTGTATCCACTTCTCACTACGACCCAAATTTTGCCAGTTTTCTCTTGCACGATCCAGACTTTGCCCTGGGTCAGCAATTTCCTGTATACGCTCATAACCCACTTTGGCAAGCCATTGTTTAAATGATTCTGCTTTGGGGGAGGGTATGGACTGTATTATGCGAAGCAAAGTATTTGTGTCAGCAACATCTGTCTCGCGCATTTTTCCGTCACTTGCCTTCAATTTCAACTGTCGACAAATTGTCGACAGTTCGAAACCATCCTCTGTTTTAACACGCAGTTTCATTTTAAACCAATAATCCCTGGGATTTAAACTGTCAGTCAGAACTTCAACTACGTCTATTACAGAAAAGTACCATTGCTGTTCCCCCTAGTCCCAATGCGTTCTTACTTTCTTCTCTTCAAACAATTTAATGTCGCTCACAGGTTTTGTAATTTTATATTGATGATGAAATCTTTAGGCAGATATAAATGTACCCAAATTGCAGTCCTGATTTTTACAGGCCGGAAGAAATCCACCAATAACTTTATTCCAAATAATAATAAAAGCGCGATTATTCTGTAGAATGCAAATTACCCTGAAATGCCGTCAGGTATGCAACATGGGAAGAAAATACATGGTGTGATCTGGTATGTAACGTTACATCCCTAGCGGGATTTAGATGTAATAAGGGTTTCAAATATCTACCAAAATTACATCGCTACGCGATTTTGGGCAAGAAGGTGCTTAATCAGCTAACTCCGAATTCGATGGGCTTGATCCTTTAAATTTGCCCAAATACGTTCTGTGTAAGCAGGATGAAATAGTGATACTGAGATGTTTTGTAGCGGGTAGAAATATAGTATCTGAGTATAAGTATTTGAATTATATTTATTGCTTTTGGTTGAATCTTACGGTGACATCTATTCATCTTATCAGTTCCCTGGCTATGAAATTGACATGTACTTCTCTTCTTGTTTTATTTGTTTCATTGATTCTTTCATGTGCCAATCCTAATGAATCGTCTGATAAACCATTTATCAGTAAGGTTTCATTTGCAGGTATTTCCGAACAGAACGTGAGCTTTAATGCAGCGAAAGCACAGATAATTGTCAAGATTCCCCCTGTTTTGAAAGATGGATTAAGGCCTGTTTTTGAACTGAGCGAAGGAGCTGAAATTGTAGATGGCCTGACTGAAGAAAATACCATTGATCTGACTTCTTTGTGCGGCTGTACCTACAATCCTGCTAAAATAACATTACGTCTCGACAACAAAAAGGCATTAGCGATTTACGAGATAATAGTAATTCCGGAGGGGCCGCTTAAAGCTCAGGATACGGATGAGCCCATTGCTTTTACAAGAAAAGGGGAATGGGTGGAACTGAGCTTGCCGGTAGAAAACCTCTACACGAATCCTAAAGTAACCATGTTATCTTTCAGGAATGTGGCAACCGGACAGGAGGAACACGTCAGTGCAGATGCCGCTTGCCTGAACCGTTGCTCAGGAACTGAACATGACAGAGTTATATTTACTTTAACAAACCCCATTCAAACTGTATTAAAACCTGGTAATACCTACAAGGTTTCATTTAACAACATCGAATTTCCACAGCCTTTGGTGGTTACCGAATAGCTATTTTACAGCCACAGTCTCGCTTATTTTAGAAACTCCGTTTTCATTAAAGGCCTCTATAGCAAAGTAGTAAGGCACGCCTACATTCAATGCACGTAATTCGAAAGTTTCCGGTTCGTCGTTCCAGAATTGATAGGTTTGATAAAGCTTATCAGGTGCAATTCCCCAAAGGATGTTGTAACCTGTTGCACCAGCCACCTTTTTCCAGGATAGGTCTGCATTGCGGGCGTCTTTCTGGCGAACCGCTTTGAATGAGTCAGGCGTTTCGGGAACCTTGCCATAGCCGTTTCCAAAAATTCGGAATTCACTGATTGCTAAAATAGGAGAAGCGACATAGACATGCTCGTAGCGTACATAACGTGCTTTCACAGGTTGGCTTAGTTCGATGTAAGCGCATGGTCGGTCTCTTTTAGGCTCTTGGGTCAGATCACTCACCACCTCCCATTTTTTACCATCTTTGGATGTCAGGATTTTAAATTGGGTGTAGACTTTCTCAGGATCGTTCGCAAAAATGTCGGATTTGTAATCGGTGTAATTGATTTGTATTGCTTTGATGTCCGACTCTTTTCCAATATCCACAGTAAGTGTTTCTCCCGGTTTGTTTTGCTTCGCTGCCCAAAACGTTCTTGGGTTTTCGTCGGTAATTTTTGCTGCAGACATCGTGTCTAGTGTAGACGAGGCGGTCACCGGTTTCTTGTAGGATAGCAACATCCAGCCGGTAAAGAGTTCGTCGCCTTTTCCTTCCCATTTTTTCGTAGTCATTTTATGAGGAAAATCGCCGAAGCGTGTATTGGCAAACATGTGCCCGTCTTTGTCAAAACCCGCTGCATAACGTACCATTCTGCGCTCCATGGCCCAGTTCAGTCCGATCCACGAAGTACCCGTATTCCAGTAATTACCATAATTATCCTGAAAAGTATTGCCATGTCCTGCGCCGGTTGCGAAACCTCCGGGTTTGTAAGATACAGGATTGTAAGGTGCATAGGTGAAGGGGCCGAGTGGATTATCTCCGACATAAGTACCATTGGCATATACATTATATTCTGTTCCCGGCGCGCCGTACTGCAGGTAATATTTTCCGTTATGTTTGGTCATCCATGCACCTTCTGTAAAAGGTTTGAAAGGATCGGAGTGGTTGGGGCCAAACCGTTCCCAACCGTGCTCATACGGATTCAGCCAAAACATAGCCTGGTATTGGCCCTTGAAAGCAAGCCGTTTGGAATGATCAAGTTCTGAGCCGAAAATAGGGTAGACATTGGACGAGCCCCAATACATATACCATTTGTCGGTATCGGCGTCGTGAAAAATTGCCGGATCCCATGGGCCAATGTCCTTCGGTAAACGAGGCGTCCATCTGTTATAAAATTCCCATATACCTTTTTCAGGAGCGACTGAATACAGTATCGGACGAGATTCAAATGTGGACTGAAACAGAAACAACGTATCACGAACGGAAACGGCAGCTGGTGCGCACATATCCTCAAAAGGCCAGCGATTGGCAGTCAGGTATTTCCAGCTGAGCATGTCTTTGGAATGCCAGTACCCACCCTGAATCGTGACAAACATGAAATACTCACCTTTGTGATTGATGATGACCGGGTCTGCTCCGGAACGATAGGAGATATGCTCGTTCAACTGCTCAAAGTTGTATTTGTAATCAATATCCATCGGATTACAATAGGTGGTTTGCGCATGGGAGCAGATTTCTGTGAACAACAGGCAGAAAAGGAATACGAGCGAAAAGTGTTTTTTACGGGGCACTTTCATAATTGTATCAGTGTGTTCGTTTCTTTAAAGATACTGTTTTTCACTCTATACAAAGGTTAGTTTTCCTTGTCAAATTTAACCTACCCTATTTAACTTGAAATGATAAGCCGTACCTTTGCGGTCGATTTGTGGCATGTGATGCGACACAAAAGAAATAACGACAATTAAGTATATCGATGAAGACTGATTTTATAGAAGAATTGCGCTGGCGGGGCATGTTGCACGACATGATGCCGGGAACAGATGAGCAGCTGAACAAAGAAATGACAGCAGGTTATATCGGTTTCGACCCGACAGCATCTTCACTGCATATCGGAAACCTGGCTACGATTATGCTTTTGGTACATTTTCAGCGTGCAGGACATAAGCCTTTTGCCTTGGTGGGTGGTGCTACAGGTATGATTGGCGATCCTTCCTTTAAGGCGTCTGAAAGATCATTTCTGGATGAAGAAACACTGAAATTCAATCAGGAAGGAATTCGTAAGCAACTGGAGCAATTCCTGGACTTTGATTGCGGCGAAAACTCTGCCGAAATGGTCAATAACTATGACTGGTTCAAGGAAATGGGTTTTTTACAGTTTCTGCGTGAAGCTGGTAAGTTTTTAAGCGTCAATTATATGATGTCCAAAGACTCAGTCAAAAAGCGTCTTGAAACAGGTATTTCTTTCACCGAGTTTTCTTACCAACTGCTTCAGGGATACGATTTTTATCATTTATATAAGACCAAAAATATCCGCCTGCAAATGGGTGGATCGGATCAGTGGGGAAATATCACTACCGGAACAGAAATCATCCGTAGAAAAGAAGGAGATGAAGAAGGGTATTTCAAAGCGTATGCACTGACAACCCCTCTTCTGACGAAATCTGATGGTAGCAAATTTGGTAAAAGCGAAGGCGGCAATATCTGGCTGGATCCTGAAAAAACTTCTCCATATACTTTCTACCAGTTCTGGCTGGGACAAAGCGATGAAGATTGCCCGCGTTATATTCGCGTTTATTCTTTCAAAACCAAAGACGAAATCGAAGCGCTGGAAGCACAGCATGCAGAAGCGCCACATTTACGTATTTTGCAAAAGGCACTTGCTGAAGAACTGACGGTTCGCGTACATTCTCAGAAAGCGTACGATCTGGTACTGAAAGCCTCAGAGGTATTGTTTGGGAAAGCAACGCTGGAGACGCTTCAGAGTATCGCTATCGACGAATTTGATACCATTTTTGAAGGTGTTCCTCAAACAGAAATCAGTCGTGAGGATTGGAGTGAGGCACAAAATGTCCTGGATCTTGTATCGACGATTACCAAATCGGAGATATATCCATCCAAGGGTGAAGCCAGAAGAGCAATTCAGCAGAATGCGGTAAGTGTAAACAAGATGAAAGTGACCTCTGCAGAGCAGCCTTGTTCGGAATTTAGTTTGTTACAGGATCGATTCCTGCTGATTTCAAAAGGCAAGAAGAACCACTTGATTAGGGTTTCGTAGAAACAAAAATTTGAAGTAAATAACAAGAAATGCGAAATCATAAGGTTTCGCATTTCTTGTTATTTACTCACTTTTATTGTTTGTAAAATACTCTGCAATGCTAATGGCTACCTTTTTTGCACGATTATCCCTCCAGCCACCAGTCCCATCCTGAGCTATTTCACTCTGAACGTATAATTGCGTATTGGTTGAGTTAATTTTGTAAAACACTCTGGTAAAAGTGGCCCATTCATTGGCTCTCATACCTCTTTCGGCAGAGAAGGTCTGATTCGCCACATCCAGAATACCTTTTTTATAGCCATTCTTTTGAAAAGACTGATTAATACCTTCAAAAAGTGACGACTCATCGGTTACAGGTATTTCGATGTAAAATTCACTGAGCGTTTCGTTAGTCCAGAGCTTAGACTTCTTATCATTAACAGCTGATATTTGATCGAAATTGATTTCGGAGGATGATTTGGGAAGATAGCCTACTTTAGATGTGGCACAGCCCAGACAAAAAATAGTTATAAACAGAAAGATGTACCTCATCAACGATATAGATTATTTGCCATTGAAACTATTAATCACCGGAGCAGCGGTTGGGTTATACTGGTAAGTCTGCCAGGTATCGTCTTCGTATATTTCCACCACTCTATATCCCTTGTAGGCAGTTCCCCAGTTTCCGCCAAAGTGCCCGTCAAAGAAATAAGGTTTTTTACCTTTTTGTTTTTTACCGTCCTGATCATGGTCGTGACCGTTAAAGATGGCTTTCACGTTAGGTGCATTGTCCAGCAAATCGGTAATCTCCTTGCAATTAATTCCGTTGTCAGTCCATTTTTCGGGAGTAATGTGCAGGAAAACGAATATGCCTTTTTTGCTGCTGTGTTTGGCTAATTCCTCTTTGAGCCATTGAAGATCCGGACAAATGTATTCGCCCTTTTCGTTGGAGGTATCGCCGACAACGAATGCGTAATCGTTTTTGCCAAAACTATGATTGGGTTTGTATCCCCAAGTACTTTCCCAAACGTCAATACCAACTCTGTCGTGGTTACCTCTACCTACAAAATAAGGCACGCGCAAGCTGGAAAGTGTAGTTTTGAGATCGTATAACAATGTAGGATCATCGTGAATCAGATCGCCGTTCAGCATCAGGAAGTCAACCCCTTTTTGCATTTTTTCTCTGTTAATCCATCTCACCATGTCGGTATGCATAGCCTTGAATTCGGTTCCGGGTTGTCCGTAGTGGCCATCAGAAGCGACGATAAAGCGCATGGCAATTTTCGCGGCATTATTACTTGTTTCCGATACAGGAACAGATGTTATAGCAGGTATAACAGGCAAAAGTTTAAGAAATGAACGTCTTTGTAAGGTCATTATATTTCAGATTGAATCGGAGTCGCGGCGTATTATCTATTGTCAAAAATAGTTATTCATCACTGATATTTCCCTTAATATTGCAGCTAATTATTATTTTTTAACAAGATCATTATGGACCGTCTTATTCTTCAGAAAGCTGCATCTTACTGTGCCTATCAGGAACGTACACAGGATGAGGTGAAACTTCGCCTGAAGAAATGGAATGTGTGGGGTGACGAGGCCGATGAGATTATAGCAGAGTTGATTTCTATGAATTACCTGAGTGAAGAGCGGTTTGCTCAAACGTATGCCGGGGGTAAATTCAGGGTCAAAAACTGGGGGCGGATGAAGATCAGGCAAGAACTAAACCGGCGCGGTCTCAGTAATTACAGCATTGAGAAGGGAATGAGTGAGATTAAGGATGAGGCCTATATATCAACATTGAAAGAGCTGCTTACCAAGAAAAAGCGTTTGCTGGAAAAGACAGAGACCGACAAATTCAAGCTGAAACAAAAACTGGTACGCTATGCTTTGGGTAAGGGGTATGAAAGTGAACTGGTGTGGAGGTTGGTTGGGGAGGAATGAGCATCAGGATGGCTATTGCATGCCTATGGCATTTTTGAAAACTCCCATTTTGGTCTTTTCTACCGATATTTCATGCCTACGGCATTGTAGTATTTACAAAATACTGGCTGAGAAATCGCGTAGCAATGTAATATTGGTAGGAAAGGAATCCATAGCGATGCAAATTCCGTAGGAAAGCAATAGTGCAGGAAATAAAAAAGAATGGTTAACGGGACATAATAATCTTACTTCCTGTTAACCATTTTAAAATTTCAGTGGATCAAAAATCCGAATCAAAAGAAATCTTATGTCCTGAATCCTTGTCTTTAACACCACTCATTACACCTGCTTTCTGGTATTCTCCAACCCGTTTTTCGAAGAAGTTGGTCTTGCCTGGCAGTGAAATCAGTTCCATAAAATCAAAAGGATTGGCAGATCCGAACTGTTTGGGACATCCCAGACGTTCCAGCCAGAAATCGGCAATGTATTCGATGTACTGGTTCATCAGCTCAGCATTCATTCCAATCAGCGACACCGGCAATGCCTCAGTTACGAATTCTTTTTCAATACGAACCGCATCCAGCATAATCTCAATTACACGTTCCTGCGGAAGCTGGTTGACGATATGACGGGTATAAAGCAAACATGCAAATTCACAGTGAAGGCCTTCATCTCTTGAAATAAGCTCGTTTGAAAAGGACAGTCCCGGCATCAACCCACGTTTTTTCAACCAGAAAATAGAACAGAATGAACCTGAGAAGAAAATCCCTTCCACAGCTGCGAAGGCAATAATTCTTTCCGCAAAAACCGGGCTATCTATCCATTTTAAAGCCCATTCGGCTTTTTTCTGAACACATGGTATGGTATCAATGGCGCGGAGGAGCCGGTCTTTTTCAGTAGAATCTTTGATATAGGTGTCAATCAGCAAAGAATAGGTTTCAGAGTGGATGTTTTCCATCGCAATCTGAAAACCATAGAAGCATTTCGCTTCTGCATATTGTACTTCGCTTAAAAAATTAACGGCCAGATTTTCATTCACAATCCCATCTGAGGCAGCAAAAAAAGCAAGTACATGAGAAATAAAGTGGCGTTCGCCGTCATTCAGATTTTCCCAGTCCTTGTGATCTTGTGAAAGGTCGATTTCCTCCGCTGTCCAGAAAGAAGCCTCGTGACGCTTGTACATTTCCCATATATCGGAATGCTTGATAGGAAACAACACAAAACGTAACGGATCTTCGATCAGCAAGGGTTCGGGTGCAGAGCCATGCTGATTAATAAGGTCTTGTGACATAATTAGTTGAATATTTTATTTACGATAAGGTACTTTAGGAAAGATTGACCCGTATTTTGCAGAGTCATTTGAGGGAAAAACAAATCTACATGGTTTGACTAACAAACTCAAGTAAAGGTGCAGGCCGATCAATAGCTGCCATGCATAAAAGTGATTCTTATTTATCGAAAGGCTGAAGCGCTGACTAAATTATATATTCTAACGGAAACTTAATCAGGGATTAGGAAATGCAGAATAGCAAAAAATGTATTTTTGCGTTCCAATTGCATCAGGGAATACCAGAACCTATTGTTGTCAGTACAAATGTCAAAATTGAAGATCCTTATAAGCAGAACAGATGCGATAGGCGATGTAGTGCTGACGATGCCCATTTGTGATATCCTGAAAAAGCATGCGAGTGTATCGGAGCTGCATTTTCTGGGCCGGTCGTACACCGAAGATGTGATACATTGCAATTCAGCAATTGATCAGTTTCTGGATATTGACAAAATAAGTAAACTGGATTACGAGGATCAGATCGCACTTTTGAAGAAGGAAAAGTATGACGTGATTTTGCATGTTTTTCCCAATAAGAAAATTGCCCAACTTGCCAAAGATGCTGACATTCCGCTCAGGATAGGCACCACCAACAGATGGTTCCACTGGGTAACGTGTAATAAGCTTGTCAGGCTTAGTCGACGCAGCTCTGATCTGCACGAAGCCCAATTGAATATCAAACTACTGAGTGCTCTCAACATTACGGATGAATTTTCTCTGGAAGAACTATCCGCACATTTCAGGATGGAAAACATCAATCCGTTACCCGGCCGGTTAAAAGGATTTCTGGATAAAACAAAACTCAATGTCATTATCCATCCGCAGTCCAATAAAAGTGCACGTGAATGGGGGTTGGACAACTTTGGTGAACTGATAAATCTGCTGCCACCTGAGAAATACAAGATTTTTATATCCGGTACCATGGCAGACGGCAATTCGATGGGTGACTGGCTGGAGAAGCTTCCCAAGCATGTTGTGAATCTGACGGGTCAAATGACTCTGAAAGAGTTTATTTCTTTTATATATTACTCCAATGGACTGGTGGCGGCCAGTACCGGACCGTTGCATATAGCGGCGTCTATCGGGAATAATGCACTGGGATTGTACCCGCCTATGCGTCCGATATTTCCTCAACGCTGGGCTCCGCTCGGTCCCAAAGCATCATACATTGTTGCCAATGATACGTGCAGTAATTGCAAAATGAAAATTTCTGGTTGTAATTGTATGCAAAGTATTGCCCCTGTTGAAGTGGTGAAGGCCATTAGTGCGTGGACCTGATAAAGACATTTTATTTCATAAAAAACTGTATACTGATCCTTAATTATATCATTGAAGGAATCGGTTTATCATCTTATGCCTGACAAAATTGTATTTGACTGCGAGCGAATGAAGTATCCCAATACGGGATTATACCAATTTTGTCTGCAGTTGGGAAAAGCCCTGTACGCACAATGTCATCCCGAACAAATGTCCTTTTATCTACCTGAAAAGGCGAAGGATGTTTTTGGTACGGAGAAAAATGTCTTGTTACAACATTCTCTTCATAAATTCTTTTTTCCGCTGCTTCGTGACACGGCCGTCTGGCATTCTACTTTTCAGGGAACGATGTATTATCCAGCTTCGCGAAAAGTGAAGATTGTAGCAACTATCCATGATCTTAACTTTCTCTACGAGGAGCATATCGGAGAAGGGGAAAGGAAAAGAAACCTGGAAAGATTGCAATTGAAAATTAACCGGGCAGACCATATCGTAGGCATCTCGCAATTTGTACTAAATGATCTGAAAAAACATCTTTCTGTAGAGGAGAAACCTATGTCGGTGATTTACAATGGTTGTTATATCGAGCATTTGGATCATGTAGTTAAGCCTCAGCTTGCTGTAAATAAACCTTTTCTTTTCACGATCGGTACCATTGCAGCAAAGAAGAATTTTCACGTTTTGCCTTCACTTCTGGTCGGTAATGACTGGAGCCTGGTTATTGCGGGTATTGTGGTAGAGGAAACGTATAAGCAACGGATTATTGATGAGGCACAAAAACATGGAGTTTTGGATAGGGTGATTTTTACAGGAGGTATCTCTGAGAACGATAAGAAATGGTATCTTGAAAACTGTCTCGCCTTCACTTTCCCATCTATTGCAGAGGGTTTCGGACTTCCGGTGATTGAGGCGATGTATTTTGGGAAACCTACGTTTTTGTCTACCAGTACGGCTTTGCCGGAAATTGGTGGAAAAGATGCTTACTACTTTGAAGATTTTGATCCTGAAAGTATGAGACAAACGTTGTCAAAAGGATTGGTGCATTACAAGCAGACTTCTCCTTCAGAACTGATCAAAAAACATGCTGCCTCATTTTCCTGGGAGCAGGCAGCGCAGGAATACATGAAGGTATACAGAAGCGTAATGGCACACTAATCTTACATTATTAAATCCACCGTTTCCGCCTGAAGAACCAAAGCACTACCGCAGAGGAAAGCACCATGAGTAACAGCGATAACCAGAAACCCCAGGGGTGGCCAGTGGAAGGAATGTGATCGTAGTTCATGCCAAAAATACCTGCAATTAACGTAGGCGGCATAAAGATGATTGTTACTACTGTAAAGATTTTGATTACCTGACTTTGTTCAAGGTTAATCAGACCCATAAATGTGTTCTGCAGGTACTCCAATCTCTCAAAATTGAAGGTTGTATATTCAAGAAGGGAGCTGATATCCTTCAGGATTATCCGTAAATGCTCTTTTCTGTCGGCAGGGAAATACTGGCTCCGCAATATGCCCGAAAGAACACGTTGCTTATCAATGCTGGTTTCGCGCAGAGTCATGGTGATTTCCTGTAATTCACTTATCCTGATCAGTACTTCCTGACGCGCTTTCTGTTCGCGGCTCAGGCCTTTACTGATTGTTGATATATCTCTGGAAATGGCTTCGAGCGAATCTGCATCAGCTTCAATCCGTGTTTCCAACAGCAGAAGCATAAAGTCCACGCCGGTCTGAAAAGTATCAGGACTTACCTTCATTTTTTTTACAGCATCGGCAAAGGTTTTGGAATCGCCGCGGCGATATGTAAAAAGCGTGTCATTATGTAAAATGAAAGAAACCGGATACACTTCGTACCCGTTCTGGTCAACTTTCAAAAAGTTAGAGTTGGCATTGATCGTATTGTTCTGCTCAAAAAAACGAGAACTGCTTTCAATCTCAACGATTTCCTGAGGTGTCTGAAAGCTGATATCGCATTTATTTTCTACCCATTCTTCCTCTTCTGCGGTTGGTGATTGCAGATCCACCCAGACCAGGTTTTTAACCTTGCCCAGCTCACGAATATCATTTTCACGTTTGATTAAACGCCCTTCTTTATAGAAAATACGAACCATGATTTAAAATTAGGATAAAGAAAGTGTTTCATGCAAAGCAAAGAAGAAAAAACGCGCAAACATTTAGGTACACTATCCTATTAAATTATTGCCACCATTTTTAAATGTTCCATGCTTTGCGAAGAATTTTTCACTTTCTCTTAATTTTGTCTGATGCAAAGCAGCAATTCCAAGGGTATTTTCACCACACAGTTCTGGTTACTGGGTCTCAGTTCATTTCTTTTTTCTTCAAGCTTCAACATGCTGATCCCTGAGTTACCGGGGTACCTGTCATCCATGGGTGGCGCAGAATACAAAGGCTATATCATTGGTCTGTTTACGCTTACAGCGGGTTTGTCGCGTCCCTTCAGCGGGCGGCTTACGGATAGAATAGGGCGTGTACCTGTGATGGCTGTCGGTTCTATTGTATGTTTTGTATGTGGCTTTTTATATCCTGTGTTTATTACAGTGATGCCCTTTTTACTCTTGCGGCTGGTCCACGGTTTTTCTACGGGGTTCAAGCCTACAGGTACCGCGGCTTATGTGGCAGATATTATTCCGGCGGATCGTAGAGGAGAAGCCATGGGTATTCACGGGATGTGTATGGGAATGGGATCAGCCTTCGGACCGGCGGTAGGAAGTATGATCAGTCAGGCATTTTCACTCAATGTGCTCTTCTATACTTCCTCACTTTTTGCACTGCTCTCTATTCTCATTCTGTTTAATATGAAAGAGACTTTGAAAGAAAAAGAACCTTTGTCGCTCAGTGCTTTCAAAATTGGCTGGCACGATATATTTGAACCAAATGTACTCAACCCGGCACTGATCACTTTCCTGGCCTATTTTGGCTTTGGTGCTGTGGCTACGCTGGCTCCTGATTTTAGCGAATACCTCGGGCTACAGAACCGCGGTGTGTACTTTATGGTATTTACATTGTTCTCGCTTTTGATCAGATTGGCTGCCGGGAAAATATCTGACAGACATGGCCGTATTCCTGTTACGATTGTAGGGTGCAGTACATTGATCGTGTCTATGGTGATTACCGGTTATGCGGAATCTGTAGTGATGTTTCTGACAGGTGCTGCTTTTTTCGGAGTAGCCATGGGAATTTTATCTCCTGTGCTTTCTGCCTGGACTGTAGATTTAAGTAGTGATCACAATCGGGGCAGAGCGCTGGCTACGATGTATATTTCATTGGAAGCCGGGATTGGTCTGGGCGCATTTCTTTCCGCTGCTATTTATGCCAATCAGCATCCCAATATGCCTCTGGTGTTTCTCTGCATGGCTGGCTTTGCAGCCGCTGCATTGATCTATTCTATATACCTGAAAAATAAAAAGAGACCGACACGTGCTGTTTGACGATACCTATAAAACCATTGAAGTGCCTTCAGAAGGCTTTTTCAAGGACAAAGGAAGTAAATTCCTCTCCTATGCATATCCGGTTCGAAATGAAACCGAAGTAAAAGCTCTCCTTCTTAATCTTCGGGAACTGCATCCCAAAGCGGTGCATCATTGCTATGCCTATCGTTTCGGACTTGATAGAATGAGCTACAGGATGAGTGATGACGGAGAACCGTCGGGCACGGCAGGACGACCGATTTTAAATACGCTCTATTCAAGAGACGTTACCAACCTACTCGTGGTGGTCGTGCGGTATTTTGGTGGCACACTTCTGGGAGTTCCCGGATTGATCAATGCCTACAAAACAGCGACGGAATATGCGCTGGATGAAGCACAGGTGGTGGTAAACCATTTTTTCGAATGTTACGAGCTCAGCTTCGAATACATCCGAATGAACGACGTCATGCGTATTGTAAAGGAGATGGAATTACCTGTAAGGTCCCAGAACTTCGAAATGCAGTGCACCATGGTGTTGGAAGTCCGTACCACATTGACAGAGCGTTTTGTCAGCAGATGTGAGAAAATAGATGGACTGGAAATCAGGCTGGTGTAGCAGGGTCAGTCGTTGTCTTTAAGCATTCTAATAAAATCATCTTCATAATCTTTCAGGGCTTTAAGAAGTTGTTGCAATTCTGCGTGCTCAGCTGTCCCTTTTTTAGCTCCGTATATCTCGTCTGCCCGTTCCGAGGCCTTTTCGTAATCTGTTTCGTTTTTGATTGTCATAATCGTTTGCATTGGATGATACAAACCTACTAAAACCTGGTGACAACTTCCAGCTGAAGCCTATGTAAACGTAAAATGTGCTGATGGGCGCGTATATGGATATAGGGATGGTAAGTTTCTGATGTACTATATGTTACCTGAGGTTTCATTTTAGCTCTAAGAAATATTTTATAACTATTTAAATTAAAAATATAGGTTTATTGTGCGCTGATCTATTAACCACAAATGTGCTGACAATCAGATGTTTGTACATAATCGGGTTGGTGTATAATTTTTCACGAATTAAAATTGGTAAAATTATATTTATTAAAAATTAAATTACTTGTTTGTTTGTTATCGTAAATTATAATTCTTCATTTATTTTAAAATACAGAATTTTGTATTGAATTTTTAATTCTCTACTTTCGATTTAAGCAGTTGAACTGTAACTAACCTAACTATTTAATCAGATGAGGAGAATTTTACCATTGTGCATTGCTCTGCTTTGCACAGCCATGTCGCTTACAAGAGCACAAGACAGGCAACTGACCGGAAAGGTCATTGCCACTGATGACGGATCTGCGCTGCCGGGCGTTAACGTAGTTTTAAAGGGAAGCCAAAATGGTACTGTAACAGACTCTGAGGGGCAATACAAATTGAGCGTACCGGGCAGCGGAGGCATTATCGTATTTTCATTTATTGGTATGGAAACCAGGGAATTTCCTGTTTCTGCCGCCTCTGTGCTGGATGTTCAGCTTAAAACAGATTCCCGCCAGCTCACAGAGCTTGTGGTAACGGGTGTGGGTGTGGCTACAGACAAGCGAAAGCTGGCCATTGCCGTAGAATCTATCGGTTCCAAAGATCTGCCTCAAACACCTTCGGCTTCTATAGACCAGGCTTTGGTAGGAAAGATCGCCGGTGCGCAAATTTCCAGTACGAGCGGAACCCCCGGTGCAGAAGTCAACATTGTACTTCGTGGTATCAATACCCTGAACCGTGGTACCTCGCCCATGATCCTTGTAGACGGTATTCAGGTAGGTGCTTCCGGGCTCAATACCATTGACCTGAATTCTATTGACAGGGTAGAGGTGATTCAGGGTGCTGCTGCGGGGACTATCTATGGTGCGCAGGGAGCGAATGGTGTCATTCAGCTTTTTACCAAAAAAGGTAAAGCAGGAAAACTTGCCATTGACTTTTCATCCAGCATTGCACAAAATACGTATCTCAATGTGGGTGGGCTGAGTAAGGCGAAATACCACGCCTTCGCGACCGATGCTAGCAATAATGTAATCGGTTCATCAGGCAAACCTATCACTTTCGATCTTGTAAATGGCGTATATACTGAGAACGTTCAGTATAATTCTACAGATCCGACGATTACAAACAGTAAAGCCTACGATCAGAATTTCAAGTATATCGATCACTTTGATTTCTTTTTCCGACCTGCCAATACGATCAATAACAGCGTTTCGATCTCTGGTGGATCAGCGAAATCGGATTTCAGTATATCGGCTTCAAACAGCCATCAGGAAAGTAATGTGATTAACAATGGTTACTGGGACAGAAGCAACCTGACAGCCAATTTCGGCGCTGAGCTGGCAAAAGGACTTACCTTCCGTTCTATTTCTCAATTGGCCTATACCAAAAGTACGCTTAAAACCAGCGACAGGACGATCGTTTACGGACTCTTGAATGCCTATCCGTTTGCTGATTTTTCATTGAAGACTAATGACGGTACTGTGCCTTATAACCTGAACCAGACCATCGGGATCAATGCATCCAATCCGCTGTACTGGCAGGAGTATACCAACAATAATGACAATAAGATTGACATTATTCAGAGCTTCAACCTTAAGTATAAGTTCCCGAAATTTGTGGAACTGGATGCGAAATACGGCTTGAATTACCAGACGCAGGACCGTGAGCTGGAATATATGAACCAGGCTAATAATGCCAATATTAAATACTGGCTGACACAAAGTACGCCAAGGTATATTTCCAACTACAATACCAACAATACGGGGGATCTGACCAAATATGCGAACAGCAAAACCTTCCAGAATTTCCTGGCGAATGCAACGATTTCATTTGATTTCAAGGAAGATTTCGGATGGAATCTGCCTATCAAGTCAACAACACAAGGTGCTTTCGACTGGCGTAAAAATGTTCTGAAAGAATATACAAGTGCGGCTCTGGGGCTCCCCTCTGCGTACGAACCTTACACAGCCGCTAACACCAGCTCCTGGAGAGTGTACCGCGACTACGAAGAACCGTTTATTACTTATGGATATCTGGTTAATCAGCGCTTTGAGTATGGTGAGTTTGCCGGTATTTCCGGAGGTTTCAGAAGTGATTATTCATCTGCTTTCGGAAGAGGTTCGAAGCCTTTTACATTCCCGAGAGGAGATGCTTTCCTGAGAATTTCTGCGCTGAATTTCTGGAATGACGGAGTCATTAACGGTATTATTCCTGAAATGAAAATCAGAGCTGCTTACGGACAGGCGGGTATTCAGCCTAAGCCATTTGACAGATACGTAACGATTACGCCTACAACGCTGGGTTCTAATACTGCTTTCTATTATGATTACCGCCAGAGCAACCCGGACTTGGGTGTGGAAGTATCAGAAGAATTTGAAGTGGGAACCGACCTTTTGTTTACACTTTTCAAAAGTACCCCCTGGCTGAACGACCTGTCCGTTGCGGCTACTTACTGGAACAGAAAAACAAAAGATGCCATTTATCCTGTAGATGTGGCTCCATCTATTGGTTTGGGAACGTTAATCGACAACGCATTTTCTCTTGGATCACGTGGCGTGCAGATATCGTTGGGGACGACAGCCTACAATGGTAGAGATCTGAAATGGAATTCAACGATCAATTTTGGTAAACAGACTTCCGAAATCCTGTCTATTCGTGGTAACCAGGAAGTAGTGATTTTGTCGAGTGCCGGTAGTACCAATTATGTACTGAAAGCAGGAGACAAGATTGGTCAGCTATATGGCTTCAAGTCACTACACAGCCTGACTGATAGAGACCCTAACGGAAACATGTATTTAACAGAAAGTGAGCAGGCGTTATATACCGTTGCAAGCAATGGATATGTGGTAAACAAAGCTACCAAGCAGCCTTATTTTACAGCTGGTAAATATAGTTTCGGTGATCCTAACCCGAAATTCAACATGTCACTCATCAATGATTTTACTTATAAAAACTTCCTGACTTTGTCGATGCAGTGGGATTGGGTTTACAAAAATCACCTCTACAATCAGACTAAAGAATGGATGTATCGTGACGGTATTCACAGTGATTATGCAGAACCATTTACAATTGAAGGCCAGACTGGCGCATGGACTGCCTTTTACCGCGGTGTGTATGCGCAGCGTACTGCCAACGGAACAAAGGATTATTTCTATGAAGATGCTACTTTCTTCCGTTTGAGAAACATTGCTTTGGGTATTGATCTGGCAAAAGTGGTGAAACTGCCTGCTTTCAAACGACTTCAACTTGTGCTTTCGGGACGTAACCTGATCACCTTTACCAAGTATACAGGCTTTGATCCGGAAATCAGTTCGGGTACTGCCAACTCTGCATGGGATAGAGGAACTGACCACAGTACGATGCCAAACTTTAAATCGTATCAGGCTACTTTAAATTTCGGGTTTTAATTGAAATTACCTTTAAGATGATCATTATGAATAAGTTAAAAATATTTCTTTCAATGTTGATTTTGACCGGGATGGTATCGTCCTGTAAAGAATCGCTGGATGTAAAAAATCCGAATCAGCCTTCTTCGGAAGCAATGAAAACGGAATCGGGGCTCATTTCTTTCGGTCTGGGCGTGTATGTGTCCGGCTTTAAGAATATCAAATTCTATGATGGCGTGCCGGGATATTTCTGGTCGGGCGCGATTGGAAATCATGAGTTGATGGGAGACGTGATCGGGACTGATATAGCCAATATTTTTATCAATCAGATCGGTTGCCCTGACCAGGTTACGCTGGACGACGGAAGTGTTCTGCTCAATCCCAATTCGCCGAATAAGCAGATCGAGTTCATCAGGATTACCGCTAACGTGAATTCTACGGGTTATCAGAATTCAACCTATTACGAATGGGGTTATATGTATAATCTGAACAATGCATGTAATACGATTCTGGCTAATGTGGATGCCATTACGTACACAGGTAATGCGGATGTGAAAAAAGGTTTGCTGAAAGCCTGGGCGCACTGGTGGAAGGGATACGCATATTCAAGAATTGGTTCTATGTATTATGCCGGACTTATTGTGGATGCTTCAAATGGCGAAAACCTGAATGGAACCAATGGTAAATATGTAACCAAAGAAGCCATGATTACCGAAGCAAACCGTAACCTGGATGAGGCTTCACGTATATTGGGAACATTGACAGAAGGAGACGATTACACTACGACTATGCAAGGACTCATTCCTTCTTTCAACCGCGTAGGAAAGGGAGGAGTGCTCACGCCTGCGATGTGGCAACGCAACATCGCAACGATGAAAGCGAGAAACATTCTTGTGAATACAAAAGTGAGTGAAATGTCGGCTGCAAAATGGGCGGAGATTAAAACTTTGACTGACAATGGTATCAGAGCTACTGATTTTGTATTTACAGGACGTACTAACACCAACGGAGATTTCCTGGCGCCTACAACAGGGAGTGTATCTGCAAAAACTGCAGGGACATCTACCTACAAAATCACGGAAAGGCTGATCCAGGATTTCAAAGCAGGAGATCAGCGTTTTACCAATAATTTCAAACAGAGAGCTTCTACCTATATTGGTGAAGTGGCCCGTGGAAATGCATTTTTCACCCGTTGGGAGTTGATTGATCGCGGATCAGTTCCTGGGGATTCCAAGGTAATTCAGTTTGCCAATCAGACTGCGGGCGGTTACGAATTGTTCCTGGCTGGTTCTTACGAAGAAAATGCACTGATGCAGGCAGAAGCGCTGATCTATACCGGAAATATTGAAGGAGGGCTGGCCTTGATTGATGCCGTGAGAATTGCACAGGGTGCCAGTTTGGCTGCTACTGTAGGTAAAGGTTTGACACTGGCTGAAGCCAAAGAAGAACTGCGTCGTGAGAGACGTATCGGATTGCTATTCCGTGCTTTGTCTTTTTACGATGCCAGACGTTGGGGAGTGATTGAAAACGGCCGTACGGGTGTGGTTGCGCTAAGCAGAGCTGGTATTGTGAGTACGAATGCAACGATCAAATATAACTATCTGGATTATTGGGATGTGCCTGATAATGAAATCACTTACAATGCTCCTACAGAGGGTAGTGCAGCTGTGAAAAATCCGAAGTAAACTTATCCTCTATCAAGATAATCCAGGTATACATGTTATTTTGTATACCTGGATTGCCGGTTTCAGAACATGAAGACAGGTACATTCGAAAAGCATTATCTGGTTATATTACGATTAACATGATTGAAGATTTATGAAAAGTAAAAATATTATTCTCCTTGGTTTATTAGGGTTCGCTGCTTTTGAGAGCTTTGGACAAGACAAAAAAGCGGCAGCTGAACAAAAGCAGATTGTTGACGGATTGGACAAAAAGAAAGACCATTACGCTGGAATTTCCAAACAAATATGGGATCTGGCGGAAGTGGGCTATCAGGAATACAAGAGTTCTGAAATTCTTCAGGAGGAATTAAAAAAAGAAGGTTTTGCTGTTGAAAAAGGTGTTGCCGGCATTCCAACTGCCTTTGTTGCGACCTATGGCAGTGGAAAACCAGTGATCAGTATTCTTGCTGAGTTTGATGCGCTACCGGGTATGGCACAGGAGGCTGTTTCAGAAAAGAAAATCATAGAAGGACAAAAAGCAGGGCATGCATGTGGACATCATTTATTTGGTGCTGGTTCAGCCGCGGCGGCTATTGCTGTAAAAGACTGGCTGAAAAATGGCGGAAAAGCCGGTACGATCAAACTCATGGGATGTCCTGCTGAAGAAGGTGGTTCGGGCAAGGTGTATATGGTTAGGGAAGGCATTTTTAAGGATTCTGATATTGTGTTACACTGGCATCCATCGGATCGGAATGGTGCTAATCCTTCCAGTTCACTTGCCAATATTTCCGGGAAATTCCGCTTCACAGGCATTGCCGCACATGCTGCAGGAGCACCCGAGCGTGGGCGTTCTGCGCTGGATGGAGTAGAAGCAATGAACAATATGGTGAATATGATGCGTGAGCACGTACCACAGGAAACACGGATACATTACGTAATCACACGTGGAGGTGAAGCGCCCAATGTAGTGCCTGCATTTGCGGAAGTATATTATTACGCGCGGCATCCGAACAGAGAGGTGGTGCGGGATGTATGGAGCCGAATGGAGAAGGCAGCCGAAGGTGCAGCTATGGGAACCGGCACCAAGGTGGAACTGGAAATTACAGGTGGTGCTTTCGATTTGCTTCCTGTGGAGTCGTTGGCTAAAGCGATGTACAAAAATCTGGAAGTTGTAGGAGGAGTGAAGTATACGCCGGACGAAGCTGCATTTGCGGAAAAACTCGCGCCGTCGCTCACCACTCCCGGTAAAGCAGCGCTTGCTTACACAGAAGCTGAGAAAGTGATGCCCTTTTCTACGAAGCTGGAAAGCATGGGAGGTTCTACAGATGTGGGCGATGTAAGCTGGGCTGTACCCACAGTAGGCTTGGGTGCTGCTACCTGGGTACCAGGCACTCCGGCGCATAGCTGGCAGGCAGTTGCCGCGGGAGGTATGAGCATAGGTCCCAAAGGAATGATGGTAGCTGCCAAGACTCTTGCACTTACCGCGATCGATCTGTTCAAAGATCCTGCGCTGATTAAAACTGCACAGGCCGACTGGCTCAAAGCGAGAGGAGAAGACTTTAAATATGAGGCTTTAGTAGGCAACCGTAAACCGGCATTGGATTACAGAAAATAAGTGTGAACACAAATCAGGTAAAAAAACAATACGGTCGCCATGTTTTAGTAGTTTTTTTACTTGATTTGTGTCTATAAGTTACTGTTATTCAGGTATATTTACTGATATGCATGCCGTAGTTGTACTCTAAAAGATAACATGTAGATAGGATACTTTTGTTTTTCACAAAAACAGCTGTCCTATGAAATCCATCTATCATTTCTCAATCATTATTTTGGTGAGTTTATCTGTATTCTCTTGTAAAACCACCTCCATTTTAAGAACAAACTTCAACGCGTCAGAAATTGGAGTTACCCCTGCACACGATCTTCCGGGTGCTCCGTCCGGCGACAGAGTTGACTTTAATGATGCATTGATCCCTGGTCTGAAAATTCGTCAGTGGAATACTTCCGGAACAAAAGGGTTGGAATATTCTCAGGTAAATACAGGAGATCTTTCCGGGCATTATACCTGGTTATCATTCAGAGGAATTTCTACTAATTTCGCTGAAACAATTTGGTACATATACAGTGCCAGGCACAATTCTTCTTCGGGAGATATTCTCACCGATCTGACGGACGGAAGTGGAGTTCCTATCGCCAGAATGCGGATTACTTCGTCGGGTGCTGTGAGCCTTATCAGTGGTGACTGGACCACATCACGTGTTATTGGAAATATTCCTCCCGGTGCTGTTCATTCCGTGATTTTCACAGTATTAGCTTCGCAGTTGAAATATAACTTATTGATTACTTCACCGGGAAGAGAGCCAATTAAGGTGACAAATGAGCCGATGATGACAACAAGTGCGCTGAATTTTCACAATCCTGCTAATCCTTCAATCAGTTTCCAACATAGTGATCGAAGTGGGCAGGATAGCAAATACACGATTGAGAGTATTTCAATTTCCAGAAAAGATCCGAATTGATCGTTATGACTGGTATCAAAATAAAAGACCAGCACGAACGGCTGGTCTTTTGTTATAAATACTGGTCTTTAATCAGTATCCGGGGTTTTGTACAAGTGTTGGTTTTCCATCCAGCTGGCTGTTCAGGATTTCATCCTGTGGAAGTGGATAGTAGTTGTTTTTGGACGTAAATGTTTTTCCTGCCATGTATCCACGTTTTCCAAATGTACGTCCTGAAGGTTCTTTTCCTGCTACGGCTTCTTCAGCTGCATATTTGTTAAGCACTTTTTCTGCTATGCCCCAGCGAACCAGGTCAAAGAAACGGTGTCCTTCCATTGCAAATTCCAGACGCTGTTCCATACGTACTGCATTTCTGGCGAAATCCGCTCCTTTGCCGGCGAAGGTACCTGCAGTATACGGTTCAACTTTGTAGTTAATACTCGCATCCTGAACAGAGCCTGTTTTTGCACGGTTACGGATTTGGTTTACATAACCCTCAGCCGCCGCCAGATTACCAAGTTCTACCTCAACCTCAGCCAACCAAAGTAACACGTGTGAAAGCTTGATCATACGGAAGTTGTTGTTGACGTTTCTCCTGCTGGTAGAGTGCGTTGTGCTGTTTTCTTCACCTACATAGTACATCCATTTTTTACCGGTAAAAGGTCCGGCATAAGCCTGATCACGAATCCAGGAAGCACCAGGCATAGGGCCCCAGTCAAGGAAGGCTACACCACGACGGCCTACGGTCCAGTCAAGGCGTGGATCTACGGGCACAGTTTTGTCGACTGTATATGCTGCAGCTGCAGCAATGCCCTGGTCATTAGGAAGATCCACTTTATTATACGTGTCTGCTGAGCCATCCGCAGCGTTCCCGATCATCGGCAAACCGTTTTCAGTTTTAAACGCATTCACCAGATTGTGCGAAGGTTGGTAGAAACCGCAGCAGCCGCGTCCTGGAGCACCGGCAGAATAAGGCCAGTTAAGGTTGTCTCCCGCATTACCGTTGTTCCCGTTTGTACCGTCATTTACTGAAAACTGAACTTCAAAAATGGATTCAGTATTGTTGTTACCGGCAGTTCTGTAGTTATCATGATAGTTGGCTACCAGTTTTTTCCCTGAGTTGGTTAGCACATCATCCAATAAGGTTTTTGCCGCAGCCCATTTTTTCTGAAACAGATAAGTTTTGGCAAGAAAGGATTTCGCAGCCCATTGCGTTGCTCTTCCTTTTTGAGACTGTACCCCAGGAAGGTTCTTCGCTGCGAAATCGAAATCAGCCTCAATTTTACCCCACACATCTGTCGTATTTGGGATTTTGGTTGAATTCGGATCAGCGGATTTGTATATAACCTCGTCTATAAAAGGAATATTGTTCCACATTTTCTTTGCTTCAAAATGGTAGAAACCTCTCAGAAAACGTGCTTCGGCAATCACCTGTGTTTTCTCAGCATCTGTCATATCCATAATGAGCGGGCTGCTAACAATCTGGATTACTTCGTTACATCTGGAAACACCATCATATTGGTGCCACCATTTTCCGAGAAAATAGGTGTTATCCGAAAGCCAGTTGTATTGTTCGATAAACGACTGTTCCGGTTGGTCTCCCGCATCTGTTCCTTTTACGGCGTCATCACTGGAAATACCACCGAATACATAATTGGATACGGTCGACTGGCGGCCCGTGTTTCCTGAACCTACGCCATCTACAAGGGAATAGGCACCGATCAAAAGTGCGTTGACACCATTCTTATTACTCAATTGCTCAACCGAAGCCCGTCCTTGCGGTTTCAGGTCAAAAAAGCTGTCGGAGCATGAAAAGCTCAGTCCCGTCAGTATACAGATTAATGCTATCTTTTTCATTGTAATGCTATGAAATGTTAGTGTTGGGACCTTAGAAACCGAAACGCAGACCTACCAGATATGACTTCGAAACCGGATAAGCTCCTTCGTCTACACCCAGGTGCTTATCTTCGTTATCATTGCCCGATCTTCTCAGGTTGATATCAGGATCAAGTCCGGTATACTTCGTGAATGTGAACAGGTTTTGTCCCTGAACATAAATTTGAGCAGAACCAATCTTCACTTTTTTCAACAATGCTGATGGTAATGTATAAGTCAGCTGAATATTTTTGATACGGAAGTAAGAACCATCTTCGAGGAAGTAAGACGATACCTGCTGGCTTGTCGCATCTCCGGAATTAAGTCTTGGAAGTTTGGCATTATCACCTGATTGTTTCCATGAATTGTACAACATATCTTTCGACCTGTTACCCTGGAAAACGTTGAAATCTGTCCAGTATCTTGTGTAGTTGAAGATTTCGTTTCCATAAACTCCCTGTCCGAACACGGCCAGATCAAACGCTTTGTAACCAATATTCAGGTTAACCCCATAGTTAAAGTCAGGGTGAGGATTTCCGATAATGGTACGGTCGGCTGCGGTGATGATTCCATCTCCGTTCACATCTCTGAATTTGAAAACACCTTCACGGGTATACGATCCAAACTTAGGAGCAGCATCTGCTTCAGCCTGATCTTTAATTACACCATCCACGAAGTATCCGTAGTAGCTGGCAATCGGATAGCCTGCCTTTGTTGCCGACATGGCCGGAAGACGGGTAGAGAAACCGAAGATAGTTGCATTAGGGTCATTGTTAAGCTTTACAACATTGTTTTTGTAGTGCCCAAAATTTACGCCCAGTGCATAGTAAAAGTCACCTTTTTTATCTCTGAAGTTCAGACCAATGTCGAAACCTTTGTTGGTCACCTCCCCGATGTTTGTATATGGAATTGTACCTGTACCAGCTGTTCTTGGCATGGCAATCTGCGTCAGCATATCCGTTGTTTTGCGGCTATACAAATCGATTACCGCCTCCAATTTGTTGTTCAGTAATACCGCATCAATACCAATGTTGGTAGAGGTGTTCGTTTCCCATCTTCCGTTTGCATTACCGAATTGAACAAGGTCAAATCCGCCAACAATGGATGAACCCGTACCATTGATATCGTAACCATTGTTTTGCGGATCGGCGGCATACAATGTGTAGGCGTTGTAAACATTAGGAATCAGCTGATTACCCGTTTTGCCCCATCCGAAACGTACTTTCAAATCATCCAATACCTTGCGGGTTGGTTTCATGAAGTCAAGTTCTGTCATACGCAAACCCAGGGAGAATGCAGGGAAGACACCATATCGATAAGCCTCTGAAAAACGGGAAGAACCGTCGCGGCGCAGGGTGAAGTCTGCCAGGAAAAGATCTTTGTAACCATAGTTGATTTTACCAAACTGAGAGAACAAAGCACTCCGGATAGCTCCGGCTCCTGCATTGGCCAAACCAGCTGCCGAACCTGCATCAAGGTAACGGTAGTCAACATCATCAAATGCAAAACCGCTACGACTTGCCTGGAAAGCTGCGGAATAAGTTTTCACAGCTTCTGTTCCTACCAATAAATTGAAATTATGCTTTCCGATAATTTTGGCATAGTTCAGTGTATTGAACCAGGTGAAAGAGCGATCCAGGTTGTTGATCACATTAAGACTGTTTGCATTTCTGGCTTCAGCTGCTTCAATATCTCTGTGGAAATATTCGGACCGGTTAGATTGATTGTATTCCAAACCAAAACTGGTACGACCTGTCAAACCCGGAAGAATATCGATCTGAGCATATGCGTTGCCGAATACGTGCGTGCCTTTTGTGATATTATCTTTCTCGCGGTAAAGTCTTGCCAATGGGTTCGGCGCATTTCCAAGGTTGCTGCCTCGGCTACCTGCAAATCCGTTGTAGGCTGATGTATTTGTTCCTCCCAGTGCAGTGGGGCCTCCCGTGATGTCGAATACCGGAATGATCGGGTGCACGCGAATGGCAAACATGATCGGGTTACTTTCGTCATTGTTTGTAATTCCCTGGCGCTCATCATAGGAGAAAGTAAGGTTCTCCCCTACAGTTACCTTGCCTTTGGTGAACTCAGTGTTGGCGCGGATTGAGTATCTCTTGTAATTGGTATAACGCAAAATCCCGTCTTGCTTGAAATAATTAGCTGAGATTGCATACTTGGCTGTATTCGAACCGCCACTCGCGCCGATCTGATAGTTGGAAATAGGAGCGGGGTCAAAAATAACATCCTGCCAGTCGGTACCTTCCTTATTCGCTTTGGTAATGTTGAATGCTGTCTTTCCAAGGTTAGGGTCAGCAATATCATTTGTATAAGTGTAATTGGAAGGAAGTTCACCAAATACGTTTGGATAAATGTAGTCGGCGATGGTCTGGTTGCCTCTGTCATCGAACTTATACTGAACGGATGGTGAAGTAACCGAAGGGTTTTTCCCTGCACCAAGCTCCGATTGGTAAAGATATTCTCCCAATTCTCTTGTGTTCAGCAGGTTCAGCATTTTGCCGGGGCGCTGTGTGCCTGTATAAAAATCAAAAGTGATATTGGGAGCACCGGGCTTCCCTTTTTTAGTCGTGATAATCACAACGCCATTCGCTGCACGTGCACCATAAATGGACGCGGCAGATGCATCCTTAAGAACCTGCATGGATTCGATGTCATTGGGGTTCAGCTGGTTCAGGGTACCTTGCGTAGGAACACCATCAATTACATACAATGGACTGTTGTTGTTGATGGAACCAAAACCTCTGACACGTACCATGGTGCCTCCACCCGGAGAGTTGTCGTTGCCGACAGTTACACCGGCAGCACGTCCCTGGAGCATCTGAGTAACACTTGCAGCAGGCACAGCTGTAAGTTCTTTGGGACTGATAACTGTTACCGCACCGGTAATATCCTGTTTGCGCTGTGTAGCGTAACCGGTTACAACAACTTCCGTGAGGCTTTTTACATCGTCGGCGAGGGTAACATCAATGACAGATCGGTTGCCCACTGTTATTTCCTGCTTAATAAAACCGATGGAAGAATATACAAGGACAGCACTTGCACTGCTCGCTTGAATAGAATAGGTTCCATCTGCATCGGTAACTGTTCCGGTATTGGTACCTTTCAGTTGGACATTGATACCGGGAAGTCCTGCGCCGTCCACGGCTGATGAGACTTTTCCCGTCACTTTTTTGTCTTGCGCGAAGACATCACTGCCCGGCAAGGTGGCCATTAATACGATTATAAACCATACAAGGACTCGTAAATTTTTTTGCATATAGATAGGGGTTTCTGGTGATAAAATTGTACCATTTTTTGCAAGAATTGTGTCAAAAATAAATATATCGGTGACAAAACAATATTAAAAAGTAATTAATTAAAGAAAAAATATAATTATATAGATGGTTACAAAGTGATCCTATCCTGTTAATGTGCAAATCGGCAAACGTTTGCATGCTTAGCACGATTCTTGCTTTCGTACCAGAAACAAATTGGGTTCAGTCCCTGGAAATAGGCTGAAATTTTTGCAACTGAACGACTAAATTTGTGGTTATTCTATCAGCGCCGGATACAACCGGGGTTCAAAAACCAAAGGAATGAGCGTGGAAAAAACGAATGATACCGGAGCGGGCAATCAAGATCTAATAGAGGTTCAGGGAGCACGTGAGCATAATCTTAAAAACATTGATGTCAACATACCACGCAACAAACTGGTAGTAGTTACAGGGATAAGTGGCAGCGGGAAATCATCCCTGGCTTTTGATACGATTTACGCTGAAGGACAACGGCGTTACATGGAAAGTTTCTCTTCCTACGCCCGGGGTTTTATCGGTGAAATGGAGCGGCCTGATGTAGATAAAATCAGCGGATTATCGCCTGTAATTAGTATTGAACAGAAAACCACATCGCGCAATCCGCGCTCTACAGTAGGAACTGTTACAGAGATCTACGATTTTCTCCGGCTGCTCTATGCACGTGCCGGCGATGCTTACTCATATGTAACGGGCAGGCGGATGGTGAAGCAATCTCAGGATCAGATCGTCAACCAGTTGATGACGCAGTTTCTGGGAAAGAAGATCATGCTTCTTGCGCCTGCTGTGAAAGGAAGAAAGGGGCATTACAGGGAGCTGTTTGTGCAGATTGCACGAATGGGTTACACAAAGGTTCGTGTGGATGGTGAGGTTCAGGATATTGCTCCTAAAATGCAATTGGATCGCTACAAGGTACATGATATTGAGATTGTTATAGATAGGATTATTCCTAAAACCGAAGAGCAGGATCCACAGTCGCGCTATAGATTGAGCCAGTCTGTAACCACTTCTATTAAGCAGGGAAAAGGAGCTCTGATGGTATTGGATGATAAGGGAGAAACTTATTATTTCTCACAAAATCTAATGGACCCTGAGTCTGGCATTAGTTATGATGATCCTGCACCTAATGCATTTTCTTTCAACTCTCCCTACGGCTGGTGTCCTACCTGCCAGGGATTGGGTGTGGTGGAAGAAATTACAGAAGAGGCGATTATGCCCGATAAGTCTTTAAGTATCAGTAAGGGAGGTATTGCTCCGATGGGTGAATACCGCGATGCGTGGATTTTTAAACAACTCGAAGTACTTCTCAAACCTTTCAAAGTAACACTCGCTACTCCTCTTGCCAAGTTTCCGGAAGAAGCATTAAAGGTTGTGCTGTATGGCAGTGAAGATGCTGTACCGGTTCCTTCCAAAAAATATCCGGGGACGGAATGGGAAACAAAGTTTGACGGGATCGTCAACTTCCTGAAAAGGCAACAGGAATCTGGCAATGAGAAAATTCTGGATTGGCTTAAGGATTTTATGGTGATCCGGACTTGTCCTGAGTGTAATGGAAAACGATTAAAAAAAGAATCTCTCCATTTCAAAATTGATAAAAAGGACATTTCAGAATTGTCCGATATAGATGTCAGAGAACTGGCTAACTGGCTCGAAGGTCTTGAAGACAGATTGGAAGACCGTCAGCAGGTGATTGGTCATGAAATTCTCAAAGAGATCAGGAAAAGGGTAGGATTTTTGCTGGATGTAGGACTTGACTATCTCACACTGAACCGCGCGCTCCGGACTCTTTCAGGCGGAGAAGCACAACGGATCCGTTTGGCTACGCAGATTGGAACGCAGCTTACAGGTGTATTGTACATCATGGATGAGCCAAGTATAGGGCTGCACCAGCGTGACAATGTTCGCCTGATCAATTCATTGAAGAATCTACGTGATCTGGGTAATACTGTTCTGGTTGTGGAGCACGATAAAGACATGATGCTGGCTTCGGATTATATTCTGGATATTGGTCCGGGTGCAGGAAGGCATGGTGGTAATGTAGTGGGCTCGGGTACGCCGGAAGAGTTTTTAAAAAATGGCTCTTTGACAGCTAATTACCTGAGTGGAAGAGATGGAATTATAGTTCCGAAGAAACGCAGAAAGGGAAATGGACAATCGATTTCTCTGAAAGGTTGTACAGGGCACAATCTCAAAAATGTGAATATGACTTTTCCGCTGGGGACGATGATCTGCGTGACTGGCGTGAGTGGAAGCGGGAAATCTTCTCTGATACATGAAACGTTGTTCCCTCTTTTGAATCAGCATTTTTATAGATCCAGAAGAGAACCGCTACCCTATAAAAGTATTGAAGGACTTGAACATATTGATAAGGTAATTGAGGTTGATCAGTCACCGATTGGTCGTACGCCCCGTTCGAACCCTGCGACTTATACCAATCTGTTTTCAGATATCCGCACGCTTTTTGCCGAGTTGCCGGAAGCGAAAATCCGGGGTTACAAACCAGGCCGTTTTTCATTCAATGTAAAGGGTGGAAGATGCGAGGATTGTGAAGGTGCGGGTATGAAAAAGATTGAAATGGATTTTCTGCCCGATGTGCACGTCAACTGCGAAACCTGTAAGGGAAAGCGGTTCAATCGTGAAACTTTGGAAGTACGTTTTAAAGGGAAATCGGTTGCCGATATTCTGGATATGACGGTTGAAACTGCGCTCGAATTTTTTGAAAATCAACCTAGAATACTTAGAAAAGTTCAGACTTTAAATGATGTAGGTTTAGGCTATATTACCCTTGGGCAACATGCTACTACATTATCAGGAGGTGAGGCGCAACGTGTAAAACTTTCGGAAGAGCTTTCAAAAAGAGACACAGGCAAGACCCTTTATATTCTGGATGAACCTACAACGGGTTTACATTTTCAGGACATACGTCATTTGCTCAATGTATTGAACAAGCTGGTAGAAAAGGGAAATACGGTTTTAATTATTGAACACAACCTGGATGTGATTAAAGTGGCTGATCATGTGATTGATGTAGGACCCGAAGGCGGAGCGCTTGGTGGCCGGATCATCGCTGAAGGAACGCCTGAAAAGGTTTCGAAAGTGAAAGGCAGTTTCACCGGTTACTTTTTGAAGGAGGAGCTGAAAGGGTAGTTCTGTTTTAGAGATTAATTCAAAAGTCCACTACAGGCCATTCAGAATGGGTTATAGTGGACTTTTTGTAACCGATTATATTTGCACAATCTGTTTGGGTTTTTATTTCGGTGCGCTGCACCCTGGAGCATCAGGCTCAATGATAACCCTACAAATAGTAAGGTGCTCTGCATCTTGTTCAGTGATGTATTTATGTGTTTTCCCTGACAGGATTCAGTTCTTGAGTTTAGTAAATGACAGTAATGGGAATTCGATTATAAAACCGTTACCCTTTCCCCGAAACCGTATCTCCCAAATTGAAACATCTGCGGCAACGGGCTTCGTAGGAATCTGTTTCGCCTACCAATACCTGTTCTTTGGATGCAGCAAGGCGATAGGAGTGAGATGCCACTTCTCCGCACACCATGCAGATCGCATGTACTTTTGTCACAAATTCAGCCATGGCCATCAACTGCGGCATGGATCCGAATGGCTTTCCCAGGTAGTCCATATCCAGTCCTGCAATAATGACCCGCTTGCCCGAATTGGCCAGTTCATTCACCACGTCCACAATATTTTCATCGAAAAATTGCGCCTCATCCACACCAACTACTTCACAGTCGCCAGCCAATTCTGTAATTTTAGAGGCCTGATCTACCGGTGTTGAGTGGATATAATTATCGTTATGTGAAACAATGTTCTCATGATGATAACGTTGATCCATGGTAGGTTTGAAAATCTGTGTTTTCTGCTTTGCAATTTTTGCCCTGTTCAGCCGGCGGATCAGTTCTTCTGTTTTGCCTGAGAACATGGAGCCGCAGATTACTTCAATCCAGCCCGTACGTGGAGTTTGGTGCGCCCTTCTGTTTAATGGTTCAATGAACATGTAATGATATAATTGAAATGGGCCTGCCAGCCCGTAACAGCTAATTTTATTTTATCTTTACAAAGCAAACATATTTTTATTAAACACTTTCGTTAAAAACGATCTTATTCGTATGCCGAATAACCTGAATTCAATTGCACTCAACCAATATGCTACCCGGTTTTCAACCACCATTCTGAATGAGGTTTTCCGGTCGCAAGATATAGTTACAGGATCCGAATTACTTAAGCTTACTCCGGTAAGACAGGTGAATCTGGGAATATTAAACCGTTTGTTTGAACAGTGGAAAAGTAATGCGGAGTCTTTTCGTAGTCCGTATTTTGACTTTGACAATGAGGAGGTAAAGCAAGCTTTGGAAGCGTTTATGAATACTGCTTCGCGCTACATTGCCGTAAGGCGGCCAGCCCTGGAACCTTTACTGCTGGAATCCGTAAAGGAGGCATTAAAATTACTTTTTACACCGGAGTTATATCTGGAAGATAAAATAAGAACGACTCCTGACGAAGAATTTACGCAGGCCAAAGCGGAGCATCTTGTAAAATATACGCAGATACACAGAAAACTGGGAGAGGCTTTATTGGAAAAACTGGTTGAAAGTGGTGCAGAATCGGCGTATCAGACTCAGGCAGCCAGCTGGGTATATGAGCTAAAAAAAGATGAGTCATTACTGGATGATAAAGAACCTTACCTGGCTCAGTTTGCCGAAGTATTTCCAATAAACCTTTCTGAACTGATCATTAAAGATGAGCCTGTTAGCATTGCTCCTCTAAATAAAAAGGCGGAAGCACCTTCCTTTTTTGATGCAGCTTTTGGCGAGCAGGAAGCTCCACAGGCCCGACCAGTCTCACGTCCTGAGCCAGGTGCTACGATCATTTCAGAAATTGTAGCTCAGAAAAAATCTGCTGAAAGTGAATCATTGAATAGCAGTTTCAAGGTGGAGGTACCAAAGGCTTCAGATGATAAAGCTTACGGAACAATCCCTGTTCGCGTTGAAAGCATTGCAGCGTCGATTCCTTTGGGACAGCGTTTCATGTTTGTGAATCAGCTTTTCAATAAGAATAGCGAGCATTTTGAAAAGGCAGTGTATGAGCTGGACGCTGTCAAGACCTTTGAAGATGCCCAGAACCTGATCTGGCACAGGTATGCGTCCAAATATGCCTGGGATGTAAACGGGGAAGCGGTAAATGCTTTGCTGAATATTGTCAAAAGGAAATTTAACTGATATTGCATAGCTGATACAAAGGGCCGTCGGTTGACGGCCTTATTTTCTTACTGTTGCTGTAAATATGAAGGAACTACCTGACTATTTATCTCAACAGAAAAACTTCATCTTTTTAGTATTCTTCCTCAGCATACTGTCTGTCGACGGCTATGCCGACTTTCCGTTTCCTATCGGTGCCAGATCGTGGGGACTTGCCAATGCTTCTGTAGCAAGGCGGGATTACAGTTATGGATTTGTGAATATGGCCGCGTTGGGTGGTGCGCAGGAAACCAGTGCATTTTCTTCGTATAGCTCTCATTTTGGTTTTGAAGGCGTTGGTACATTTGCTGCGGGAGCTATTATGCCTGTAAATGAAGACTTGGGTGTAGGATTCACGATTCAGCGATTCGGAGACAAACTCTATAACCAGTCAGCGTTGGGACTAGCGGCCGGACACCAGATAGGGTGTTTCAGCTTAGGCTTAAAAGTCAATTACATTCAGAATGCAGTGTCGGCGCCCTCTCTTTCCTTTTCTCGCCATGCGATTGTCTTTGAATTTGGTGGTATTGTCACCTTGTCGTCAAAGCTGTTTTTCGGAGCACATGCTTACAATGTAACGCAATCCTCCTATTCCGGAGATTATGGCAGGCGTGTGCCCACCATCCTGAGAACTGGTTTCACCTACCAGCCAGAGAATAATCTTGCTTTAAGTGTTGAAATGGAAAAGAATACGGATCAGCCGTTAGTTTTCAAAACAGGATTAGAGTATAAAGTATGGAAACAGCTTTTCTTGCGGACTGGTGTAGCGTCCCGTCCTCTGACGAGTCATTTCGGTGCAGGATTCAGGGCGCGCTCCTTTCTGATTGATTATGCCGTACATACCCATATGCAACTGGGCTTATCGCACCATCTGTCACTAGGCTATGTGTTTGCAGAAAGGAAAAAGGGTGTGGAAAAGATCGAATAATGACTTAAAGCAGCCCCATCAGTTCCTGAAATATATTTCGGGCAGTATGGAACGCGGATATATTCAGAGATGCATATTCATTTTGTTCCGAGGAAAATTCAATCAGTCTTTCAGTAGGCATATTCCCTACCAGATCATCCTGAGCCATCGGGCATCCGCCATAACCCAGAATCGCACCATCAAAACGCCGGCAACCGCTCTGGTAAGCAGCAGCTGTTTTATCGCGCCAGCTATCGGGAGTGGTATGAAAGTGTGCACCAAATTCTAAATCAGGATATTGCGGAATAAGTGCGGAGAACAGAGATTCTATATCTGTACTTTTAGCAACTCCTACTGTATCAGAAAGGGAGAAAGTACGTATACCCAGGCTACTGAGTTTATCGATCCAATAGAGCACAATGTCAGGATTCCAAAGGTCACCATAGGGATTACCAAAACCCATGGAAATATAAATTACCAATTGCTTGCCGGTTTTGCTGCATCGTTCCGCAATCCATTTGGTGCGTTCCAGGGATCCTTCGATGCTGGTGTTTGTATTACGTAGCTGAAATGTTTCTGAGATAGAAAAAGGATAGCCAAGGTAATCAATGGCTTCAAATGAACAGGCTTGTTCAGCACCTCGTTCGTTCGCTACAATAGCAAGCAATTTGGTGTCAGAATCTGAGCGATCGAGTTGGTCTAAAAGGGAAGCAGTGTCACTCACCTGTGGCATTGCTTTGGGAGAAACAAAACTTCCGAAGTCAAGCGTGTCGAAACCTACACGCAATAGCTGATTGATGTATTCTGCTTTTTTTTCTGTAGGTATAAAAGGATGATGGCCTTGCCAGGCATCCCGGGGGCATTCAATGATTTTCATGATCCGGCAATTTAATACACTGTTACGGATTGAAAGCAAACAGCCTGATTGATATTAACATCAATCAGGCTATAAGAGTATTACTTCAAAATCGGAGCAAGATCCTTCTCATTTTCAGCAAGCCATGCTGTTATTTCCTGAACGATTTGCTTAATGCCAATTTCCGGTTTCCAGCCGGTAAGTGCAGTTACTTTTGAATTATCTGTCACATACAAACGGATATCTGCGGTACGGTTTTCAGGGACGACTTTGATCGGAATCGTCTTTCCGGTTACTTCCTGGCATACTTTGGTAAGTTCCTGCAACGAAGCGCTGCTTTCCAGTCCGCCTCCCGCATTGAGTACCTCACCGTTAACTTTATCAATATTGTGCAGCTGCCAGTCGATCAAACGGTACAGGTCTGCTACGTGCA
This sequence comes from Dyadobacter luteus, assembly GCF_003383615.1. Taxonomy (GTDB): domain Bacteria; phylum Bacteroidota; class Bacteroidia; order Cytophagales; family Spirosomataceae; genus Dyadobacter; species Dyadobacter luteus. The sequence goes on from NZ_QNUL01000005.1 coordinate 107,433, forward strand.
GCATATCTCTGATTTGTTTACCGGTACCACCGTAGCCGAAATATCCAAGCTGCTGTTCGAAGTAGTGTTTTGCGATCCATAATACCATCACGCCCTGATCTACCTTGCCCATTTGCCATGGTCCTGTGATAACCCCGCATCTGTTGATAACCGTTTTCAGGTTGTAAAACTCGTTATACTCCTGAATAATTAACTCAGAAGCGAGCTTTGTGGTACCATAAAGAGAACGTGCGCCGGTAAGCGGGAAATCTTCTGCAATACCTTTTGAAGAGGCTCCTGGTACCGGCTGCTCATCCGATAATGCAAAACGCGTTTCCTCTTCAACGAAGTTAAGATTCTCAATGGTTTTGATTGGATATACGCGGCTGGTAGACAAGAATATGAAGTTTGCCTTATGCTTCAGCGCATAGTTAAGGCAATTTACTGTTCCTACCAGATTGGTATTGATCAGGTAATCCGGTGTTCCGTCCAGACCGGCAAGCACCGATGGTTCAGCAGAAGCTTCGATCACTGCGTCGACGGCAGGAATATTGTCGAAATCTTCTTTATTCCGAATGTCTCCATGAACAAACTCAACACCGTGCTGTTTAAGTCTGGATAAATTCAGCTCCGAACCACGTCTTTTCAGATTGTCCAGTGCATATATTTGATAATCAGGGTAGTTTAATTTGAGAGAAATAGCCAGTGCCGAACCAACGAATCCCGCGCCACCCGTAATAAGAATTTTCATAAAAGAGAATCAGAAATTTAGATAAAAGTAGTTTGTGTGCTCTATGGGGTTTCAAAGTTAGGATCATTCCAGAATAATGGACAACCATCACGGATTTTTTTAGTTTGAGGTTAGTTTCATCTTGTACAAAGCCAGGCTAAATGGAAAATGTTGATTAACGTCTTTAATCGGCAACAAAACAGGGTATTTAATACGTATCTGGAGAAATATGGCAAACATAAATCTGTTCTGTGGTTATTATTTGGTTTATATGAAAACTATTTCCAACCATTTGCCATATATTTTAATCTGTCAATAAGTAGTAACTTACCGGCTCTTGAAGCTTACCTAGGATATCCGGGTTTACACCAAAGCAAAAAGATAAAAAATACCTCCACGACTCTATGAGATTTTACTACGTTGTTTTATTTCTGTTGTTGTTGCAAAACGGTGTTTCATTTGGACAAACTGAAACAGCCGAAGCGATCCCGCGCAATCCATTTCCACCTATTCCTGAGGAACTGCAATATCCTTTGTCGCTGTATAAAGAAGCTATTCTTGAATCTCAGAATCTCTACAACGGTCGGGTGTATTATATCTATGATCCCCGTATGGAGGAGCATCAGTTTTTTACAGACCGGAAATGGTATCGTGGGTCGGTATTGTCGGAAGGACAGCGATATGATAGTATTCCCATGATGTACGACATCGTGAAAGATCAGCTTGTTGTTCGCCATCTTAACGGAGATCCGATGGTGGTTGCTTCGGAAAAGGTAAAGTGTTTTACCAATTATGGCGAGCTGTTTATCTGGTACGAGAAGGGGAAGGGAATTGAGCCGACAATGGTTACAGGATTTTATAATCTCTTCTACGATGGCCCTACACATCTTCTGATCAGACGTACCAAAACGCGTCAGGAAAAAATAGTCGACCGCAAAGTGATTACCGTATTTCCTCAGAAGGATTTTTATTATGTCCGAAAGGGTGGGCAATACTATGCTGTTCGTTCAAAAAAGTCATTTCTGAGCCTTTTTCCAGACCACAAAAGAGCGTTGCGAAGAGTACTTCGAAAGGAGGACATTATGTACCGGCAAGATAGAGCTTATGCGATCAAAAGAATGCTAACCACCTACGATGAATTGGCCAAACCATGAAGAGACTTATACTCCTAGTTTTTTGTATCTCCTTTTTGTTTAGTCCGGATGAGGCGGTTGCTCAGCAAACTGCTCCGGAAAAAAAGATTACGATGCGGTTGGATTCAGCCCGGTTCAACGACTTCGTAAAGCAGGTAGAATCGGCATCAGGCTATTATTTTTATTATGATGCGAGCCGGTTTGATTCATTAACACTCGATCTTAACGTCACTGATTTTACTGTAAGAGAGGTGCTCGATCAGGTTTTTCGCGGTTCTGATTTTGAATATTCTATAGATGATCAGCGTAGAATTTTTATCACCTATGGGCCTCGTATCATTACGCAACTCCAACCCGGGTTGTTCAATCCTGAAAGTGATGCAGATGGCGCAATTGCCTATACAGGCCCTGATGATGCACTGAAAGAAAAGCTGCTTTCGTCGGCAGAAAGTAAAGTACATGATATTGGTATTAAAAAGCATAAAATCACATCAGGAAACTCTACAGTAACGGGTTATATCAGAAATGCTATCACAGGGGAGCCGGTGATAGGTGCCGCTGTTTTTATTGAGTCGCCATCAATAGGCGTTACAACTGATGCTTTAGGATTATACTCTCTTACCATTCCCCGGGGAAAACGTGTGCTGAGAATCAAAAGCTTTGGAATGCGGGAAACGCAGCGACAGATCGTACTCTATTCCAATGGTAAGCTGGATATTGAAATGCGTGAAAGTGTAATTGCGCTCAAAGAAGTTTCAGTAAAAGCGGGGATGGACAAAAACGTGGTGAGTACCCAAATGGGACAGGTGAAGCTGAACATCAAAAATCTGAAGCAAGTACCCACCGTATTCGGAGAAACAGATTTGCTGAGAACGATCATGACATTGCCGGGTGTGAAATCCGTAGGTGAAAACACTACGGGACTGAATGTACGTGGAGGATCCGTGGATCAGAACCTGATTCTTTACAATGATGCGACAATTTACAACCCATCCCACCTTTTCGGATTTTTCTCCGCCTTCAATCCTGATGTATTAAAGGAAGTTGAACTCTATAAAAGTACGATTCCGTCCAAGTACGGCGGGCGCCTGGCTTCTGTGCTTGATATCAACAGCCGGGACGGAAACAAGAAAAAGTACGTGGTTTCGGGAGGTTTGGGACTGGTGACGGGACGTTTGGCTGTAGAAGGACCTTTGATTAAGGATAAGACTTCATTTCTTTTAGGAGCAAGATCTACGTATTCGAGCTGGTTGATCAAGGCGCTGGACAATCCTGAATATAACAAAAGTTCGGCATCGTTCTATGACGTGAACCTGCATGTGAGCCACGAGATCAATGAAAAGAACAGTTTGTTTTTAACAGGTTATACCAGTGACGACCGGTTCCGTTTGTATGGCGACACCACTTACAGTTATCAGAATCAACTGGCTTCTTTAAAATGGAAACATACTTTTAACCAGAAGCTTTACGGAGAATTTACAGGCTCCTATAGCAAGTACAATTATGCTATGGATGCGTCAGGTCTTCCGCTGAACTCATTTAATCTGAAGTTCAATATTCAGCAGTCCAACTTCAAAGCAGATTTTAGCTACGTCATCAATCCTAAGCATACGCTGGAATTTGGTTTAGGTTCTGTTTATTATAAGCTGAGTCCGGGAACCTTCACGCCACGTGGACCGGAATCCCTGATCATGCCGGACACACTGCAGACGGAACAGGCGATTGAAAATGCAATCTATCTGGAAGATAAATTTGAGGTGAGTCCAAAACTGTCTATTACAGGCGGTATCAGATTTTCATTGTTCCAATATCTGGGCCCTAAAACGATCAATACTTATACGCCAGGCTTTCCAATAGACCGTCCGTATCAGAATGGTACCGAAAGTTTTGGAAGGGGTAAAAATATACAAACCTACGGTGGGCCGGAGTTCAGAGCGTCGATGCGCTACAGTGTGGCGGATAACCTTTCTTTGAAGCTGAGCTATAACACGCTCCGTCAGTATATTCATTTACTTACTAACACGATGTCCGTTTCTCCTACTGATATCTGGAAGCTTAGCGACAGATATATCAAACCGCAGGTGGGCGATCAGATTTCACTTGGCTTGTACCGGAATTACAGAGGGAATAAGATTGAAGTTTCGCTGGAAGGATATTATAAAAACATCAAAAATTTCCTCGACTATAAAGGCGGTGATTCTTTGATTATGAATCATGACATTGAAGCGGCTGTGCTGAATACCAATGCCAAAGCGTACGGAGTCGAATTTATGATCAAGAAGACAACCGGTAAGCTCAACGGCTGGCTTGCCTATACCTACGCCAGAACATTACTCAGAGCAGTGGACAGAGACTCGCCTGATGCACCGAATGAAGGTAATTATTATCCAAGCAATTACGATAAACCGCATGATTTCACGATGATTACCAACTATCGTTTATCGCACCGGTTTAGTGTTTCCCTGAACTTTACCTACAGCACCGGACGTCCTTACACGCCTCCTATGGGTAAGTATTATATTGATGGGGCACAGCGCGTTTTTTATGCAGATCGTAACCAGTTCAGAATTCCGGATTACTACCGTGCCGATGTGGGGGTCAATATTGAAGGCAATCATAAAGTTCGAAAACTGGCGCATAGCTCCTGGACATTGTCGGTGTATAATTTGCTTGGCAGAAAGAACCCGACTTCAGTCTATTTCCAAACCAGAGACGGACAGGTAAATGGATACCAGCTTTCAATTTTCGGCCAGCCGATCCCAACAATTACGTATAACTTCAGATTCTAAGTTTCGAGATATGAGATACAAGATTTTTAAACTGAGCCTTATTCTGCTGGTTATTTCTCTTTATGCCTGTATTGAAGAGTTTTCTCCGCCCGAAATTAATTCGGATGAGCGGTATCTGGTTGTAGATGGCTTCCTGAATGCAGGTAACGAGGAAAGTCGTATTGAGCTGAGATTGTCTCAGAATACCAACGACAATTCAATACCGATCGTAGAAACCGGAGCCAGAATAGTGGTAGAGGAAGAGTCGGGAAACAGTTATAGCTTCACTGAGGTTCTGCGAGGAGTCTATACACTTCCACCGGTGACGGTCAATCCTGCCGGCAAGTATCGCCTCAAAATTACCAGAATATCTGGTGAGGAGTATTTGTCGGAATATGTAACAGTAAGCCAGACTCCACCTATCGATAGTCTTACCTATCGTTATGACGCGGGCCGTGATGCTATGGTAATTAGTACCAATACACATGACCCTTCCGGTAAAACAAGGTTTTATCGCTGGAAATTTGAAGAAACCTATCAGTACCGTTCTGCTTACTATTCATCACTGGTGTATAATCAAAATACTAAAAAAATTGAATACAGAAATGAGAACATCAATTTGTGTTGGGCTACAAAGAATTCTACCGGAATTATTCTGGGTTCCACTGTTAAGCTGAGTGCCGATATCATTAAGGATTTACCGGTCAATATTGCGGCAATTAGTACCAACAAATTCCTGATGAAGTACAGTATTCTTGTCAAGCAATACGGATTGACGCAGGAAGAGTTTGAGTACTGGACGAGTCTGGCCAAATCGACTCAAGGAACAGGAAGTCTTTTTGATCCCCAGCCTTCCCAGGTAACGGGAAATATTAAAAATGTAGCTAACAACAAAGAGTTGGTGTTTGGCTATTTCAATGTGGCAAAAGAGGAGACGAAAAGGATTTTTATGGCACCGGGAAGAGGCCAGTATCCCAGATGTGATCCCCCTGATACAGTATCTGTTGCGGAATATCTTAATTCTCCTATCGGTTATATGTTGAATTATCATGGTGAAAGGTCGGATTCGCTTTTGATATCTTCCCTGGGGTGCGTCGATTGCCGGATACAAGGAGGAACTACGGTTAAACCCTCATTTTGGGAAGATTAAGCATTTTTATACAGGTTGAATTATGAGATATTTTATAAAAAGCTTTATTTGTTTTTGCGCGGTACTGGTATCTCTTGTAACGCATGCACAGGATGATCCGATGAGCAAATCTATCAGGGATCGTTTCAATTTGTATGCTGGTACGGCTTTACAGGAAAAAATGTATGTGCATCTTGATCGCCCTTTTTATCTGGTTGGAGAGACGATCTGGTTTAAGGCGTATAACATGGATGGCGCCCGTCATCGGTTTCTGGATTTGAGCAAAGTGGCTTATCTGGAAGTATTGGATAAGGATAACAATGCAGTCATTCAAACGAAATTTTCATTGGCAGCAGGAAAGGGGAATGGATCAGTTTCTATTCCTACAGCTGTTGTAAGCGGCAATTATAAAGTGCGTTGCTATACCAACTGGATGAAAAATTTTAGTCCTGATTACTTCTTTGAAACGAATATTTCGGTCATCAATCCATTCATCAAATTTGATCCGGATCCTGATGCGGAAAGAGAACTAAGTTACGATGTTCAGTTTTTTCCTGAAGGGGGTTATCTGGTGAAGAATGTGGAAAGTAAAGTAGCTTTTCGGGCGGTGGGTGCAGATGGTAAAGGAATAGCTTTTCGTGGTGTTGTGGTGAACCAGCAGCAGGATACAGTTGCAAGTTTCCGTCCATCCAGATTCGGAATAGGTAGCTTCAACTGGAAACCTGAAAATACAGACACCTACCAGGCGATTGTGACCGACGATAAGGGCAGGCAATTCAAATATCCACTTCCGCAGGTGATGGAGCAGGGTTATGTGATGCAGGTAACAGATACAGATCAGGATAAGGTAAAAATTACAGTAATCAGGGGTGGTTTGGAAGGTGGAAGTATTTATCTGCTGGCACACACCCGTCAGCTCAATCCGATTGCAGAAAGATTGGAGTTCACAGGAAATAAAGCCGAAGTAGTGCTGAACAAATCGAAGTTGGGTGAAGGTGTATCTCATCTGACCATTTTGAATGACAGGCAGAAACCAATCTGCGAACGGCTGTATTTCAAACGTCCGGCCAAACAGCTTAACCTGGAGGCCAGGGTTGGTAAACCGGAGTTTGTAACGAGAGAAAAAGTAACATTGAATGTAGCCGGACTCGAAAAAAGTAATTTATCAGTTTCTGTTTTCCTTACGGATAGTATTTCTACATCTGAGCATGCAGATATCAATAGCTACATGTATCTCACTTCAGACTTAAAGGGGCAGGTAGAAAATCCCGCATACTATTTTGGAGAAGTAACAGCACAGAAGAATATCGAACTGGATAATGTGATGATTTCACATGGTTGGAGACGTTTTAAATGGACTGATGTATTTGGATCTGGCGTCCCAAAATATCAATTTATACCTGAATATGACGGTCATTTTGTTCATGCGAAAGTTCTGAATGCAGCAGATAATACACCGGCTGCCGGCATAGAAACATTTTTGGGACCTCTGGATTTTCCCGCTGCGATTTACGGAAGCATCACTAATAAGGAAGGAGAAGCAACTTTTGAACTGAAGAATTTCAGGGGAACCAAGGAGATAACGGTGCAAACAAACCTGATGAAGGACTCCACGTATAAGTTTGAAATCCTGAGTCCTTTTGCCAAAGATTTCTCAGAACAGACTTTACCATCTTTTCAGTTTGATAAAACCAAAGACCATGACTTGTTGACCCGCAGCATGAACATGCAGATCGGTAATTCATATGCTCCGAGAGTATTTGCGGCAAAGAAAGCAGCTCTGACAGATTCACTTACTTTTTTTGGCTTGCCGGATGAAAAGTATTTCCTTGACGATTATACGCGTTTTCCGACGATGGAGGAGGTCCTACGAGAATACGTGCGTGGTGTGATGGTGAGAAGAAGAAACAAAAGTTTTCATTTCAGGATGATCGATAAGTTGATTCCGAATACTTTTTACCGTACTGACCCGCTGGTGATATTAGACGGTATTCCGATTTTCAATATTGATAAATTTATGGAAGTGGATCCTCTGAAAATCAAGAAGATTGAGCTGATGAGTTCAAGATATTTGCTTGGTCTGATCCAGTTTACCGGAATTGTGAGCTTTTCAACTTACAAAAACGACATGGCAGGCTTTGAACTGGATCCTAAAGTATTGGTAACTCCTTACGACGGTGTGCAGGCTGAAAGGGAGTTTTACGCTCCGAAGTATGACAGTCAGACATCTTCCGCCAGCAGAATGCCCGACTTCCGAAACCTGTTATACTGGGCGCCCAATATAACTACTGACGAAAACGGTAAGGCGCAGATACAATTCTTTACCTCTGATCAGACGGGGAACTACCAGATAGTCGTACAGGGAATTACAGACAATGGCGTCGCAGGGAGTAGCACAGCTTCTTTCAGTATTGGAAAAAGAACTTTGTAAACAGTGGGAAGGTTCGCCCCGATTTGTAATCGGGGCGCAGCTGGTTTAGCGTTTTTAACGCGCTGGTTTCCACGTTTTGTAATACCATTCCGGATATGCGTTGCAAACGCTAAGCAATGCAACCCCGGTTGCAAATCGGGGTTAGCGTCTCAGATATAAAACTCAGAAGTGTGCTTGATTTCCTTTAGTACAAAAGTGCTGTTGAGCACACCTATGTTATCAATCTTCGATAACTTGTACTTTACAAAATCGTGGTATTCGTCCAAACTGCCTACGTTGATTTTTAGAAGAAAGTCAACCTGCCCGGCCATGTGGTAACATTCCTGCACTTCTTCCAGATTCTGTATTTCCTGTTCAAACTTTTCAATAAATGCTTCGTTGTGATAGCGCATGGATACCTGGCAAATCGTTGTTACGGAGCGATTGATGAGCTTTTTGTCAAGGATTGCTACATACTGCTTGATATATCCCATACTTTCCAACCTCCGCACGCGCTCGTAAACCGGTGACACAGTCAGATTGAGCATTGTGGCTATTTCCTTCGTTGTTTTCTTGGCATCTTTTTGCAGAATCCGTAAAATTTTGGTGTCGATTTTGTCCAGCTGCTCCATGTGGAATAATATTTACTGCAATTAAAGTGAGATTGGCGGTCTGAAAATCATTAATTCCTGTAAAATTATCATAGTGCAGTAAAATTTACTTCAAAAGTAGGTGAATATTGAAAATAATATTTGAAAAGGCAAAATTGCAAGTGATTTATGCTTTTAACAAATACTCGGTATGACAAAATCAGAACGTATTTTGGTAATTGGTTCTAACGGACAGATCGGATCTGTACTGGTGGAATATTTGCGTGGAATTTATGGGGAGAACGGGGTGATTGCTTCGGATTTGCGCGAACCGGAACTTAAGCAGGATTATTTCGAAAAACTGGATGCATCAGATGCATTCGCTTTGGCAGGTATTGTAAAAAAACATGGTATTACACAGATATATCACCTGGCGGCAATCTTATCGGCAAAAGGGGAATTGGATCCGCTCAATACCTGGCAGATCAATATGCAAACGTATTTCAATGTGTTGGAAGCAGCCAGGGAACACGGAGTAAAGAAAATATTTTATCCCAGCTCAATTGCTGTTTTTGGAGAGAATGTGGATGTTACCGCAGAGCAATTCTCTTACCTGGATCCGGCGACTGTATACGGTATCAGCAAAGCAGCAGGTGAAAACTGGTCCAATTACTATTTCAAACGTTATGGATTGGATATCCGCTCTTTGCGTTATCCTGGGATAATCAGTTATCAGTCGATGCCTGGTGGTGGTACAACCGATTATGCAGTTGATATTTATCACAAGGCTGTAAAGGGGGAACATTTTGAGTGTTTTCTAAAAGAAGATACAACCTTGCCGATGATCTATATGAGTGATGCGATGGATGCAACGGTGAGATTGATGGAAGCGTCTGCCGATCAGATCAAGGTTCGTACCGGATATAATCTGGCAGGAATGAGTTTTTCTCCAAAAGAAATTGCAGACAGTATCAGTAAAATTATTCCGGGTTTTGAGATCAGCTATAAACCCGATTTTCGCCAGCAAATTGCCGAATCCTGGCCACAACATATTGACGATTCTGTAGCCCGTAAAGACTGGGGCTGGAGACCTGCCTACAATCTGGACAAAATGACGGCGGAAATGATATCTGAATTGCAGAAAAAATATAAGACAGCTAAAGTCTGATACGAATCACAAACTAACTAAACTTCAAAAATTATGTACGGAGATATTCAGCAGGAACTTCAAAAGGAGCTTGATGCAATTAAAGAAGCAGGGCTTTACAAGAAGGAGCGCATCATCACCACGCCTCAGTCCGCGCAAATCGCGACAGACAATGGCAAGGAGGTTCTGAACTTTTGTGCAAATAATTACCTGGGTCTTTCCTCCCATCCTGATGTAATTAAGGCGGGAATTGAAGCCATTGAAACGCATGGATTCGGGATGTCTTCGGTACGTTTTATTTGTGGTACACAGGATATTCACAAAGAGTTGGAGCGCAAGACGGCAGAGTTTCTGGGTACCGAAGATTGCATTCTTTACGCAGCTGCATTTGATGCGAATGGTGGTGTTTTTGAGCCTCTTTTAGGTGAAAATGATGCGATAATCTCTGATGAATTGAACCACGCCTCACTCATTGACGGAATACGTCTTTGTAAGGCAAAACGTTTCCGCTACAAGCATAATGACCTTGCTGATCTGGAAACACAACTGAAAGCTGCGCAGGGTAGCCGTCGGATTCTGGTTGTAACAGACGGGGTTTTTTCTATGGACGGAACCATAGCGCAATTGGATAAGATCTGTGACCTTGCAGAACAATACGGTTCCATGGTAATGATTGATGAGTGTCACGCATCCGGCTTTATCGGGAATACCGGTCGCGGGACTCATGAGTTCAGAAACGTAATGGGCCGTATTGATATCATTACGGGAACTTATGGAAAAGCATTAGGAGGTGCCTCGGGCGGCTTCACGGCAGCGAAAAAAGAGATTGTCGAGATTCTGCGTCAGCGTTCACGCCCGTATCTTTTCTCTAATACACTGGCCCCGTCAATTGTTGGTGCTTCCATTAAGGTGCTTGATATTCTTTCTTCTTCCACCGCACTTCGCGACAAACTGGAGGGTAATACTGCCTATTTCCGTAAAGAAATGACAGCTGCTGGCTTTGACATTCTGCCGGGTGAGCACCCGATTGTGCCTATCATGCTTTATGACGCGAAGCTGGCGCAGGAATTTGCTGCCAAACTGCTGGACGAAGGCATTTATGTAATTGGTTTCTTCTATCCTGTGGTTCCACAAGGCAAGGCGCGTATTCGTGTACAAATTTCAGCCGGACATGATCAGCACCATCTTGAAAAAGCGGTGACCGCATTTACGAAAGTAGGCCGGGAGCTTGGGGTGATCAATTAGGAATTAGTAATTAAGAATTAACAATTAAGAGTTAAAAGTTAGATGGAGTTACGGAAGTAGTAATTAACCATTGACCACTGACAATTAACCATTATAAAGAGCTTCTATTCCTTTCTTAACCTGAAGCCGGATGCGTGATTTGCGTCCGGCTTTTCTTTTGCTGGATTATTTAACACTTACATGGTTGGTTTAAATGGGGGGATTTGTCTTATGCCCTCGGGTTTCACCCGTCACTATGCATGTTAAAGTCCTCCGGACTTTTCGGGAGTCGGATTATCGCATTGGCAAGCTTGAAGCCGGATGCGTGATTTTGCATCCGGCTTTTCTTTTGCTGGTATTGTTCAACCCTTACATGGTTGATTTGAATGGGGATTTGTCGTGTGCCCCCGGGTTTCACCCGGCGCTATGCATGTTAAAGTCCTACGGACTTTTAACGACCGGAAATTGCGGAGGGCTTTAAAATGAATAAGCAGATTTATCCAACCCCGAAAGGGGTTGACATTGAATAACGCCTGGTGCAACCCGGGGGATAAATGTATTGTATCTATAAAATTAGCACAACCCCGGAACGGGGTTGAACGAACCATTCAAAACATTATTGCTCACTTACGCTTCCGGCTCCAGCAACTGAACTTCCACATGTAACGACTGTAAGGTCGCGTTTCCGTACTGCGTTACCATGGCCACATCTGCTGCGTCACGTCCATGTGCGATTTCGATCCTATACCCTTCCGTTTTTTCCTGAACGGCATCGAATGTATACCATTCTCCTCCCAGGTACGCATCGAACCACGCATGCAAATCCATGTCTTTTAACTTATCAAGATACCCCACAGTCATACGTGTAGGAATACACAGATTCCGGCAAAGGGCAATTGCCAGATGTGTAAAATCACGGCAGACACCTATTCTGTTACGGGCAACGTCAAGAGCTGTCGTTGCCGAGTTAGTTGTGCCATACTGATACTTCACATGCTGATGAATCCATGTGCGAATCGCCTCAACCTGTGCATATCCGGGTTCCACATTGCCGGCAATTTCCATGGCAAGCATGTTAATTTCATGCAAATCAGACTCACAGTAACGACTAGGCAGAATGTAATGCATAATCTCGTCGGGGAGGTCACCCACGAGCATATAAGCAGGTGCAGGGTTCGGGATTTCTTTTGTCTTATTTACATTCGCTTGTACCTCTGTGGTAATGGTTACACGACCTACAGGTAAAATTGTTCGCTGACAAGGGTTACCATATATATCGGTGTACTCTGAAAATGGTACAGATGGTTCAATGTTGAATCCTTCCTGGATAATAGACTGGCCTTCCTGGCGGCGCGGGCGTAACATGGTAGTTACGGTAGTGGGAGCATATACATCGTATGTGAATACGCTTCTTCCCTGCATTTTCATCTGGTCGTTGATTTAGTAAAGTTTAGTAAATATACTACTGTGGCTGTCTTAAAATTACATGCCAATAATTTAATAATCTGGTAATCAACAGATATGCAGCGATCCATTAGTTTTTCTTAATTACAGTCAATGGATTATGAGTTTCGTCCCAACCAAAACGTCAATAAAAATGTTGTATGGGGTGTTTGCTGCACAAATTGAGCTGGTAAAACCGATTTGTACGGAATGGATTTTTTACCTACATTTTAGACATTATAGTTTATTCAAAAGATTGATTGATTATGGCAATTACAAAATGGACCGTTGATCCTGCTCATTCCGATGTTCAGTTTAAGATAAAACACCTTGTGATTTCGACGATTACAGGATCTTTTAAAAATTTTGAGGGTGGTGCTACATCCGATCAAACTAACTTTGAAAATGCAGAAATCCACTTTTCACTGGATGTAAGCAGTATTGATACAAATGTGGAAATGAGGGATACACACCTCAAATCGGCCGACTTTTTCGACGCCGAGCAGTTTCCGCATATAACTTTTCAATCCAATTATTTTCATAAGGTAAAAGGCGATAACTATAAACTTGCCGGGCTCCTTACGCTCAAAGGAGTTACCAAACCCATTGAGCTTGATGCAGAATATGGGGGTAGCGAACGTGATGCAGATGGTAATATCCGCGTGGGTTTTGAGGTAGAAGGTCGGCTGAGTCGTCAGGAATTCGGGTTGAATTACATGCAGCTGACCGATTCCGGCGGCATGCTGATTGGTGAAGATGTAAGGCTCATCGCCAACATTCAGCTGGTGAAGCAAGGCTAATTTTTTTCTTCTCATGGACAATGTTTACATAAGCATTGTCCATTTTTATTCTATCTGGTCGACTGCCACCAGATTGCTTCTGCAAGTACGCCGCGCATCTCATTCTTCTCATTTTTACATCAGATTCTTACAGAATTATTGGTTCATTACACAGCGTCAATTATGTAATATTCTCATTGTGAGATAAAAATCATGCTGTCCGGTAATGTCTCAAAGTATTTTTTTACTAAACGCATTGTTTTTACTAAACACTGTTTAGTATATTTGTCATGTAAATATTTCACTATGGGAATTACTGAAAGAAAAGAGCGTGAGCGTGAGGAGATGCGTCACCTGATTTTGCAGGCAGCGCAAAAGTTGTTTTTAGAAAACGGATTTGAGAAAACGAGTATCAGGAGCATAGCTGATGCGATAGAATATAGTCCCGCTACGATTTATCTGTATTTTAAAGATAAGAACGAGTTGTTTCTGGCGCTGCATATTCTGGCTTTTGAAAAAATGATGGTTGAATTTGCAGTGGTAGCGACCATTGCAGACCCTTTTGAAAGATTGGTGGCTCTTGGCAGGCAGTACATCAAATTTGCTATAGAAAATCCGGAGCTATACGATCTGATGTTTCTGATGCAGGCGCCGATGGAAGCGCTCGCGTGCAGAGACGAGGTTTGGGAAGATGGGATGAAGTCGTTTGATTTTCTGCGACTGATCCTGACAGAATGTATGGACAAAGGAATTTTTCGTAATGACCTAGAATTGGATTCGACTTGTCTCACAGTTTGGAGCTACATGCATGGCCTGGTCACGATTTATCTTAAAAAGCGTATGGATATGTTCGAAGATGGTCAGCAGATGCAACGGATGGAGGAATCATTCCGAATTTTTATTGAAATGTTGAAGGCTTCATTCAAGTAAAAATTTGATGTATTTCTGAGTAACTAAAAAAATTTGCTCTTATACTAAACACTGTTCATTATATTAGCCATGATTAATAAAATATTGCTTCTGTTCATAATACTGCCGGTTATTGCCAGGGCTCAGTCTTCGGGTGCGCTGGACAGATATGTAGAGGAAGGGCTGAAAAATAATCTTGCCCTGAAGCAGGAGTCGCTTGAATTAAAGAAATCTCTGGAGGCCATACGGCAAGCTAAGGCACTTTTTTATCCACACCTTACTTTTAATCCCACTTATTCGTACGCAGCAGGAGGTAGGAGACTCAACTTTCCGGTTGGGGACTTGTTGAATCCGGCCTATCGCACGCTGAATGAGTTGACAGGAACTTCGCAGTTCCCCACCAACATTGAGAATGTGAATGAATTACTGGCACCTGCCAATTTTCATGATACCAAAATCAGTCTGCAGTATTCTATTTACAATCCTGAAGTAAAGTATAACTACCTTATTCAGAAAAGCTTGCTGTCTGCTCAGGAAGCCAAAAGAGCTGTAGTTGAGAACGAACTCAGGTACGGAATTGAAACAGCCTATTATCAGTATCTGCAGACACTTGAAGTCGTGAAGATATTGGATAACAGCGGAGCTGTGCTGAATGAGTTGGTAAAGTTGAATAAGAAATTGGTTTCGAATAATACGGCTACTAAAGATGTAGTTTTCTCTGCCGAATATGAACTCAGCAAGTTGCAGCAGCAAAGAGTGGAAGCCGAAAATAATACACGTGTAGCTGCGGCGTACTTTAATTTTTTAATCAACAGAGATTTGAGTGGAGCTATTGAAGTAGACTCTGTGACGCTAGACCGTGATGCAGTGGTGACCGAAGGGAGTGAGGTACTGGGGAGTTTGAAACAAACTGCGATAGGTAATCGGAGTGAGCTGAAACAATTGAACTTGTCGATGGATGCCGCCAGGTATGCGGTTACCATGCAACAAAAGGCTGCTGCTATTCCCTCTTTTTACTTTGGCGGTAATGCTGGTTTTCAGGGGTTTGGATATTCATTTCGGAACCAGGCGTATATGATAGGACAAGTGGGGTTGCAATGGGATATTTTTAAAGGTTATGAAAGAAAGTCTAAGATACAGCAGGCGAAAATTCAAACCGAGCTGTTGCAGACAAAGAAATCCGAAGTGGAGAAGCAGATCGAATTACAGACCACGCAGGCTTACTACGATTTTGCAACGGCCAGGGAAGCACAACGTGTTTCATCGGATGCGCTGACAAATGCCTCCCAATATTTCAGAGTGATTGACAGTCGCTATAAAAATGGGAACGTGTTGATGATTGAGTACATCAAAGCACAGAATGATGTACAGACCGCACGCCTGCAGCAGGTAATTGCTAAATATGATGTATTGGTAAAAAAATCAGTTCTGGACAAAACGATCGCTGAGTAATGAAGAAGGTTTTAATTATTAATGCGCATCCTGATAAAATCAGCTTTAATACAGCACTTGCGGATGCGTATAAGAAGGGAGCGTTAGCATCCGGCGCAGAAGTAAAGGAGATCGTTTTGGCAGATCTGGAATTTGACCCAAATCTCCGTTACGGATACCGGCAGCGTGTAGAACTGGAACCGGATTTGATTGATGCAAGGGAGAAAATTACCTGGGCTGAGCACATTGTGTGGGTATATCCGATTTGGTGGGGAGGCTGGCCTGCTTTGCTGAAGGGTTTTATAGACAGGGTTTTTCTGCCAGGTTTTGCATTTAAGTACCGCGAGAATTCAGTATGGTGGGATCGCCTTCTGGCCGGACGAAGTGCACATGTAATCAATACGTTAGATCAACCTGTGTGGTATTACTGGCTTGTTAACGGAAGGCCAGGATATAATGCCATGAAAAAGATGGTTCTTGAGTTCACAGGTTTTAAACCCGTACGGATGACAGCAATCGGTCCGATCAGGAAATCAACTGATGCCTACAGAGAAAAATGGTTGCAAAAATTAGAAAAAGCGGGTCGTCAACTTAAATGATAAGTTTATGGTATTTGCTCTGTTCAATTTCACGGCTTTAATGCTTATCAGCGGAATTCATATTTATTGGGCATTAGGAGGGAAAGCGGGTGTAAAAGCTGCAATTCCGGAGCTTAAAGGAAATGCTCTTTTCGAACCTGGTATACCGGGAACTATGTTGGTTGCCTTGCTAATGGCGGTTTCTGCGTTTTATTTCCTGTTCAAAGTACAGATTTTTTCTGCAGATAGTCTCAACTGGCTGCCTTCATGGGTCGATGAATTTGGAGCGTGGATTTTAGGGGTCGTGTTTTTAATTCGGGCAATGGGTGAATTTCGTTATGTAGGGTTTTTCAAAAAGGACAAATCGTCATTATTCGCTCGTCTTGATAGCCGGTATTATTCTCCTTTGTGTATGCTGCTGGCTTTTAATTCGTTTATGGTTGCTATTTATTTTTAGCTATTCAACAACATGTATCATGATGCATTATATATTTCAAAATAAGATAAAGTACATTACCCCTTTTGTTGCGATGTTGGTACTGTGGGGCTGCGGCGAGGAAAAACCAAAAGAGCAGCAACTGGCGGATGAGACTGTCATCACCGTCAGGCTTGATTCTGTGAAAACTGCTTCCCGTTCCGAACCTATTCGGGTGGCGGGTGCTGTGGCCTCTTCCGAGGAGGCGCGGTTGTCCTTTAAAATAGGCGGGATCGTGTCAAAAGTATTGGTAAAAGAAGGGCAGGCTGTGAGGAAAGGGCAACTACTTGCAGTGTTGGATATGACTGAAATTGATGCCCAGGTAAAACAGGCTGCATTTGCCGCTGAGAAATCGGAAAGGGATTTTCAACGTGTGCAGAATATGCTGAATGACACTGCTGCAACTTTGGAACAATTACAGAACGCCCGTACAGGTTTGGATGTAAACAGGCAAAATCTTGACATTGCCAGGTTCAATCAGTCTTTTGCCAGAATTGTATCACCGATAGACGGTACTGTTACACGAAAGCAAATCAGTGAAGGCGAATTTGTGGGTCCGGGTAGCCCGGGGATAGTGGTTACCTCCAGCCGTAGAAATGATTGGGTGATGAGGGTAAATGTCTCTGATAAAGATTGGGCAAGATTGAAAATAGGAGATTTGGCACAAGTTCATCTGGATGCCTATCCTGAAGAAATATTTAAAGGGACAATCAGCAGTTTAGCTCAGTCGGCAGATCCTGTGAGCAAGCTTTATCAGGCAGAAATCAGGATTGACCCGGCTGGCAAAAGATTCGCAACTGGTCTGTTTGGCAAGGTGGAGATCAGCTCATCTCAAAGCCGGACATATGCGGTTGTTCCGGTAGAGTCGATTATAGAGGGGAATGGGAATACGGGTTATGTTTTTGTAAATGAGAACAATAAGGCAAAGAAGATTCCGGTAAAAATCGGATATCTGGATGGTAACTCGGTTCTGATCAGCGAAGGGCTGGAAAATGTGAAGCAGGTAGTTACTTCAGGATCGGCATTTCTGACGGATTCTGTGGAGTTAAGGGTTAAGAATTAGGAGTTAAAAACCTTCAGCTAATCAGCTTTTGAAGCTGAGTGGTTAATGATGTTAGAAACACAGGTTTTAAGGAGGTGACCCGGTTCGAGATTAAAGATTCATTCAATAAGAAAATTTTATGAATGCGAACAAAGCTTCTGAGAGGGAGAGGACTACCAATAAAGTCCGATTGGTCAATCGCAATAGACAAGTGATCGGTTTTCACCTGGCTTGTTATCTGAATCAAAAGATAATCTCCCGTCTGATTGACGAGATCATTGGAAATCACTATAGCTGGACGCTTTTTACTTTGAGAAATATCTGTAAAAGGAAACAGAACGGCAACTATGTCACCTTGTTGATAGAGAGCCATACTGTCAGATCAATTTATCCCAACGAAGATCTTCTTCACTTTCCCATTCTTCAGCAAGGGAAGGTTCCGATAACATCGTTGTTTCATCCACCTTATGAAGTCTTTTTACAATAGAAATTCCCTCTATTTCATGAAGTGCTTTTTCTATTGTTTCGATATCAACGTTCTCGCGAACAGTTACTAACAGAGTTTCCATGTCAATTGGGATTTAAACAAAAATACTAAAAGAGAATGAATTTATCTGAATTTTCCGTAAAGAACTGGCAGTTCATGCTGGTGATGTTTATTGGAGTGGTGGCATTGGGATTGAACTCTCTTTTCAATATGCCAAGAGGAGAAGATCCGGAGTTTTTTGCACCTTCATTTGCCATCGTTTATGTATATCCGGGAACAGATGCGCTGGATATGGAAGAGCTTGTTGTGGACAAGGTTGAAAAGAAACTGATGGCGCTGGAAAATGTCAATAACATCAAAACCAATGTGGATGATGGCTTGGCTGTAGTGGTTATAGAATACGATTACAGTGAAGATCCCGACGAGAAATACCAGGAGTTGGTACGTGAAGTAGGTGCGCTTTCTGCAGAACTCCCAAGTGATATATTCAGAACTGAAATCAGGAGATTTTCACCTACGGATGTGAATATTGTGCAAGTTGCACTTGTGTCAGAAACAGCATCCAATAAAGAAATGGGCGACATTTCGGATGATTTGAAAGATGAACTTTCCAAAATAAAGAGCCTGAAAAGTGTCGAAAACTGGGGTTTTCCGGCCAGAACGGTACGCATTTCTCTTAATCTGGAAAAGATGGCACTGGAAGGGGTTCCCGTCAATCAGGTGATTCAGACTTTACAAGCAGAGAACTACAATATTCCCGGGGGAAGTATCCAGGCGAATACGCGTAAGTTCAATATCAAAACATCCGGCGACTATACTTCTCTGGACGAAATCAGAAATACCATTGTAGCGAATACAGGTTTTGGTACGCCATCGCAAAAAGTGATATATCTGTCAGACGTAGCCACAGTTGAATACGACGAAGCAGAAGAATCACATATCACACGACTTAATGGACATCGCTGTGTGTTGGTGACAGCCGCACAAAAGGAAGGCCAGAATATCGAGCAGGTGGGGAAGGTGTTGAACCCTGTCATTACAAAGTTCGAAAAGACACTTCCTTCTCATATTAAACTGATCAAGAGTTTTGACCAGTCGGAAAGTGTGAGTAAAAGGCTGGGGCGTTTCGCCAAGGATTTTGCAATCGCGATTTTTTTGGTTTCGCTTACTTTGCTTCCTTTAGGGTTCAGAGCTGCGCTGGTAGTGATGATATCTATTCCTTTGTCGCTGGCGATGGGGCTGGCTGCTATCGATTATCTTGGTTTCAGTATCAATCAGCTGAGTATTGTCGGACTGATCGTTTCCCTTGGAATCCTCGTGGACGATTCCATTGTGGTGGTCGAAAACATAGAACGCTGGATGAGGGATGGCTATACGAAACGCGAGGCCGCCGTAAAAGCAACCAAGCAGATTACGCTTGCCGTAATTGGATGTACGGTTACGCTGGTGCTGGCGTTCCTGCCACTTAATTTCCTTCCGGAGGCATCCGGAGATTTTATCAGAAGTTTGCCGATGGCGGTAAGCATGACGATTATTGCTTCTATGGTTGTGTCGCTGACGATCGTTCCGTTTCTGAGTAGCCGATTGCTGAAAGAAAGCCATAATCCTGAAGGAAATATTTTCATGCGCTCATTACGGAAAGTGATCAGTGGATCTTACAGTAAGCTTTTACACTGGGCTTTGCGGCACCCGTTGCCAACATTGGGCGTAGCGTTGGTGTTGTTCGCAGGGTCTCTGGGATTAACCAAAGTAATTGGTTTTTCGCTCTTTCCTAAATCGGAAAAACCAATGTTCCTGATCACAGTCGAAACGCCTGATGGTACAGCATTGTCTGAAACGGATCGTATAGCCCGCTTCGTGGAACAGGAAGTAAAGAAAATTCCGGAACTCCGCTATGTGACAACGAATGTCGGAAAGGGAAATCCGCGTATCTATTATAACGTAATCCAGCGCTCGGATGCCACCAATTTTGCCGAATTGTTTGTCCAATTGAAAGATATGAAACCGGCAGATAAGGAGGTGATTATTGAAAAACTCAGAAATGGTTTCAGCCATGTAGCCAATGCAAAGGTGGAGGTGAAAGATTTTGAGCAAGGACCCAATACTGAAGCACCGATAGCGATCCGGGTTTTTGGTGAAGATCTGGATAAATTACGTTCAGCCGCTGCAGGAGTTGAAAAAGTGTTGAAAGGCACGCCGGGAACAATCTACATCAACAACCCGATTGCCAATCAGAAAACTGATATCAGAGTCAAAATTAACAAAGAGAAAGCAAGTATGATGGGGATTTCTGTGGCAGAAGTGAACAGAACTATACGTCTTGCGGTAGCGGGTCTTAACATTGGAATGTATAAAGATGAAAATGGGGATGATTATGCTATTAATCTCACGATGCCTAAAGGCAAGGTAGCGGATCAGAGTGTTTTGAATAATTTGTATATCAATACGCTGACGGGTACATCAGTGCCATTACGTCAAATCGCTGACTTGCAATTCGAAAGTGCGGTGAGTCAGATCCGGCATTATGATCAGGATCGGTACGTGACTGTATCTGCCTATGTAAAAAAAGGATTTTTGGTTGACGCCGTATATAATCAGATTATTGCCAAACTGGATAAATACCAGTTCCCGGAAGGGTTCAGTTATAAAGCAGCGGGAGAACTTGAGGCCAGAGAAAAGTCGTTCAGCGGGTTAGGAACAATTATTCTGATTACTGCATTTGGATTTCTTGGCGTACTTGTACTGGAATTTGGTACTTTCAAAAGCTCATTAATTGTACTTTCAGTGATTCCGCTTGGGATTATCGGCGCATTGTCAGCCTTGTTTGTAGTGGGTTATCCGCTATCGTTTGTAGCCGTAATCGGTCTGATCGCGTTGATTGGTATAGAAGTGAAAAACTCAATACTCCTGGTTGATTTTACCAACCAATTGCGTGCGGAAGGATTGTCTTTAATAGACGCAATACAACAGGCAGGAGAAATCAGGTTTGTTCCAATTGTGCTTACTTCGCTCACCGCAATCGGCGGACTCATTCCTTTGGCCATTGAGGGTAATCCGCTATACTCGCCACTGGCCTGGGTGCTCATAGGAGGGTTGATCAGCTCAACTTTGCTGTCCCGGATTGTAACACCTGTGTTGTACAAATTATTACCTCCCAAGGTAGAGCCTGTCCCGACAAACGAAGATTAACAGGTGCTAAGCAGACTGGATATGGGCATAGTAATCGAAA
Organism: Dyadobacter luteus; assembly: GCF_003383615.1. Lineage (GTDB taxonomy): Bacteria > Bacteroidota > Bacteroidia > Cytophagales > Spirosomataceae > Dyadobacter > Dyadobacter luteus. The sequence goes on from NZ_QNUL01000005.1 coordinate 128,916, forward strand.
TCGGAAATGATTTGTCTTAGGAAATTATCTCCCGTGTCCAGGCTATGAATACCTAATAAAGATTCAATTTTATGCATACTGGTTTCCATCAATTGTTCATTGTTGGAGGCCAGTACTTTTTTCAGTGTGCGGATATCATTATCGGACAATTGTACTACTTCAGGATAGCGGGGTTTGTAGTTATCAGCAAGTGCAGGCGTAATGATGTGCTCCAGACTGATACTCGCTTGTGTTTTGATCACAGCCGTGCCCGCCGCTAAGTCTCCCAATCTTTGTCCTTTACCGGTGATAGCTATAGTAAGTATACCAACCACACCCGAGAAAATGGTTACGTCAATGATAGCGAGTAACCATCGCAACAAATAAGCACTTAGCGTTGCTTTGTTTCCGTCCAGCCTGATGACCTTTATCTTTAATGCCATTTTCCCAACAGTTTGTCCATCAAGAAAATATTCACAAACCAGAGGATAAAGCATAATGGGAAGCATAATAAGCCCGGTAAGCATCCAGGTTTGAGAAAAAGAGTCGGCGAAAATGGATGCCTTTAATCCGGTGACCGTTAAGATCCACCCAAAGTAAATGGCGTAATCAATCAGCTGGGCTAAAATCCGGTCTCCAATGCTGGCAATTTCATAATCAACGCCTACATTCTGGGCTGTGTCAATCTGTAAGCTCATTATATCAGTTAAAAGTTTGTTGGCATAAAAAAAACAATATCTTGCAAGAAAAATACTTCAATCCTTTAAGCTTTCCAATTCTGCTATTTGCATCCGTATGAAAGAAGCTGTCTTTGTAAAACGTAATGCTGAACGATGGCGGTCTTATGAAGAAAGCAGTACGGACAATCCGGATGTACTTACATCGCGCTTTGTCGCCCTTACAGATGACCTTTCCTATGCGCGTACATTCTATCCGGGTTCATCTGTGCTGAAATACCTCAATGGGATCACTGCAGAATTACACAGAAAACTATACAGCAACAGGAAAGAAGATCGGGGCAGAATTATCACTTTCTGGAAATATGAACTTCCATATATCAGCTTTCAGGCGCGAAATCAATTGCTATATGCATTTCTGATTTTCTTTGTAACGATACTGATCGGTTGTGTGTCGGCTGCTAATGACGATACTTTTGTAAGATTGATTCTGGGCGATGGATATGTGAACCAAACACTTGAAAATATTAAAAACGGAGATCCTCTCGCGATTTACAAATCAAGCTCTTCAGCAGATATGTTTCTGGCTATTACTGTGAATAATATCCGCGTGTCATTTATGGCTTTTGTTGCCGGGATATTATTTTCGGCAGGAACTGTCTTTGTACTGGTGCAAAACGGCATTATGCTGGGTGCTTTCCAATACTTCTTTTTTGAGCGTGATTTATTACTTCAATCTATCCTCAAAATCTGGATTCACGGTACGCTGGAAATCTCAGCCATTGTAATTGCAAGCGCTGCGGGGCTGGTCATGGGCAATAGTCTTCTGTTTCCCGGAACATTTTCAAGGCTTGAATCATTCAAAGCCGGTGCCAAAAAGGGCTTGAAGCTGGCTATCGGGCTGGTTCCTGTTTTTATTACGGCTGGTTTTCTGGAAAGCTTTGTTACCCGACTCACACTACCGGTTTGGGGGAGCGTAAGCATTATAATGGTATCTGCCATTTTTATCATCTGGTATTTTGTGATTTATCCCCGAAGATTATACGGCCAACAAACAGACTAGAGGAATTCATTCATTTTAAACTCACACATATAACTAACTCTACCCATCCCAATGGCAACTAAAGAACCGATTGTACTACTTCAGCAAAGAGATTTTGGTCAAAAAATTAACGCATCCTTTGATTTTGCGATCAGGAATCTGGGGCCTCTGGTTAAAGCCATCATGCTTATTGCCGGTCCGCCTGCTCTGTTGTCAGGGATTGCTCAGGGAATGTTTCAGTCGCGGTTGCTCACATCGGGAGTCGGGAAGAATTCAATAGATTCGCTTTACCAATATCTTACGGTGGATTATTTCTTCGTCATGCTGTTCAGTATGATCGCTTACACACTTTCGTATGCAGTGGTATGTGCCTACATGGTTTTGTACGAAGAGAGAGGTTCGGGAATTCAAATCACCCCCTCCGATGTGTGGCAGAAAATTTTACAAACGCTCTCTGCAACTGTGGTTTCTACGCTGCTTGCTATGGTTGCCATTTTGATAGGCTTTGTATTTTTCTTTATACCAGGTGTTTATCTGGCGGTATGTTTTCAGCTTTATCTGATGGTTGTTATCAGAGAAAAATTATCGGCGACAGAATCGCTGGCCAGGAGTCGTAATCTGGTCACCGGTAAATGGTGGTCTACATTTGGGTTGATGATCATCATGTCCATTATTGCTGGGATCATATCCATCGTTTTTCAATTCCCCATGTTGCTGGCAACTATTTTTACTACACTAGGTTTAGGCGACGGTATTGCCAGTTCACCTGTCATATTAGTAGTTGCAAGCACAATCTCAATCGTAGGATCTAATTTAATAAACGGCTTAATATGGATTGCAGCCGGCTTTCAGTATTACAATCTGGTTGAACGTCACGATGGATCAGGGTTGAGAGCCGAAATCGATTCGTTGGGAAGCGGAGATGTGATACGCCCGGCAGAGGAATTTTAACTTATCAAATGTTGACCCGTATCTCAGAACTGCCTCGGAAATTCATCCATCCCAGATTTGCTTTTGTAGGTCTGGTTGTTCTGCTGTGCCTCATCCGACCGGTGTTTGCTCAGAAAAATGATTCACTTCCAAGCAATGCAATCAAAGATAACGGTGCAATTGTAGCAAGATATCCTGCCAGCACGAGTCTGGAAAAATTCAAAAATGACAGGAAGTATAATTATACAAATGATCCTGCTCCTCCCAAAAATCCGCTGGAAAGATGGATTAACTGGTTTATACGTTGGATAAATTCCTTTTTTAACTCCAAATCTTATGATAATTTCTGGGAGTATGTGATTATGCTCGTGACAGCGGGTATTGTGATCTATCTGTTATATAAAGCCAAAATATTTGATTTTATATTACCTTCTAATCCCGCAGCTCAGTCGGCAGAGTACATTGTGGGTCAGGAGAATATTCATGAGATTAATTTTGATGATGCCATTCAGAACGCTTTGACGAAACAGGATTTCAGACTGGCAATTCGTTTGCAATATCTGCAGATTCTTAAATTACTTACAGGCAGAAATCTGATTCACTGGAAACCCAATCTTACCAATCATACCTACATACAGGAATTGGAAAATACGCGCTATCACAACGATTTTGCGGAAATTACAAGATACTTCGAGTTTGCCTGGTATGGCGATTTCGAAATCAGTGAATCAGGATTTAAGGAGATGAAAGCGTTTTCAGACTCATTCGTTAAAAACATCGGACATTAATCAGGTTTTGGGATCACTATGCTTTTTAACCTAAACAGATACTGGTACTTTTTGTTGGTGATGCTGCTTGGTTATGGGCTGTTCGAATATTACCGTCCGAAACCAATCGACTGGAAGGAATCCTATTCGAATAAGGATCATATACCATTTGGAGGTAAAGTGATTTTTGAAATATTACCGGAAATGGTAGGCAATCAGCGTGTGGAAAGTGTCAGAATACCTCCTTACAATCAGCTTGATTCAAATTATGCTGCAGAAAAAAGTAGTTATATTTTTATCAATTCGCAGTTTCAAATAGATAAAAACGACCGGGACAGGTTGTTCGGTTATGTCAGGTCGGGGAATGTGGTCTTTATCTCTGCATATAGTTTTGATAAAGATTTCCTGGATTCGCTGAACATAGAGGCGCCGCAAAACAAACCTTCACTCAAAGATTCGGCCAGCAGAGTTTATTTTGTCAATCCGTTGCTAAAGGATCAAGGAAGTCTTTTTGATAAGGATGATGGGACTAATTATCTCAGGAATAAAAGTAAAAAACCTGTGACCATATTGGCTGTGAATGAAAAGCAACAGCCTGTTTTTATAAAAGTTAGTCATGGGAAAGGACAGTTTTTTATTCATAACCTTCCTTTGGCTTTTACCAACTACTACGTTTTGGATTCGCTCACGAACAGACATGCGTTTCATGCACTGTCGTATCTGCCCAGGCAGCCGGTCTATTGGGATGAGTATCAGAAACAGGGGCGGTTTGGTGAAAATCAACATTCTCTTTTTCGGTATATTGTCAGCAATAGGGCTTTGAAGGCCGCATTTATTCTTACCTTGATAGCGCTGATTACTTACGCAGTTTTTGGAGGTAAAAGAAAACAAAGGGTGATACCGATCATTAATCCGCCTGCTAATGTCTCACTGGAATTCGTGAAGACGATAAGCAATATGTATTACCGCAAAAAAGATCACGCGAATCTGGCAGCAAAGCTGGCGCAGCAGTTCTGGATGTACGTGCGTGAGCGGTTCGGAATAACGCAGCAAAGGTTTCAGGTAGGAGAGCTGGAAGAAATGATTTCTAAAAGCAGCGGGCTGTCACGCCAGGAAACGGCAGACTTACTTACAGAGTTATACGATGAAACCGAGACATGGTCGGGTCAAAGATTGATTGAGCTGAATACGAAGCTGGAAGATTTTTACGAGCGAACGAGGTAGAGGGGGAGGGGCATGGGGTGAGGGGGTAAAGGGTAAGGGAAGCATATGTTTAACGCGTAGCAATCTGCCTGAAAGGCATTCATATATTTACATCGGGTAGCGCCCGATGAGTCAGAAGATTCAGAAGAATATGGAATTCACAAACAGAATAGAACTGACAGAGCTGCAAACTGCTGTCACCAGTATCAAAGAAGAAATCGGTAAGGTTGTTGTCGGTCAGCAAGCCACTGTGGAATATATACTTACTGCCTTACTCGCGGATGGCCATATCCTGCTGGAAGGTGTGCCTGGTGTTGCCAAAACGCTGATGGCAAAAGTACTGGCCAAAACCATTGACGTGAGCTTTGGGAGGATTCAATTCACTCCTGATCTGATGCCTGCCGATGTGCTGGGAACTTCATTGTACAATTCAAAAAATACCGAGTTTGAATTTAAACAGGGACCTGTATTTGCCAATATTGTGCTGGTGGATGAGATCAACCGGGCACCTGCGAAAACGCAATCTGCATTATTTGAAGTAATGGAAGAGCGACAGGTAACGGTGGATGGAACTACCTATCCGATGTCAGAACCATTTCTCATCCTTGCTACCCAGAATCCTGTTGAACACGAAGGTACGTATAGGCTTCCAGAAGCGCAGCTCGACCGCTTTTTGTTCAAATTAAATATTGGATATCCTTCAGATATAGAAGAGATTGAGATACTAAAAGGGCATCACGTGAGAAATCGGCAGGTTGAGGCGATCAATGCAATCCGGGCTGTTGTGGATGCTGAACGTCTCGCTGCGATCCGGAATATCGTAACGCAGGTGCATGTCGGAGATAACCTGTTTGATTACATTGTCAAAATAGTGGCTACGACCAGATCACATCCGTCCCTTTTTCTGGGTGCCTCTCCACGTGCTTCTGTCGCCTTACTGAATAGTTGTAAAGCCCTTGCAGCACTGAGAGGCAGAGATTTTATCACTCCTGATGATGTACAGGAGCTTGCATATCCTGTTCTGAGACATCGGATTATGCTTACACCGGAGCGGGAAATGGAAGGTGCAACTGCTGATGAGGTGATAAAACTAATTCTGGAAAAAACAGAAGTCCCCAGATAAACACATTACCAGTCATGCTTGGTCGCTTTTTAGGATCGTTGTACTTTACCCGAATGTTCTGGAAGATCTGGATTTTCCTGATCCTGGGTTTCGTATTGGCCTATGTTTTTCCATGGTTGTTTACGCTGATTACAATTCTGGCCATCGTGGCTCTTTTATTGGCTGTGGCAGACGGACTCACTTTATACAAGAATAAACATGGTGTTTTTGCGAGGCGTCATGTAGCCGATCGGCTTTCTAACGGAGACGAGAATCCAATTACAATTTATCTTGAAAGCAGATATTCATTTCAGATTAACGCCGAGATAGTAGACGAAATACCTCATCAGTTTCAGCGGCGGGATATTCTGTTTCAGGTACAGCTTGCGGCTTTCTCGGAGAAGCAGATTCATTATCATTTACGTCCTGTAAAAAGAGGAGAGTATCATTTTGGTCAGGTCAATGTATTTGTTACTTCTCCTTTGGGACTGATCAAAAGGAGATTCAGGTTTGATGAGGGCAAACAAACAGCTGTGTACCCCTCATTTCTGCAAATGCGGCAGTACACCCTGCTGGCTGTAGCCAATCGGTTGAGCGAGGTGGGTGTTAAAAGGATCAGGAAAGTGGGGCATTCGATGGAATTTGATCAGGTACGCAATTATGTACCCGGAGATGACCACCGTGCTGTGAACTGGAAAGCAAGTGCCCGTCGGGGGGATGTGATGGTGAATGCGTATCAGGACGAAAAGCAACAGACCGTCTATTGCCTGATTGATAAAGGGCGTGCGATGCAGTCACCTTTTGAAGGGTTAACCTTGCTGGATTATGCTATAAACGCCACGTTGGTACTTAGCAATATTGCTTTGCTCAAAGAGGACAGAGCCGGATTAATTACTTTCTCCGACACAGCAGGCCAGGTTGTTGCCGCGGACAGGAAGCCAGGACATATCCAAAAAATCATGGAAGTGCTCTACAGGCAGAAAACCAGGTTTTTGGAAACAGATTTTGAAAGGTTGTGCCTTGTTGCCCGCCAGCATATCAGGCAACGAAGTCTTCTGCTTCTGTTTACAAATTTTGAAACACTGGAGTCGTTGCAGCGCCAGATGCCATATCTGCGCAGATTGGCCAAAGATCATTTGCTGGTTGTGATCATATTTGAAAATACGGAAACAAAACAACTGACCCACCAGTCGGCAAGGGATCTGGAACAGGTATATCTTAAAACGATTGCTCAGAAGTTTCATTACGAAAAAAATAAAATCGTAGCAGAACTGACCCGATACGGAATTCATGCTGTGCTTACATCGCCTCAGCAGTTGTCGGTCAACACCATTAACAAGTACCTGGAACTGAAAGATCGGGGTGCGTTGTAGGCATATCGTTACCGATGGCTAGGAAACTTGGGTGTAAATGTCCCTCTTGTTTTGGTATTCTCTATCTTTACGGCCTTATCCAGATTTATGCGCCCCAATGAAATTTCTTAGAATTCTTCTCAAAATAATCGGTGGTTTTTTGCTCGTTCTACTGTTGGTCATCGCAACGATGATTACCACGATGGACCATACCCCCTATAAACAAATGGCCTATTACAAGGAATGGAAAAGCCTTGTGGGTAAAGTAGAAAAAGATACCGTAACTGCTACGGACTTTAAAGTAGGATGGGCAAAGGTGAATATTACTCCTTCGTCACCGGTACCTATGGCTGGTTATGGAAATCGCCGCGGCAGAGCTTATGAAACTGTACATGATTCGGTATACGTGAGAGCCATTGTGATTGATAATGGTCATACACAGGCCGCCATCGTCTCTGCTGATTTACTTATTATTCCTCCTACCGTTTCAAAAGTATTAAAGGCCAAACTGACCGCTAAGGAAATTCCGTTTGATCAGGTTTTCTTTGGATCTACCCACACGCACCATAGTATAGGAGGCTGGGGTACAGGCGTTTCAGGATTATTCTTTTCAGGGAAATATGATCCAAAGAGTGTAGAGCGAATTGCTGACGCAATTTTTCAGGCTATTGTTAAAGCCAAATCGGATATGGAGCCTGCCCGGTTGGCGTATCTGGAGTCGAAAGATACGCTTGATATTCGTAACAGGCTGGTTGGTGAAGAAGGCGGAGTGGATTCGGAGGTGCGTTCAGTAGGATTTGTTACGGAGACAGGGAAAAAAGCAATACTCAGTTCTTATGGAGCACATTCGACTATTATTCAGTCGCGAAATATGGTGTTGTCGCGCGATTATCCTGGCGTACTTGTAGATTCTCTGGAAAGCGGCAGGAATGATTTTGCAATGTATATGGCCGGAGCGGTAGGAAGTATGGGGCCAATAGAGCGGGGATCTGATGATTTTGACGAGATGAAAAACCAGGCTTTTGGTGTGCAGCAAGCCGTTCTTTCTTCAGATACAATTTTACAAAGTCCCAAGCCATCGATGCAAATGATTACGCTCCCGCTTCCCTTGCGAGAGCCTTCACCTCGTTTGACGATGGACATCGTGTTGCGACCATGGGTGTTTAAGAAAGCATTCGGGGAATATCCATTGTTTGTAAAAGCTTTGCGAATCGGTAATATCCTGATGGTAGGTATGCCCTGTGATTTTTCGGGTGAATTGGTTGGCGGTTTGGATGCTTATGCTAAAACCAAAGGTCTTGACCTGATCGTGACCAGTTTCAATGGAGGATACATTGGCTATATCACACATGATAAATATTTTGACAGAGATCTGTATGAAACAAAAGTAATGAGTTGGTACGGACCGTATAATGGAGCTTATTTTCAGGAGGTGATCCGGGATATTATTAATAAATTGTCATAGCATGAGATTTCTCTTATGATTTATTAAAACCTAAACCGATATGAAAACCTTGGTTCTGTTATTTGTTACACTTATTTCCGTACAGACGACCTTTGCTCAAAAACGTGTACGGCTTGCTATTGCCGGTCTGAGTCATGGTCACGTCGGCTGGGCTTTTAACCGAAATGATAAAACAGATACAGAGCTCGTGGGGATATACGAGACAGACCAGGAGTTGGTAAAGCGTTTTGCTGAGAAATATAAACTGGATAAAAAGCTGTTTTTTAATGATCTGAATAAAATGCTTGATCAGGCAAAACCTGATGCAGTATCGGCATTTGGGCCAATCAATGAACATATCAGCGTCGTGAGAGCCTGTGCACCGAGGAAGATCCATGTGATGGTGGAGAAGCCATTAGCTACCACTTTTGCTGATGCGAAGGAAATTGAAAAGCTGGCTAAGCAAAACGGAGTTCAGGTGCTGACCAATTTTGAAACTTCCTGGTATGCCAGTAACCAATATGTGAATGAGCTTGTAGAAGCTGGTAAAATTGGAGAAATACGGAAGGTGATGGTCAATGACGGACACCAGGGGCCCAAAGAAATTGGAGTAGGAAAGGAGTTTTTTGATTTTCTGACTGATCCTGTGAAAAACGGCGCCGGTGCGTTGAATGACTTTGGCTGCTACGGCGCAAACCTGATGACGTGGTTGCTGAAAGGGCAAAAACCTGTATCTGTTACAGCGGTTACCCATCAGAATAAGCCGGATATTTACCAGAAAGTGGACGATGAAGCTACTATTATCCTGCAATATCCCAAGGCACAATGTGTGATTCAGGCGTCGTGGAACTGGACATTTGCACGAAAAGATATGGAGGTATTTGGTACAAAAGGCTACGCAGTGGCAGTCAATCCAACTACTATACGACAGCGGTTACAGGAGAAAACTCCTGAAGAAACTATCAAAATTGATCCGAGACCTGCACCATTTACCGATCCGTTTTCGGTACTGGCAGATGTTGTAAGCGGTAAACTGAAGCTGGATGAAAATGATATGTATGGATTGCCTGTAAATGTAACTGTAGTAGAAATCCTCGAAGCTGCCAAAAGATCGGCGCAAACAGGCAAGACAGTGGTTTTGAAATAATATTGACTTGTATTAGTTTGATAAATAACTATTTAAATGGAATTAGCTGCCCGCTCGGTAAGATTTTCGGAAACAACCCTGACAGAATTGATGATCCCTTCCTATGCCAATTTTGGCGGGAAAATTCATGGAGGAATTTTACTTTCATTAATTGATAAGGTAGCGTACGCGTGTGCATCGCGGCACGCTTCTACCTATTGTGTAACGGTATCGGTCGATGCTGTTGATTTCTTACAGCCGGTGGAAGTAGGAGACCTTGTGTCGTTGATGGCTTCTGTCAATTATGTGGGGAGAACTTCACTCGTGATTGGAATTAAGGTAATTGCAGAGAATGTCAGAGATGGTGTTCGCCGCCACACGAATACGTCTTATGTAACGATGGTAGCCAAGGGAGATGATGATAAACCTGCACTTGTTCCGCCTTTGTTGCTTGAAAATGAAGGAGATGCAAGACGTTTTCTGGAAGCCATGAAACGGAAGGAATTGAAGGAAGCTTACCGTGATGCATTTGATAGTGCAAAAAGTGTGATGCACATAAGTAATAATATAGAAAAACTATCCGCCCAACGCTGTGTGATCGGGTGGGAAACGAAAGAGCTACCGAAATGAATAGTATCCTTCTAAATTTACTGTTATTAATAAGCCCGATGGGAAATACCTCGCCGGTAAAGTTGCAGGTAGAAATCACGAATGTGAAAACAGCGAAAGGTAAACTGATGATCGGGATATACAAGCCGGATGACAAGTTTGGGGAAGGTAAGCCGGGATTTTCTGAAATAATAGAAGTGAAATCAGCAGGTAGCCAAAAGGCTTTTTTTGAATTGGAGCCGGGGAAATATGCTTTGGCGGTATATCATGATTTGAACAATAACGGCGAACTGGATAAAAACTTCGTAGGTATTCCAAAAGAGCCGTACGGATTCAGTAAAGACTTCCGTCCCAAATTTTCAGCTCCGTCATTTGAAGATTGCACTTTTGAAGTGACAAGTGAAGCTGCTCAGAAAATTGCAGTAAGACTTACAAATTAGGAGCGAACCCGGGGAAGTACCGGATTCGCTCCTGATAATTTAAAAACCAAAGAGACCACCACTTTTTTTGCGGGTGGAGGTGGTTTTCTTTCCGAATAGCATTCCAAATACGCCACGAACAACTTCCCGGCCTATCTGTTTGGCCAGGGGAGAAGAAAGAACATCAGAAATCATTCCTTTTTCTTCTTTTTGATTTTTTGCCTGAACTACTTCTTCTTTCGCCTTTGCTTCCACACGCGCCTGCTCCTCCATACGACGGGTCAGGATTTCGTAAGCGCTTTCAGGATCAATAGGATCTTTATATTTCAGGTATAAGTCGGATTGCCGCACATGGTTTTCGTAGTCGGCCTGGGTCATTGGTCCCATTACGGACGTTGGAGGAAGCAAATGCGTAGCGGCTACTTCGGTTGGAATTCCTTTTTCGTTGAGTACCGTAATAAGTGCTTGTCCAATACCGAGCGTTGTCAGAATCTGATCGATTTCGTAGTAGTCAGATTTGGGGTATGTTTTTACAGTCTGTTTAAGGGCGTCGGCATCCTTAGGAGTGAATGCGCGCAATACGTGTTGTACACGGTTTCCAAGTTGTCCGAGTACAGAAACCGGTATATCCTGAGCCATCTGTGTACAGAAGAAAATACCTACACCTTTGGACCTGATCAAGCGGATAACCTGTTCAATCTGGTCTAAAAATGCCTTTGGAGCATCTTTGAAAAGTAGGTGGGCTTCATCAAGGAAGAACACAAGTTTAGGCTTGTCAAGATCTCCTGCTTCAGGTAACTTCTGATATAACTCAGCCAGAAGGCTAAGCATAAAAGTAGAGAACAAAGCGGGTTTATCCTGAACATCTGAAACATTCAGCAGACTGATTACGCCTTGGCCATCTACCCGACTGATTAGGTCCTCAATATCGAATGACTTTTCACCGAAAATGCTACCCACTCCCTGCTGCTCTAATGCTACTATTTTTCGGAGAATGGTGCCGGCAGTAGAGGAGGAGATGGACCCGTAGTCTGACTTGATTTCTGCAGCTCCCGGACCTTCTGATAAATAACTCAGTACTTTTTTCAAGTCATTCAAATCCACCATCGGCAGATCTTTGTCGTCTGCATATTTGAAAAGAATCGCTAATACACCTGATTGTGTATCGTTGAGTTCGAATATTTTAGAAAGCAGAATTGGACCAAACTCCAGAATTGTGGCGCGCATCTGGGATCCTTTCTGGCCGCTCAGAGAATACAATTCTACCGGATAACCTTTTGCTTCAAAAGTGGTTCCCAATATCTGAGAACGTTCTTCGATGGCTGTATTTGATTTTCCAGTCTGAGCGATGCCCGATAAATCACCTTTGATATCTGACATAAAAACCGGCACACCGGCAGCTGAAAGTTGTTCAGCCAGTACTTGTAAAGTTCTTGTTTTTCCTGAACCGGTTGCTCCTGCCACAAGCCCGTGGCGGTTCATCATGCGAAGTGGAAGGTTTACCTTTGCTTCTGTTATTATTTCTCCATCCAGAATTGCCGATCCGAGATGGATAGCTGGCTGTGTGGTTTGGTAGGATTTTTGTATGGCTGCAATGAACGAATCTCTTTTAGACACGGGCGTTTTACGGTTATTGTTAATGACGGCTTAATTTACCAAATTTATCCTTTTGGCAGAGATTCTTTATGATTCAAATTATAATAATGATGTAATAATACTCTTCAAAGAAGATATATTATTTTTCGTAGTAGTTTGTATTTGCAAAATATTATTAGGTATTTTAGTAAATTCACTATGTAATTGTTCTGACTTCATTTTACAAAACCACAATATTTGCCGCATATGCTGAGTAGAGTTGCCAATTCGATTTACTGGATGAACAGATACATGGAACGGGTCGAAAATTACGCCCGTTTCGTTGGAGTCAATTTTAATCTTGCGCTTGATTTACCACCAGATGTGGATGAACAGTGGGAGCCTCTGCTGATTGCTACGGCTGATCACTACACTTTTTATAAATATTACGAGAAGCCAACCAAAGAGGATGTTATTCACTTCATGACATTTGATAAGAGAAATCCTAACTCAATTATCAGCTGTTTGTATGAAGCCAGAGAAAATGCACGTACTATCCGTGAGACGATTTCAAAGGAAATGTGGGAAAGCATCAATACATTTTACCTGACAATCAAGGGCACTGCCGCAGACGATTTCAGAAATATGGATCATATGCAGTCCTACTTCACCGATATACGTAAAAGTTGTCAGCAGTTCCATGGTGTGGTCGATTCGTCCATTACCCGCAATGAAGCCTGGCACTTTGGTCGCTTGGGAAGACATATAGAAAGGGCTGATAAATGCTCCCGCTTTCTGGATGTGAAGTATTTTACCATGGCTCAGGACACAAGTGCATCAGGCTCTACCCTTGATTTGATGATGTGGACTGCAGTATTGAAGTCTGTGAGTGCGTACAATATGTACAGACAAACGCATCGCGCTTTAACACCAATGAATATAGTGGCTTTCCTGATTCTGGATAAGCTTTTTCCGCGCTCTATTGCCTATAGCGTTCGTCAGGCAGAGCTTTCACTTTATGCAATAAGGGGTGCCATTCCGGAAAGAGGCCATACTGCTCCTGCCGAAAGAGCATTAAGTAAAATGCGTAGTGAATTGGAATTTACGGAAGTTGAAGACGTATTTAAGTTAGGCTTGCATGAATACCTGGATAAATTCCAGATGGCCAATAATGAAATTGACAATGCTATTTTCGACATGTATTTTGGTCTTGAAACAGAAAAGGTACAGTCAATGGGGCAATCGGCTACGCGTGTGGCAAGTCAGTGGATGAATTGATGGTTGAGATCTTTTACTTGTTGTAAAAAGGGAAGCAATTGAATATTAAAGTGGCAGTCCGCATGGGATTGCCACTTTTAGTATGGATTAGTTTACTACCGGACGCTGTGACATGCAGGACTCGTTGGCGTCCACATCCCCTACGTATATTCAAGAATTTCTGGAAATCGCTATATACGTGCGACAACTATTGATTACAGGTTGTAAGCCATTTAATCAATACAAACTTTTGTTTCGTAAAAAACCAATTTCAGGTACGGAAATTTAGTATTTTTGTGCCCAAACAAACAGAGGAATTCAAGATCGTGACGTTAATTAAATCTATATCTGGGATCAGAGGAATAGTGGGGGGGAAATCCGGCGAAGCGCTGACTCCTATTGATGTTGTAAAATTTGCTGCTGCCTATGGTACATGGCTGAGAAGGGCTAATCCACAGAATCAGAAGGTTGTAATCGGTAGAGATGCACGCCTTTCCGGTGAAATGGTGAGCCGGTTGGTAGCTGCTACTTTGCAGGGAGTAGGTCTGCATGTGGTAGATTTGGGATTGTCTACAACACCAACGGTAGAGCTGGCGGTAACCATGGAGAATGCCGCAGGTGGGGTAATTCTTACTGCAAGCCACAATCCTATCCAGTGGAATGCACTAAAGTTGCTCAATGGCAACGGAGAATTTATCTCGGAAGCGGATGGAGAGGAAGTGTTACGTATTGCAGACCAGGAAGATTTCATCTTTGTTGATGTAAAAAAATTGGGATCTTACAGCACAGACGATACGTACCTGCAAAAGCATATTGACCACATTTTATCCCTTAAGCTGGTTGATGTTGAAGCGATCAAAGCTGCTAATTTCAAAATAGCAGTTGACGCAGTAAACTCTACCGGTGGAATATTTGTGCCTGCGCTTCTGGAAGCGCTTGGTGTAGAAACCAAAAATATCAAAAAACTGAATTGTGACCCTACAGGTAACTTCGCTCACAATCCGGAACCTCTGCCGGAGCACTTGCGTGAGATCAGTAAAGAACTCAATGACGGAGCATTCAATCTGGGTATTGTAGTTGACCCGGACGTAGATCGTCTTGCTCTGATGTGCGAAGATGGTTCTCCTTTTGGTGAAGAATACACATTGGTAGCAGTTGCTGATTATGTATTAAAAAACACGCCTGGTAATACTGTTTCCAATCTTTCGTCCACAGCTGCATTGAGAGATGTTACGCTGAAAGCGGGCGGGAAGTATTTTGCCTCCGCAGTAGGTGAGGTGAATGTTGTGACCATGATGAAGGCGAATGATGCCATTATCGGGGGAGAAGGCAATGGCGGGGTGATCTATCCGGAAAGCCATTACGGACGGGATGCCTTGGTAGGAATTGCATTATTTCTAACGCATTTGGCTAAGTTTGGAAAAACGGCTTCCGTACTGAGAAAGTCATATCCGGGTTATTATATCTCAAAAAATAAAATTGAATTGACGCCGGAAATCGACGTTGATAATATATTGAGCCGCATTCAATCAAGATATTCCAAACAACCATTGAGCACAATTGATGGTGTGAGAATAGAGTTTGACAGGGAATGGGTTCACCTGCGTAAGTCTAATACCGAACCGATTATCCGAATTTATTCGGAGTCGGAAACGCAGACAACCGCGATTAATCTTGCCAACAAAATTATATCGGACATTAAGGAAATTATTTCAGAGCCGAAGGTATAGTTATGAAGGTATATTTAGATAATGCAGCTACCACACGTTTAGACACGGAGGTGCTGGAGGCAATGGTGCCTGTAATGGCTGAGCAGTATGGGAATCCTTCCTCAATTCATGCCAATGGCCGTGCAGCACGTTCTTTGATAGAAAGAGCGAGAAAAAGTATAGCAGGTATTCTGAATGCGGCCCCTGCTGAGATATTTTTCACCTCTGGAGGCACTGAAGCAGACAATACTGCGATACGTTCGAGTATTGAAACACTTGGGCTGACTCATGCAATTACTTCAAAGATAGAGCACCACGCTGTTCTGCATACGCTTGAACATTTGCAAAAAGCAGGCCGTATAGAGTTGAGCTATGTGAATCTGGACGAGCAGGGAGCGGTAGATATGGAGCATCTTGAAGTGCTGCTTCAGTCAAATCCGAGGTCTTTGGTTTCGTTAATGCATGGAAATAATGAGATCGGCAATTTGCTGGATCTTGAAACAACAGGAGATTTGTGTGAGAAATATAATGCAATATTTCATACCGATACAGTACAGACAATGGCGCATTATCGTCATGACCTGCAGAAACTGAAAGCCAATTTTATAGTTGGTGCAGCGCATAAATTTCATGGTCCTAAAGGGATTGGGTTTCTGTATGTGAGGCCGGGAGTTAAAATACATCCTTTCATACATGGCGGTGCGCAGGAGCGTAATATGCGTGGTGGAACAGAGAATGTATACGGAATTGTAGGGCTGGCTAAAGCGCTGGAAATTGCATACAGAGATATGGATGAGCATCGTGCCCATATCGAAGGTCTAAAAGCAAGAATGATCGGTGCTTTGAAAGAGCAAATTGATGGTGTGGAGTTTAACGGAAAGTCAGGCCAATTGGATAGTAGTCTTTATACCGTCCTGAATGTAAGTTTGCCTCCGTCGGATATGAGTGATATGATGCTGTTCAACCTGGATATTGCAGGTATATCTGTATCAGGAGGAAGTGCTTGTTCAAGCGGTACAGATATTGGCTCTCATGTGCTCAATGAGCTTGGGTTAGATCCACAAAGGGCCAATGTACGTTTCTCTTTCGGAAAATATAATACAGAAGAAGAAGTGGATTATGCTGTAAAAACACTGGCAGGTTTTTATAGTAAGGAGCCAGCAGTTCTTTAAAAGGAAAAGAGCCGGGTCGCAAAATGATCCGGCTCTTTTCATATATATCGTAATGGTTCACTCAGGCTTTTCGAACCATATCCTCCAAAGCTTCAATCCAGATATCACTGTCATTCAAGCTTTCTACAAGCTGCCAGTGTTGTCCTCCTTCTTTTTCAAAGAGCTCTTTATACTCTTCACCCACTTCAATTGTTGTTTCCAGGCAGTCGGCTACAAATGCGGGAGAGAATGCCAATACCGACTTGACACCCTTTTTAGCAAGTTCCGGAATGATTTCGTCCGTATAAGGTTTGATCCAGGGCGTTTTTCCAAGTCTCGACTGGAATGCAATGGTATATTTTCCTTCCGGAATCCCCATTCCTTTCACAAAAAGACGGGTTGTTTCAAAACATTGCGCTCTGTAACAATGCTGGTTTTGGGTGGTCAGCGTATCGCAGCAACTTCCAAAACTACAGTGGTTAGCAACATCACCCTTTGTAATCTGCCTTTCAGGAATTCCGTGGTAACTGAAAACGAAATGATCATAATCTCTCTGAGCCATGTATTTTTTGCCCAGATTGACAAAACCTTCAACAAACTTAGGATGATCCAGGAATCGGTTGATGAATTTAATCTCCGGCAATACCTCCCAGTCTTTAATTACCTCCATCACCTTCTTATATACCGAACCGGTAGAGGCAGAAGCGTATTGAGGGAAAAAAGGTACTACGATGATATCGGTAAGACATTCTTTACGAAGTTCGGTAAGTCCTTTTTCGATGCTTGGATTCTGATAGCGCATGGCCAGCTTCACCACGTAGTTATCTCCTAGTACCTTTTGCAACTTTTCTTCAACGGAATGTCCATATATTTTTAACGGCGAACCTTCCGGCGTCCATAGCTCTCTGTACACTTTGGCTGATTTCGGAGCACGGAAAGGGGCGATGATAAAGTTTATAAGAAACCAGCGGTTCAGATAAGGGATATCAATAACTCGCTCATCCATCAGGAATTCCCTGAGATACTTGCGTACATCGGGAACGGACGGGCTGTCGGGTGTTCCCAGATTTACGATCAGAACGCCAGTTTTCTTAATTTGTTTTTCAGTTGAGGTCGATGTATATGTCAATGTTTCGGTATGCATTACCAGTAGTATTTATTTCATGGTGAAGGATGAAGCCCGGAAATATAACGGCAGCCCAACCCTTAAAAGTTCGACTGCCTTGCAGGTTGTTACATTCCGATAAGAATTTCCCGCAAAACAGCCTGCGCAGACCATTCTCTGTTAGCAGCCTGTTCGATTACCAGAGAGCGCGGTCCGTCAAGCACTTCATCAGCCACTTTCATGTTTCTTCTCAATGGAAGACAATGCATAAATTTACCGTTGTCAGTAAGACTCATTTTTTCTTCTGTGATCATCCAGGATGGGTCGCTGCTGAGTACCTGTCCATAATGATTGAACGATGACCAGTTTTTGCCATATACAAAATCAGCACCTTCCAACGCCTTATTCTGGTCGTAGATAACCTGTCCCTTCCCGACGAATTCAGGAGCAAGATCATATCCTTCCGGATGTGTAATGACCAATTCTACATTCATCGGGTTCATCCATTCGCAGAAGGAATTGGCAACCGCCTGAGGCAGTGCCTTAAAGTGTGGAAGCCAGGTCAGAACTACTTTCGGGCGTTCCTTCACACGGAATTCTTCAATTGTGATACAGTCGGCCAGGGATTGTAACGGGTGGCGTGTCGCTGACTCCAGGTTGACGATCGGTACCTCAGCATATTTTTTGAATTGCTCAAAAACGATTTCCTGATAATCTTTCTCACGGTCCTGCAGACCGGCAAAAGAACGGATTCCGATGATATCGCAATAGCGACCGATCACGGCGGCAGCTTCCTTCACATGTTCCGCTTTATCACCGTTCATAATCACACCTTCCTCCATTTCCAGGCCCCATCCATCTTGTCCCACGTTCATCATGATCACATTCAGACCAAGATTTTGTGCTGCTTTCTGAGTACTCAACCGCGTACGCAGACTGGAATTGAAAAACAAAAGGCCGATTGTCTTATTCTTCCCCAGTTCATTATCACCAAAAGGATTTCTCTTTGAGATAATTCCGCTGGTAATAAGTTGGTTAAGGTCTGTTACGTCGTTTATGGATAGGAAATGTTTCATTTTTTGTGCTCTATTTAATCGCAGAGTTTAATGAGGTACACGCAGAGGTCGTGGAGTTAATATTTATTTACGATTCGTTTAATGCCATTTTTTAACGAAACTACATTAAAGTTAATAAGTAAGCCAACTTTACATTCAGATAGTCGAAGGTATGTTAAAGTTTGAGCGAAATGGACTTCATTCAAAGCTTCAACTGCCTTTAACTCAACAATTACCTTATTTTCAACAAACAGGTCAATCCGAAATCCAGCTTCCAGAATAATTTCATCGTACAATACTGGCAGACTTTTTTGTTTTTCTACATGCAAACCGTGCTTTTTTAATTCATAGAATAAGCATTCCGCGTATACGGATTCCAGTAATCCTGGTCCCAACGCACTGTGAATTTTAAAACTGTATTGTAGTATTATCTGAGTTATATCGTTCTCCTCCAAAGAACTGTTTATATTTCTATTCATTTCTTCCCCATATTTTAGTAAATTTTGGGTGAAGCTTTCTACGTTGAATATCAAATATATGGTTAATAAACTCAGCGGAACACAGCGCTAGACTCTTTTCTTCACTCTGCGTTTAAGCAGGCGCGAAGAGCATCCAGGAAGGCATCTGCCTCTTCTTTACCCAATGCCAATGACGGAAGCAAGCGGATCGTATTAGCTCCTGCTACGCCGGTAAACATCTTGTGTTCGAAGAGTAACTTGTTCCTCAGATCCTTTACAGGGAAATCGTACTCGATTCCGATCATCAGTCCACGTCCTCTCAGTTCCTTATATCCTCCAATTGCTTTGATACCCTCCAAAAGATAATTTCCGATTTCAGTTGCGTTGGCCAGTAGGTTTTCTTCTTTCATAATATCCAGAACTGCAATCCCTGCTGCACAAGCCATGTGATTTCCTCCAAAAGTTGTTCCCAGCAAACCATAGCTGGCTTTAAATTTAGGAGAGATTAATACCCCGCCAATCGGAAAACCATTGCCCATACCTTTTGCCATGGTCATCAGATCCGGGTGAATGCCGCTGAACTGGTGAGAAAAAAACTTACCCGTACGTCCATATCCGCACTGCACACTATCCAGAATCAGCACTGCGCCGGTTTCATCACATTTCTTACGTAATGCCTGCAGGAATTCATCAGAAGCAACCTGAATACCGCCTACTCCTTGTATACCTTCTACAATCACTGCGCAAACTTCATCCGTAATGCCTTCTTCCAGGGCACTTACATCATTGAAAGGAAGGAAACTTACGTGCTCGTTGTAGTTAATAGGAGCAACTATAGACGGATTGTCAGTAGCAGCTACAGCACCTGCAGTACGTCCGTGGAATGCCTTTGTAAATGCAACTACTTTCTTACGACCTGTATGGAAAGAAGCCAGTTTAAGTGCATTTTCATTAGCTTCAGCACCTGAATTGATCAGGAATAATTTATAGTCAGGGTAGCCCGAGAGCTCTCCCAGCTTTTCTGCCAATTCTTCCTGCATGGATATTTTTACAGAATTGGAGTAAAAATTGATCGCATGAAGCTGTTTGCTTAATTTATCAACATATTTTGGATGGCAATGACCCACAGAAATTACAGCGTGACCGCCATATAGATCCAAGTATTTAGTGCCATTCGAATCCCATAAGTAGCTTCCTTCGGCCTTTACAGGTTCTATATCGTAGAGTGGGTATACATCAAATAAATGTGACATAATCTTGAATGTAGTTTAAACGCAGAGGAAAATGAGTGATTACACAGAAAGAGTAGTTCAGCGTCCTCAGCGCTTCACCTCCATAACTCTGCGTTAAACAAATTAAAATGACGGAGCCTTCAACCTCAAACCGGCATCCTCAGGTAATCCGAATGCCAGGTTAAGATTCTGAACTGCTTGTCCTGATGCACCTTTTGTAAGGTTATCAATGATGCTGGAAATCAACAGTTGTCCGTCATGCACTTCGAGGTGGATCAGACATTTATTAGTATTAACCACCTGCTTCAGGTCAATCGGCGAATCACTTACATGCGTGAAAGGATGACCGGCATAATAGGATTTATACAATTCTTTTGCCTCTTCCAACGTACCGTCAAATGGCGTATAGACATTGGCCATAATACCACGGGTAAAATCTCCGCGGTAGGGTACAAAGTGAACCGCTTTGCTAAAATCAGCCTGTAGCTTGGTAAGGCTCATTTTGATCTCCGTCAAATGCTGATGTGTAAAAGCCTTATAGATGGACAGGTTATTGTTCCTCCATGAAAAATGAGTAGTCGCGCTGAGCGCTTGTCCGGCACCGGTGCTTCCGGTAACGGCACTGACATGTATATCCTCTTTGATTAATCCCGCTTTTGCCAGAGGCAAAATAGCCAGCTCTATACTCGTTGCAAAGCAGCCGGGATTAGCAATTTTCGAAGACGTTTTGATCTTATCTTTCTGCAGCTCAGGAAGTCCGTAGGTAAATCCGTTGGATTCGTTACGAAAATCTGTACTAAGATCAATGATCTTTACAGTTTCAGGAACATTGTATTGGTCAAGAAACTTTTTAGATTCTCCATGTCCTGAACATAGGAAAATAGCTCCCAGGTCTTTCTCATTCAGTAGTTCCTGGATTTCTTCTCCTGAAAAAATCAGGTCTGTGTCGCCCAACAGGTCAGTATGTGTCGCGTAGACTGGTTTGCCCGCCTGACTTTTACTATGTGCAAAGGCAACGTTCAGGTAAGGATGGTTAATCACAATTCTCAGCAATTCACCTCCTGTATATCCTGCCGCACCGATTATTCCGATATTGATATTTTGCATTATTCTACCCAATTTTCTAATGTCAAACCACTTACTCTTCCAAATTCTTTAGTGTTGTTGGTCACCAGTGTGAGCCCCAGGCTAAGAGCATGCGCTGCAATTAAGAGATCATTTGAGCCAATAACTGAACCACTGCTCTGTAAATCTGCCCGGATAATCGCATAAAATTTTGCTGCAGTAAGATCAAAATCAACAATTGTTAAAGGCTCTAAAAAAATTTCAAGAGCTACCTTGTTTTGTTCTTTTTTCTGACTTTTAGCTACGCCAAACCAGAGCTCTGCTACCACAATTGAGGAAACTAACAAGTCACCTCTAGATAGTGATTGAAATTTTGAGAAAACTTCTGGTGGCCTGTTGTTAATAATGTAGGCAATGATATTGGTATCAAGTAAGTACTTCATTCAAACAAATTTTCAATTTTGTCCAATGGAGGTTGCGTCTGGTCCTTCATATAGTCGTTTGAAAAGTCATCAAGATTTTTCCACCATTTCTGAAGCTCCTGATCGGAGGAAAATAATCTCTTTCGTTTTTTTTCAACTACAAATTCCATATAGTCAAATACTTCCTGAAGTAAATCAGGAGGTAATTCCAACGCTTTCTTTTGAATTTGATTCTGAAGTTCTGTGATTGTCATAACTAAAATCTTTAATAAGACTTACGAATCTCAACCAGCTATCAACAATTGCCCCTAAACGATTAGTTGTTGCTCTCGCTTACTTTCTGATAAATCATTACCTGGTTAGATGCCACTTTGGAGAATCCGCGGACATCGTCTCCGGTCCATGCATTGTTCATTTCTCCGTAGCTGCCAAATTTCGATGACATCAGATCATAGGGTGATTCGATTCCCTCAACATGGAAGCGATATGGAGCAAGATGTACATGCACTCTTCCTGTTACGTGAGCCTGAGTATCCGCAAGGAAAGTTTCTATATTACGCATTACCGGTTCTACAAACTGGCCTTTGTGAAGTAAACTTCCGTACCAGTTAGCCAATTGCTCTTTCCAGTATAGTTGTTGTTCGCTCAATACATGTTTTTCAAGTGTATGATGCGCTTTGATAATCACCAAAGGAGCAGCAGCCTCAAATCCAACGCGCCCCTTAATTCCGATAATCGTATCTCCGACGTGGATATCACGACCAATTCCGAAAGGTTGTGCAATAGCTGCCAGTTTCTGAATGGCTGCTACCGGGTTTTCGAAAGATTCACCCGCAACACCTTTCAACTCACCTTTCACGAATTCCAGAGTGATGGTTTCCGGCTCAGTCTTAGAAACCTGGGTTGGCCATGCTGATTCAGGCAAGTACTGCTCAGAAGTAAGTGTTTCTTTTCCTCCAACAGATGTTCCCCACAATCCTTTATTGATACTGTAAGCGGCTTTTGCCCACTCACGTCCAACACCCTTATTGGTCAGATATTCAATTTCCGCTTCGCGTGAAAGTTTCAAATCACGAATAGGAGTAATGATTTCGGCATCAGGAATGATGATGCGGAAGGCCATGTCGAAACGAACCTGGTCATTACCAGCTCCGGTGCTTCCGTGTGCTATTGCATTTGCTCCGATTTCCTTTGCGTACTCAGCAACTGCAACCGCCTGGAATACACGTTCCGCACTTACCGACAGTGGATAAGTATTGTTTTTCAAGACATTACCAAATATCAGATACTTGATGCAGTCGTTGTAATAATCTGCCGTTTTAGAGATAGTAGCATGATTTTTAACACCCAGGGCATAAGCGTTAGCCTCAATAGTTTTAAGTTCTTCGTCTGAAAAACCGCCGGTATCTACAAGCACAGAATGTACTTCATAGCCTCTGTCTTCGGCTAAATATTTTACACAAAAGGAGGTATCTAATCCTCCGCTGAACGCTAATACTACTTTTGGCTGTGACATTACGGGAAAATAGGTTCTTATTAAACTTTAAAACTGAAATACAAAGTAACAAAAAAATACCTCGCGTCGGGCTTGAAAAGCGGCCGGGCGAGGTATTTATACGATATTAATAATCTGTAAATGAATGCAGGTACATTTAGTGTACGAGCATAGCCTCGGCGTTTTTCTTTTTCGCACGTTCTTCCCTTCGCAATAAAATACGTTGTTTGATACGCATCCAACGCTCGTAGAGGCTTGATTCTTTAAGGAAATCCCAGGTATCCTTTTCGGCCTGCGTTTCTGTTTTCTTATGATCGTCAGGATTATACATCATGCCGGTGCAAAGGCAGTGCTTTCTGCCGGTACGCATCAGAACATCATAATTTACACAACTTGCGCATCCTTTCCAGAAAGCGTCGTCGGCAGGAAGTTCACTGAACGTTACGGGTTCATAACCCAGGTCAGAGTTGATCTTCATTACCGGCAAGCTTGTAGTGATACCAATAATTTTGGCATCGGGATATTTTTTGCGTGAAAGTTCAAAAGCTTTCTGTTTGATCGCTTTAGCCATTCCACTATTTCTGAAATCAGGATTTACAATAAGGCCGGAGTTTGCTACGAATTTGCCATGTTCCCATGTCTCAATGTAACAGAATCCTACCCACTCTCCGGTATTGGTAGTTGCGATAATCGCCTTTCCCTCAACCATTTTCTCCATGATATATACAGGAGAACGTTTAGCTATACCAGTACCACGTTTTTTGGCACTCTCTTCCATTTCCGCGCAAATAGTTTCGGCATAATGGAGATGATTTTCATTGGCAGTTTGTATAACGAACTTGCTGCCCACTACTTCGGTATTTTTCATTGATGGCTATAAAGACAAAAAATGTTCGAAACAAAGAATTTAATTCCCAGAAATAACGATGGGACGTTTCAAAAATTTAAAGAAAAAGGCGGAGAAAGTTTTGCTGCGTAGGCAAAATGAGATTAGACGGTCCGGGGGGACCTAAACCTGAATGGCGTAGTATGAAGAACAGTATGTATTCCGTTGCTATTCATGTACTTTGGTTAGTCGTCTAAGAGGATGCAAATTTCGCACAAAAAATTATTATGACAAAACAACATGAAATATATTTTTGTGGTTCACTGTAATCAAGAAAAATTTGATTGCGACCTCAGAGGATTAGTGCTAACTATGTATGATTTTATACCACAAACTTAATATTTCTAATGGCGGTTATTAGTACCGATGATCTTTTGTATGGCTATATAAACGGCATTTTTCCAATGGCAGAGCCGGATGGAACCATATATTGGTATGCGCCTGATCCCCGGGCTGTAATTCCCATTGAAACTTATAAGCCCGGCAAGTCTCTGAGACCTGTTTTGAACAGGAAACAATTCGATATCAGGATTAATACGGATTTTGAAGGCGTAATGAGAGGATGTGCAGGTTTGCGGGTACTTAGTAAAAACCAGGAGGAAGAAGGTAGCTGGATATCCGAAGACATTATTGCATCCTATGTTGGACTGTACAAACTTGGGTTTGCACACAGCGTGGAGGCCTGGAATAACGGACAGCTTGTTGGTGGGCTGTATGGTGTATCTGTTAATGGTGTTTTTTTCGGAGAGTCTATGTTCTCCAGAGAAAGCAATTCGTCTAAAGTAGCTTTCCATTATCTGATACAGATTTTAAAAATCAATGATTTTAAATTGCTGGATACGCAGTTTATGAACGATAATGTGCTTCGTTACGGAGCCATTGAAATTCCCAAAGATGAATATATGAGGAGATTGCAGGAGGCGCTGATACTGGACAGGAAGTTTAACAAAATTACCTTTCAATGATGAGTGCGGTATAACTTTCTTGATCTTCCAGCCATTATATCTTCTTTTCTGATTAAGAAAAGTTAAATTTGGGATAAAATTGTTTTATAGTTCTCAGCCACTTCGTGCGGCCGGATTTACAGAAGTTCACAGTGTCAAAACCAATTCTAGTTATAAAATTCGGAACGGCTTCCATTACGCTGGCATCCGGAGAGCCTGATGTGAGAATCATCTCAGAAATAGCAAGGCAGGTTTCTTCTATTCACTCTCAATACAGAATCATCATTGTTTCATCCGGTGCGGTAGGTGCAGGAAAAGCCTATATTCAGGATTATAAAGGAACCATGACGCAACGCAAGGCAGCTGCATCAGTGGGTAATCCTTTGCTGGTTGGGTTGTATGCAAGTTATTTTGCTCCGAATCAAATCTATATAGCGCAAAGTCTTTGCGAAAGACAGCATTTCGCTAACCGCAATAAGTTTCTTCAACTGAAAGGTACATTTGAAGAACTTTGGGAAAACGATATTATTCCTATTGTCAATGAAAATGACGTTGTAAGCGACCGTGAGTTAAAGTTTTCGGACAATGACGAACTGGCTACGTTACTGGCTGTGGGCTTTGGTGCTGAAAAACTCATGTTCTGTACTTCGGTAGGCGGCTTGCTCGATGAGAACGGTGGTATTATCCGGAACGTAAATAATGTGAATGAGGTTTTCAGATTTGTACGTACGGATAAGTCTTTCCTTGGTTTGGGAGGTATGGCTTCCAAGCTCACATTTGCCAAACTTGCTGCACGTATGGCTATTCAGGTGGTCATATTCGGTATGAATCAGACAGATGAACTTCTGCTGGCTCTGGAAGGCAAAGCAGGGACTGTGATAGGAGCGGGAAAAAGTACCTTGTCGGCACGGAATCGCTGGCTGGGTAGCGGAGGATTGGTTTCCGGAACGCTGCATATCGACGAAGGGGCTTCCAAGGCACTGTTGAAAAGAAAGAGTTTGCTTGCAGTGGGCGTTACTGATGTAACCGGTGAGTTTGAAGCTGGTGAGATTATAGAGATATATTCGCCGGATCATGAAATGATCGCTGTGGCGCGTGCAAGAGAAACTTCGGGCGCGATCAAAGAAAATTTAAAGACAGTGAATTTTGAAGTGGCGCATGCCAATGATATCGTACTATTATAATGGACTCCATTTTACCTTTACTAAAAGCTACTCAGGACGCATCCGTTGCGGTACGTAAGCTGAGTGATAAGGACAGAGCTGATCTTTTGCTATCTCTGGCAAACAAGGTCATAGCGAATGAAGAACAGATTGTTGAGGAAAATAAAAAAGACCTCGACGCAATGGATGACACGGATCCCAAAAAAGATCGTCTTCTACTCAATAAAAAAAGAATTGAAGCTCTGGCCCAAAGTCTTCGGGATGTGGCTGCCCTGGCTGATCCCACGGGTAAAGTGCTTTTGGAAAGAACGATTGAACAAGGACTTTCTTTGCAGAAACTGGCCGTACCGCTGGGTGTAGTGGGTGTGATATACGAATCCCGCCCTAACGTGACGCTGGATGTGGCGGCACTTTGCCTGCGTTCCGGGAATGCCTGTGTATTGAAAGGTGGTAAAGAAGCACATTATTCCAATACGTATCTGGTAAGTTTGATTCACGAAAGTCTGGAAGAGATAGGTGTACCTGCTGCTGCGGTGAACTTGTTGCCAACGGGCCGGGAGTTTGTGATGGAATTACTGACGGCTACAAAATATGTGGATATTATCATTCCAAGAGGTTCTGAAGGATTAATAAAATTCGTTCGTCAGAATTCTCTGGTTCCTACTATTGAAACCGGAGCCGGTGTTTGCCACACCTATGTGGAGAAAACGGGTGATTTGGACAAAGCCGCTTCTATTGTTGTGAATGCAAAAGTTTCACGACCATCTGTTTGTAATTCTCTGGATACTATCCTGGTAGATAAAGAGGTTGCCGCGGATTTTCTGCCAAAGCTGAAAGAGGAGTTTGTAAAATGGAATGTGGAAGTATTTGCAGATAAAACGGCCTATGGTATATTCGAGGGAGTTCAATATCCTTTCTTACAGAGAGCGGAGCCTGAGGATTTCGGGCGTGAGTTTCTTGACTATAAATGCTCGGTAAAAGTTGTAGATGGGCTGGATGAGGCGCTTGGTCATATCCGTGAACATTCGTCCCGTCACTCGGAGGCAATTATTTCGAAGGATAGCGATGCAATTGATAATTTTCTGAAAGAAGTGGATGCTGCTGCGGTATATGCCAATGCGTCTACGCGCTTCACCGATGGAGGAGTTTTTGCTTTGGGTGCTGAAATAGGCATTTCTACGCAGAAGCTACATGCACGTGGACCGTTTGCTCTGGAAAAACTCGTAACAGAAAAATGGGTTGTGAGAGGCGACGGACAGGTGAGGTGGTAAATATCTCTAATGGAATTCTAAGGGAGTAGTACTGTAAGGTGCAACTCCCTTTTTTTATACCTTTGCCCAAAATCATCGGAGAATAACCCAACCCGTCATGGAGAAAGTAGAAGCGATTGAGCATATAAAAATATTGAGTGAGGAAGCTGTTGCATTACTGAAGGAATTGATAGAAACAGAGTCGTTCAGCAGGGAAGAGGAAGGGACAGCATTTTTGATAGAGAATTATTTCAATAAAAAGGGAATTCCTTTTTCCCGTAAAAAGAACAACTTGTGGGCGTTCAATAAGCACTTTGATCATACTAAACCTACATTGTTGCTGAATTCCCATCATGACACAGTAAAACCTAACAAATCCTGGACACTCAATCCTTTTGTTGCTAAGGTCGAAGATGGTAAATTGTATGGTTTGGGCAGTAATGATGCAGGCGGTTGTCTGGTTTCTTTGTTGGCTACGTTCTGTTACTTCTATGAGTATGAGAATCTGAATTATAATATAGCAATTGCGACTACTGCGGAAGAAGAAATATCAGGTAAGGAAGGTTTGGAAATAGTGGTGCCCGAGTTGCCTGAAATTTCGTTTGCAATTGTGGGTGAGCCTACTGAAATGCATCTGGCTGTGGCAGAAAAGGGGTTACTTGTACTGGATTGTGCAGCGAAAGGGAAATCGGGACATGCGGCACGGGAAGAAGGTGATAACGCCATATACAAAGCTTTGAAAGATATTCAGTGGATCAACAGCTATCAGTTTCCGAAAGTGTCGCCTACTTTGGGACCCGTAAAAATGTCTGTCACCATCATCAACGCCGGAACACAACACAACGTGGTTCCAGATGTATGTAATTTTACTATAGATGTGCGTGCAACAGATCAATATACACTGGAGGAAATCATTGACGTAATTCAGGAGCATATTGGTTCAGAAGTGAGTGCCAGATCCATTCGTTTGAGACCATCAAGTATTCCGATGGATCACCCGATTGTCAAGGCCGGACTGGCTTTGGGAAGAAATGCATACGGCTCGCCAACTACATCTGATCAGGCATTGCTCGATTGCCCTTCACTGAAAATGGGTCCGGGTCATTCGGGACGCTCGCATAGTGCTGATGAGTTTATTTATTTACATGAAATCGACGCTGGTATCAAGCAGTATATTACCATGCTTGAAGCGGTAATTCTTTAAATAAGATGCAGTTTTATCGGGAAAAGGATATTCAGAAGTTTGATCAGGTTCGATTTGTATATGTCAAAACTGAACTAAAAGGTCATGTATTCCGGATTACGCTGAATCGTCCTGAAAAACGCAATGCTTTCACGCCAACGATGGTGAAGGAAATTACCTACGCGTTGGCGTATGCACATTATACGCCGGAAGTGAGGTGTGTAATACTTGAAGCCAAAGGGCCGGTTTTTTGTGCAGGAGCAGATCTGAATGCTTTCCATAATCCGGATGCCGATATAAAGAATGAAAGCCTTCCGGAGATTCAGGGAGAAGCCCGACTAGGTGATGCATTCTCTCAGCTGTTAAAACCAAGTATAGCGCTTGTAGAAGGACCTGTGTTAGCCGGAGGTTTTTTACTGATATGCGGCTGCACATTCGTATTGAGCGTATCTGAAGCTACGTTCAGTCTGCCAGAGGTGAAGAGAGGCATATGGCCGATGCAGGTGATGGAATCGCTGACAGGGTTGGTGCCGGCTCGTAAAATTATGGAAATGGCTATAACAGGAAAAAGTTATTCAGCCGCTGAGGCCCTGGAAATGGGTCTGCTCACACAGGTTATATCTCCTGAACAAATACAAAGGGAAGCGGATAAACTGGCAGATCTGATATGCGAGAACGCGCCGTACGCCATTCAATCTGGTTTGAAGGCATTTCAGAAATTACCCTCGATACCTGCAGGTGACCGTCATCGTTTTTTGAAAGAGCAACTGGATTTTTTACTACTTTCAGAGGATGCGAAAGAAGGTACAGCAGCATTCCGAGAAAAAAGAAATCCCATCTGGAAAGGTAAATAAGCAGTTACTATAACCTAGCCAACATTGTCTGGAAGGTTATTGAGTGACTATTGTGATCTTCCTTAGCCGGGCCCTAAGCTAACGGCTAAAAGCTGATAGCTAACAGCTAGACATCAGTTGCCCGGAACAATCTCAATCTCCTCCCCATACTGGTTATGGAATTTGAAGTCTGTAACGCCCAATGATGAATCCTTGATGAGTTTAACCCAGGTTTTGTATTGGAAGAACCATTTTACTTGTCGGGAAATAATACCTTTTGTAAAATAGGAATGCAGGAATGGATGCAGTAAAATCGTAATTCCACGCTCATTTTGTTTTGAGAGCATATAATCCAGATTGTTCTCAATTACATCTGAAACGAGAATACTTGCCTGAATACTTCCTGTACCACCGCAGGTAGGGCAGGTTTCGCGGGTGACGATATTCATTTCAGGTCTTACACGCTGACGTGTAATTTGCAGCAACCCGAATTTTGAAAGAGGAAGAACTGTGTATTTTGAGCGGTCGCCTTTCATTTCGTCCCGCATCGTATCGAAAAGAACGCGTTTGTTTTCCGCTTTCTTCATATCGATAAAATCGACGACGATAATGCCACCCATATCGCGCAGACGCAACTGGCGGGCAACTTCTTTGGCTGCTTCGAGGTTCACACTCAGTGCCGTAGCTTCCTGATCTTCTTCAGAATTAGATTTGTTACCGCTGTTTACGTCGATAACGTGAAGTGCTTCTGTGTGCTCAATAATCAGGTATCCTCCGTTAGGAAGACTTACAGAGCGTCCGAACAATCCTTTAATTTGCTTTTCAAGACCAAACTGTTCAAACAGTTTATTCTTACCATTATGCAGTCGGAGAATGTTCTCTTTTTCAGGAGCAATGTTGTGGATGTATGCTTTGATATCGTCATACACCTCTTTAGAATCCACGGTGATACTGTCGAAAGATTCGTTCAGCATATCGCGGATGATGGAAGAAGCACGGTTCATTTCACCTATCACGCGGTCACGTGGTTTGGCATCACGAAGTGCTTTAATTCCGTTTTCCCACTTATCAAGGCAATCCTGAAGATCTTTATTCAGTTCGTCAACATCTTTTCCTGTCGCTACTGTACGGATAATTACTCCGAAGTTGGCAGGCTTGATGGATGACATCAATCTTTGCAAACGGTTTCTTTCCTGCTTGTCAGTAATCTTCTTGGAAAGGTTTACTGAGTTGGAAAAAGGAACCAGAACGATGTAACGACCGGCAATCGAAATGTCGCAGGATAAACGGGGACCTTTGGTAGAGATTGGTTCTTTTACAATCTGAACCAGAATAGGCTGATTTTTGGAGAGTACTTTATCAATTTTTCCAAGCTTCTCAATTTCAGGCTCCATCTTGAAGTTATTCAATTTGCCTGAATTCGCACGCTTGGAGATTACATCCTTGGTGAGTTTGTTAAGAGAGTTAATATTCGGACCCAGATCTAAATAATGCAGAAATGCATCCTTTTCAAATCCCACATCTACAAAGGCAGCATTAAGCCCTGCCACCAGTTTCCTGACTGTACCGAGGTAAATATCACCTACGGTAAAGCTTTGATCCGGTGTTTCAACGTGATACTCTAAAAGACGTTTATCCTGCAAAAGGGCTATACGCTCTCCCTTTTGAGTAGAATTGATTAGTAATTCGTTACTCAATGTTCCACCAACTGAATGGCTATCTTAATGTTAATACTCGACCTCCTCATAGAATTAATGAGGCATTACGCAACCGTGAAGAAGGTATGACCGGATTGTAGCAATCCGGTCAATTACCAATTATTTCTTCTTATGTCTGTTTTTTCTAAGGCGTTTCTTTCTCTTGTGAGTGGAGATCTTATGTCTCTTTCTTTTCTTTCCGCAAGGCATAACTTATTCGTTTAATATAAATAATTGTGTTGTATACTTAATTCAATCAGTTGTTGAGCCGCTGTTCCAGTTCGCCGATAGCTTGCTGAATAACAGGATCCTTTTCTTCTTTTTTAACTTCAGAAAGGACTTTTCTGGCTTCATCATTTTTACCAAGTTCTACCAAAGTTAAACCGAGATAGAATTTAGCTTTGGTGTTGGCAGGGTTGTTCGTCAGTATCTGACGGAAGCGGTCAGCTGCCTTCGAATATTGATTTGAACGCATCGACAGAATACCAAGATTGAACAAAGCCAATTCATTGGTAGGGTCTGTATCGATTACCTCACGTAACATGGTTATACCCTGCATAGGGTTTTCTGTGTTTACGTAAGTCATGGCCATATTGGCTTTTACTGCCAGCAGACCTGAATTCTTATCAATTGCCTTTTGATAATACTCACGGGTTTTTATCCCAAGATTTTTCGACTTTTGCTCATCCACTGCAAAGCCGTATGCTGCGTAGTAACGATCACCAGTCCTGACTATGTTATCCAGAGAAGGATCTAGGATAGCCACTTGTTCAGCATAAAAGGCAGCGCTGTCGAATTTCTGCAATTCTGTAAATTTATCAGAAAGTTTTATTCCGGCAGTAACTTTTTCTTTATCGTTTGCAAGAATGAAGCCACCTCTAAGCTGATCAACGGTTTTTTGTTGTTCAGGTGATAAAGTGGCTCCATCGTGCGAATTGGCAGGTGTCTCAGATGGAGTCGATGCGCTTGATGCCTCGGCTGTCTGAGCTTTTTCAGTGTCCACTTCTTTCCCTTTGTTATTGACAACTACCTTAGGCAGACTGAATAGAGTACCTACTAAGGCAACTGCAAGTACACAAGAAAGCAAAATGGATTTTTTCATACTGTTTATAACCAAACCTTGTGAGGTGAATTACTTTTCAGCGTAAGCTTTAAGTTTGTCACTTTCTTTAACCTGTTCAACGAAAACTTTAGCAGGTTTGAAACTTGGTACAAAATGCTCGTCAATAATCATTGAAGTTCCCTTTGAGATATTACGGGCTACTTTACGTGCACGCTTTTTGTTTATGAAGCTACCAAAGCCTCTAACATAAAGATTCTCACCATCAGAAAGTGAGTCCTTTACCACGGTGAAAAACGATTCTAGCGTTTGTTGAACATCGCCCTTGTCTACGCCTGTTTTCTCAGAAATTTGTGCGATTACGTCTGCCTTAGTCACTTTGATTGTTTACTTTAAGTGGATATTATTTCATTTATTTACTTCCTCCTCCAAATTTTGGGAACACAAAGGTACGCTATTTTTACCTGAATTTAAAAGGATGGCTTTTCCATTTTTTTTATAATCGGTTAAAAAACAGAGTATATAAGTACAAACGATATGCTATCCGATCAGTTACAGATCATTGATTTTAATAAAAGGCTTAAAACCTGGTACATCCAAAATCACAGGCCTTTACCATGGCGGGAGACAAGAGATCCATATAAAATATGGCTGTCCGAAATTATTCTTCAGCAGACACGGGTTGCTCAGGGATTGCCTTACTATGAAAGGTTTACAGAGACGTATCCGACAGTGTCTGATCTGGCGTCGGCGGAAGAAAAGGACGTACTCAGGCTGTGGCAGGGACTGGGCTATTATTCAAGAGCGCGCAATATGCACTACACTGCCCGCCAGATTATGACAGAGTTCGGAGGGAGTTTCCCTTCCACAGCTGCCCGGCTTTCGAAACTAAAAGGCTTGGGGCATTACACTGCTGCAGCCGTAGCTTCATTTGCTTTTGATGAAGTAATTCCCGCTGTGGACGGGAATGTGTACAGAGTTATGGCGAGGTTGTTTGGGATTTATACGGACATATTGAGCAATGAAGGGAAAAAGGAGTTTACAGAGACTGCACAGCAACTTATATCCAGAGAAGATCCGGCTATTTACAATCAGGCGATGATCGAATTTGGGGCGCTTCAGTGTGTTCCTGTATCTCCCAAATGTGATGTATGTACCTTCAGGGATATGTGTTATGCCAACATGCACAATAAGCAATCCGAATTGCCGGTGAAGCTGAAAAAAGTGAAGGTACGCAGCAGATATTTCAACTATTTTATCACTGAGTGTGAGCATAAAATAGCAATGAAGGAGCGTTTGGGGAAGGATATCTGGAAAGGTTTGTATGATTTCCCAATGACTGAAACTTCTCATGAAATTGATACGTTGGATGATTTGCCGGTAAACCAGGCTGTGGATAGCATTCTTCGCACTGGAAGAATCAGGAATGTTCCTAAAACTTATACGCATTTGTTGACACATCAGAAGTTGTTTGTCCGGTTCTGGTGGATTGATATTACAAATGATGCTGATTTACCATCTATGGATGGATATCATTTTTATGATACAGATGAAGTGGCCAATCTGCCAAAACCAATATTGGTTGATATGGTTCTCAAAGAGGAAGGGTATCTATGAGAAGGATAGTGCTATAGCTTTGATGTACTGTTTTAAGTTATTATCAACTATCTTTAAATTATATAATTGCAAATATTTAGAACAAAAAAATTATGGCAGGGAGTGTTAATAAAGTGATTCTGATTGGAAATTTGGGGAGCGATCCGGAAGTACGTTATCTGGAAAGTGGCTCTGCAGTTGCTAAGTTTAGTATTGCTACGACCGAAAGTTATACCAACAAAAGTGGTGAAAGGGTCGACAATACGGAATGGCACCGAATTGAACTTTGGGAAGGTCTTGCCAAGGTGGCAGAAAAATACCTGAAGAAAGGTAATCAGGTGTATATTGAAGGTCGTATTCGAACTGATAACTGGACTGACAAAGATGGGCAGCAAAAATCGGGTGTGACGATTCGCGCCAATAGTATGACACTTCTGGGAGGACCAGCAGGTGGAGGTTCAAATGAGAATAGCAATCATGGGTATGCGCAACAGCAGGCACCCGCGCGGCAAGTTCCGAGGGCTAGCGACCCGGTTCCGCCTTCGATGGCAGCCGGAAGTGACGACGACGATCTGCCATTCTGATATATGCCGGACTTTTGTCTGCCGCTAACTGCAGACAAAAGTCCGCTAAAGCTAATCCCCGGCAATATACAATGATTGAAATATTGTATACGGATATGAAGGCACTTCTGCTCAGAATCGTTACATTTATGATAACATAGCTTATTACGAACGTTTTTCAGCAATCTGTGAAAGATAAAACCGATAACGAAGATCCTCTTCCCCGAAAGCGGTGGGGGTTATTAAATCCCCCTGAATTATCACAATTTGTGTCAGAAGATATATTCTCAAATCTTCAGATTTACAAAAAAGTCTCCTATTCTTACAGAGCTATTCCCCTCATCGCCGGTATTGAAATTCCGATAGATAAGTATCTGGTTTATGACCTTTCATTTGTAATATTCCTGTTTGTCCTTTCCCTTTTTTTCTCAGGTATCAGAGCCGCCTATTCTGCTGCGGGGCTGATGGAAAATCCGTGGGAACGGAAATCAGATACCGATAACCTCCTTCCCAGTCGTATACAGCAACTGACGCTCTCACTAATGCAGCGTGGAGTTACGC
Source organism: Dyadobacter luteus (assembly GCF_003383615.1). Taxonomy (GTDB): domain Bacteria; phylum Bacteroidota; class Bacteroidia; order Cytophagales; family Spirosomataceae; genus Dyadobacter; species Dyadobacter luteus. The sequence goes on from NZ_QNUL01000005.1 coordinate 163,826, forward strand.
TTGGTGCGGTACTTTTGGCAGCACGCCTCGCCTGGCTTCATTTACAGGGAACTGAAGAGCAGATAGTCAGATGGTCGGTGATTGGATTCCTTTGCTTATGGATCTGGTTGGATGCAATGGTTCGTTTCAACAGTGCAAGGAAGGCATTGGATCTGATTCCTAAAATTACAGGCATCACAAAGTTTTTGATCAAAGTTTGTAGCCCGTTGACAAAACCAGTGATGAAACTCGGGTTTGCAGTGGGCATACTTACTCCCGAAGGAGCAGAAATATCGACAGAGCGACTTGAAGCCAAAGCAGAAAGTGAGGAAGAATCGGATCTGCTCCGTGGACTGGCGAATTTCAGACAGACCAATGCAAAAAAGGCGATGCAAGCCAGGTTGCATATTACGGCATTTGATATTGAGCTGAATTTCCATGAGCTCATGGACAAAATCAATAAATCAGGTTATTCGAGAGTGCCGGTTTTTAGGGAGGATCTGGATCATATTGAAGGTATTCTTAATGTTAAAGATTTGCTTCCGCACTTGCATCTGGATGAGCATTTCAACTGGCAGAAGCTGATCAGACCGGTGTATTTTATCCCGGAAAGCAAACGTCTGGATGATTTAATGCAGGATTTTCAGACCAGAAGGGTTCATATGGCTATTGTCGTCGACGAGTACGGCGGTACAAGCGGACTTATTACATTGGAGGATATCATTGAGGAAATATTCGGAGATATTAATGACGAATACGACGAAGATGAAGAGGTTAACTATACCCAGGTTGACGAAAATACTTACGTTTTTGAGGGAAGAGTATTGATCAATGATTTATGCCGACTGTTAGGACTCGAAACAGATTACTTCGATGAAGTGCGTGGTGGAAGTGAGTCGCTGGCTGGTCTGCTTTTAGAACTTTTTTCAAGATTGCCCCGTACCGGAGAAATAGCAACACACAGAGAAATTACTTTTAAAGTACAGTCTGCTGATAAAAAACGGATCAAAAAAGTAAGGGTTTTAGTGTCTTGATTTTTAATATGTTACGCTTATCGAATTAATGCAGTTTTGAGCTGAAAAGTATATTTTATTTTTTCAGCTCAAAACTTCTGGTTAATTTTACCCGGCAAATAACTATAAAATTATTTGCTATGAGTACATCCCCATCCCCCGGCCTCATCGAGGCACTCACCTACGACGACGTTCTGCTGCTTCCCGGTTATTCGGAAACTCTTCCACGGGACACTACTGTCAAAACCAAACTTACCCGTAACATTGAGCTCAATATTCCCATTGTATCGGCAGCGATGGATACTGTTACCGAATCGGATCTTGCCATTGCTATGGCACAGGAAGGAGGTATAGGAATTATTCATAAAAACATGAGTATAGAAGCGCAGGCCGAGCAGGTTCGCAAGGTGAAGCGTTCCGAAAGCGGGATGATTCTTGACCCGATCACACTTCCTGAAAATGCCAAACTGGGTGACGCACTCCAGATTATGCGTGAATTTAAGATCGGTGGAATTCCTGTTATTGACGACAACCATAAACTGATTGGTATTCTTACCAACCGTGATATGCGTTTCGAGCGTGATTTGTCCAGGCCGGTAACTGAGTTGATGACAAAGGAGAATATCATTACAGCTTCCGACGGTCTTTCCATGGAAGATGCTGAGGTGATTCTTCAGGAATATAAAATTGAGAAATTACCGATCGTTAACAGCGAATATCAGCTTACCGGACTAATTACTTACAAGGATATATTGAAAAGAAAATCGCATCCCAATGCATGTAAAGACGCTTATGGTCGTCTGCGGGTGGGTGCTGCCGTAGGTGTTACAGCGGATCTTTTGAAAAGAGTGCAAGCGTTGGTGAAGGCGGGAGTCGATATAATCAGTCTGGATACTGCCCACGGGCATTCGAAAGGTGTAATTGATGCAGTGAAATTGGTGAAAGCGCAATTCCCTAAGCTAGATGTGATAGCGGGAAATATCGCTACCGGCGAAGCAGCACTTGCTTTAGCAGAAGCAGGTGCCGATGCCGTGAAAGTGGGGGTAGGACCGGGAAGTATCTGTACCACGCGGATCATAGCGGGAATAGGGGTACCTCAGCTTACAGCTGTGATGTGGGCATCCAAAGCGTTAGAGGGAACAGGTGTAACAGTTATTGCAGATGGAGGAATACGTTATTCCGGAGATATGACCAAAGCGTTGGCAGCCGGAGCCAGTACCATTATGATTGGTTCGATGTTGGCTGGAAGCGACGAAGCTCCCGGAGAAATTGTTATTTATGAAGGACGAAAATTCAAATCTTACCGCGGAATGGGGTCAGTGGAAGCAATGGGTGAAGGTTCCAAAGATCGTTATTTCCAGGATGCAGAAGATGACGCACGAAAATTGGTTCCTGAAGGAATAGTAGGAAGAGTACCTTTTAAGGGAAAGGTTTCTGAAATAATTTATCAGATGGTAGGGGGATTGAAAGCGGGTATGGGTTATTGCGGAGCAAGTGATATAGCCACACTACAAAAGGCGACTTTCGTTAAAATAACTTCTGCCGGTGTGAGGGAAAGTCATCCTCACGATGTGATGATACAGAAAGAGGCGCCGAACTATAGTTCAAAATAACGGAGAATAGTTGGTATTCGGCGATCTGCTGTCGGTAGGTTAAAAATACAATGCCTCGTCCCATTTCTGTAGACGAGGCATTGTATTATTGATTATCAATATCGGAAGGAGCCGAAAGGTGATTGCCCTCAACTTATGCCGCGCTTGGCTTAGCAAATTTGCTTTTCAGATATCCAAAAATCATTGGAAGGATTGAGAAACCGATGATTCCGAAGATCACAAGTTCGAAGTTCTTTTTAACAATTTCCATATTTCCGAAGAAGTACCCCAAAAGGGTTAATGAAGGAACCCAAAGTAACGCACCAATTACGCAATAGGTGATATATTTTGAATAAGTCATACTCCCTGCTCCGGCAACGAACGGTGCTACGGTACGAACGATAGGGATGAAGCGAGCCATAATAACAGTACTGCCACCATGTTTTTCGTAAAAAGCTTCTGTTTTTTCAAGATATTCCCTTTTTAAGAATAATACCCGTTCGCGTTTCCTTATTTCGCCACCGAACTTACTACCCATAAAGTAGTTAACGTTATCTCCAAGTAGTGCGGCGATGATTAAAATGATGATGATTAACCAAACATTCAGTCCTGCAGTTTCGTTGGCAGCAATGGCACCTGCTGCAAATAGCAGCGAATCACCCGGAAGAAGGGGCATAATCACGAGTCCCGTCTCAGTGAATACAATCAGAAAAAGGATGACATATGTAAGTGTGCCATACTCCTGAACGATGTCAAAAAGATGTTTATCAAGATGAAGAAAAATGTCAATAAACTGCTTAATTAATTCCATGATCTAAGGTTAGATGATATTTTGATAAAAAATTACATGCTTCGGTTTGGTGTCATGTGATTTTACTTGGTGTCAATTTTCCACTTTTGTTTGGTTTTGGTATTCAGGAAATTATTGAAAGTATCTCCTCTCAAACCAAGTCGGATTGTTTCCAGTGGGATCAATTCTGCAGGCGCAATATTTCCAAGGTTCACATTCGCTCCCAGCAATTTTACGAACCAGACCTGCTGCGATTTTTGCGGAGCTTCCCAAAGCATATCTTCGAACGCAATTTCAGTAAGAATTTCTTCCACCAAACCTTGCCTCACCTCACCGCTTGCTCTGAAAAGACCTACGTTTCCTGATTCACGGGCTTCACCTATCACTTTCCATGAGCCAGCTTGTAGTTCGGATTTAATCAGTTGGATCCATTTATACGGAGGGATGATCTTATTCTCATCTTTTGAACCAACTTCTGACAGGACAGTAACCTGTTGTGCCAATGTGCGTATATATTCACATTTTACATCCTGAGGCATTTCGATAGATCCATCTGATACTTCAGCATATTTTAAGTCGTATTTGTCCAGAAGGCGACGGAAATCATCAAATTGATTTCTGACTACAAATGCTTCGAATAGAGTTCCTCCGAAATAGACCGGAATATTTGCATTCTTATATACAGCAAGCTTCTCATCCAGGTTCTGACTAACGTAAGAGGTAGCCCAACCCAACTTTACAATATCAATAAATGAAGATGAAGTGGAAAGCATGTCTTCTGTTTCCCTGATGCTTAAGCCCTTGTCCATAACCATGGTTACTCCCTTTTCTCTTGGTTTCTCAGTGCGGGAAGGAACTTGTGACAGCGTAAAATTCATATTTTCGTAAACGTTTATCTCTGGCAAAAACACGCGCAAAGGTAGCAATTCCCCTGACACGTAGTAATAAAATCCATATAAATGACACAAATACATAGGTATATCTATGATAATTACTATTTTTTAGTGTTACTTATTGTAGGTAAATGATTAATTATATTTCTTAACTATGGTTGATTCTCAGGACTCAGACTTTTCCGATCCAAATCCCCGATTAAACGCTCTCAAAAGAGAGACAGGAAAACATCTTAACACAAGTATCTCGCCTGTCGGACGTTGGCTAAATGGGAAACTTATTGCTGCGGAGGAAGGAAGTCTACTTGTTGAATTCGTTGTAAGGCAGGACATGACTAATCCCATGGGAGTATTGCACGGTGGGATTGCTGCTACAATAATGGATGACGTAGTGGGAATGATGGTGTATGTTCTTGGTCGCGATTTTGCATATACATCAGTCAATCTGAATTGCGATTTTCTGCATGCAGCCAGATTAGGCGATGTACTTCTTGCTGGCGGTAAGGTGGTCCGGGCGGGCAAGAATATTATTCATGTCGAAGGCGTCATCACTAATCGGGAAGATAAAGTTGTAGCGAAGTGTACAAGTAACCTGATTCAGACCAGTTTCAAAATTCCTTCTTGATTTATTCGAGTCTATTTCTAGGGAAGATAAGTTTTCCCAAAGTCTAAAAGAGCTATTGGCGGCTGTGTGATTGCTATATTTGTCTTATGGAAAAGAAATTTGAGCAGCTGACTGAAAGCAGACAGCAACAATTAATGGCATTTGACAGGCTGTTAACCATAATGGATGAACTCAGGGAGCAATGCCCATGGGATAGGAAACAGACGCTGGAAAGTTTGAGACACCTCACCATAGAGGAAACATACGAACTGTCGGATGCAATTCTATCCAATGACCTGCCCGAGATTAAAAAGGAGCTTGGTGATGTTTTGTTACATATTGTCTTTTATGCAAAAATAGCATCCGAACCTAAAGAAGGGCAGATACAGTTTGATATAAAAGATGTGTTACACGGAATCTGCGATAAATTGATATCCCGTCATCCACATATTTATGGAGATGCCGTGGCGGATACTGAGGAAGCTGTAAAGCAAAATTGGGAGAAACTGAAACTCAAAGAAGGCAATAAGTCGGTATTATCGGGAGTTCCGGCCTCTCTTCCTGCTTTGATCAAATCGATGCGCATTCAGGAAAAGGCTCGTGGAGCAGGTTTTGACTGGGATGAAAAACAGCAGGTGTGGGAGAAAGTACAGGAAGAACTGGAGGAGTTTAAGGCAAATTTTGATATTGAAACAGGTGACGCAATTGATGCGAATGCTGCGGAAGGAGAATTCGGCGATTTACTTTTCTCACTTGTGAATTACAGCAGATTTGTTGATATCAATCCAGAGACAGCATTAGAGCGTACGAATAAAAAGTTCATCAGCAGATTTCAGTTTATGGAAGAGGCGTCAAAGGCGGATGGTAAAGTGCTGGTTGATATGACTTTGGAGGAGATGGATGCCTACTGGAATAAAGCGAAGGAGTTGGAGAAGTAATTTTTAATAAAGTAAATAAGCTTTAATGTCTTCACATCATATAGTAAAAGAAAAACAGGAGCCAGCGTTAATTATTGCCAACGGAGAAGCATGCAGCCCGGAATTACTGGGGCAGTTGTTAGAGTGGAGTCCATATATTGTAGTTTTAGATCATGCCATTTACAGAGTTCTGGATCTGGGTATTAAAATTGATGCCTGGCTGGGAGATTTTGATATTGACCACAACTTTGATGCAATTCGTGCTATTCAGGAGCCCTTGGAAATAGTAAATACACCCGATCAGGAGCATCATGATTTGGAAAAGGCAATCATTTTTTTAATAGAAAGGGGCTTCCCGGCAGCTAATATTGTTTGGGCAACTGGTCGCAGGGCTGATCATGCTATTACAAATATTACCAATCTGGTCAAATACAAGAATGACATTAAACTAGTGATGCTGGATGACTACTCTAAAATTTTCCCTCTAACGGGAACATTCGAGAAATGGTATGTTGCTGGTACGCCCGTTTCGCTGATTCCGGTCGGAAAAGTGAATGGTATTAAAACCAGTGGTCTCAAGTATAACCTAGACGATGAAACCCTTGTTATGGGCTACCGTACGGGTAGTAGCAATGAGGCAGAAAGTGACGGAATGGTCCGTATTTCTGCCTCGGAAGGTGATTTGTTAATTATGGAATGCTGGGACTTATGATTTAACTTCTTTGGATTCTATATAGAAGTTGCGATCCACTGTCAGTTTGGTTTCTCCTTTTGTTTTTAAACTCTTCCATTCTCCGGAGGGATATAGGAATTGCGGTTTTGCATTTCCGACCTGTACTTTTACCGGCATATCAAACCCTTCTACTACATTGCTCCAGCGGTATTGTACTGCATTGTTTTTAATCTGATATTCTAACACGGGGATGCGTGTATCACGTAGGTATTGATCAAAAATCTTTGAAATGTCACGACCTGCATTACTGCTTACATATGCTTCGATCTGTGAACCATCCACTGTCTGGTGATAAAAAGTTTTGTTTAAACCTCTTAATATCTGCCGCCATTTCTCGTCATTATTAACAACCTGGCGAATGGTGTGCAGCATATTTCCACCTTTGTAATACATATCTTTAGACCCTTCCTGATTCACACCATAAGGACCAACAATGGGGCTGTCATTTGCAATCACTTTTCTTGTACCAATTACATAATCTGCACCAGCTTCCTTACCGAAGTAAAATTCTGTGAAAAGATTTTCCGAATAGTTGGTAAAGCTTTCATGCACCCACATATCTGCTACATCCTTATAGGTGATGTTATTTGCGAACCACTCGTGACCGCTTTCGTGAATGATAATAAAGTCCCATTTTAATCCCCATCCCGTTCCTGACAAGTCGCGCCCCAGGTAGCCATTTTTATATCCATTGCCATAGGTTACAGAACTCTGATGTTCCATACCCAGGTATGGGACTTCTACCAGCTTATAACCATCTTCATAAAATGGGTAGGGGCCAAACCAATGCTCAAAAGCTTTCAGCATCATGGGTACCTGCTTAAACTGAACTTTTGCCTTTTCCAGGTTTTCAGGCAATACATAGTAGCTCAGCTTCAAATCACCTTTTTCCCCTTTGAATATTTCATCCCAACTTTCATAGTTGGCAACATTCATATTAACACCGTAATTGTTGATCGGGTTGCCTACAAACCAGTTGAAGGTTTTGGTATTATTTCCATTATCCACCACATTTCGGAGTACACCGTTGGAGATATTTTTCAGATTGGCAGGCACCGTTACGCTGATCAGCATACTGTCAGGTTCGTCATACATATGATCTTTACATGGCCACCACACACTCGATCCCAATCCCTGACAAGAAGTTGAGATGATAGTATTCCCTTTGCCATCTGGCACCCATTGTACACCACCGTCCCAGGGCGGCCGTTTAGCAAGCCGGGGCTTTCCCGAATAAAAAACTTGTACAGATTCCTTACTACCAGTTTTTTGTTCCTTTTTCAATGTTATAAAAAAAGCATTGCCATCTCTTTTGAAGTCCAGTGACTGACCGTCCTGTTCCACTTTTTCAATTTGCAGAGGCTCTTGTAGGTCGACTTGCAGCACATTGTGCGGTTTCAGTACTTTGTAGTTGATCTGCGTATTGCCGGATAATGTGCTGTCAGCAGCATTGGGCTTTACATCAAGATGATAGTAAGTAAGATCCCACCAGGATCTTTCAGGTGTAATGGATCCTCGTAGTGTATCAGCATGGGTAAATTCCGAACGCTGGGCCAGGCTACCGAATGAGATGAGGGATAAACAAAAAACGAAAGACTTTTTTAACATGTATAATTGATTTCAGTTGGATTCATATCTATTTATAAAAGTATTATTTCACCAATACTTCCATATCATTAAGCTCCGGACCTCCACCACGATTGGCGGAGCCTGCAGCTACATAGATTTTCTTATTCAGCATCACAGCTTGTGTTCCGTGTCTGCCCTGATGTAACGATGGGAAACGTTCCCATTTCCTGGTTTGCATATTGAAAGCCTCCACTTCTGCATGAGCAGCTTCCTGTGCTCCGCTTTCACCACCGATGAGTAATACTTTGTTGCCAAGAGCTATTGCAGTATGTCCTGCCCGCATAGTTGGAATGTTATTTTCGGGATCAAGGGTGGTCCATTTGCCTGTTGTGAAATCGTACAAGTCAGTTTCTTTGATGGTCGTATTTAATACCTGATTGGTTTTGGCGCTGGAAAGGCGTCCGCCTGCTATGAGTAAATGATTGTCGGCAACGGCCACTTGCACATGATCTCTCGCACGAGGGGCATCAGGCAATATTTTCCATTTTCCTGTATCCGGATCATACTCATCAAACCAGGCTACCTGCCCGTCCCAATGTCCATCCTGAATGCCGCAAACGAGATAAATTTTGTTGTTCAGCACAAATGCGCCGGCTGCTCCCCGCAATCTTTCTTTGGGAATAGGATCACCTTTTCTCCATTCATTTTTAACCGGATTGAAAATGTAGATATCGGGTATTGGGGCTTCATGAGGATAACTTCCTGTAAGTGCTCCCAGGACATAAATTTCGTTTTTGTAAGTCACCGCCTGAAAATGACTCATTTCAATAGGTGAGGCATTCAGCGCAGTCCAGGTATCTTTTTTGGTATCATATTCGTTAACAGGTTTAATACCTCTTCCACCCAGAAGATATATTTTGCCATTGACTGTCGCCATAGCATTTTCATGCCGTTTGTCAGGTAAATTGTCAGGTTCGATTGCTTGCCATACCTGCGCATATCCTGACATACCTGCAAAAAACGTAATGAGTAAGATGCAGATTTTGAGATGCATTTTCATAACAGTTATGTTTAATAGACAGTTTAATCAGAAATTAGACAGCATCAAGGTACAATTTATTTTATAAAACGTAAAGGCCGACATGCTGCCGGCCTTTACGTTAATTTTGGTAAAATAGTTGCTAAAATCGCGTCGCTACTTTATAGCCGGACTTTGGAATCCAAGCTTTTTTAGCCCATTCTGAACATCCTTGTCCTTCATAAAAAGCTTCCACAGCAAGCCAGTACGATAATTTTCAATCATCACAATAATCGGCCCCTGATCAATCGCCAGGTGCGAATTAGCATACCAGTTTTGTGATTCGTTAAAGGCATCAATAAAGCCATATTCACTCCATAGTTTATCTCCCATATCATCATAAAAATGACGAAGTGCTTTCATGGATTGTTCAGGAGTGTATGGGAAAGACGACAAAGCTGCTGTAGGTGTAATCGTCCCGAAATCATTGGTAGGAGAGTGAGCATTGTAACCATTGTAGGTGTCGCTTGCTGTAAGTCCCCATGAATTTTCTCCGTAACCTTTAAACTTGCCGGGATTGGCAACGCAATGTTTGTAGTTGATCAAAGTGTGATTAACATTCTGTTCCCAATAGTCGGCGTAGCGATCCTTGAGATTACGAGGATCAAGTCCTAGAAAAGAATAATGTGTAAAAAAGAGTGGTCCGCCATAATCAAAACCTAACGGTAATTTCACTCCGTAAAATTGTTTTCCGTTATAGAAATGTTCGCTTTGTGCCCAGCATTTGTTGTAAACCTGCGTTGTGATTGGATAACGTGGTGAGGCAGCTGCCAGGATATAGGTAATCAGCGTTTCATTGTAGCCTCTGAGCTCAAAGTTCATTGCCCAGCCTTGGTTCGGACTCCAGTGCCAGTAGAGCTGATTCGGGTTTCCTCTTGTATACCAATCAAACTCCATTTCATTCCAGATTTGTTCAACGCGCCCCCTGATCGCTCTTTCAGCTTCCGTATCCTGATCAAAATACTGTCTTGCGCACAGTAGTCCCTGCATCAGAAAAGTAGTTTCTACTAAATCACCACCATCGTCTTTTCTCCCGAAGGGAATAGTTTTGCCGGTTTCCCCATTCAACCAATGAGGAAATACACCGTGATAGTTATCTGCTTTGGTTAAAAATTTCGTGATTTTTGCGAGCCGGTTTGCTATGGAATCACGGGGATACCATTTTCTTTCTGCCGCAACAATCATTGCCATAATTCCAAAGCCAGAACCACCCGTAGTAATCACTTCGTCGCCATAATCAAATGCTTTGTTGCTCCTTTCCCGCGCCAAACCGCTAACAGGATGTCCAAAATCCCAAAAATACCGGAAAGTCTGCTTCTGAACGAGTTCAAGAAGGGCGGTATCAGATAAGTTCTTGGGCCTGTTAGCAGGATTAAATGCGGTCGATTTAGCCAGGTTAGTTTTTTTCTTTTGTGCCCATGTCGGAGAACAAACCGACAGGACGATGCATAAGATCAGATATAAGGAATTCTTCATAAGTCGTACTTGTGGATGATTGTCAATTTTATTCATAGGTTTTACCATTATGTAATGGTGCTAATTATATGGACGGACTTTAAAATCCGATTTTCTTCAAGCCTGTTTTCACTTCCGGACAACTCATAAAAAGATTCCAGGGTAAGGCACTTCTATGGTTTTCTATCATGATGATGATGGGTCCCTGGTCTATAGCCAGGTAAGAATCTGCGAACCAGCGCTCGTCTATCGAAAATGCGTCGCGAAAACCGTATTCCCCCCATAGCTTATCTCCCAATTTGTAATAGAAAAAACGAAGCGCTCTCATTGACTCTTCCGGCGTATAGGGCAATGATGACAATGCTGCTGTAGGCGATATCACACCTTTGTCGCTGGTTGGAGAGTTGGCATTGTATCCGTCTGGGATATCACTTGCTGTAAGTCCCCAGCAAGAATCGCTGTATCCTGCGTGTTTTGCAGGATTGGTTTTGCAATAGTTATAATTAATCAGGGAGTGGTTTCGATTTTGTGTAAAATAGTTTGTAAAACTATCAGTTAGTTCTATAGGGTTTATTCCAAGAAAAGAATAGTGTGATAAGAAGAGTGGACCTCCGTAATCTGCTCCCAAGGGCAGTTTTATACCATAGTATTCCCGGCTATTGACAAAACTTCCATTTCTCGTCCAGCCTTTTTCATACACTGATTTGCCTATTGGATGGGTGGGAGAACTCGCAGCCAAAGCATACGTGATCAGACATTCGTTCCATCCTCTGATAGGTAAATTCATATCCCAACCATAGCTGGGGCTCCAGTGCCAGTAAAGCACCTCTTCATTGTTTTTTGTAAACCAGTCCCACTCTACCGCATGCCAGATTTTGTTAATATCGTTGCGTAACGCAGTTTCCTCATTACCATTTCCATTGAAATATTGTCGGGCTGTAAGTAATCCCTGTACAAGAAGTGAGGTTTCAACAAGATCGGCACCGTTGTCTTTTGTACTGAAAGGCACCACTGCGCCGGTCGCTCCATTGAGCCAGTGTGGAAATGCACCGTGAAATGTTTGTGCTTTTTCATTCAGGAATGCAACGATCTTTTGCATTCTTTCCAGTCCCTGCGTCCGGGTTATAAATTTTCTTTCAATGGCCACAGGAATAGTCATAATGCCGAAACCACTTCCACCAGATGTCACGACATCACCAGAGGTATTTCGTTCCCGAGCCATTCCGCTTACAGGATGGCCAAAATCCCAGAAGTAGCGGAATGTTTGTTTTTGAACTAAGGTTAAGAGTTCTTCGTCAGGAATAACAGGGAATTTATCGGTGGAGTCAATAGCAGAGATGGGCGGTTTGATCAGCTCCGGCGGTTTCACTTCATTGGTTTTACAGCCCAATCCGGTTGTAATCAGTAATAGGAGTGTTACAAAGTTGTACTTCACGATTGTTTGATTTTTGTTCAACTTTAAAACATCAAAACTAAAATGCCGCAGCATGACTTTGTCTATATTGGAACCCAATATGAAGCCGCTGCGGCACTTGTATAAACAAATAACTACGAATTAGTAGCCTGGGTTTTGCGCCAGTGTACCGCCACTCAGATCAATCTCACTTTGTGGGACAGGCCAAACTTCATTTTTATTAGCCTTCCATCCTCTCGGTCCGAATACCGTAGTTCCACGCCCCTGACGTATTACATCAAAGTAACGGTCAAATTCCATTGCGAGCTCAACATGTCGTTCATGCCAGATAGCTTCTTGGAGGGCAGCTTTTGCAGTGGCTGTAACTTTTGGAAGAATAGTTGTGCTATTACCTCTTGCGCGAGCACGTACTTTTTCCAGAGATGCCAGTGCTTCAGGAGTCTTGCCTAATTCGTTGGCAGCCTCAGCATTCATCAGTAATACATCAGCATAACGTATTACCCGCACATTTTGCTGGGCACCAGATGCGAATCCTGAAACAAAAAGTTTAAAGGGAACGTAAGATTTCTGGTTATACATAGGGTTATCGCCTTGTACAGGAATCACGTCGCCATCCGGTGTAGTCTCACCACGATATATAATCGTAGCATCTCTCCTTGGATCGCCTGTTTCATAACTTTTGGAAAGAGCTTCTGTAGGAACGTTGAATCCCCATCCTCCACCATTGATACCTCTTACACCTTGGACTTCAGAATATTGAGAGTTAGATGCATCTTTATTTTCGAGAACAAGTTCATTCTGAATTTCAAAAATCGATTCAGTTGAATTCTCATTCTTAACTCTGAACAGCTGTTCGTAATCAGCAAAAAGGGAGTAAATACCCAGTGCGGTAACCTGATTTGTCAGGTCATACACCTGTTGCCACTTTTGTTGATACATCGATACTTTTGCGTGCAGCGATAAAGCTGCTCCTTTCGTAATACGTCCAACGTTGGCCGCGTTATAAGTGGTTGGCAATACTGCTGCTGCTTCTGTAAGATCTTTTTCAATGGCTGCATATACTTCCGCTTTTGCAGTTCTTGGTAGATTGTATTCATCTGTCCCTGCGGGCACTTTCAGTCTAAGAGGAACATCCCCGAATGCCCGAACCAACCGGAAGTAGGAATATGCTCTTACAAATTTCGCTTCAGCCAGATATCTTTCTTTAAGCGCGGCATCCATTGTAATGGAAGGAATATTATCCAATACCTGGTTGGCATAGTTGATATTTTGATATTGACCTTGCCAAAATCCTCCCAGTTGTCCATCCGTAGACCCCACAGAAAAGTCACTGTAAGTATTGAAAAATGTAGCATCAGCTGCTGTACTTCCTTTCTCAACTTCATCAGACCCCATGCTTTCCACTGCAATTGGGGCAAAGGCAGTATTATTCCAACTACGAAGATTTGCATACATGGCATTAACAGCCTTCGTCGCGTCTTCTTCATTTTGCCAGAATACTTCACCAGCTTGTTTTCCCTGCGGATCAGTATCCAGAAAACTTTCCTGGCAAGCAGAGGGGATAAGTAAAGTAGCAGCCAGACCTGCATATAGAGCAAGCTGTCTTAAATCTTTCTTTAGTTCTATATTTTTTTTCATGATGATTTTTGTCTTAGAAGGTAACATTGATACCGATATTGTAAGTAGCCGATAGTGGATAGACATTGGCGTCGATTCCAGCTTGTGTCGGCTTGTTCTCATTTGCAAGTACTTCCGGAGACAAACCTTTATACTTAAAGAAGTTCAATGCATTCTGAGCATTTGCGTATAGCCTCAACTTTCTGATTTTCAAACGCTCATTTACTGATGCCGGGAATGTATATCCGAGCTGTGCATTTCTAACTCTGAAATAGCTGCCACTTTGGACAAAGAAAGAGTTGGGCTGATAGTTTGTGCCTCCACCGATATTAGCTGACGGATACGTATTTGACGTTCCTTCGCCATGCCAGCGATTGTCAAAGTAATCTTTTGTGAAGTTTTCATTACCATATCTCCAACCCAGATTCGCATTGTAGATGTCAACTTTAGCTACACCCTGAAAGTCAAGCATTAAGTCAAACCACTTGTAGTTCCAGCTTGTGTTGATACCGTAAGTAAGTTTTGGATTCGGATTGCCAATAATTTGTCTGTCAAGACCTGTAATGTTTCCGTCAGGTGTTCCACTGCTACCGCTGATATCACGGTATCTGAAATCGCCAGGTTTAGCAGATTTTTGAGCAGATTCGTTGATCTCAGCCTGGTTTTGGAATATACCATCTACGATGTATCCGTAGAACGAACCAATAGGATCACCTACTCTGGTTCTTGTAGCCAGGGCTCCACCTGTAAGACCTACACCACCATCGTAGATAGGGTTAGCACCTGTAGATACAGCCAGAACTTTATTATTGTTTACAGCAGCATTCACACCAATACTGAAGCTAAGATCTTTGCCAATCTCATCTCGCCACGTCAAAGCTCCTTCAAAACCTCTGTTTTGGAAATCAGCCTGGTTACCAATAATTCTACCAGATGCTGTACCTATCGAGGCTAGTACAGGAAGGTCGAAAATAGCTCTCTCCGTTTTCTTGTTATAGTAATCCAGTTCTACGGTAAGTCTGTTTTTAAGTAATCCGGCCTCTAAACCAATATCAGTACCTACACCACGTTCCCAAACTGTTACCGGAGGAATGATAGAATTGATGCTGGCACCTGTGTTAACTTGTCCTCCGAAAATCGCTGCAAGTCCACCTCCTGAAGCTACAGTGAGTGTCGAAAGATTGGAAGGAACAGATGCATTACCAATTTTACCCCAACTTGCACGCACTTTAAGGTTGTCGAACACACGCTGATTGCTCATGAAAGCCTCGTTACTGATAACCCAGCCGGCACCAACAGAAGGAAAATATCCCCATGCATTACCACCTTCGTAAAATTTTGACGACCCGTCAGCTCTTAATGAAGCATTGAAAAGATACCTGTCAGAGAAAGAGTAATTTACACGACCGAAGTACGATGAGTAAGTTGCAAGATCGCCTTCATCTTTGATGCTTCTGCCCGTAGCATTTCCAAGATCAAGATACAAATCTCCTTCGCTTGTAAAAGGCACATCGCGGGCAGAGGCTGTCAGCTTATAAGACTGATCACGCTGCGCTGACTGCCCAAGAAGCGCGGTTACATTATGTTTGCCAAAACTCTTAGTGTAACTAACTGTATTTTCAAAGATCCAGTATCTGGCCTGAGGACGTGTAAAAGTTAGAAGGCTATTGGTATTACGCTGTGCCAAAGTTGCTTCATATACGGGAACATAAGCCCTTGTTTCATCTTGCCCGTAACGACCGCCAAGGCTGGATCTGAATGTGAAATCTTTCAGGAAGCTAAGTTCTGCGTATGCGTTTGCTGTAAGCAGGGTCTTTTTAGTATTTTGGTTGAAAACATCAACTGTAACTTGTGGATTAAAATTAGCTCCGTCTCCCAGGTTAAGCTTTGCAGGATCGCCATAAGTTCCATCAGCATTGTACACCGAAAGTGCAGGAGAAGCAGCGTACAGTTGTCTGAAAATACCTCCTGCTTCGTCAGCGGATTTGCTAAACGCACCAGTTGCTGTATAACCAACTTTTAAGTTTTTATTTACCTGAAAGTCGTTCTGGAATCTTGCAGTGTAACGTTTAAAACCGTTTCTGTCAACAATACCATCTTGTTTCAAATATCCAAGCGATAGGTTGTATGTCGATTTTTCTCCTCCACCACTAACAGATATCTGATGGTTGGTAATAAAGGCATCTCTTAGAATCTGATTGTACCAGTCGGTTCCCTCACCAAGCCCGGCAGGATTAAGTACCTGACCTTTTCCATTGATGGCGCTTAACTCGTTTACCATCGTAGCATATTCTTCAGCATTTGCCATCTTTAGTTTGTTGGTCACTTTTTGCACGCCCACAAACCCATTGTAGTCAACCACAGCTTTACCAGACTTCCCTTTTTTGGTGGTAATTAAAACTACACCATTTGCTGCTCTCACACCATAAATTGACTGACTCGATGCATCTTTGAGGATGTTCATGTTTTCAATATCCGATGAATTCAGAAAGCTGATATCGTCAAACCAAACACCATCTACAACATACAGCGGATTCCTGCTTCCGTAGGCTGTACCTACACCACGAATCCTAATTTGAGGCGCATCGCCAGGCTTTCCTGAGTTGTTGATTTGCACACCGGCAACTTTACCTTGCAAACCACTGACAGCATTCATTGAAGGCTGTTTCGATATTTCTTCGCCCTTAATCTGAACCACAGAGCCAGTTACATCCAATTTACGCTGTGTGCCATATCCTACAACAACCACCTCATTCAACGCCCGTGCGTCCTCTTGAAGGATCACATCAATATTAGTTCGCGTGCCTACTGTTATTTCCTGCGCAGTCATCCCAATCATTGAAAACACAAGAATGGTTGATTGGGAAGGTACGTTAATTCTAAATCCTCCGTCTGCATCAGTAGGAACACCGTTTGTTGTGCCTTTTATTAATACGCTTGCTCCGGGTAGTGCGGAACCGTCCGCAGCCGTCACTTTACCCGTGATGCCAATTTCCTGCGCATAGGTTGGAACTCCTAAGGACAAGAAAACAAGCACGCATAGTAGTTGTACAATAGTTCTCATTGTTGATAATTCTGGTGATATAATTATTAAAAGAATTAATTGAATTGCCTCCAAATGTAGTTCACCTGAGATCAGACGGTCAAAAAAAACACTACATCATCACTACATCAATAAGAATAATGCAAGGATAAGTTGTATTATAGGTGTTTTTTAATAAGAAAAGTGCAATAGGATCAAATATCCATCATGTATTGAGAAAGGTTGGAATCAAGGTCCAATCCAAGCTTTTTACGTAACCTGTAGCGCTTTATTTCAACTCCGCGAATCGAAATCCCAAGTGCAGGAGCCATTTCTTTGGTAGATAAATTCATGCGCAGACAAGCCGCAAGCCGGAGCTCCGACGGTGATATAGCCGGGCAAATAGTACGTAGTCTTTTGAAAAACTGTTCGTGTATTTCTTCAAAATTGTCTTCAAATAGTTGCCAGTCTTCCTTGCCGGCAACATTTCTTTCAATACTATTGAGTAGTTTCTGATAGTGAATGTTCGGGAATTGCACGCCCATATCCAGTTTAACCTGCTTCAGTTCATCGCGTATTTCTTCCAGTATCTCATTTTTACGAACCACGTTTATAGCCACGTTACTGATTTGCTGACTTTTGTTTTTTATCTCACTCTGCAAATTTTCATTCTGGATTTCCATGATTTTCCGTTCGCTGCTCAATCTTTGCTGACGTAATTTCTCTTCCTGTTCAAGTAATAGTTTCTGGCGGTGCTTTTCCAACCTGCGCTCCTGATAGAGTAGTAGTGCAATCAGAATAATTACCAGGGTAGTCCAGAAGAGTATTTTGGCAAATAGTGTTTCTCTCCAGTAGGGAGCGACGGTAAACTCATACTGACCGATTGTGTCGTTGAGATTGCTGCGGACTTCAAAAACATAGCTGCCGGATTCCAGGTTGGTGAAATCCACGCTGGTCAGGTCGGTCCATTCTGACCATTGCTCCGACAACCCTTTCAAGCGGTACTTGAATTGAAGATTCTGACCAAACACGGGTAACGCATAGGCAATTCTGATAGACCGGACTTCTGATGGAAGAATAATGTTGTTATTGATACCGAATACCTCTTCCGGATTTCGAAGATTAGAGACTCTTCTTACCGCCGGGATGGATGTTTCGGTAGTCTGGCTGGTAGGAATTAGTCGGTCGAGTATGGCGTAACCATTTTCAAGACAGAAAAAATAAGTGGAATAGGAGAGAGGAATAATGGTCTCACTGTTTCTAACCAATGTCAATTCAAGGTCTTGCTTACCTCCGCTTTTAGTATAATACTCGACCCGATTCGGAAAAACTTTAAACCATTCCCCGTCTATCCCTTCCCGGACTTTGAAGGGTTCATCCGGATTACTTTCATGGGTTTTTAGTGGCAACAATTTCGCATTTCTGTCAGGTTGAAAATATTTACCTCCGGATCTTATCTGTACAAGTCCATCCTTTTTGTGAAGTTCAACTGAAAATTCACTGGGTATTTCTGACGGAGACTGAAATTCTTTCCAGCTGATCGCTGAGTCAAGTGTATTATTGAGCTTTGCATGATACAGTCCCTTGTAAGCATTAGCGAGCCAAAAGGAACCGTCTCGATCCTGAACAATATGGCGGATTGGCAATGGAGGTATGCCTTTTACCTGATGTGCATAGGTCCAGATTCTCTTTTTATCTTTTTTATAGACATAAAGACCAGCGTAAGAACCTTGAAGTAGCAGGGTATCCTGACCGGATTTTACGGGTATAAGGGTCCAGCCACCAGTCACATTTGAAATTTTATGTATTCCGTTTGTTTCTATGCGGTAGGTAGCGTCGTTGTGTCCGCATATCAACTGATTGTCTATGACCCGCAGGAACCATGTCTGTCCGCCCAGCCCGGGGATGGAATGGAAAGGTTCGGCAGACCGCCATTTCTTTACAAACACACCATTATTCGATCCAACATAAAGATTTCCATTCCAAATTGCTGCCGCATAGGTTGAACCCAGGGGGTTATCGTTGGTTTGAAAGGAAATCACAGGAGACGATATGCTGATGAGGTCAATACCCTGATCCATAGCCGCCCAGAGATGATTTCTGTTGTCGGTTGTGAGCGCAAGAATCGTATTATTTTGAAGCCCGTTTTCTTTGCTGAAATGGTATTTCAACTCACCGGTTTTGGAGATGATATAAATTCCCTTTTGGATTGTACCCAGTGCATAGCTGCTGTCCTGACCTATAAGAATGGCTTTGTTGACAATGTTTTTTTTCAGGTCAGCAGAAAGAGGAATAGTCCATGGTTGCATAACCTGATTTTCGTATGTATAGAGGCCATGCTTGGTTGTAGTGATTAATATCTTGTTGCCACTAAATGGCAGAATGGATGATACTACTGCTCCTGCCAGCGATTCGGTGCCAGGTACCGGTGCCCACCGGTTTTCTTTCAATTCATATAAACCCTTTCCGATAACCTGTACCAGCAGTCTTTGATTTACGTATCGCATGAACATAAAATTGCCCGGAGACTTAATTTCGTTCAGCGCTTTGCCATCGTAACGGTAGATTTTGGAAAAGGATTGGAAGTAGATATATTTTGGTGTTTTCAGAATATGCCAGATCTCTTCGGTTTTCAGGCTGGCAAATTTTGCAGCCTTACTCAGGGAATGGTAAATAAGTGAACCGGTATGATCCTCTTGCCAATACCCAAATTCAGAATAACCACCTACGTAAATTCGCGTCTTTTTTTGGGTAGAAGCTAATCCTGTTTTGCCTGTAGCAATGTGTTCTTCCACTTCGTCGCAAAGTGTGGTACGTACAATCTGTCGGTCGGGGAGAGGAAACAATTTCCACGAAGCTCCATCGTATTGTAAGAGACCGTCTGAATTTGCCACATACATGATATTATTTTTACCCTGATCAATATCCCAGTTTTGCTGATGTGCTTTGTAGGCAGATGGAAGGAAATTTACCAACGGTGGTGTTTCCTGGGCGCGTACAATTGAAAAAAATGTGAATAAAAGCAGTAAGGTCAGCCCATATCCGGGCTTCGTTTGGAAGTGACAGGTATGTTGTGATTTTTGATAGCCGCAATCCAAGGAGTTCATCTTACCGATATTTAATTTTGTTTCATTGGTTATCAAAGCAACAATTTGCTCTCCATCCGTTTGAATTTTTTAATTTAGTTAGATTATGCTTAAAGTAATTGCATTACTGGTACTTACCTCTTCCACAGTTTTGGCGCAGACCAGAGCGTCCGATGACAACACAAAAAACGATATCCGTTACAATCTTAATAATTCCGGTTCACATTATGTGAAGGTCACTTTCACAAATCAAACCTGGCTAAGACTGAATGACAACAACCCCGGAACTACTGTACTCAGTAATCCTGAGAATCAGACTTTTGATATAGGGCTCAGAAGAACACGCATGCAGTTGTTCGGACAAATTACCGACAGGATCTTTTTCTACACCCAGTTTGGGATGAACAACTTTAATAAAATCAGTGCATTTCCTGCTTATAACAAAGCCGGAAACGCCAGTAACAGGAAAGTCGCAGCATTTTTTCACGATGCTTTGGGTGAATATGAGGTATACCGAAAAGGAACTTCTTTTGTCCGCTTTGGTGGTGGGTTGACTATTGTAAATGGTCTTTCCCGTTTTTCTCAACCCAGTATAGGGACGATCATGACCATGGATGTCCCTGTATTTGCGCAGGCTACTGTAGATCAGACTGACATATTTTCCAGAAAACTCGCTGTTTACAGCCGTGGTCAGATCGGTAAATTTAATTATAGATTGGGTCTTGCAGATCCTTTCCCTGTCGAAACCAGTGGCGGTGTGCCTGCTGCTTTGGGTGTAAATTCTGTTTTCGCCCAAAAGAAGCATAAAAAGCAAATAGACGGACTTTTGATATACAACTTCTTTGATACAGAAGATAACACCACTCCCGGATACATGACAGGTACTTACCTTGGGAAACGGAAAGTACTTAATCTGGAAGCCGGATTTATTACCCAGAAAAACGCTACATGGAGAAGAGAAGGAGCAGATACATTGTATTCCAGTATGAATCTCTGGTCGGTTGCAGCTTATGCGGATATGCCTTTGAATAAAGCCAAGGGAACTGCTGTTTCGGGTTATCTGGGTTACTTTTCAACCGATTATGGAAAAGGTTATTTACGTTACAATAACAGTATGAATCCCGCTACGGGAACAACTCAACCTATTGCAGGAGTGAGCGGTACGCATGGAAATGCCTATCCTATGTTTGGTACAGGAAGTGTAATCTATGCACAGGCCGGGTATAAATTTAAGGATGGCTTATTGGGAAGCCAGGGGACGCTGATGCCGTTTGCATCTCTGCAAAGTGCGGATTACGACAGATTAACAGATGTGATGAACCTGTACAATGTAGGAGTAAACTGGCTCATTAAAGGTCAGAATGGCAAGTTGACACTCAATTACGAAAACAGACCCATTTATAAAGCAAGCACTGTTCCCAATGAACTTGCGAAGGATGGAAGAAAAGGTGCCTGGATACTGCAGTATCAGATTTCGATTTAAAAATGAAACCCCCGGCAACACTATAATATATTGCCGGGGGTATTTCTCTCTTTTACAAATTCAAAGCAGCATTCATTGATCTTACCGCTTCTGCTGATTTTTCAAAGGCGGCTTTTTCCTGATCACTTAGTCTGAGATTGATAATTTTTTCCCAACCGTTGCTTCCCAGTACGACAGGCACACCCATACAAATATCTTTCTGGCCATATTCCCCATTGAGATATACACTGCACGGAACGATCCTTTTTTGGTTACGCACAATGCTCTCAACCAGTAATAATGTAGCTGCTCCCGGTGCATACCAGGCAGAAGTTCCGATTAGTTTTGTGAGCGTTGCTCCACCTACCATCGTGTCGGCAGCCACCTTTTCAAGTTTTTCTGTTGAAAGGAAACGACTTACCGGGATACCATTGTACGTCGCCAGGCGAGTCAGAGGTATCATCGTTGTATCGCCATGACCGCCAATTACCATTCCGTGAATATCCAGTGGAGACACATCCATGGCCATAGCCAGATAGGTTTTGAAACGGGCACTATCCAGAGCACCTCCCATTCCTATAAGGCGTTTTTTAGGTATTCCCGATTCTTTCAGTGCCAGGTAGGTCATGGTATCCATTGGATTGGATACTACAATAATGATTGCTTTTGGAGAGTACTTTAATATATTTTCCGTTACACCTTTCACTATACCGGCATTGATTCCGATAAGTTCCTCGCGGGTCATGCCAGGCTTACGGGGAAGTCCTGATGTAATTACAACTACATCAGAGCCTTTTGTTTTTTCATAATCATTGGTAGAACCAATTGGTTTTGTATTGAAACCCAGCAGAGCGGCAGTCTGGTACATGTCCAGAGATTTGCCTTCACTCACACCTTCCTTGATATCAAGTAGTACAACTTCTTCCGCCAATTCGCGACGAATGATATTATCAGCAGTTGTGGCACCTACGGCTCCGGCTCCTACGACGGTAATCTTCATAAATAATCTGTTTATGGTTAAGAAGTCAATGGTTGTAACAATCTCCTAAAAATAGGATACATTTCTGTTATACCCCAAAGAATTTTATTTTTCATCGGAAAAGTAATAGGGGATAATCCAACATGCAATTTTTTCCGTATTTAGATAGTTATATTGCCGAAACTAACCACTTTTTCTTCTTGAAAATGAATAATGAGTCATTGTTAACAAAAATTCTGAAGTCGGTATTCTTTAAAAATGCGCAGGGTAAAGCTGGAAAATACGCAAGGAACTCATCGAGAATGATGGGTTTGGCAACGGATGTGGTGCAGAAACTGCAGGTTGTGGGTTTTAAAGATGGTATGGCTGAATTTAGTAAAAATGTTCAGCTCTTGATACGTATGATCAGAGCCACAGCTAACGGCAGCTACAAAGGATTGCCATGGAAAAGTCTTGTATCTGTGATAGCAGTGTTGATTTACTTCGTATCACCTATAGATATTATCCCAGATTTTTTACCGGTAGTGGGTATTGCCGACGACGTGGCTTTGGTATTCTGGTTGTTCAGAACCATTGCATCGGACATCAGTAAATTCAGTGAATGGGAGAAACATGAAAAAATAATTAAAATAGGATAATCTCCCCTTAAGATTTAGGTCTTAAAAAAAGAATAAGTATTTTTGTAATCATATAAATAGAAAATAGATATGGAATCATTAACTGTGTTGACTATGCTGGGATTGGGTGGACAGGAAATATTTTTAGTTGCGTTGTTCGTATTATTATTCTTTGGCGCTAAGAAGATTCCTGAGCTTATGCGTGGATTGGGCCAGGGCATCAACGAGTTCAAGAACGCTACGAAAGACGTTAAAGAGAACATTGAAAAAAGCATGGAAGATCCTAAGTAATCTTCTGTTTTATTCTTATAGTACTGGCAGAGCCGCTAAGTGTAAACTTATTGGCTCTGATTCTTTATTGATAACCCCACAAAAATAAATACATTGAAAGAGTATCAGACGCTGGCGGAAATTCAGGGTGATCTGCGTGAAGGAGTTGTGACTTGCTTGCAATTGGTGGATCATTATTTGGAGAGGATTTCGTCTCAGTCTCATCTGAATGCGTTTGTCGATGTATATTCAGAAGAAGCAAGAGAGTCGGCCAAACTTATTGATCAGAAATTGTCAACCGGCAATGCTGGTCGTCTTGCAGGGCTGGTTGTTGGTATCAAAGATGTTTTGTCCCACAAAGGCCACGAACTTCAGTCTGCGAGTCAGATCCTGAAATCTTATAAAGCTCCTTACACAGCTACTGCAGTACAACGTTTGCTGGATGAAGATGCTATCATCATTGGGCGCCAGAATTGTGATGAGTTTGCAATGGGTTCATCCAATGAAAATTCATCATTAGGTCCTGTGTTAAATGCTGCAGATAATAGCCGCGTGCCGGGTGGATCTTCCGGAGGCTCTGCGGTTGCAGTGCAGGCGGGTTTATGTCATGCATCTTTGGGCAGTGATACTGGTGGTTCTGTTCGTCAGCCTGCGGCCTTTTGCGGCGTGGTAGGGCTTAAACCTTCTTATGGTCGTGTTTCACGCTGGGGCTTGGTTGCCTATGCATCCTCTTTTGACTGCGTGGGGCCCATCACGAAGAGTGTCGAGGATGCAGCACTTTTGCTGGAAGTTATAGCAGGTGCTGATCAGTTCGATAGTACAGTTTCGCAGAAATCTGTTCCATCCTACAGCAGTGCACTTTCCTGGAATGGGAAGGCACGAATCGGTTACATTAAAGAGTCACTCGAAAGTGAATCCATAGCTCCTTCAATTCGCAGAAATACACAGGAGTTACTGGATAAATTGAAGAGAGAGGGACACGATGTGCAACCGGTAGAAATGTCTCTGCTTCAATATTTGCTTCCTACTTACTATATTCTGACTACAGCTGAGGCCAGTTCTAATCTTTCCAGATTTGATGGTGTGAGGTATGGTCACCGCTCAGAAGATTCACGTGATCTGGAATCTATGTATAAGCTTTCCAGAACGGAAGGTTTCGGAGATGAAGTGAGAAAAAGGATTTTGCTCGGAACTTTTGTTTTGAGTGCAAATTACTATGACGCATACTATACCAAGGCACAACGCGTTAGAAGATTGGTACAGGAAGAAACACAACGTTTTTTTGAGCAGTTTGACTTCTTTATTTCTCCCGTAACGCCGACAACGGCTTTCAAAATCGGTGAGAAATCTGAAGATCCGATACAGGTGTATCTGGCGGATATTTTCACTGTTCATGCCAACGTAATCGGATATCCCGCTATTTCTATTCCAAACGGAAGTGATGAAAGTGGGTTGCCAGTTGGAATTCAGGTAATGGCCAGACCATTTGAAGAAGAAAAAATGCTGGCTTTCACGAGCTATCTGTCTGGTGTGACAAAGGAAAGTTATTCAGCTGTGAGCTAATTTTTTTTATTCGCAATTAGTCAAACGCGGTCGTAGTTCCTCACAGGTAATAGTAAAAAACTGTGCCACATGAGTTTCTAAGAATTAAGAGTAAAAAAGTTATAATAGATAAAGGTGCCGATTAATCGGAGAAGTATCCCGATTGGCATAATGAAAAGGGTTTAGATTGTACATTAACAGACAAAGCCATTGAAAACCGGAAATTGATTAACCTTCAAAAGATTTATTGATGAAGATTTGGAAGAAAGTTTTATGGCTGGGAGCCATGTGTACAGGATTGTGTAATGTATCTGATCGTGCTTTTGCGGTACAAATTCCTCAACAAAAGGGGATGCAGTCAGATACTTTGATAGGTGGCGAACAGAATGAGGCTTTGTTCTCAGAATTACCGGAACTTGAAGAAATTGGTGTGAACCCTGCTGTACCTGAAAAATTACTCAGGGAAAGGTTTGCAAAACTGGAAAGATCTATTCCTCTGACCTACCATAAGGCTTCTCATGAATTTGTAGAATATTTTATCTACAAAAAGGCAAGTTTCACCCGCTCCATGATGGAAAAAATGCCTTTGTATTTCCCGCTTTTTGAAAAGACACTTCAGAAACATGGTCTGCCAGCTGAACTGAAGTACCTTTCAATGATTGAATCGGGATTGAATCCCAAAGTTATTTCACATGCACGGGCTGGGGGATTGTGGCAGTTTATGCCGGCAACCGGTCGTGAATTTGGTCTTTATCAGGATGCTTATATTGATGAGCGCTTTGAACCAGTAAAGGCTACAGAGGCGGCATGTCGGTACCTGAAACAGCTACATAATATTTTCGGAGATTGGGAACTGGCGTTAGCTTCTTATAACACAGGTCCGGGAAACATTAAACGTGCTATGCGCAGATCGCGCGGTACTACTTTCTGGACAATATACGGAGCGTTGCCAAGAGAAACCAGATCATATGTTCCGCAATACGTGGCGATGAACTACATGATGAATTACGGTAATGATCACGGAATCTTTGCAGAAAATCCTGAATATCAGATCCCGAATGATACAATTCATATCAATGGATATATAGATCTGGTAGCATTCTGTAACAATAGCGGAATTGAATTTGACGAGTTGTCGAAACTGAATCCATCTATTACAAAAAAAATATTACCGGACAGAACACGTGATTTTGTAATGCGTGTGCCAAGTGTGAAGTATACGTATCTGGTCAGTAACCGGTCTGTAATTATGGACTCTTGTACCAGAAAACTTTTGCCTGCCGGAACGATGCTGGCAGTGGGGGATAGTACCAGAACCGATTCGCTTGGTCGTAACAGAACATTCCCTTATACACTGGCTGCAAATACAACAGATGGCGAGTACGCGGATGACGAAGAAGAAGCTGAGGTCACAACGGTTCGCAGAACTAAAAAACTTTCTCATACCGTAAGACGCGGAGAGACGTTACTGTCGATTTCCAAAAAACACAGAGTTACTGTTGCGGAACTGAAAAAATGGAACCGCCTCAGGAGAAGCAACATCATGAAAGGCCAGCGTTTGGTTATCATGAAGCAAGTAAAAGAAGTAGTGCCATCTGCTGCTGCTGTACAAGTAGCTGTCGCACCTGCTGTGGAAAAAGAGTATGTAAAAAGTGCGAAAAAACTCAAAATGAAATACCATACTGTTCAGCAGGGAGATACGTTATGGACTATTTCTCAGCGATACGGTTTACCGCTTGACCATCTTAAAAAAGCAAATAAGATCAGAGGAAACGATATCAAGCCTGGACAAAAACTTATCATCTCAAGCTAGCAGTTTAGGTTTTACACACATACTTTATGATTGCCTACGTTAACGGAAAAGTTAGTTACAAGGACCCGGCCCATACTATTATAGACGTAAACGGAATCGGATATGAAGTCCGTATTTCGCTACAAACTTACACATCAATGCCTGACCAGGGTGAACAGAGCAAACTGTTCACCTATCTCAGTATAAGAGAAGATGCACATGTACTCTACGGCTTCTGGACCGCAGACGAAAAGAAACTGTTCCTTGATCTGGTAGGTATTTCGGGTATCGGACCTTCGACAGCTCTTGTGATGTTGTCTTCGCTGTCTTCCAACGAAATCAGACAGGGGATTGTGGATGAAGATTTACGATTGATCCAATCTATTAAGGGTATCGGATCAAAAACGGCCCAGCGCGTCATTCTGGAATTGAAAGATAAAATCAGGAAGGAAGAGTGGGGTGGGACTGCAGAGCAGCGACCTGTCGCCAGTCGTTCCAATACTGTGAAAGATGAGGCATTGGCTGCATTGATTACCCTTGGTATCCCAAAAGCAACTGCAGAAAAAAGCCTTGATACAATTCTGAAACGTGAAGGTGAAGGATTGTCTGTAGAACAGTTGATAAAACTTGCCTTACGCTAATGCCGAATGAGAAAATTGGATACCAAACGAAAGTGAGAAAACGCAATACTACTCAACGGAAATGATGAAACGGAGCTCAGCAATAACCTTCTCTAAATTTAGATACTAGCCTTGTCATCAACAGTTTACTCTCTACTTTTTAAGACATTAACTATTTCTACCTGCGCTGCAATTCTTGCATCCGTTTCGGTAGATAAGGATGTTTATACCACACTACAACCTGAAATTATTGCCGTTGCCGATACTTTACCTGAGGATACCTCAAAGAATAGTTTAGGCAAATCGGGAAATCAGTTTGTGCTGCGTTGGAAAGATTATTATTCCAACCGTCTTGTTCAACCCCGTCCGCGCTCTCCTTTTTACCTCAAAGATCCTGCCAATATCAAGACAGATATATTGCTGGATAGCACCGGTAAAATTGCAGTCACCGAACAGATTCATACAACCGGAGGAACACTTGATTACCGTGCTCCCGAAGGAATGGATTTGGAGCAGTATGATAAGGTGCAGGAAGGAAGAGCTTTCAAAAGTTTGCTGAAAGAGTATTCAAGCAGGCAGGACGGACAGGGAGCTATGGGCACAAGAGGCTTACTTCCTAAGCTGGATGTGCCACCCGCATTGTCCAAATTGTTAGGTGATGACTTTCTAAACTTCAAACCAACCGGTTTTGTCTCTTTGGATCTGGGGCTGATGCATCAGTTTTTGGATAACCCTACGATTCCCATCCGCCAGAGAAGGAATACCCAGTTTATTTTCAACGAACAAATCAATATCAATTTTGATGCAAGGCTGGGAGATATGCTCGGTTTTCAGACCAACTTTGATACCAAGGCAAACTTCAATTTTGAGAATGCGATTAAACTGAATTATAAAAATCCGGAAGAGAGCTTTATCCGTAAAATTGAGGCGGGTAATATCAACTGGGCCATTAATAGCCAGTTAATTCCTGGTGTACAAAATCTTTTTGGTTTAAAGACAGACTTTCAGTTCGGCCGTTTAAAGGCAACATTTGTGGCTTCTCAACAGAAGTCCAGTAAAGAGCGGGTTGTATTGAGAGGAGGGGCGCAGGGGCGTGAGTTCGAGATCAGAGCGGATACGTATGATGAGAACAGAAACTTCTTTCTTTCTCAGTATTTCAGAAATATTTATGAGAATTCGTTGCGGACAACTCCAACCATTACTTCTGGTGTGACCGTAACAAGAATGGAAGTGTACGTCACCAACCGTACTACTACCACTGAGTCACTACGTAATGTGGTCGGTTTTGCTGATCTTGGAGAGCCTGCTCCTTATAAGAGTGCAAATGCGAGCCTTCAGCCAATAGTGAGTTCATCACCAGCTGCGAACGGAGCGAATGGCCTTTTTAGTAGTCTTCAGAATAATCCGGCTTTCCGTCAGGTTGATAATACCAACACATCTCTTACTACCAGCTTCGGACTTGAAAAAGCGAATGATTATGAGTTGCTCAGGGGTGCCAAAAAACTGGTTGCAGAACGTGATTATACATTCCATCCACAATTGGGTTATGTATCGCTGACGACGGCACTCCGCAATGACGAGGTGCTGGCAGTGGCATATGAATATACGGTAAATGGTCGCTCATTTAAAGTAGGGGAACTTACAGAAGATTACCAGGCTACTCAGGATAATGAAGTAATTGTTTTGAAGCTTTTGAAATCATCCACAATCAGGAATAATACAAAACTTCCTATGTGGAACCTGATGATGAAGAACGTCTATGCGTTGGGAACAAGCCAGATTGATCGTCAGGGTTTCCAGCTGCGTGTAATATACAAGGATGACCTTACGGGGATGGATAATCCACAGCTGCAGGATAGCGATATCGCCAACATTCCTCTCATTCGCTTAATGGGGCTCGACAGGCTCAACCCCGTGAACGATTTGCAGTCGGATGGAAACTTCGATTACGTTGAAGGTATTACGATTGACAGTAAAACCGGACGGATCATATTCCCGGTACTAGAACCTTTCGGATCAAACCTTTCGGCAAAGTTTGGTGCCGGCAATGAGCAGATAGCTAGCAAATATGTTTTTGATGAGCTCTACAGGACTACCATGATAGATGCTCAACAGGTAACTGAGCGGAATAAATTCTTCCTGAAAGGTTCTTATCAGTCGAGCCAGGGAGCGGAGGTGACGCTGCCATTCGGTGTGGTTGAAACATCCGTAACAGTGACCTCAGGAGGCGTACCTTTGTCACCGGGCTCTGATTATATCGTAGAATCGCAGTTGGGCCGAGTACGTATTCTGAACCAGAGTGTGATGAACTCTGGACGTGAGATTGTGATAGAATACGAAAGACCCGACATGTTCCAGAATCAAATCAGATCTCTGATAGGAACGCGTTTGGATTATGCTGTGAACCGGGATATGAGTATCGGTTTAACGGCGATGAAATACCGTGAAAGACCTGCCGGCTTCCTTACAAGGGTTGCTATTGGTAATGAGCCTGTGAATAATACCATGCTCGGCTTCGATATAAATATCCGTAAAGATGTTCCCTTCCTGACTAAAATGCTTGACAAACTTCCTTTCCTTCAAACCAAGGAAATGTCGAGCATTCAGTTCAAGGCCGAATTCGCTAAATTATTCCCGGGCGTTTCGAAAGATGTTAATAACCGCTCTTTGGTGGATGACTTTGAAGCAGCAAGAACTGTATATGACCTGGCGCGTCAACCACAAAAATGGCGCCTGGCGGCGGTGCCTCCGAAGTTTACAGACGGGAAGGCAGGAAATGATCGCTCGTACGGTTATAAACGTGCCAAGATATCGGCCTATACTGTAGACAATATATTTGGAGGACAGGGCGGCCTTGGTGGAGGTTATCAAATCCCAAGCAATATTACCGTTTCAGATAGTAATTATTACGAAAAACTATATCTGCCCAATCAGATATTCCCGAACAGAGCCATCGCTGGACTTGTAACTTATCCACAGAATATTCTTGATATCTCCTATTTTCCGTCAGAGCGGGGAATGTATAATTACAACACGGACCTGACCAATGAAGGTCGTTTGAGAATGCCGAGACAAAACTTCGGTGGTATAAGCAGGGCGATTACATCTGATAACGATTTTGATAATGCCAATATCGAAAGTATCGAATTCTGGATACTGGACCCGTTTATTAATGATGGTACGGAAAATTCGAAAGTAAGAGACGGATTCGAAAATCAGCCTAATACCACGGGCGGTAAGCTGGTGTTTAACCTGGGAGATATATCAGAAGATGTAATTCCTGATGAACGTTACAACTTTGAAAACGGTCTTCCTGTTGGGCCCAAAATCGTTGGAGATAATGTTGACTCCACAGCATGGGGATATGTGACGAGATCGCAGTATCTGATAAACGCATTCAGTAATGAGCCTGGAGCACGCCAGCGTCAGGATGTCGGATTGGACGGTATGAGTAATGAAGAGGAACGTATCTTCTTCAAAAGTTATCTGGATGCGCTTCCGCAAGGTGTGCGGGAACGTTTCGCCCAGGATCCTTCAGGTGACGACTTTTCTTTTTTCCTCGGACAAGAACTGGATGATAACAACGCCAAGGTTGTAGAGCGCTATAAGAACTACATGGGTATGGAAAATAACTCTCCCGAAAGTCAGGGACGAGCTACAACTGTAACTCCTGCTTCTACCAACGTGCCGGATGGTGAGGATATGAACGTAGATAATACGATCAATGACAATGAGTCCTACTATGAATATGAGATTGACCTGAAACCAGGACAACTGGAAGTTGGAAAAGGTTTTATTGTGGATAAATCAGTGAATACAAAAGATGGTAAGAATTGGTATCTCTTCCGTGTTCCGATCAAAGAATTTTCCGGACAGGTAGGTGGGATGAATGGTTTTAAATCCATTCGTTTCATGCGTATGTATTTGACCGATTTTCAACAACCTGTGGTTTTGCGTTTTGCTCAGCTTCAGATGGTGGGTCAGCAGTACAGGAAGTACACAAGCAATCTTGCTGAAGGAGGTGTGCTGCCCAAGCCCGAGCCTTATGATGCCAAGTTTACGGTAGGAACTGTGAGTATTGAAGAAAACGGTTTGAGTGCTAATGCCAACAACAAATATGTGTATGACATTCCTCCGGGCTGGATCCGTGATCAGGATGCTACACAACGCCCTCCTTTGTTGTTGAACGAGCAGTCTATGAGTCTTTGTGTGACAGACCTTCGAGATGGCGATTCACGCGGAGTTTTCAAAAACGTAAACCTGGATCTTCAATTCAGAAAACGCCTGCGCATGTACGTACACATGCACAACGAACAAAATGAAGATAAAAAGGTTGGTGCATTTATGCGTATCGGAACTGACCTTACCCAGAATTATTATGAGATTGATATTTCGGAATTGAACTCAACCAGAGCAGGGCAGAGTGCCCGTGGTGAAATTTGGCCGGAAGAAAACGAGCTGAATATAGCCATTGCTGATTTGATCAATGCAAAAGCTGCGCGAAACCGTGATTTCGGCAGAACATCGGGAAATGCATACCCGACACAATCATCGGATGGAAGATATACAATTACTGTTGTTGGTAATCCTGACCTTAGCTCGGTAAGGGTTATGATGATTGGTATGAGAAACCCCAAATCAGATGATGAGCGTTCGAAGTCTTTCTGTATCTGGGTAGATGAAATGCACGTAGAAGGGTTTGATGAAACCGGAGGTATGGCGGCAATAGCTCAGCTTAATGCCAAACTTGCAGACTTTGCCACAGTTACTGCTTCGGGGAGAATAGAAACGTTTGGATTCGGAAGTGTACAACAAAGAATCGGAGAGCGTTCACGAAACCTGACGACCGAATATGGTTTCTCTTCCAATGTTGCGTTGGATAAATTGTTACCTCAGAAATGGGGATTTGTAATACCTGTATTCCTGAGTTATGATCGCCGCAATGTGAAGCCGCATTTTGATCCGTTAGATCCCGATACTGAGCTTACGACTTCATTATCCAATTTGCGGAGTGACGAGGAGCGGGATGGCTACCGGCGAATGGTGGAAGAAAATGCCGTGAAGAGAGGTATCAACTTCTCCAATGTAAGAAAGGTAAAAACCAGACCGGGAGCGAAAAACCACTTCTATGACTTTGAAAACTTTGCATTTACCTATGCCTACAGTGATGATAACCGTCGGAATATCCTGACACAGGAGTATGCGCAACGTATGTATAAAGGTGGAATCGCCTACGTGTATAGCAGTCAGCCGAAGGCGTTTGAACCTTTCAAGAATTATGAAGTAAAAAACCGCTGGGGAGAATTGTTAAAAGATTTCAATCTGACATTACTTCCGAATATGGTTTCGGTACGGGCAGATGTTGACAGAAGGTTCCTGAAAACACAACTCAGGAATGCCGATCTGACCACTGACGGTGTACAACCACTTTATGAGAAGTATTTCTGGTTTAACCGTTACTACGATTTCAACTGGAACCTGACCAGAAATATGACATTGGCATATAACTCATCTGCTAATTCAGTGATTGATGAGCCGATGGGTGATATTAATACGGCTGAGAAAAAGGACTCTTTATGGGCCAATTTTAGAAAGCTTGGACGTATCAAAAATTTCGATCAGCGTATCAGTCTGACCTACCGTTTGCCGCTGAATAAAATACCACTTACAGATTGGATGAGTGCTGACTATAAACATTCTGTTGGGTATCAGTATCAGGCAAACGCTTATGGGTTGGTAGATTCCACGGGTAATCTTTTCGGAGATATTATCAGAAACAGTCGTGAGCGCGGAGTGAGTGGTAAGGTGGACTTTGTAATGCTTTATAACAAGCTGAGATACCTCAAATTCGCTAACACGCCTTCTGTAGCGCGTAAGAACTTTGCAAGAAGCCCGGGGGATGTTGAAGATATTAATCTGAATAGTACTGACTTTTTGAAAAGTGTCACAAGGATGCTGATGACAGTTCGGGGTATTAATTTCAATTACTCATTGCTGGAAACGACTTCGTTACCAGGCTATTTACGGGCTCCGGAATACTTTGGGTTAGACAATACTTTTGCCCCCGGGATGCGCTTTGTGATGGGTGAACAAGATCGTGATTTTCATAAGATGGCTGCCTCCAAAGGGTGGATTACCAGAAGTAAGGAACAGAATCAGCCTTTCCAGATGACTGTTGCCAAAAATTTCACGGCTAACACGACGCTGGAACCAACAAAGGATTTCAGGATGATCATTGATGTTCGTCTTACCCGGCAGGATGCTTATCAGGAGTTTTATCGCCCGACAGGTATCGCCGAGTTCGAAACACAGAATCCATTAAGAAACGGACAATTCAGCATGTCTTTCTGGTCGTTCAGAACTGCATTTGCGAAAATGCCACGCGATAATTCTTCAGAAGTATTTGATAAATTCAATAACTACCGGCACGAGATTATCAAGATTTTGAATGATAAGAATCCGGAAGTAAAAGGAGACGAAAGTTTATATAACAGCACATCACAGGATGTATTGATGGCCTCCTTCTTCTCTGCTTATTCGGGCAAGGGAATAGCGGATCCAAGCAAAGTACGGGTGAATCCGTTTCTGAAGTTTCCAATGCCAAACTGGGAGGTAACTTATAGTGGTTTGTCGAACCTGGCAGGATTCAAAAAACTGTTCAGCTCGTTTACACTTCGCCATAAATACTATTCCAATTACAGCGTTGGTAATTTTACATCTAACCAGGGCTTTGATGAGACTTATGTCAATCTTGCTGTGAATGGTTATCCGCTTTCAGCAAGGCAGAACGTAGGGGTAGAGGCGCTGTTAGGTCAGTTTACACCTGTGTTTTCGATGAGCACTATTACCATGGCTGAGAGGTTTCAACCTTTACTGGGTGTAGAGTTCAGAACAATCGGAAAAATAACTGCCCGTTTTGAATACAACCGCGATAGGAGTGTGGCGTTAAATCTTTCCAACTCACAGGTGGCCGAATTGTTCAATCAGGATTTGACGGTGAACATCGGTCTGACAAAAAATAACGTTCCATTGCCGTTTAAGATCAACGGAGTTAAGAAGAAGCTGAAGAATGATCTTACCATGCAGCTGGGGATGACGTTCAGAGACACAAGATCTATCCAAAGAAAGTTTGGCAAGGAAGTTGTTGTGAATGGAGTTACAACCAATGTTAGTGAAAATACACCAATTGCGGGTAATATCAATTTCCAGCTAAGGCCTACAGTTAACTATATGGTTAACAATAGGTTGAGTCTGATGTTCTATTTTGATCGCACATTTAATGATCCGCTTGTTTCTAATTCGTTCTATCGGGCAAGTACGTCGGGCGGAATTCAGGTTAGATTCAATTTGGCAGAATAAAATTTCCATTTGGAAAATACAGTCTACATCCTGTAATTTGTGGGTATAAAGACGTTCCAAAACTTATACAAATACATTATGAATTTCCCATCAGAACTGAAATACACTGAAGATCACGAATGGATCCGCATTGAGGGTGATACAGCTTTTATCGGTATTACCGAGCATGCTCAACAGGAATTAGGTGATATCGTTTATGTTGATATCAACACCGTTGGAGATGCGCTTGGAAAAGGTGAGGTTTTTGGTTCGGTGGAAGCGGTTAAAACTGTTTCAGATCTGTTTCTTCCTGTAGCGGGTACCGTGTTGGAGGTAAATGATGCACTGGATGGTGAGCCTGAACTTGTAAATTCGGATCCTTATGGAAAAGGTTGGATGGTGAAAGTAAGCCTGTCGAATCCTGATGATACAGATGGCCTCCTTTCTGCTGAAGAATACAAGCAGTTTATAGGTGCCTGATAAAAAGCATAAAGCTCCTGAGGGAGCTTTTTTTATACATACCGATTATTGCCCCGTTACGAACTGACGGGAATTTGAAAAACATTTATGAAAGTACTAATTCGTTCCATCCGGATCATTGACAAAAGCGCTTCACTCAACGGCCAGTCTGCAGATATCCTCATCGAAGACGGAATTATCAGACAAGTTGGGAGTGCTATTGAAGCTACGGGAGCAGAGGTAATAAATGGTGAAGGACTTAGCGTTTCTGCCGGCTGGGTGGATATGCGTGTGGCTTCCCGCGATCCGGGATTTGAACATAAAGAAGATCTTACTTCGGTAAGAGTTGCAGCAGCAAGAGGCGGATTTACTGAGATTGTGCTCATGCCCAATTCGGAGCCGGTAGTGCATAGCAAAGATACGCTTAACTATATCAGGAACTCGGGACAGGGCGGACTTGTCAAGCTTCATGTTGCAGGTTCGGTTACCCGCAAAGCGCAAGGAGTAGACTTTACGGAAATGATTGATCTGCATACAGCAGGTGCCATTGCTTTTACTGACGGCGAGCACCCTGTTCAGAATGCAGACTTGCTGCTTAAAACGATACAGTATCTGAGACCTCTGGACGCTTTGCTGATGAACCGTCCGGAAGACAGACAGCTTACATTGTATGGGCAGATGCACGAAGGTGTAACAAGTACGCTGATCGGTATGAAAGGTATGCCGGCACTGGCAGAGGAAATGATGCTGATCAGAGACTTGAAATTGCTTGAATATGCCCTGGAAAAGAACGAACATACTTCGGAGAATCCGGCTTTACATATATCATTGATCTCTACGAGGCGTGCAGTTGAACTGATCAGGGATGCAAAAGCAAAGGGACTCCCTGTGTCATGTGATGTCGCTGCGCACCAGCTCGCGTTTTCGGATGAAGATCTGATCGGTTTTGATACAAACCTGAAAATAAATCCTCCGTTCCGTCCCGCCGATGATTCTGCTGCGATCAGAGAAGGACTGGCAGATGGCACGATTGACGCGATCGTTTCTGACCACTGTCCGCATGATGAGGAAAGTAAAAACCTGGAATTCGACCATGCTGATTTCGGTATCACAGGTTTAGAAACTGCCTTCTCTCTGGCTGTGATGCATAGTGGTTTGCCGGTAGAAGATGTGGTGGATAAATTGACAACGCAGGCAAGAAAGATTCTGAGACTTCCTGTAACGGGAATTGCCGAAGGGAATCCGGCGAATCTTACTTTATTTGAAACCGATAAAGACTGGACTTTCGAGAGAAGTTACTCCAAGTCGAAAAACACCCCTTTCCTTGGAAAAACGCTTCGCGGGAAAGTTCGTGGTGTAGCTAATAATGGCAAATTTGAATGGTTTGAATAGTCTCAGCGAGAGTACTATTTGCAATGCTTTAATACATAATAATGCAATCAATAATTAATTACTTTAATAAACCGATCTTAAAACTTCCGCTGTTATTCGGTCTTGCTACCGGAGTGCTTGCTTTTTTGTTTTTTTTAGGATTATATGCCCTCGACATTATGCCATTGGGTAAAATACTTGATTTCGGTATTTATCTGATCATGATCGCAGGAGCATGCTGGTATTATCGGAAAACTGTAGGAAAAGGCATGTTGCACTTATGGGAAGCGCTGACAATCGGGTACGTAGTCAATTGCGTGGCAGCTCTTGTAAACGGTTGGCTGATTTATGCTTTCATCACATTTGTAGATCCTGAACTTTTTATCAGGTATACTTCTGAAATGCTTCATTTACTGGATCAGGGGAAAGTAGAACTCATTAAAAACATCAAGGAGCCTGAGTACCTGAAAATGTATAATGAGATCAAATCCATGCAGCCATCAGTTGTAATTAAAGATGAGATCAGCAAAAAAATGGTGATGGGTATTATTCCTATTCTAATTATATCACTGATCCTTAGAAAGCAGAATTACGGGATTTATCACAATAAATCTTAAATTTACTACCCCGCATAATCTGAATTTTATCGCCAAATTCTAACAAATATAAATATGGAAGAAACAGTGTCTACTGCCAGAGTTGCTCTTAAATACGGAGCTTTAGTATCAGTTGTTATTATGGTTTATACAACAATCATTAACGTCGCTGGTCTATCTCAGAATAAGATCCTTTCTTCCCTGCAATTTATATTTATGATCGTGGCATTGGTTGTTGCCATGAAAGAATTCAAGGAAAAAAACAAAGGATTCATGTCTTATGGAGAGGGACTGGGACTTGGTACTTTGCTCTCTGCCGTGATGGGATTTTTGGTATCCATGTTTAATACCTTCTATAATAAGTTTATCGACAGTACCATCATGACGCAGGCACTCGATAAGGTTAGGATGGATATGGAACAACGCGGAATGGACGATGCACAGATAGACCAGAGCCTTGAATATGCTCAGAAATTTATGTCTCCGGGTATTATGTTTATTATGGGAGTATTAATGTCAATTTTGACAGGCTTTATAGTTTCATTGGTAGTATCCGCTGTGATTCGTCGCGAAAAGCCGGTATTCGAGTAAACCGGTTTAAGCTTTTTACGTTTTAAACTCATTTTGTTGTGTTAGCAATTTTTCAAAAAGAAATTGGTAGTTTTTTCAATTCCCTGATCGCCTATATTGTAATGGCAGTTTTTCTGACTGCCATCGGGTTGATTGTCTGGGTGTTTCCTGACTCCAATATTCTTGATTACGGATTTGCCGACATGCAGTCTTTTTTTAGTCTGACTCCCTATGTGCTTATTTTTCTTATACCGGCCATTACCATGCGTTCGCTGGCGGAAGAAAGTAAAAACGGGACGCTCGAACTATTGCTTACAAAACCGATCCGTAACCGTGATCTGATCTTAGGTAAGTTCTTTGCCAATTGGGTACTGGTGGTCATCACAATTTTACCCACACTTCTTTATTACTTCAGCGTTTACAAATTGGGTAACCCCGAAGGGAACATTGATTCTGCAGCTGTATTTGGCTCTTATATGGGTCTTCTTCTCTTCTGCGGTGTTCTGGTTTCCATGGGACTTTGGTGCTCCTCTCTGAATGAAAATCAGATTGTAGCATTTGTACTTGCAGTATTCCTTGGGTTTTTCTGGTATATAGGTTTCAGTTCGCTTTCGCAATTACTTGGAAGTGGAGCCATTGCAGATGTCTTCTCCTGGATATCCCTGGATACACAATACAGCGCTTTAGGTAAAGGGCTCATTGATTCTCGCAATGTTGTTTTTATGGTGAGTCTGCTCTCATTTTTTCTTTATCTGATTTATTGGCGTGTTGAAACGTTGAGAAAATAATATTCAGGTATTTCTTATTTGTTATCCCGTGTTTACTCTTTAAGGCTATAAAGTTTACCTCGCAGTAAAAAATCTATTCGTGCGTTATCATCGTATATGACTTAAAGCGCACTAACATGGGGAGGTTTACTGGTAATGCGGGCGTGAAGTTATCAAAACAGTTTCTGGTCGCATTTCCGGATCAGAGTGGTAGCAACCTAATATTTTGTATAACAGATCAAATGATCTTGCAAAATTTTGTTAGCTTGCCATTACGAAGTTTACAATTAAACGTTAAGCAGCTCTTGGCGACCAGTAAGTTAAAATTTTCGGAAGAGGAATTGGTGGCAGCGCTGCAAAGAAATGAGCGGGTTGCTTTTGAGTTTCTCTATGACCATTATTCAGGTGCCCTCTATAATATTATTCTGAAAACGCTGAGAGATGAAGAGCGTGCGGCAGATGTATTACAGGAGACATTTCTGAAGATATGGAAAAATATTGCTTCCTATAATCCAGTTAAAGGCCGACTATTTACGTGGATACTCAACATTGCGCGGAATGGTGCAATCGATGCAGCTCGCGTGGAAGGCAGGAAGCCGGCAATGGACGAGATTGACGATCGGCTGGCAAAAATAGAACCGGATGTTTCGGAAAGTGAACAACAGACAAGTTCTGAAATGAAGGCAATAGTGGACATGCTCCGGCCAGAACGAAAGATACTGATTGATATGGCTTATTTTCAGGGCTATACACACGAAGAAATTGCGAATGAGTTAGGAATTCCGTTAGGAACAGTAAAATCGAGAATGCGTACAGCATTACAAGAGTTAAAACAATACTTTACAGTATGAATATCCAAGCCTATATAGAATCCGGCATATTAGAGGAATATGTATTGGGCACTGTTTCCCCTCAGGAGAAGCAGGAGGTGGAATGTATGTCTCATATTTATCCGGAAATTAAAGAAGAGCTGCTTAAAACTGAAAGTGCGCTTGAAGAGTATGCGTTGAAATATCAGACTGCTCCTCCTGTTTCACTTAAGGACTCCATTTTTGCACAGTTGGATTTTGAAGCAGCGCCAGACGAAAAGGAAGCGGATCCGGAAGTAGCGAAAAGTACAATCAGTGAAGATGTGAGAAATGGTGAATTTGTTGAGTTACCATCAACAGAAGATGTCGTAAGCTCTTCAGAAGCACCGGTAATTGCAGACGTTTTTACCAAAACTGAAACGGTAGAGGTAACTCCGTTTTGGGCAAAGTTAGCGGTTGCTGCATCAGTACTATTGGCTTTGTTTGCCGGCTGGTCGGTGATACAATCATCTTCTCTGAAAAAATCGAATGAAGAATTAACGGCGCAGGTTCAGCTTATCAAAGAAAGTGCTGACCAGAATCAACAACTGGCTGGTATGTATAGAGATAGTCGCTTCACATTAGTACGTTTAGCCGGACTTGAAAAGTCGCCCGAAAGTGCAGTTGCTGCTTTCTGGGATAAACAGACAAATGAAGTGATGCTTGATGTTCAAAAATTGCCGCCTGCTCCGGAAGGAATGCAATATCAGCTCTGGAGCATTGTTGATAATCTGCCTTTAGACCTGGGTATGCTGGATGATCATTTTGAGCAGAAACTTCTGAAAATGAAAAATACGAAAAGCGGATCTGTAGCTTTTGCCATCACGCTCGAAAAGAAAGGTGGGAATCCTACTCCTACTATGGAGGAGATGTATGTGATGGGGAAGGTGTAATGCTTGGGACGTAATGAAGATCATGTAAGGCCGGGACTGTCTAGTTCCGGCTTTTTTTGTGCTTCAGAGCAACATTTGTGAGTTTTAGATGTTTAAAATGATATTCTCGCAATATTGTCCGCTTTGGTATATTTGCGACTCGTACAAAGAAATCTAATGTGTTTACCGATGACATTGTTGCAAATTTTTAAAATCCTTGATCCCCTTGGTTATAAAGTAGAAAGATGGATAGATTCCGGAATTGACTTTATCCCCAATGTTATTATTGCGATTCTGGTTCTGGTCTTTTTCAGATATCTGGCTTCTTATGTTGGAAATCTTGTATCGAGATTATTGGGCAAAGCATCGCACAATGTGGCAATGGTAAGCCTTATATCAGCGCTGACAAGGATAGCAGTGATTGCGACAGGATTGTTTTTTGCACTAGGTATTCTGGGGCTTGACAAAACAGTAACCTCATTACTTGCCGGTGCCGGTGTGCTGGCGTTGGCGGTTGGTTTTGCATTTCAGGATCTAACTACCAAT
Source organism: Dyadobacter luteus (assembly GCF_003383615.1). Taxonomy (GTDB): domain Bacteria; phylum Bacteroidota; class Bacteroidia; order Cytophagales; family Spirosomataceae; genus Dyadobacter; species Dyadobacter luteus. The sequence continues at coordinate 204,237 of NZ_QNUL01000005.1, forward strand.
TTCATTTCCGGGGCATTTATCGCAATTCAGAAACCGATAGCAGTAGGTGATATTATAGAGACCAATGGGTTTACAGGTCGGGTCAAATCCATTGGTTTAAGATCTGTGAAGCTGGATAATTTTGCCGGACAGGTTGTGGAGCTACCCAGTAAGGATATTTTCCAAAAGCCGATTACAAATTTTACCCATTCAGGGGAACGTCGTGTTTCAATAGAATGCGGTGTATCGTATCAGGAAGACTTGAAGAAAGTGGAGGGTCTGACGATCGCCATGATTAAGAGCCTGGATTTCCTGAGTGTCATCCGCCCTGTAGAATTTAACTTCATAAGATTCGGAGAAAACAGTATAGAGTTTCAAATTCTGTTCTGGATTGACCAGGTGAAAGTGGGGCCAGGGCCGGCAAAGAGTGTGGCCATGATGGCTATTAAAAAGGCCTTTGATGAAAACGGAGTTACAATTCCCTTTCCGGTAAAAAATCAGGAACTGACTGTGCAGATACCAAAACCTGAAAAGGAATAAATAAAAAAATGTACGTGTTATATAGCAAAAGAGCGTCTCCCGGTGTGGAAGTCGCTCTTTCATTATATTTCAGCTGATCAGATTAATATCTGTAAGTTTCAGCCTTGAATGGTCCTTGTGGTGTAACACCGATGTAAGCAGCCTGTTCTTCAGAAAGAACATCCAACTGAGCACCTACGTGTGCAAGGTGGAAAGCAGCTACTTTTTCATCCAATGCCTTTGGAAGAACGTATACTTTCTTCTCGTAAGCAGCTGTATTAGTCCAAAGCTCAATTTGTGCCAAAGTCTGGTTCGAGAACGAGCATGACATTACAAATGATGGGTGGCCCATTGCACAGCCAAGGTTTACCAAACGTCCTTCTGCAAGAACGATGATGTCTTTTCCTTCTACTGAATAGATATCAACCTGTGGTTTGATCTGAGATTTAGAAGTGCCGTATGTACCGTTCAACCAAGCCATGTCGATTTCATTATCGAAGTGACCAATGTTACAAACAACAGCTTTGTCGCGCATTGCAAGGAAATGACGATCTGTAATGATCTTATAGTTGCCTGTTGCAGTAACGAAAATGTTTGCACGTGGAGCTGCGTCGTCCATAGTTACAACTTCAAATCCATCCATAGCAGCCTGAAGCGCACAGATCGGATCGATTTCCGTAACCAATACACGGCAACCTGCACCACGAAGTGACTCTGCAGAACCTTTACCTACATCACCGTAGCCAGCCACAACAGCTACTTTACCCGCAAGCATAAGGTCAGTTGCACGACGGATTGAATCTACAAGAGATTCACGGCAACCATATTTGTTATCAAATTTAGATTTGGTAACAGAGTCATTTACATTGATTGCAGGCAAATGAAGCGTACCGTTTTTGAAACGCTCATACAGACGGTGAACACCAGTTGTAGTTTCTTCTGAAAGTCCTTTGATACCTTCGATCAATTCAGGATACTCGTCAAAAACCATGTTGGTAAGGTCACCACCGTCGTCAAGAATCATGTTCAGAGGCTTACGATCTTCACCGAAGAAAAGAGTTTGTTCGATACACCAGTTGAACTCTTCCTCGTTCATACCTTTCCAGGCATATACAGGGATACCTGCTGCTGCGATGGCTGCTGCTGCGTGATCCTGAGTAGAGAATATATTACAAGATGACCAGGTAACTTCTGCACCAAGCGCTGTCAATGTTTCGATAAGTACAGCAGTCTGGATTGTCATGTGAAGGCAACCTGCTACGCGAGCGCCAGCCAAAGGCTGAGATGGTCCGTACTCAGCACGGATCGCCATCAAACCAGGCATTTCTGCTTCTGCTAATGTAATTTCTTTACGCCCCCATTCTGCAAGAGAGATGTCTTTAACCTTGTATGGAATGTACGTTTCAGTTGACGTTGCCATTATATGATTGTTTAGTTTAACTTCTGAATTAGAAGTACAAAATTAACCAGAAAAACTATCTGAGTGAAATTGGGTAGATTAAATTTGGCATTTATTGGGTTAATTTAGATTTTTTATCCATCATTGTCTATTTGTATAGATAAATGAATTAGAGAACGGTGATATCGGTAGGGAAATCAGATATTTTGTCTTAACAAGATTGTTTCGTTCCCAGTTTCTTAAAAAATAAAAAGGCGCAACCCATTTAGAGTCACGCCTTTAATCGTCGTCGATGAATTATTTATGCCAATACGGTGAAGCTCTTAACAATGGCTCCGATACGAACTGCATCGAAGATACGAGCCTGCGTACCGCCATGGTTCAGTACAGATTGTTCGTGTGATGTAACACACATTTCGCAACCATTCAATGCTGAAACCACAAGGCTTACCAGTTCAAAAAGTTCTTTGCCCAACACAGGATTAGCCATGATACTCATTTTAATACCTGCCGGTGCTGTATTATAGTATTCCTTATCCATGAAATGTCTGAAACGGTAGAACACGTTGTTAGCATTCATCAGGGATACACATGCACTTATTTCTGCAATCTCTTTTTCGTCTGCGCCTTCATTCGTAGCAAGCTCTTCAAGCGCCGAAATAAGCGTAGCATTTTTCTCATTAACAGCCACTGAAAGCGCGATCAATATTGCTTCCTTGCGGTTGATGTTCTGAGATTTAAGTACGTTGCTCAGGTTAATTTTTAAATCTTTAAGATAACGGTGATCAAGCGCCGCCAACTTGTTTATCAGCACGCTTTCAAAGTCAGCGGGCAGATTAATTTCTTTATACAGGGAATCTTTCGTATTGCCTGTTGCTGCAAATGGATACATTTTTAGTAGGATTGGAAGTGTGGAAGAAATCAGGAAGTAAAAATTAAGAGTTAAGATTTGATCGCCTTATATATCCGATCATTCTTAACTCTTAATCGCACCGGCGTATCGGCGGCCCGGTTTTAATTAAAACCTAAGCCAGAGTAGCTTCTCCTTTAACCCAGTTGCACGGGCAAAGTTCGTCAGTTTGCAAAGCATCCAAAACGCGGATTACTTCGTTAACGTTACGTCCAACCGAAAGATCGTTTACTGATACCCAACGAATTACTCCTTGTGGATCAACGATGTAAGTTACACGGTAAGCGATTTTTTCGTTAGCTTCAAGAATTCCAAGCTCCTCAGCAAGTGATTTAGAAGTATCAGCAAGCATTGGGAAACGAAGATCACGAAGATCGTCGTGGTTTTTTCTCCAAGCAAGGTGAACGAATTCACTGTCAGTAGAAGCACCGATCAAAACTGTATCGCGATCTGCGAAATCATCAACGTGTTTTCCGAATTCAGCGATTTCTGTAGGGCATACAAAAGTGAAATCTTTTGGCCACCAGAACATTACCATCCATTTCTCAGCATTTTTGTGATCTTCTGAGGTAATATCGTAGAATTCATTTCCTTTTTCAAGAGATACTACTGATGTCTTTTTGAATTCAGGGAATGTAGATCCCACAGATAATAGTCTATTTGCCATGATTGCTCGTTAATTTATAAATTGTATTTTTTTAATGTTACAAATTTACAATCCACCGGCATTGCAGGCAATTTTTGGTATGGTACTATAGCAAGGAATAGTTGATATATACGAATGAATTTAGTTTTTTCTATTAAAAACTTATAGTTATAGATATTGTTTATATTTGAATAGATTTGTCCTATATAATTATATTTATAATAAAGGTAATTATAACGATTAGTCCTGCATAAGAGGGAGTATCGTTTCCAGTGCCATTCCACGTGAACCTTTAATTAGGATATGTGTATGATCCTGCGGGTTATCCATGATCCAATTGTGCAGAGAGAATTTATCAGGAAAGTAATAGGCTTTGGGCAGAGCAGGTAATGCATGTTGCATCAGATTTCCGGCAAGAATCACAATATCGAAATTGCCTGCTGCGATTTGCTTACCCAAAGCCAGGTGTTCTTCTGCGGCTGCCTCTCCCAGTTCAAACATATCACCAAGTATCAGCATCTTTTTCGCCGCTTCCATTCGATCAAAGTTCGCTATTGCTGCTTCCATCGAGGAGGGATTGGCGTTATAGGCATCCATAATTACAGTGTTGGTTCCTTTTGTTACCACCTGCGAACGATTATTGTCTGGTTGATACGAAGCAATTGCCTCGTGCGCATCTTCGTCGGATACTCCCAAATATTTACCAATGGCCAGAGCGGCGCAGATGTTATCGAAGTTATAATTACCCGGAAGGTGCGTGGTAACTTTTCTGTTGTTGTTTGCCTTATAAACAACAACCGGACTTTCCTGTAAAAGCTCCGGATTTACTGGGCTGGATTCGGTACAATAGAAAACAATCTCTCCGAAAGCTCTTCTTTTACTCACCATCTCCATAAGTACTTCATTCTGCGTGTTTACAAAAACGATACCTTTCTTTTTGGATAGATAGTCGTACAGCTCACCTTTGCCTTTGACGATTCCCTGTACACCGCCAAAGCCTTCGAGATGGGCTTTGCCAATGTTCGTGATAAGTCCGTGTGTAGGTTGGGCAATGCTGGATAAGAGCGCTATTTCCTCCTGGTGATTGGCCCCCATTTCGACAATCGCTATTTCGTGTTTGTCTTTGTCAACAGACAGCAGCGTAAGTGGTACACCTATATGATTGTTCAGATTTCCTTTTGTGGCGTAAGTATTGAATCGCATTCCCAGCACTTTTGCAATGAGCTCTTTGGTGGTTGTCTTGCCATTTGAGCCCGTCAGACCAATTACCGGAAATGTGAAAGTTTTGCGGTGGTGCCTTGCAAGATCCTGCAGAGCGGTAAGAACGTCTTCCACCAGAAGAAGTTTAGGGTTCGGATCCAGCGTCGCGTCGTCAACCACGGCATATCCGGCGCCGGTTTTAAGTGCTTCAAGCGCATATTGGTTACCGTCGAATTTATCACCTTTTAAAGCAAAGAAAATGCAGCCTGGTTGTATCTGACGGGTATCTGTACAGATTTTAGCGCCATTCAGGTAAATATCATAAATTGTTTCAACAGGAGTATACATGGAAGATTTTCGGATTACAGAAGTAAAAAGTTTTAGCTGCAGGTACGATCAGTCAGATGGTCTGCGTATAGATTAGTATAACTTTGTTTATAGCTCAATCAAAACGGTTATTGTTCGTTTCAATTAAGAACCCATTTTTTGATTGGCAAAATTAACGGATTATTATTCAACGATGCTCACTAAATATACCTTCATTCTATTCTTGTTGTTCCTGATTTGCCTGCCTGACGTTGGCGTTGCACAACAGGCCTGGTTTAAACGTGATACCATTACAGCTGTTCGGGTAAATGGAAAAACGCTTGTCAATCCCTGGGCGGGTGGTCTGAATGCCTCTCAATTTCATAAAATGCATCTGAATGGAGATGACGAAGAAGATCTTGTTGTTTTTGATCGTACGAATAACAGAGTTACTACTTTTTTAGCTTCTGCGCATCCGCGGGATCCGGGACAGAAAGTCTACGTACATGCACCCGCTTATGAAGCTATTTTTCCGAGAATGGAGAACTGGATGATCCTGGCTGATTACGATGGTGATGGCTTGAAGGATCTTTTTACCAGTACTTCTTTGGGAATAAGAGTGTACCGGCAGGTTAAAACAGGAAACGTCTGGTCGTGGCAATTGCAAAGGGAAGTAATTAGTACCAGGGGATATAGCTCAGTAATTAATCTGCAGGTTTCGGGTCCTGATATACCAGGGATTGTAGATATTGACGGAGACGGAGATCTGGATATAATCACTTTTGATTTTGCGGGTGAATCTATAGAGTTGCACCAGAACATGAGTATGGAACGTTTCGGTGTTCCGGACAGCCTTGGCACGTCTGTAAATCCTGTATATGCCAGAAATGGTGACTGTTGGGGTAATTTTCATAAAGGTACAGGTGAGGATTTCGTGTTTAACTATCCTTGCGGCGTTTCTGACGGTGCGTCGGGGGGAAGTGTGCTACATGCAGGAAATTCCATTTTGTTACGAGACCTGAACGGAGACGGAAAACCTGATCTGCTGATAGGGCATATCAGTAACGAGCACATTTCATTTATAACGAATTCAACCACCGGATTGGCAGCGAACTTTGTAAGTTTTACAAACACCTATCCTGCGAACGCTCCCGTTTCATTTCACATTTTCCCGACTGCATTTATGGAGGATGTGGATTTTGATGGTGTAGATGATCTGATTGTTGCTCCGGGCGTATCCTCCAATGATGGTAATATGGTAGATTTTAAAGCATCGGGGTTGTTATATCATAATGCCGGACAGAACAATAATCCTGATTTCAGGTTGGTAAAAAACAATTTTCTCCAGGATGAAATGATTGATGTTGGAGAAAATGCAGCTCCCTCATTTTTCGATATCGACGGTGATGGTGATCTGGATATGATTATTGGCACAGGTGGTATGCCTGGCACTACCGGATTTCGTGGGAGTTTATGGCTTCTTACAAATACAGGCACGGCTACTGACCCTGTTTATGAAGTTACATCGGAGAATTACCTGGATCTGAAAACGGTACTTGGTCTATATAATATCAAACCCCAATGGGCGGATTTCAACGGTGATGGCGTTGCAGACCTTGGTTTTTTCGGAACTTCTTCGACGGGACTGAGGCCGGAGTTTCGGTATATTCCTAATAAAGGGACAAAAACAGGAGCTGTGCAACTTAGTTTGTCTGATGCCGTATCATTGCCACTTCCTGCAGAAGCGCAGATTGGAGACTCACCCTTTTTCTATGATACCGATGGTGATGGCGATTTGGATATGATCGTCGGAAAACCTTTGGGTAATATATATCATTACACCAACACCGGTAGCAACAGCCAATATGTGTGGAGGTTAGAAACAGACGCGCTTGCCGGAGTTGGTATTAACTACGACGGACGGTTTTCTCATGCGGTGGTAGCAGATATAGATCTGGACGGAAAGCCTGACCTGCTGACAGTAGATCATACCGGCAATGTGAGGATATTTCACAAGGCGATGTGGGGGCAATGGACTTCAAGGGAAAGCCAGCTTATAGAATTGAATGGAAAACCAGCCACAGCACTGCTCGGACGGTATCTCTACCTTGCCGTGGGAGACTACAATGGAGACGGTAAGCCTGATATTGCCGTCGGGAATAATGGGGGAGGGCTTTCTGTTTTTGAGAATATTCTATCGCTTGTGATTACCGGTGTTGAGCCGCCGATGCAAGGTACAGCGAGGGTGTATCCCAATCCGGTCAAAGGAAATGTGAAAGTATTATCCTCTTATAAAGCTTCGTTACGGATATCGACCGTAGCGGGTATCGTGTTAAAACAAAATATACCTGTTCAACCCAATACAGAACAAGAGATTAATACATCGGGATGGGTGCCGGGTTTGTACTTGTTTGAAATTGTGGGTGAACGGTACCGGGAAACCAAAAAGATCGTAGTACACGAATAGTGGCGGGGAATGTTTGCGAAGTAGCAGTTTCAGCTTTTGAAATAACATGAGGCCTTTCAGTAGATATCTATGCTCTAACGCTTACGCCATGTAATTATCTGACAGAAGAAGTAAAACTGGATTAGAACCGGAAATTTATTCATTTAAGCAGTACGGTACAGGACGCGGTTGATTTTTTACTATCGGAAATTACATGTTCCTTTTCAACGGAACGTGCTGTAGCGTACCATAAACAACCACTAAACCTCATGCAAGCTTTATTAGGTGTTCTGTTTCATTTCGTAGGAGGATTTGCCTCCGGTAGTTTTTATATTCCTTATAAAAAAGTTCAGGGCTGGGCATGGGAATCCTATTGGATTGTAGGTGGTCTGTTTTCCTGGTTTATTGTTCCGCCGCTGGCTGCTTATCTTACTATCCCTGATTTTACAAGCATTATTGCTAATACCAACGGAGGAATTCTGACGCTGACTTATTTCTTTGGTGTGCTCTGGGGGATCGGAGGTTTAACGTATGGTCTCGGCGTAAGGTATCTGGGAGTATCTCTGGGTAGCTCCATTATTCTCGGGATATCTTCCGTCTTCGGATCGCTTATTCCATCTATCTATTATCAATTCAATCCACAGGCTGGCAAGGATTCTATCTCTGATCTTTTTACCAATACCTGGGGGCAAATGGTTCTTCTTGGCTTGCTTGTGTGCGTAATCGGGATTATTGTTTGCGGTAAAGCAGGTGGCATGAAAGACAATGACCTCAAAAAAAGCGGGTTTATCTCTGACGATAAAACAGAATTCAAGATCGGATTGGGGCTTACCGTGGCAATCATTTCCGGTGTACTAAGCGCATGTTTCGCTTTCGGTATTGACGCAGGAAAAGTAATGGCAGAAGAGGCGAATGCGCTTTGGAAAATAGAAAATCCGGGACAAGGCGAATTCCTGTTTCAAAACAATGTGACATACGTGGTGATCTTGCTGGGTGGGCTCACTACCAACTTCCTTTGGTGTATGCTCTTGAATGCGCGTAATAAAACCTTCGGTGATTATACCAATACAAAAACGCCGTTACTGAGTAATTATATATTTTCTGCGATTGCCGGTACAACCTGGTTTCTTCAGTTCTTTTTCTACGGAATGGGAGAGAGTAAATTGGGCAACGGACCCAGTTCATGGATTCTGCACATGGCGTTTATCATTCTCGTAGCCAATTCCTGGGGACTTATACTGAAAGAATGGAAAGGTATTTCGAAGAAGACCCTGACCACTATTCTTTCCGGTATACTCATCATTATTTTCTCGGTACTCATCGTGGGGTATGGAAATTATCTGAGAGAATAGTACGGCAAACTATTTCAAATGATTTAAATGGTTATCTGTTTCAGGTAGCCATTTTCTCTTTTTAGCAGTATACAAATACATGAGAGAAATTAATCAAAATAAAGGAAGCTTCGGGGACGACCTCGACTTTCTTGGCAAACATCAATCGGTTATTACACTCGTCGCTTCCGATGATGCAAACGCCAAAGCATTAGTTGTTGCCGGTTATCAGGGTCGGGTTATGACAAGTACCGCTGCCGGAAATGAAGGAAACAGCTATGGCTGGATCAATTACAACTTGATAGAAAGCGGTGTATATCAACCGCATATGAATGCCTTTGGAGGTGAGGAGCGTTTCTGGCTTTCGCCGGAAGGAGGGCAATTTTCTGTGTATTTCAAAAAAGGGTACAAATTTGAGTTTGAGAACTGGCAAACGCCTGCGTGTATAGACTCCCTGCCATTTACGGTAACAGAATTGAGTAGTTCGTCCATAAGTTTCAGTATGGAGGCCGAATTGGAAAATCATATCGGTACGAAGTTTAGTATAGGAGTAAACCGTACCGTTTCCATGCTTGATAAACAAACAATTTTGTCCTCGCTGGGTATTTCTTCATTGGGAAAGTGTAAATCGGTGGCTTACCAATCAGAGAATGAAATTGTCAACAGAGGTATTGAATGGAAGCCGGAAACTGGTATGTTAGGGATATGGCTTTTAGGAATGTTTAGGCCCGGCGACAAAACAACTATTGTGGTCCCTTATACAAGGGAGTATGCTGAGCAGCTTTTATTAACTGATAATTATTTTGGGGAAATTCTATCAGACCGGCTTACTGTAACTGACTCGGCTGTTCTTCTGAAAGCTGACGGTAAATGTAGAAGTAAGATTGGTCTGGCACCGCTCTCTGCAAAAAATGTGGCGGGCAGCTATGATGCTGAAAGCGGTGTACTGACTATCATCCAGTTTGATATAAACCGCAACGAACGTTATCTGAAGTCTACATGGGAAATGCATGCAGAACCTTATACAGGTGACGTACTGAATGCATACAATGATGGAAAACTCGCTGACGGCTCTCAAATGGGTCCATTCTATGAGTTAGAATCCAGTTCTTTTACAAGTGCTGTAAAAGCAGGAGAGAAAATCGTGCATTGCCAGAAAACATATCATTTTGAAGGGGATAATAATGTGCTGAATGAAATTGCATACAAGGTTTTAAATATAAGGTTGGACGAGTTAGGCACCTGTTTTGGGTAGAAAATGGACCTGTTGTCTCATGCATGAAACAGTCAATTGTGGATAAAGCGATCCGGGAAGGGAAAGAATGAGGGTATAACTAACTGGCAGGATACTTTTGAGTAACAGTAGTTTCGTATAATCCGAAAATGCTTTTTCGGGGTATAACTTTATTCGGATATTAAACCTGTTTCAAGATGAGCTGTAGTAAAAAGTATGTTGCTGGTCTGGGGTGTTTGGCCTGGATGTTATTTTCAGGAGTTGAAGGTTATGCCCAGAAGAAAAAACCAGCAAGAAACGTATCATTTGTTAAAACAGAATTGACAAAAACATTCATTGCAGAAGGAGCTGCGATGGGCGATGTAAATAACGACGGCAAGAAAGACATTCTCTCCGGAGCCTATTGGTTCGAAGCGCCGAACTGGACAGCGCACGAGCTTGCCAAACCCCAGACTTTCAATTACGATGGCAGCTATAGCGATTCATTTCTGGATTTCGCCATGGATGTAAATCAGGATGGTTGGATTGATCTGATTCGTATTGACTGGCCGGGCAAAGCTGCTGTTTGGCATGAAAACCCGAAAAATAAACCCGGACATTGGGCGACGCATGTGATTCATGGCTCAGTCGGAAATGAGTCGCCAATACTTGTGGATATAGATGGCGACGGTCGTCCTGATCTGCTTTGTAATGATCCCACACAGAAGAAGGTAATATGGTTGAAATCTCCTGAGAAAAAGGGAGACACGACCTGGACTGAATATGTCATCAGTAGTGATCCTGCGCGCGCTACGCACATGTATACACATGGTATCGGCTATGGTGATATCAACGGCGATGGTCGTAAAGATGTGCTTGTAAAAGATGGCTGGTGGGAAGGCCCGGCTGAGGGACCGGTGAAGAATGGAAAAAACAAAGATTGGAAGTTTCATCCTGCTGACCTGGGCAAGGACTGCTCGCAGATGTATGTACTGGATTTGAATGGAGACGGATTGAACGATGTGATCAGTGCATCGGCACATGACTATGGAATGTGGTGGCACGAGCAGGGTAAGGATGCAAATGGAAATCCAACCTGGACTCACCACGATATTGACAAATCTTTTTCCCAATCGCATGGACTGGCTCTGGTGGATGTGAATGGAGACGGGAATCCGGATTTAGTAACAGGCAAACGTTACTGGGCGCATCATGGGAAGGATCCGGGAGAAAGGGAGCCGGCTGTTTTGTATTGGTTTGAATATAAACCAGGGAAAACACCAACGTGGATCAAACACGAAATTGATAATGATTCCGGGGTGGGGTTACATGTCACCGTGGAAGATCTCAACAAAGACGGGTTGCCTGATATAGTGACGGGTAATAAGAAAGGCGTCAGAATATTTACCCAACAAAAAAATAAATAAAAGCATCGCAAATTATATGCAATTCGGGATTAACACTTATCTGTTTTCTTCGCCTTTTACCAACGAAAGCGTTTCATTCTTTCCGCTTTTTAAATCCTGGGGTTTTGATTTTGTGGAGATCGCGGTAGAAGATCCATCACACATAGATCCTGTATTTGTAAGAGCGGAGCTTGATAAACATGAGTTGACGTGCCGATCCGTTTGTGCTGCTACAGGACCGGGCAGAGACCTAAGAGGAAACAGAAAGGAGCAGGTTACTTCGATAGAATATGTGCAAGCGCTGATAGACATAGCACCGATGTTAGGCAGCGACCTGGTAGCAGGACCTATTTATTCCTCTGTAGGCAGAGCTGAAATGGTACCTGCTGATGAGCGAAGAAAACAATGGAGTCTGGTTGTGGAGAATCTGAAGAATCTTTGCAAATATGCTTCTGATAGAAATGTCAGACTGGCGATCGAGCCTCTTAATAGGTATGAAACGGATTTTATCAATACCTGTGCGCAAGCGTTGAAAATGATTGAAGAGGTTGGCAGTGATGCGTTATACGTACATCTGGATGCGTTTCACATGAATCTGGAAGAAAAAGATCCGGCTTTAGCGATCACCAGGGCAGCCGGCCGCCTTGCATTATTGCATGCTTCGGGAAGCGACAGAGGCACTCCCGGTGGAGATCAGATAAACTGGGACAGGATTTTTGTTGCCTTGGATAAGATCAATTACCAGGGGGATATTGTGATTGAATCATTTACTCCCGAGGTGAAAGTAATTGCCAAAGCGGCTTCAATATGGCGGGAGATTGAACCTTCCAAAGAAGCGATTGTAACAGATGGACTGGCTTTTCTTCGGTCGTTAAATATGTGAAAGAAAGAATCAAATGGACTAAAACAAAAAAGTTTCCGGCGGACACCGGAAACTTTTTTGTTTTATATCTTATAACCTGATCAGGCTGTAACGTCTTCTTCCAGATAGGATTCTGTCAGTTTAAGTACTACAGAAGTTCGGTTGCGAGTTTTAGATGCTAATTCGGCATCCTTGGAAAGAGATTTTCCGAAAGAAGGAATCAGTGTGCGGAATTTTGCCTGCCATTCAGGAGATGTTGCTTCCTTTGGAAAACACTTGTGTATAAGCTCCACCATAATGGATACAGAAGTGGATGCACCAGGAGACGCTCCCAAGAGCGCTGCCAACGAACCATCTGCTGCGGTTACCATTTCGGTGCCGAATTCGAGCACTCCACCCGCATCCTTGTCTTTTTTAATCACCTGTACTCTTTGACCCGCAGTTTCCAGCACCCAGTCTTCCAGCTTAGCACCTGGAACGTAATCGTCCAATGCAGCCAGTCTGTCTTGTGGAGATTGTCTCACCTGATCAATCAGATACTTGGTTAACGGAATATTGTGAATACCCGCAGCAAGCATTGGTTTTATATTATTCAACTTGATAGAAAGCGGAAGATCGAGATAGGATCCGTTTTTCAGGAATTTGGTAGAAAATCCTGCGTAAGGACCAAAAAGAAGTGCTTTCTTGCCGTCAATCATTCTGGTATCAAGGTGAGGAACCGACATAGGAGGTGAACCTACAGCTGCTTTACCGTATACTTTTGCCTGATGTTTTTCGATGATATCAGGATTGGTACAAACAAGCCACTGACCACTTACCGGGAAACCTCCGAATCCTTTTCCTTCAGGAATATTTGATTTTTCAAGCAATGGTAGTGAACCGCCGCCAGCTCCGATGAATATGAATTTCGAACGAACGTAGCTGACATTTTTTGTCTCTCTGTCTTTTACAGACAAAGTCCAGTTGCCTTTACCTCTCTGAAAATCATCAACTTCATGGTTCAAATGCAATGTCACGCCTTCCTGACTTTCAAGATACTTGAACATCGCACGGGTCAGCGAGCCGAAGTTCACATCAGTACCCAGCTCCATTTTGGTTGCTGCTACTTGTTGTGATGCATCCCTGCCGTTCATTACCAATGGAATCCAGTTTTTCAGCTCCTCATTATTCTCAGAATATTCCATTCCTTCAAACAAGTGATGAGCAGTAAGCGATTCATAACGATTTTTCAGGTACTGAACATTCGTATCACCCCAAACGAAACTCATGTGAGGAATGTGACGGATGAATTCATCAGGAGATTCGATGATACCATCTTCAACAAGATACGACCAGAACTCTTTGGAGACTTCAAATGACTCGGCAATCTTGATTGCTTTTGAAATGTCAATAGAACCGTCTTGCTTTTCCGGCGTATAGTTAAGTTCGCAGAAAGCAGAATGACCAGTTCCGGCATTGTTCCATGCATCAGAACTCTCAGCAGTAACTCTGTCGAGACGTTCAAAAATAGCAATAGTGAAAGCGGGATTCAGTTTTTTTAGTAAAACCCCCAGCGTTGCACTCATAATCCCCGCACCTATCAGAACAATATCAGGGGTAGTAATTATAGAAGACTTTTTTATGCGCATTAGGAATGAAAGTTTATTTAAGGTAATCAATCAACCCGGAAAAATCCAAAAGTATACCTATAACAATTGTATAGGCATGAAATGTTTCCAAAATAGTATAATTTAATAGATAAAGTAAAGTACTATGATGAAAGTTCTTTTTTATGATCAATAAAAACATTATTTGTTTCTATTTTGTTTTATGAAATTGCACGATGTTTAGAATCAATAAAAAAAGAGAGGTCATTGAATTGCTCAATAACCTCTCTTCGATCTATAAAAAGTATAATTTACCTGGCTACTCTGAAACTCTCGCCATTTAGCTTGATAATATAGACTCCGTGCTGATATCGGGACATATCCAGCTCCTGAATACCTGCAGGATTCTGGTTCCGGAAGATTCGTATACCTGCTTCATTGAAAACTTCCAGGCTGTGGATAAGTTGTGGTGATTCGATTGATAAAACATTTACAACCGGATTAGGGAACAGCTTAACAAGGCTTTTTCCACGCAATTGCAGACTGATGATATTGCTGTAAGAGCTCGTTCCATCCATGTCAATTTGCTTGATACGGTAATAGAATGTTCCGGGAACGAGAAGCTTATCTGTGAAGGAATAGGTATTGGTCGAAGAAGAGTTTCCTGCGGCAGCTATGGAAGCTACTTTTTCAAACTGATTTTTGCTCATTCTTTCCAGTTCAAATACCGAGCTGTTGCTTTCTTCGGTGGTAGCCCATTGCAATTCAGCTGTAAGATTTTCTCCGGTAGTGCCTTTAAAGTATTTCCAGGTTACAGGCAAAGAACTGCTGGATGCCTTCATGGCTGGTGAAAATACGGTATTCATAAAGGAATCGGTCACCTTAAGCTTGTATATACCTTCCGTTGGAGTGATTTGCTGATTTGTAGACAGCACAGCATTACAGTTGTTTACATCTCCCAGCCAGTGGTACGCGTCCCATCCATTGGGTGCAGCCAGAGTTGATCCGGTTACAGATACTTCGATAGGAGGAATTGCGGAATAAGGTGTAGAATTGGCAAAGAAATTAGCATCAAGGTGATCTGACCAGAGGTTGGCAAGAAAATCTAGTCCGGCCCCTGCAAAATGAACCTGATCGTGGCGGTACTGACTATCCCAATAATCGTCGGTAGCGGGTCCTTCGAATACATGAGGAACTTTATATTCGGGCAGATAACCGTCAGTGGCAATTCCTATTACGTCATTTTGGGCTGCTATTACATCAGCAGATGTGTAACTTACATCGTTGACGTCGCCGGCTTTTTTGAAGGAATAGCGGGATGCACGAGATACAACAAATGGCAAGTTAGGTTTGTTAGACAGGTTCCGGGTGGCGGCAATTACGTCGCGAAGGTCATTTCTATAGTCTTCACGACTTGTTTCAGTTTTAGTATCGCTTTCTCCCTGATGCCAGAGAATAGCGCGTACCCCAAGCTGGGCAATATAATGATTGAGTGCTGTACGCATATTGCCAAAAGGGAGCCCCTGAGGATACACATAACCGAACCACGCACTGGTTTGGCCGGTAGGTGATATCGTCTGTTTCCAGTTTGCAATACTGCTTCCCGACCATCCCGAGTTGAAAATCATAACCGGAACGTTTAATTGTTTCACCATTTTGTCTCCAAAATAACCCCAGCACCAGGCATAGTTTCCAAATGGCGCGGTGGTTGTGCTCTGGTCAAGATGCGTATACACAGGACAATCAACCTGAAGGTTGTTATAGGGTTCCATATTGGTTCTGAAATGCACACTGCTTACAGCGTCTTCAGTGGCGCCGGGGCCAGTAGGGTTATTATCTCCGCCGGTAGCATTCGACTGGCCGGAAACGAGAAATACCTCGCCGACGCCCACGTGGTCTATCTGCGCTGTAACAGGACTCTGCCCCGCTCTTATTCCCCGTACTTCCAGGCGATACCATCCACCCGGAACCACAATACTTCCACGGAAATTACTGCATGTATTTGTATTTTGAATTACTTGCCAGCTTCCGTCCAGAGGAGTAGGCTGCCCCATTGCGGGTCTGTCGGGATGTGACTGAATAGGTACGAAGCGTGCTTCAACTCTATCCTGACAAGATTCAAAATATCCGGCAATAGTGACAGTAGCTGTATTAGATTGGTTGCGCTGAAGAACTATTCTGTCAGATGGGTAAGTGATGTGAAGTTGGGCAAAAGATACAGTAATAGATAGGGCATAGCAAAGCCATACCAGGGAAGGTAGTATTTTCTTCATGAGGAGGATAATTCGTTAATAAATCAATTTAGGGTATTACGAGACGAAATGAATGTATCATAACGTGGTTACAAATTTAGGAGAAAAAAGGAGAAGTGAATAAATTATCTAACGGTAGTTAATAAGTTTTATGCCTACTCGTATAGAAGTCCCTCAAAGTAGCAGACTTAGCTCTGAACAGGTAAAAAGTAAATTTATTGAAAAAAAGGTGTAACTGATGCATCTGTTTGTACGTATCAAACGTATAAAGGGAAGGTGAGTTGTTGTTACAGCCGTGAGAGTCGCTATTTTGTTTAAGCACTCGTTTTGTTTTAAATTTGGGCTTTAATGAGACGTGTGGCTCCGGAAGGTGATAATGAGTGACAAGTATTCATTTTTAAATAGTTAAGAATTATAAATTACATAACATTTTCATAACTAGGTCTATGAAGAAAATAACTTTTACTCATTTAGTATTACTGATGATTTTTGGGTTAATCAGCGGGCTATCCTACGCTCAGACATCTCCATGGAGTGGAGTGTATGGTAATGAATGGATAGTTGCCGGACAGGAGTATGTAAAGGTGACTGTTTCAACAGAGGGTATTCAAAGAGTTCCCATAGCCTCACTACCTGCTGCCTTCAAAGCGGCGAATACTCGTGATAAAATTCAACTATGGCATCGTGGTCAAATGGTCGCTCTCATCAAGGTTGATGGAGCAGATGTTAATGAAAGTTCTGCAGAAATTCTGTTTTATGGAGTTCTGAATGATGGGAAATCTGATGAGCTGTTGTACAGACCAGGTCCCAGCGCTAGAACTAATACTTTGGTTAGTTTATTTTCGGATAATAGCGCTTATTTTTTGACGGTTGGCACAGCAAACGGATTAAGATCTAATACAATAATCCAATCATCGATAGGAGAACCACAGTCTGTAGAAAATTTTCATTTATATACTCAGAACAAGGTTTATAAGAACCTATCGACGCATGACCCCAATGATGCTGGTAGAAAACCGCAGTTTATAAATAGTTTCTATGAAGAAGGCAGGAGTTTGACTGGTCTTCGTTTATCTGCTAATGGAGTATTACAAACGAAAAACGATATGGGTGCTAATGACCCTACAGGGCTTACTAAATTTCGTTTTTCTGTTGAGAACTTTAATGAAAGTGCAGGTATCCCAGCAAAAATGCGAGTATTGATTCAGGGTAGGGATATCAAAAGCAGAACAGTTAAGGTTCACGTAGTCAATAGCGACGGAGTTAGTATTCGTACTGCTGGAACCACAACTTCGTTCAATAATTATGATTATAGAGAAGTTGAATTTGATCTTTTACCTGGAGATTACAATGGATCAGGGGAGGGTTTCTTAGCATTTGAAGGGATCTCAAGTCAAACTTTTGATATGTTTTCTGTTTCCTACTATACTATAACTTATCCACAGAGTTATAATATGAGTAATAAATTATCCTATAGGTTTAAGCTAAATTCAACATCTAATACATCAAGCAGAGTACAAATTACCGGTTTACCTGGAGGTGTCGTGAAGCTTTATGACGTAACAAATAGAAATTTGCCTGTAATTGTCGAGGGGGCTGCTTCAGATTTTAAGATAGGCAGGGTCTCTGGACTTGGTCTTGAATTATTGGCAACTTCAGAGATTCAAAATCCGGCATATCAGTCTGTCAGTTTAACTAAGCGCAATTTGTCGCATGATTATTTAATAATAACAACAGATAATCTTTACAACGAAGCTTTAGAATACGGTAAATACAGAGCTACAACCAAATCCTCAAAGGGAAAGGCGTATATGCCTTCCGTAGTGAAAATAATAGATCTCTATAATGAGTTCAACTACGGAGAGCCAAGTCCTGTGGCAATTCGTCGCTATGTTGATTACATGCTATCTGGTACTGATAAACAGAAGTATTTGCTCTTAATAGGTAAGTCGATCTCAGATGAAGCGAGTACTCCTCGTGAATTAGTTGATAACGTCCCTACTGTAGGTTATCCAGGATCTGATATTTTATTAGTGGATGGTCTGGCCGGAGTTCCAAGAGATATCCCTGCAATACCAGTAGGAAGAATACCAGCGCTAAATTCCGATCAAGTGAAAATTTATAGAGAAAAGGTACTCGAATATGAATTTGGAAAAATCAATAACGATTTTTCATGGCGTAAAAATATTGTTCATGCTAATGGAGGGGATTCTGAGGGGCAGGTAAATAGTTTCAAAAACTTCCTTACCGGGCTTGCATCAGAGTATACAGGATCTAATACTATTGTCCCTTACACGAAAACTGCACCTTTTACAGACACTGGCCAAAAATTGGTGATCAATGAATTGAAAGGGTCTGGAAAAAGTGATGGAGCTGGGATGATAACATTTTATGGACATGGGACAACTTTTAGAACAGATAAAAATATAAGCTATGTATCAGATCCGGATGTTGCCAAGGGTTATGTGGACTCTCAAAAATACAACGCACTGTTTTTTTTCGGTTGTGATGTAAATAATATTTTCCGTAATAGATTTAGAGAAGGCACACCATATAGCAGTAGTTCTCAACCTATGGGAATTGAATGGCTTTTTGCTCCTAAAAAGGGTTCAATAACTGTTTTTGCAAACACTTGGGATGGCTACTCTACAGCGTTTGAACCTTATATGAAGAAACTCTATGCTAAGCTACTTGTGGCAGATTCTGATAAAAAACCAATCGGTGATATTATTAAAGAGATTTCAGCCTCAATCATATCTCCAAGTGCGAATAGCAGAATTGCAGCAGATTATGATTTCCACATAGCAAATATTCATCAAGGGTTGTTGCTTGGAGACCCAGCGATAAAATTACTTTACTCAATGCCTGTTGACAGCCCTCTGCCTGTACAATTAAAGTCATTTAGTGCAAAGCTTATTAGCAATAATCGTGTTCATTTGCAATGGGCAACTGCAATGGAGAAAGATAATAGCCATTTTGTGATAGAGAGGAGTAGGGATGGTAAAGACTTTTCACAGATAGCTTATTTAGATGGTAGCGGAACAACTGAAATGGAGTCAACTTATGAGACTTGGGATGACTCTCCAATGGCAGGGATAAATTACTATCGCCTTGTTCAATATGATTCCAAGGATTTAAATGGAAAAGTTAACAGGGAATATTTACGAGTTGTTTCTGTTGATGTGGAGGTGGATGAGCTAATTAATATCGCACCTAATCCTACTACGTCTTCGGTTGACATTAGGCCAGACTCTCGTATTAAGGTTCGTGGTTGGTCAATAATTGATGTAAAAGGCGAAAGAACTGAAGGGAGCGGAAAGACTGTTGATATGAAAAAGATGAGTCCAGGAATGTATATATTGGAAATTAAATCAGATAATAATATTGTCATTCGAAAGAAGGTAGTTAAGAATTAGATAATTGGTTGTTTTTATTACGAAGTTTTGTGATAAATATTAAGTTTTGTGATAAATATAAAAGAATAGAGCATGAGGTTTTTTTTATTTTCGCTGATATTGGTTTTTGTTAATGTTGTAATTTTTGCTCAGTCTCAAAGTCTGTATACTAACGATTGGATTGTTCCTGATCAGCAGTATGTGAAAATTAGGATAGAAGAAAAGGGGATATTTAAAGTACCCTTTTCTTCATTACCCACATCATTCAATGTAAATGATGTAGATAAGCTTCAGTTGTTTTTTAGGGGGAAAGAGGTGCCTTTAATTAGTACTGATAATAATGAGATATTGTTTTATGGAGTGCCAAACGACGGCAGTTCTGACTCTTTACTCTATCGTCCTATGAGTTCGAGGTATAATGTGCATTCCAGTTTATATTCGGATGTTAGCTCCTATTTTCTAACTTCAGGAAAGAAGAAGGGTAAAAGGGTGGAGAATAAAGCATTTGTGTCTGATTCCGCCCCCCTGAGTTATCATATGGAAACATATCTGAAAACGTTTCTCACGGAGTACTCTTTTAGTACAGAAAAGCATGCAGTGCCAAGCTTTATAAATAGTTTTTTTGAACTGGGTGCTGCGCGTACTGGAGAGAGGTTGGAGGGTAATAAATTGATAGAGTTCTCTTATGAGATGGATAACTATTTACAAATTAATTTGCTGAAACCGCACGTTAAAATATTACTTCACGGGATGTTTAATACTTCCAGGACTTTGGAGATCTATGTAAAGAAAAAAGATGGTTCAAGTTTAAGAAAAGTTGGAGATCTTTTTTTGAATGGTTTTGAAGGAAAACTTTTTGAATTTGATTTAGATGCGGATGATTTTTCGGTAGATGGAAAGGGATCTATATTTTTTAAATCAAATAATAATTTGGAAAGAGAACGATTTTCTGTGTCATTTTATTCAATCGATTTCCCTCAAAGGATTGATGCGAATGTACAAGAGAACAAATGGTATAATTTGCCCCCAAATGCAGATCTTTTATCAAGATTGGAATTTAAAGGACTGTCAAACGAATTTCGCTTGTTAGATATCAGTGATATTTATAATATTAAGAGTGTTGATAGAGTTAATTCGGTACTATCAAGAGTAAATGGAAAGTCTGCAAATGTAGTACTATTTAAAAATAGCATAGCTGTTGGTAGGGATAAATGTATTGAAGTTAAGTTTAATACGATAGATCCCAAATTGTCTAATTATATAATTATTACTAATGGCATTCTTACACAGAGCGCCGGGAGATATGCTAATTACAGAAAGTCTACTCAGGGAGGTTCATTTAAAGCATCAGTGTTCTACATAAAGGATATTTATGACCAATTTAATTATGGAGAGGTAAGTCCTGTTGCAATTCGGAATTTTGTTCAGTTTATGCTTTCTGATGGTAACAAGGAGAAATATTTATTTTTGTTGGGAAAATCAATAAATCCACTTGAAAAGATGCCAAAGGAACTTGAAGATTGTATACCTGCTGTAGGGTATCCAGCTTCTGACTTACTCCTAGTCACCGGATTAGCAGGTGAACAGATGGATGTTCCTGCAATACCTATAGGGAGATTGATGGCTGTAGAGGATCAAAACGTCGATGATTATCTCAATAAGGTAAGGGACTATGAGAAAGAAGAGGGAGAGTTTGCCTGGAGAAAAAATATCTTGCATCTGAGTGGAGGGAAGACAGAATCGGAAATAAGACAGTTTAAGGATGCATTATCTGCACTGGTCCCAACTGTGGAACAAGGCTCGTTGGGAGGTAATGTGAAAGGTTTCTTTAAGAATAGTACAATTGAAGTTGAGAACGTTAATATTGCTTCGGAAATAAATGAAGGTGTAGGTATGTTAACCTATTTTGGGCATGGTTCCAGAACGACAACGGATTTGAATTTTGGTTACATTAGTGATGCCAGTAAAGGGTACAACAACTATTTGAAGTATCCAATTATGTACTTTAATGGATGTGGTGTTGGAAATGTATTTAGAGGCTTATTCAACCCTAGCCCTACAGCCTCTGATCGTAGGCCTTTGTCTATGGACTGGACTTTGTCGAAGGATAGGGGTGCAATAGCTATCATGGCAAATTCATATGAAAGTTACGTTAACCCTTCTTTGAAATATTTACAAGAACTTTACAATACTCTATTCACAGACTACAGCATATCTACTTTATCCATTGGGCAGATTCAGCGTGAAACAGCCAAGCATGTAGTCGCTAAGGGAGCTAACATTTATGACGTTGCAAATCTTCACCAAACGGTGTTGCAGGGAGATCCAGCAATACGTTTTATTAATGTTTCAAAACCTGACTATTCCATAAGCCAAGACGAAGGTATATTTATAAAGGCAGAAACTGGGAAAAGCCTTGAAAATTCAAATAATGCTGAAATACTGGTTGTGGTCGAAAATAAAGGTAGAGTAGTTGTCGATGAAGTCGTACCTATTAGGATCAAGTATGTATCCAAAGGTGTAGATATGATTATTGAGAAAAATAGCCTTATCGGTCGACTTGACACTATTCGGGTGGAAATAGGGGCAGTTCGAGACCTGAGAAGAATTGAAGTTGAAATCGATCCGGGAAATATTATTGAAGAATTGAATGAAAATAATAATATTTCTGAATTAATTATTGATTGGGATTTAGCAAAGGATATGCCTTTTTATCCAATGGAGAGAGTGATAGATATCGTGCCGCCGACTTTATCAGTTTCCTTTAATGGGAGTAGTATAGTTAATAATCAGACTGTATCCCCAAATCCTAAAATAAAGATGGCTGTATCTGATGATAGGTTTCTCTCGAAAGATGCAAATTTACTAGATATATTCTTAAAAAATTGCTCTGACGAGTCTTGTGATTTTGTTAAATTAGATTTGAGTAATGAAGAATTTGAACTGAATGTGCTTTCAAATAATTCAATTGAAGTCTTATATTCTCCTAAAACAATGTTAACAGGTGATTATGAGTTGTTGGTTAATGCCAAGGATTCAAGAAATAACTCTATTGTAAATGCATATAGAATACGCTTTAATATTTTTGATATAGCGTTATTCAAGGTAATAGCTTTTCCTAATCCGGCAACAGATTATGTTCTTTTTAAGACTGATTATCTCTTGAAGGAGGGGGTGTCATATATTGATTTTAAAATATATGATACATTAGGTAGAATGATAGAGAATAAAAAAATAACTAAGCCTGGTGATTGGTATTGGTATCCTAAATCTTTGTCAGGATTATTTTATTGTAAAGCGACATTAATATTAAGTAATGGAGAAGTCAAGACAGAAACGAACAACAAAATTATTGTAGTTAAATAGATAAAGTAAGTAATAAAAGAGCAGGTTTTTTCAATTTTAGTTTGATATACCCTGCTCTTTTATTGATGGACAGATATGACCATTATTCATGAGAATAATAGCTTCCGGATTGGTTAATATCCAGCCATACAGCTAAGGCAACCATGCGGTTAACAAGAGAAGCATTAGTAGTATTCTTGTCTTTTTCCAGACTCATATTTGCGATAGCTCTTTGAAGCTTCTTTTTATCAATGTACTGCCAAACTTGATGGTTAACTGACAATGTATCTCTTAGTTGATCAAATGACCTTAATGCAACCTCTCTGCCATATAAGCCGAATTGTGTTTTATTTGGCCTGGTGCGTACAATTTCGGGTAGTATTCCCTTCATTGACTCACGAAAATGGCCCCTACCTAATCCATTGTTGAATTTTACAGATAAAGGAATGGACAAGGATAATTCATATAAATCCTTATCACAAAAGGGAAAAAGAGGAGTTATCTTGTACTCATTTCCTAGGCTAAAAAATTCTTCATTAATTCCAATACCTTGGGTAGTATAAATACCAGCTGCCCAGTTTTCGTATTCTCCTGAATAAGGATGCGTGTTTTTTGTAATTGACATTTCTGCGGCATGTTCAACAAAATCTTTATTTAACATAGACAAATAGTCTTGATTGCTACTGTTAAACTTATTATAGACAACATTCCACAGGCTTTGAATAAAATAATTTGTTGATAAGCCTATATTTAAATGCCAATTATGTAATAGTATTAAGGATTCACCTACATTCCCTTTTTTTAGAACTGAAAGAAATTTTTTAAAGAAGAAATGCTGTTTAAACAAATTCTTTTTGTTTTCTGCAGTAAGTAAATCCCAATGTTTGAAATTGGCAGTTTGTGAAGCAAAAAAGGCGCGTTGATCTAGTAGCTGGTTCAGAAGTGTCCAATTTTTTTTCGCAAGTACCTGGGATAAAAGATCGAATCCGTTATGAACTATTTGATCTCCCAGATGTCCTGTAAGCATTATATTTGCACCAGCCGATTTTGCTTGTTCCATTATGCTTGTCTGGAAAAAACTTCCTGACAAATAGCGTTGTGGGTGGCCATAAAGTAGTGTATGTGAATAAAGGAGCTCCCTTTGATCTGTCCTCGGTTCCACTTCACAATGTATGGATTTGATCCACTCGGCAGTAGAACTTGAGTAGTTCCGTTCTTCCAAAGAACTATCGGTTAAACCAAAGAGAGTTATAATTTTACGGTTAGGGTATAGGTACCTTAAAGTACAACTGACAGAGGAAGAATCTAGTCCGCCACTTAGCTGTGATGAGATGATTTTACTTTCATCATTTGCCAGACTCTGAATTGATTTCAAGAATACTTCACGGAATTGATTTCCGGCGTAGGACAGACTGTTTAGATTATCTGTTTTCGCAAGTTTATAGGTAAAGCCAGGTTGGGAGGATAAAGAATGTGCCTCAGCTTTTAAAATATGTCCTGGAAGTACGGACTTGATATTTTCATAAAAGGTATCGCCAGAGTAATAATCACGTGAGTCTGCTGCATATATGGAGTATCTATAGATCCGATAATAATCGAATGAATGATAAGACTGAGCTAACTCATTTCTTAGAAGTGCTGGCAGACTCGTAGAAAATATAAAAAATTTGTGGGGTATAAATAGATAATATAGTGGGACTTGACCAAAAATTTCCCTGTAAATATGTATACTATTGGTACTTTCATCTACCCAAATAGCTATACCAATATTCTGTAATTCATCATTATCTAGACATAAAAAATCCTTGGAAGTATCTCTCTGTTGCAATGAATCAGAGAGTATTTCCAAGAATCTACCGTTCGTTTTGCGAACAAATAGTTTTATCCCTCTTTTGGTATTTTTTAAATCATCAACGGAGAAATTAACTGAACTCCTTTCAAAATTAATAAGGTGATGATTCTTATTTTTTAACTCGACCTTAATGTCATCAAAGCTAATAAATCCTTCAATAAACAAAACTTTGAACTAACAGTTAGGTGATAAGAGGAATTTGTTAAAATAAAAGCCTTTTACGAATCTTGAAAATCGCCTTGGTCGTCAACGTCACTTCCTTTGATTCCTTTCGTCAACTTACTAACCTTACCAAGCTTGTTCAAAACAGGCTTTTTGTACGATCTTTTTGTCTGTGTAGAGTGCATATTGATTGTTTTCATGTTGGAACTTTTACGTGTTAAATATAGTATCGACTGTAAATTTAAGTATATATTTTTGAATTGCAAATATTAGTAACTCATTCATTGAAAAATATATAGGTGTTGTTTCTTATGGTTTTCGGAGTGATATTCCCAGAAGGAATAGGTAGTTAATATCTCATCACCCATGCCACTCCTCTAACTTCTTATGAAGAAACCCTACAAGTACTTCCAGACCTGTGTCGAATCGGTTGTTATTATTGATGATGATATCGGCCTCGGAGCGAAGGGGTTGTATGAATTTATCGTAGGTGGGTGCTACGTGGTGCTCCCAGCGATAAAGAACGTCGTCCAAATCATATCCTCTTTCGTTGTTGTCACGTATGATCCTTCTTTTAATCTTTACATGTTCCTTGGCATCCACAAATACTTTCAAATCTATCAGTCTGGCAATGTCGGGGAAATAGAATACAAATATTCCCTCTACGATGATGATAGGTCTTGGTTCAAAAACTAAAATTTCCGGTTTAATCAGTGGATTGTTGAACGTATATTCCTTCTGGTGTACTTCTCTGCCAGCTCGAAGTACCGCAATGTGTTCAGCAAAAAGATGATGATCAATGGTTTCAGGAAGATCGAAGTTTTCTACACCGTTTTCGTCGCGTGGAATTTCATGAATTGGCCTGTAGTAGTTATCCTGCGATATGCGGGTAATCTGGTCCTTGCCAAAGGATTCCAGGAGGCTTTTCATGAAATAGGTTTTGCCGGAAGCACTTCCGCCGGTAATACCAACTATGTACGGTGATTTTTCAGACTCTGTCATATATGGGGATACTAAAATTTGTTGATGTAATACTTTGTGCTAATCTAAAACTGCTAATTTTCCTGCAAGTTGCTGATCTCCATTGGGAGATACAATGAAAATGAGATAAATTCCGCTACCAGCTCTTTTACCTGTGTAATCATGTAATGACCATGTAGCAAGTCCGCCTTCCGATACCGATTCATACACAAGCCTGCCTGAAAGTTGTGTAATCTTAACTCTGGATGCTGAAGGAAGTCCTTTGATTCCGACTGTTCCTGAAAAGCCGGGTCTTACCGGATTTGGAAAAATGGAGACGTCCGTTAAACTATTCGCTGGTGCCGCTGATTCTGTCTGGTAAGCAACCATTCCTGCAGGAGTATCGACAAACAACGAGCCCGTTTCTGTCAGGAATCGAAGCGCTCTGATTTCATTGGATGGTAATGGACTGTTTTCGGCGTTAAAGTAGCCGATTTGCTCTGTTCCGTCCGCGTTAAAAAGGTATAAACCATTTCTTGTACCTATCCATTTTCTATTACCAGCTTCTACAGCAATGGCTGTACATTTTTCATTAACAAATAAACGTCGCTGCCCATAAACCGGTAGAATGGCATTAATACTATTTACATTAAAAATTTCTTCTGAAGGTAAATAACCTACACCTCTGTCGCTGGCAAACCAGATATAGCCTTCATTGTCAAGCGTAATACTGTTAATTACAGAAGAAGGCAAGCCTCCGCTTCCGGCTGAGGTGGTAATCAGTTTTTCACGGTTGTTGACAGGATTTTTAACCAAAATACCTCCTCCAAGATAGGCGGGAAGCCGGGTCCAGCTTATGCCTGCCTGATCAATAATGGCAGAATCAGGTCTGGGACTAATTGTAGTGTCTGTGTCTGCAGGGCTGTATATCTGAAAAAGTCCCGCAGGATTCCCAATCAATCCGTTTTTACCATCAGCTATCCAATATTGCTTCCGGCTGTTCGTGATGGCTAGTTTTGGAGACACGATCAAACTATTACTTAATACATCGACAGAACCGTTTTCGGAAATTGTGACTACGGCGTTATGGGTTGTAACCGAGATTTCTGTGCCTGATTTTGTGAATGCATAGTAGTTGCTTTCCGAGGCATGAATTAGTTTCCAGGAATTTCCGGAGCGCTCGTAAATGCCTTTGCCCTGAATGCCGGTATATAGCTTATCTGAGTTAGCTAAGATAGCTGAAGCAGTTCCGGGCGTATTAAGTAATTTCCAATTGGCAAAATATTGGCGGTTTACAGATCCACTCGTGGAGCTACATTGTAAGCCTTGAGGCGTGAGTACATAAATGGAATCGGTGGACAGGGTGATATCTTTTACATCAGCTTGCGAGCCGTTTGGCCCGATGTAACGATATGTCTCCAGTACCTCACGGTTTTGAACATCCAGCACTACAGCCCCAAAGTTGGTTGCCAGGTAAGTTTTTCCATTTTTAAATTCAATTTTTCTAATGTTTTTGTTTACTGGTAGATCGGACGAAACATTGAAAATTGGCCAGAGAGAAATACTTTCTGGCTGACCTTCTGCATTCAGTGTGACGATATCCAGATTTCCACTACGGTATGCGATGACCAAAAGCTCACTTGTTTCATCCCAGCCCAACGCTGAAATGCCGGACTCTGAAAATCCGTCTTCCTTTCCCAGTGTGAGAAAGTCTTCGCCAGTTTTCTTTATACTGAAAAATCCGTTGTAAGAAGCTCCGTATATTCTGTGAGGAGTTTCTGTAATCTGGTGGGCTGACCGGTAATTAAAATGAGACTTCCAATTTCCTATTGGTAAAGTTTGGGAAAATGTTAATTGATAACCCGATAACCAGATCGAAATAAAAAGCAGCACATATCTGAGCATTTTACGCTTTGAGATAGGTGCTGCTTGTGCAGGCTTATGCGCCCGGATGTCGACCATGTTTGCCTGTTATCAGATTGTTAAACTACTTTTCAACAGTAATAACTGCCGCTCCCTTGCTTGTGCCCGTACCACATCCGCTTTTCACGGAGGTTAATGTATATTCAGTTGTAGCCGTGGGAGAAACCGAAATCAGGTATGGATTCAGGAACGTGCCATTGATCGACGTTCCGTCAGAAAGCGTGAATGACCATGGAGGAAGACCATTTTTAAATTTCAACTGAATTCTGGTGGAGCGCCCTGCGGTAATGATTCCTTTTCCGGAAACCTCACCGATTGCTTTGTTAGGTGAAATAATATCAATCTCTTCAATAGCGCTTGATACAGCTGGTGAAGAAGAAATGATTCGGATCTTATGTGCCCTGATTGTATCAGATGATGAAACAGAAGTTAGTTTTACATTCATGGTGGTAGGTGTAATCGTGGTTGGAAGATCCACAAAGCGACCGTTTTTATCAGTCATCTGCACCACAAACTTATTCCCCGGATTATAGCGTCCTGCTGTCTTATATGGAATTTCCAGAATGGATCCGGAACACACCACATTCTGTGATAACTTTTCGAGTGTAATGGCGACTGGAGGCGCTTTTACAGCCACTTTAGCACGACCTGAAAATTTACCTACTCCACAGAGTCCACCGGCTGATGTAATCTGATAATTGGTATCATAGTAAGGTTTTACCTTTACCTTGTAAGGAGACTCCTGAATATTATTCTCATAAGTACCATCAGATAGCAGTACAAACCATGGAGGACCGCCACCATTAAATGCTACGGTCAGTTCACCGGTCTCATTTTCATCAAGAAACAGAGAGTCTTTTTGTAGAACAGTGGTTGTCGGAGATACAATTGTGATTTTAGCAACCTGTGTTGTCAGATAGGGCGCTGAAGAAGTCACGCGTAGTCTGTATTCTCCTGGTTTATAAGTTTCGGGAATTTGCGTGGTGATATAACCGGAAGAGTCAGGAGAAGAAAGATTTTTAAATGTTCCTGTACGGTCAGCAATCTGAACTGTAAATTTATTGCCAGCCTTAAATTTACCGGTAGCACTGAAAGGTACCTGAAAAGGTATGTTATTACATAGCCTGGCAATTTTATCTGCCTCCTTCAATTCCAGTTTCGGTTCAGGGTTATTGTCAACGTTGACGATAACTTCACCGCTTGTAGTACCGCTACCACAGGCATTTGAAACACCTGAAATCTGGTAATTTTTGATTTCGGATGGCTTAACGATGAGATAGTGAGGGTTTGTTAATGTACTCAACACTGTTGTACTATCAGACAATCGGAAAGACCAGGGTGCTGTTCCCCCGAGCTGAACACGTAAATGCGCCTCCTGACCCGGCATGATTCGAGCTGCTTGTGTACCATCCACTACTTCAAGTCTTGCGGTAGGGGTTTGTAGCAAGCGGATGGATACTGGTGGGCTTTTTACTACCGACATATTGCTGACAATTTGCAAATAGTAAATTTCTCCTCCTTTCTTATAAGAGGGAATAACCGCTTTAGCAGGGCTTTTCTTTACGGGTAATGATATCGCGATTGACTTCCCGGAAGCGTCAATAATATGCGCTACATAAGTGTTTTCATCATCAAAAGGTCCCGATAATGAAAAAGGAATATTGATGGTTGTTCCGGGGCACACCGACAAATAAGAAATGTCATCAATGGCAATTTTGTATGCGTTGATCGTGTCTTTGGCTATCTGTTCCGCTTTTGCGGCCATTTCATCTGCTTCTCTTTCGGTAACAATGCTGTCGCCTGTCATTGTATCCAGGTCAATAGTATTTCCGAGCGTGTCAGGTACGACAACCGGTGTTTTGGGAGCGCTTATGGCCGGAGTAACAGCAGGCTTTTTAATAGGTCCACGCTGACCAAAAGCACTGTACACACAGGCGTAAGAAATAAGGAAAACCAGAAGGACTAATCTCAACATGAAAATAGAATATTTGAAAATCGAGTGTGTTATTACATGTTCACCAATGTACTCCCGCGCAATACCGGTACAACATCGTAAAGATCTGACTGGAGGCAATAAGCAATATCTTTTTGAATGCCCAGTCTCTGCAGTCGTCGTACATGTGACGAATTGGAAACAGCTGCCAAAAGATTGTCTTTTGATTGGTTATAAAGTCTTTGGGCCATCAATGTTCCATCTTCTCTGAGCATATACTGGTCTTTAAGCGCTTCTGCAAGTGCTCCTGCGAACAAAGTATCTTCCAGATTTGGCCTGCCTTTCCAGCCGGCACAAAGTACGAGTACATCATAAGGCTCTGAACGCAGATGATTGGCCAAAGCTCCCAGATTCAGAAATGAGCCAATCATCACTTTTACTGCCGATGCCCTTGCTTTGGTAATGGATAACGTTCCATTGGTCGTTGTCATTGCGATCTCTGCACCAATAAGCCTCTCATTCATATAACTGAATGGAGAATTGTCGAGGTCAAAACCTTCTTCTTTTTTTGCATCACGTTCAGCTGCGGCAATAAATCCTTTGTCCTGAAGGTATTTACACTCCTCAATCGTAGCTACAGGAGTAATACTTTTAATACCATAGGCCAATCCGGTTACCATGCACGATGTAGCTCTGAAAATGTCAGCTACCACTACGATTGAGTTGTCAAGCTTATGTAAATGTAATAAATCAGGAGTCAGGCAGACGTCAAGTTGTTTCATATAGAAAATGGTGCAGAAGCAATTATTATAAAAGAGTATTCGGATGTAATTTATCCCTTTACAAAAGGCAATTTGATGACACGTGCTTTTAATTGGCGATCACGTACTTTGACGAAAATTTCAGTATCCGGCTTGCTCAGTACTGTTGGTACATAGCCCAATCCGATTCCCTTCTGTAACGTTGGCGACTGAGTTCCCGAAGTTACTTCACCAATTACATTACCTTCAGCATCACAAAGCTCGTAATGGCCACGTGGAATACCTCGGTCAATCATTTCGAAGCCAATGAGTTTTTTCTGGACTCCAGCTTCTTTCTGCTGTTTCAAGGCCGGTGAATTGGTAAATTCCTTGGTGAATTTGGTTACCCATCCTAAGCCAGCTTCCAAAGGAGATGTGGTATCGTCGATATCGTTTCCATACAGGCAGAATCCTTTTTCCAATCGGAGTGTATCACGTGCACCAAGTCCTACGGGTTTGATGTCAAACTCCGCACCAGCTTCGAAGATGGCGTTCCAAACGTGCTCAGCATTTTCATTCTTAACATATACTTCAAAACCACCTGCACCTGTATAACCAGTTGCAGATATCACCACATCTTCCACGCCAGCAAGCGTACCGATTTTGAAAGTATAGTATTCCATTGATCCCAGATCCAGATCCGTCAACTTCTGAAGTGTTGCTGTGGCGTTGGGGCCCTGAACTGCAAAAAGACAAGTGTCTGCAGATAAATCCTGCATTTCCACACCTTCAGTATTGTATTGCTGAATCCAGTTCCAGTCTTTCTCAATATTGGAAGCATTTACAACCAGCATATAATCGCCGTCGGCAATTTTATAAACAAGAAGATCATCCACAACTCCGCCAGTTTCGTTTGGCAGATAGCTGTATTGTACTTTTCCATCATACAGTACCGATGCGTCATTTGCGGAAACACGCTGTATCAGGTCAAGTGCTTTTGGTCCTTTCACACTGAATTCTCCCATATGAGAGACGTCAAAAACACCTACGTTGTTACGCACTGTATGGTGTTCTTCCAGGTCGGAAGAGTAACGAACAGGCATTTCAAAACCGGCAAAAGGCACAATCTTAGCGCCCAACTGAACATGTACGTGGTGAAGCGGTACGTTTTTCATCAATGGTTAATTGGTTTAGATTTATTTGCAAAAGTAGGCAAACCACATCAAAGCCACACAAAAAACTACGTTTTCACATTTTTGGCTAAATCATTTTGAAGTATATTGGGAAAAAATAGACATAAATTATTGTCTTTTTGATCATTAACTCTGAAAACCATGAAAAAAAAGTATTGGATATTTTCTATTCTACTCATTGCGAACAGTCAGGTTGTAAACGCCCAAACGGCCACTTTTAAAGGACAGGCGATTGATGATAAAATCAGTATTGGCTATGGTGTAACGACAGGCGATGTGGATGGAGACGGCAAGCCGGACATCCTTTTGGCAGATAAAAAGGATATAGTCTGGTATAAAAATCCTGGTGCAAGAGATAAATCGTGGCAACGGTTTGTAATGGCAACGAATCTGACTGAAAATGATAATGTCTGTATTGCAGCGCGTGATATAGATGGTGACGGAAAGGTGGAAGTGGCGGTAGGAGCTGAATGGAATCCTTCTGAAACAAAGAACAATAAGAAATCGGGGGCTGTTTTTTATTTAGATGCTCCAGGGGATCGAACGCAGATGTGGGAACCTGTGCGCTTGCACCATGAGGTAACAATTCACAGGATGCAGTTCCTGAAAACTACGGATGACAATTTTCAGCTTGCTGTTTTGCCTTTGCATGGCGAGGGTAATGTGAATGGAGAAGGAGCCGGGGTGAAAGCAATCATTTTTGATATACCTGAAAACAAAAAAGGGCTGTGGAGTTACCAGTTGCTGGATACAGAAATGCATATGACGCACAATTTTCAACCCATGGAGGTTTCAAAGCGTTTTTTGGGAATGGCCATCGCAGGAAGAGAAGGAGTTCAGGTTTTTCTGAATGGTGCTGATGGTTGGGCGGCTTCAGGAAACTGGATGGTGCCGTCTCATGGTGTGGGTGAGATTCGTACGGGGAGTCTTGGGAATAATCAGCTTTTTACTGCTACGATAGAGCCGATGCACGGAAACTCTCTGGTAGTTTATACAAAAGATGCACGTACCGTATTGACAGATAAAATTAAAGAAGGGCACGCATTGGTATGTGCTGATTTTTTTGGTCAGGGCAGGGACCAGATCGTGATGGGGTGGAGAAACCCGAATGTAGTAGGGGAAACCGGGGTTCGTATTTACGTGGGCTCAGATGGAGAAGGGAAAAAATGGCAGGAATATACCCTGGATGAAAGAATCAAAATTGCCTGTGAAGACGTAGCTGCTGCTGATCTCGACGGCGATGGTTTTCCCGACGTGATTGCCTCGGGCAGGGCTACTAAAAATCTGGTAGTGTATTGGAATCAAAGAACAAAATGAGTTTGCAGAAAAACAGAAACGGGCTGGAAAATTCACTTTCCAGCCCGTTTCTGTTAATTTTAATCATAACGATCAGTCTCTTCTGCCCATCAATATACTTACATAGTAAAGCAAAGTTGCCAATGAACCGATGGCGGCTACAAGGTAAGTTCTTGCTGCCCATTTAAGAGCATCTGCAGACATTACGTATTCACGCTCATTTACTATCCGGTTATTCTTGATCCATGCCAATGCACGGTTACTCGCATCATACTCTACCGGTAGCGTAATAAAACTGAACAATGTTGTTAGCGCAAACAAAGCCACACCAATTGCTAACGGAATAGGAGTAGTGTTAATTAACAGAATACCACCCAGAATTACCCATTGCATATATTGCGAAGCCACGCTCAGAAAAGGCACCATCTGCGACCTGAACTGTAACCACTTATAGGCTGTAGCATGTTGCACGGCGTGCCCACATTCGTGAGAAGCAACTGCCGCAGCAGCAACGCTACGTCCGTAAAAAACATCTGGACTTAAATTGACAGTTTTGTCCTGAGGATTGTAGTGGTCTGTAAGTTTTCCTTCAACAGAAAGAACTCTGACATCATAAATGCCACTTTCGCGAAGCATTGTTTCAGCAATTTCCTTTCCACTCATTCCATTACTCAGACCCACCTGAGAATATTCTTCAAACTTCCTTTTCAAACGCCATTGAACGTAAAAGCTTACGATCATGACCAAAATACCAATTAAATATGCGCCACCCATAGTGAGTATTTTTTAGATTTAGTTAAAAATAGAAACTTATGAGGAATCCGAAAAATATAACGGCACTAACCTTACATTGTTTCGTTTGAATAGCCTTGTTTGATTTTTTCAATCAACGCTGTAGTTGAATAACCCTTTACAAGTGCTATCGTTTTTACCTCACCTCCATTGCCAAGTACAAAATCCGCACCAGCAATAGTTTCTACTGTATAATCGTCACCTTTTACCAAAATGTCAGGTTTTACGGCCTCTATCAGCTCAGAAGGGGTAGGTTCATCGAACAAAATGACAGCATCGACGAAAGAAAGCGCTGACATCAGTCTTGCTCTGGCATATTCATTAACGACCGGACGAAGCGGACCTTTTAGTCTGCTCACGGAAGCATCAGTATTCAGTCCAAGCACAAGTCTGTCTCCCAAAGCACGGGCTTTTTCCAGATAATCGATATGGCCCAGGTGTACAATATCAAAGCAACCATTGGTGAAAACAACCTTTTGGTCGGCACGCTGCCAATCTGCTACTTGCTGGATTGCTTCATCAACTCTAAGAATTTTATCTTCAGTCAGGCTCATAAAGAGGAATGTTAGTTTAGGGAAAATGATTAATCCGGATTACCGGGTTGCCGCTATTTCTGCCGGCTCTTCTGCTGTTTTTTTATTTTTGACCAACACATATAAAAACGCAAGTGCTCCGATAACAAGCATGAAAACCATTTGAGCACCATGTATAAATGTGGCCAGAGTGATACCGTCGTTATAGGTAAGTCCGTAAAGAACCATTACACTTCCCACAAGCATGTGATAAGCTCCGAGTCCACCCTGAACGGGAGCGGCCATACCGATAGATCCCACTACCAGCAATGTCAAACCAGCCAGAAGACCCAACGAAGATGTTTCCGGAATGCAAAAAAACAATACATAAGAAACCAGGTAATACAGTACCCAGATAGCAATAGTACTGAAAATGAATAATCCCGGACTACTCAGTTTGCGAACACTTAGCAAACCTTCCAGCATCCCCTGAGCAAATGATACTACTTTTTGTATCAGGGCATTTTGTTGAAGCTTGCTTTGTAGTGCTTTGTTTTTGAATATATAAATACCCGCAGCAGCAACAGCTACCAACCCCGCAAGAAGTATAATTAAAAGTATTGAGCCTGAAGAGTTGCTTTCACCAGAAGACAGCTTGCTCATGAAAAAATCGGTGAAGAATTTACTGAGCCGGTCGAATTCGAGAATGAAATTGATGCCAATCATTACTAAAAGTATGATTACATCAAATATTCGTTCTGCAACTACCGTTCCGAAGCTTAGGTTTACTGGCACCCTTTCCAGTCGGTAGAGTGTGCCACAACGTGTAACTTCACCCATACGGGGCACGATGTAATTGGCAAAATAACCTGTCAGTACAGCAATGGAACTGTTGAATAAACCTGGTTTGTATCCAAGGGGCTCCATCAACATTCCCCATCTCCATGCCCTCACTACATGTGCCATCAGCAGAAATATACAGGAGATAGCAATCCATCGCCAATCTGAGCGGGCAAACCGATCCAGCATTTCAGCCAGATTGATATCTTTAAATGCAAACCAGATCAGCCCGCCGGCTAATCCCAGAGAGATAATGTAACGCAGCGCACTTTTCATTGAGCTTTTATGAAGGTTGGAATTTTAGAAGCGGTATTTCTTCTGTTTATACAAGTTGATTGTTATGGTCGGGAAAAACAACCATAGGTTTGAAGGTTTTCGCTTCTTCCTGCGACATACTGCCGTAAGCAATAATGATAATGATATCACCGATCTGCACTCTGCGAGCCGCGGCTCCATTCAGGCAAATCATTCCGGAAGCTCTTTCTCCTTTGATTACATAGGTTACAAAACGCTCCCCGTTGTTGTTGTTTACAATGTGTACCTGCTCATTTTCTATCAAACCGGCCGCATCCATCAGATCTTCGTCAATAGTGATACTTCCTACATAGTTCAATTCTGCCTGAGTCACCTTTACCCGGTGAATCTTCGATTTCATGAGTGTTATTTGCATTACTCAGTGGTATGAGTTGATATTTTATTGTAACGTATTCTCCTGCAAAGTTACAGGAATAATACTGAGCCTTCAAAACAATGCCGGTCGGGAACAGGTTCCTGTGTATGTTATGCTGAAGGTTTGGGTAAAGGTTGTTTTAAATTTTGTACCTGATAAGTAAAATCGGTTCATGCATTGTTATATTTATGCCTGAATTAGTACCATTCAGTATTAATTTTCAGAAATATGCTTTAAACTCTATTATTAACCTTTCTTAATATTACCAAAACCAATGAGTACAGACAGTAAGATAAAAGATGTAACCCGTCGGGATTTTCTTCAGAAGACCACGGCAGCAGCAATCGGAAGTTTTTTTATAGTTCCCCGCCATGTTTTAGGAAAAGGTTTTCGTGCACCAAGTGACAAACTGAATATTGCAGCTGTTGGTATTGGCAGCAAAGGTTTTTCGGATATTACCAATGCTTATAACAAAGGAGCTGAAAATGTAGTGGCACTTTGTGATGTGGATTGGAATCTGGGACAAAAATGCTTTGATAAATTTCCGGACGCCAAGAAATTCAAAGACTTCCGCAAGATGCTTGATGAAATGGATAAGGATATTGATGCCGTTACCGTTTCAACACCTGACCATACACATGCTGTGATTGCAATGGCTGCTATGGCAAGAGGCAAACACGTGTATGTACAGAAGCCATTGACCCACAATATACATGAAGCGCGCGTACTTACCGAGGCTGCACGCAAATACAAATTGGTTACTCAAATGGGAAACCAGGGGGCGTCTAACCCCGGCCAGCAGCAAATGGTGGAATGGTTTAAAAAGGGAGTGATCGGTACCGTGAAGGAGGTTGATGTATGGACGAACCGTCCGATCTGGCCACAGGGGATTCCGGTGCCAACAGAAAAAGTGGCAGTGCCAAGTACGTTGGATTGGGATTTGTATGTAGGTCCTGCTGAATGGGTGGATTATACGCCTGCATATCATCCGTTCAAATGGCATGGTTGGTGGAATTTCGGAACAGGCGCATTGGGTGACATGGGATGCCACCTGATAGATTCTCCTTTCCGTGTATTGGGATTGGGCTATCCAACTGAAGTTGAATGTAGTGTGGGAGCGGTGTTCCTGAAAGACTGGACACCAGAATATATTCCTGAGGGATGTCCTCCATCTTCACGCGTTCAGATCAAGTTCCCTGCTACCAAAACAAACAAATCTGCTTTGACAATGACGTGGCATGATGGCGGTATGCGTCCTTTCCACCCGGATTTGGTACCTGCTAATGACCCGCTTGGAGAACCAGATAGCAGTAACGGAGCCATGCTGATTGGTGATAAAGGTGTGATGATGTGTGCTACCTATGGAAAAGATCCTAAGGTTTATCTGAAAAACGGTGAAAAACTGACGATGCCAAAAGGTGCTTTCGAGACCAAGTACACGTCGCTACCTGAATATGGTCACCAGGTTGCATGGACTGACGCCTGCAAAGCCGGATTTAACAGCAAAGAGCACAAGGCGCTTTCATCGTCATTTGATTACTCAGGTCCTTTAACTGAAACAGTAATCATGGGTAACCTGGCGATCAGAAGTTATAACCTGAGAACTGCCAACGCGGATGGAAAAGGATTCAGCTATCCTGGCCGTAAACGTTTGCTTTGGGATGGCAATGCAATGAAGATTACAAACTTCGACGAAGCGAATCAATTCGTTTCCCGCAAATACCGTGAGGGCTGGAAGCTTTCGTAAGTTGTAATGGGAAGTAAAACAAAAATGGTGCAGTTTCTTATGGAACTGCACCATTTTTGTTTAGAATACGATATTGTCAATAAGTCTGACCGGTCCGAGAAACACGGCTACGCAGATGGCATTGTTACCGGTAGACCCAATTTCTGAAATGGTTTCCAATGTTTTCAGATCTGCAATTTCAAAATAATCGAGTGTAAAAGCTTCGTATTTTTTGAATTCTGCTTCGGCGTTTGTTCTTACTGTTTCGGGTGTCTGTCCTTTGAGCAGACTTTCTTTTGCAACAGATAAGATTCTGTGAATATTCGCTGCCAGTATTTTCTCTTTGTCACTGAGACGCTGGTTGCGGGAAGACATTGCCAAGCCGCTTTCTTCTCTCACAGTAGGGCAAATCACAAGCTCCAGCTGAAACGAGAGATCCGAAACGAGGCGGCTGATTACAGCGACTTGCTGTAGGTCTTTTTGTCCGAAATAAGCTTTATCAGGCTGAACAATGTTAAATAATTTGGAAACAACCAGTCCAACACCATTGAAATGACCTGGCCGGGAGACACCTTCCATTACTGTTTCCAGATTCCCAAAATTAAAAGTCATCACTGCCGTATCAGGATACATTTCCTGAACAGAGGGTGCGAATACAGCTGAGCAGCCAGCAGCCTGAAGCAATTCTGTATCCGCTTCCAGCGTACGCGGGTACTTTTCCAGATCCGCAGGATTATTGAATTGTGTGGGATTTACAAAAATGCTGCAAACAGCTAAATCATTTTCGGCACCTGCAGATTCGAGTAATGAAATATGTCCATTGTGGAGCGCGCCCATAGTGGGTACAAATCCGATGGTCTTACCTGATGCCCGCTGCTGTTTCAAAAAATTCCGGAAGGCAGGAATTGAAGTAAATACTTCCATGAATAGAGGATGAATTTCAAATCACCGGTTATTATCGGGTGAACCGGCTATTTTAACAAAAGAAACGGGTTTTTAAGCAAATCCCGGAAATATTAGGAATGGGAATCCCCAAACTGAACGCAATATTACAATTTGTTTGGAATATCTTTTGATTTTGCGATTTTTTTTGTATAATTTTGCAAAACTTTTTTTCACAAACTGCTAAATATCTATGGAGAAACTACGAATTTTGTATGTAGCCAGTGAAATCAATCCTTTCCTTCAGACCACCGATGTTGCCGATTACGTAAGAAAACTTCCTCAGGCGATGCAGGAGCGTGGAGCAGAAATCAGAATTCTGGTACCGCGTTTTGGTTTGATCAATGAGCGTAAAAACAGGCTTCATGAAGTAGTTCGACTATCAGGAATAAATATAACCGTAGGAGATGAAGAAAAGCCACTAATCATTAAAGTTGCTTCCATTCCAAATGCCAAGCTACAGGTCTATTTTATAGATAATGATGATTATTTTCATCGTAAATCAGTGTTCGTCGATAAGGAGAACAACTTTTACGATGACAATGATGAGCGCGCAATTTTCTTCTGCAAGGGTGTTTTAGAAACTGTTAAAAAACTGGGTTGGGCTCCTGATGTGGTGCACTGTAACGACTGGATGACTGCATTGATTCCTTTGTATCTGAAAACAACTTATCGTAACGATCCGATGTTTAAGGATACGAAAAGTGTATTTACTGTACACAACAATGCATTTGATTTCAAATTTGATGCTGATTTGCAAAGCAAAGCGAAGGCAATGGATGTGAGTGACGAGGCTTTGGCACATTTGCACTCAGCTGACTTTGAAGGTTTTGTTAAAATCGGCTGTGCATATGCGGATGCTGTTATCAAGGCGGATGAGCGTTGCAGCGATAGTTTGAATCAGATTTTCAACGATGCTCCTAAAAGAGTAGAACTTGATGAGCACGATGAAAAATTCTCAGAGTCTTATTATAATCTGTATACAGATTTGATGAATTAACCCTGACACGGGTTATACGGGAAAAAGGGGAAGGCTATGCAGCCTTCCCCTTTTTTATTGTTCGCCTAAAAATAAATTTAAAAAAAACTGATAAGAAAAAGCGAGTGTGTTCGAACACTCTTTTGTTATTGGATAATTTGGAGTTAAAGCCCTTGCTATACCGGTTCTGTTACTTTTTATTTGTACGTTGTTAATAACATACACTTTAAATTAACATAATAATTATGTGTGGAATTGTAGCTTATGTAGGGGAAAGAGATGCGTTCCCGTTAATTCTGAAAGGGCTGAAACGTTTAGAATATAGAGGTTATGACAGCTCTGGTATTGCTCTGTTGGAAGAGGGAGAATTGAATATTTATAAGAAAAAGGGTAAGGTAGCAGACCTGGAATTACAGAACGCAGGGAAGGAGCTTAAATCTACAATTGGAATTGGCCACACAAGGTGGGCGACGCACGGTGTGCCTAATGACGTAAATGCACATCCTCATTATTCTAATGATAAGAAACTGGCCATTATTCATAATGGGATTATCGAGAACTATGCTTCAATCAAACAAAATCTTATAAGTAAAGGACACGTCTTTTTTAGTGATACTGATACGGAGGTCTTGATTCATTTCATAGAAGACATTCAAAAGGAGACAGGGCACTGTCTGGAAGACGCGGTAAAACTGGCTTTGAAAGAAGTTGTTGGAGCTTATGCAATAGTAATCATGTCGGTTGATCATCCGGGACAGTTGATTGCAGCACGTAAAGGAAGTCCGCTTGTTATCGGAGTGGGGGAAAATGAATTTTTCTTTGCTTCTGATGCTACG
Source organism: Dyadobacter luteus (assembly GCF_003383615.1). Classification (GTDB taxonomy): domain Bacteria; phylum Bacteroidota; class Bacteroidia; order Cytophagales; family Spirosomataceae; genus Dyadobacter; species Dyadobacter luteus. The sequence continues at coordinate 244,388 of NZ_QNUL01000005.1, forward strand.
CCGATTATTGAATACACGAAAAACGTGGTATATCTGGATGATTACGAAGTTGCGTTGGTGCGTGATGGAAAACTCACTATCCAGAATCTAGACAACACGGAAACTGTCCCCTATATTCAAAAGCTTGAAATGGAGCTGGAAACCATCGAAAAGGGTGGATACGACCATTTCATGATCAAGGAAATTTTTGAGCAGCCACGCTCTATTGCGGACAGTATGCGCGGAAGACTGAATGCAGCGGAAGCTCAACTTCAACTCGGTGGGTTGAGTAACTACATGGATAAACTTGTAGCAGCAGACCGGATTGTGATTGTGGGATGTGGTACTTCATGGCATGCAGGGCTTGTAGCAGAGTATTTGTTTGAAGAACTTGCCCGTGTGAATGTGGAGGTTGAGTACGCCTCAGAATTCCGGTACAGAAATCCGGTTATTAAAGAGAATGATATTGTGATTGCAATTTCTCAATCAGGAGAAACTGCAGATACATTGGCGGCTATCGAACTTGCCAAATCCAAAGGCGCTACGATATTCGGAATTTGTAATGTGGTTGGTTCTTCAATCGCACGCGCATCACACGCCGGAGCGTATACCCATGCAGGACCTGAGATAGGAGTGGCAAGTACTAAAGCGTTTACAGCTCAGGTAACTGTACTTACATTGATGGCTCTGGCAGTTGCCAAGAAAAAAGGAACGATTACGGATGAGGTATTTGAACGTTTGCTGGCTGAACTGGATAATATACCATCGAAGGTGAATAAGGTTTTCGAGAGTGCTACGAAAATCAAAGAGATCGCTTTTATCTTCACCTATGCCAAAAACTTCATTTACCTGGGAAGAGGTTTGAACTTCCCGGTTGCTTTGGAAGGTGCGTTGAAGCTTAAAGAAATATCCTACATCCATGCGGAGGGATATCCTGCGGCAGAAATGAAACACGGACCAATCGCTCTGATTGATGAGGATATGCCTGTCGTTTTCCTGGCAACGAAAGATAGTTCATACGAAAAGATCGTTTCCAATATCCAGGAAGTAAAAGCCAGAAAAGGAAGAGTAATTGCCATCGTTACGGAAGGCGATACTCTGATCCCAACTATGGTTGATTTTGTAATTGAAGTACCGGATACTCATGAGGTACTCACGCCGCTGCTTTCGGTGATTCCATTGCAGCTTCTGTCGTACTATATTGCTGTAATGAGAGGCAGAAATGTAGATCAGCCTAGAAATCTTGCGAAATCAGTAACTGTAGAGTAAGATTAATCTCATCAGAATAAAATGCGGAGTGGTCAATTGGCCGCTCCGTTTTCATTTGCTATGATTTGGAGAATAAAATCAGAAGCCTTTCGTTAGTTTTGCACGTCGAACAGCCTCGTTAATTTGTATGTGTAAAAAGTGCTCCTTGTTTAAAGTATTTTCCTTATTTATTCTCATCGGATTGGTGTTTCAATCGTGTGGCACAAAAGAGCAAAATTATGTCCCCAAACCGAAAGGGTTCAATCGCATTACACTTCCGGCTCATCGCTACACACCTCTGAAAGAAAATCATCCTTATACATTTGCCTATTCTCAATGGGCCAGGGTCTTGCCAGATACATTCGCAACTGCGGGGAAAGATTGGCTTTTTGTTCATTATCCACAGTTTGGTGCAAACATTCAGCTTACTTATAAACCAATCGGTGGGGATCAAAAAAAACTACAGGAGTATATCAACGACGCTTATAAACTGGCCGGTAAACATCAAATCAGGGCATCTTCAATTCAGGAAAGCCGCATGACTACCCCGAATGGCTACAATGCCATGCTTTTTAAGATAGAAGGTGATGTTCCCAGCCCGTATCAGTTTTATACAACGGATAGTTCAAGGCACTTTTTAAGAGGAGCCATTTATTTTCCTGTCGCTACCAAAAACGACTCACTTGCTCCTGTAATAGATTATATTCAAAAGGATATGATTCATTTGCTGAACACACTTCAATGGAGATAAAGTGGCCCGGTGTATTGTCATGCATTTTGTAAGGCAGTATCTTTACGAATTACCCATAAATTTTTCTGACCATGGCGAGAAAGCAACCTAAGAATCAACTGCGACTTGATTTTTCTGTACGAGGAAACCGAATTGTACTGCCTCTGGGACAAATTGAAAGTCAGCGTTCTGCAGAATTGCTTTTTGAAGGTCTGGTTAGCGGGGAATGGGTTATTGAACCTGCAGGAGATATTGCGGATATTTCCTATGCGCAGGATATTGTACAGCAGATCGGCCACAGGCTTCCTTACCCTGAGGGAATTAAAATTGCTCAGTTACATTTTGCAGATGATCATTTCAAAGGTTTCTCTGCAATCTTTAACCAAAAAGGCTGGGTATTTGTTAATGCCAAAGCTGATATCAATGAGCGCAATTATCAGATCCATTTACTGACGGTATCCCTGGGGCTAAGTAGTGCTTATCCTGCAAGAACCTCACTGGCTAGTCGTTCGGAGAGGCTGGTTTTTGATGCTCTTTTGCCTTACAAAGATGTACAAAGCTTTTTCAGGACTAACATTTCTACAATTCCTGTGTTCCTGGCTTACGATATTTCCAACTTCTTTAAAGTGCCTTTCCAGGTGGTTTTGAAAAGAGCTTTACAATTAGAAATTATTTCTGATCAGCAATACCGCAATTTTATGGCTGTTCAGCCACAGGCATTTTCTAAGCCCCGTGAGTTGTTTGTTTCCAAAGACGGAAACATAGATGATCTGGAAGCTCAGCTTTTCGGAGACGAAAATCTGGAGTAGACCACGCTTACTTACCACCCATGTTGCTAAGGTCCGGCAATGGGCTTACTGCAGTCCAGCCTCCATCTACTACAATGCTTTGTCCGGTAATATGTCCGGAATGAGGTGATAAAAGAAACAGTGCGGCATTGGCAATATCTTCACAAATGGCCGGCCGGCCCATTGGCGTAATCGCTGACCATATTTTTGGATAAGTCGGATCTTCTGCCAGCGTTCTCTCCGTTAGCGTCGCACCCGGTGCTACCGTATTGATCGTAATTCCATACGGAGAAAGTTCTATTACCAAATTTTTGGCAAGCATTTCCAGTCCGGCTTTGGTCATTGCATAAGCAGCCAGAAACTGATGTGCCTGATGACCTACGACGGACGACATCAAAAGAATCCTTCCTCCTGATTTTTGCGTGCGCATCTGTCGCGCGGATGCCTGCGTAAGCAGAAAGGAACCCGCCAGATTCAGATCAAGTACCTTTTTTAGATTGTCAACAGGATATTCAAAAAAATCACCAAACAGCGTAATTCCTGCATTTGCTACGGTTATTGTCAGTTTTCCAAAGCAGCGGATAGCTTCTTCTACAAGGCTTTCTATTAACTCCGGTGAAGAGGCATCTCCCGCAAAAGCGAAACAATCTCCTCCCGCTTCCCGTATTTGTCTGGCAGCATCGGAAGCAAGTGCTTCGTCGGCATCATTCAGAACTACGTCCGCTCCCTGCAAAGCTAATTGTCGCGCGATTTCAAAGCCAATACCTTGTCCTGCCCCCGTTACTATCGCTACCTGATTATTAAACAACTGGCCGCTCATTAGATATCTGTAAGTTTGTTCATGATAAAGGTAAATACAATCTCTGAATTGCTGTTGCAGCACTCAGAGATTGTAAATAGCTATGAATTAGTGTGAATCTCTCAGCACCTGATCCCCGGATCCTCCTTTCAGAAAATCAAGATCCGCGCCTTCGTGGGCTTGCATCACATGTTTGATATGAAGATTTACATAACCCCTGTTGTAACCTAATTCCAGTGGTTTCCATGAGCCGCGCCTTTGTTCCAGTTCTTCATCAGAAACTTCAAGATGTATTCGTCTGTTGGCAACATCCAGTTCAATGATATCTCCATCCTGAACCAGTGCCAATACACCTCCAACTGCAGCTTCCGGTGATACGTGCAAAACAACTGTTCCAAAACCTGTTCCACTCATGCGTCCGTCTGATATCCTTACCATATCAATGACTCCTTTCGCCAGAAGCTTTTTAGGTAATGACATATTCCCAACTTCCGGCATGCCCGGGTATCCCTTGGGCCCTACATTTTTCAGTACCAGAATACTATTTTCATCCACATCCAGATCAGGGTCATCAAGTCTGGCTTTGTAATCGTCAATGTCTTCAAAGACCACTGCCGGCCCGCGGTGCTGCATGAGCTCCGGCTTCAAGGATGCGGATGGTTTAATTACTGCCCCGTTTATACACAGATTACCCCGAACCACAGCCAACCCAGTCAGATTTTTAACGGGTTCTTCCAAAGTGCCAATTACATTCGGATCGAAGCATTCTGCAGTTGCAGAGTTTTCAGCCATCGTTTTACCGTTGGCAGTAATAACATTAGGATGTAACAATCCAATCATTTCTTTCATAACAACCGGCAGTCCACCCGCGTAATAGAAATCTTCCATGAAGTAACCTCCGGATGGTTGCAAATTGAGAAGCAGAGGTATTTTTTCACAAAGCTGATTGAAGTCGTCGAGAGATAAGTCAACGCCAATTCGTCCGGCTATAGCCAACAGGTGAATTACAAAATTGGTTGATCCGCCTATTGCAGCATTCAGCATAATTGCATTTTCAAAAGCCTCACGAGTGAGTATTTGAGATAGACGGAGATCTTCCTTCACCATATCAACAATCCTTCTGCCCGACATGTGTGCAATTCGTTTGCGGCGCGAATCGGCGGCAGGAATAGCAGCGTTTTCCGGTAGGGTAAGTCCAAGGGATTCCACCATACAAGCCATAGTAGAAGCTGTTCCCATTACTGCGCAATGGCCATCGCTCCGGCACATGCAGGCTTCCGAAGTTGTGAGCTCTTCCTGAGACATTTCGCCATTGCGATACATCTCACTGAACCTCCATATATCGCTGGTTCCAATTGTTTTTCCTCTGTAACGCCCTGTAAGCATAGGTCCTCCTGAAACCACAATCGTGGGAATATCAACACTGGCTGCACCCATTACAAGAGAAGGCGTGGTTTTATCACAACCGCAAAGCAGAACTACCCCGTCGATGGGGTTGGCACGGATGGACTCTTCTACATCCATACTAGCCAGGTTTCGGAAAAGCATAGCAGTGGGCTTCATCAGTGTTTCTCCCAAAGACATCACTGGAAATTCCAGAGGAAACCCACCTGCCTCCCATACGCCTCGTTTGACCGATTCGGCCAGTTCTCTAAAGTGCCCGTTACACGGTGTGAGCTCAGAAAAGGTGTTGCAGATACCTATTACCGGGCGCCCCTCAAATTCGTCTCCGGGATAACCCTGGTTCTTCATCCAGGCTCTGTATATAAAACCGTCTTTACCTGATTTTCCGAACCAGTCTGTGCTACGCAATTTATTTTCTTTCATTTTATCGCCATATTTTATAATTAATCAATAAAGGCGTAAATCAGTAAAATATAATTTACAGAAGCCTTTAAAATAAAATATGTATATTCGTTCGGTACCCGTCTGAAATGATCTATGGTAAAAAATAGAATTTGTAAGCTCCTGATTTTCTTTTTTTCTGTTTCATTTTCTCACTTATCGTGGGGGCAATTTCAGCCAGATTCTTTCCTTGAAAAATTGCTTAAAAAGCAGCCGGAGAAATTTTCTCAACTCCTGGACAATCCCGACAAATATCAGATTCAGATTCTTTACACCCGCATCGACAGGAATAAGAATAATGAACCTCGTTTTCAATCCTACGGCTACCATGTTGATGCATCAAAGTATTTTTATCCGGCAAGCACTGTAAAACTCGCTGCAGCAGTAGTGGCGTTGGAGAAATTGAAAAAGCTAGGTATTGATAAACATGCACATATGTTTACCGGCGCAGCCAGACAAAGCCAGACTGAAGTGTTGACAGATACCACTGCGGAAGATAAGCTACCTTCAGTTGCTCATTACATACGGAAGATTTTAATAGCCAGTGATAATGATGCTTTCAACAGGTTGTATGAGTTTATAGGACAAGAGGAGTTGAATGAGACACTGCATCGCAAAGGATTTCAGAATGTCCGCATTGCCCATCGATTAGAAACGAATTTGAACTCCGAAGAAAACAGGTATACCAATCCGGTTCGTTTTGAGTGGGAGGGAAAGACCGTTTATGAACAACCTGAGGCTTATTCTTCGAAAACGTATTTTTCTGATACTCCGATTTTGGTGGGTACGGGATATATGCAGGATGGCACGCTGGTGGAAAAGCCTTTCGATTTTGCCGAGAAAAACTTCTTTGCACTGGAAGAGCAGCATAAGCTTCTAAAAGCCATCTTCTTTCCTGAGCAGGCACCTGTACAGCAACGGTTCGATCTTACAAGTGATGATTACACATTCCTGTACCGGTATATGTCACAATTTCCGGTGGAAACCAGCTTTCCGGAAAATTATACAGACGACTACTACGATGGCTATGTAAAATACCTGATGTTCGGAGCAACGCATACACGATTACCAAGGCATATCAGATTATTCAACAAATCAGGTGAGGCATATGGTTATGTGTTGGATAACGCCTACATCGCGGATTTCGAAAAGGGAATTGAGTTTATGCTAACTGCCGTAATCTATGCCAATGAAGACGGCATTATCAATGATGATAAATATGATTACGAAAGTGTAGGCTTACCATTTTTGGCCAATCTGGGGAAAGCTATTTTCGATTATGAGTTGAACCGTAAGCATACAGTTCGCCCCGATCTTGGCCGATTTGAAGTGGAATACGATAAATAGGATTGCCTCAGGAAGCGCGGAATCTTAACCGCGGTGCAATCTGGCAAATGTATAGGTTGATCAAATGACCTGCAATCAGCAAACCTGAACCTACATAGCCTAAGATTGTAAATACCGGATGTGTATTTTCAAATAGCAAGGATACTGCGAAAATCCCCAGCGCTCCCCAGAGTAAAACTCTCAGCGGAAGAGATTTATGCTCTTTGGTGGCGAAGTAGACAGCCGCGCCGTTGATTATAATAAAGAAATAGTCGAGAGACAAAAGCCCTGTATGTACATGATGATCATGCGCTATGGTAGTGGTACCAAAAGCTAATGCAGGAACTAACAGGCAATGTATGATGCAAAGTACTGACCCCAATATCCCTATATAATCCGCTTTCCCGTGTGAGTGTGTTACCTTCATACTAAATACAATGATGTTGCAAAAATAACACTGATTTGAATTACTTGCAACAGGGTTGCAGTGTTTTGTTTGATTATTTTTATAGAATATAGTGGGATTGTGTTAAAACTGGATTTTTATCATATAAGAACTTAACTTTGACTCTGAGGGTTCTATGATTGTTATGGCCTTTACGCGCTTACCAAATTGTTAGAAATAATGGATCAATTGAGAGAAACACTGAAAGTGCACCAACTGCGTACTACTACATGCCGCGAGGATGTGCTCTCAACTTTTATAAATAAAAAAAATGCACTGTCGCACGGAGATCTTGAAGGAGCACTTGGGGAGAACTACGACAGGGTCACTATATACCGGACATTGAAAACCTTTTTGGAAAAGGGAATTATCCATAAAGTGCTTGATGATGAAGGATTACGTTATGCGCTTTGTTCGCATAGCTGCTCTGAAGAAAAGCATCAGCATGATCACATTCACTTCAAATGCAATATTTGTGGGAAAACCAACTGTCTGGAAAATCAGCTTATTCCGGAAATTGCGTTACCCCAAGGATATAAGCCTGAAAACTTCAATTTGCTGATTCAGGGAACTTGTCCCAGCTGCAATAATTAAAAACTAACCCGGACTTGCCATCGCAGGTCCGGGTTAGTTTTTATTGTACTTTCAAAGGGAAGTCGACATTCACATCATCGCTTCCCGGAGTGGCAGATCCGTTTTTGGTGCCCACCTGATGTCTCAATTGTACTTTTAATGTTCCCGTTCCGGCCGCCCCTGTAACGGCCTGTCCTTTAATTCCTATGGGCAGGTTGTTTGCATCCTTGTCACTTGCAGTGTATGCCAGAAGAGCCGCTGGTGAAGTGGTATAAACAAAAAGGTGGTCAACTGCTTCTTCTGCAACTTCTTTGGTAATATCTACAGCCGGGGATTTACTTTCATCCAAAATCTGTGTTTCTACTGAATAAGTAGTTGCCGGTTTCAGCGTGATGTTATCAATCACGGGCGGATTACCGCCTTCACCGTCAGGATCACTTGATTTGAAAGTTGTAACATTAGTGGTACCCTGCTCTGTAAACTTCAGAATTACAGTTGTGATAAGCTCGTTTTCGTCATCGGGAGCTACATCTTCGCCGGAGTCTTTACATTGAGTAAAAAGTGCTGTCATACCGAGCAGCATAACCCAGGTTAGTTTGCGATTTATTTTCATAGTTAACAGTTATTGTGAACAAAAAGAATTTTAAAACTAGGCACCAAATTTCCATCTCAGGCGCAATGAAACCTGGCGTCCCATGTCATCTGCATAATACCTGAACCGGTTGAGGTAATCGCGGTAGGCAACATTGAACAGGTTATTGACCGCCAGACTAACTTCAAACTCATTCTTCTCAGATACAGGAATTGTAGTCCCCGCCTGAATATTCCAGAGTGAGTATGCCTTTGGAGGCGGGGCGAAATCGCTGTTCTCGGGCACGCGTTTCTGTTGTGCGACAAAAAGATTTCCCGCGGAGATATATGTATTCTGGATCTTTGTTCCCGCTCCAATCAGATATTTGAGTTGGTTTTCCAATCTGTTAGGCGGAATCATAACCAGATAATTCTTATTGCCTTTGTCATATACATTGAGATAACTCAACTTGCCTGTCCAGATCAGTTTGTGTAACACTTCCCAGTCTACTGCAAGATCCACACCTCTGAATACTGCATTGGTTTGTGTATATTTAAAGTAAGGAAACGCACCACGAATTGTTAAGATCGGCTCAGGCTGAGGTTGCAGATAAATATAATCGGCTATATAATTGTAGTATCCACCTAGTTCAATAGTCAACCGGGAAGAGGTGTATTTGAAACTTGCGATTGTATTTACTGCCTTCTCCTGCTGTAAAGTTGAATCTCCTTTCTCGTAAGCCGCTGCGCCGTGATGGACGCCGTCACTGAAAAGTTCACTTACGTTCGGAGCACGCCAGGCGGTACCTACGTTCAGGGTCATGGATAAGTTCTGAGTCAAATTTCTGGCTGCACCTATTGTTCCTGAAAAATTAGAAAAAGTAAAATCAGTAGATACTTTTTCTCTGCGTACAATACGATGAGTGGACAAAGTCCTGTAATCAAAACGAGCTCCCGCTTCAAGTTCCCATCCGTGTGTAACCAGCCTTTCTATCCAGAATAAGCCTACAGTGAACTGGTTAAAATTGGGAATCAACGGACGTCCGTTCATCAGATTGTACTGGTAAAGAGAGCTGAGACCGATTTGTCCGCTTATTTTTTTACCAATCGGTTTATGATCCCATACAATATCGTTGGTCAATGTATTGAGCTTAAAGCTAAGTTCAGGCCGGTTCAGGGCAGCTATGGAATCATTACGGGGCCTGTGCAAATCGAACTCATTCCGGTCATTGAGCTGCTGGGCAATGGTCCATTGCAATTTATTACCGTCCTTAAAATGATAATGTGTTTCGGCTTTGATCAGGTTATGTAATACGTTCTGATTCGGTCGCTCAATCGCATAACTAAATCCTGACTTAACTAATGGTTCGCCGTTTTTGATCACATTCAATAAGTCGGTAAGGCTGCCGATATGGGCTCCTGAGAATATCCCTATTTTGGTATCAAACCGGCTATAAAACAGATCAATACCGAAACCTTTGTTGCGGTACCCGGCAGCAAGAGAAAAGTTATTTTCGCTCGAACCAGTATTGTCAAGGAAGTAATTTGGAGTTCGGATGTTTCCGCCTCTTTTCAATGTTCCCTGTGCACGCCAGCCAAAACCTTTGAGATTACGAATACCTCCTTGTAGTGTGGAAGAAATAACTCCCTGCCTGCCATTCATAAAGCCTGCCATATTGACTTCGCCTGACAAGGGTTTATTGATCGGTAATTCTTCAGGTTCAACCAGAATAACACCGCCAATAGCATCCGATCCATAACGAACCCCGGCGGCACCTTTCACCACGGAAAGACGGGTGGCAACAAACGGATCAATTTCCGGGGCATGTTCAGATCCCCATTGCTGGCCTTCCTGCCGTATACCATTGTTCATGATCAGTACGCGGTTGCTATGCATACCATGGATGACAGGCTTGGAAATGGAAGCACCTGTTTGTAATGAAGTTACACCTGTCAATCCTTTCAGGCTTTCCGCAAGATTATCTCCACGCGTTTTGAAAAGTTCTGTACCTGATAAAGTGGTTAATGGCTGAGATGCAGGTGCATCCGTTCTGTGTGCGGTAATTTCTACATCCTTTAAATGAATTTCACTTTCCTCCAATGTAAAATCTTCTTCATGTCCGGAAGTAAGGTCTATTTTTTCACGAAAAGGATTATATCCAACGATTCGGCATTCTATCTCATAACTGCCGGGACAAATGTGATCCAGCATATATCTTCCCTGTTCATCGGTGAAAACTGCTTTATTCTGTCCGACCATTAAAACGGTAGCCCCGATCACCGGCAGACCTGTATGCTGATCCCGCACTACTCCTTTTATAAAACATGCACAGGCTGGTGTTTGAGCAAGAGAGTAAGTAGATGTCAATAAGAGAAGAAAAACTCCTGAAAATATGCTGATTATTGATTTTCTCACAATTGACAATTTGCTCATCGGTATCATTTATACTAAGTGCAGTATACTTTATATGTTACACTGTTGCAAAAATAAGGTATATGCAACTGTGTTGCAATATATATTCTGAAGTATTTTAACTTACTGTTATTTTCTGCATTGCTTAACAATACCTTTGCAGCGGAAATTTTTAGCTATTGTAAATTGACATTCCTGATTATTGTAAAAATCCTGCTCATGCCTCCACTCATAGCAGGTGTGACGCTTGCAGTTCGAAAGTGGGGCGAGGGCTTTGGTGGCTGGATAGGAGGCTTTCCCTGGGTTGCAGGGCCTATTTCATTTTTTATAGCGCTTGAACACGGCCCCGATTTTGCGGCGGCTACCATTCCGTCTGCTATGCTTGGCTCGGTAGGTACAATGTTTTTTGCGCTGGTATATGCAGTTGCGGCGTCACGTATGCGCTGGTTCCCTGCCGTGTTGTTGAGTTATGCTGCGTTTTTTGTTGTAGCGACAGCATCTTTAGGTAAAACAGTATCCATCCTGACCGGCCTCTTACTGAATCTGGTCATTCTCACAGGTACATTGTATATTTTTCCTAAACCAAAAGGCAAGGTGGAGGCAAAAAAGCAGCCATCTTACGATATCCCGTTAAGGATGCTTGTTGCTACTTTTTTTGTCGTTATGCTCACTCAGCTTGCAGACTATCTCGGCCCGACCTGGAGTGGTATTCTTACACCGTTTCCTATCATGACATCTACCCTGGCTGTATTTACACATTCACAGCAAGGCTCAGATGCGGCTGCAAGAATTCTGTATGGATTGCTGTTGGCAGGTTATGGGTTTGTTACTTTTCTGCTGGGCGTATATTGGCTTGTACCCATGTTCGGGCTGTGGACTTATGCTGTACTGATGGTACTGACCATGCTGATAAATGGCGTCACGATCAAGCTGATCAGATAGTCTAAACCCGTTCTAATTTGATGGGATAGGTTTTCTTAGCATTCCACTGGCATACATAAATGTTTTCGTCATCGTCTGCGCACACGTCGTGACAGTGCATGAAAATGGGTTTTTCCTGTATCATCAACTGAAGTACGCCATTTCTATATTCAGGTTGTGTTCCTCCCGGATTAGAGATCACCTTGTCATTTTTATCCAAAATAGTTACGAAACCAGAATTATCGGTTTGGTTGAGATAGCGAAGCCGCGACCAGCAAACCCCGGAATACAGTGTGTCCTCTTTGATTACCGGTCGGCATACGAATGCTCCGGGAAGAAAAATGGTACTGAGATATTTCCCGTCAAGCGTAAACCTTTTGAATGCATTGTGAGCTCTTGATGTAACCAGCAGGGTAGGGTTGGTTTTATTGCGATAGTCTACAGTGATACCATGCGCTGTGGAGAATTGAGAATCTCCGTCACCCGGTCCGCCAAATTTGTCTATATATTCTCCTTTGGCAGTGTAACGTAAAATCCATTGAGAACCGTAACCATCAGCAATATAGATGGTACCATCCGGACCGATAGTAGTTTCTGTTGGTTTGAAAGCATCCTTTTCCTTGTAGGCACCTACCTTGGATGGATGTTCTATTGTAAGCAGGATCTTTCCTTTCAGATCTGTTTTAAAAACTTTACCAGTATTGGGATCACAAATAAAAAGGAATTCTTCCCCGTTGGCATTCCAAAGGGTAAGTCCGTGACCACCGGGAAAATCGTGTCCCCAACTATCGAGTAACTTTCCTGAGCGATCGTAGATGAGGATGTTATTCTTCACTTCATCGCCAATCATGATGAGTCGCCCCTTGCTGTCCTGTACCATTTCATGGCAATTGTTCACAGGAAATTTGGAGGCATCCAGATTCCCCCAATCCTGCCGGACACGGTATTTGTGTGTTCCGTGCCCTATGATTTCTCCATTGTTGCGCGGTTTGGCATGAAGAATATAAAAGGGTTTAAATGTGGCAGCAGCAACCAAAGCAACTGTTGCTTTTGTAAATTCCCGGCGTGAAGGTTTGTCTGTCATTTGCAGGTGGTTTCTATTGCAAAGACAGACTTATTTATTTTTTACTAATCAGCTTTGTAATCAGAATCAAAGTGTTGCCGAGTATCGTTTCCCATACCTGTTCAACCAATCCATCAAACGGTTTACGTCCTGCATTTTGAAAAGCTCACTTCCTGCATTCATGGTAGCAGCCGATCCGCAGGCAACACCCATCCTTACAGCTTCACGAAGGGATTTTCCTTGTGAGAGTGTCCATACAATTCCAGCCACCATGCTGTCTCCCGCGCCTACCGTACTTTTGGGCTGAACAGGAGGTGCCGGTATATGTTCTACCTGATCTTCCGTAACCAACACCGCTCCCATAGCACCCATAGAAACGACAACGACCTCGCATTGTCCGCGAATGATGAGGGCCCTGGCAGCGTCATCCACCTCATCCAGTTCAAGCTTATCAACTCCTACAAGCTGGCTGAGTTCAAGAATGTTTGGTTTGAGCATGAAGACACCTTTTTCGGTAGCATACTTCAGCGCATCTCCTGAGGTATCAGCTATAAACCGTGCTCCCTGTTTTTGAGCTATAGCAGCAATTTGTCCGTAAAAATCTTCAGGTACTCCCGGAGGCAAACTGCCGCTGGCAATGATATAGGAAGGCTTCGGATCAAATTCTTCCAGTGTTTCAAGAACAGACCGGACTTCGGTAGGCATCATTTCAGTACCTGGCATACCAAAGCGATATTGAAATCCTGTACTGGTTTCCAATATGTGAAAGTTCTCGCGAGTCCATTGCTTGGTTTCTATCACAATAGTTTCCACTCCTTCACTTTTCACCAGTTTATGAAGACGTTGGCCAGTCGGTCCACCAATGGTAAAAACGGCGACTGGATTACCTCCAAGACGGTGTATTGCTTTTGCTACATTGATTCCCCCGCCTCCTGCTTCGTACGTTGGCGTATCGCAACGAAGTTTATTGTCAGGAACGATCCTGTTCACACTTGAACTTTCATCAAGTGCAGGGTTAATAGTGAGCGTGACAATAGGTCCGGTAGCCATAATAGTCGTTGAAGAAATACAGTCTGAAAATGTGAATAATACAGATGCGAAATTACATCTTGTAGTTTATAAATGATGCGATTTTACCGAGTTTTAAAATATTGGTAACAGAAGGCTGACAAGTGCATTTCAAAACTGGCCATCCGTAACGTTCCACCCTCCATCTACAGAAAGAACCTGCCCGGTGGCAAATTTTGAATAGTCTGACATAAAGTAAACGGCAGCTCCATCCAGATCGACAGGATTTGCATAGCGACCATGATCAAGTGGTTGTTTAGATGTGATGAACTGATCATGTGCTTCCGAAACCTGTTGGAATCCTTCAATAATACCCGGAGCAACTACATTTACTCTGATATTTTTGGAAGCATATGAAGACGAAATGGATTTAGAAAAGCCAATAATGGCGGATTTAGCCGTAGCGTATGCATGATTGGCAAAGTGATCGGAAGAGGGAGAAAATCCAAGCACCGAACTCATATTGAGAATTGTGCCGGCCTTATTCATTCCCATAAATGCGCGTACGGCTGCCTGATTGGAGAGCATCATGGAGGTCAGATTATGATCAAGTGTCTTGTTCCAGCCACTTAAACTGAGTTCATGCAGGGGGCCATCGCCCAGTTTCTGACCACTACCTCCCGCTACATGGTACAATCCGTCAAAACTTCCGAATTCGCGGATACAGAGTTGTATAGCGTCCAGCGCGGTTTGCGGATCGGTAGCATCACCTTGTTTAGCCCTGGAATTTCCTCCCAGATTTAGTTCTGCCAGAAGACAATTTTCGGGGTTGCGACCTACCATCACCACGTTTGCTCCATTCCTGATGAATGCTCTTGAAGCTGAAAAGCCGAGTCCGGTAGTTCCACCTATTACGACTATGGATTTATTGGTTAACCAGTTTTCCATGATTTCTCGATTTTAGACGCAAAGTATGGCTTATTGTACCAAATAGAAAATGCCCCGCGACAGTTTAATGTTTCGGGGCATTTTTATCAGATTAATACGGTTTGCTAACTACTTATGCTACAGAGCGTAATTGAGCCATCGAAGATTTTTCGAATTTTTCCTGAGCGTAATCCAGAGACAATGTAAATTCTTTGATCTCTTTCTGTGAAGGCAGATCAAACATCGCGTCTGTCATAATGGATTCGCATATAGAGCGAAGTCCACGTGCTCCCAGTTTGTAAAGCATAGCCTGGTCTACGATGAAATCAAGTACATCTTCGTCAAAATGAAGTTTGATACCTTCCATGGCAAACAGCTTCGCGTACTGCTTCACAAGTGCATTTTTAGGCTCTGTAAGAATACGTTTTAGTGTTTCTTTGTCCAAAGGATTCAAATGCGTAAGCACCGGCAGACGGCCTATCAATTCAGGAATCAATCCGAATGATTTAAGATCCATCGCAGTTACATATCTCATCAGATTACCTTTGTCGAATATTTCGATGATTCGGTTATCTCCCGAAAACCCGATAGGACGGGTATTGATGCGTTTTGCAATATGTCTTTCAATTCCATCAAAAGCACCGCCACAGATAAACAGGATATTTTCTGTATTCAGAGAGATCATTTTCTGATCAGGGTGCTTGCGGCCACCTTGTGGCGGAACGTTCACAATAGATCCTTCCAGTAATTTCAATAACGCCTGCTGAACACCTTCACCACTTACATCGCGGGTAATAGAAGGGTTATCCGACTTCCTTGCGATTTTATCAATCTCATCAATATAAACGATGCCTCTTTCAGCTGCTTCAACGTTGTAATCCGCCGCCTGCAAAAGACGTGTAAGAATCGTTTCAACATCCTCACCTACGTAACCTGCTTCTGTCACAACAGTAGCATCTGCTACGCAGAAAGGAACCTGTAAAATGCGCGCAATAGATTTGGCAAGATAGGTTTTACCAGTTCCGGTTTCACCCACCATGATGATATTTGATTTTTCAATCATTACATCGTCGTCGCCCTGGGCCTGATTAAGACGTTTGTAGTGATTGTAAACTGCAACGGCCAAAGAGCGTTTAGCTTCGTCCTGACCGATTACATACTGCTCCAGAAAACGTTTGATTTCCAGAGGGGGGATAGATTTAAGCTTAGGTAGTTTTGATTTCTTCTCCTTCTTATCCTCTTTTGAGCCAAGTTCTTCGGTAATTACCTGATACCCTTGCGCAATACAGTGATTGCAAATGTGGGCATCAATTCCCGACAGTAACAAGTCTACTTCATTTTTCTTACGTCCGCAAAACGAACAACTTACCTGTGCCATTTATCAATATTCGGTGATGGTACGAAATAACAATTTAGTTAACCAAAGTTCTGACTCGTCTTTGGTTACTCAAAAATTAACAACGAGAGAATCGCGATTGTTTCATTTTATCAAAACACCTGATTCCTTAGTTTTAATGACGGTAACCAATGAATTTACCATGAATCAGATCAAAAGGTAAATTCTGCGACCATGTGCTTTCCAGTCAGGGAATTCATGCACAAATTTCAGCTTTTTTGAGCGGGATAGCAAATTTAGAACTGCCATATAATAAAAGCCGCCGGGACAACGATGTTCCGGCGGCTTTTGCAAACGTTTGAGTTGACTATTTATCTCTTGTCAGTACCTCATCAATTAATCCATACTCTTTTGCTTCAGAAGCACGTAACCATTTGTCACGGTCAGAGTCAAGCGCAATTTGTTCCGGAGTTTGACCGGTATGACTTGCCAGAATTTCGTATAATTCGTGACGCAATTTAACAATCTCACGTGTGGTGATTTCGATATCTACCGAAGTACCCTGAGCACCACCTGATGGCTGGTGAATCATTACACGTGCATGAGGAAGGGCTGAGCGTTTCCCTGCTGCACCACCTGCCAATAATACTGCTCCCATAGAAGCGGCAAGGCTCGTGCATACAGTTGCTACGTCAGGACGTACGTACTGCATGGTGTCATAAATTCCTAATCCGGCATACACCGAACCACCAGGGCTGTTGATGTACATCAGAATGTCTTTCTTAGGATCAGCAGATTCAAGGAATAAAAGCTGAGCAACAATGATATTTGCGATGTTATCGTCTACGCCGGTACCCATAAATATGATACGGTCGGCCATCAGTCTTGAAAATACATCCACTTCACGGAAGTTCATTGGACGTTCTTCGATTACTGAACGCGTCATGTTTTCAACTGTATGGTTTACGTAGCCGTCTACTGTAAGGCCGTTCATCCCAAGGTGGTGAACCGCATATTTTCTAAATTCATTTCCGTGATTCATGAAAAAACTTAAATTTTAAAATGATATGTAATTTAAAGGGTACATGCTCATAAGAACAAAAAGTACCTTGTCTTAGTTTCTAATACTGAATACCAGCTTTTGTTTACTTAGTGATCACAAATTTGACTATTTCACTGAATAATCCTTGTCTGTTAAGGCGATATTTTATCGAAAAATGTGATAATGTTCAATTTGAAGTCTCACTATCTTGCATCAGCGGTTTTCAATATACCTGAAAAATAAATATACACGCCATGGAGTTAGCATCCAATTTATCAGAGAGAATCAGGCAAATCAGAATGCAGAAAGGTTTGTCGCAGGAAAATATGGCTGACATGCTGGGTTTATCGACCACTGCCTATGGTGATATGGAGCGGGGTAGAACAGATATATCACTTGGCAGACTTGAAAATATTAGCAAGATCCTGGATATAGAGCTGCCGGATTTACTGGGCTTCGGCTCTGTAGCACTTTCAGAAACTGAATGGCTTCGTCAGGAAAATACCAGACTGATGGCTGCCAACAGCCGCCTGCAAAATGAAGTCGAACAATGGAAAGCCAAATTTAAACTTTGGTTTGGCGATGGGATTATTCGCCAGATTGGAGAGCAAAGGGAACGGATAGGGTTTTAAATAAAAAATCACCATTTCGAACGAAATGGTGATTTTTTGCAAGATATTAATCTATTGATTAAGCTACTTCTTCAGCAGTCTCGCCTTTTGCAAGAGCTTCAAATTCGCTCACTTCAATTGTTTTTTCGTCAGTTGTAACCTGGCTGCGAATGATATCAAGCACTTTATTATCAAAAACCTGATTGAAAATACCTGTGTAGTTATCGCGCTCTTTGTCAGCAAGGTATCCTTGTGCCACGCGGTCGATGGTTTCTTTCATGTTCTCATCGTCACCGTAGATGCCGAATTGACCTTTTACCATTTCACGTGTGAATTCAAGAATCTCAGGATATTCTACTTTCACCTCAGCAGTATCAGCGATTTTGTTCTTGATAAGGCTCAATTTCAATGATTTTGTGAAATCAGGGAATTGCTCATCAATTTGTTCGCGGGTAAATTTGCCTTCGTTGGTTTTTTCAAGCCAATCTTTCAGGAATTCTTCCGGAAGCTCAATCGCGATGTTGTCGATCAAAGCTGTTTCGATATCGCGACGAAGCAATGCTTCAGTTTCTCTTTCGTAGTTGCTTTTGATGATCTCAAGAACTTTCTCCTTGAAAGATTCTTCAGAATCAGCAACACCTGGTCCTAATACTTTATCGAAGAACTCGTTATTTAATTCAGCCGGAGCCTGGCGAGTTACGTCTTCAACTGTCAAAGTATACTCTCCTGCCAGTTCACTTACATCTTCTTTCTTCTTACCAGTTACGTGAGCGATAGCAGCTTCGTCATTGAAAGTGTTTTGAATGTCGAATGTAATTACATCGTCTTTCTTAACACCGATAAATTTAGACTGGCTTGCTTCGTTAACCTGCTTGGTAGGGATGGCAGTACGCGTTGAGAATTCAGATGATTCCTGTTTCAGCTCACCAAATACCATGTCACCTGCTTCGCTGGTTTCAGGGTGTGTGCTGTCTGCAAATCTTTCACGAAGATTGTCAAGCGTTTTGTTGAATTCTTTGTCATCTACATTGATAGAGTGACGTTTTACTGCCGGAAGTTCAGCAAGGTTCACATCAAAATCTGTTGCGATACCAAGGTCATAGCTAAACTCAAACTCATTTGGTTTGTCCCAGTTTACTTCATCAGCTGATTTACGATCAGGCACAGGATCACCTACTACCTGCAATTTGTTTTCACGTATATAGTTGCTAACTGCATTGCTAAGCAAATTGTTCACTTCGTCGACAAGAATACTTTTGCCATACATGCGCTGAATTACATGAGCAGGAACTTTACCAGGTCTGAAACCTTTCAAGTTAACACGCTTAGAATAATCCTTGATGGTTTTGTCAACTTTAGGCTGATAGTCTTCTTTGGTCAGCTTTACTTTAAGTGAGGCTAGTGTAGGCGAATTCTTCTCTAATAAAACTTCCATGCTTCCTTACGATATTGGTAAAATTTCTTTTTAAGATAAAATGAAAAATGCCCTCAAAACATAGTCCTGAGGGCATTTGACGGGTTTAATACGGAGCAATTTATTTCTAAATTTAATTAGGAATACGACGCCCCGTCACTCCCTTGTTGTTCGTACGGGCGGAGGGAATCGAACCCCCACGCCTTGCGGCACTAGATCCTAAGTCTAGCACGTCTACCAGTTCCGCCACGCCCGCTTCTTATTTTCTTGTTCCGTTCAACAACGTTACCGTCGAATTGGGAGTGCAAAGGTATGTTTATTTTTTTAATACCTCCAAATTTTTTTAAAAATATTTTCTTTTGATAAAATGATATTGAATAATGTGCCTAAAATTTGTTATTTTGGTAAAGTATACTAATTGACTATTTACCAGTGGAGCAACTCGTTGAATCCCTTAATATTGATCTGGAGCAGGAGCGTAAGGACATTCTAAAAAAATACCGAAGATTGTTAAGGACGGCAAAACCTTTTTTGAAGGATAATGACGCCAAGCTTATCAAAAAAGCTTTTTATACCTCTGTCGACGCACATAAAGATATGCGCCGGAGATCAGGAGAACCTTACATATATCATCCCCTAGCTGTGGCGCAGATCGTCGTGGAGGAAATCGGGCTGGGAACTACAGGTATTGTTGCAGCACTTCTTCATGATGTTGTTGAGGATACCGATATGCGGATTGAGGACATTGAGCGCCTTTTTGGAAAGAAGGTTGCGAAAATTATAGACGGACTCACTAAAATATCAGGACGCTTCGAATACGGAACTTCTCAGCAGGCAGAAAATTTCCGGAAAATGTTGCTTACGCTGTCTGATGATGTGCGTGTAATCCTGGTGAAGCTGGCGGACAGATTGCATAATATGCGGACGCTGGACAGCATGCCGCGCGACAAACAGCTTAAAATCGCATCTGAAACGATTTTTATTTATGCACCTCTTGCGCACCGTTTAGGTCTATATAGTATCAAATCGGAGCTGGAAGAGCTTTACCTGAAATATACTGAGCCGCAGGAATACCGCGCTATTGCCAGAAAACTCAGAGAAACCAAGGGGATCAGGGATCGGTTTATTTCCAAATTTATGGAGCCGATTGCTCAGGATCTGGAGGCGGCAGGTCTCAATTTCATCCTGAAGGGCAGACCGAAGTCCATTTATTCCATCTGGAATAAAATGCGCAAGCAAAATAAGCCGTTTGAGGAGATCTATGACCTTTTTGCTGTACGGATTGTACTGGAATCGTCGGTGGACGGGGAGAGAGAAAAGGCGATTTGCTGGCAGGCCTATTCTATTGTTACGGATCATTACAAGCCTAATCCCGACCGCCTTAAGGACTTTTTAAGTACTCCGAGAGCTAATGGCTATCAGTCGTTACACTCTACTGTAATGAGTAAGAGTGGACAGTGGGTAGAGGTTCAGATCCGAACTTCCCGCATGGATGAAATCGCGGAAAAAGGATACGCAGCACACTGGAAGTATAAAGGGAATGATACCAAAGTAAGAGGCAATATTGAGCAGTGGATTACGCAGGTAAGGGAAACGCTGGAGAATGGTTTTGGCGATAAAACTGCTGCGATAGAGTTCCTGGACGAATTCAGAAGTAATCTTTTCAACGAAGAAGTATTTGTCTTTACTCCCAAGGGCGAGTTGAAAGTATTGCAGAGCGGAGCAACAGCGCTTGATTTTGCATTTGATATACACTCGGAAGTAGGTGCGCACTGTATGGCTGCCAAGGTGGGTGGAATTCTGGTTCCGATCAGTTATGTGCTGAACAATGGGGATCAGATCGAAATCATTACATCTGCAAAACAAAAGCCGAATGAAGACTGGCTTCGTATTGTGGTAACTTCCAAAGCACGGGCGAGGATCAAGGACTTTCTGAAGGAAGACAACCGGCGTTATGAAACTGATGGCCGGCAGATGGTTGAGAAAAAGTTGAAAGTACTGGGTATAGAACTTACCGCCGAAGTTACCAATCAGTTACGGGCATTTTTTGAGTGTAAAACAACTGCCGATTTTTTCTACCGGATTGGCAAAGCTTATATTCACCTTGATGAATTAAAACGATTCAAAAAAGACAAAGAAGCAAAAGAAAGAAAAGCCGGAGAAGCTGCTGCTGCGCCGGAAGCTACAGTACCCAAGGATGGAAAGTCGCTGACCAAGCTGCTCAGAAATCTGCATGGTGATCGTGCAGACGGGGATGCACTGCTCATAGGCGATGATATGGACAAGATTGATTACAAACTTGCGCCGTGCTGTAATCCTATTGCAGGTGATGACGTATTTGGTTTTGTAACGATCAATGAAGGAATAAAAATTCACCGTACTACTTGTCCCAATGCAGCTGAACTGATGGCCAAACATGGCAACCGGATTATCAAAGCAAAATGGGAATCGAGTAAAGAAGAGGCATTCCTGGCCGGTCTGTATTTATCGGGTACCGACAGAGTGGGGCTCATCAATGATGTTACAAGGATCATTTCCAACGAGCTTCACATCAATATGCGTGGGCTCACAATTGATACCAAAGATGGTGTGTTTAACGGCGATATCAGGCTGTATGTTCAAGATACCAGCCATCTTGATATGCTTATGAATAAACTGGAGCAGGTTGAAGGTGTTTATAACGTACAGCGCTTCGACACGAATTTAAATGGAAAGTAATATAAGGTGAACCAATACGGATCGTAGTTGTTATCCTTGTTGGTAATGTCTGGGCAGTTGTAAATTTGATGTTAGCTGCCACATAGTCACCTTGTTTAGTAAAAAAAGCGTAATTTGCGCAAGATTTGAAAAGATATGCCACAAGCAAGCAAACCGAATTTTGAAGCCGCAAAGAAAATCCTGACGGCTTATCTGGAAAATAAAGGTCTTCGTAAAACGCCTGAGCGCTTTGCGATACTGGAAGAGATATATACGAGAGAAGATCATTTTGATGTAGATGAGCTTTACATCAGTATGAAAAATAAACGCTACAGGGTAAGCCGTGCTACGGTTTATAATACTCTTGATGTACTCGTAGACTGTGATCTTGTCACTAAACATCAGTTTGGCAAGAACCTTGCGCAGTTCGAAAAATCTTATGGAAACAAGCAACATGATCACCTGATCTGTACAGATTGTCATAAGGTGATGGAGTTTTGCGATCCTCGCATTCAATCCATTCAGAATATGGTGGGCGAGATGTTGAATTTCAGTGTAATGCACCATTCGCTGATTTTTTACGGAAGTTGCACGAAAGAGAACTGCCAGAACAGAAGTGAGGCTCCGCAGGAGGCTGCTGTTGTACACGAAAGAGATTAATACAATTGTTTCGCCCGGCTCATATACATGAGCCGGCAAAAATCTTACACAAAAAGTTATTTTTTAGTAATCAATTATTGGATGAAAGTTGATGTATTGCTTGGTCTCCAGTGGGGAGATGAGGGTAAGGGTAAAATTGTGGACGTTCTTGCGCCGCGTTATAATGTTGTAGCCCGTTTTCAGGGAGGTCCTAATGCGGGACACACTCTTGAATTTGATGGTATTAAGCACGTTTTGCACCAGATTCCTTCGGGGATTTTTCGCAATGATATTCAGAATGTCATTGGAAACGGTGTCGTATTGGATCCTATCGTTTTCAAACGCGAAATCGAAAATCTGGCACAATATAATCTGGACTTGTTCAGCAATTTGTTCGTATCCAAAAAAGCATCACTGATTTTACCAACTCATGCACTGTTGGATGCAGCTTACGAGCGTTCAAAAGGTGAGTCTAAAATCGGATCGACTCTGAGAGGAATCGGCCCAACTTATCAGGATAAAATTGCAAGACTTGGTCTGCGCGTGGGGGATGTGTTATCTCCTAATTTTGCAGACAAGTATAAAAAACTGGTGGATGCACACAAGGTAATTCTTGACTTTTATCAGTTCGACTATGCATCAGTATTGCCTCAGTCTGAAGAGAACTTCTTTACTGCAATTGAGTTCATGAAGCAGTTTACGCTTGTAGATAGCGAATACCTGGTGAACGATGCGCTAAAAAATTCTCAGTCTGTTTTGGCTGAAGGAGCGCAAGGTTCTTTACTTGATATTGATTTTGGTTCGTATCCTTTTGTTACCAGCTCAACAACAATGGCTGCTGGTGCCTGCACAGGTCTTGGTATTGCACCAAGCCAGGTAGGAGAGGTATTTGGTATTTTTAAAGCCTATTGCACCCGTGTTGGAAGCGGCCCCTTCCCAACAGAACTTCTCGAAGAGACAGGAGAAAAAATGAGAAAAGAAGGTCGCGAATTCGGAGCAACTACAGGACGTCCCCGTCGTTGTGGATGGTTGGATCTTCCAGCACTGAAATACACTGCCATGATCAATGGTGTAACGCAATTGATCATGATGAAAGTGGATGTGTTGACTATTTTTGATACAATCCGTGTATGTACGCATTATCGCCTGGCTGATGGTACTTTGACCGACCAGCTTCCTTACGACTTGTGCGATGCGGATGTAACACCTGTTTACCGCGATTTTGAAGGATGGCAACAGTCATTGGATGGTATCTATGACTTTGATGCCATTCCATCACAATTGGTTGAGTATGTGAAGTTCCTTGAAGCTGAACTGAACCTGCCGATTACATTTATTTCAACTGGTCCTGATCGTGAAGCGCTGATCAGCCGCGAAATTTCTGCGGAACTGAATTAATTCAGATATCAGAATATTGAAAAAAATCCTGCTCTGTTGAAGGGCAGGATTTTTTCGTTTATGAGAGTAAGCTTAATACATCTTCTTTGCTAAGAGATTTTACAAAGCCATCTTCACTAGAGATAAGGTCGTCGGCAAGCTGCTTTTTGGTTTGTTGCAACGCCAGAATTTTCTCCTCCACCGTATTTTTAGTAATGAACTTATAAGTGAATACCGTTCTTTTTTGCCCGATACGATGTGCCCGGTCTACAGCCTGTGCCTCAATAGCAGGATTCCACCATGGATCCAGAATGAAAACATAATCCGCTGCAGTCAGATTTAAACCTAGTCCACCCGCCTTCAGTGATATCAGGAAAACGGTGATATTCTCTTCCTGCTGGAAGCTTTCTACCTGGCTTTGTCTGTCTTTTGTAGACCCATCGAGGTAAGAATACGGGATTTTCTTTTTGTCTAAATGATCTCTGAATAAATCCAGGTGTTTAATGTACTGGCTGAAAATCAGTATTTTATGTTTTTCGCTCAATACAGTTTCGATTTTGTGAATTACATCTTCAAATTTGCCAGAGCCATCATTGTAGGCTGTATCGACCATCTTCGGATGATTGGCCAGTTGTCGAAGTTTGGTCAGGCCCTGCAACACCACCATCTGCGACTTTGATAGTCCTGCTGTATCAATACTTTCCAGAATAAGGTTACGGTAATAGGCCTTGGCTTCTTCATAAGTTTTCTCCTGCTCCTCACTCATATTGCAGTATTGAATACTCTCCACTTTTTCAGGAAGATCGGTGGCTACCTGGGATTTGAGCCGGCGCAGTATGAATGGTTTAATCAGGTTATAGAGCCGCTTATTCTTTTCTGTGTCATTTTTTTTCTCGATCGGAATCTGAAATTCATCCCGGAAAAAAGATTGAGTTCCAAGTAAGCCTGGATTGATAAATGACATTTGAGACCATAAATCCAATGTACTGTTTTCCACCGGTGTGCCTGTGAGAATAAGTCTGTTGGCAGCATTAAGCTTTTTTACCGCTTTTGAAATAATCGATGTCGGATTTTTAATGGCCTGTGATTCATCCAGAATTACATAATTGAACCTGAATGACTGGATGAAATCAATATCCAGTCTGATTATGCCATAAGATGTCAGAATCAGATCGTAATTACTGAACTGTTCGGTATTTTTCTCTCTGTATGTACCAGTATAGGTTAAAATTTTGAGATCGGGGGTGAATTTCTTTGCTTCCAGCATCCAGTTGTACAACAGAGATGTGGGCATAATCAGCATAGAAGGTTCCGAAATCCCCTGTTCTTTTTGGGATTGAAGGAAAGCCAGGGTCTGAACGGTTTTTCCAAGCCCCATGTCATCCGCAAGGCACCCTCCGAATCGGTATTGGTTAAGGAAATGCAGCCAGTCGTAACCCGATTTTTGATAAGGCCGTAGTTCACCTTTGAAATGTATCGGTGATTCGGTGGGCTCTATATGATTGAAATCACGCAAATTTTCCAGTTTCCGACTGATCACTGCACTGGCCAGATTATCTTCCCGTAACTCCTGAACAAGCGCCAGATGGTGCATTTTCAACCGAAGTTCGCCCTGATGATTTTCGGTGAATGAGAATAGTTCAGAATACTTGGTAAACCACCATTCCGGAATAACCGCAATTTCACCATTGGGTAAAACGAATTCTTTCTTTTGGTTGAGTATATAATTTTTTAGTTGAAGGAAAGGTATTTCGAATTCTCCAAACTGGACGCGCGCATGAATATCAAACCAATCCCTGCCTTCCTGAATCGAAATATCAAGAGAAGAGTATCCCAGGAAATAACGTTTAGAATCGGAAGTGTTTTGTTTCAGTTCAATATTGTTTTCTTTGAGCTGCTCCGAATAGGTCTGGAGCCATCCGAAAGCTTCGGATTTGGAAATACTCGTGCTGCCATGGCGCAAATTAAGCCCCCAACTTTTAATAAGCTGAGCCTGTGTACTTTCCGTTTTAAGATCTCTTTTTACCTTATGGAATAAATATTCGCTCCCTTTTTTCTCCATAGATACGCTTGATGGAGCTGCTTCTGCATGCGTTCTGAAGGCAAAATTGCCAACACCATATTGAAATGAAAGATCAAGAATTACTTCGTCGTCATTGTCTTCTATTGCAATATCTGAGTTGTCAGGACCGGCAAAAATTAACGTTTCAGATTTTTTGAAATTGACCGCGCTGTCTGAAATGGTAAGTATGGCACGTGGGGGGGAAGTAATTTTTCTGATTTCAAAGCCCTTTGCAACTACGTCGTAGGAGGCAATCAGAGGTGCTACGAATTTTGTATAGTACTGCTCTTCTACATTACCGGGAATTGCAATGAATTTTTTTGCAAGAAACGGCTTGATTTTTTTGCCATCAACATCCCCCTCAAAATGATATAACTGGTTGTCAATGAGCAACCAGGCAGGTTCTTCACAGATTAGTATGGCGTTCTTATATTGGAAATCAAGCTTCTCAAACTTAAAACGCATCGTTGGAAAATAATGCGTATTGTCTTCATTCCGTACAAAATGAAAGCGAATGGTCGCTTTTTCGGGCTCCCAAACTAATTCCTTCCATAATGGGTTACCATCACTCCCCATTATGAACAGGCTTTTGCCTTCCAGCTTACTCAGAATTTTTGCCTTCGCTCTTTCCAGAAAATGTGCTATTGCATCCTGAGTTGTTTTATCCCCCTTCTGAGAATCATAAATTTTGAGAAAGAAATCGACAGTGTTAAGTCTCTTGGAGTTGAATTTCTTAAGGATAACATCCTGTTGAATTTCGTCAATCAGTTTTACCAGTGCTATGTCCGTCTGATCAATACCATTGCTAAACTCATTTATATTTTTGGAAGAGATATTTTGTATCTGATAGGTGAAATCTCCGTGCTGGTCAAGTTGTACAACAAACGATTCAAATATGTACCCAAGGTACTCATGATTCAGAATCGAATAGATAATCTTAAACGGCTGTTGAGGAGATACTTTCATTCTATATACGTTGACATACGGTTTGCACGTAGCTTAAAGACAGAATCAGAAAAATTGTTTGTTCCATTGAGGCTGGCAAAATATCAAATATAGAAAAGAATCGGGGGATTTGAAAGGTAGAGCTCCGCTTTCAAAAGTGCTTTGGATAGAATTGAAAAAAGCTCCATCTTTCGATGAAGCCTTTTTACGGGATGTGGTACCGGGGACGGGAATCGAACCCGTACGAGCGTTTCGGCTCACAGGATTTTAAGTCCTGCGTGTCTACCAGTTCCACCACCCCGGCCTGCGCCATGAACAATGTGATGGGCATTAAGAGAAAAAGCACCGTTTCGGGTGCTTTTGACTCTGAGCGAAAGACGGGGTTCGAACCCGCGACCTCGACCTTGGCAAGGTCGCGCTCTACCAGCTGAGCTACTTTCGCGTTACCGTTTCTGATTAACGTGGTGCAAATGTAGGGAGTCGATTCTTTCTATGCAAGTGTTGGGCGCAATTATTTTTCCGTAAATTTTATTCAAAAGCATTAACAAATTGTAAATCATAGAGTTTTGGGTGAATATTTTTTTTGATGCAGCAGCACTTTTCCCGGAGGCGAGCAGCATAAAGGAAATTATGGTCTCAAATCGAGTAAAACATTAAATCATCCTGCGACCGTCCAAATTATAGTTTATGCCGCAGATACCATTTCAGTTTACGGCGCTATATTTTGATTACCTTTGCAGCATTAGAAAAAGGGGCGAGACTTGCAGAAAGAATCACCCTTATTTTTTGTTCGGGATGTTATCAATTTAAACCATAAGTTCTTCATGTTTTCCAACGAAGTTTTATTTTTCGGAGGCTTTATTCTTGCAATCAGTGTGATGCTCCTATTAGATCTGGGAGTTTTCAACAAAAAGGATCATGTCGTTAAATTTGGAGAAGCTGCCGGATGGACGGTAGCATGGATAGCGCTGGCACTAGTGTTTTATCTGATCATCAACACGCATGGTGATCTCGTGCACGGAGTAGATAATTATGCTCAGCTGGAGACAATAAGAGATAAATACGCTCCGCATGTAAAGCTTATACCTGGTGACTTCGCGGAAAGCCTTGAAATTTACCGGAAGAATATGTCATTGGAATTCATTACCGGGTATTTGCTCGAATATGCACTTTCTGTTGATAATATCTTCGTAATCATACTGATCTTCTCGTCTTTCGGGGTTCGTGCTAAATATTATAAAAAGGTACTTTTCTGGGGCGTACTTGGTGCGATTGTAATGCGCTTTATTTTCATCTTCCTGGGATCAGCACTGATGCAGCGTTTTGAATGGATCATTTATATCTTCGGTCTGTTGCTGGTTTATCAGGGTGGAAAAATCTTCTTTGAGGGCGGCGAAGATGAAAAGATTGATCCGGCTAAACATCCGGTTGTGAAATTCACTTCGAAATATTTTCCTGTGTTTCCAAGGTACGTACGCGAGCATTTTTTTGTAAAAAAAGCAGGAAAATGGTTAATCACCCCGTTGTTTGTTGTAGTTCTGATTGTTGAGTTTACCGATCTTATTTTTGCAGTTGATTCGGTTCCGGCAGTTTTCTCAGTTACCAAGGATCCGTACGTAGTGTTCTTTTCCAATATATTCGCGATCATGGGATTGCGTTCTATGTTCTTCTTCCTGAGCAATATCATGGGTCTGTTCCGATTCCTGAAATATGGTCTTGGAGTTCTGCTGGTGTTTATAGGAGGTAAAATGCTGGCTCACGTGTATTTGGATGAGCTGGGCTTCAAAACAGTTTATTCTCTGTACGTGATTCTAGGTATTTTGGCAGTTAGTATCCTGGCATCGGTTATTTTCCCTGAAAAGAAAGAAACCGAAGCATTGCCTTCAAATACTTAGTATACAGGATTCGTTTTAGTGATCATGAACAGGATTCTCAAAGCGTATCTAAAACGTCTTACAAACCTCAGTACACGAAACAAATCTCTTTTATTGCCCCGATTGCCTTCGGAGCAGTTCCTTGATATCTCTGAGCTGGATTTTCTCCTGGGAAAGCCAGCTTTGGATGTTGTGGTACAGATGATTCAGGGAGCAAAGCGTATTCCTTTATGCGACGTTCAGGATCCTCGCATGGAGCGTGTGAACGAAGTAAGTAAAAAGCTCCGGAAGATTTCGAGAACCAATGCGTTTATTCTTGAAGAACGAGGTTCTCAGGATCTTTACCTTGGATACCCGTTTGTAAAAGGTAAGCTGAGCGACGGAACTCCTATTCATGCACCTTTGCTATTCTTTCCTGTAACTCTCAAAACAGATCGGGAGGAGTGGTGTATTTTCAAAAGAGAGGAAGCAGAAGTTATACTTAACCGCAGCTTTGCGCTTGCTTATGCACATTTCAACGAGGTAGTACTCACAGATGAAGTACTGGAGAAATCGTTCGAAGATTTTTCATCGGATTTTCTTGAATTTCGTACTCAACTTTATGAATGGCTAAAGCAAACGCCTTTCAGGATTAATTTCAATCCGGATCTTTTTACCGATAAGTTAATACCATTTGATGCAAAAAAGGGAGCTGAATTGCAGCAATCTGAGTTGAATGGAGAAATTAAGCTTTTTGCTGAAGCAGTACTCGGTATTTTTCCGCAGTCGGGTTCTTATCTGGTTCCTGACTATGAACGGTTGCTGGCGTTGAGAGCTGACGCAGAAATCCCTCTGTTATCGGCTGACAATGCTGATTACTTCCAACCCGAGAGAATAAGGGAAGAGGGTATCTTCACTCCGTTCGATCTGGATTCATCTCAGGAAAAGATTATTTTATCCGTTAAGGCTGGCAATTCTGTTGTCGTACAGGGTCCTCCGGGAAGTGGAAAATCTCAGCTCATTTGTAATCTGATGGCTGATTTCGCAGCAAGGGGTAAGCGTGTTTTACTCGTATGCCAGAAGCGGGCAGCACTGGATGTCGTCTACAAACGGCTTTCTGATATTGGAATGGGCAAGTTTACTGCTCTGATCCACGACTTTAAGAATGATCGTCCACAGTTGTATCAACAGATTTCTGAACAGATAGCGCAGGTCGATGCGTATAGACAACAAAATTATAGTCTTGATGCCGTATTTCCAGAAAGACAGTTCGACAGGGAGAGTCGGCAGATAGATAAGATCCTCGCGGATCTGGATTCATTTCGGGAGGCACTGTTTGACGAGAAGGAGTGCGGTGTATCTGTGAAGGAGCTTTATCTTACAACTGACCCTTCTCAACCGCATGTTGATCTGCTGGAATTTTATAAACTCTTCCGTCAGGATTCTGTCGAAGATTATAAAAGGAAACTGAGATCTTTTACCAGGTATCATCAGCGAATCGGCAAAGATCATATATGGTATGATCGGAAGAGTTTCGCGGGGTTTGGATCTATAGAATTACAAACAATTACCAAAATGCTTTCCGACTGGCCGGAAGCCTTCCACCGTCAGACAACTGCTTTTGAGCAAATTACACACGAGTCGTTCAATTTAAGATTTATTGCTGACCGAAATGAAATAGTTGAAAGGTTGCATGATATCAGAAATCTGATTGATAGTGAAGTAGCATACGGCCTTTTTAAATCGTATCTGCAGTCAGATTTGAATGCATTTGCACGCCTTTCTTTTATCCGTCAGGTAACGGATTCTCTGGAAGGGTTTATCCAGGATGAGGGTATTGAGATGTCTTTGCGGAAAGATCAACTCGATACGTTCAGAATGGAAATCAGAAAGGTAATTGAAGCAAAAAAATCTTCTGTAACCGGCTTGTGGTGGAGTTTTTTCGGAAAACAAAAAGAGTGGATTCAGGAAGTTACAACCTTAAATGGACTGTCTGTTTCTGTTGAAGATTTGGTGAAGCTGGATGTGAAAATACAGAATCGAATCCAGGTTGAGGGGTGGTTAGTCAGAGATGAAGTTCAGTTGAATGATCAATATTTCAATCCTGTTGATAGAAGAGAAAATGATTTTCTAAACTTTTTTCAACAAGCTGAAGCCGCTGCAGATGCTGCCGGAAGAGCCAGTTATCAGAATTGGGCACCAATACTTTTTGCCATGACAGTCTCCTGTGATGTTTGGGGAAATTATGCTGAAAAGTTAGATAGGTTGATCCACTGGTTCAAAACCTGGAATAAGATGGAAACAGCGATGCAGGTGTATCTCCTGAATACCCAAATCGAAAACCTATATACTGAGCCTGAAAGTTATGGAAACAGGTTATCTGAATCATTAGCATCGGATTTTGATTTGCTGGTAGATATGGACACGCTGTGGGCTGAAATGACCCTAGCGGAGCAGCAGGTAAGTCAGTTGCTACTATCAGAATCTGCGAAGAAGGGGATAGTTATGACGGACGAAATTGTTTCTTATTTTGAAAACAGTTTGGGTTTATCCTGGATTGGCCATATAGAAACCAAATATCCGCAGCTCAGGGCGGTATCATCCCTCAGAATGTCAGAGTGGGAGGAGCAGATTCAACAAAGTATTATTGGTAAACAGGAATTAAGTAGTCAGATTACCGCCATCAGGTTAAGAGAATATACTTATCAGGGAATTGAGAAAAACAGGTTGGGGAATAGGGTAACCTATCGCGAGCTGGCGCATCAGGTTACAAAAAAGAGAAAGATCTGGCCAATACGGAGATTAATAGAACAGCATAGGGATGAGATTTTTTCTTTGGTTCCCTGCTGGATGGCTTCTCCTGAAAGCGTTTCTGCCATCTTCCCGTTAGAAAATAAATTATTTGACCTGGTCATTTTCGATGAAGCTTCTCAATGTTATGCTGAATATGGATTGCCGGCTGCATTCAGGGGCAAACAGATCGTAATTGCCGGAGATAGTAAACAACTTTCTCCAAGTGATTTATACAAAGTCAGATACGAAGAAAAAGGTGAAGAGGAAGAGTATGAGCCTGCTACGGAAGTGGAGTCGTTACTCGATCTGGGCGCTCAGTCCTTGGAGCAGTATCAGCTTTCAGGACATTATCGGAGCCTTTCACTTGATCTGATTGATTTCTCAAACCATCATTTCTATAAAAATAGTCTGCGTCTGCTTCCCGACTTTGAGAATTTGAAAAAAGCGGAGCCTGGTATCAGATATGAAAAAGTGGAAGGTGTTTGGAAAAATAATGCAAATCTGGTTGAAGCGGATAGGGTGGTAGAATTGCTGCTTGAACTTGCCGGGAAACAGAAAACTATTGGCGTGGTTACATTTAATTTTTTTCAGCAACAAGCTATTCAGGAGGCGGTGGAAAGGGCAGGTGTCACAATTGATAGTCTGTTTGTGAAAAATATTGAGAATGTTCAGGGAGATGAACGGGATATCATCATCTTTTCTATGGGATATGCGCCGGATGAGAAAGGAAAACTGAGTATGCAGTTTGGTTCTCTTAATATGCAGGGAGGAGAAAATCGATTGAATGTAGCAGTAACCAGAGCCAGAGAAAAAGTTTATTTCGTTACCAGTGTATTGCCATCTCAACTCAATACTGATGCTGCCGCACATGCAGGACCAGGGCTTCTGAAATCTTATATGCAATATGCTATGGAAGTGTCGGAAGGGAGTTATAAACCGTCGCCGTATGCTACAGATGGTATCCGGTCAGAATGGCTGCTGAAGAGTAAATTGTTAAAAATGAATTCTTCTTTCGTTAGAGAATTACCTTTTGCCGACATCACGGTAAAAGAAGAAGAGGCATACAAGGGATTGGTTCTGACGGACGATGAGTTGTATCACCGTTCTGAATCGTCAAAGGAACCTCACGCTTATCTGCCTCTTCTGTTAAGAAAAAAACACTGGCCTTTCAAACGGGTCTACAGCCGCGATTACTGGGCCAAAAATCCTGACCAGATTTTATAGTTCTTTAATTCTGATATTGCGGTAAGAAACCTTATCGCCGTGATCTTGTAATGCAATTTTACCTTTTTGGAAAGCACCGAAACCATCCCAGGTTTTGAACTTGCTGTTAGCAACCAGCTCATCCCATGCAGCTCCCTGCGTAGGAAATTCAACTACTTTTTTGCCATTCAGCCAGCTTTCGCCTTTGCCGCCTTTGATGATTACCTTCGCTTTGTTCCACTCTCCTGCAGGTTTTACAACCGAGAAGTCGTTTGGAGGAAGGATGTCGTACAAAGATCCCGATTTGTGGTTTCCTGCTTTTCCGGCTTTTGCATCAGGATGTTTTTCATCATCAAGAACCTGAATTTCAGGGCCAGTTGAATAAGGGCAGCAGTACTTCTTGTCTTCAATTACGTGATAGATAATTCCGCTGTTTCCTTTTTCAGAGATTTTCCATTCCAGTTCAAGCTCGAAATCACCGTATTCCTTATCGGTAACAAGGTCTTTTCCGCCTTTCTCAGCAAGAACCATTGCACCGTCTTCAATTTTCCATTGAGGAAGTACCTTGTCCTGCTGCCAGCTATGCCATCCGTTAAAGCTTTTGCCATCAAAGAGG
This sequence comes from Dyadobacter luteus, assembly GCF_003383615.1. Taxonomy (GTDB): domain Bacteria; phylum Bacteroidota; class Bacteroidia; order Cytophagales; family Spirosomataceae; genus Dyadobacter; species Dyadobacter luteus. Next base: position 277,611 of record NZ_QNUL01000005.1, read on the forward strand.
GTCACCCATTTCCCTTTTTTCTGAGCCTGTACTTCTGTGTTGCCTACTGAAATTGCGAACAACGCAATAAGGGCAGCCTTACCGATTGTCTGCCATTTTGTAAAATTCATAAGTCTTTTGTTAAAAGTTTAGAGCACAATATTAATTACTTTTATGCATCAAACTACTTATTTTTGATAAAAGTGAAGTTTTATCCTGAGTTATCACTGTAAAGTTCAAACCTGATTAGATTAGCAATGGCATCAATATTCTCAAAGATCGTGAGTGGCGAAATTCCAAGTTTTAAAGTAGCGGAAACGGAAGAGTTTCTCGCTTTTCTGGATGCATTTCCTATCACCAAAGGGCATGTGCTGGTCATTCCTAAGGTAGAGGTCGATTATATATTCGATCTGGATGAGAGTTTATACATAAGGCTTTTACTTTTTGCAAGAAGTATTGTTCCTGCTTTGGAAAAGACAGTTCCTTGTAAGCGGGTAGGAGTGAGTGTAATCGGTTTGGAAGTACCGCATGCACATGTTCACCTGCTACCTCTGAATAGTATGGCAGATGCTGATTTTACAAAAAAAATAGAAATTACTCAGGAAGAACTTGCGGAGCTTGCCGAAAAAATCCGGAGTAACATGTAATCAATTAGAAGGAAAAATCTTTTCTGAGTCCCAATGAAAATCCGTATGTGGTAGGATAGAGTTTACCTATATCAGCAGCCAAGGATCCTTTCAGGGTTGCTCCTCCAAGAAAATTCAGGTGTGACTGAAATGCGAGGAGGCCGGAGAATTGGTTGGCATGTGGGTAGATAGGCGCATCATAGGTACCCGAGTTACTGGAATAAGATAATTTGCTTATCCATCCAATTTTTTGAAAAAGAGTTCCTTGAAGTCCCAGGTGAAAAACAGCAACACGATTGTTACTTGTCATAAAATCAGCGTATTGGGGATAATTCCATACGGTATCTGAGGTGGGAGGAATAAAAGGAGTTCCTATGGTTCTTCCGTAATAGGACCACCCATCTCTAACCTGACCGTTGTTAAAGTAATCGTCCTTTCCTCTTGCCCAACTAGGTTGACCCCAATCCGCTGTATCTCCACCCTGGTCTTTTGTATACAAGAATTCCAAAACCATGGAGGTGATTTCAAAATTGCCTCCGTATGAATTTTTAAACTTCATACGAAAGCCATTCAGCCCATCCTCTATGTTAGCTAACCAGAATAATGATCCATCCTCATAAAGGCTTTGGCGGTAAAAAAGTATACTTGTGGAATAGGTTTCAATTTCCATCCCCAAATCGATAGAACCCAAGTGATTTCCAACTCTACCCGTTGCGTCATTAATACCTGGATTTTTACTGTGTGCTTTTCCGGTAATAACGTTGATATAGTTAGAAAAACCCCGTGGCATCACACCTTCTTCTGTATTATGCTCTGATTTACCTCCCCATTGAACCTGATGGTTAAAGCCTCCGTAAAGTTTAACCCGCGATGAAACTTTCCCAAGACGAATATATAATTGCTTTTGATGCAGTTTTAGCTCACTGGTTACTGGTCGGGAATTTTCAAAAAAACCATCGGAGTAGAAGCCATTGAAGGAAATCCATCCCTTTGTAAACGGTACATTGACAAAGCCCATGGTACCAATGGAAATTTTGGGAATAGGCAGAGCATTCTGAGACCAGGAATAGGATCCGGAGCTTATTGTAGAATCTGCCAGTCCTATTACTTGCTTTTTTCTACCAACAAATAGCTCCCAATTTTTAAATCGAAGCGTTCCGTAGGCCTGTGGTAAAAGAAGTTTATTATTGTCTTTGTTGAAATTTGAAACTAACTCGACGCCCGCTCCAATTCGTAGTGTTCCACTGCTATTAATGCGGCCTATCTTTTCAAGTTGCCCGCGTAAGGATCCTGTGGGTGATGTTTTCGGTACAATTCCATATTGGTTTGCCTGAAGCCAGAATGGGGTATTAGAGGCAGAAGCTCCGTAAGCGGATACTTCTATATAGTTGGTTGTAGAATCTCTTACTTCGTTCAGTAATTCTGATTGCGAATAGCTGATTAAAGGAAAGGTGTAAATGATAACGAATAAGAATTTTAGAGATTTCAATCTGTAAAGGATCATATAATGTGTGGTCAGGCTCGAAAATTACTATAAAAAATTAAATTAATGTAATCCAGAGATTTTTTTGTTATTCTAACAGACATCTGGAATTAATTTAAAAACCCAGTTTTTTTTACGCCGAGCATGATACTGTTTGAATTCCTGTAGAGTTGTCCGATATCTGAAGCGGCAGTTAGCTGAATGGCTAGTCCCCGCCTGCCGTTGAGGTTATGTTCTCCATTTATGATAAAAGAAAATTGGTTCTTACCGTAGGGTAAGGGGTTTACATATGTTCCAAAGTTACGTGAATAAGTACATCGAAACAACAAATTTGAGTTTAACCACGCCGCAGTTGCCCCCAGATTAAATGCCATTATACGATTGTTATGAGTGAACTCGGTCGATCGTACGTCCTGCCTATCGTCTGTAGCGTTAGCAATCAGAGGAGTTCCCATATTTCTTCCGTAGTAAGACCAACCGTTTCTATAGATAAAGTGATTGTAATAATTGGCTGTTTCATAAATTCCTAGTCCCGACATTGGATTGTTATTCCGTTGGTTTTTTGTATAAACCATTTCCAATAAAAAAGAATTGAATACAAAATATGGCTCGGTTATCCGTTTGGTTCGTTTGATGCTCAATCCATTAAGGCCATCCTGAAAATTGACTACTTTGAAAAGTGAGCCTGTATCATAAACGTTCTGTCTGTAGACGAAGTATGTCCAGTTTTCTTGCTTCCATTTTAATGCCAGATCTATTGTGCCAAAATGATTACCGAGTCTCATATGGTTATACTGTGTTCCGGTTACAGTGTGCCAATAGGCTTTTGAATTCGATATTTCCTGTATGGGATAAATTTCACTTTCTCCTCCCCATACAGCCTGATGATTCATTCCAGCATAACCGTTCAGCTTCATTTGTTCGTTCCCCAGTCTGAAATAAACGGATTTTTGATGGAAATAGGTATTAGGAATATGACGAGCTGCTCCATAATTGATATCAGAGCTGTTAAGCAGGCCATCGGAATAGGAGGCCTTTACAGAAAGAAATCCTCCGGTAAAATTCAGAGGATAGAATTCGGGAATGGCAATCTGGATTACCGGGATCGGACGCGCATTCCCCGATATACTGAGAGAACCGGATGTAAGAACTGTATCCACAATACCCGTGATGGATTTTTTTTGTCCTGCCAAAACTTCAACGGGGCCTAACTTCGCTGCCATGTAGGCATCAGACAGAAATATGTCTCCCTGTTTGCCATAAGACGCAACGGCTTCAATCCCAGCCGCCCATTGAATAATGCGAGGATTACCAGGATGGTAACGTTTATTGATCGCAAATTTAGCGAGTGCGAAATTACCCGAGGTTGATACAGTACCGTATTGATTAGAATGTAACCAAAATGATGATCTTTGGGAAGTGCTTCCAGCTCCATAAATAGCAGCACTATAAAGTACAGTTGAATCTTGTGCTTCGACTCCCTGAAGCAAAGAAAGGATTAAAATTAAAGTAAAAATATGCCTAATAACCAACACTCTAATACGAAGTTCACTGTTTTTTGTGCAAAGCTATGAGATTATTGCTTGCTAAGAAAGCCATGCTTCAGCCAACCCACGCTAACCGCTGTACTTGATGGGTATATTTTGCCCTTATCGGCAGCTATATTCAGATACATAACACTTCCATTAAAAAATTCTATTGGTCTCTCCATGCGCAATAAAAATGAAAATTGATTTAGCGGCGGATCAAATGGAGTATTATATGTTCCGGAATTTTGGGTAAATGTTCCTTTAAAGGCAATTTTGTAATCACGCCATAGAATGTCCAAGCCAGTATGTAGTCCAACTATCCTGTTGTTAGTTGTAAATGAAGAAGGATCTTTTGGGAGATTGTCTCGGAGTAGTGACTGTGCAGACAATAAGGGGTTTCCTAAAGATCGCCCACGGTATGACCACCCTTGTCTATATACATAGTGATTGTAGTAATTATCATTACCGAATATACCTCCGTGGAAATCGAATATTTCTCCACCCTGGTTTTTTGTATAGATGAACTCTAGCAAAGCCGTATTTACTCTCAGGGATTTATCAGATATGCGATTATTTCTTTTGAACCTGATTCCATTTAATCCGTCAGTCACGTTAGATAGTTGCGCCAGTGAGCCGTCTTCATAAATACTTTGCCGATATAACAAAAATGATCCGGTATTGATTCTCATTTCGACCGCAAGGTCTATTGTGCCGAAATGATTTCCAACTCTGCTTCGAGCCCAGGGTTTTCCAAAAATTACATAATTGTAAGCTGTCATCCTTTTTAACCCCCCTGAAAATATTTGATCCTCACCGCCCCACATAGCTTGATGGTTAAAGCCGGCATATAAGCTTAATTTGGAATATATTCCACCGATTCGGGCATACAGTGTTTTTTGATGTAAATAAACATCTGGTATGTAGGAAATATTGCCATATTGAACATTTGCACCTCCAAGAATTGCATCAGAGTAGGAGAACTTAAAGGCTAGGAAATCACTTCCTGGAATGATATTGAAAAATTTGGGAGTTGAAAGTTGTATTTTTGGATATGGTCGGAAATCGCTTCCCATACCTACTGAACCAGAGGTTAGAAGACTGTCTGCTAGTCCGGTAAATTCTTTGCGCTGGCCAATTATAAGTTCTATAGGTCCCGCTTTTCCTGCAATATAGAAGTCAGAAAAGAAGGCTTCATTAATCTTTCCAACTGATGTAACTGCCTCTACTCCTGCAGACCATTGGAAGAAACGTGGGTTATGTACATGGTAATTTTTGTGAAGTGAGAATTGTCCCAACGCAAAGGAACCTTGCAAAGGTATATTACCATTAGTATTAGAATGGAGCCAAAACGGGAGGTTTCCGTGAGGTATAGCCCCCTGCAGATTTACGTTGTATGTTATAGTAGAGTCCTGGCCGAATGCTACTGTTGCATGCAACCAGCAAAAAAATATAACTAAGGGGATACCTTTCATTGGATGGGTGACAATCTTAGTAATTTTGTAAGATACTATCGACCCCTTTTCCCGAAAATAACCATGATGGTCATCAGTATTATTTTAAACTCTAAGAGGAGAGTCCAGTTTTTAATATAATAAAGATCATACATTAATTTGTGCCTAGCATCATATACGCCCGCTCCGTAAGAGTACATCACTTGGGCATAACCTGTAATTCCGGGTTTAATATTGTGACGCATATTGTAGTAAGGAATGATTTCGTCAAAACTTTCAGTAAAAACTGGTCTTTCCGGCCTTGGACCAATCAGGGAGATGTCCCGGTTAAAGATATTTATGATTTGAGGAAGCTCATCTATACGGGTTTGTCTCATGAACCCACCATATGAAAATACTCTGGAATCTTTCTTTTTAGAAAATGTAGCGCCATTAGCTTCCGCGTCGAGTCCCATAGAACGAAACTTAATGCAGTAGAAGAGTTTGTTTGCTAAGCCCACTCGTTCTTGGCGAAAGAATATGGGTCCTGGAGATTGCATCTTAATCTTAATATAACTCAAAACCCAAAATGGAAAACTAGCCAGGAATAATAAAATAGAGACGGTTACATCTATAATTTTTTTTGGATACTTTATTCGCTTTCCAAAAGAGGATATTTCAGACAAGTTAGGATTTGTATCCCCAATGGATTCCGGAATGTAGATTTTTTTCAGATTCTTTTCGCAAAAATCGAATACTGTTGTTATTCGTATTGACTTATTTTTTCTGACAACAAGTTCATAAATAACCCTATAGCGACTATCATACTGTGGATTGGTAATAAGATGTATTTTCTCATACTTTTCGAGCAATGGGCTAACTGTATGCTTCAATAAATAGTCATCATCAGTGGAGTGAGGGATTAGGATAATCTCCTTATACACAGATTTCAGAAGCCGGAGATCATACTTTTGAAGAAAGTAGTCGTAACTGGTGATAATCAAAACTTCATCTGTAGCAGCAGTCTTGCTAAGAACGCGGTGTACATATTTACGGTCAGAAACAGAGGTCTGGCTCATAGGTGTGCATTAAGAATTAATAAATGTGTGCGAAAGCATCGCAAGTTTAGGCATAAACTTTTAAAAATGAAAGAATATTTGTTGTCAAAGTTAAAGTCAATAATAATAATATCTGATTATGTCACCTAATGGCGACCACCAGGCAAATTTGCTTATTGGCCATATAGGTGCCAACATATTAGGAGGAGGGGGAAAATCCCTCTGTGGGTAAAATAGTTAATTCATGCGTAGGGTGGTGGAAGATTGAGTAATACTAGTGCTACGATTTTTTGTCATTGTTATGTAGTATAATTTTTCTATAATTTTGTTCGATTATAAATAATTCTACATACATTCGCGAATGTGTATTACAAATGCGAATTGTTATGAAAATTGATAAGACAATTTTGTTCGTGATTTTGTGTTTCTCATCAGTCAATAAGGTAACTGGCCAAACACTCAGTACCAGTAGGATTGAGCCTGTGGGTTTCATAAGTTATATTTCAGGATCTGTCAATGAGCCTATTACAGAGTATGTTGATGGATATGTCAAAAACCGGGGAGAGGGGAGACTCATTTTTCCTGTTGGAGATAATGGTAAACTCAGACCATTTGCAGCTGACGGTTTGGGTGTGATAGGGAGCTATTTTGCTGCAAATCCCAGTATTGCTGTCACGAGTGATACAAATGGGGGAGATTATATCCCTTTACCTTCAGGAGCCCCATTCAACATAAATAGCATGGGAATGGAGGTTGCCCGAGTGAGTGCTCAGGAATACTGGGATATAAACGGAGATTCAAACTCAAAGATTACGTTAAGTTGGGACAGCGAAAGCGATATTGCCGGTCTTTTAGCGGGTGAGGATTTGTCAAAACTTCTAATTGTTGGTTGGGACGGCGGTAAATGGATAAAAGTTCAATCTGTGATTGATCCTGTATCTATTCTGGGAAATAGCAGTTCTGTTTCTTCCGGCTCATTAACTTCTGTAATTCCCATAGTTCCTAGTAGTTACAATGTATACACCTTTGGTGTAGCAAGAGGAGCGTTACCTGTAAACCTTATTAACTTCAAAGGTCTGGCCATAGAAAGTAAAGTACAGCTTAACTGGGAGACGTCAGCTGAGAAAGGGAGTGATTATTTTGAAATTCAACGAAGTGGAGATAAGGGGGGGTGGGTAACGCTCGATAAAGTTATTGCTGCTCGAAATTCTAATATTACTCATTCTTACTATTATTTGGACACAAAACCACTATACGGACAAAATCTATATCGTTTAAAGATGGTCGATCAGGATCAATCTTATGCATATAGTAATATTATCCAGGTGAGATTTGATGAAAGTAATGGCGAGAGGACGGTTTTGTTTCCTAATCCTGCGACCAGCAAAATTTATGTAAAGTCAAGGAGCTCTGATATCTCTGGTGTCAAACTCCTCAGTTTAACTGGTACCCTATACTACAGTGGGCTACTTCCTTCAGATGGATTAGATGTTGAAACCATTCCGCGTGGGCAATATATTTTCGTTGTTTTCTATAAGGATCAGGCTTCGAGTACCCATAAAGTTTCAATAAGATAACTGACTACCCACGCCCACTGCAGAAGTGAACTGATATACAATCATAGCTATGGCTTATCTTGATACATACACACCGCTACTTACTGCTCAGACTGCTGCGCATTTACTGAGAAGAGCTACTTATGGTCCCACCCAAAGCGAAATTACATCCTTTACTGGCTTAACTGCATCACAGGCTGTAGATCTTTTGTTTGAGAACATTCCCTATACGCTAAATGCTGATACTCCTGTAGATTTGGATGAGACCAAACCAACCGGTGGGCAGCCTTTCATTAATGCCCCTTATAACAACTTAAGATCATATAATTTAAGCATATGTATCAAACATTGGTGGGTAGGTCTAATGGCAGTTCAGAATGGTCGTCCCTCGGTTCTGGAAAAACTAGCAACGTTTTGGCAGAATCACTTCGTAGTATCTCAACTCACAGTTTTAGATTACAGGATGACTTATTCGTATCTGCAGTTAATAAGATCGATGTCAACTGGTAATTTTCGGACTTTTTGTATTGAGATGACCAAAGATGCTGCTATGCTTCTTTTTCAAAATGGTAATGAAAACCAAAAAATCAGGCCAAATGAAAACTATGCGAGAGAATTACAGGAGCTCTTTGTTGTAGGACAGAAGGATTTTTACGGGAATTTAAACTATACTGAAGATGATGTAAGGGCTGCTGCAAGGGCGTTAACGGGATGGCAGGTGAGTAATTATTTATCAGCAGGTTCTACTTCATTTGGAGTGTCATTTAATGAAGGTAGACATGATACGGATGAAAAAAAGTTTTCTTCAAAATATGCGAATAGGAGTATTCCTGCTCGTATAGGAGCTACTTCCGGAGAGAGAGATATTGAAGACCTGATAGACATACTTTTGAGTCATGGAGAGTCGAGTAAATTTATAGTCAGAAAGCTTTATCGTTGGTATGTGAACAATAATGTAACTGCTGAAATTGAAGATAATGTGATTGTTCCATTGGCTAATTTTTTTGTCAGCTCTGAAAATAACTATAATATTGGTAATCTTCTTAAAAAATTGCTCACAAGTGACATTTTCTATGATGTAAGAAATCGTGGTGCTATTATAAAATCACCAGCGGAAGTTCTGATCGGTTTACTTAGATTCTTCGATCAGCCCGTACCAGACTTTAAAACAGACTTTGTAGCATTTAGAAAATACACGCAGTTTGTGATAGGTTACATGGATTCTCTGCAGCTGAATTTTTTAAACCAGCCCTTGGTGTTCGGATCCGTTCCATACTATCAATCCGGTTATTCTAAAAATTGGATAAATGGAACTGCCATTGGTTTTCGCAATAATGCTATGGAATATTTCATATATCCATATGTTGAGATTAAGCCGGGTACACTTCTCGGTAGAGATATGCTTGTATGGATAACATCTATGCAGCCTAATTTTAATGACGTGGAGGGTACAGACTCTATATCATGTGAGTATGTATTTAGCCAAATGTCAAAGAACCTTTTTGCGATAGAGCTCAATCAATCGCAGACCGATTTTTTAATAGACACAATTATGATGCAACGACTTCCCAGGAATAATTGGATCAATGAGTGGACACGTTATAGATTATCGCCTGCCAATGTAAGTCGCCAAGACGTGGTGAAATGGAGATGCCTCCTGCTTATGAGGTATATGTTGCGTATGGCAGAGTTTCATGTATTTTAAGTCTTTAATTATGAAAAGGAGGGATTTTCTTGCTGCAGCATCTTCCATGGTGCTTCCACTTACCGTTAATGGGCTTGGCCTAAAGGCATACAATGAGAACTCAAAGTTGGTTCAATCTGCTCTGGCTACTAACTCGTTAGAGCAAGACAAAATTTTAGTGATAATCTATCTAAATGGAGGTAATGACGGGCTTAATACAGTTATTCCCATTGAGTATTACTCTGAATATTTTAATCTAAGAAGCAATATTGCAATTCCCGAAAATAGGGTCCTTCCGCTCGAAGGCAATTTGGAAACGGGTTTACATCCTTCTATGGATGGCATGAGGAACCTTTACAACGATGGGAAGTTAGCAATAGTGCATTCTGTATCATACCCTAACCCGGATTTGTCTCACCCCAGGTCAACTGAAATTTTGATGACTGGTGTGGATTCAAATCAGTATTCTCGATCAGGCTGGGCTGGAAGATATTTGCAAGATAGATTCAAAACCTATCCGGATGGGTATCCTAATGATCAGATGAGAGATCCTTTAGCGATTCAGATAGGATATATTGATACACCCACATTGTTTGGAAATGATCAGCCTATGAATGTGGCAATCCAGGATCCGCAAAGGTTTTATTCTCTCCTGGGTAATATCGGAGAAGTTTCCGAAACCAATCTGCCATGCTGTGACGCTGGAGATATGATTAGCTTTATCCGGCAGCAGCAGGTTCTTTCTGTCGGGTACTCAAATGAAATCAAGTCTGCTGCTGATAAGGGAACCAATTTAGGAGCTTACCCGGCTGCTTCCCTTGCACAGCAATTGAAGATCGTAGCTCGTTTGATTCATGGGGGATTGCAGACTAAGATTTATTATGTTGAAATGGGAGGTTTTGATACTCATGCGACTCAGGTGGGAACAACTTCATTGGAAGGTGTACACGCAACACTGCTTAAAAATCTGTCTGACTCAATAGCAGCATTTCAAAATGATTTAATTTTACAAGGAAATGAGAATAAGGTAATTGGTATGACATTCTCTGAGTTCGGAAGAAGAGCTAACTCAAATGCTTCCAAAGGTACAGATCACGGTGTTGCTGCTCCCATGTTTGTATTTGGATCCGGAGTTAAAAGACAGGTTGTAGGTACGAATCCGAATCTTGTCAGCGACCTGTTACCGCCAATTGTACCTTGGGATAAAAATCAGAATGTAAAAATGCAGATAGATTTCAGGCGGGTTTATGGTGATATACTTAATGACTGGTTTGGAAACAGCCAATCCAGCACTAATAGTATTTTGTTTAAGGAATTTGATACCATCAGTTTATTCTCCGAAACTGTTGAATCCGTTAGTTCGGGTTTTTGGCCTGATAGGAATATCTGGTCCACCGGACGTCCCCCTGGTGTAAACGATTATGTGAAAATAAATAATGGACACCAGATTAATTTGGGGCAGAATGTTACTGTGAAAAATATTTATGTTGGTAGTGGAGCAGAATTGAGCTTAATGGGTAACTATAAAATAAGCACGACAGGATAAATTAAATTACTTAAGCTTACCCTCACCAAATATATTTATTACATAATCGTCTGTTATATCTTTTGATTTTGGTATTACAGTAGCAGGGTTTCCCATAACTAGTGAATTCGAGGGTACATCAGAATTAATGAAGCTGTTGGGTGCAATAAGGACGTTATTTCCTATCTTTATTTTTCCGACTATAACAGTTCCAGTACCAATCCAGACCTCATTTCCGATGTGAGGGACACCTTTTTTATCCCCTTTATTAGTTTGACCTATTGTAACATTAGGAGCAATGTTACAATTATTTCCAATAACTGCACTTCTGTTGATTATAATTGTTCCGAAATGTCCTATATAGAATCCACTTCCAATCTGAACATGTAGGGGAATTTGAAAACCATACTTATATGCGAAATGTATATACAATAATTTGAAAAGGAGACCCAAAGGATTGTATTTGCTGTAGCGCTTTGCTTTTCTCCACAGATAGATGAATCTGAACCCGGGAATTCGAATCAGACAAAATAGAAATTTCCCCAAAGATATTTTACCAGAATGTCTAAATAGGTCTGCTTTAGTAGCGGTATTCATGTAAATGTTGAGCTGCTATTCATCTCCATAAAATTTTACTCTAACGAGATGAGTATTTGTATTATGAAATTGTTACTCTTAAATGAATCTGTGTCTGTCAATGGGCTAAGTTCTACATAATTCAATAGAATTACTAATCAAAGTATTGAATAAATTTTCGGCAGCCAGCGTGGATAGCACAGCTTAGAAAATTTTCTGCTCGGACTGAACCTACCGATCATCTACTGAACTAAATAATAAGTGCTATTTTAGAGATTTTATGAATTCATTTGCTAAAATCCATTTTCCACCTTTAACAAAGTCCAGAATTTTCTCATCCTTAACTGTTTTGATGAATCTAGCTTTTCTATCCACGTACTTTTGATCTCTCCCTAAAACATTCCGTTGAGAAGGAGATACGTTCTGAGTGGTATCACTAGGGAGGTTTAGCAAATTAAAGTCAACATTCATCCTTACCCGATTGATTCTGCCGAGCACTACCGAATCCGAACCTGCTGCAGATGATGCCTGCTCTAGTATCCTATCGTAATTTGATAAGTGAGCTGGTTTTAAATAACCCGTCGTTCCTCCCCATGATCTCAGTCTATCTTTTTCTTCCCGAACTGCTGCCTGGACTGTAAAAATGTATTGTTGTAAATAAGGCGAAGCCTCCTTATAATACCTATCACAAAACGTTGTGATCAATGCATTGTCATCTAATTGTGGATTCCATAATAACTTTGACAAGACATAAGATTTTAGTTCCTTTAAATCTCCTACAATTTTAATAAAACTCTCCATATACACATAATCTACTCCAATTTCCTTAAAAAGAAGCAGGTTAGGTTTGAACGTAAAAATTGTCGGATAGGGTCTTAAGAAATCAATGAAATTTTCAGTATAATCATAAACCATCAAATGTTTCGTAATCGACTTCCACTTTTTCAAGTATAAGAAGTAATTTGTATTTGAAAGCTTATCAAACGATTTCTCGCGGTAAGCTTCAATAGGAGCATAGCAAATTAATACATTTGGTAAGGGTTTTACATTTTTTAGGGACGGAGGACTTAATGTTTCGTGATATGCAAAAGTCGCAATAATTTTAGTCGGAAATTCTTTTGCTACGTTGTTTATGAATTTCATCAACATGCCACTATGGCCACCCCACTTTTGATAACCATCTTTACATTTATCACAGGTACAAAAGCTTCCAGTATCTTCTTGTCCAACCATCCAAAATAGTTTGTTAGGTTTCTGGTTTACAAGGATACGCAAGGTATCTATCAAAGTTTTAGCAACATCTGAATTACTAAGGCAAAGTTGACCAGGGAGTCTTTTGCCACTAACTAGTGAGAAATATTCCGGGTGACTGGCCAGATAAGCCTTAGGTGGAATTAATTTGAAGAAAGTGTGACCAAACATTCCCCATTCATTGGGCTCTTTAAAAAAATGCGTCAACATATTCCAGTCAGTATAATTATCGCTGTAGGACAAGTCATTGTAAATATCTCGTTGTTTGAACGCAGGATTGTATACTGCACTTATTTTTTCTGTGAATTTAATAGTAGAGTTCTTAGGTATATACCACTCGTGCATATCTAATTGCTCGACCCCCATAACTTTTTCCAGAAATCCATATGCCGCATATAGAATCCCCTTTCCATTACCGCCATTTAAGAAAACATCATTGTTGATGATATCAATAGAGTAACCATCACCCGACACTGAAAGCCAATAGCCTTTATGTGATCCAAGTTTCTTACCAATGTAAATTTTGTTTTTTTTGGGGCTTCCGTTTTGCACAATCTCAAGTTTGACACCAGTGGCCTTGTGTATATAGGTTTGTAGTTCTCTACTAGCTTGTAACTCCAGACTATTCACTTTTTTAGGTATCACAATCTGATAGCTAGTCTTCTGATTACTCACGAAAACAATCTCTTTACAAAAACACAAAGTTGTGTTTATAAAAATCAAGAAAGTTAATAGGAATCTGATCATGTTTGTTGAGATTATTAGTGCTCATTCTCATAATAGGCAAATACCTCTCCAAATGACTGGGAATCTGGGACAAATAGTCTCTTCTGTATGCCACGTTGCTTGATGAGACAGGCTCGGGAAAAACAATGTATGAAAAGGAGTGCGACTGATGGTTTAAGTTAAAGTTTGTATACGTTAATGAAATACCTCCCAGGTTGTAGATTACTATATTAGTAAGTCCAGAATTTTTCGCTATTGGTTAACTCTTTTTTCGTAAGAAAACATTATAGAATAATAGGACCACCTTCGCAGGCAGTATTCTTACAGGTATTCGGATAATAAGATATTTGAGGAGTTCGGTGTTGCTTAAGTGCCCTAGGTTGTAGATATATGTCACAAATTTCAGTTCGTGACGAATATACATAATCCCGCTTCTCCTTTTGATGGTCTCAATACCGTTTCCGACTCTGAAATAAAGCAAGGTTTCAGGAAGATTGTGTAATTTAAATCCTTTATTCAGCATTTTCACGAATAAAGAGTAATCTTCAAAATAGAGTAATTCTGGGTTATAACTTCCTGATTCAAGCACTGCTGATTTTCGATACATTACTGAGGGGTGATTCATTGGATTTCGTAGTTTGGAGAACTTTATTATCTCGTCATTACTTGAAGGCATCAACCTGACTATTCCAAGATCTCCTGGTACACCATTAAATTCTTCAATGTTACTGCCTAATACTGCTACCTCCGGATGAGACATCAAATAACTGAGCTGCTTTTCGAACCTGTCTCGTGTAGCGATGTCGTCGCTATCCATTCTAGCAATTATGTCGCATCTACAATGAGATATGCCAACATGAAGTGCATTGCCCAGTCCCTTATTTGTTGGTAGAGAAACGACTTTAAATAGATCTGGCTGGGATTGAGTAACGCGTTCTAACACTACATCTAACTCAGTAGTGAGTGGTCCATCCTTAACAATTACAATCTCAGTTGGTCTGACTGATTGATCCATTATACTCTTCAATGCTTCCTGAAAAAAAACAGGATTTTCCCTGAAATATATAGACATCAATACCGAAAATTCCATTAGTCGTAAATTTTTAATATCCAGTAATCTTGCAAGCCTATCGAAAGGTTAGACTATCGCATAACTACACCTTTTAGATATGCAAACATCAAATTTAAACCTTTATCCAGGTCAGTGAAGCCCGAGATTTTAAACCGGCTTTTAAGAAGACTGTTATCAAGTATATTAACAGGAACATCGAAATTTCTGCCCTCCATATAATCTACTTTTACGTCCTTATTTATATTTTTTCTTATAGTATTTATAATTTCATTTATTGATGTACCCACACCGCTGCCAAGGTTATAGACAATTTCCGGAGTGTCTATTTCAATTGATTTGATAAGGCAGTGAGTCACATCATCTATATGAATGTAATCTCTGACTACTTCCCCATCTCCCCAAACATTAATTGTGTCCGATGTTAGTGCTTTGTATAGAAAAATTGGAATAACACCTTGCTTTCCCTGAGGATTTTGATTTTCTCCATATGGATTAGATAGGCGGAATATACAAGCATCTAATCCCCATAGTTTATTATATAGATTTATGTAGCTTTCGATTGTTCGCTTCGCTATCCCATACGAGCTAATAGGATTTGAAGGGTGGGACTCAGGTATTGGCAGTACACTTGGAATTCCATAAACAGTACCACCTGAGGAAGTAAAAACAACTTTCCTGATTCCTGTCTCTAGTGCAGTTTGTAAAAGTCTGATGCTGGGTATGACATTGGTTTCAATATCATATGTAGGGTTGAGTACCGATTCTGAGGGAATTGTTGAGCTTACAAGATGATAAACGAAGTCAATATTTTTTAATGCCTCTTTAATGTCCACTGGATTAAAGAAGTCACCTTCGAATATCTCAATATTCTGAATAATGGACGAAATATTTTTTCTGTTAAAGTTTTTAACGTCAAATATTCTAACATCATAATTTCTTGAAAGAAGCCCTTTTGCAAGATTTGAACCTATAAATCCCCCTCCACCAATCAAAAGGCATTTTTTTCTCATATTGTTAATTTTAAAGTATGGTTACATTCCGTGATTCAATAATGAAACGAATGTATTATGATTAGAATAGAGATTATCACTGGTATTCGTATTGATATGATGCTGCCATAGTATTGGCATTTATAACATGGTCAATAACGTTTCTGTTACGTCTGCTTAATACTTGATAATTATCTGCTGATAGTTCATCAATTTTAAATGAGAGTGTATCGATAGCGCCTGTGGGAAATGTATATTTCCAGTTTCCCATTTTTGAAACAAGTTCATGGTGAGGTGCTATTTCAGATAATAAAACAGGTAATCCGCATCCCATGGCCTCCATTACTGAGGTGGGAAGGCCTTCTGACAGAGAAGATGCAATGTAGTAGTCAGAAGCCTGAAGATATTTCAAAGTTTCAGATGTATTCCCTAGAAAGTAAATGTTTTTATATTCTTTGGATATCTCTTTACATTCATTCATTAGGGGGCCATCTCCAATCATAATCAGCGCTGAATCCTCACATACATTTGAATTTATAAATGCTTTTACTGTAGTGATTGGATCTTTTCTGTAGATAAGATATCCCACGAAGATGAAAACTTTTTTATTGGTAGGTAGTTTTAATTCATTCCTAATGGAAACTTTTACGGAATCATCTGCTGTAAAGTAGATTTCCTTTGGTATGCCATTGTTTATTACTTTCAGATTAGAATTATATTTTTTATTCAGCTGGTCAGCTACAGCATTTGAGCATGCGATACCAATTTTATTTTTGATCGATCTTATATGGAGGATGGCCATAATATAACCTTTTAATTTTCCATACAACATCGTATAATCATCAAAAATGTTACTGTTAATGGTAGTAATTACTTTTAAGTCAGAAGAACTAACTGATCTTAACATCCAATCTCCACGAAATCCGTTTATATGTATCACATCTATGCTTTTCTCCTTAACAAATTCCATTATTTTTTTTGTACCCTTTAAAAAACCATCTATTCTTGACAGCCCAAGTGTGTGAATTGGTATACCGAGGTCAATAAATTGCTGTTTTAAGCTATGATGTTGAGGATTTTCTGGAGATAGTGTTAGAATTATTGGATGATATATCGATCTATCCAAATGGGAAATTAAATTATAAAGCACGTTTGTAGGACCCGTTCTTTGTAACGTAGAGACTATATATAGGACTTTCTTCATTTTTTTGTATTTCAAATTTTGTAAATGTGTGTTTTCTTATTTGCAAATCATGTTCTACTAACGATTAAAGAAAAAATCAAGTTGCTTAAGATCTTTGTTCTTGCTGAAAAAAGCAACACAACAATACGCCACTATCATTATAAAGGCGAAATATCTATACTTTTTTAGTAATAGGATAGACGGTATTAGCACGTGCTCAACATTAGAAAATAGTGTAGCAATCCTGCCTGCAAAAATCGCAAACATATTGAATGCAGATAGCCAGAAAGCGGCTATTACATAACTGACCAGAAGCACATTGAAATGCGGAATATGCTTTTCAAAGAATTCTTTATTTTTGATCAATACAGCGAGAACGACGAAGTGCTTGATTAATACAGGATTAAGTAGCCCCAGTGTGTAAGAATAACGGGAATCAACTATGTAATTCCATAAAATTGGATTATTAATAGTTTTTTGAAGCAATTTAAAGAAAGCAATTCCTAAAAAGCCTCCGATAAGTAATCCTATCCCCAGCAATATCAACTGTGTTTTTGTTTTGAGGAGATAAGGATAGCTAAAATAGACGATGAAGAAAAAAAGACCAACAAAATGGAACATAGCCGCAAACCCCAAAATCATGGCAGTGCGAGCGAGATTTCGCTTTTCAATATATGGTAGGGCGAACATTGCAATAGCGATCGACAGTCCTGCCCGTATCTGAAGCATATCACGAAGTATAAATACGTGTGAGAAGTAAATAAGGACAGCCAAAAAATAATAAGGAGTGTACCTTCTAAAGAAAACCAGACAGGACGTGATGCTGGAAAATGCAATAATAGCTATAAAAGCCTGAAATTTGAGTCCTATGGTTCGTGACAGGCCGCTTAAGAACATGTACCCCGGCTCCATTCGTATTTGAGGCGAAAGAATTACTGATTCGTTGCCCCAATCGGGTACTTTGTAATATTTTTTCAAATAGTTAGTATAATCAGGATCTCCGTACCTTGTGGACGCTGTAAAGACAAGAAGTATACAAACTATTATATAAATTACCAACTTCAGATCCTTCTGCAGAGGCAGTAATTCGCAAAGCGACACGAAAGCCAATAAGACAAACACCAAAAGAAGATAACTATACATAGACTATACTTAATGAAACGGACAGGGCTTTAATTTATGCGTGCCTTGTAGTTAGATGAGCTGCTACCCAATAGATTAATTCACATCCTTTTTTAAAGTAGCATTAAATAATTCCATCCATTTCAAATCAATGGATTCTATATAAAAATTTCTAGCATTGCGTATGGACTCCTGAGCCATTTTTTTTCTGAGTGGCTCATTGAGTAGCAGGCGTTCCATTTGCTCAGCTAGTTGCTGGGAGTTTCCAATATCGAATTTGACAGCACAGTCTTCATTGATGACGTCGTTAATACCTTCTATGTCAGAGGTGATAATAGGTAAGCCACATTCCTGTGCTTCTATTAATGCCATAGGCATACCCTCATAATAGGAAGACAATACAAAGATGGAGGAATCTAAATAATAATCTTTTATGTTGGAAACTGTTTCAATAAGTTCGACTTGGTTTTGTAATGAATATTGCTCTACAATGTCGATCAATTCATTAGCTTTATGGGTAACTCCCTCACCTATTATCCGAAGTTTCCAGTCAGTGTGTTTTTGGGCGATTAAAGCAAAAGCCTTCAAAAGTATAGGAAAGCCTTTTTGAGGAGCTCCTCTTCCAACGGCAAGCATATATTTCTTATCCAACAAGGATTTAGTTTCAGATCTGAAAGGTAGAGCGTTGAATATACAGGTAACGTCTTTCCATCCGCTACTGATAACCGTATCCTTTACGTCATTATTTAGAACTACCAGATTTTTTTTGGGTTGTATAAATTTGTAAGTAATACTTTGAAAATAGCGTACATAACTTGGAAATTGCTCCATTTGTGGATGCTGATTGAACGTCAAGTGTAGCAGTTCAAGTGTGCGCTTACTATATAATCGTTGAAATCCGACAAATGCGTCATGAACGGTGGATTTGTGAATTAAAACTATATCTGGCTTCTCAGTCTTTAATAATTTGATGTAGGCTTTTATTCCTGAAATAAGACGGAAAAAATCTGTTATGTATTTGACGATCTTATTTCCGGGGTACGAGGGCCTGGACTCTACAAGTACTTTAATTTTTACTCTTGAATCAATTTGATAAATGCAGGGCTCATCTTTAAATACCCAGATCTCTACCAAGTGACCCTTAGATATCCAATAATTGGCCAAGTTAACAGCGACCCTCTGTAATCCTCCCTGGTGGGATAATGCATGTACCAGAGACACGATTTTAAATTTTTGTGTGTTTTGCATGAGTTTGCTGACGTAAAACTAGTTACGTTGATTAATAATGTGTGTGAAAAAAGCGAGTCTTTGGTTTTCCTTTGCAGTGGAAGAGATAAGCGGCTCTATCGCACTTAATGAAACACGTTTTCCCTTCCAATTTCTAACAAATGCTTTTATTTCGCTAACATGATTGTATATATTGTCTTCAGCGTTAGGTAATTGCAAGACGAAGTTTTGGCCGGAGAAGTCTGTGTCGTTGTATGCAATAATTAATGGTATGCCTAATGATGCGTATTGTCTTACTTTTAATGGGCATGCTTCGTACATTTTCTTTCTATGCAGAGCCAGTGTCCCCACTGCGACATCTATTTTAGTATATAGCTGCATCAAATCGTCTTTTTCCAAATATCCGTGACTAAAGAAATTGGATAGATTATTGTTTGGAACATCCTCACCTACCAGATGAAAATCTGCTTCTGGAATTAATTCTGCCATTCTTTGAAATTTATCCATGCCATGCCATGTCATGTTAGGACTGCCTACCAAAATTAGTTGAGCACGGACGTTGGAAGGAGTGATGGTGGTATTAGTATGTTCAAGTTTAATACCATTGGTAATAGTTGTTACAGGCTTTTTGAAATGCTTGTAATGACTTGATATTTCATTCGTTACTCCTATGAAGCCGTCTACGTTGTCATTAATCTGATGTTGAAAAAGCTGGTACATCTTCAGTAAACTACGACTACCCATTTTCACTTCTTCGGAAAGCAAAGTATTGTTTTCAATTATGACCTTGTGTTTATTTAATAGCCTGCCCACACCTGGATAAGCAATCATTTCTCTCAGGTAGATGATGTCCGGATTTATAGATTGTATATAGTTTTTATATCTCCCGGCACTCAATATTTTGTTTCCGAGGTTGAATAAGGCTATATTTTTCGTCGTCCGAACAAATGGATGAATGAAAATGAATGCGCCAGCGGCTGACTTTGTCAGGCATTCCTTGCCGCCAGTTGTAATTTGGCAAGGTATCGAAACGACATATACATCGTGTCCGCATTTCTTCCACTCGTCTATCTGTGCATTCATTTTGAATAGAACGCCTGACGGAATATCCAGATTTACTTCTGTAATATATATGATCTTCATTATTGAATGGAAATTGCGGTTTTTGGCACAGCACTCTAACGTACCAATTTTCTGTACTATACCTAATCAATATCTTAACTCTGATGGGTGTGACACCATTCGGAACTATGTGTTCTAAAACACCTCTCTTGGAATCTAGTTAATGGGAACATAGTCTAGTAAAAATTGCATATTAAATCTAAATAATTTTCTTGACGACAATTTTCGTAGTTATTTGCCCCTTACTACATTCCAAATTAGATAAAGGTAGGCTAGATAAAATAGCGATTGAGACAAGACCGTTACATAAAGAAAAGATTCAAAGCTGTACGTATATCTGTAAGTAGTGTAAAAAGTGCACAGTGTTAGCATCATTTGAATCCCAGTCGCAAAAAGTAACCACTTTTGTTTTTCAAATACGATAAGCGCAGATGATAACGGTGAACAAAAAAAGCGGACCGAAAAGAGAAATATTAAAATAGATGCATATCGTCCAGCATCATACCACTTATTGCCCAATATCCAAGAAAAAAGATCTGGAAGTACAAAGTAAGCAACAACACATGTGGGAATTGATACAAGAACTAGTGGTTTCAGGATCTGAAGGAAACTTCCTTGGGCATTCCCCGTTAATCGCTTTTCTTCTGTTGCACGCTGTATGAATGCGTCTGATACAGCGGATGATATGAGGATCAATGGCATAGACAATAATCTGTTTGCAAAAGAATATTGACCGAGAATGGCCGCATCAAAATATTTAAAGACAAAAATACTTGTACTGTAAAGTGCCAACGAGTTTGCCAATGTAGCAGCAACAGAAAATTTTGGAAAATCAATGTATTTTTTTGCCAACACAACGTAAGTCTCTTTCTCCTGCTGCCAATTTGCGAAATTCCAAAATCCCTTACCAGCTGTCAAACGTTTATACATTGAGCCATTGACCAAACTTGCGGATGTCAATTGGGTAATGATCAGTCCGAGCGACCCTAGTTTTGCTAATCCAAAGACTATTTGCGTTATGCCTCCAATAATCGCCTTTTCCACACTTACTCTTGCAATAAGTTTAAATTCTGATTTTCTTATCGCATAAAATCTAACTGTTACAAAAAGAGCGGAAAAGAATACGAGAAAAGGTATTGCAAACAGGTAGTTTTTTAATTCGGCTCTTCCAAGCCATATTGCGAACGTTCCAGAAAAGAAACAAATAGATATGAGAAGGAGTGTGCTCACAAAGAAGTTAATCAGGATGGACATTTTTAATAATGAGAATCCTTCTTCATCCTGGGCGGGCAATACAATTCCTTGCTCATATTTGAGACAAGCAACACTTGTTAAAATAGCCGTAACAGATACAATTACCTCTATAAAGCCGTAGTCTTCCGGTGAGTACAGCCGAGAGCATATGGGGTATACCCCCACAGTAATCAGTTGCGCAAGCGCAGTTCCTGATACTAGCGTTAGTACATTCTTTAAAAATGGGTTTGTTATTTTTAGCAACGTAGTTTTTCTTGTGATCGAATTTCTCACAAATTATAAATTAGTCGATCACTTATTTGAAGCTATAAATCCGTTCAATAATATCCACCACTTTTAATCCTTCCAAAGCATTTGTGGTAATAGCAGATCTGCCGTTTAGCACGTCCACAACGTTATCGATCACATAATGGTGATTGGCTGCCGATCCTTTGTATGCACCATAGTCGTTGCCAGGATTGGTGGGAGCGAGCTCAGGCATTTGGTAGCCCTTTACATTACAAACTTCTATTTTGTCCATATACTGACCGCCAATTTTCACTGCTCCGTTTTCCGCGATGATGGTCATGGAGCTTTCCAGATTCTGATTCCAGATGGAGGTAGAGTAGTTCAGAGCACCCATTCCGCCATTGACGAAATCAAAGTTTACGAAACCGCTGTCTTCAAAGTCTGTCAGATGCTGGTGGTTGAAGTCATTGAATTTTCCCTGAATATTTTCCACGTCTCCAAACAGCCAGTACATAATGTCTATAAAATGAGAGAATTGCGTAAAAAGAGTCCCTCCGTCCAAATCTTTTTTCCCATGCCAGCTTTCTGGTTTATAATATCGTTCGTCTCTGTTCCAGTAGCAATTCAGCTGAACCATAAAAATCTTGCCCAACACACCACTTTCTATTAGTTCCTTAATCCAGACCGAGGGTGGGGAATAGCGGTTCTGCATCACTGCGAATACCTGGCGGTGTACCTGCAGCGCTTTAAAGATTACTTTTTCAGCGTCCTGTTTGGTCAATGCCATTGGTTTTTCCACGACAATGTGTTTGCGTGCTTCCAATGCCTTCATGGCATGTTCTGCATGAAAACCATTCGGGCTTGCAATATTTATTACATCTGCTTCAATACCCGAGGTTAGAAAATCATCCAGGGAATGGAAGAATGGTACGTTGTATTGGTCTATACCCAGTTCGGACTGAGGTTTTACATCTATGAGTGCAACCAGTTCGGCTTCCTCATTTCTTACAATCATTTCTGCATGACGTTTCCCGATATGTCCGCATCCGATTACGGCAAATTTTCTTTTATGGTCGTGTATAGGCATTACTTCTGTAATTTTTTTACTTCGTTATTTTGTAAAATATAATTTTCCCCACTTTCAGGGCAAGTCGCGTTTCCGTGGTTATCAAAATCAAGACGATGCCCGTACTCGCTGATCCAACCAATTCTTTTTGCGGGGTTTCCCACCACAAGAGCGTAGGGGGCAACTGTTTTTGTGACCACTGCTCCTGCTCCTATGAAGGCGTAAGCGCCAATGTCGTGACCACAGACGATTGTAGCGTTTGCACCAATAGACGCTCCTTTACCCACGTGTGTTTTGGCATATTGTCCACGGCGGTTTATGGCACTTCTGGGATTTGTAACATTGGTAAATACCATAGATGGCCCCAGGAAAACATCATCGTCACAAGTGACTCCTTCGTAAATAGAAACGTTGTTCTGAATTTTGACATTGCTCCCTAATATTACGCCAGGAGATATAACGACATTCTGACCGATGTTACAGCGCTCACCTATGGTACAATTCGCCATGATGTGAGAGAAGTGCCACACTTTGGTGCCATTACCTATTGTACACGGAGCATCAACAATAGCGGTTTCATGTGCAAAATAATTCAGCTCTGCCATATTATTTTTTAAATGATTTTACAGCGGAAATGATAAAGTCCTGCTGTTCCCGATTCATTTCCGTATGGATAGGTAACGAAAGTACTTGCGTACACAGCGATTCTGAAATTGGGAAATCTCCCTGGTTGTACTCAGGTGTGCGGAAAGCTTCCTGTAAATGCAAGGGAATAGGGTAGTATACCATGGACGGGACGCCCCGATCGGCAAGATGTTGTTTTAATGCATCGCGGTCGGCAGGGTCGTGCAATCTTAGCGTATACTGGTGAAATACATGTGTTGAATTCGTTTGTCTTTTGGGGGTCTGAAGCCAACTTAATTCGGAAAGCTGCCGGTCGTAATACGTAGCGGCTGCTCCGCGAGCTTTGCAATAATTATCCAGCTGTTTTATTTTTACGGATAGAATGGCCGCTTGTATGGTATCCAGTCTTGAGTTTACGCCAATTACTTCGTGATGGTATTTTTTAGCCTGGCCATGATTCGCAATTTTCCGGATGAGCGTGGCCAGTTCATCATTATCTGTGTAGAGCGCGCCTCCATCTCCATAACATCCCAAATTTTTGGATGGGAAGAAAGAGGTACAGCCAATGTCTCCGATAGTTCCAGCCTTTTTTATAACCTGATCGCTGAATGTATAGTCGGCTCCAATAGCCTGGGCCGTGTCTTCAACTACATATAAGTTATGTTTTTTAGCCACAGCCATTATGGGTTCCATATCAGCTGACTGCCCAAACAAGTGAACCGGAACTATGGCTTTTGTTTTGGGTGTAATGGCTTTTTCTATGATCTCCGCCGTGATATTGAAAGTATCAGGATCAACCTCAGTTACTACCGGTTTTAATTTGAGAAGTGCGATGACTTCCACGGTAGCTACGTAAGTAAAACAGGGTACGATTACTTCATCTCCTGGCTGAAGCCCAAGTGCCATTAATGCTATTTGTAACGCATCTGTGCCATTTGCGCAGGTAATGACATGTTTTGCTCCCAGATAGTTTGCCAGGGAAGTTGAAAATTCCTTTACCTGGGGTCCATTGATAAAGGCAGTAGTATCAATAACATGCTGAATCGCCTGATCGATTTCAGGTTTAAGTTTTTCATACTGACCTTTGAGGTCAACCATTTGTAAGTTCATATTTATAAGCGTGCGTCTATAATACTGCGGTCAAGAAATGCTTTTGTGTCGAAAATAACAGCCTGTTTATCACTTTTAATGTTGTCCAGGTCAAGATGTAGAAATTCTGAATGAGATACAGCTAAAATGATCGCCTCGTACTTGCCTTCGATGCTATTGATCATTTTAATTCCGTACTCGTGTCTGACCTCCTCAAAGTCGGCATGAGGATCATAAACATCAACCTGTAGTCCAAATTGTTTTAATTCCTGATATATGTCGATGACACGCGAATTTCTTATATCCGGACAATTTTCTTTGAAAGTCATACCTAAAATAAGCGCTTTGGCACCTAAAATTTTGTGACCTTTATTAATTAGAAGTTTAATAACCTTATTGGCAACAAACATTCCCATGTTATCATTTACACGGCGACCGGAGAGTATCACTGCGGGGTGGTAGCCTAATGATTCTGCTTTGTGCGCAAGGTAGTATGGATCAACTCCGATACAATGTCCTCCTACAAGCCCTGGCTTATATTTGAGAAAATTCCACTTGGTTCCGGCAGCTTCAATTACATCAGTAGTATCAATACCTATACGGTCGAATATGAGAGACAACTCATTAACAAATGAAATATTAACATCACGTTGCGCATTTTCAATTGCCTTTGATGCTTCGGCTACTTTAATATTTGGTGCTTTGTGTGTACCAGCAGTAATGATTGATGCGTAGAGATTGTCAACGATATTTGCAATCTCAGGAGTTGAACCCGAAGTCACCTTCATAATTTTAGTGAGAGTATTTACTTTGTCACCAGGATTAATACGCTCAGGGGAATAGCCGCAAAAGAAGTCTTCATTGAATTTTAATCCTGAAAATTTCTCTAAAACAGGAACACAATCTTCTTCAGTACAACCTGGATAAACCGTCGATTCATATATGACAATATCTCCTTTTTTCAAGATATTCGCAATCATTTCAGATGCTTTGAGTAAGGGAGCCAGATCAGGCGCTTTGAATTGATCAATTGGGGTTGGTACTGTTACAATGAAAGTGTTGCAGGAGGCAAGAACAGTGGTGTCAGAAGAAAACGACAATCCTATATCCGGATTGTTTTTATTAATAACTTCATTTAACGAAGTTAAGTCTGCCTCTTTTGTACTATCATATCCGCAAGAAAGTTGCTGCATTCGTTGCTTGTTAATATCGAATCCTATGACCGGATACTTTTTTCCAAATTCAATTGCTAACGGTAGCCCGACATAGCCTAAACCAATGATCCCTATTTTATTTTTTCTCATTTTGTTTTAGATCCCCCTAACTTGAAAAGGAAATGTATAGTGTAAGTGATTTTTAACAACTGTATTGCTTCATTTTATCATTTGAAAGAATTTTAAATGAAGTCTTTCTTTAAAGAATATAATATAGATTAACATAAGAAAAGCGCCTATAGCTCCTGTGATCAATCCAAATAGTGGTCGGTTGGGACTACTTTTGACAAGTGGTACACGTGTGGGTTCAAGCACCTTAAACACCGGCCTCTCTTCCTTCACTTTAATCTTGCTTTGCTCTAATTTGAAAGCCAAATCTGAATATATTGATTGTGCTAATGTGTACTCTGCCTGAAGTCTTTGTTCCTCTATGCGAGCCACATTAAGAAAAGAGTTCCTATTCCTATCCCTGTAGCTTTGAAGGGCATATTCAGCATTTTCCTGTCTTTTCTTAACTTCTTTGACTCTCTTCTCTAAGAAATCTTCCTGTAATTCCGTCTTTGAGGTTCGATATTCTTCAACATAATTGGTAAGATATGTTTTGCTAGCTTCTACAAGTATAGCTGCAACAACAGGATCTACGAGCTCACATTCGATCTTAATAATTCCATTTTCAGTGTCTACCGTAGTTTTGATTAGACTTTTGGCTGATTTGATGTTTTGCTCTTCTTCATTCGTTAACGCTTGAACACTAAGCCCGACAATTTGTGGTTTCACAACAGGTTTCACTACAGGTTGTTTTTCAGAAAAAGAAAACTGGTTTAGCCAGTTGCCATTAGAGGATCTAGCCAAATATTTTTCTAAACTAGGGTAGTTGTTGTTTGCCTCATCTACAATAGGAGTCTTAAGAAGGTACTGGCCAAACGGGCTGCTATTCAAAATGGTGGGATACAGATCAGGTATCAATTTTTCCGCTCCATTTTCATTTGCTCCTACCGCCATGGAAAAGAAAGAATTAGTTTTACCAATTTTATACTCTGGCAATAATATTGTTTGAGCAGTATATCTTTTTGGGCGTAGGAAGCTGATTGCAATACCTGATATCGTGAAAACAGCAAAAACAAAAAATAGCCTGAGAAAGTATTTTCTTGAAAAGTTGACCACATCCATTAGGCCAATTTCAAATGATTGATTTTTTATTTCGGTCTGGTTAGTAATCATATTACAGAACTCGAATGAGTGTGATTGCTAATGTGCCAATTAGAGAGATAATTGCGATTCTCTCCGTCCTTGACATCGGCTGTTCATTTTTGGGTTCTTTTACCGGTACTGTCACTACAGAGCCAGGTTCAACTTTGGGGTAAGATTTGAAAAACAAGAACTGTTTAGTTCTGTGTGTTCTTCCGTTCGGATAAGAAACGTAGATACGGTTTTTTCTAACACGTTCCGCAAACCCCCCAGCTTGTGAGATATAATCACTAAACGAAAATTTAGGATCAAAATTCACAAGTGATGGGTTGTATACCCCTCCCTGAATTCTGACTATCTCAGATTTTCGTGGTACTACAAGGTTATCTCCATCTTGCAATAGTAAGTTAGAAGGAAGAGATGGATTTTGAAGTATTTTTGAAATGTTGACAGCAATTTGTTCATTATTGCGGTAGAAGCGAGCACTCATCAGGTTAGCTTCTGGCTTTATGCCTCCAACTTTCGGTAACAGATCAGATATACGTTCAAAATTATTTTTAATTGTATATCTGCCAGGATACATAACCTCACCTTCTATACCGACCGTCTTCTGGTTTTCATATCTTGGGGATTTGCGCACAAAAATGACGTCCGAAGGGAACAGTACAAATTTCTGTGCAACCGAATCCATTCTCAGATTTTCAGGAATATCTACTGTGAAAATCCGAACATTTTGGTTTGATGGCAGGTCGGCTGTATCACTTTTTACTCTTCTTGACACTTCGATTCTGTAAGGAATACCACCTTCAGTATAGCCACCCGCCTGGAAAATCAGGTCTGGAATGGTTATATCTTTATAATAATAGTATACACCAGGATTGATAACAGCGCCGTTAATAGTCAGAAATGTAAATTCTTTAAGATCTTCCACCGATTTTATAGTCAGGATATCTCCAGGTAAAAGATCAATATCGGGAGTTTCACTACTCATTAATTTTCGCAGATCAATAGCGATCAAACCTGTCTGCGTATCACCACTGGATCGCTCCAGAATGGCTCTATTTAAGAATGCACGTTGACCAATACCTTGTGCGCTCGCAATCAGATCCTTTACGGTTTTGATCTTTTCGTCAAGTGGATACGCGCCAGGACGTGTCACAGCTCCACGAATTTCAACCTGATTGGCAATTACTTCAAGAATACGTTGTACAGTGATGATATCTCCATTTTTTGGTTTGAATGTATGTACTTGTGTGGAGTCAATACTTCCTATAATGAAATTTGTTCCTGTATTACGTTGATAGGATATAAGTGAAGTTACAGCCTCTGGTGTGAAACCGCCTGCGTATTTTACAATATCCTTAAGAGTTTCACCTGACCGAGCTTCAAATATTCCGGTTTTCTTTAATTCCCCAGCCAGTTCAATTCTCACCTCATAAGGACGGATCAATATGATATCCTGATCCTGAAGTGTAATATTGTCTCTTAGATCGGCATCTATTAGAAAGCGGTACAGGTCAATTGTTCGTATAACTTTATTGTTACGTACCACTTCTATATTTCTGTATGAACCATTACTATTTGGCCCGCCGGATCGATACAATGCATTAAAAGCAGTAGCAAGAGAGGAAACTGTATAAGTGCCCGGGCGAACTACTTCTCCGGTAATCATAACTTGAATACTTCTGACGTTACCAAGTGTAATAGTGGAGTGGGTGCCAGAACCGGGACGATTGAGTGTTGAATAGGCTTGGCGAAGACGATTTACAATACGTTCTGTAGCTTGTTCAACTGTTAATCCATTCACGTATACAGGTGCCAGGTTCAACATTTTTACCGTTCCTTCCGGGCTGATTTTTAGTCTGAAGTTATCAACTGAGTTGCCATAAATATCGACAACCAGTTCATCATCAGGTCCAAGTATATAGTTCCTGGGTGTAGCTATTCTCAGGTTCGGTTCGAAAGTGGTAGAAGCTCTGAAAAACGATGAGCCAAATGTTCTGTTGAATCTTCGTTGCCGTACACGATTTACAGAAAGCGAATCCTTTTCGTTGTTAGATTCGTCATCTAACTCATCTTCGTCATTCTGCGATCTTGACTCATCAATCTGATCACGATTGGTATCCTTTTTTGTATTGTCTTTTGATGTTTGCTGCAGCCTCTTACGCATAGCAGAAATATCATCCAAAGTATAACCGCGTTGTAATGCTGCTTTTTCAATATCCATATCAGACATTCCTGCTGATTTGGCTTGGTTGTAGAACTCAAGAGCCTGAGAATTACTTACCGGAGCTGGTGCAGTACCCTGTATAGGAGTTTCTTGTGTTGGGGGTAGGATAGGTGTCGTAGCGGGGACAGGGTCCTGACCATAAGAAAAACCAAAAGATCCTATTAATAGAAACAAAACCCCAGGTAAGGATGAATAATGCATGTAGTGTTTTACGAATTACTTTTTAGTGATAGTAAATCTATTAATTGCCCTGTATCTTGGGAAAGATGCAGGGCAATGGTCAGCAAATCTACTGATTTTAGCAGACTTGCAAATTTATTTTCAATTTTGTTGTCTAACGTTAATCGACAACTCAGTAAGTTGCGCGTCTGAAATTGTTGACGGAGAATCAATCATTACGTCACGACCTGAGTTATTTTTTGGGAATGCGATGAAGTCTCTGATGGAATCTACGCCACCAAATAACGAACAAAGACGGTCAAAACCAAATGCAATTCCGGCATGAGGAGGGGCGCCAAATTCAAAGGCATTCATCAGGAATCCGAATTGAGCCTGAGCTTCTTCCGGAGAGAATCCAAGAATACCGAACATTTGTTGCTGAAGCTCTTTTTCAAATATCCTTACCGAACCACCACCAACTTCAACACCGTTGATAACCATATCATATGCATTCGCTCTTACCTTACCTAAATCGGTATCCAGTAAGCCAATATCCTCCGGTTTTGGACTTGTGAAGGGGTGGTGCATAGCGAACCAGCGGTTTTCTTCTTCTCCATATTCTAAAAGAGGGAAGTCGAGCACCCAAAGTACGCGGTAGTCATCCGGGTTACGCAATCCAAGCCGAGATCCCATTTCCAAACGAAGTTCGTTCAGTTGTTTTCTGGCCTTGTCGGCATTTCCTGATAGTATGAGTATTAAATCGCCAGGTTTTGCATCAAATGCCTCTACCCACTTTTTAAGTTCTTCTTCTGTGTAAAATTTGTCTACCGACGACTTAATCGTGCCGTCAGCATTGTAGCGGACATATACAAGTCCCTTGGCGCCGATCTGCGGGCGTTTTACCCAGTCAGTCAGCTCATCCATTTGCTTGCGAGTGTATGAAGCACAGCCAGGTGCGCAAACACCTACAACCAATTCAGCGTCATCAAATACTCCGAAACTTTTACCACTTGTAAGATCTGCGTCTTCTCCCTTCAATTCGGTAAACTTCATTTCAAAGCGAATATCCGGTTTGTCCGATCCGTAGAAACGCATCGCATCCGCATAGGTCATACGAGGTACTTCGGGAAGGTCAATGCCTTTTACTTTATTGAAAAGATGACGAATCATGCCTTCAAATGTGTTTAGAACATCTTCCTGAGTAACAAAAGACATTTCGCAATCTATCTGTGTAAATTCAGGCTGACGGTCGGCACGAAGATCTTCATCACGGAAACATTTTACAATTTGATAATAACGGTCAAAGCCGGCTACCATCAAAAGTTGCTTGAATGTTTGAGGAGATTGAGGCAGTGCATAAAATTCTCCGGGGTTCATACGACTAGGAACTACGAAGTCGCGGGCACCTTCAGGTGTAGACTTGATCAGAACCGGTGTTTCTACCTCTATAAAATTAAGTTCGTCAAGAAACGCTCTTGTATGGCGTGCTACCTGATGGCGCAGCTGAAGATTAGCCCTGACTGGATTACGGCGTAAATCCAGGTAACGATACTTCATTCTGATATCATCTCCACCGTCCGTTTCGTCTTCAATCAGGAACGGAGGCAGCTTTGCCGGATTCAGTATTGATATTTCAGAAACCCTGATTTCAATAGCGCCGGTCGGAATTTTATCATTTTTGGAAAGCCTTTCAATCACTTGTCCTTTTGCAGAAATTACAAACTCTCTGCCAAGAGAACGGGCGGTTTCCAACACATTTGCAGCGGTTTTTCCTTCTTCGAAAAGAAGCTGTGTCAAGCCATAACGGTCGCGTAAATCCAACCAGATCATCCCTCCTTTATCACGGATGCGTTGAACCCATCCGCTTAATACAACCTCTTGATTTACATGCTCTAAGCTTAACTCGCCGCAGGTATGTGTACGTAACATATAATTATTTTAATACTGATAAATTGAAAGTGCCGGATAATAAATGGTGCAAAAGTACGTATTTTTAGCAAATCTAACATGATGAGTTTTTTATGAATATAAATAAAACAGGTCAGCTGCTCAACCCACTGAAAGGCATTTTGTTTGCAGCTTGTTTTATCGTTTCCTGCGATCCTGATCCTAAGCCGGCTAATGGTCGTTCCGATCAGTTTGAGACAACTGCGGTGAAAGTTCCTATTCAACCTGGAATCATAGATGAAGCTTCGGGCCTTGCAGCCAGCGCCAGTTTTGATGGATACTTGTGGACGCATCAGGATTCAGGTCAGCCGGCATCGGTGTATTTGCTAAGCCAGGATGGAAAAACAATCAAGGAGTTTGGTATTCCGGGTGCTGCCAACCACGATTGGGAAGATATTGCAGCCGGGCCGGGGCCAGATAATGGTGTTAACTATTTGTATGTCGGAGATATTGGCAACAATAATCCGCCGATGACTGCCACCAATACCATTTACAGAATTCCTGAAATTTCAGATATGAATGGATCATTTGACGGTAGCCGGCTGGATAAAATCAGGTATAGCTATGCGGATGGACCGCGTGATGCCGAAACACTATTGCTTGATCCTGTAACGAAGGATATTTTTGTTATTTCCAAAGAAGCGCAGACAGGTATATATAGATTGCCATTTCCACAGTCTACGACGGGCGTAACTGTCTCGGAAAGATTGGGCGTTATTCCGGGAGTTGGGACGGCAACGAGTGGTGACATTTCTATTGATGGTTCCGAAATCGTGATACGAACCTATCTGGCAGTTTATTACTGGACAAGAAAAGAAGGTGAGACAGTAGCGCAAACATTAAGCAGAAGTGCTAACCGGACACTTATTGTTGAATTGGAGCCGCAAGGTGAAGGCATCTGCTTTGACAGAAAATCAGATGGGTTTTACACATTAAGTGAGAAAGGGAATGCAGAAAGAGTAAGTCTGAACTATTATAAAAGGAAGTAGTCAGACGTAGACTTTCAGGAGCGGGTGTATTTTAAAATCACCTCCAGAAGTCGGTCCGGGGCGAAAGGTTTCAGAACAATATCATTGATGCCAATACTAATGATATGCTCCTCGGCATTAAGCGCCAGGCTTGCAGTGAGGGCAACAATAGGTACTGTTTCGCCCCTGGAACGCAAAGTCCGGGTGGCTTCATAACCATCCATCACCGGCATGTGCATGTCCATAAGCACAATGTTGTGCGAACTTGTTAACAAATTCAATGCCTCCTGGCCATTTTTGGCGATATCGAAAGAGGCTCCCCATCGTGTCAGGAAATTACGCAGAACTAAAATGTTCATGGCATTATCCTCCACAACAAGAATTTTAATTCCTGCAAGCGGCGATTTTAAAGAAGGCTCAGGTAATACTTCCGTTTTTTTATCTTCAAGTATCTGGAATTTTTGAACAAAACTGAATACAGACCCTTTGCCAGGCTCGCTTTCCAGCTCCAGATTAATTCCCTGTAATTCAAGAATTTTCTTACTGATGGATAATCCTAAGCCAGTGCCGCTGAATCCACGGGATGAGGAAGAATCGGCTTGTGTGAAACGGTCAAAAATAATCTTTTGTTTCTCAGGAGCTATACCTATTCCGGTATCCTCAATAGCTATCTTTAATGTTATCTCATCGGCACTTCTGTTCAGCTTTTGAACAGAGAGTTTCACATGACCTTCATTGGTAAATTTAATTGCATTGTGGACAAGATTACCAATGATCTGGGCTGTGCGGGTTTTATCGCCCAGTACCTGTTGAGGTAAGTCTTCGTCGAGCTCCAGAATAAACTTGATTTTATCAGTATTAGCAGCGGCCTGATAGCCTGATATGATATTTCTTGTGATGATTTTCAAATCAATAGGTTCCATCAGGAAACGTATTTTTCCGGCCTCTATGGTGCTGAAATCCAGTACATCGTTAACAATATTTAAAAGATTGTTGGCTGAAAAAAGCAGTACATCAAGTTGTTCTTTCTGGTCGTCTCTCGGGTTGTCGCGGATCATCAGGTGGGTCATGCCGATCACAGAATTGAGCGGTGTACGGATTTCGTGACTCATGGTGCTTAAAAACTCGCCTTTGGTTTTTAATCCGAGCTCCGCATCTTCTTTTGCTTTTTTTAAGGTAAAGGCAAACCTGAACGTAAGAATAAGAGATTGACAGAAGAAAAAGGTTACGTAACCTGTAAAAAGTATAAAAGGAAAAGGCGTAGCAATACCGTAGTATTCCAAGATAACGCAAATGATAATGATAAAGATGGCCGCTGAACTGATCAGTGCGTATTGGGCTCCGGTTCTTTTGTTACGATATGCCCGCCAATAGATGACAACGGCAAATGCAATATAGATGAGTACCAGAAAAATAAAGGGATCAATTAGTCTGGTGAAAAGAATAGGAGGAGAGATTGCCGTGATCAATGCAAATGCAAAGCATATACCAGCCATTCCTAATAAGATTTTTTGCGGCGCGTCTTCCGGGTAGAGATATCGTGTGTACAGTGCAAACATGGCAACGGCCAGAAATAGCGAAAGGTATTCCAGATGGATGGAAATGGTCCAGCTGATATCTGGTAAAATGGCTTGTAAACTATATTTACCTGCTCCGACGATCCTATAACTGTAGAAAATACAGAACAGGGCAAAATAGAGAATGGATTTATCATGACTTCCAAACAAGTACAGGCCCAGAAAGAAAAAGCCACCCATAATGATGCAGCCTGTGAGAAAATAGTCAAACGCCTGATCCAACTGATTTTGCTTTTGCAGAATGTTGTGGCTGCCAATCCTGATTTCTTTTGAAATGCCTCCTTTGAGATGGTGAAAGTTAGCTACCTGCAGCGTGATATGCAGCGTATCTTCATGTGAGTGAAGAGGTACCACTTGCGTTGACCAATAAGGCTTAGTAGTTTCTTTGTCTATGCCGGGCGAACCGTTTGAAACTGTTTTTTCGCCGTTGACAAAAAGTGTATACGCACAGTACATTTCGGGTACTTCCAGTGACAGCCTGGGCCGCTTGTCGGGTAACAATATAGTCAGTTTGTATGTGGCATATCCCTGTGACGAAATTTCACTTTGCTTCCAAAGCAGGTTGTGCCAGAGTTCCGGAAAGGAAGTGTATTCGAAATAGGGTTCAGGGGCTTCGGGCGGCAGAAGCGTATTCCAGAAAAATTTCCATTTTCCGTTGAGCGTTACAACTTCATGATTGAAATCAGTCTGGCGCAGATCGACGGAGCCCTTATCGGGCAACGGGGAATGAGTAACCTCTTGCTCAGAAAAACACTGAGCATATACGGCTATAGTTAACAAAAATGTCAGCAAGAATTTTAGTCCGGGGTTCATCAACTGACCATTGGGTTTGAGGCTTTACTCAACGTATGTTATTATGCTATGCTTGGTTGATGAAGTAGTAGAACTTAATAAAATAAATCAAAGTTTTTCTAAAATCCTGATGGTGGTAATTTTTTTATTTTGAAAGCCGGAATAATATTTCGGTAAATGTGTTTCTTAGTTACAGTTAACGAAAAGATATAAATCTACTTTATGAATTTTAAACTTGCAGGAATGGCAGCAGTGATTGCAACGGCAGCGAATGTGGATACCTTCGCCCAAAGTGTAAAATATCCGATAACCAATAAAATTGAGCATACAGATGAGTACCATGGTACAAAGGTGAACGACCCGTACCACTGGCTGGAGGATGACCGATCCAAAGAAACTGAGGCCTGGGTTAAACAGCAGAATGAGGTTACTTTCGGCTATCTTAATAAAATACCCTTCAAGGATAAAATTTTTCAGGATCTGGAAAAAGCATACAACTATCCGAAGTATTCTGCCCCGGGAAAAAAAGGAGATTATTTTTATTTTTATAAAAATGATGGTCTACAAAATCAATCAGTGTTGTATCGTCAGAAAGGTTTGAACGGTACGCCGGAAGTAGTGTTGGATCCGAACAAGCTGTCTGCCGATGGTACAACCAGACTTACCGTGTTCCGTTTATCTAAGACAGGTACGCATGCAGTATGTGGTTTTTCGAAGGGCGGTTCCGACTGGCAGGAATATCAGGTGATGGATATGAAAACACTCAAAATGCTTTCCGATAAAGTAGAATGGGTGAAAGTATCAGGGGCAGCATGGCAGGGAGATGGATTTTACTACAGCAGCTATCCCAAACCGGAAGGAAGTGAGCTGGCAGCAAAAAATGAAAATCATCAGGTTTACTTTCATAAAGTAGGTACAAGTCAGAAAGAGGATAAACTCGTATATGAGGATCCGGCTAATCCTCAACGTTTTCATACGGTTAGCACCACTGAAGATGAACAATATGCAACACTTTATGTAAGCGATCGTGGTAAGGGAAAGGACGGTAACGGTCTTTGGGTTCTTAAAAGGGGTGAGTCAAAATTTGCACCGGTAAAAGAAGAAATTACGGATTTTAGTTACAGTCTGATCGAAAATCTTAAAGATGGATTTTTAATTGAAACCAATGAAAATGCGCCGAACAGCAAAGTGATGCGCTATACTTTTGCAGACAAAAGCTGGAAGGTGGTGCTACCTGAAAAAGAAGAACCGCTGATCGGTGCAGGTACAGCAGGAGGGAAGCTGTTCGCATCGTATTCCAAAGATGTTACGACCCGCGTATACGTATATGGCCTGACGGGTAAGTTGTTGCATGAAGTTGCCTTGCCAGGCTTGGGTACTGCTTCAGGTTTTGGTGGAGAACGTGAGGACAGTTTTGTTTTCTATACTTATACCTCTTTCAACTACCCGCCCACGATATTCAGATACGATATCGCTTCGGGGAAGAGTACGGTGTTCAGAGAACCGGAAGTTTCTTTTAAGCCGGCAGATTATGAAACCAAACAGGTTTTTTATACAAGTAAAGATGAAACAAAGGTGCCCGCTTTCATTACCTACAAAAAAGGCTTGAAACTAAACGGAGAGAATCCGACGATTCTGTACGGATATGGTGGATTTAATATCAGCCTGACGCCCTCTTTCAGTCCGACGCGGATACCGTTCCTGGATCAGGGAGGTGTGTATGTGCAGGCGAATTTGCGTGGAGGTAGTGAGTATGGAGAGAAATGGCATGAGCAAGGAATGAAACTGAAGAAGCAGAATGTGTTTGACGATTTTATTGCAGCGGCTGAGTTTCTGATTAAAGAAAAATATACTTCGCCTTCCCGACTTGCCATTCAGGGGGGATCAAACGGTGGGTTATTGGTTGGGGCAGTGATGAACCAACGTCCCGAACTTTTCAAGGTGGCTTTTCCTGCTGTAGGTGTAATGGATATGTTACGGTTTCACAAATTCACCATTGGCTGGAACTGGATCGCCGATTACGGAAGCAGCGATAATGCTGAAGAATTTAAGGTGCTATACGGTTATTCACCATTGCACAATATTAAGTCGGGAGTGAATTACCCGGCAACTATGATTACAACCGCTGACCATGATGACAGAGTAGTTCCTGCACATTCATTTAAGTATGCAGCCGAACTTCAGACAAAAGCGGGGGCATCAAGTAAAAATCCTTTGCTGATTAGAATTGATACGAATTCAGGGCACGGAGCTAGTAATACCAAAAAAGCGCTGGAAACACAGGCAGATATTTATGCTTTTATGTTTGAGAATATGAACATTACCTGGAAGTAAATATTGTGTTAAATAATGCAATGGGCTGTGAACTTCGTTTGCAGCCCATTTTTGTTTTAGAGTGCTGATTTTCAATTTCTATTATCAAATTTCACGTTTAGTAAGTATGATTTATGTATTAATGCACTTTTTAATATCACATAAATTCTTAATTTATTGCTACATGCAGGATACCACAGGACGGTGCGGATTACTAAGTTTCCTAATCTTGTAACATGTTAGAAGAGTAGTAATTGTTTCATGAAATTCTTTCAGGATTATGATTTCTTACTTAAAACCGGATTATTAAAAAACACAAAATATGAGCAGTTCAAAAGCAAGCCAGTACAAGTATGTAAGTTATTTGTGGGATGATGAGAAAGCAGCATCTTTGGGTGATGACCAGGTTGCGCTTCTTCTTTATCGTTCCAATCTGTTGGGAGCGGATCTTCGCCTTACCAATTATGCAGGAGGTAATACCAGCTGTAAAACAGTGGAAAAGGATCCATTGACTGGTAATCCTGTTGAGGTAATGTGGATTAAAGGATCTGGTGGCGATATCGGAACACTTACAAGAAGTGGATTGGCTGGTTTGTATCAGGAAAGATTGCACAACCTTAAAAACATTTACAGAGGTCTGGAATTTGAAGATGAAATGGTAGAACTGTTCAACCATTGTATCTACGATCTTAAATCGAAGGCTCCGTCAATTGATACTCCTTTGCATGGCCTTCTGCCATTCAAACATATAGATCACCTGCACCCGGATGCGCTTATAGCTATAGCGGCATCTAAGGAGGGCGAAGCGATCACAAAGGAATTGTTTGGTGGTGAACTTGCGTGGGTTCCCTGGCAACGTCCTGGTTTTGATCTTGGATTGAAACTGGAACAGACACTAGCTGAAAATCCGGGAATTCGTGGAATCGTACTGGGTGGTCACGGACTTTTCACCTGGGGTGATACAGCTTACGAGTCATATATCAATACGCTTGATACAATCGAAAAAGCATCAGAGTATCTGGCTGCGAATTATGGTAAAACACGTCCTGTATTCGGAGGTAAGCGTTTGGAAAATCAGCCATCAGAAACACGTCAGGAAGTGGCGGCAAAATTGGCTCCTTATTTGAGAGGACTTGCTTCTGATAAACAGGCTATGGTAGGTCATTTCACGGATGACGAACGTGTACTTGAATTCATCGGAAGCCATAATCTTGATAAACTGGCTCCGCTGGGAACCAGCTGCCCTGATCACTTCCTTCGTACTAAAATTCGTCCTTTGGTATTGGATCTCCCTCTTGAACTGCTTGCTGGTACTGATCAGGAAGTACTCGACAAAGTACGCCCTCAGTTCGAGGCTTATCGTGTGGACTACCAGGCATATTATGATCGTTGCAAGCATGACAATAGTCCTGCAGTACGTGACCCGAATCCTGTTATTATTCTATTGCCAGGCGTGGGGATGTTCTCTTTTGCAAAAGACAAACAAACTGCACGTGTAGCTGCGGAATTCTATATTAATGCTATCAACGTAATGAAAGGTGCAGAAGCGATTTCATCTTACGTTTCATTGCCTGAGCAGGAAGCATTCGACATCGAATACTGGCTTTTGGAAGAGGCAAAATTGCAGCGTATGCCAAAAGAGAAAGCACTTTCACGCAAAGTGGCTATCGTAACAGGCGGATCGGGTGGTATCGGAAAAGCTATTGCTCAGAAGTTCCTTCAGGAAGGAGCTTGCGTAGTAATCTCTGATATTGATGACAAGGCTCTTGCAGAAACGAAAGCTGAGTTTGATGCCAAATTCGGGAAAGATTTCTCAGCTACAGCAAATGCAAACGTATTGGAAGTTGATCAGATTAAAGCTGCTCTTGATATCACAAAATTAAAATTTGGTGGTGTGGATATCGTTGTCAACTGTGCTGGTCTTTCTATCTCTAAACCATTGGCAGAAACAACAATCAAGGATTGGGATATACTTCAGGACGTATTGGTAAAAGGCCAGTTCCTGGTATCTCAGGAATCTGTCGCGATTATGCGTCAGCAGGGGCTGGGTGGTGATATTATAAATATTGCCAGCAAAAACGGTCTGGTTTCCGGACCTAACAACGTGGCTTACGGAACTGCAAAAGCGGCTCAGCAACACATGACGCGTCTATTGGCTGCAGAGCTTGGACCTGATAAGATCCGTGTAAACGTGGTGAATCCGGATGCTGTTATTTCAGGAAGTAAAATCTGGGAAAGTGGCTGGGCAGCTGGCCGTGCGAAAGCATATGGTATCAAAATCGAAGAATTACCGGCATACTATGCAAAACGTACCGTTCTCGGGGCGGAAATCCATACTGAAGATATCGCAAATGGTGTTTTCGTACTTGTAGGAGGCTTGCTGAGCAAAAGTACAGGTAATGTGATCAATGTTGACGGTGGTGTACCAGCGGCATTTGTAAGATAATTTGAAATGTTATTTAGTTTGAAAAGTTTGAAGGTGAAAAGCCTTTGAACTTTTCATTCTTTATGGCAGGTAATCATCAATTCAAAAATAGCTTTTGACCTTAGGCCATCAGCTTAAAGCTATCAAATATGAAAATTGAAAAATATCAGATAGACCAGCATAACGACAGCTTGTTTTCAAAACATAACAATCAGTTTGTTTTTTTGAAAGAGCAGTTAGGCGAGCAGGGAATCAATGCCAATGATATCGTGAAGCAACTGGAGGCGTTTCAGGTAGCCATTCCAAGCTGGGCGTTGGGTACAGGTGGAACACGTTTCGGACGTTTTTCTGGTGGTGGTGAGCCTCGTTCTTTGGAAGAAAAAATTGAAGACGTAGGTTTGCTGCATGCTTTAAACCGTTCCAGCGGATCCATTTCTCTGCATATTCCCTGGGATATACCGAGCCAGGCACAGGCAGCGATCAATTTGGCGTCTTCCCTGGACCTGAAGTTTGATGCAGTGAATTCCAACACTTTCCAGGATCAGAAAGATCAGGAGCATTCCTATAAATTCGGGTCACTGTCGCATGTGGATAAAGCTGTAAGAAAACAAGCTGTAGAACACAATATCGAAGTAATCAAATATGGAAAGGATCTTGGATCGAAAGCTTTGTCTATCTGGTTGTCGGATGGTTCATGTTTTCCTGGTCAGTCTAATTTCGTGACAGCTTTCCAGAATACGCTTGAATCGTTGCAGGAAATATATGCTGCTTTGCCCGACGACTGGAAAGTGTTTGTTGAATACAAAGCGTACGAGCCCAACTTCTATTCTACCGTAATTCAGGATTGGGGAAGTTCTCTTCTTTTCTGCCAGAAATTAGGGGCTAAGGCTGATGTATTGGTTGATCTTGGTCACCATTTGCCTAATGCAAATATTGAGCAAATTGTGGCAACACTGATGATGGAAGGCCGTTTGGCCGGATTCCACTTCAATGATTCCAAATATGGTGATGATGATCTGACAGTCGGAAGTATTCGTCCTTATATGTTGTTCCTGATCTTTGTGGAGCTTGTAGAAGGTATGAAACGTGCTGGTAAGGGTAGCGACGGATATGCGTGGATGATTGATGCAAGCCATAACGTGAAAGATCCTTTGGAAGACTTGTTACAATCGGTAGAAGCCATTTTACTTGCGCATGCGCAGGCATTACTTGTTGATCGCAATAAGCTGGAACAAGCCCGTCAGCAAAACGATGTAGTATTAGCTCAGCAGATTCTGCAGAATGCGTTCAGAACCGACGTTCGTCCGTTGGTTCGTGAATCCATGCGTTTGAGCGGCGGCGCATTGGATCCGATTGGTTTGTTCAGAAATCTGAAAGTTCGTTCTGAACTGATGAACGAGAGAGGTAAGATTACTGTGGCTACAGGGTTGTAAGCTTCTGATTTTACTTCGTATAAATTGATAAAATGCATTTCTGTGTGAACGGGAATGCATTTTATGTTTCAGGTGCAAAATGTCTTCCTACAACGATTTCCTCCTGATCAGCGTAAAAGGATTTTTAACTAATGCCTGGCGGTTTGTTTTGATCATTTCAGCGGCTGTTCTGCCCATTAGGTCATGATCAGTGGAAATGGTGGTGATACCGTCCAGTAGTATTTCTTTCAATGGGGTTTCATTGTAAGAGATAATACCAATGTCTTTTCCGACAACCAGTTTCTGTTCCCGGCATTTCTTAATCAGGTTGACCAGGTCATTTTCTTCAATGCTGACATAAGCGGCATTTTTGATGGCCTGACTGTCTTCGTGAAAATCATAGATAATCTCATGCTCGAAATGATGCTGAATACAGAATATCCGGAATCCTTTGATGATGTCCTTGGGATAGGGAATCATGGAAGGGAAGATGAGTATGATTTTATGATAACTTTTCAATAGATCAACTGCCTGGTTAAGCGCATAGACAATATCTTTCTCGTAATTCTGATAAACTGCAGAATGCTTTTTACTTAATTGTTCAATGTCCTTATCGAGTAAAATCAGCTTTTCTCCCGGAATCAATTTTAATACTTCCAGCGCTTCTTCACTGTTTTCATAAAAATGAGGCATCACCACATAATTGTCGTATTCTCCGAGGCTGTTTTGGATCAGGTTACGGAATATGTTGACGTTGGAATGATGGATATGCAAATCTACATTTACATTCGGCCCCATACTGTCAACAAATGCATTGTAAATTTGTTTTTTGTAGTTGCTTATTTTGTTGAATACGAGTAAGATACGTGTTGTATTTTCTATGTCAACACGATTGATGAAGTATCCTTTCCCTCTTGCCGATACAAGTACGCCATCCTTGATTAAGTGTTTGTATGCTTTTTCAACGGTATCTCTGGATAGAAGATATTCTTCACTCAATTGGTTAATAGAAGGTATTTTGTCTCCCCGCTTTAATTTTCCCTTACTGATAGCCAATAACAGGGATTTAATAATCTGCATGTACTTGGGAGCGCTCTCCTTAAATTCAATATCAAACTGTGTTTCCATTGCGAATAGTGCGCTTTAAAGTCTGGCTGAGATATGGTTCGCAACCCTGATGTAAAGAGTCAGATAAAATCGGAAAATACCCTTTTTTACAGGTTTTTTTCAAATAAAAACCCCACCGGAATTACCGATGGGGCGAAGTTAAGGATTTAGGGAATGTTATCTTGGTGATCTGCTGCTACGTTCGGAGCGACCACCTCCCGAAGAATTCTCGGAGCCCGAACTTCTTGATTCTCTTGGGGCAGAATTTCTTTCAGCAGGAGCCTGGCGCACTGCCGGGGCATCGTTACCAGAAGATCTTCCCGAGCTGCGACCTCCCATATCCGACTGCGATGATCTGCTACCACGATCCGGAGAAGGTGAAGGAGCGCGATACTCTCTTTCTGGCTGTGGTGCGCTTGGAGCAGAACGGTAGGTATCAGCATTTCTGCGGTTGTTTTCATTTGAATACACCTCGCGTTCCTGACCAGCGCCTCGGGAAGGTCTCTCGTACACTCTGCTGTCATTGCCCGATGAACGGCTACCAGCATCATATCTGTCGGAGTTGCTGCGGGAAGGAGCTCCATAGCGTCCATTGTCTGCCGATCTTCTACCATTCTGGCGATAGATCGGAGCATTTCTGTCCGGAGCGTCGTAACGATCATATGGAGATCGCTCTGTCACTACCCGTCCTCTTCTTCCGTGATCAATCTCTCTAACAGGAATACTTCTTCTGGTAATGCGCTCCATATCTTCCCGTCTTGGTCCGTAAGCATAGGTACGGTTGTCCTGGCGATAGTAATTATTTATAATGGTTGTCTGGTTATAGATACGTGTCATCCTGTTACGTGGAGGGCAGTAATTGTACCAGTTACGCATTGTAATGTATCGCTGGGGTACAAACACCCACCAGAACGAGGGAAGATTCACGGATATATTGACACCCATGCCAGGACCCAGCGGAGCCCATCCATAATAATCACCACCCGAGCGCCAGTTCACCCACGCCGGTCCCCATTCGTAGCCTGGTACCCAAAACCAGCCATTGTAGTCGTCGTAAGACCAGCGACCGTAGTGAAACGGTGCCCATCCCCATTCGTAGTCCGAAACCCATGTGTTTCCGTATTCGGTTACCTCCCAGTAGCCATTGGTTGAGTAAGGCTGAAATCCTCTTTCTACATAAGGACTCCACACCGAACCATACTGAGGAGAATTGATCCAGCGTCCGTAAGGTGACAGCTCATTGTAAAATGTCTGGAAAGATATAGAAACACCGGGTTGAGCTTTTACATTTTCCTGAAAGGATACCCCGGCAAGCAGCAGGATGGCAAGGCCGAATATCCGGAGTTTTTGAATGGTGTTCATAGCTATAAGAATTAATTGTTTTTCTGAAATTAAAATCGACGGTTGGACATTCTTTTTTGTTTCTGGTTTAACGACCTTTGCGAACCGATCAGGTCGTTTAAATTCTTTTGTTAACGATGTATTTTTGAGCGAATTGGTTGCAGATGTTAATCTGTGTAATTTTACTAGTCTGTTTTTCAGTTGGTTATGATTGGTTTATTTTTTGAATACTTCTTTCTTACTGTGGATAAGGACATTTCATAAGCGTAATTCCCTCATAAACCGGTACATACATTAACAAACCTTAACAAATCGATTAGCCTAAAAATGATAGTTCCGGAAACA
This sequence comes from Dyadobacter luteus, assembly GCF_003383615.1. Classification (GTDB taxonomy): domain Bacteria; phylum Bacteroidota; class Bacteroidia; order Cytophagales; family Spirosomataceae; genus Dyadobacter; species Dyadobacter luteus. Next base: position 321,028 of record NZ_QNUL01000005.1, read on the forward strand.
TTGCATTCAGAACTGGTTTTTCAAACTGCCAGAAGTGGAGGAAGCGGAGGCCAGAATGTGAATAAAGTTGAAACAAAAGTGGAATTGAGGTTCGATGTTGAAAATTCTCAACTATTGACTTCGGAACAAAAGGACATTATTTATCAGAAACTTGGTAATCAGCTTACAAAGGAAAGAGTCCTGGTATTATATCACCAGACCGAGCGGTCGCAGCTGGCAAATAAAGAGAAAGTAATACGTAAGTTTGATGTGCTGATTGCCAATGCCTTTAAACCTGTTATAAAAAGGAAGCCGACCAAGCCCACATTCGCTTCGAAAATAGAACGGCTACAAAGTAAACAGCGCAACGCAATGACAAAATCACTGCGCCGAAAGCCTTCTCATGATTAAATGAAATTCTTAGTATTGAAATATATATGAACGCTGTTGCCGGAAAAAGTGCATCCGTAAGCTCTGTGATTAGTCTGCCTGTCATCGTGGCGTCGCTGGGTTATTTTGTCGATGTATATGACCTTCTTCTTTTTAATATTGTCAGGGTTCCAAGTCTGAAAGATTTAGGTCTTTCGGAAGAGGAGATATCAATTGTTGGGGCTCATATTTACAACTGGCAACAAGCCGGGCTGCTGATCGGCGGATTTATCTGGGGAATTATGGGTGATAAGCTCGGGCGTCGTTCGGTCTTGTTTGGTTCGATACTGACTTATTCCCTGGCCAATGTAGCATGTGGTTTTGTCAATAACGTGGAGCTTTATGCGTTACTCAGGCTTATTGCTGGTTTCGGTTTGGCAGGCGAGCTGGGTGCGGGGATTACCTTGATTGCAGAGATATTGCCAAAGGAACTTCGTGGTTACGGAGCATCAGTTGTGGCGAGTGTCGGGCTTGCCGGTGCTATTGCAGCATTTTTTGCTGTAAAACTGACCGACTGGCGGATTGCCTATTTCATTGGTGGCAGTATGGGATTGATATTACTGGCGCTTCGGGTTAATGTGCTTGAATCAGTACTTTTTGATTTAAGCAGAAGAAAACAGAAATTAATAAAAGTGCCATGGTGGACAGTTTTTACAAATTCTTCGCGATTGTTAAGGTATGTCCGTTGCATGGGAATAGGTCTGCCTACGTATATGGTGATAGGTATTTATGCCACCTTTGGAAATGAATTTGCGAAAGCGCTCGGTATTCAGGAGGAAGTTCAGGCAGGGACATGCGTGCTTTACACCTATATAGGTATTGTGACAGGTGACTTTTTTAGCGGATTTTTGAGCCAATGGCTGAAGTCGCGTAAGCAGGCGATACTGATTATGATCCTGATGACACTTGCCGGGACGATCTGGCTTATGTACGGAGGTATTCAATCACCGGAGTCGCTCTACATGTGTTATGGCTGGCTTGGCTTTTCAATCGGGTATATCGCCATGTTTCTGACTACAACTGCTGAGCAATTCGGAACCAACTTGCGTGCTACAGTGACCACTTCTATAGCCAACAATGTTCGCGCTACAGTGCTGCTGACGCTTCCGTTTTACCAATACCTGAAACCGCAATTGGGCGTATTGTCAGCAGGAATTACTGTGGGAGCGGTATGTTTTGTATTGGCATTTTTAGCCCTCTGGAAGATGGAGGAGACCTATGGAAAAGATCTGGATTATGAAGAAATTTAGTTTGCTGAATGTTTTGTTGTTACATGCCTCTGGCATTTCGTGGTAGATGCTTGTCTTTTATTTTTCTACCGAAATTACATGCCTCCGGCATTAAGTAATCATTATGCCGGGTCTTCGCAACCGATATCAGATGCTTATATTAATCGTGTTATAATTTTCATCCCACAATCCCGTAGGGATGTAACAACTATAGACGGCCGGATCTTGTTTAAGGTGATGTTATTACATGCCTCTGGCATTTGGTGGTAGATGCTTGTCTTTTATTTTTCTACCGAAATTACATACCTCCGGCATTAAGTAATCATTGTGCCGGGTCTTCGCAATTGATATCGGATTCTTATATTATATCGTTCTCCTAATTTTCATTCTACAATCCCGTAGGGATGAAATTTCGGTAGACTCTGATTGGTATATTTTTTCTGAATCCCATAGGGATGTAACAACCATAGACGCGTCATATTTCGTTTAATCGTGATGTTTTGTTTCTACCAACATTGCATGCACTCGGCGTTTTTTAGGATAGGTTCATTTGGTTAAAAAATCCCATAGGGATGCAATATTGGTAGAATGTAGCAGGTTCGTTCGGTTTCAAAATCACGTAGGTATGTAACAGCAAACGACTTATAAAACAAAATCTAAACCATCGCTTCCCAAAGAATTTCTGCCGGGTGCATCGCTTTTCTTCCTGTACCATCATGAATCTGATGGCGGCAGCTGGTGCCTGGTGCTGCTATGATTACCTCTTCCGGTTGTTGCCTTACAGTCGGGAAAAGTACAAGCTCTCCGATCTGCATGGAAATATCATAGTGTTCTTTTTCATAACCGAAGGATCCCGCCATACCGCAGCAGCCCGACGGAATCAGTTGAACGGTATAATTTTCAGGCAAGGATAACATCTTCTTAGTTGGAACCATGCTGGAAATTGCTTTCTGCTGGCAATGCCCGTGTAGCTTGATTAACTTTTTCTCCTTGGTAAACAGATCTTTTGAAATACGTTTCAATTCAATTTCGCGTGCTACAAACTCATCAAATTGCAAAGCATTTTGAGCAAGCTTTTTGGCATCTTCTACTAACTCATCACTTACAAGATCCGGATATTCGTCGCGGAATGTAAGGATTGCAGAAGGTTCAATGCCTACCAGCGGCATGTCATAAGAAATGACATCACGCAATAATCGGATATTTTCTTCAGCGATTTTCTTTGCATCCTTTAGTAATCCTTTCGACAGCTGCGGCCGTCCTGATGGCCCGTGCTTAGGAATAACAACTTCATATCCTAGTTTTTCAAGCGTAAGGATAGAGGTTTTACCAATTTCTACATCGTTATAGTTAGTAAACTCATCACAGAACAGATAGACTCTTTTGGCATGGGAGCTTCCTGCCGTATTCTTAATTCTTAATTCCTCATTCTTTTTATGATGATTCTTCCACCAGCTCAATAGCGTTGTGCTGTGTAAAAGTGGCATAGTACGTTCCGGGTGGAAGCCGACAATCTGATTCGCAATTTTACGTAACGGAGCCGTTTTGTAAATAGCATTGTAAGCCCAGGGGACATAACTGGCCAGCCCGGTCATCTTAGAAAAATTACCGACCAGCCACGAACGCATCGGCACGCCATGTTCATCGTGGTATTGCTGCAAAAATTCCATTTTCAGTTTCGCCACATCCACATTCGATGGGCATTCACCTTTGCAACCTTTGCATGCGAGGCACAAGTCGTATACTTCCTTAATCTCTTTATTATCGAACCGGTTTTCTTTCGGCGAATGCGTCAGCATTTCCCTCAGGATATTGGCTCTGGCTCGGGTTGTGTCTTTTTCATTTCTGGTTGCCATGAAACTCGGGCACATGGTACCACCGCTCAGCTGGGTTTTACGGCAGTCGCCGGATCCGTTGCATTGTTCAGCATGTTGTAATATATCCTGATCATGGAAACGGAAGTAGGTTTTGAATTCCGGCGTTTTATGGTCGGCTTCATAACGGAGGAATGTGTCCATCGGAGCTGTATCCACAATCTTACCGGGGTTGAAAATATTGTCAGGATCCCAGGTCTTTTTGATTTCTCTGAACAATTGATAGTTATGTTCTCCTACCATTTTAGGAATGAACTCACCCCGTAAACGTCCGTCGCCGTGTTCACCCGAAAGTGATCCGTCATATTTCTTTACCAGGTCAGCGATTTCTTCAGCAATCATCCTGAACTGGCGATGCCCTTCACTGGTTTTCAGGTTGATGATTGGTCTTAAATGAAGCTCTCCTGTTCCGGCATGCGCATAGTGAACAGCTGACATTCCGTTTTTCTTCAATATTTCATTGAAATCACGGATATATTCAGGTTGATCGTACACGTCAACCGCTGTGTCTTCAATAACGGCTACGGCCTTCTCATCGCCTGGAATGTTGGATAAAAGGCCAAGACCAGCTTTGCGGAGTGTCCATATTTTCTTTGTATCATCCCCAAAAAGAAGAGGATAATGGAAACCCATACCAGCTTCAGTCAATTCTGCCGTCATTTGAGCCGCGAGTTCTTCTACCTCGGCTGTCGTTTCTCTTGATAAATCGACAACCAGAATGGCAGGTATTGTTCCGTCCGGCTTATTTTTTACAAAAAACGCATTCTTTTTTTGCTCCACATTCAGCATGGCACATTCCAGTACGTAATCGTCGATCAGCTCTACTGCATGAGGTCCGTATTTCAATGTCAATACTGTTGCGCGGAGTGCTTCATCTATAGAATTGCAGTGAATACATACCAGTCCCTGTGTTTTCGGAGGAGTCGGTACAAGATTTACTTTTATCTCTGTCAGGAAACATAGCGTACCTTCCGAGCCTGCGATCAGGCTGCACATATTAAACGGCTTCGCATCTTCCTGTTCGGGCAGGTAAGGTTTCGTATTCAGAAGCATATCCAGTGCGTAGCCTGTGTTTCTCCTTTCAACAGTAGGTTTCGGAAAGTTTTTTCTGATTTCAGCCTGATTTTCTTCTGAAGCCAGGATCTCATCCGTTTTCAGATATATTTTATCCAGAAGTCCTGCGCTTCCATTCTTTTGTATAGAATCACTCAGCAGATTTCTGTATTCTTCCGGAGTAAGCGTTTTAAATTCAGCGTCTGTTCCGTCAGCAAGGATTGCCTTCACTTCCAGTGTATGTTCCCGTGCACTACCATATACAATTGAATTCGATCCGCAGGAGTTATTACCTACCATTCCACCGATCATGGCACGGTTAGCTGTCGAAGTTTCAGGTCCGTAGTATAGTCCGTATGGTTTCAAAGCCATGTTCAGCTCATCACGTACCACACCAGGCTGCACTCTCGCCCACTTTTCAGCGGCATTTATTTCCAGTATTTTGGTGAAATTCTTGGAGACATCCACAACTATACCACTACCTACCACCTGACCCGCCAGGGAAGTCCCGGCAGTACGGGGAATAAGCGAAACCTTATTTTCTCGTGCAAATGCAATCAGTTTTTTAATATCAGACTCTGACCTCGGAATGGCAACGGCCAGTGGCATTTCGCGGTAGGCAGAGGCATCCGTAGCATAAAGTGTCCGGATTGTATTGTCAAAAAACAAGTCACCTTCTAGGAGTGTGGCAAGCGTTTTTAATTCTGTATTGGTAACAGAGGATTGAGCATCCATAAATAGCAAAAAATCGGAGTTGAAACGGCGCCAAAGTTACGAACATCGCAGTATGATTTTTAGTATTATTAAGAGAATATGATGATGATATCTGAAAATCTGGTCACGTCCTAAGATTTGCTCTTATACCTCTGCATAATTTGCATTCCGCAAAGGTCAATATTGTACAATAATTAGATAAAATACAGGAAGTTAAAAAATGTTAAAAAGAAGGATTGTTTTACGGATTTCTGTATTGCATTATCGGAAGTAATTATATTAATTTGTCACCTATATGGCACAATAATATTGTTTTGCATTAAAAAAGTACAATTATTTATATATGTAAGTAGCTGATTTTGAGATTGCGTATACAGGATTAAAGTGTTTTATATTGTAAATTTTTAACCTAACATCAGTTTTTAACCACATTCTAAACCTATGGTGAATTTATCCTTAAGTTCTTATCGTCATTATGGCGGTAGTGCTGAAAAATTTAAGCCGCAAAAAGACGGCTTAGGCAAGATATGGAGCTACTTGCTTATGCTCTCATTTCTCATGATTTGTGGGCAGTTGTTTGCTCAGGACGTCACGATCACTGGTCAGGTCAATGACGCAAAGGGAGGTAGTTTACCGGGCGTTTCAATTACCGTAAAGGGTACAACGCGCGGAACTACTACAGATATGGATGGTAAGTACTCCATTGCTGTAGCACCTGCTTCAGTGCTTCAGTTTAGTTTTATCGGTTTTACGAGCAAGGAAGTTACTGTAGGGAGTGAGACTAAAATCGACGTAGCAATGACTGACGATGCCAAAGCATTGGAAGAAGTAGTCGTAATTGGTTACGGAACGGTACAGAAAAAGGATCTTACAGGCTCTGTTTCATCTTTACAGTCTAAGGATTTCAATAAGGGTGTTATTACTTCTCCGGATCAGCTTATTCAGGGAAGAACACCTGGTGTAATGGTGATTAATAACACGGGCCAGCCTGGTGGTGCAGCTACAGTAAGGATCCGTGGTAACTCATCAATCCGCGCCGGTAACAACCCTCTTTTTGTATTAGATGGTATTCCGCTTTCAGGTAGCTCAGCACGTCCTGGTGGTAGCGGTGGTTTCGGATCAGATGGTGGTAACCCGCTTGCTTACCTGAATCCAAGTGATATAGCAAGCATGGATATCCTCAAAGATGCATCTGCAACAGCTATTTATGGTTCACGTGGAGCAAATGGTGTTGTTATCATCACTACCAAACGTGGTGCCTCAGGTGCTCCGACCGTGAATTTCAACGCATCTGCTGGTGTATCATCATTACTTAGAAGACCGGAAGTTCTATCTGCAGACGAATTCAGGGCAGCTGCAAAATATTATTCACCTGATGTTGATCCAAATTCGTATGACTTTAAAGGTAATGTGAATGCTTTTGACGAAATAACGAGAGTCGCTCCGGTACAGAACTATTCTGTGGCAGTAACAGGTGGTACCGATAATGGTAAATACCGTGTTTCTGCTGGGTATATGGATCAAAAGGGTATTATTCAGAATTCTGACTTGAAGAAGTATACAGCCAGCTTGAATACCAACTTCAAATTTTTGGAGAGTAAAAAACTGGGATTAGATTTTGGTGTTCTTTTCACTCAGACTGATGAGAACATTGTACCGATAGACGTGGGCAGAGGTGCGGACGGTAACCTGATTTCTATGGCACTCGCCTGGAACCCGACACGCCCGTTGAAAAACCAGGATGGTAGCTTTACCTATATTAATCAGATTACAGGAAATCCGCTTGCGAACTTGTATGCATACAAGGATAATGCTACCGTAAATACCATTGTTGCCAACATTGCGCCATCTTTCAAGATTACGAATGATCTGGAATATAAGTTTATATACAGTGTAACACGTCAGATGGGTATCAGAAAAGGTAGACTTATCGATGGTATTGTCAATCAGAACACTACTAACAACGGTTTTGCTTTTGTTGGTAACAATCAGGAAACGAATCAACAGCTCACGCATACGCTTTCCTACAACAAGCAGATTAACCCTTCACTGAGTGTGAACGCTGTTGCAGGTTATGAATTCCTTTCTTACGCCAACAGTTGGAACACGGTAAATGCAAGCGGATTCCCTAACGTCGGGTTGGATTTTTATGATTACCTCGATTATTCCATTATCAATAACAGAGGAGCAGATTCTTACAGAAGCCCGACTAATGAGCTGCAATCATTCTTTGTCAGAGCGGGTGTGAACCTACTCGATAAGTACCTGTTCACAGGAACGATCAGAAGAGATGGGTCTACGAAATTCGGAGAAAACAACAAATATGCGAATTTCCCGGCTTTAGCATTCGCGTGGAATGTGTCAAATGAGGAATTCCTGAAAGGAAACACTACTCTGAACAACCTGAAAGTACGTGTAGGGTGGGGTAAAACAGGAAACAGAGAGTTCCCGTCCGGTGCATCAAGAGACCGTTACATATTTGAAACGCAAAGTGTAAGACAGGTGAATTATGGTAACCCGGATCTGAAATGGGAAAGCTCGGAGACTATCAACGCAGGTATTGACTTTGGACTGTTCCAGTCAAGAATCGTTGGGTCTGTTGACTTTTTCAATAAGAAAACGACTGATGCTTTGTTTGAAAGAACGATTGCCCAGCCTGCACCAAATGGTAGAGTTTGGGTTAATTTAGAAGGAGAGGTAGTAAACAGAGGTGTCGAACTGGCACTTACCGGTACCGTTCTTGAAACAAAAGACTTTACCTGGAATGTGTCTGCCAACGCTACTTTCCTGAAAAACAGCGTTTCAGGTTTGCCTGGATTTTACGAAACAGCCCAACTAAGAGGTCAGGGATTCTCGGGCGTATTGGGTCAGCGTATGGTGAGTGGTCAGCCTCTTAACGTTTGGTATCTTGCTAAATATGCAGGTATTGACCCTGCAACAGGAACAAGCATGTATGTAGGTGCAGACGGAAATGCAAGCACTTCTGTAGATCCTGCTCAGAACAAGTATTATGTAGGAAGTCCGAACCCTAAAACGCTGCTTGGTATCTCTACTGATGTGACTTACAAGAAGTTCTCCGCGGTCGTGAACATGAATGGTGCGTTTGGACATACCTTGTTCAATAATACATTTGCTACTGTATTAGGTATCAATAACATGCCAAACAGAAACATGGCAAAGCATTTTTATGATACCAATGTAAAAGAGTCTACTTCCAATTCAGCAGCTCCTTCTACTCGTTACCTGGAAAAAGGAGACTTCATGAAGTTGTCTAACATGACATTGAGCTACAGAGTAGGAAACATTGGGAAAGCGTTCAAAAACATGAATATTTCCCTTACCGGACAGAACCTGTTTGTACTTACAAAATACAGAGGGTTTGATCCGGAAGTTAACACGGATGGTTCCAACAACGATATTCCGTCACTGGGTATTGAGTATGTACCGTACCCATCTGCACGTACGTACATGTTAGGAGTGAACTTTTCATTGTAATTTAAAACAAAGATTTTATGCGATTTAAAACATATTGTGCAACTATTTTGTTAGGACTTTCCGTGCTTTCGTGCTCGGATCTTGACGAACAACTGCGGAGTGAACTTGAGGAATCTTCAACAGGCAACATTACTCCTGCAGGCTTATTAATTAGTGCTTACGCTTCATTGAATGGTCCTTATCAACAGGAAAACCGCTGGTGTCTGCAACAACTTTCATCGGATGAGGCAGTAGCACCTACGCGTGGTGGTGACTGGGACGACAATGGTAAGCACCGTGCAATTCATTTGCATACATGGAATGCTGATAATGGATACATGAATGACACGTTTGTTCAGTTATTGACAACCGTATTCCAGGCTTCTAACGTTTTGCGTTACAGTCCTTCTCCTCAGCAGGCTGCAGAAGCACGTTTTGTCAGAGCTTTGGCTATGTTCGATGTATTGGATTTATGGGGAGTGGTACCCTACAGAGAAAATCTGGATGATTTCCGTGAGGATCCCAAGACACTGAGCACGCAGGAAGCGATTGATTTTATTATTTCAGAAGTGAATGCGATTCTGCCTAATCTTCCGGCGTCCGGCGCTGCATTTGTTGCCAATAAAAATGCTGCCAGAACTTTGCTGATGAAGGTGTATCTGAACAAGGGTACTTTCCTGAACAGACAAAATCCGACATTCGATGCAGCTGATATGAGTAGAGTAGTTGCTTTGGCTAATGAGATTACAGGCTATACGATATCTGCAAAAGGTAAGTATTTTGACAACTTTGCACCTGACAACCATTTGTTATCAACTGAGAATATCTTCACTCTTTATAATGAAGAAGGTGTAAGAGGCGGTGGTGTGGACAGAGCTTACTGGACTGTTTCTCACTATAACATGACTCCGGGTGGATGGAATGGCTGGGCGGCATTGTCAGGTTTGTATGACAAATTCGGAGCTGGTGATGAAAGAAGAGGTATTTACTACAACTATGCAGCCGATACCACCTCCAATAAAACCAAAAGCTACAAAATTCAGAATGTTGGTATGTTGGAAGGACAACAAACAAGTTGGGTAACCAACAAACCTTTGATGGCAAGAACGCCTTCCACACAACCTCTGGTATTTACAAAAGAGGTAGGAATTCGTACGAGCGGTAATACGTTGGAAACTGCCGGAATCAGGGTAATTAAATATCCTTTTGACTTCGCATCAAGAGGACAAAAAAATAACGACTGGGTAGTTTACCGTTACTCCGATGTATTGCTCATGAAAGCGGAGGCAATTCTTCGTGGTGGTACTCCAGGCGCAGCCGCAGATGCGTTGACACTCGTCAACTCAATACGCACTAATCGCGGAGTCGCTGCTTTGGCAACACTTAATCTTGATGTTTTGCTTGATGAACGTTCAAGGGAATTGTATTGGGAAGGCTGGAGACGTCAGGATCTGATTCGTTTCGGTAAGTTCCTGCAACCAGGGCAGATCAGAACACAGCAAAGTGACCCGATCAGATTGGTTTATGCTATCCCGAGTCAACAATTAGCAGTTAATTCTAATTTGGATCAAAATCCAGGATATTAACGAGGGTTTGATTAAAGGATTTTTTAACAAAAGGGAACAAGTCTTTATCGGCTTGTTCCCTTTTGTTTATAGTCTTACAAACTCTCAGTCCTCCCCCCATCCACCGGCAGATTGATCCCATTGATGCTTCCTGCTGCAGGGCTGCATAAAAATGCTACGGCTGCTGCTACTTCTTCTGCTTCGCTGAAACGCCTGATAGGTATAGCATTTTGTAAACTTTCCGTCACTTCCTCTAACGACTTACCACTTGCGTCACTTCTCATTTGTAACACAGCATCGAGCCGGGCTGTTTTGGTGTAGCCGGGGAGTACGTTGTTACAGGTAATGGCAAACGGTCCCAATTCAGCTGACAATGTTTTGGACCAGCTGGCCACAGCAGCTCTGATCGTGTTGGAAACGCCAAGTCCTGCTATAGGTTGTTTGACAGAGGTACTTATAATATTGACAATCCTTCCAAATCCTGCCCGTTTCATGGAGGGGACCACAGCCTGTGTGATATTCTGGTAGTTGACCAAATGCATTTGAAAGGCTTTCACAAATTGCTCAGATTCGGCATCAATGGCTTGTCCGCCGGCGGGTCCTCCGGTATTATTGATCAGAATATGTACGTCTGGACAGAGCCTCAGATAATTTTCAATGGCATCTTTTACATTCTGGTTGTCTGCGAAATCGGCCACAATATATCTGTGGAGCTGTCCGGCAGAGGTATCCAGTAATTCTACTGTTTGCCGGAGTACTGATTCATTTCTAGCTATCAGTGTCACATTCGCGCCTAACTTTGCAAGTTCTAATGCCGTTGCTTTTCCTATTCCTTGCGTACTACCGCACACCAGCGCTGTTTTTCCTGTCAGATTTAAATTCATAGTCTTTGTTACTTGATGTTAGCGGTTTATGATTGATATCTTTTCCTAATTTAAACCACTGCGTGTTTTTTTAATTTATCTTTGTGGCTTGTTTCAAGAAGGACGATGGACCGGTTTTAAGACCGAATGTAATTTTGTTGTATTTGATCTTCATAACCACCGGCCTCCCAAATCTATAATCAATAATCGTACAATGTCTAAAAAAATCCAATCCGCACTTATTTCAGTATATTATAAGGATGGACTTGAACCTTTGGTTCGTCTTTTGCATGAGCAGGGTGTAAAACTTTACTCAACCGGAGGAACCCAAACATTCATTGAAAATCTTCAGATCCCGGTTACGGCGGCAGAAGAACTGACTGGCTATCCGTCGATTTTCGGGGGGCGAGTTAAAACATTACACCCGGCTATCATGGGTGGTATTTTGTACCGTCGCGACGATGCGGGGGATGTAGCTCAGGCAGCACAGTACAATATTCCGGCGATTGATCTGGTTGTAGTGGATCTTTATCCGTTTGAAGAAACTGTTGCATCAGGTGCAGGTGAGGAAGACATTATTGAAAAAATAGATATCGGAGGTATTTCTCTGATCAGAGCAACTGCCAAGAATTTTAAAGATACGCTTATTGTATCGAACAGAAGTCAATATGCAGCTGTTGTTGACCTTTTAACTGCGAAAGCAGGTGCTACAGATCTGGAAGACCGTCGTGCATACGCTGGTGCTGCTTTTGGAGTGTCGTCTCAGTACGATGGTGCAATCAACAGCTACTTCCTGGGTAAAGACTCAGCGGATGCTGCGCTTTACGATTTCCAAAAGTTGCCTTCACAAACATTACGTTACGGAGAAAACCCGCACCAAAGCGCAAGTTATTTTGGTGATCTGGAAGGAATATTTGATAAACTGCACGGTAAGGAGTTGTCGTATAACAATCTGGTTGATGTTGACGCATGTGTGAATCTGATCGATGAATTCGAAGGGGGAGCACCAACTTTTGCGATCATTAAGCATACCAATGCTTGCGGAATTGCTACGGCTGCTACTTCAAAAGAAGCTTATGACAACGCGCTGGCATGCGATCCTGTATCTGCATTTGGTGGTGTTGTTATCACAAACACGACTGTAGATCTTGCAACGGCTGAAGAACTGAATAAGCTGTTCATGGAAATTCTGATCGCTCCTGCTTATGATGAAGATGCTTTGGCTCTTTTGAAATCGAAGAAAAACAGAATTTTACTGAAGCGTAATGCGGTTAAGCTTCCTGATGTAATGTTCAAAACTATTCTGAATGGTGTATTGGTACAGGACAAAGACAATGCAACAGAAATCGCTGCACAATTCACTACTGCAACGGAAAAAGCACCTACCGAAGCGGAGGTAAAAGCACTTGAATTTGCTCTTAAAGTTTGCAAGCATACCAAGTCTAATACCATTGTTCTGGCAAAAGAAAATCAGTTGCTGGCAAGTGGAACAGGACAAACTTCACGTGTGGATGCACTGCGCCAGGCAATTGAAAAGGCAAAAGCATTTAACTTCGATCTTACAGGAGCGGTAATGGCATCGGATGCTTTCTTCCCATTTGCGGACTGCGTTGAGATTGCTCACCTGGCAGGTATCACAGCGGTAGTACAACCGGGAGGTTCAATCCGTGACAAAGACTCTGTAGACTATTGCAACGCGAATGGTTTGGCGATGGTAACTACTGGTGTGCGTCACTTTAAACACTAAATTGCAGGCAGGAACCATCTGAGGTGAATGCCACATATTTTAATATATTGTAACCGCAGATGCCTGGAAGTGCATTTGCGGTTATTTTTGTTTCTGGTTTTATTAAAATTATTATTCCGATTTGAGAACTTACAATCCATTTTTGAAGCGTTTGGCTAAGGTTTGTAAGTTCGCAGTGGGCGGAATAGCAATGATTTTACTAAGTGCAGCATTTCTTTATCCTCAAATATTCAACTGCGAAATCATCAGATTTTCCGGTTTCAATCAACTTCGACCGGATGTCTTCGCAAGTCCGGGACTATCTACATCCAGTTTTAAGAATGTGCTTAGAGATGTTCGTAAGGCTGAAGCGCGTATCGATTCATTTTACAAAGGAAAAGTATCCAGACCTGCCGTTATCATTTGTACTACTCCGGACGAATACAAAAAATATTGCAGTAGTACGGAGGGGGCCGGTTGTAGCCTGGGGACGCCCTGGGGTAGCTCCTTTATAGTACTGAATTTGCGGGAAATGAACGTAGATGTGATTAGCCATGAAATGAGCCACATAGAATTGTTAGCGAGAGTAGGGTGGTGGAAGACAACAATGGATGTTCCTCAATGGTACAATGAGGGTGTGGCTTTGATGCTGGATCAACGTTTTGTGAGCAATCAGGACAGCATTGGCCGCTATCTTGACTATCTGGATGAATGGTCGTATTATACTCGTGGAGGACAGGAGATACTCGAACTGGAAAATATTAAATCTGTAAAAGATTTCTTTGCAGGAGACCAGCGCCACGTGATGCTTGCGTATATGACATCGGGTCTGGAGGTGTCCTATTGGTTATATTATGCAGGCCCGGAGAGTATAGATTTACTGGTCAGAGGATTGCGTGCCGGAGGAGAGTTCGATGACGTTTACTGGCTTGTAGAACAGAGCAGAAAAGGTAAAGTTCGTGTTCAGAAATTACCATCTAATCCACTCAGGCGTCCACATCAGACTCCTTCCCGCAGAACTGACTAAAAGTTTTATTGTACTTTAATTATATTTTTTGCCCTCTGCAGGTACATTTAGTTGATTTGGATCAACACAGCTTGTACTATTTTCTGAAAATAGTGTACCTTTCGGGTCGAACCAACATGCTCATTCTCACATCCCATTTTCCAAGATTGAAATGCAACAATTACAATTACCCGATTACATCATCTTCTTTGTTTATTTCATTATAGTTGCTGCCTATGGTTACTATATCTACAATAAAAAGAAAACCGGAATAGAATCTACAAAAGACTTTTTTCTTGCGGAAGGGTCGCTTACCTGGTGGGCAATCGGAGCTTCTTTGATCGCATCAAATATCTCTGCCGAACAGTTTATAGGTATGTCTGGAAATGGCTTTTCAATGGGTCTTGCTATTTCTACCTATGAATGGATGGCCGCTGTTACACTTATTGTAGTTGCGGTTTTCTTTATGCCTATCTACCTGAAGAATAAGATATGGACCATGCCCCAATTTCTTACCCAGCGCTACAACAAGCAGGTAAGTTTAATTATGGCGGTTTTTTGGCTTGGACTGTATATTATGGTCAATCTTACTTCTATTCTGTACCTGGGAGCATTGGCAGTTTCAGGAATATCCGGTTTGGACTTCTGGTTTTGTATGTGGAGCCTTGCCATTTTTGCAATCATTATCACGATCGGTGGGATGAAGGTGATCGGTTATACTGATGTTATTCAGGTATTTTTCCTGATTGTTGGTGGATTAGCTACTTCTTATCTGGCGCTCAACCTGGTTTCGGGAGATGGTCTTATAACGGTAGGAGGTATGTTGGATGGTTTTCAGCAAATGAAAAGTAACCATGACGATCACTTTCATATGATCTTCAAAGAGTCGAGTCCTTTCTATTCTCAGCTGCCAGGCCTTACGGTGTTATTCGGAGGGATGTGGATTGTGAACCTGAACTATTGGGGATGTAATCAGTATATTACACAGCGGGCACTTGGAGCCGACTTGCCAACCGCAAGAAAGGGATTGCTATTCGCTGCTGCCCTTAAATTATTGATGCCAGCATTGGTTGTAATTCCTGGTATTGCCGCATACGCGCTTTACAGCAAAGGTTTATTCGTGAACGAGTTGACAGAAAATGGAGAAATCGTTGCGGATAAGGCTTATCCTGTTTTGTTAGGACTTCTTCCTGTAGGACTTAAAGGATTGTCATTTGCTGCCTTGACAGCAGCTGTTGTAGCTTCACTTGCAGGAAAAGCCAATTCTATATCAACCATTTTTACACTGGATATTTTCAAAGAATACTTTGGTAAAAACAAATCGGAAGAGCAGCTTGTTAAAACCGGAAGAATTGTAATTGTCATCTCTATGTTATTGGCAATACTTATTTCTCCATATATGGGCATTGATAAAAAAGGTGGTTTCCAATTTATTCAGGAAATGACGGGTCTGGTTTCTCCGGGGGTATTTGCAGCATTCAGTATGGGTTTCTTCTGGAAAAGAACCAACTCTGCCGGAGCTCTTTTTGCAATTGTAGGCGGATTTCTAATTGCATTAGCCATGCATAATAACTGGGCTCCACTTTCACTCATTACAGATTGGACTACTATTCCTTTCCTTGACAGGATGGGTTGGGTTTTCCTGATCTGCGTGGCTGTTATGTTTGTTTTGGGATTGGTTATGCCTGACGAGAAGAAAGGACTTGAAATTGACGCCCAAATGTTTAAAGTAGATACTGTGTTTGCAGTAGGCGCAGGAGTGGTATTGACAATAGTAGTTATTCTCTACGCTACTTTCTGGTAGTCTTGCCAGAGGAAGGAATAAAAAATGCCTGCTTTCGATCAGAAAGCAGGCATTTTTTATTGATCAGATATTTGATTAGGCTACCTCTTCTTCGATAATCGTAATCTTCTGAATCTTGTCTCCCTGACGGATCAGATCAACAGTATCAACACCTTCAACTACTTTGCCGAAGCAAGTGTGGTTACCGTCCAGGTGAGCCGTGTTTTTTCTGCTATGGCAGATAAAAAACTGAGATCCACCAGTATCACGGCCAGCGTGAGCCATTGACAGTACACCACGGTCGTGGTATTGGTTACCATTTTTTACTTCACACTTGATAGTATAACCAGGACCTCCACGACCAGTTCCTGTAGGGTCACCACCTTGTACCATAAAGTCAGGTATAACGCGGTGAAAAATTAAGCCGTCGTAAAAGCCCTTTTTTGAAAGATCAACGAAGTTTTTCACGGCGATTGGAGTATGCTCATCGTATAGCTCGATCAGCATAGTTCCTTTATCTGTGATCATTTCTGCTTTAGTCATGTCTTTAAAAACAAGATTTGAGATAAGTTATAAAAAAGGATATCCATATAACTTATATGGATATCCGGTGCAAAGAAAAGCATATCGCAGCTTTCCATTACTACATAAAGTCAATAAAACTTATGATTTATGAACCTGTTATCAATCTGACGACTGTGTTAGGGTCGTATTTAACCAGGTCTTTTTTCGTATCAGGTTTTGTTTCTGCGATACGTTCCACTACTTCCCCACTCCCCCACTCACGGCTGCGTTCAGGATTGGAAAACCATTCCTTAACGGCGATAAGTTTGTACATGTATTTGGTAGTTTCGGCGTTGAGTTTCAATTTGAAGTAATCATTCTTGTTCTGCCGTTGCATGCGATCCTGAATGTGTTGCGGACCTGCGTTATAAGCTGCTGCGACGAGTGTCCAAGACCCGAGCTGTTTGTGCAGGCTCACCAGATATTTGGCTGCTGCGTGGGTGGATTTCACCAGGTGCTTTCTGTCGTCTCTTTCTGAGTCGACTACCAGTCCGAGAGATTTGGCTGTAGATGGCATAAATTGCCAGTAGCCCCCAGCGCCTCTATGAGATTTTACCTCATTGTTCATAGCGCTTTCTATGATGGGTATATATTTAAAATCGGCTGGTACTCCGTACTTTTTAAGGATGGTCTCTACCGTTCTCATCCTTTTTTCAGTGTTTGTCATCAGCTTACGAAATTCCGGGGTATCGTAATTTCTGATCATTGTTTGATATCGCTGAGCGATGCGAAGTTCTGATAATGGGATAGCTTCGCCACAGAAGTCAATAGCAAGAAGATCTGAATTAATAGTGTCTGTCGTGTCTTTCAGTTCTGTTAGTTCTTTCAGTTCTTTCTTTTCTACCTCCACCTCGCTCATGGATAACTTGCCCATTACTGCGATTGAGAAGGCAACAAAGATTAGTCGAATCATGCATTTTTTATTTCGTGAAACATAGGTTCAATTGGAAAGACAATCTCAATGTTTTTACATATCAAATTCTTTGCCAGGGGTACAAAGGTAACGGTATTGAATAAATAAAATTTCATTTTGGGTTAAAAAACTGATTTTCAGCTCTATTAGTATTATATTAATAGTACTTATTTAATATCACTAAATTTTGCAAATTACAGGGAGCGCCCAATAATAACGCCTTTTTAGTATCGTGAGCACAAATAATCATCCGTTTTTGTGGCAATCTGCCGAACTGGTTTATTTGTGTGATATATGACAAAACAGTGATTGTATATATTTGTAGATAATTTACGTGTTGATATACAGTTGGTTACATTAATTCAAGGCTATTTTTGTAGTATAATTTTTATATTTCTACAATATTGATTTCCCTCTTTGTTTTACATTTTTTCACTATCATCATTCGCTTATTGTATCTTGCAGTTCTGAAATTGCTATAAAAATGGTATCTGTTAAAGAGGCTAAACAAAAGATAATAACGTATTCCGAACCGCTTTCTATAGAGACAAGGAATCTTTCATTATCAGTTGATTATGTAATCGCTGAAGATCTGATTGCGCCCATATCACTTCCCTCATTCCGTCAATCTTCGATGGATGGGTACGCCTTATATCATGAAGATATTACCGCTACCGATATAGTACTATGTATTGAAGCAGAGGCAAAGGCTGGGGAGAATAAGGTACAGTTTGTTGAAAGAGGAAACGCGGTCCGGATTTTTACAGGCGCGCCTGTGCCTGAAGGGGCTACCGCTGTGGTCATGCAGGAGCATACCACCCGGGAAAGGGATAGTGTGCGCATCCATGAGTTTCCGGTAACAGAAGGGAAGAATATCCGAAATATAGGTCAGCAGATCAGGCAGGGAGATATTGCTTTGCCGGCAGGCACGTTATTGTCTGCAGGAGGGGTCGGTTTTCTAGCAGGTTTGAATATAAATCAGGTAAACGTTTACAGGAAACCAAAAGTTGGTTTGCTGGTTACCGGCGACGAACTCGTCGAGGCTGGCGGTGAAATCAGCCACGGACAGATTTACGAATCCAATTCTGTGATGCTACGGGCTGCTTTGGAACGGGAAGGAATTACCGATATAAGTATTTTACATGCGAAGGACAATCTGGAAGCGACGAAAGAAGCATTGGATTTGCTTTACCAGAATAATGATGTTGTTCTTGCCAGCGGAGGGATTTCTGTAGGAGATTATGATTTTGTGGGAACTGCTCTGGCAGAACTGGGTGCCGAAACGATCTTTTACAAGGTAAAGCAAAAGCCGGGTAAGCCTTTGTTGTTTGGGAAAAAGGGACAAAAACTTTTTTTTGCTCTACCGGGGAATCCTGCATCGTCTTTGGTGTGTTACTATGAATATGTATTGCCCGCCATACGTAGCTTATATGGTCGGAAAGACTGCTTTCTGAAATCAGTTCAAATGCCTGTAGCCAGCGATTATTCCTTTACAGGTGAGCGCGATGAATTTCTGAAAGCCATGGTGACCGAATCCGGAGTATTGCCGCTGGACGGACAGGAATCTTTTGCAATCAGGTCTTTTGCGCTTGCTGATGCAATTATTTATCTGCCATCGGAACAGCGGGAAGTGAAATCCGGAGATTTAGTAGAAGTACATTTAATACCACGTTAAGAAAGTTGATATGAATGTTCAGGTGATGTATTTTGGGATGTTGTCCGAGACTACGGGTCTGCAGAGTGAAAGCTGGACGCTGAACGAGCAGGTAACCGTAGGCACTTTCAGAGAGAAGGTGGAGGAGAAATATCCTTTGTTGAAAGGGAAAAAGTTTAAAATAGCGGTAAACAAACAAATAGCGACAGATTCAGTCCTGATAGGTCGTTTGTCAGAGCTGGCGTTGCTGCCGCCGTTTGCAGGAGGCTGAATACAATCAATATTAAAGATGGATAAGACAAAGAAACCAAAAAAAGTATTTGTTCAGGGGCCGATCAATCCGGATTTTGTGGCAAAGTCAATAGCCAGTCATCAGTCTAAGACAGGTATAGGTGCTCATGCCCTATTCCTGGGACAGATTCGCGCCGACCAGAAGGAGGGTGGAGTTGTGACCGGCATCGAGTATTCTGCTTATGAAGAGATGGCGGAGGAAAGTTTCCATCAGATCAGAGAATCGGCTTTTGAAAAATTTGATCTGATCTGTATGCATATCTATCATAGTCTGGGACTGGTACCTACCGGTGAAATAAGTTTGTTTGTATTTGTCTCTTCTAAGCATCGTAAGGTGGCATTCGAAGCATCTGAATATATTGTTGAGCAGATTAAAGCCAATATTCCGATTTTCGGAAAAGAGCTTGTTTCGGAAGGTGGATATGTGTGGAAAGAAAATTCCTGATTCTATTTGTTAAAATTGAAATACTGAATGGTTGATATAACCCATAAGATAAATACGTTACGCATAGCAACTGCGGAAGCAACAGTGATGGTGAGTAAGCCGGAGACTATTCTGGCTATACAAAACAGGGTCGTACCTAAAGGTGATGTTTTTGAAATGGCAAAAGCAGCTGGATTTCTGGCTGTAAAAAAGACGCCGGATCTGCTACCTGACTGTCATCCGATTCCCGTTGAATATACCGGTGTTAACTACAGAATTGAAGCATTATCCATCGTAATAGAGCTTACTGTCAAGACGATTTATAAAACAGGAGTGGAAGTAGAAGCCATGCATGGAGCATCAGTAGTGGCTCTCACCATGTACGATATGCTCAAACCTATTGACAAAAGTGTTGAGATCAGGAATATCCGATTGCTTGAAAAGAAGGGTGGAAAAAGCGACCGCAAAGCACCTGAGGGCGATTTGAAAATTGCCGTTTTGGTGTGTTCGGATACGATATCGGCAGGGGCAGGAGAGGATCGTTCTGGAAAAAAAATCATTGAAAGGCTGGAGGCGCTGTCTTTGGAAGTTCAGGATTATGGTATAATCAGGGACGATAAAGATTTAATTCAGGAAAAGTTGAAAGGGCTGGTTGCCAATAGCTACGATCTGGTATTGATCAGCGGAGGAACCGGCTTATCGCAAAGGGATATAACACCCGAGGCGGTGAGCGAACTTCTGGACAGGGAAATTCCGGGTATTGCGGAGGCGGCCAGACAATACGGTCAGCAGCGCGTACCTACTTCTATGCTGTCAAGGTCGGTCGCGGGATTGATACAAAATACACTTGTAATTGCTATGCCGGGAAGTACCGGAGCAGTTACAGAATATATGGATGCATTGTTTCCGCACGTATTGCATGTTTTTAGTGTTATGCAGGGAACCCGCCACTAATTTAAAACCGGGGCTCCGACTCTATTATCAATGATGTCTATTCAGGATACATTTGGACGTAAACATACTTATCTGCGCATATCGCTGACAGATAAGTGTAATCTGCGTTGTACTTACTGCATGCCGCAGGAAGATATGCAGTTTATGCCGTCCAAATGGTTGATGCAGGCAGACGAAGTGGAGGAGTTAGCCCGTATTTTTGTGGAGATGGGAGTGGATAAGATCCGTCTTACCGGCGGAGAACCTCTTGTAAGAAAAGATGTCGGGGATATCATTGACAGACTAGGAAAACTTGATACAGCTCTGACGTTGACCACAAATGCTGTTTTGATCGATGAATATCTGCCCAAGCTAAAAGATGCTGGTGTGAAATCGCTGAACGTCAGTCTGGATACCCTGAATGAAGTTCAGTTTAAGGGTATTACCAAGCGGGATCACTATCAGAAGACAAGGGATAATATCGCATTGTTGCTTTCAGAAGGATTTACAGTAAAGCTCAATACAGTGGTGATGCGAGGCCTCAATGATCACGAAGTGAATGATTTTGTTCATTTAACGCTCGAAAATCCGCTTCTGCATATCAGATTTATTGAATTCATGCCATTTAGCGGAAATCAATGGGATATGTCCAAAATCGTATCGCACAATGAACTGCTTTCTAAAATTAATGCTGAGTTTGAATTTCGTCAGCTGATGGCCGAACCTCATGACACCGCGCGCAGGTATCAAGTGGATGGAGCTGCAGGGACGTTTGGGATTATTGGAACTGTAACGCATCCGTTCTGTTCAGGTTGTAACCGGATCAGGCTCACTGCAGATGGAAAGCTGAAAAACTGCCTTTTCGATACATCAGAAATAGATTTGCTGACACCTCTCCGGAATGGCGAGGATGTTCGTCCTATCATATTAAGTCACTTCCATAAAAAACATTTTGCTCACGGAGGGCATGTCGGTTTCGATGATAAAACGGCCAGGTCTGATTATGAGCAAAACAGGACTATGATTGCCATCGGAGGTTAAGTAACCGTTCATCCTTGTTTTTTACCTTTCATACAAACCATGCAACATAGGCAGGTGTGAAGACATCTTTGGTGAAATATTTAAAAATATACACCTGAGTAACCTTCATAGCCATGAGAAAATTATTGAGAAACTTTGTTCTTGCCGCTTGCGGTGTCGTTGCCCTTAATGCATCTGTTTTCGCTGCTCCGTTCGATGTTAAAAGAGAATGTAAAAACAACAGCTGCGAAAATTTTAAAGTAAGTATGTATCGCGTTCAGAATACACTCACCATGAACGTGCTGATGGAAAAGCAAAAAGGAGAAAGTGTGAAACTACGTCTGCTGGACAGCAAAGGAAAGGTTGTTCACGAAGAAACTGTCTCTAAATCGTTGGAGAAATTTGGAAGAAAATTGAATTTCTCAGAAGTTACAGATGGCAGATATACTCTTGAAATATCTGATAATAAAGAAATGATTGTCAAAAAGATTAACCTCACTACTAATGAGGTAACAGAAGCGCCTTCACGTACATTAGTTGCCATGAACTAAAAAATAAAAGAGGTTGCAGAATGGAGCTAAACTTCAATCTGCAACCTCTTCCATTTGAGATTCGCTTATTTACTGTATCCCATTGCTTTCAGCCAGCCTTCAAGTGCTGCCGGCCAGTTGGCCAAAGATCCTTTCCCTTCTGTACGAAAGCCATATCCGTGTCCGCCCGTCGGGTAGAGATGCATTTCGGCAGGCGTTTTAAATTTTTTGAGTGCCAGGTAATATTCGATACTATTTTCAACCGGCACCGCTCCATCATCCATGGTGTGTACCAAAAATGCGGTTGGTGTTTTCTCGGACACCTGCAATTCGTTTGAATAATATTTGATCAATTCTTCTGATTTATCAGGTCCCAATAAATTATCGCGTGAGCCACCGTGAGAAATTTTTTGAGACAAAGAAATAACGGGGTAAATCAATAGTGAAAAATTCGGTTTGGCTTGCTCAGATGCCCTTGCCCCCAAATTGTAATGCGTAGATAAGGTAGCCGCGAGATGTCCGCCTGCGGAGAAGCCCATCACACCAATTTTAGAAGGATCGATATTCCACTTTGCTGCATTTTTACGAATCAGTTCCATGCCCTGCATGGCGTCCATTAACGGAACCTCGTGCTGTTTGGTCATTGCTTTGTCATTTGGCAAACGATATTTTAATATGAAGGCGGATATACCACGCTCGTTAAACCATTTGGCAAAATCGCTGCCCTCATGCGAGGCTGCCAGGATTCCATATCCACCCCCCGGACAAATCATTACCGCAGCACCGGTTGCTTTTTCTTTCGGAGCAATATAGGCTGTAATTGTCGGGACTGTTACCCCGCTGATCCGAAGTATTCCACTGGCGTCTGTCACAGATTTTTCCTGTATATCGCTGGTTTTAAAATTGGGTACTTTGCCGTCAGGCCAAAGATTGATAACTTCGGTTTGAGCCATAGATTGAAAAGCAAAAGCGGTCAGGCTTAATACAAGAAGTGTTATAACTTTAATTTTCATCGTTGTAGTTTTTTTGAAAAGACGCAGCGGCCATCTATATACCCTGTAGCTTTAACACATCCCGGATTTATGATTGTCAGAATTGTTCGCATGACCTTCTCGGAAGGAAACGCAGATGCTTTCCATACTATTTTTGAAAAGTATTACGATACCATTCTGGGTATGCCAGGGTGTAGTCATCTCGAACTTTTACAGGATATTGATGATTCGGATGTGTTCGTCACACACAGTCACTGGGAATCAGTAGAAGATCTGAATGCTTATCGCCAAACTGATTTCTTTGTTACGGTGTGGACAGAAACTAAAAAGTTGTTCAGGGAAAAAGCTATTGCTTTCTCTTTGAAACAAGTTTAGCGCTATTGCCTTGCAGGATTGATCATAATGTGCGCACGATGTGTCCCGGGATCCATAATCCATGGCATTCCTTCAGCATCCGGTTTGAGAGGCAGTCCGGTACTTTCTGCTGTGGCAAAAGGTATGTAAATAACGTAGCGCAAATAGCTGTTTTTCAAAGCACCTGTAGCTGAATCGTACTGATCTTTTTTGCCGGATAAAACATATAATGTTGAAGGTTGTTTGGGCATTTTGAGCGAGCCGTCTTTCACCTCTTTTTCTCTTATATCGAAAATATCTTTCTGACTTTTGCCTTCTTTGGTAAGTTTTCTTCCCCGCTCCATAAATAGGTCCAGATCTTTATGATAACAGGAAACGCCAATATCTTCCTTTTTAGGATCGTCGGCCAGGCATATAAAATCATTAGTCCCCTCCCGTAAAACTGTGAAAGTTCCGTCGGAGGCATATCCATATACTTTGGCTCCATCGCGCTTGTCAACAGGCGCTGCTAGGATGGCCGTTTTAATTTGTACGGCCGCAGGTAAAGTTTGAGCCTGGACAAGATAAGGGGAGCAAAAAGAAAGCAGGTAAAAAAATGTTGACTTCATGTGTAATTATGACAATTAATAATTTCTTATTATTTAAATTTACCAATATTTATTCGAATAATAACAATAATTTTGCTCACTTTACTCTCTCGGATAGGCTTTATCCGCAATGGGTTGTAATCGGAAATGTCTGATATTTAAAATTTTAATCACTCCATGAACTTCACAAAATCCCTGGGACTGGCAGTTGCCGGTGGTGCCCTGCTCAGCCTTTCCGTGGCGTCTTATCAGCGGTCCAATCCGAGTACGGCAGATAAGCTGACTCTGGATAGTTTGTACAAGGATCTTACAGATGCTCAAAAACGCTCTCCGAAGTATGCCGTTGCAGGCTTGACTTTGACCGAAGGCTTGGAGGCATCACTTTTTGCAGCTGAGCCAACTATTACGAACCCGACCAATATTGATGTGGACCATCTGGGGAGGGTTTGGGTTTGTGAAGCATATAACTACCGTCCTGCTATCAATGGAAATCCGACGAATGACAAGGGTGACCGTATATTGATACTGGAAGACACAAACGGAGACGGCAAGTCGGACAAAACAACTGTTTTCTATCAGGGCAAAGAAATCAATTCTCCGTTGGGAATTTGGGTGATGGGCAATCAGGTTGTGGTTTCTCAAAGTCCTTATGTATGGTTGTTCACAGATAGCGACGGAGATGGCAAGGCAGATAAAAAAGAAGTTATTTTTGAAGGAGTTGGCGGCGAACAGCATGATCATGGTATGCATGCATTTACCTTAGGGCCGGATGGAAAGTTATACTTTAACTTCGGGAATGAAGGTGGTCAGTTGTTAGGGAGAGACGGAAAACCTGTTTTAGGAAAAGACGGTAAAGCCATTGACTTCAAGAAACTGAAACAAGGAATTGTTTTCCGTTGTGATCCTGATTTTACAAATGTCGAGGTGCTGGGTCATAACTTCAGAAACAATTATGAAGTGGCTGTAGATAGCTACGGTACCATGTGGCAGTCGGATAATGATGACGATGGCAACAAGGGCGTCCGCATCAATTATGTCATGCAACATGGAAATTACGGATATACTGATGAAATGACAGGTGCAGGCTGGCGTGCAAACCGTACTAATATGGAGGATTCAATTCCGTATCGCCACTGGCATCTGAATGACCCGGGCGTAGTTCCCAATCTTCTACAGACAGGATCAGGTTCTCCTACTGGTATGGTGATATATGAAGGGAATTTGTTACCTAAAACTTTCCAGGGACAAATGATTCACTGCGAGCCGGGACATAATGTGGTTCGTTCCTATCCGGTACAGAATCAGGGAGCGGGTTACAGCGCTAAAATTGTCAATATCGTAGATGGAAAAAGAGATCAGTGGTTCCGACCGTCGGATGTATGTGTGGCACCGGATGGATCCTTAATCGTATCCGACTGGTATGATCCGGGCGTGGGAGGGCACCAGGCAGGTGACCAGAGCAAAGGACGTTTGTACAGAATTGCTCCTGTTAATACTCCTTACCGTATCCCAAAGAGTGACTTCTCAACCGCAGCAGGTGCCGTCGCTGCTTTGCAAAGCCCTAACTTATCGGTAAGATATCAGGCATGGAGTGCGTTGACGAAGTTGGGTAACGCTGCTGTACCGGAACTTGAAAAGTTGTATGCTGATAATTCAAACCCGAGAATGCAGGCGCGTGCGCTTTGGGCATTGAGTCATATTGATAAGTCGAATAATACCTATCTGGAAACAGCTTTAAAAAGCACAAATCCGGATTTGAGAATTACCGCATTGAGAATCGTGAAACAGAGCAGAACTTCTCAGCTAGGTAAATATCTGGCCATATTGGTCAACGACTCCGAACCGCAGGTAAGACGTGAATGCGCTTTGGCAATTTACGGAGACAAATCACCTGAAATGGCAGGTTACTGGGTAAAACTTGCACAACAATACGATGGAAAAGACAGATGGTATCTGGAAGCATTGGGAATAGGTGCTGAAGGACAATGGGATAGTTTCTTCAAAGCATGGCTCGCGGCTGTAGGTGCTAATCCAATAGCCACAGAAGCTGGAAAAGATATTGTCTGGAGATCAAGAAGTAAGGAGTCTGTAGATTTGCTGGCATCCCTTGCAAGTGATGAATCTGTGGATTTGAAGAATCGTTTGAGATATTTCCGCGCGTTTGATTTTAATCCGGGAGGAAAAGAAAAGTCTGCTGCCTTGCTGAAAATTATGAAAGGAAAAGCAGCTAATCAGGTTGAAATCAGCAATCTGGCACTACGTCACCTAGATCCTGCTTTTGTGAAACAATCTGCAGATGCACAGGCAGCTTTGAAAAAGGTATTGGATGCAAATTATGGAAATGGAGTGTACATGGAGCTTGTTTCCCGTTATGATCTGGTTTCAGAGAACAGGAGATTACTTGATCTTGCATTGTCTAAATCGAATGAAAACCTGGGAAGACAGGCAGGGCAGCAGTTGCTGAAGCAAGGCGGTAGCGCATTGGTTTGGACTACTATCAAAGGTAAAGATCAGACCAAAGGTGAAAATATTCTTGCTTCCATTAAAGGTGTGGGTAACAAAGAATCTTTGGGGATTTTACAAAGTGTTACTACAGACCCAAAATATTCTATGGCTCTGAGGACTGCTGCTGTAAAGGCAATGGGCGGTACTATGAATGGAGAGGATCAAGTTTTGGTGTTACTGAAGGAAGGTAAAATAGCAGGTGAGCTGAAGTCTGCGGCTGTGCAGGGTGTGAGTGGAGCATGGAGAAAAGCTGTGAAAGTAGAAGCTGCCAAATATCTGCAGGAAGAAGGAACGGTGGCAAAGAAACATCCTGCTGTGAAAGAACTGATCACCATGAAAGGTAATGTTGCAAAAGGAAAAGATGTATTTGCAATGTATTGTTCGGTTTGTCATCAGGTCAATGCGGATGGAATGGATTTCGGACCAAAGCTTTCTGAAATCGGTGACAAGTTGCCGAAGGAGGCGCTTTATGCAGCGATATTTGATCCGAGCGCAGGTATTGGCTTCGGTTATGAAGGTTTTGAAGTGACTTTGAAAGACGGCTCGACAGTTTCGGGTATTGTATCAAGTAAAACAGAAACGGATCTTTTACTGAAATTTCCGGGTGGAGCTACACAGGAATATAAGATGTCTCAGGTGAAGTCGATCAAACAAATGAAAGATTCGATGATGCCGGCGGGGCTTCAGGATGCGATGAGTACTGAAGAGCTTGTGAATCTGGTTGAGTATATGACAAGTCTGAAAAAGAAATAAGATTAGTTTAAGTTTTAAAAAGTGAGAGCTGGTTCTGTTGAACTGGCTCTCACTTTTTTGTATCCAATCAGTAAATTATAGACCTGGTCGTGAACTTTGATTTCTTATTCCCGAAAACAACAGGTAATTTTAAATGTTTTTTGATTAGTGGCCGCGATATTATAGTACATTTTGAAACGACTTAATTTAAAGGGAATTAGCTGTTTTTTTGCTGCAAGCTTTTTCTTTCTCCATACTTCCGGATTTTCTCAGACTTCCGATTCTCTTGTAGTAACAAATCCTGATTCTGTTTATGCACGATTCTCTGAAGCTGAGAAGCGTTTTTCGATTAATGCGGCGCTAGGTGTTCAGGCTGCCGATGGGCTGGACGCTACCCTTTTTGCTTCAGAACCCAATCTTGTCAATCCAACCAGTATTGATGTCGACCATCGTGGTCGTGTGTGGGTCCTGGAAGGTTACAATTATCGTCCGTCAGTGAATGGCAAGTCTGAATTAGGTATGGGTGACCGGATCCTCATTCTTGAAGATAAAGACGGAGATGGGAAAGCGGATGTAACCAAGGTCTTTTACCAGGGGCCGGAGATCAATGCGCCAATGGGTATTTGGGTAATGGGTAACAAAGCTATTGTTTCTCAGAGTCCGTATGTGTGGCTTTTCACTGATACTGATGGAGACGATAAAGCCGACAAAAAAGAGATTCTTTTCAAAGGGATAGGAGGGGCTCAAAACGATGCCGGTATCCACTCCTTTGTTTTTGGTCCTGATGGAAAGTTTTATTTCAACTATGGCAATGCAGGCAGGCAGTTGGTAGATGGCCAGGATAGGCCGCTACTGGATAAATATGAAAGACCTATTGATTTCAGACAATATAAACAAGGTGTAGTTTTCCGTTGTACACAGGATTTCAGAAAGGTAGAGATCCTGGCTGAGAATTTCCGAAATGGCTTTGAGCTGGCTGTTGACAGTTACGGAACTATCTGGCAATCTGATCAGGAAGAGCCGGGGAATGCCGGTGACAGGGTATCGTATGTCATGGAAAACGGCAACTTCGGTTATGTGGATGAGATGAACAACAATAGCTGGCGCATCAACAGGACCAATCTTGAAGATGAAATCCCACGCAGACACTGGCATCAGAATGATCCGGGGGTTGTCCCCAACTTAATGGAAACCGGTTCAGGATTTCCAATGGGGATGACTATCTACGAAGGAACTTTGTTACCACGTCGTTTTTGGGATCAGATCATACTTGCAGATGCAGGTTTAAATTCGGTAAATGCTTTTCCTGTAAAAGATGAGGGGGCCGGTTTTAAATCGACCGGAATTCTTCCTTTGGTAGAAGGTAAACGTGATAAATGGTTCCGCCCTTCTGATGTGTGTGTAGCACCTGATGGTTCGCTCATCGTGTCAGACTGGTACGATCCGGTGATTGGCAGTCACAAAATGAAAGACAAAAGCCGTGGACGTTTGTATCGGATCGCTCCTCCGGGCACACCGTATGCCATCCCCGCTTATGACCTTACTTCTCCTGTAGAAGCAGTGAAAGCACTGCAAAATCCCAATCTTTCTATGCGGTATATGGCCTGGAACGCTTGTGTGAAATTGGGCTGGCAGGCTGAAGAGGAGCTGGAAAAGCTCTTCAGGGACCCGGCTGTCAATCCACGTTTGAGAGCACGCGCACTTTGGGTACTTAATAATATCGAAGGTTTCAATTACAGGAGTCTGGATATTGCTTTCAGAGAGCTGAATCATAACCTGAGAATAGTAGCGCTTCGGGCAGTACGCCAGCGTAACAGCGATCCTACTGAATATATCAAAAGGCTGACTTCTGACCCTCACCCGCAGGTACGCAGGGAATGTGCTCTGGCCATTAATCATAACCACACTTATGAAGCATTGGATGTTTGGTTGCAGTTGGCAAAACAATATAAAGGCCACGATCGCTGGTCGGTAGAAGCGCTGAGCATTGGAGCGTATGATCAATGGGAACGCATATTTCCCGCCTGGCTTGAACGTGCCGGTGCCAGGCCAGAACTTACACCTGCCGGTAAAGACATTATTTGGCTTGCCCGAACCAGAAAAGCAATCCCATATCTGACAACCCTGGCTTCTGATACGGCGGTCAGTTTTAAGGAAAGACTGCGTTATTTCCGCGCCTTTGATTTCTTTCATGCCGGTTACGAAAAAACTCAGGCGTTGCTGCATGTAATGGAAGTACCTGCTTCTGATCGTATTCAGGTAAGTAAACTGGCATTATTGCATTTGGACAAATCCTTTGTCAGCAATTCCCAACAGGGGCTTACTGCTTTGAATAAATTGCTGGACGAAACTTACGGTACGGAAGATTATATAGAGTTGGTGGAGCGTTACGAGCCTACCACTGAAAATGACCGGTTGTTCCGACTGGCTTTGGAAAAACACAATGAAGTGATTGGAAGGGATGCAGGAAAACTTTTGCTGGAACAGGCGGGCGTTACCTCTATATCGGAAAAATTAGCCCGGTTGCCTGAAGATAAAAAGATAGCGCTTTTGGCTTCGATCAAAACATCAGGCAGTACGGAGGCTATTTACTTGTTGCAAAAAGCTGCTTTGAATCAGGGAGAATCCAGAGACGTTCAGGCGAGTGCAGCCCGTTTCTTAGGTGGTAGTTGGCCCGGTGAGGATGTGGTAATGAAACTTTTGAAAACGAACAGGTTTGACGGAGAAGTGAAAGAGGCAGCGATTGACGGATTGAAGAATGCTTTCAGGGAAGAGATAAGGACGGAATTGATGCCCTTTTTACCAAAACCGGTGGAGGTGGTAGCTACACCTGATGAACCTGTTGATGTAAAAGACAAGCGTAAACGCCGTAAAAGAAGATAGCGGTTTGGGATTGAAATCGGTTTTGGCGGTATATTCGGGCTCCAATTCCCTTTACATTTAAAACATAACATCAGGAAAGAATATGCTTCGCAGAAATTTTGTGAAATCCACACTAGGAATAGCCGGCGCTGTAGCTGCTGGTGAAACTTTTGCCCGACAAGCTGGTCCAGTTGCAAAAAATCAATTTAAGCTGAAATATGCTTCTCATTTCGGGATGTTCCAGAACTCAGCCGGAAAGGATGTCATTGATCAGTTAAAATTCATGGCTGACAATGGTTTCATGGCTTTGGAGGACAATGGCATGATGGGAAGACCAGTAGAAGAGCAGGAGAAAATAGCAAAAGAAATGGCTCGTCTGAAAATGGAGATGGGTGTTTTTGTGGTGGATAAAGGAGGAAATGGAGCCAATACACTGGCGGCTGGTAAAAAGGAATATATTGATATTTTCCTGAATGGCTGTAAAAAAGCGGTTGAGGTCGCGAAAAGAGTTAATGCGAAATGGATGACCGTTGTGCCAGGTGATTTCGAGAGAAATCTGCCTCTTGGTGTGCAAACAGGTAATGTGATTGATGCGTTGCGTCGTGGTGCAGAAATACTGGAGCCGCATGGGTTGGTGATGGTGCTGGAGCCATTGAGCGATTCGCCTAATTTGTTCTTACGTACTTCTGAACAAACGTATGAGATCTGTCGTGGGGTAAACAGCAAATCCTGTAAAATTCTGTACGATATTTATCATATGCAGAAAAATGAAGGACGTTTGATTTACAATATCGATAAAACCTGGAGTGAGATTGATTATTTCCAGATCGGCGACGAACCTGGCAGAAAAGAACCTACGACAGGTGAAATCAATTTTAAAAATGTATTCAAATACATTTACGACCGTAGCAAAAAGGAAAATAAGTCGTTCATTATGGGTATGGAGCACGGCAATTCACAAGCCGGAAAAGAAGGTGAAGAAGCACTTATCAAAGCATATCAGGAAAGCGATGCTTTTAAAATATAAGGGCCGGATTTAAAAATCAGGAAACAAAAAAGCTGAAACTGACAGAGATCAATTTCAGCTTTTTTGTTTTGTCTCAATTAAAGTACTACTACAGAATTTTCGGTAGCGTCTACTCCTGCAGGTACATACTTATCTGCTTCCCAGTCGTTTTCCCACTTCTGGTCATCAAGGATATAACGGAATTGGTATTCTCCGGCTGCCAGTTCCAGGCTGGTTTTGAAAGAACCATCTTTCTGCTTTTTCAATGCGATAGCCTCTTCAGGATTCCAGCCATTAAATTCACCTACAAGTGCCACTTTTTTAGTCTCAGCAACTGCCTCAGCAGGTACAGTAAATGTTACTTTATAGAGGGATTTGCTCTTAACGAATGTCTTTGTTAATGCCATGTTTTCGTAGTGTTTTTTTAGTGATGACACAAAGATACAATCATAGATTATTCAATGCAATGAATATCAGTATAATATACGTTCTCCTTCTTTGAAAAATTATATCATTTCAATTGTAAACATGTTTCTGGTGCAATTTTTAGAGGATTTTTATCGAAATGTATACCGCATTCCCAGAAATGTTCTTCGTCCCTGATTGGGTGCAAAAACGTACGATGGATCAAAAGTTAGCCTGTAAGGATTTCCCGGAGTGGCCACCACTTGTCCTTGATTATCGAACGTGACATCTTTGTCAAATGGGTCGAAAGAACGGGCTATAGAGTTTGATGGAGGGGTGAAATTGAGCAGGTTTTTGACGCCTCCGTATATCTCAAGTCCGTTATCAAATTTTTTCGTGATTTGTAGATTTTGCAATGACCAAACCGGAGAATTTGCTGCCCGGGGATCTTCACTACTTAGTAACGGAAGACGCATAGGTCCGTAAATATTCCCGGTATAGTCAAATGATAATCCTGATTTTTCCAGTTCGTACGAAAAGGACCAGATGCCGGTAAATCTCTCTGTCAGGACGGGTCGGAACTTTACCCCATTTTCTTTTTGGAAGTTCTCCATGTAGGTACCACCGGCAATGATCTTAAGCGGAAAAGGAAAGTTGAAATCCAGATTCAGACTTACCCCTTTTGATACCGCATAGCCATCCAGATTATCATATATAATCTGATTGGGATTGGTTTCGTAGTCAGGTAAAATGCGGTTTGTAAAATGAGTATAGAACAGCGATGCATCCAATCCCACGAATGAGCTTCCTGTGACAATCTTTTTTACATAATTGATATTGGCATTCCAGCTCTGTTCAGGATTCAATGCTTCTTTGATAATCACATCCCGCGATCCTGTTAAGGCTGCGTGATCTTCTGTAAAAAGATTGACGATACGGAAACCACGCCCGATATTCAGTCTTACCACATCAGTCTGGTTGAACTTGTACTTATAAGCCATCCGGGGTGTAAATATGCTGCCATGTCTGCTGTTGTAATCGTATCGCGCCCCGAGCAATAGTGTATGTTTGCCCAACCTCATTTCATCCTGAACAAATATTCCGGGGAGATACGTCTGATCGCCATGGTCTTCTCCATCCGACTGGCGGGTGGCCGGTGTATTGTCATTGTAATAGGTGTAACGGAAAGGAGTTCCGAAAAGTAAACTATGCTTTCCCAGTTCCTTGTCCCAAAGCAACTGGGCGAAACCTATTTTTTGATCGGCCATATAAGGTACATCACCATATACCGAGTTTTGATTATGCGAGCTGAAGGAATATTGTAAGGTTATTTTCTCCTGAACCGGCAATTCGTAGCTTCCCAGTACCTCGTAACGTTTGGTATAAATGCTTTCTCCATACACCTCGTCACCGCCTCTGAAAGACCGGTTCCAGTTCATTTGTCCACCCCACCGGTCTTCGTAGTAATATCTGGCGGCTATGCTTGCAGATTTGTTGTTGGGCAGAGAAAACGACCATTTATTAAATATAGAAATCCGGTTTTGCAGTGTCAGATCGGTAAACCCATCGCCGTTGTTATCTTTTGGGCGCTGGTAGTTGAAATAATTGATACCCAGTAATGAACTTACTTTTGAGCCAGGGGTGAGTTTAACGCCAAGGTCAACGTTATAGTCAAGCCAGGAAGTACTGAATACATCTGCTGAAAAAACAGGCGCTTTTGATGGATTTTTAGTGATGATGTTAATTAGTCCTCCCACCGCTTCCGAGCCATATAGGGTAGAAGCAGGACCTTTCACAATCTCCACACGATCAATAAGACTATTAGGAATCCCTGAAAGACCATAGACAGTCGAGAGTCCGCTCACCATCGGCATACCATCAATGAGTACCATGGTATAAGGCCCTTCAAGTCCGTTCATGTGGATGTCGCCCGTGTTACATACGTTACAGTTTAGCTGAGGCCGAACTCCGTTTACATAACTTAAACCTTCAAAAATGCTTGGAACAGGATTTTTATAAAGGAATTTTGCGGTAATGATATCCACAGGAACAGGGCTGTCCAATTTAGAAACTTCTTTCATTGTCCCTGTTACAACTACTTCATTCAGCGCATTGGCTCCCTGGCTTAGCACAAAATCTTTTTTCACATTCTGCTGAACACGCAGATTTTTTTCTGTGAGAGTAGGATGAGCAATATAGCTGATCTTAAGCGTGTAGATGCCTGAAGGAATGTTAGTGATGACAAATTTACCGGAAGTATCGGCTGTAGTCCCGGTTCCGAGTTCCTGTATAAACACAGATGCGCCGAAAGCTGGCTCATTCTTGCCATCTAACGTGATTTTACCCGAAAGTGTATGTTGAGCAAAACTGGCAATGGGTAGGATGCTCAGTAAAAGTAGGAGTAACTTCATATATACTTCAAATTATTTATTTAACTAGGTCTAGATATAAATTTAGGTAAACCTAAAAATAAAACTTGATATATAAAAATATGCAACAATGTTGCATTGTAAAATTAATGATAAATATTTTCGTTTATTTTTCTGGAATCAGAAAAGAACCGTTATTGGAGAAAAAATTGAAGTATTATGTTTAAGAAGTTTTTGAAACCGGCTCATCTGCCGGCTGGTGCCGATTGGGGAGTTTTAATTTTACGCGTGGGAATCTCTGTAATGATGCTTACACATGGCTTGCCCAAGTTCAATAAACTGATCAGTGGAAGTCATGGTTTTGCAGATCCTATCGGAATAGGGGAGTTGCCCTCGCTGATATTGGCGGTAGGGGCAGAGGTATTCTGTTCATTGTTGCTGATTCTGGGGCTTGCTTCACGAGCAGTATTGATTCCGCTTATCTTTACTATGGGTGTAGCATTCTTTATTATCCATGACAACGATCCGTATGATGTGAAGGAGCATGCTCTATTGTTCCTTGTGCCTTACATCACATTGTTTTTCACAGGGCCAGGGAAATTCTCGCTGGATAAGAAGTTGTTTTGAGGTTTAAAGGCCTTCGACAAGCTCAGTGTGACAATGGTAGAGTACTGTCACACTGAGATAGCTAAGACAAAGTCAAGGAAAACGTATGATTTACGCTGCCCTTTTATGAACAAACTCGTTATCGTATGCT